>NZ_FPAZ01000042.1 GCF_900116435.1 Pseudoalteromonas lipolytica | reverse complement strand
ACCGCCTTAGCCGATGGTCAGTTTAGCGTTGAAGCCAGTGTCCGCGATGGGGTTGGTAACTTAAGCGAAGAAACCGTGACCGGTGTTATCGACACTCTTGCGCCAACACTGACCTTAACTGGTGTGGGTGAGGGCAGTGATGTCACGCCGGTGTTAAGTGGTACCAGTAATGAAATTGGTGCGACGGTTACTATCTCTGTCACGGATAGCAATGGCACAGTACAAACTTTTACTGCCATTGTTGGCAGCAACGGAACCTGGAGTAGAGAAGTTCCTAATGGTCTTGCTGAAGGGGATTATACCGTCACGGTGACAGTAAGTGATGATGCAGGTAACACCAGCAGCGTGACTGCAACAGGTAATATTGATACCACCAACCCGGTTGTTACTGTGAATGATAATGGCCTAGGTAATGACGATACACCAACCTTAAGTGGTACCTCAACCGAGCCTGCGGGAACACTGGTCAGTATTATTGTTATTGACAGTAATGGGGATACACATAACTTTACTGCGACTGTAGCTGCCGATGGGTCGTGGCAAACAAATGCCTCTGTATTACCTGACGGCGATTATACTATTACTGCAACGATCACCGATGCAGCAGGCAATGTTGGCACAGACTCAGGCACGGGTCGTATTGATACAACGCCACCATTATTAACCATTAATAATCTAGGGACGGTCAATACAGATACGCCAACAATCAGTGGGACTTCGTCAGAACCGGCTGGCACAGTTATTTCTTTAGTTGTAACTGATTCAAGCGGTAATACGCTGAACTTATCAGCGGTGGTTGATGGAAATGGCGACTGGTCTGTTACTTCATCGTCACTAACAAACGATGATTACACGGTTGTGGCAACGGTTGCAGATGCTGCTGGTAATACAGCAACAGCCTCTGAAAGCTTTACACTCGACACCTCTGCGCCAAGCATTGCGATAGATGTTATTGGTGAAATTAACGATCCAACTCCTACGATTACGGGCACAACTGATGCCGCTGATGGCAGCACGGTGACAGTTGTGATTGATGATGGTGTCAATCCGGTAGAAACATTAACCACAACGGTCACTGGCGGGGTTTGGTTTGTGACAGCAAACAATGCGTTACCAGAAGGAAGTTTTACAGTTACCGCAACGGTGACGGTTAATACTATTGATGGCACGGCAACACGCACAGGAACAGTCGATCTTACTGCGCCTAGTATCACCATAAATGATATTAACGACACCAATGATACCACTCCAACGATTAGCGGTACGACAGACGCAAGTGCAGGCAGTTTAGTCACCTTGACTATTACTGACTCTCTTGGAAATACACACACAGTTGTCGCGACAGTATTAGCCAATGGTAGTTGGTCTGTTGCCGCTTCGACTATATTAGCCGAAGGTACATTTACAGTCACAGCTTCTGTTACAGACGCTGCTGGTAACACAGGCACAGACAATGCGACAGGTAATGTAGATATCACCGCACCTGTTGTCAGTATTGATGCGATTGCCGACAGCAACGATGTAACACCTGCAATTAGTGGCCAAAGTACAGGCGTGCCTGCGGGGACGCTTGTTACGTTAACCATCACCGACAGTGCGGGTAATGTTCAAACAGTAACAACAACTGTACAAGCCGATGGTAGTTGGTCAGTTGAAGCAGCAACGGCACTCGCCGAAGGTGATTACACCGTTGTTGCAACCATTGTGGATGCCGCAGGTAATACAGGCACCGACACCGAAACTGGCACAATTGATGTGACCGCGCCAACCATCACCATTGATGCGCCAGCGCTAACCAATGACAACACGCCAACGGTGACAGGTTCATCAGACTTAGCCAATACGAGTCTTGATGTGACCTTTACTGATGCCAATGGCACCAGCCACACAGTGACAGTGACCACCGATGCCTCAGGTAATTGGAGTGTCGATGCAGCGCAAGCATTGGCCGATGGTAACTACAGTGTGACAGCGAGTATCAGCGATTCAGCCGGTAATAACAGCAGCGCCACAGACAGCGGCGTGGTTGATACAATTCCACCAGAGCTTGCCTTTGTGCCGACCTTCTTACTGGGTCAATTGGTTACTTTAAGCGGTACCTCTGATTTACCGGCTGGTAGCACGGTCACTATTACCCAAAACTTGGTAGGTGGTGGCGTAGTGACATACACTGCGACAACCGATGCCAATGGTGATTGGTCATTGACAGGGTTGACTGTGCCACTGCTCAGTTTAGCGTCTATCACCGCAAGTGCGTCTGATGAAGCCGGCAATGTACGCACGATTACCTCAACCGATTTTGATGGTACACCGCCGAC
>NZ_FPAZ01000039.1 GCF_900116435.1 Pseudoalteromonas lipolytica | reverse complement strand
GGGAAAAATAAAAAAGCCCTGTATTTACAAGCAAATAACAGGGCTTTTAAGACATTCTTGGACGGGTAAAAAAACTATTCGATATTTTGAATTTGTTCGCGCATTTGTTCAATTAACACTTTAAGCTCGACAGCTGCGTTTGTGATGTCGCTGTTAATTGACTTAGACGCAAGCGTATTCGCTTCGCGGTTAAACTCTTGCATCATAAAGTCTAAACGACGACCGCAAGCGCCACCTTTCGTTAAGATTTTTTTAGTTTCTTTAACATGCGATTTTAAGCGGTCTAGTTCTTCGGCCACATCTTGTTTTTGAGCAAGGTAAATAAGTTCTTGCTCAAGACGTGATTCGTCGATATCCGTTTTTAACTCTTCTAGTTTTTGATTTAGTTTGTCGCGTTGCCATTTAGCTATTTCTGGTAAGTGGCTCTCAACAATGACTACTTGCTCTAAAATTGCATCTAAACGGGTTGCAATCATTTCGTGAAGGTTAGCGCCTTCATCGCCTCGTGCTTGTTTAAAGTCTTCGATTACTTCATCAAAGCCTGCGATCAGTGCAGTATTCACACTATCCATGTCTAACTCTTCAGCTTCCATCACACCTGGCCAACGTAAAATATCAACAGGGTTGATGTCGCCATTGCTTTGTTGCTGCACCCATTGCGCGCTTTTAATAAGCTGCTCAGCCAGAGATTCATTAATTGTTAGCTCACCAACATGTGCTGGGTTTGCTGCAAATTTTAGGAAAACTTCTACTTTTCCGCGCTGTAGGTGTTTGCGTAAACGTTCACGGATAACAGGTTCCATCCCACGAAATTGCTCTGGTGCGCGGATAAAAGTTTCAAGGTAACGTTGGTTAACTGAACGAATTTCCCAAGTGCCAGTGCCCCATTCGCCTTTAATTTCGCGACGCGCATAAGCTGTCATGCTGTGGATCATGGATGATTTCCTAGTGTTATTTATTTACAAATTTGGTTGATTATACCGTATCAGCCTTTAACCTCTAGCGGAAATTTTTTCAGCTGCATATTTCACATTCATTTAATTATGTAAATCAACATGGCATCTACACGTATATATACTTATAATGTGGCAAATTCAGATTTAAGGGGATCGTTAATGCGTCCAAGCGAAAGAACACCTAACCAAATTAGACCGGTTACATTTACACGTAATTACACTATGCATGCTGAAGGTTCAGTATTAGTAGAGTTCGGAAATACGAAAGTATTGTGTACTGCAACTGTTGAAGCAGGTGTACCACGCTTTATGAAAGGCCAAGGTAAAGGTTGGGTTACGGCTGAATACGGTATGTTGCCACGTTCAACACATACCCGTAATGGTCGCGAAGCAGCTCGCGGGAAGCAAGGCGGTCGTACAATGGAAATTCAACGCTTAATCGCACGCGCATTACGTGCTGCGGTTGATTTAAAAGCGTTAGGCGAAAACACCATTACAATTGATTGTGACGTAATTCAAGCTGATGGCGGAACTCGTACTGCATCAATCAGCGGCGCATGTGTTGCGCTTGTTGATGCGCTGACGTACATGCGCAGCAAAGGCATGATCAACTCTAATCCACTTAAACATATGATTGCAGCTATTTCTGTGGGTGTATATAAAGGTCAACCAATTACAGACCTTGAATACCTAGAAGACTCTGAAGCAGAAACCGATATGAATGTTATTTTGACTGAAACCGGCAAAATCATCGAAATCCAAGGGACTGCCGAGGGTGAACCTTTCTCGTTTGATGAATTAGATGAGCTACTTTCACTGGCTAAGCATTCTATCCGTGAAATTATCGATGCTCAAAAGCAAGCTTTAGCATAATTTAGAAGTAGGTTAATTTAGTAATGAAAGATTATCAAAAAGAGTTTATTGAATTCGCACTTGAAAAGCAGGTGCTTAAATTTGGTGAGTTTACTTTAAAGTCAGGCCGTACTAGCCCTTACTTCTTTAATGCAGGTTTGTTTAATACCGGTCGTGATCTTGCTCGCTTGGGACGTTTTTATGCTGCGGCACTGGAAGATGCAGGCATCGAATACGATGTTTTATTTGGTCCAGCCTATAAAGGTATTCCAATTGCAACAACTACCGCGGTTGCATTAGCGGATCACCACGATAAAGATGTACCTTATTGCTTTAATCGTAAAGAGAAAAAAGCACACGGTGAAGGGGGCACATTAGTCGGTTCTGAGCTTAAAGGTAAAATCATGTTAGTTGATGACGTGATCACCGCTGGCACAGCCATTCGTGAATCAATGGAAATCATTGCAGATAATGGTGCAGATTTAAGTGGTGTGCTTATTGCTCTAGACCGTCAAGAAAAAGGCAAAGCTGAGCTTTCTGCGATTCAAGAAGTTGAACGTGACTTTGGAACAAAAGTTATCTCTATTGTGAAACTAGCAGACTTAATTAGTTACCTAGAAGCAAAAGGCACAATGGATGAGCATTTAGCCGCGGTTAAAGCGTATCGTGACCAATACGGCATTGCATAATTAGTTAATTGATTAATCAATTTTAAAAAGCCCAGCTACATTAGCTGGGCTTTTTGTTTTGATTTAGTGGGCCTTAAACAAGGAAAAAGGTTATTTAAGCGTTAATAAAGTTTCACTTTTGTGCTGTTTAGATAAGAATTGGTGAAAAAGCCCTTTTTTTAAAGTTTTTAGAAAAAAGTGCTTGCGAAAAAATTCCATCTCCCTATAATGCGACCCCACTGAGACGGCAGACTGCAACGCTTAGCGAGGCAAGAGCAACTCGGAGTGTTAAGTAAAACTTAGTTTCGAAAAATTAAATTTTCTCAAAATTAAGTGTTGACAAAAAAATAGGGAAGCGTAATATACGCAGCCCTGGCGAGTTAAAGTGAAACGCTTTAATCGCAACGTTCTTTAACAATATAAAGCAATCATCTGTGTGGGCACTCGTACAG
>NZ_FPAZ01000038.1 GCF_900116435.1 Pseudoalteromonas lipolytica | reverse complement strand
AAAGCCAGCATGAGAAGCAAACTCAAAATGGCTGGCTGGGCCGATGAATTCAGAGCAGAGCTTATTTTTGGGTAAAAGTATGCGGTTGCCCTGGTTGATCCACGAAATGGTTAGCAATCTTTAACTGCTTGATTATATGGCCATTAGTAATTAACTATTTTTTTGAAATTACCTGGTACCGACATAAATGTCGGTACCATACTCTAGAACAAGAACGACTTTTTAAGCTTCACCTGAAAGCCGCTTCCATACTTTCAAATAGTCTTCGCCGGACAGCGAGGAATTATCAGGTTTCAAACGCGCCCAATCATCCGGTTTCAAAGACTTCAGATATTCGCTGGCTTTTCGAGGTGACAGAGTATTTTCTGCACCGGCTTCAGTTCGAGCCTTAAAGTCTTCACCGGCACGTTCAGCAATACTACGCGGAACGCTGTTCATACGCATCAATACACCTTCTTCGGTTTTTACACCATGGTAAAGCATCGCTGGGAGGTTATTTAATCTGCGCTTTTCTTCGTCTGTCATGGCTTCAAAATCAAGCCCTGAAGTTGGCATTTTGCTTAATGCCGACAACCCCCAAGCGCCATTATTGGCCAAATCTCTATAAACCGCTCTGCAAGCTTTAGATATTTGATCTGTAAGGCTATCACCTTCAAAGTAAGTCTTCGCTATAGATTCAATGGAGCTACCTGTTACCCAAGCCTGGGTAATATCAGCAAGTTTACGATGACTATTCCCCTGTCCTTTACTAATCTCTTTTAAACTTTCTTGTAACTGCGGAACCCGCAGCATAATCCCCATCAAGCTTGGCAACACAGACTTCGATTTATCGCCAAATAGACTCGAAGGCTCCCAATCTGCAAGCGTTAACTTGTTTTCAAGGTTATTCAAATCCAATAAAGTTGAACGAACGCCCTCTGGAGAGAAGCCTGTAACATCAGCAAGAGAAGCATTTTCTGGATGCTCAGCTAACTTTCTAACATACCCTTTGGTAGCCTCAAGAAGCGCATCAGCTTTCTCTTGCGAGGCTTTATCAGCTTTAGCGCGCAGAGAACCAAACCCGTAGGTATTTCGCAGTAATTGTTCAGCTTCACCAATTACAGCGTCCAAGTTACGTTTTTCATTCCATAAATGAGCGATATAGCTTCTGAAGTCTGCCCATTGTTCTTGCTGCATAACCCAAGATAAGTTTGCTAATTCCCCCGCAGCTTGAAGATCATCCAGCATTCCTTCCAGGCGGGAAACTAACGATGCAGTTGCATCACTAACATATTTCCGGATCTCATTCGGTTGTGCACCTGCTGCAATACCGATAACGCCTACGCTATCATGGCCGATACGCCCAGCTCGACCCGCTAGGTTCCAAAATGCCCGATGCGACATTTCATTGCCGTAAGGCAATTTTCTCGTCGCAAGAAAAACAGATGAAACAGGGAAGTTAAGCCCTTGTGCTATGGTTGTCGTCGCGCACATCACTCGAATATGGCCAGCTTCTGTAAGCCATTCGATTAATGAAAGCGCCTCAGCGGGTAAGCCTGCATGATGCACAACAACACCTTTTGACAACATATCAATTAGCTCAAAGTCCTCACTAATCTCAGCCGCTAGAAAACGCTGAACCAGTTTAATGTCTTCATGCACCGAAACTAAAGGTTCAAGCTCTGCGGCAACTTTACGAGCAATACTCCAAGCATCTGGAATCGTCTGCGCTACAGCAATACTGGTACCACGCTTAGAGAAAACCTTAGCCATAGCAACAGCCTGTGTTGCGAGCCCCTTAGCGCTAGAGTACGTCAGTTTTTGCAGAGGGCGGTTACCATCTACATTGTGGATTCCTTTAAGGTGAATCGTTCGTTGAGTGGTCATCAACGTTTCAAAACTTAAATTCCAATCACCACGTTTTTCACCTTTATGAATATCAAATAAGCCAACAATTCTCTCATTCGGTTGCCAAGCAGAGGTGCCCAAGCTGATGCTTCGGCCACGATCAGCGGCTAGCCATTGAGCTAAATCGTTAGCATTCGGCACAAATGGCATCAATAGTAAGAAGTTTGCCCGAGGTGATTCTTGCTTAATCGTTGCAAGCAGAAGTTCAATGCGCAAGCCACGAGACTCATCTTCAATATTATGGGCTTCATCCATTACAACCAGAGCCAATGGGCGAGCGACTTTTTTGTTTCTCATCACCAATTGAAGTTTCTCAGGTGTTGCAACCAAAACCTGAAAAGCACGTGCTTCACCCAAAAGCGCTTCTTCAAAAGCATCGACTTCAATCGCGCCAGTTAACGGCTCAACTTGAATACCTAATGGGCCAAAATCTTCACGTAATCGTCGGGTAATTTGAGCAACCAAAGCGCGAGTTGGCGCAACATAGGCCACCCAACCATCATCCTGATCAAACTGATTCAGCGCTTGCAACATGCGGAACTGTGCCAGCGCGGTTTTACCGCCGGATGTAGGCAAATCAACAATTACCGCTCTACTGGCTTGATCGAGTAAACCTTGCTCTTGCAGTGCCGCTCGTTGCGGAGGTAACAGTTCAAATAAGCTCTTGTGCTTAGTCACATGGGAAACAAAGCGGGTCACACGGGAGTTAACCGTATGCGCCACCCACCATAAAGAGCCAGCGACCATTTTGCGGCTTGCGACATGTAACCAGCGTAAAATCATTTCGAGCTGCGGGTCTTTCGAGGCTTGTGCCGCTTTTTGCGCCGCTTCAAAATGCTGATCTAATTGTGCATCGATCGCTACCGGTTCGCCTTGCAGCATGTACACCGCTAAACGCTCTGTTGCTTTGGCCCAGTGATAAAGCGCCACTAAACGCATTGCTATGCTTTGCGCCTCTGCACCTTGAGATTGTTCTAGTAACGCTTTTTCGTAGTTCGCTTGATCGTTTCGTAAACCAAGTACAATCTCTGAAATCTGATCTAAGTCGTCCCAGCGGTTTTTACGTAGTAGTCGTAACCAACAATCAAAAATTCGGTAAAGCAGACGCTTATCCCAAGTAACACCTGCCACACTGGGTACTGCTAATGTACTGTTCTGCTCTTCAAACCATCGACGTAAATCGGTCCAGCGATCGGCGCAATACGCCAAACCCGACACATGCAACACATGAAACAAGCGCGCCTCATTGTCACTCGGTACAGGTAACACACGATAAAGCCCGAACGCTCGAAACGCGCCAGCTTGTGCAAGCTCACGAATATTTTTATTGTCCTGATTGGCAACAGGGTGCAACAAAGCGCCAATGCCTTCGATCGCGGCCAACTCATACGCTGTTGCTACTTGCTCTAACAAGTCACTGTCAAACTCAGTTGCCGCATGTTCGAGTAGATTACCCAGCGCCACATCAACCAAGCGCCGTTCCGCCATTTCCATAGCCGTATCACGCCGCTCAGCGCCAATCGACTGAACAGCCCAATGCTGATCTACCTGTAGTAAGTGCTCTTGTGAAAGCGTCATGACGCCTCCTGCATAACCGCTTGAGCACGAGCAGACAGCGTACCAATCATATTAAGAGGAAGATATAAAGCGTACATTTCAATATCAGTTTGCACTGGACAATCGGCCGCCAGTACTTTTGCTCGGCCTGCAATATCAGAAGCACTTGGGGCAATATCGCGCACCAAAACACCATAAACAGCAACGTCCGTTGTGTTCGAGCTCAAATAGCGTTTGGCAGCGCTTTT
>NZ_FPAZ01000037.1 GCF_900116435.1 Pseudoalteromonas lipolytica | reverse complement strand
ATATTTGAATTTCTTTTGCAACCCTGTCTAAACGTTCATGATTATTCTGAAAGCCAGAATTCATATTGTTATTGATTGCATGTAAATTATCGTTTATCTGATTAAGCGCTGGGAGAACGTCAGGCGCATCTGTGTTATCAGTTGGGTCTGGCTCTGGACTTGGGTCAGGGTCAGGTGTTTTGTCTGGGTCAGTCGGGTCTGGGTCAGTCGGGTCTGGGTCAGTTGGGTCTGGGTCAGTTGGGTCTGGGTCAGTTGGGTCTGGGTCAGTTGGGTCTGGGTCAGTTGGGTCTGGGTCAGTTGGGTCTGGGTCAGTCGGATTACAAGCAACAGGTTCTTGAGAGCCATAAGAAACTGGCATGTAATAACCACCATTTGAATCGGTTTGAATAGAGCATTGAGAACCATCTGGGTTATTAAAACAGATAGTTTGTTGCTGGCCTGTACCAAACATAAAAGGGTCGTTATCTGTTGGTGCCGGACAATCAGGGTCTAAATCAGGGTCAGGCAAAACAGAAGATTTGACACAAACGAAGCCCGGCTCTGAAAGAGAATAAGGATAAACGCTATCATATTCAGGTGCGTGGTCTGGTGGGCAAGAATAAACATATTCTTCTCCATTTATTCTAGCAGTTCCATAATAAAAACCAGAAGGGGGATTACCATTAGGGTTGTAGTGTGAACACTCGAATTTAACTGATTGACCTTCCAAACTACCGACACATTTAGCGTCTGGTTGTGACATTTGCCAACCATATTTTTTTTCGGCTTGAGGTTGTAAAACTTCAATACACATCTCAAGGGACGCATTAATTCCTTTGAATGTATAGGATGTAGTCATGTGACAGTAAACTTCTTTCCATAACTCACCTTTAGGATGCCTAAAATCCTCGGGTAATGTTTCATTCGAGTAAGAATTAGGAACAAAAAAAGCGCTTGTAAGCGCCAATATAAATATTAGTAATCGCATAGTCGCGCCTTTTTAGAGTTGGGAAAGGTGGAGACTGGCTCCACCGATTTAGGAGAGGTTAACCCCCGTTAGCACCTTTAGAGATAAAGCGGCCAACAAGAGAGAAACCAATTGATGATGCTAGCGAAACAGCAAGAACTGCGAAACCAGCACCGACTGCGGTTGATACATCACCCAATACTTCGGTTTGAATCGCTGTAACTTGAGTCGCATCTAATGCAGCATGAGCGCTAGAGCTAAGAGCAGCACCAGCAGTAACGAAAGTTGCTATCACAGCAGCTTTTAATTTTTTCATAGGAATATTCCTTTTAACGATTAATGTGTACGTGACGCTTTTTTAAATATTTCGGCCACGAAGTGAAAAACTTTGCCAGCCCCAAAACCTGAGAACCAACAAAGAACGGCTAACCCAATAACCTTTGCAAGTACTGGGTCAATACTACTAACGGTTTCCACTGATAAACCCCGCATAAAATGAACCTAAGTAAATGGCCGTCACCAGTAGTGATTGGTAATCCATAAAGAGCTCCTTAAATATTGGAATTAACTGTGGCATACCGAAAATTACTTATGCTTACTTTCAGTTGGTAGACTGTGTAAGCGGAAACCTTTCCAGTCCATTTGGCGGGCAACGTTCGCACCTTCGTAATACTCGATATTGAGTAAGACAGGTTTTAAACCCCAACCATTCGGGTCTGATTGCATTTGTTCTAATAGCTTGTATGTGCCGTCTGCGTATTGGTCAGCAGAGACTTTTACAGACAGAATTTGTGCAGGGTTCTTCGTATGAAGCTTAAATTCAGCGGTTGTTGGAAGTGATACACCTTTATCGTCGGTGCGATTGATTGGTGCTAAATCCGTGATTGCGCCTTCAATATTCATAGCTAGTTTCCTTAATGAGTGGTCGATAAATTAAAAGTTACAGTTAATGACACAAGTCCAAGCTCGCGATTTCATCGCTCATAATGTTGCCTGCAAGTGCCTCGTAATCCATGAACAAACACATGTTTTGATAGTCCTCTAAAACACATGATTCTAAGAATTGCATTTCTTCTTTGGTCGGCTCGAATAAGCGGCCATCGTCATGCCAACCTTGAATCTGCTCTGATACGCCTATCATGATTTTGCGCTGAGCCTTAATGTCAGTTTCAGTCAAAATCTGTGACGTACCACGGCGAGTGATAACAACAACGGCATCCCATGCAACACCCAAAATGCGGTTTGCTGGTTGGTCGCCATATTTGGTGGCAAAGTAGGGCGACTGGGTTTCGCTTCGGCTAATCTCGCCTGTAATTTGGTCAACAATGTCAGGTATCTGATAATGCAGTCTAAGCGTTTGGTCTTTACGCTTAACTTGTACGCCGCCCATTGCTAAACAAAACGCTTTCCAGTCAGATGAATCAGCGGCTTGACGAACCTTTTCTAAGGCATATTTTGATACGGTATCTAGTGTGGTTTTCATTGCGTTTGCAACCTCGCATTTGCCTTGTTCGCCTTGGCCTAGTCGTCTAAGTTCACGCCATAAACTGACAGATGGACCACCGATTTGTTGAAAGCGTCTAATGTTAAAAGTGCTTGCCCATGTTGATGCACGTTCGGCGGCATCAGCAGGGAGTACGTTCATTTCACCTGCTTGAGAGCAAGTGACTTTATCAATGCAATCACCAGTAACAGCTTTGGTAATGTATTTAGCAATGTAACCAGCCGCAGAGCCTTTGTTTTTATTTATGGCTATTGCTTTAAAGCGGGTTGATGTTGTTTTAAATTCGTCGGGTGTATCTTGAGTGCAAAGCTTGCGTAATATGCTACGAACCTGTTTTGCTTCACCTTTTTCCATGAATAAAAGCATGTGCCAGTGTGGGCAACCGTCATGATGTGGCTCTACAACTCTAAAACCGTATGGTCTTAAATCTTGCTTAGCGAATAGGGCGCGGGCACGTTTCCAAATATCGTTAAAATATTCTTGTGCATCTTGAGGGGTTGAACCGTTATATTTTTTGTTGGGTATGCCTGTATGGTGTACTGAATGAAAACGACTCGGCGCTGATAAAGTATAAAACTCACCACGATGGCCATGCATGTCGGCCAGTTCTTCGAAACCACGAATACGAACCATGAGTTCGGCGGCTTGTTGTTTACCCGATGTATGCGAACGTTCAATGATTGATTGTAATGTTTCAAATTCTTCAAATGGATTTGATTCATTAGGAACAACAAATAAATCAGACATGATTTGTTCTGATTTACGTTTTCTATCACGGCGGTTTTGGATGGTTGGTTGTGAGACATACGCACTCGCTTTTTTGTGAACGAGTCTTAAATCACGGGCTAATTGTTCGATGGTTACAGCTTGGATTTTGCGTAATTTTCTACGCCACCAAATAGGGTCTGCAAAACGGTTAAGTGCTCCAACTAATGATGTTGCTGAAAGGGCTGAACAGTATGGTGAAACCAGAACCGGTGCATCAATCGTAAATGAATTTGCTAGTTCTTCTAACTGTGCAAATACTTGCAAGTTATGACCATTTTTAGCGATTTTAAGCTCGCAATAGCGAGCTTTTTGCTCTGCAATATCGCAAAGCTCATCGTCAGAAACCGATAAATTGATGTGTCCGAACTTCACATTACCCAGTTTTAAAGCTTCATCTGCATGCTTTAAACGGGCGTTTGCATCGGCTAAATTGCCGAATTTTTCAGCTAAAAAGTAACCCGTACTAAGCATGTGAGCAAGGTTAGAATGACGTTCAAATATACGATTTCGCCACGTTTGATAGTCGAAAAAACGTTCTTTCATTGGCTTCGATAAGTTCTCGAAAACGTCTTTTGCCGTGTTTGCTGGGTGCAAGTTGGCCGTTAAATTCATTGCTGCATTTAACGGGAAAACTTTTGCGTATTGGTTAGATGATAGTGCAGGCATTATTTTTCACCTCGATTTTCAGAGGTAGAAGTGTATTTCACAAATAATCGTAGTGACTGGAAAGCAAGTTCAAAGAGAAGACAGATAATTATTGCAATACCAGTAAGCAAATTAAGGGATGCAGATTCAAGAGTATCAATCTTTGAAGTGAGTGAATATATTAGAAACAGGCCAAGATATGGGACTAATCTATAAATAAACATGGTCTAATCCTCACTATCCATATAAGAATTTTTAAGTGATGCGTTAATAGCTGACAGAGCGCTGAAAATTACGAGTAAGTACAAGATGAAAAAAATCATCATTGTTACTGGGTCAGGAATATCGATTGAGAATGTATTGAGTAAATATTGAGATAAAGATTGGTTTAACTCATGTAATTTAGTGAAACTCATATCCGTATTCCTTGTTAAGAATTGCCATTCTGTCAATATTGAAAGATTTTAGTGCCTTCAAAATAATTCTGTCAAGCATGAAAGAATGTGGCTTAGGTTTTTATTACTAAAAAATGAATGGTTTTCCGAGATAGAATGTTAAGTATGGTATTGTTTAGATTAGATATTTACTGAGAAGAAATTAAATAAAAATAAATGAAGTTTTTTTACTCAGAATTGAGTTGTAGTAATGAATTACTGGTTAAAAAGACCAATAAAAACTAAAATAGGTCTAGCGGAGGATTTAACATGACATTTAGCTCAGAATTTTTAGAAAAGTACAAAACGTTCAAGAATATTGATAGATATAATGATCTTGCTGTCTATTTTCCAGAACTAAACTCAGGCAATATTTCTAGTATTAAAAACGGAAAACGTTCTTTAACTGCTAACCAAGTAATTGCTATGGCAGAAGAAATGGGAGTTGATTGGAAAGAAGCTCTTATAAGTTTATCTATCGAAAAAACAAAGGATAAAGAGCTAAAAGATCGTTGGTCTGAAATAAAAAAGAAAATAACTGCGGCATGTGTGGCGGTAGCAATGACAATTGCGAGTGCAGCAGTTATGACTAATACAGTCCCGCCTTTGCGGTATCGTAGATAACCCATAAATTACG
>NZ_FPAZ01000007.1 GCF_900116435.1 Pseudoalteromonas lipolytica | reverse complement strand
GGTGTTCGGGTTGTCATGCCAATGGCATTGCCCGGTAGCTACGTTCGGAACTGATAAGCGCTGAAAGCATCTAAGCGCGAAGCAGGCCTCGAGATGAGTTCTCACTAGACTTTTAAAGTCTCTGAAGGGCCGTTGAAGACTACAACGTTGATAGGCAGGATGTGGAAGTGGTGTGAGCCATTAAGCTAACCTGTACTAATTACCCGTGAGGCTTAACCATACAACGCCAAACGCGTTTTATGACAGCGTAACAGACAGAAGTTAATATACTAAAGTAGATTTTACGATTATCAGATTTCCAGATTTTAGTTAATTGCGAATGCGATTAACGACCAGAATATGCTTGGTGACAATAGCGTTTTGGACCCACCTGACTCCATGCCGAACTCAGTAGTGAAACGAAACAGCGCCGATGATAGTGTGGCATTTGCCATGTGAAAGTAGGACATCGCCAGGCTCCTAATTCAGTCGAAAGACTTTAAATTTAAAAATTAATAATAAGAAAATTGAAAAGAATTTTCTTGGTGACAATAGCGTTTTGGACCCACCTGACCCCATGCCGAACTCAGTAGTGAAACGAAACAGCGCCGATGATAGTGTGGCATTTTCCATGTGAAAGTAGGACATCGCCAGGATCCTAATTAAAGAAAGCCCGACTCGAAAGAATCGGGCTTTTTTGTGTTTAATGCTTTCTACTATATCGGATGTCAGAAAATAGATGTCTGATCACACAGATTGAAAGGTTCTCTTAAATCGCTTATTTCACCTCACGCTGAGATAATTAGGACGTAAAAGGCACTTTAGTGCTGAAAAGTCTCTGAATTGCCACTGTAGTGTATCTTTCAGATTAAGACATTGTTGAGTTTTTAGCGCTTGCTACTCTACTTTAAACTCCTTGCTTCCCTATCTTTGTTATGCGATAAAGCGCTTTATATTTGTAATACAATTAAGGTGTTTTGTGTCTCGTAAGAAAACAACAAAATCGAAAGGCTCATCAGGTTTAAACCGTAAGAATAGTGAAGCATTTATCAGCAAATTTTCAGCTCATCCAGATACACAAGTGTGCCCATCGGGTTTGATGTATAAAGTTGTAGAGGATGCGGCAGGTGACAAGCTTACAGAGCTTGATACTGTTGTTATTAATCAACGAATTATGCTCGCTGACGGTCATGTTATTGCCGATAGCTATAAAGCGGGTATGCCGGAGGTGTTTGCTTTATCGGAAGCGATTGAAGGCCTAAGAGAGGGGCTTTTGTTGATGAATATAGGATCTCGCTATGAATTTGTGATCCCTCCTGCGCTTGCGTGGGGTAAAAAGGGGAATGGTGGTAAAATTGGTGCAAATGCAGTGCTGCATTTTGATGTTCGCTTAATTCGTTTAGCCTAACTCGACACTGAGCTAGAAACGCGTTACCGTCTTGTATGGCTGATTAAGGATATTTATGGACGCATTTACTTCACGGGTTTACTTACTACGTCATGGCGAAATTGCAACTCCGGGCATTCTTTGTGGGCACGTTGATGTTGCTTTGTCAGATGTAGGCTATGAACAGATGCGTCTAGCAAGCGCAAAATTATCTCGCTTCGATGCCATTTATAGCTCTCCGCTAAAACGTTGTTCGACGCATGCAGAATTCTTAGCTCGTCAGCATACAATCAATGTGCAATATAACAATGCATTGAAAGAGTTTAATTTTGGTGACTGGGATGGCCAAGATTACCAACAACTTTGGCAACAAAATGGTAAACCTCATGTCGGTGATTTTTGGCAACATCCGTGGCAGGTTAAAGTGCCAAATGGTGAATTAATGGCTGACTTTTACGCGCGAGTCGAAGCATGGTGGCAGGCATTTTTAGTTTCGCTTACAGAGTCCAAACATACGCAATCATTAGTGATTAGCCACGCCGGTGTAATTAAACAAATCCTCGCTATTATTTGTCATATGCCTAAACAAACGAATACTCACCTTAATGTTTTTCATTTACCTTATGCAGGGTTAATAACGTTAGATGTATATATAGATGAACAAGGGCAAGCGTGGCCTAAAATAGTTTTTTAGCCATCTAGAGTGATATTCATTGAATTATTTACTTAGCCCGCCATAATATACCGAACTACCTCAAAATTTAGATTTCGGCGTTTTACAGGGGCTTTATATCAAGGCGTTACTTTGCAGCACGTTTATAAGTAACAACTTAGAAAGTAAGTTTTTGAACAACGCTCTGCGGGTTGGTATAAAGCGATTAATTCCGCGTTATTGATTTTAGGAAGGGAATAACCATTCTGTGTAATCAATTTCTTGCCTATATTGCTTTAATTCCAACAGAAACTCGCATCATGAGGTCGTTTAGGTATATCTATATGCTATGGAATGGGGTGAGATTCTCCAGCTGTTCCCGCAACTGTAATCCATGATGAACATGGTCAGCCAGATACTTAGCAACAACAATTAGTCTTATTATGCTAATACAGTAGAGTGTTTATCGATTTGAGCGATTTAATATTCAAACTAATTAGTATCATTGAGCGGGTCAACTCACGTTATCTACTGATATAGGTCAGTGCTTTCTGGTGCGTTGATAAAACTCGCCAAGAGAGTGTAATTTGCAATTAAAAAGCCAAGGCACAACCCCTTTAATTTCAGTATCTGATTTAAGCTGGGGAATTGCTGATAAAACAATTCTTAAATCAATCAATTTGCAGTTAAATGCAGGTCAATTTATTGGTTTGCTGGGACCTAATGGCGCCGGTAAATCAAGTTTATTGCGTTGCTTATATCGCTATTTAAAACCACAACAAGGTGCAGTCTTTTTAGCTGGCGATAATATTTGGCAAATCAGTGCTGATGAATTCGCTAAAAATGTTGCAGTGGTTTTACAAGAGTCTCCTTCGCAATTTAATTTATCTGTTTTCGATGTAGTTAGTTTAGGTCTCACCCCACATAAAACCCTGTTTAGTGCGACTAATGCCGATGATAAAAAGCGTATTTATCAAGCAATTGAGCAGGTTGGTTTAAGTCATCACACACAGCAAAGCTTTGATTCACTTTCGGGTGGAGAAAAACAGCGTGCACTTATAGCCCGCTCAATTGTTCAGCAACCAAAGTTATTGATTATGGATGAGCCAACCAGCCATCTTGACGTTAAGTATCAAATTCAAATTATGGAGCTTGCTAAGTCACTTGATGTCACTGTGCTCGCTTCATTTCATGATTTAAATCTAGCTGCTAGCGTATGTGATGAGTTACTTGTTATCGATGAAGGTCAATTAATTACGCAAGGCACACCAAAAGAGGTGCTTACCGAGCAGCTGTTAAGTGATGTTTTTGGTGTTTGTGCAAGAGTGTCTGCTCATCCTCAGTCAACCTCGTTTGATGAGTTCGTGCCACATATTACCTACTATTACGGCTATAACAGACAGGAGCATCAAGATGACTGATAGGGTGCGTTTTAGTCTCTGTGTATGCGTTGCACTTGTCAGTTGCTTTTTAGCACTCAGTTTTGGTGCCGCGAGTACATCAATGAGTGATGTGCTGCATAGTTTAATCAGCCAGGGCAGTGATGAATTTATCCAACGTATTATTTTGCAACTGCGCATGCCACGTATGATATTGGCGTTTTTAGCTGGAGCTGGGCTCGCGCTTGCTGGGCTTATATTACAAACCGTAACGCGAAACCCGTTGGCAGACCCTTACTTATTTGGTATTTCTTCAGGTGCCTCATTTGGTGTGGTTTGCTTTATATCGCTTACCGGTGTGAGTTTTGGCTTTAGTATGTCGATTGCTGCATTTTTGGGCAGCTTACTCTCTATGTTTTTGTTGATTGGCATTGCTGGGCGTCGCCATGTAGGGCAAGTTGAAGCGATGTTATTGGCGGGGGTCGCACTGTCATTTCTGTTTAGTGCTTTAACCAGTTTATTACTTTATTTTAGCGATCCTCAAGCGATTACAGCTATCTTATTTTGGACTATGGGAAGTTTTTCACGTGCTGAGTGGGGAACGCTCTGGATCCCGCTCACCGTAATAATTGCGTGTATGACGTTAATGATCGCTTTTCGTCGTCAGTTAAACGCTATGTTGCTTGGTGATGAAAGCGCGGCAACACTGGGAATTCATGCTCAACGTTTTCGTATTTTAATGTTACTACTTAGTTCGTTAATTACTGCTGTTTTGGTCGCTATGTGTGGGGGGGTTGGCTTTGTTGGGCTTATGATCCCGCATATTGTCCGCTACTTTACGTCGCAAGGCTCAAGCCACAACCTTTTAATGACGAGCCTTGTTGGTGGTACATTTATGGTATGGGTCGATGTGCTTTGTCGTACTTTACTGACTAATCAAGAATTGCCTGTGGGTGTGATCACTGCGGCTATAGGCAGTGTGTTCTTTTTATCTTTACTTTATTTTCGTAAACAGCGCAGGTAGCCCATGTTTAATATCGCACCTCTTAACTCGCTGTATGCATCTGTAATTCAACAAAAAATAGATCTTAAAACCAAACCTTTAGGAGCGCTTGGTCAATTAGAAGAGTGCGCAAAAACGTTGACACTCATTTTAAGTCAATCTCTTAACTCAGAGCACGCTGTAGATGAATTTAAACCCGTTATTAACGCACCAACACTCGTCGTTTTTGCAGGTGACCATGGTGTTGCTAGCCAAGGGGTTTCGATTGCGCCAAGCAGTGTGACTTCACAAATGATTGCTAATTTTGCGCATGGTGGAGCAGCAATTAATGTATTTTGTCGTCAACTTGGATGGCAGCTTGAGGTCGTTGATGCAGGCACTTTGTCAGAACAGCATCATATTAGTGTTCATAATCAACGTTTAGGGCATATTACTGAGTCAATAAATACCTCAATGGCGATGTCGCCAGCGCAAGTTGAACAAGGCTTTAAGTTTGCTAAGCAGCGTGTGAATGCAATAAAAAATACAGGGTGTAATACCGTAGCATTCGGTGAAATGGGGATCGGTAACACAACCAGTGCGGCAGCATTAATGGCTGCTCTATTATCATTACCTGCCGCTCAATGTGTGGGTAAGGGCACGGGCGTAACGGATGAGGTGGTAGCTAAAAAAATTGCGGTTGTTGAACAAGCCGTTAATTTGCATCAGTCGCATCTAAACGATCCATTAATGACATTAGCGGCGCTGGGTGGCTTTGAAATAGCTCAAATAACAGGTGCTATTTTAGCCGCGGCAGAATTAGGCATGGTGGTGGTTATTGATGGCTTTATTTGCAGTGCCGCAGCATTGGTTGCGACACGTATAAACGCGCATGCACGTGATTATATGATTTTTGCTCACGCCTCAGATGAGCAAGGACATAAAGCCATGCTGGCAGCGTTAGACGCATCGCCATTATTAAACCTTAATTTGCGCTTAGGAGAGGGCAGTGGTGCCGCCTTGGCGTTACCATTATTACAATCATCGCTTGCATTTTATAACGAAATGGCAAGTTTTGCAGATGCACATGTTGAGCAGGTTGTTTAAGCAATGAATACACACAACCCATCGCCTTCTCAAAAGCAGCTATTATTGCTAGCTGTTAGTTTTTTAACACGTATACCTGTGACGCTCAATTTTGAGGTATCAACGACGGCATTGAACCAAGCCAGTCGCTATTTTGCTTTGGTAGGGGTTCTACTTGCGGGGATTTTAAGTTTAGGTTATCTCGTGTTTAGTTACTTTTTTCCTGCTTCAATTTCCGTGGCACTTGTTATGGCCTTAGGGTTAATTTTGACGGGGGCATTTCATGAAGATGGGTTAGCAGATGTGTGGGATGGCTTTGGTGGTGGCTGGAAAGTTGAAGATAAGCTGACCATTATGAAAGACAGCCGTTTAGGAACTTACGGAGCGGCTGCGCTTATTATTGTGCTGCTTATTAAGTTTCAAAGTTTAGTTGTGTTGTCTGAGTCACTAAATTTGCTACTCATTGCGTTGCTATTAGGGCAGAGTTTAAGCCGAATTGTCGCAACGAGTTTAATTGCTGACATGGATTATGTTAGTCACGATGCAACCAGCAAAGTAAAACCCGTTGCGATGTATTTAAGCACCGAAAGTTACCAAATACTGCTTGCGACAGGCGGGGCAGTGATACTTTTCGCATGGTTATTTTCAGTGCTCAGTATTTGGCACATCTTCACTGTAATCCTTGTACTTACTATAACGCGTTTTATATTAATTCACTGGTTCAAAAAACAGTTATCAGGTTATACCGGAGACTGCCTAGGTGCCGCACAACAAATTGCTGAGCTGGCTGTATATTTAACCTTAGTGAGCATGTTATGAAGCAACCACATACCTTGATTTTAGGTGGCGCACGCAGTGGTAAAAGCCGCTTTGCAGAGCAACTAGCTAGCAATTCAGGCAAATCGATTATTTATCTTGCGACAGCCAATGCGGGCGATAATGAAATGGCTGAACGCATTGCTCGTCATCAATTAGAGCGCGATGGTCGTTGGCAAGTTATCGAAGAGCCACTGCAATTGGCTAAAGTGCTCAAAGAGCATGGCAAAGCAGACCGCTGTATTTTGGTTGATTGCTTAACACTTTGGCTGAGTAATTGTTTATGTCAGCACGGTGAAGCATATTGGCTAGAGCAAAAAGCAGCACTACTTGATGTGCTTAAAGAGCTTCCCTGCGAGGTTATTTTTGTTAGCAATGAAGTAGGCCATGGTATTGTGCCATTGGGTGAATTGAGCCGCCAGTTTGTTGATCATTCGGGTTGGTTACACCAATCACTTGCCAAGCAGGTTGCTCGGGTTGAGTTTATTATTGCTGGCCTTGCACAAACATTAAAGAGGGAGCAATGATGAAAACCCTTATGGTGCAAGGCACGACATCTGATGCAGGTAAAAGCACTTTAGTGGCGGCATTGTGTCGCATTTTTGCTAAACGCGGCATTAAGGTTGCGCCTTTTAAGCCGCAAAATATGGCACTTAATAGTGCTGTAACCGCCGATGGAGGCGAGATAGGGCGTGCACAAGCACTGCAAGCAGTGGCAGCTAATGTGCCCGCTGAGGTTGATTTTAACCCTATTTTACTAAAACCAAATAGCGATACGGGTGCACAAGTTATTGTGCATGGAAAAGCGCTTTCGAATATGGAAGCCGGCAGTTACCACGATTATAAAAAGGTCGCTATGGACGCTGTACTCACCTCTCAAAAGCGCTTAAGCGAACGGTTTGAGCTATTAGTTGTTGAAGGCGCAGGCAGTCCAGCAGAAATTAATCTCAGAGAAAATGATATTGCTAACATGGGGTATGCTGAGGCTGTCGATTGCCCAGTGATCATTATTGCCGATATTGATAAAGGCGGGGTTTTTGCTCACCTGGTTGGGACGTTATCGTTGTTATCTGAATCAGAGCAAGCGCGCGTAAAAGGGTTTGTAATAAATCGTTTTCGTGGTGATATAGCACTGTTACAAAGTGGTTTAGATTGGCTTGAGCAATACACCAATAAACCTGTTTTGGGGGTTTTGCCATACTTACATGATTTAGCCTTAGATGCCGAAGATGCCGTGGCTATTGCTAATAAAGTTGCTAAGCCACAGTTACACATTGCTGTTCTTCTTTTACCTCATATTAGTAATCACACTGATTTCGATGTCCTCAGACTGCAACCAGAAATAGACCTTCACTATGTCCGTCATACACAATCGATTCCTGATGTTGATCTAATTATTATTCCAGGTAGTAAGAATGTGTTAAGCGATTTAGCCTTTCTAAAAAATGAAGGGTGGGACAAACAAATACACCGCCATCTTCGTTATTCAGGCAAAGTGCTGGGGATTTGTGGTGGCCTACAAATGTTAGGGATGCGAATTGCCGATCCTCATTTTGTTGAGTCTAGACTAGGGGAAGCAAAAGGGTTGGGAATCGCTAATTTTGAAACTCAGTTAGGCCAACAAAAAGTGCTGACACAAGTAACTGGAATATTGCATTTAAACAGCAGCGAACAGCAAGTTTGTGGCTATGAAATACATGCCGGAATAAGTGAGGGGCCAGCGCTTGAACAGCCTTTTATAACGTTTGAACAGCATCCGAATGACTTTACCCATGACGGCTTTATTAGCGATGATAACCAAGTAGCAGGTACTTACTTACATGGGCTTTTTGATACACCTGATGCAGTAAATCAGTTGGTCAGATGGCTAGAGCCTGAGACGAAATTGACACCTATCGATCTTAATCAACACCGCGAACAGCAGTTAAATAGACTCGCAGACGTAGTGGAAAAACATATGGATATTGAGCAAATTATCAATATTTATGACACCTTTAGTAAGGAAAAATAATGAGCGAAAACAACCAAGATAAGCACCAACAGCGCCAACAAAAAGTAAAACAAAAAGTAGACGAGCGCATCGCCGCGGCTCAAAAAGAGCAAGGTATTTTTCAGGTTATTACAGGTAACGGGAAAGGAAAATCAACCTCAGGCTTTGGTACTGTAGCGCGTGCTGTGGGTCATGGCATGAAAGCAGCTGTTTGTCAGTTTATTAAAGGCACTTGGGAGTGCGGTGAACGTAATTTACTCGAAAAAGCAGGCGTCGAATTTGTCATTATGAATACGGGTTTCACTTGGGAGACTCAAAATAAAGACTCTGACACAGCGGCAGCGCAAGTGACATGGCAAGAAGCAAAACGAATGCTAAAAGATGAGTCTATTAATTTAGTGATGCTCGATGAAATCACTTATATGATTACCTATGGCTACATTGATTTAGATGAAGTCATTGCTGCAATTAGTTCGCGACCTGCAATGCAATCAGTGATTATTACAGGGCGAGGCGCGCACCGAAAACTCACAGAGCTTGCAGACACAGTGAGTGAAGTACGTAACGTGAAGCATGCATTTGATGCTGGCATAAAGGCACAAAAAGGGTTTGATTACTAATATGAAAGCACTGACCTTTAGTTGCTTATGGGCATTGATGTGGTTGGCTCAGTTTTCTTACGCACATGAAATTAAAGAACCTCAGCGTATCGTTGCTTTGGCTCCGCATATAGTCGAAAACCTGTTTGCAATTGGTGCTGGAGATCGCATCGTTGGAACCGTCGATTATGCCGATTACCCTGCACAAGCCAATGAAATTGAACGAGTGGGTGGTTACTACGGCATCAATATGGAAAGGCTCTTATCGCTGAAACCTGATCTTGTTCTTGCATGGAAGACCGGTAATAAAGCTGAAGATCTTGCTTACATTGAGAAATTAGGTATTCCGGTTGCTTACAGTAACCCAGACCAAGTGGATAATGTGGCTGATGAGTTACGTAAATTAGGTGAGTTAACCCATTTAAAAACGCGAGCCGATAGAGTAGCCACTGAGTTTGAAGTAAAGCTTGCTGCCATCCGTGCTTCACAGCAGGATAAACTCCCAGTGAGTGTGTTTTATCAGTTATGGCCAGAGCCGATGATGACGGTGGGGGGTAACACATGGATTAATCAGTTATTAACGATTTGCCATGCTGACAATGTATTTGCAAACAGTGAAACCGATTATCCGCGTATCAGTATTGAAAATGTGCTGGTAAGTAAACCCGAGGTGATTATTATCCCCGATGAAAAATCGAAAAAGCCGCAACCTCAAATAGATTGGCGACAATGGCCTGAATTACCGGCCGTTCAGCATAACCAATTTATAAGTGTTAACGCTGATTTATTACATCGCTTTACAACCCGCATGCTTGATGGCTTGAGCGAGATGTGTGGTAAAATAGACATTTCAAGAAAGCAAATACAGGCTTCAAAATGACCAACTGGCAAGATTTTTTAAAGGCTGAATTAGCCAAGCCCTATATGCAAGACACACTAACCTATGTTGCTGATAAACGCGCTGCGGGTGTTGTTGTATTCCCACCTGAAGAACAGGTTTTCTCAGCCTTTAACGCCACTCCTTTAAACGATGTGAAAGTGGTTATTTTAGGGCAAGACCCTTATCACGGTGAAGGGCAGGCACATGGATTATGCTTTTCAGTGCAACCTGAGGTTAAAAAACTGCCGCCTTCACTTAAAAACATCTATAAAGAACTGGCCACAGATATCGACGGATTCGAAATACCTGAGCATGGTTACTTACAAAGCTGGGCAGAGCAGGGCGTGTTTTTATTGAATACAGTACTGACCGTTGAGCAGGGAAACGCGCATTCACATAAGCATTTGGGATGGGAGCAGTTTACAGACCAAGTTATCGCACTGATCAATCAGCAATGTGAGGGAGTTGTGTTTGTTTTGTGGGGGGCACATGCACAAAAGAAAGGTAAACACATCGATACATCGCGTCATCACGTGATCCAAGGCCCACATCCTTCACCTTTGTCTGCACATCGAGGTTTTTTTGGGTGTAAGCATTTTTCAACGATTAATCAGCGACTGAGCGAACAGCATAAAACACCGATTAATTGGCACCTTCCTAAAATTTAATGCAAACAAAAGGCCCTTGCGGGCCTTGATTTAAAAGTCTAGCTCATCAATCGCTATACTGTCTGTAAAGTAGTCTAACTCCTGTAGTTCTTTACGTAATCTGTGCTTATCTTTCAAAGCTTCGATTTCGCGCCATTTTCTCTTTTTATTTTTTGTAGAGGTCTTTTTTGTTGTACTAGGACCTTCTAATATTTCTAAAATATCGTCTAGGCTATCCATGAACTTCTCCTATTGATTATTTTGAACCTCGGAAATACCTATACCACAGGCTAGACAAAAATAGAATAAAAAAGTGACGATATTGTTACAGGAATGTGATTGCTAGATGAATAGATCAAAATTTTGTATGGTATATAAACAAAAACGCCACCGAGAGCGGTGGCGTTTATTTATAATGATTTTTGCAGATTACATTGCTTTAAAGCGTGCTTCTAATTCAAGCTGCGCTTCAGCAAAAGAGCGAATGCCCTCAGCTAGTTTTTCTGTCGCCATGGCATCTTGATTATGTAACCAACGGAACTCACTTTCAGTCAGTGGTGCTGGTTTTGGCTCAACGGTAAAGTCGCTTTCAAGTAAGTACTCTTGTGCGTCTGTTAGCTCACCAAGCTCTTCAAGTAATGCAGGACTGATTGTTAATTTATCACAACCAGTAAGCGCGATGATTTCACCCGTGTTACGGAAGCTTGCACCCATCACGACTGTTTTATAGTCATGGCGTTTGTAGAATTCATAAATACTACGAACAGACTGTACACCAGGATCTTGCATTGGATCAGTCGGTTTTTCCATACCATTCGCTACATGCCAGTCAAGAATACGGCCAACAAACGGTGAAATTAGAAATACATTGGCGTCGGCACAGGCACGTGCTTGCGCTTCTGAGAATAACAGCGTTAAGTTACACTTAGTGCCTTCTTTTTCTAATTGCTCGGCAGCTTTGATACCTTCCCACGTTGATGCAACTTTAATAAGAATTTTATCTTTGCTTACCCCTTCTTTTTCGTAAAGGCTAAGTAAAGTATGTGCTTTATCAATCGTCGCTTGTGTATCGAAAGATAAACGCGCATCGACTTCTGTCGAGATATAACCCGGTACAATTTCGCTGATTTCTTTACCAATTAATACGGCAAAATAATCGCAAGCAAGTTCAAGTTGCTTGGCTGCATCTTGCTCTGTTTCTTTTGCGTATTGCCATGCCTTGTCTAGATAAGGTTTATACGCTTCAATTTCACTGGCTTTTAAAAGTAAAGATGGGTTAGTTGTTGCATCTTCTGGTTGGTGCTTTTTGATAGCTTCAATATCACCTGTATCTGCAACAATAGATGAACGCTGTTTAAGCCTTTGTAGTGCTGAAGTCATTTGCTTTCCTCATTCCAAGCAAGTTAAAAGAAAATCCATTATAGCCACCTTAATGCTGCAACACTATGACAGTGTTTAATAGGTCAAATGTCCTTAACTAAGAAAACTAAGGCATTAGATGTGAAAATGCAGCGAATTAAGGCGGGGCGAAACAAAACGTGCATTTTGATTCATTTAATGTTGAAATTGACATCAAACAAATTACAAGTCAATAGCTATCTATGATCACAGTTATTTCACCTGCAAAAAATTTAGATTATGAAACACCAGCCACGACCGACAAATTCACTCAGCCTGAATTACTCGAGCACAGCGAAGAGTTAATGTCAGTTTGCCGTGATTTAACCCCTGCCCAAATTGGCAGTTTAATGAAAATCAGCGATAAACTAGCCGGTTTAAATGCAGCGCGATTCGCACAGTGGTCACAGCCGTTTACAACAGAAAACGCAAAACAAGCCGTCCTTGCATTTAATGGTGATGTGTATGGTGGTTTAGATGCACAGTCGTTAACACATTCTGACTTAGATTATGCACAGTCTCACTTACGAATTTTATCTGGCCTTTACGGTGTGCTTAAGCCGCTCGATTTAATGCAAGCTTACCGCCTAGAAATGGGCACTAAGCTTGAAAACCCACGCGGTAAAAATTTGTATGAGTTTTGGGGGAGTGTGATAGCCGAAAAACTCAATACAGTCTTGGCAGAGCAAGACAGTAAGTACTTAGTAAACCTTGCTTCAAATGAGTATTTTAAAGCAGTTGATAAAAAAGCCTTAAATGCACAAATTATTACACCTCATTTTAAAGATTGTAAAAACGGCCAGTATAAAGTGATCAGCTTTTACGCGAAAAAAGCCCGCGGCATGATGGCGCGTTACATTATAGAGAATAAAATTACTCAATTGAGTGATTTAAAAGATTTCACAGTAGCGGGGTATTACTTCAGTAGCGATGCAACCGCGAAAGAGCTCGAACCTGTTTTTCTGCGAGAAGAACAGCACTAGAAAAAGAGCCTACTTTAGTGTGTTAAAAGCCGTGCGATGCACGGCTTTTTTTATGGTTTTTATTTGTCTGATTAAACATGGCGTTCATTTTGCAAATTACCGAGTTAGTTAATATAAGATAACAAGGTATAAACATGCTAAAAATTCCATCCGTTAGTGAAGCTGAAAAGCTCATTGAAGAGAAGCTTGGTGGTTGGATTGATATTGTTATAAGTCATATTCCTAACTTCATCGTCGCAATCATAATAACCATTTTATTTTCGCTTTTAGCGCGAGTGTGTGGCTCAATGCTGCGTAAAATCTTACGTCGCTCTTTGGAATCAACGCAAATTGCTGATTTGATGTCGTCTATTGCAAAAGTGGTTATTCTTTGTGTAGGGCTGTTTGTTGCGCTCGATTTTTTAGGCCTCAGAGGCACCGTGACTTCATTACTCGCAGGTGCTGGTATTGTTGGTCTTGCTATCGGTTTTGCTTTTCAGGATATGACCGAAAACTTAATCGCAGGTATTGCCATGGGTATTCGTAAACCCTTTAAAGCAGGTGATGTCATTCGAACGGAAAGTGTATTTGGTACAGTGCGCGCGATTAACCTCAGAAACACCCTTATCGAGAATTTTTATGGGCAACTAATCCTCGTACCGAATAAAATTTTATTTAGAAACATACTTAGTAATTACAGTACGTTAGGCGTTCGCCGTATTGAGGTGCCTGTGGGTATTTCGTATGCCGATGACCCAGAGCAAGCTGCAGAGGTTATCGTTAAAAAAATCAATGAATTTGATTTTGTGATCAAGCAAGAAGAGACCGCCGTGTACGCCGAAAGCTTTGGCGATAGCAGCATTAATTTACTGGTGTGGTTTTGGATTAAGTACCCCGGTGAAGCTGACTTTATGACTGTACGCCACAAAGCTGTTGTGGCTGTTAGAAACGCCTTAAGCGAAGCTAATATGACCATTCCATTCCCAATCCGCACGTTAGATTTTGGTATTAAAGGCGGCGAGAAATTAAACACCATGATCAGCGAAAAACAGCCAGATAAGGCCGCGGATGCAAAGCCAGCCGATAAGTAAAATTTACTGACTCACCGGCGTGATTTACACAGGGAAGTGTACGTGAGCGGGTGGTTGTTAGGTTTTATTATGGGTGAAGGAAATCTAGTCGTTCTGTGTGGTTTATTTAAGTCATTGAGGGGGGGACCCGTTTTTCTTGTTCGCTTAACCAAAGCAAACTGTTTTTGCCCAAAGACGAGTTAACGTAAATGCTCTAAGGGCGGCTCTGAGCGAATATCGGAAGTTCAGATTTTGTCTAATAATGATAAAATGATGCTAGTTGTATAAGAGAACCTGCTTATGAAAACCATAGGAAAGCTGGCTAAAGAACTAGACGTTAACGTAGAAACAATCCGATTCTATGAGCGTAAAGGGCTAATAGTACAGCCACTAAAACCTGATAGTGGTTACCGCATGTATGACGAAACCCATGTCAGTCAACTTAAATTCATATTAAAAGCTAAAGCGTTAGGCTTTACACTTGATGAAGTCGCTTCGCTTATGTCGATGAGTGGAAACTGCTCTGATGTAGAATCAATGGGTTTACAAAAACTTAAGTTAATACGAGAGAAAATTGCTGACTTGCAGCGGTTAGAACATGTGATTCAAGATATGACAAACTCTTGTAAAGCCAACCAAGACCCTAATTCCTGTCCAATTATAAATTCGCTCAATTAGCTATTGACTCCGTACCTATATACGGAGTTTAAACTACCTCAAAAGTAGAGGTAATTATGATTAATAAAATTCTAGATAAAGTAGGCTCTGGTGGCGTTTGGCTAGCCGCACTTAGCTGCACTGCATGTTTTCCTGCACTCGGCTCACTAGCATCAGCCCTAGGGCTTGGTTTTCTGTCTCATTTTGAAGGAATTGCGGTTAATACTCTATTACCATTGTTTGCTGCGCTCGCTTTATTGGTCAACTCGTATAACTGGTATCAACATAAGCATATGGTAAGAGGCATATTAAGTGTAATTGGCCCAATTGCAGTATTGCTGACTCTTTATCCGTTGTGGCAATACGACTGGAGCACTTACTTATTTTACTTTGGGATCACATGGATGGTATTTATGTCAGTGTTGGATATCGTTAAGCCTGTTAAGGAACCTGTATGCAAGATATAGAATTAGAATCTAAGATTACTTGTCCCGAATGTGGATATAGTAAGGTCGAGACTATGCCAACAAATGCCTGCCAGTGGTATTACGAATGTGAAGGGTGTAAAGCGTTACTCAGGCCATTAAAAGGTGATTGTTGCGTTTATTGCTCTTACGGGACTGTAAAATGCCCACCTATTCAAGAAGGAAGCAGTTGCTGTAACAAACCTTAAGGGCTGCTATTGGCACAAAGCTGTCCTTAGTCTCTAACGTGTTTTTGTCCAAAATTGGCTTGAAATACCATCTGCTGTTTACTCAAGAATGGTTGGTATTTATTACTTATAAGTAACCGCCTCGCGCGAAATAAATTTACGTCTATGCTGAGCTATTTTTGACTTGGCGCTTAAAACTTAAAACTATCGGCTTACAGCGTGGCTTACTTTGCTGGGTTTCGCTCCGCTCTTATCTTCACACAAAATCAACTGAGAGAGGGCGGCTTAAGTTCAAGATCAAAAAAGCGCAATCAGTCAAACTGGTTGCGCTTTTTGCTTATTCGCTGTGTGAGCGATTAGTGTAAGATACGAGCTCTGATTGTACCTTCAACTGCACTTAGTTCTTTAAGTGCGACTTCTGAATGGTCTGTGTCTACATCAATTACTACGTAACCAATCGCTTCGTCAGTTTGTAAGTACTGTGCTGCGATATTGATACCGTGCTGTGCAAACGCTTGGTTAATTTGCGTTAACACGCCGGGTCTATTTTGGTGTACGTGCAATAAGCGACTGCGGTTAGCGAGTTCAGGCAGTGATACTTCAGGGAAGTTCACGGCTGTAATTGTTGACCCATTATCTGAATATTTAGCAAGTTTACCCGCAACTTCAATACCAATGTTCTCTTGTGCTTCTTGCGTTGAGCCACCAATGTGTGGGGTCAAAATAACGTTATCAAAACCACGCAGAGGTGAAACAAATTCTTCGTCATTCGATTTTGGTTCAACAGGGAATACGTCGATGGCAGCACCGCTTAGCTTTTTCTCGCGCAGTGCTTCTGCAAGCGCATCAATATCAACCACTGTACCGCGTGATGCATTGATTAAAATCGCGCCTTGCTTCATGACTTCAAGCTCAGCCATGCCAATTAGATTTTTAGTTTGCGGCGTTTCTGGTACGTGTAAGCTAATTACATCGGCACGTTGCAATAACTGGGTAAGGTTATGTACTTGTGTCGCATTACCAAGCGATAGTTTGTCTTCGATATCAAAGAACTCAACGTTCATACCGATGTTTTCAGCCATGATACCGAGTTGTGTACCAATGTGGCCGTAACCAACAATACCTAACGTTTTACCACGGGCTTCAAATGAACCGTTGGCTGATTTTAACCAACCACCGCGATGAGCGAGGGCGTTACGCTGTGGAATACCACGAAGAAGTAATAAGATTTCACCAAGCACTAACTCTGCAACAGAGCGCGTGTTTGAGAATGGTGCGTTGAATACAGCAATACCACGCTCACGCGCAGCTTGCAGATCAACTTGGTTTGTACCGATACAGAAGCAGCCTACTGCAACAAGCTTTTCAGCTGCTTCTAATACCGCTTGATTAATATGAGTACGAGAACGAAGGCCAACAAAGTGCACATCTTTAATGCGCTCAATGAGCTCGTCTTCAGGTAAGGACGTTTTCACGTAGTCAATGTTACTGTAACCATTACGCTTTAGCGTTTCTACAGCACTTTGGTGCACGCCTTCCAGCAAGAGAATTTTAATTTTGTCTTTTGCTAACGATACCTTACTCATATCCTCATTCCTATTTACTTGATTTGCGGCCCATTTTTGGTGCCGATAATAACTTTGTCTGCACCGCGATGGGCAAACAAGCCGTTTGTGACTACCCCAACAATCTGATTGATTGTTAGCTCTAATTCTTTGGCATTGCTGATATCAAGGTTATGCACATCTAAAATGATGTTGCCGTTGTCTGTCACTACACCTTGGCGGTACACTGGATCACCCCCAAGTTTTACGAGTTCACGAGCAACGTAGCTGCGAGCCATTGGGATTACTTCAACTGGCAGTGGGAATGCCCCTAATGTCTCAACTTCTTTTGATTCATCAACAATACATACAAATTGTTTTGCTACCGCAGAGACTATTTTCTCGCGTGTTAGCGCTGCGCCACCGCCTTTAATCATTTCGTTGTGTGGGTTGATTTCATCAGCGCCATCAACATAAACATCAAGGCTTTGCACATCATTAAGCTCAAATACTTCAATACCAAGTGCTTTTAACTTTTCAGTTGAAGCTTCTGAACTTGAAACAGCACCCACAAGGGTGTCTTTTACCGTGTCTAGTGCATCAATAAAATGATTTACTGTTGAACCTGTGCCAACACCAACAATGGTGTTTTCTTTTACAAATTCGAGTGCTGCCCAGGCAGCGGCTTTTTTTAATTCATCTTGCGTCATAATTATGTGCTCAGTTGGCTGTCAGAGAGATACTTATTCAAGTGTTCATAGTATACAGAGAGAAGTGCTACCATTGGTAGATTTTCTCTGGGGTGATGATGTGTTTTAGCGGAACATCCCAAGATTCTATTGGTAAAGAAGGCACATGCTGACATTGATGCGCCAGACCGATTAATATCGGCTTTTGCCAGTTCTCTTGGTAGTATCGTGCTAATGTTTTGTCATAAAACCCACCGCCCATACCTAAACGGTTACCTTGATCATCAAATGCCACGAGTGGCATTAATAAAATATCAAGCTTGTCTAAAGGACATATTTGACTGCAATTCAACTTGGGCTCCAAGATACCATAGCGATTTGCAGTCATGGGTGAATTTTCTTCATACCTTTGAAAGTACAAAGTAGTGCCATTAAACGGGTGGATTATAGGCAAGAAAAGGGGCGCTTTTTTGTGCCATAATTCTTTAATTAACAATGAGGTATCTAATTCTCCATCATTGCTAAAATAAATGCCTATACGGGGGTTTTGGGATGTGATTAATGATTTTAGGTGTTGAGTAAAATTCATTTTCAGCGCAATTGCTGCATTTTTTTGTTGCTCTTTGCTAAGAGAATTACGCTTTTTGCGAATAGATTGTCTTATTTCTGCTCGTATGTTGCTCATGTCAATAGGTATATTAACTTTCTAAAAATGAGAATAGGTCAGGAAACAGTTCCACAATACCCAGCGCAATTAACAACACAACCACCATGGCAATCAATGAATAGAGCAGGGTGTTTGAACGCTTTTTAACAGGTTCGCAATATGCTTCTTCATCAAGCAAATCTTTTTCTTGCCAGTTATCGGTGCTGCTTAGTTCACTGCTGTTTTCAAGTTCAGGGAGCCGTTGTTCAAGGTCGTCTAGCTTTTCTTCTAAGCGAATAAGACTACTGGTTATGTAGTCAAGCGCATCAAAAATACGCTCATCACGTTGCTTTGCGTCAAGGCCAATACTCGCAGGCTGCTGACTAACTGGTTGTAATTTAGCTTTTATGCCAACACTGGCCAGTAGTTTAGCTTGCTTAAGTGCTTTTTCTTGATCGCTCGGAGCAAACAAAGGTTTGTGCTCAAAAAGCCCTGCAACTTTGTCTGTGCTGGTTTTTAATTTTGCGGCAAGTTGCTCAGTCGCTTGTGTTTGATCTATGCCTGATTCAAGCCCGGCAAACATCACACGAAATTTTTCTGCCATGCTGTGATTTCCAAATCTCTAGAGTGTATGGCTGAAAGTATAAACCTAAATAGATCAATGGATAAACAAAAGCCCGTAAAAACGGGCTTTTTTCTTTTTGCAATTTACTTTGCGTGATTAGTATTTGGCGGCTTTGCCTTCTGCCGGCAGCGATTTCAAAATAAATTCACGTAAGTCATTGTTTGATGATTCAAGGTCGGCATGACGTAAATACATCATGTGACCACTGCGGTAGCCTTTAAAGCTTAAGCGATCTTTCATTTTACCACTTGGATCTAACTGCCACATTGTGTATTTAGCGTCAAAGTAGTTTGTTGCACCATCATAGTAACCAGATTGGATCATGACATTCAGGTACGGGTTTTGTGCCATTGCTAAACGCAGGTTTTCGCCAGTGTTATTACCTGAGCGGTCCCAAGGGTGAACATTACCAAATAAGTTGTATTTGATATCAGTTTTGTAATTTAACTCTTCACGTAGGTAGTAGTTAATTGCGGGTGTGAATGAGTGTAACCATGACGTGAGCTCTGCCCAGTAGTCTGGTGATTCACCCGCATCGCGTTTATCGATACCTAAGTAGCGTGAATCTAAACGACCCACCGTTTGACCGCGGTCACGTAGCAGCTCTTTCCAGAAAAAATCAGTTGGAATATCAAGGTTGTTTTGCTCAACAAATTTCTCTGATAAGCCAGCATATTTAGCTGCTTGCTTGATAATAGCGCGTTTTTCATCAGCCGCTAAAAAGCCCCCTTTAGCAATCGCTGGAAGGAACTTATTTACCGTGAAGTCTTCAACTTCTGGTAGTAGCTCATCTAAGTCTTTAGCTTGTAAATCAGCACTTAAAGCTTTGTGATACCACGCGGTTGCTGCAAAGTAAGGTAAGCGATTAGCTGCTTCTACAGGGCCTTCGCGCTTAATGCCAATTTCAGTTGGTGAGACTAAAATAACGCCGTTGATATACATCCATTGACGGTTTTGTAGTTCGTGAGCTAGGCCTGAAACACGGGTTGTACCATAGCTTTCACCAATTAAGAATTTGGGTGAGCGCCAGCGTTCATTGCGCGATACAAAGGTGTTTAACCATTCCGCTAAGTATTTTATGTCGGCATTAACACCAAAGAACATTTTTTGTTGATCAGATTTACTTGGTAGTTCGCCTTTTTCGTTCTCTAATACGCGAGAGTACCCTGTATTCACGGGATTGATGTAAACAATATCTGCAACATCTAAAATTGAATATGGGTTATCTTTAACGCCATAAGGTTGCACAGGGTAACCTTCGTCATCAATTTTTAATACGCGTGGTCCAGTATAAGCAAGGTGCATCCACACTGACGCAGAGCCCGGTCCACCATTAAACGAAAACACCAGCGGGCGCTTTGTACGATCGTCTACTTTATCGCGCTGATAATAGGTGTATTGTAACGTGGCGACGGCATTTCCTTGTTCATCCCAAACAGGCTGGGTCCCAGTGGTTGCAGTGTAAGAGAAGCGCTCACCGTTTATACGTGCTTTATGTTCAGTCACGACATTGCTGTCTACGTCGATACGACGTTCGTTCTCAGCAAAACTAGGCGTACTAAAGGTCAATGTTAGGGCGGTTACAGACAAACCAATAAAACTAACGAGTTTCATGTTGATTCCTTATTATTCGAATTGCAGTCATTAAAAAGAAAAGCGCGCGCGATGACAAACTATTGAGACTAGTCACCAATATTAGTCGTTAAACAGAGAAATAATGAGAATGGCTGAGAAAATACCAAAAAGCGCGTTTTTTTATTAAAGATAGTTTGGTTAAATATTTAGCTAAATTGAAAAATAACGTATATTTAGCAAGTTTTATGATTTGTAATACATGCTTATAAAAGAGAAGTTGCGATGCAAAGAGTGTTAGTGGTTGAAGACAGTAAAGTAGTACAGCAGGTGTTACGTCACTTAGCTGCCCACTATTTAGATGTGGATGTCGACTTTGCGTGGTCTCTAAAAGAAGGCATTTCCTTAATTGCTAAGCATGAATATACCTTGGCGCTGGTCGATTTAACCTTGCCCGACGCGATGAATGGTGAGGTGGCTAAATACACACTATCAAAAAATATCCCAACAGTGGTTTTAACCTCAAAGATTGACGAATACATTCGCCAACAAATGTTAGAGCTGGGTGTGGTTGATTACGTTGTGAAAGATAATAGAGACTCTTATCACTACGCTATTAAACTCGTTGCGCAGTTACTGCGTAATCATGGTTGTAAGGCGTTGGTTGCTGATGACTCTGTACTTAGCCGCACGTTAATGAAACAAATGCTCGAAAAACAGTTGTTTGAAGTGAGTGATGCCCACGACGGTGAACAAGCATTGCAAATGCTCAAAGACGATCCTGAAATTAAATTGTTGCTCACAGATTATGCCATGCCAACAATGGACGGTTTTGAACTTGTTAAAGCGGTACGTAATTTTAGAGGCCGTGATGATTTAGCCATTATTGGGTTATCGGGGGCGGGAAAACACGGCTTATCTGCACGCTTTATCAAATATGGTGCAAATGACTTCTTAACAAAACCTTTTATGAACGAAGAGTTCCATTGCCGTGTTATGCAAACCATGGAGCAACTCGCTTTAATTGCCGACATAAAAGAAAGCGCATACCGAGATCACTTAACGGGTTTGTATAATCGTCGTTATTTTTATCAATATGCAGAAAAAGTACTGAAACATGTTGAGCAAGACAATGTGCTTGCCTTATTAGACATCGACTTTTTCAAAAATATTAATGATCAGTTTGGTCATGAGGCGGGCGATCAAGCATTAAAACAGGTCACTTCATTCTTAAAAACAAAATTTGATGATTTTACGATTGCACGTATTGGCGGCGAAGAATTTGCGGTTGTGCTGGACAATATGGGGCTTGAAAAAGCAGAGCTGAGGTTGAATACCTTTAGAGAGCAACTGGCCGAGCACGCGTTTTCTATCAATGGCGAGCCTTATTCATTAACCATGAGTATAGGGATTACGCCATTTTCTAAAGTATCACTGACTGGTGCTATGCGCTTAGCAGATAAAGCGTTATATCAGGCAAAACAGCAACAACGTAATTGCGTGGTTAGCTTACAGTCCAATTAAGTGCACCAGTGCTGGTAAATTGTTAAAAAAATGCACCATGAGGGTGCATTTTTTTTGTTTGAACGTCGTGGTTATCTCTTAACTTATTGAAATTAATTAATAAAAAATAGTGGCACAAAGGTTGGATTACATAAACCAACAGGATAACAATAAGCGTCCGAAGGGGGCCACTATGAAAATGATTAGTGCAATAATAAAGCCATTCAAACTTGATGATGTACGTGAAGCGTTGGCTGATTTAGGCATTGAGGGGATGACAGTTGTCGACGTTAAAGGCTTTGGCCGTCAACGTGGTCATACTGAACTATATCGTGGAGCTGAATACCAAGTCGATTTTATTCCAAAGATCAAACTTGAAATTGCAACGCGTAGCGAAAATTGTCAACGCGTCGTTGATACCATCACAAAAATTGCTTCAACAGGCAAAATCGGTGACGGCAAAATTTTCGTTTACGACCTAGACCAAATTGTTCGTATCCGAACGGGCGAACTAGACGAAGAAGCAATTTAAGGGGGATTTATGGAAAACACGATAGTAGAGTTGAAGTTCTCGCTCGACACATTTTACTTTTTAATGTCGGGTGTATTAGTCATGTGGATGGCAGCTGGTTTTGCCATGTTAGAAGCAGGTTTAGTTCGTGCAAAAAATACAACAGAAATACTAACTAAAAACGTTGCACTGTTCTCTATTGCTTGCACTATGTTCTTACTGGTGGGTTACAACATTATGTATGTTGATAACGCAGAAGGGGGTTTTGTTCCTTCGTTTGGTGCTTTAATTGGCACGCAAGCGTCAGATGCTAATCACTCTTTAGAGTCTGATTTTTTCTTCCAAGTGGTATTTGTTGCAACGGCGATGTCTATTGTATCGGGTGCCGTAGCTGAGCGTATGAAGCTATGGGCATTCTTAATCTTCGCGGTTATTTTAACTGGTTTTATCTACCCAATTGAAGGTTATTGGACATGGGGTGCCGGGTTCTTATCAGAAATGGGCTTTGTTGATTTCGCAGGTTCGGCCATTGTACATGGTGCAGGCGCTGCAGCAGCATTAGCAGGGGTTCTTTTCTTAGGCGCTCGTAAAGGTAAATACGGTAAAAACGGTGAAATTTACCCAATTCCAGGTTCAAACCTACCACTGGCAACACTGGGTACATTAATTCTGTGGATGGGGTGGTTTGGTTTTAACGGTGGTTCACAACTGCTGATCTCTGATGCTGAAAACGCCACCGCTGTAGGTAAAATTTTCCTTAATACAAATGCTGCCGCTGCCTGTGGTGCAATTGCCGCATTGGTTGTCTGTAAAGTGTTATGGGGTAAAGCCGATTTAACAATGGTGCTAAATGGTGCATTAGCAGGTCTTGTAACGATTACAGCTGAGCCAGCGTCACCTTCTCCATTGCTAGCATGTTTACTTGGTTTATTAGGTGGCTCACTTGTGGTGTTTAGCATTGTTGCACTTGATAAAGCGAAAATTGATGACCCAGTTGGCGCTATCTCGGTTCATGGTGTGTGTGGTGCATTAGGTATCATGTTAGTGCCTTTATCAAACTCAGATGCAACCTTTGTTAATCAGTTAATTGGTTTAGTGTGTATCTTAGGTTTTGTGTTCATTACGTCATCAATCGTATGGGCAATTCTGAAAAATACCATGGGTATCCGTGTTACCGAAGAAGAAGAATTAAGCGGTATGGATCAACATGACTGTGGTATTGATGCTTACCCTGAGTTTGTATCAGTTCGCAGTAACTAATTTTAATGCGTGTGCCCAGCGCACACGCTAAATAATATCATTGTGTGTTCAAATCAAAGCTCTACTATTGGTAGAGCTTTTTTGCGTTAAAAATAAGTGTTTTCTTATAGGCGAGAGGTGGTTTTATTGACTATGCTAATAACACTTAACTAAAAAGGGAAAAACATGGATAACAAACTGTTACTAATCATTTTATCGTTATTTTTACCGCCTGTTGCGGTATTTCTGAAAGCGGGCGTAGGTAAAGATTTAATCATCAATATTATTTTGTGTTTTATCTTTTTCATCCCCGCTGTCATTCACTCACTTTGGTTGTGTACACGCTAACCGAGTTTAAGTGACTGTTAATTTTGCAGGTGTTAGTATTGCGCTGTTATGCAAAATATAACCCTGTAAAATTAACTGACCAATAGCGAACTCAATGGCTGATAAAAAAACTCCTGCAAAAAAGTCGTCAGGTAAAAAAACGACGGCAACGAAACGTTCAACTGCAAAGCGTTCAAACGCATCTCAACCGACAACTAAAGTACGCGTGCTTCGAAAAATGTGGTCAATTTTTTGGAAGCTTTCGTTGGCTGTGGTCATTACCATGGTGCTTTATCTTATTTATTTAGATGCCAAAATTACCCGTCAGTTTGAAGGCAACAAATGGCAACTTCCCGCCCAAGTCTATGCGCGCGCAATGAGCTTTTACCCAGGACAGTTCTTGTCTCAACAAGAGGTTGTTTGGGAGTTAAATCGTTTAAATTATTCGTCAGTAAATAAACTAAGTCGTACAGGTCAGTATGTAAAATCTGCTAACACCATTAAAGTATATCGCCGTGAATTTGAGTTTTACGATGGCCTTGAAGAGGCTCATGTTATTGAGCTGCGTTTTTCTGGGCAAAAGTTAGCAACCATTAAAGATAAATTCGGTCGTCGTTTAAACACCGCGCGCCTAGAGCCGGTGCAAATTGCGCGCATTGGTAACGACTCAAAACAAGACCGTGAATTTGTCCCGCTAGATAAGTTTCCTGCGATGTTAAAAGACACGCTGCTGGTGGTCGAAGATCGTAATTTTTATCAACATCACGGTGTGTCTGTTTGGTCAATAATGCGCGCTTTATACAGTAATATTAAAGCGGGTAGAACCGTGCAGGGTGGCAGTACGCTGACTCAGCAATTAGCAAAAAATATATATTTAACGCGTGAGCGTTCATTAGTGCGTAAATTTAATGAAGCATTAATAGCACTGATTTTAGATTACCGTTACAGCAAAGATGAAATCCTCGAAGCGTATTTAAACGAAGTGTACTTAGGTCAGTCTTATAACCAAGGTGTACACGGTATGGGGCTTGCCGCTGATTTTTATTTTTCAAAGCCTGTCGATGAACTTGAGTACGACCAAATAGCGCTACTTGTTGCCATGGTAAAAGGCCCATCGTATTACAACCCTCGTCGTTACAGTGAACGCGCCATGGAAAGACGAGATTTAGTATTGCGCTTAATGGTGGAGAACAAACTCATTGATACGCGTGAATATCGCGCCGCTTTAAAGCGTCCAATCGACATTGCACCTATGAAAGACAGCCTGCAAAAGTCGTATCCAGGTTATTTAGAACTGGTTAATCGTGAACTAAAACGATTACTGCCCGATCAACAGGTATTAGATGCGGGTGTGCGAGTTTTTACCTATTTTGACCTTCAAAAACAAACGGCGATGGAAGAGTCGATAGAAGCAAGTCTGCCTTACTTAGAAAAACGCCCTAAAACAGAAGAACTTGAAGCTGCCATGATCTCTGTAAATGTTGAGAAGGGGGGAGTATCGGCACTCGTAGCAGGCCGAGATGTGCGTTACTTTGGCTTTAACCGTGTACTTGATACAAAACGTAATATTGGCTCGTTAGTGAAACCCGCCGTTTATTTAACGGCCTTTGAAAGCGGAAAATTTAATGTAGCAACCTTAGTGGATGATTCACCACTACAAGTAACAAATGAACAAGGGAAAGTGTGGCAGCCTGAAAACTTCGATAAGCAATTCCGAGGCCCAATGCCACTCTATAAAGCGTTTAGTAACAGTGTAAATATCCCAGCGGTCAATACGGGGTTAGATGTAGGTGTTGATAAAGTGGCTGACACACTGAAGCGCTTAGGCGTTGATGAACGTATCGAACAATATCCGTCACTGTTATTAGGGGCGTTAGAGCTTTCAAGTTTTGAAGTGGCTCAGCTTTACACAACGCTTGCGGCAGATGGGCAATATCGTGAGCTTACGTCTATCTCAGCGTTAACAGACTCGGTTGGTAAAGTACTTTATAAACATGATGTTGAATCGCAGAAGCGTTTTGATGATGCCTCTGTATACATGACAAAATATGCCATGAAGCGGGTAACAAAAGATGGCACTGCTAAACGTTTGAATGCCCACTTTCCATCTATTCAACTGGCTGGTAAAACGGGTACAAGTAACGATTTACGTGATAGCTGGTTTGCAGGCTTCGATCAAAATACAGTGACGGTGGCATGGATTGGTCGCGATGATAACAAGAGCACGGGGTTAACGGGCAGTGTTGGCGCACTTGAAGCCTATATTCGTTATCTTAAACCGCTCAATCCTGAAGCGATAGCTGACACGCGTCCAGCATCAGTTCGCTGGGCATTCATTAATGAAGAAACCGGACTACAAGCACCGCCAGGCTGCGGCAAAGTAGTGCAGTTACCAATTCGCGCCAGTGAGTTTGAACCACGGCCTCGTTGTATTAGAGATTAAAAGCCGATAAAAAAAGCCCCAGCATTTTTAATGCTGGGGCTTTTTAATTGTTTGTCATTGGCCATTATAATTTAGCGAAAGCTCGCTCTGCTGCTGCAATGGTGTCTGCAATTTCTTTTTCAGAATGCTCTGCACATACAAAGCCTGCCTCAAATGCAGAAGGTGCTAGGTATACGCCTTCATCAAGCATTAAGTGGAAGAACTTTTTAAAGCGCTCTAAATCACACTCTGTTGCTTGTTGGTAGCTGGTTACTTTCTCTTTATCAGTAAAGAAGAAACCATACATGCCGCCAGCATAATTGGTTGTTAGGGGAATGCCTGCTTTTTTCGCTGCTGCTTCAAAGCCGTCACATAACGCTTTGCTCTTAGCTTCAAGTTCATCATGTAAACCATCAACACTTAATAGCTCAAGCGATTTTAAGCCGGCAGCCATGGCTATTGGGTTACCTGATAAAGTACCTGCTTGGTAAACCGGACCAACGGGCGCGATATAATCCATGATTTCTTTTTTACCGCCAAAAGCACCCACTGGCATACCGCCACCAATAACTTTACCAAGGCAAGTAAGGTCTGGTTTGATGTTGTAATATGCTTGTGCGCCCCCTAAAGCAACACGGAAACCTGTCATCACTTCATCAAAAATAAGCACTGACTTGTACTCATCACACACCTCACGTAGACCTTCTAAAAAGCCTGGTACTGGTGGGATACAGTTCATGTTGCCAGCAACTGGTTCAACGATGATACAGGCAATCTCGTCGGCGTATTTGGCAAAAATGGCTTTTACTTCGTCTAAGTTATTAAACGACACCGTTAATGTGTGTTTAGCAAAATCCTCTGGAATGCCCGGTGAGTTAGGCACGCCCATAGTCAATGCACCTGAACCTGCTTTAACAAGCAGTGAATCAGCGTGACCGTGGTAACAGCCTTCAAACTTTAATATTTTGTCACGGCCAGTGAAGCCACGAGCAAGGCGAATCGCACTCATTGTTGCTTCAGTGCCTGAGCTCACCATACGTACTTTTTCGATTGATGGAACAAGCTCTTTTACTTTTTCGGCCATTAAGATTTCGGCTTCAGTGGGGGCTCCATAGCTTAAGCCATTTTCAACTGCGTCGAGTACTGCTTGTTTAATCGCTGGGTGATTATGCCCCATGATCATTGGGCCCCAAGAACCGACATAGTCAATGTAGCGGTTACCATCGGCGTCGAACGTAAACGGACCTTCGGCTTTGGTGATAAAAAGAGGGGTGCCGCCTACGCCATTAAATGCACGAACGGGTGAGTTAACACCGCCTGGGATTGATTCTTGCGCGCGATTAAAAAGATCTTGGCTAATTGTCATGAATAGTCCTATTTGGTTGTCACGTTAAATGAGAGGTTTGCAAGGGCTCAAGCGAGCCCTAAACGTAGATTATTAGCTGTTACGTTTACGGCTAAACCACGGTACGTTGACTTCATATTGCTCAACTTTGTCAGCAACATCTAAGGTCAGAGCAAACAAGGCCATGCGAATTAATACGCCGTTTTGAACTTGGCGGAAAATTGCAAGGTTATCGTTGCTGTTTAAATCGTTATCAAGCTCGTTTGCTTCTAAACGGCTGTCACGTGGGAGTGGGTGCATCAGTACTGAATTTGGCTTACAGTGTGTGTTGTAAATTGCTTGGCTGATACGGAAACCACCACGGTATTTGTTTGCTTCTTCTTGCGAAGGAAAGCGTTCTTCTTGGATGCGGGTTTGATAAACAATATCTGCCGCAAGGTTGCCTTCCATTTTGTCAACCAGTTGAATTTTATGACCCGCATTATCAACAGCATCTAAAACATAGTCTGGCATTTGTAAGCCGTCAGGCGCGACCATTGAAAATTTAATGTCTTTATAGTGGCACAGTAATTTAGATAACGAGTGAACAGTACGGCCATATTTTAAATCACCAACAAGGGCAATGTGCATACCGTCTATTGGTTGATTAAAACGCCCCAGTTCACGTTCGATAGTTAATAAATCGAGTAGTGCTTGAGTGGGGTGTTCATTAGGACCGTCACCGCCGTTAATGACAGGTACATCACAGCCTGTTGCAAACTCGGCTACCGAGCCTGCATCTGGGTGACGCATTGCAACGGCATCAGCATAAGCTGAAATAACACGTGCTGTGTCGTACAGTGATTCACCTTTGGCTAACGCTGAGCTTTGCATGCCCGTAGTTTCACGCACTAAACCACCGAGTAGATTAAAGGCGGTGCCAAAGCTGACACGTGTTCGCGTGCTTGGCTCGAAGAATAAATTAGCTAATATAGCGCCTTCTAACACATTGGTGCGCTTTTGCTTTTTAGCATAGGGCTCCATTTTCTTAGCAACTGCAAAAATACGTTCAATACAATCGCGATCAAGTTGATTGACCGACAGGATATTTTCACCTTGGAAACTTAACATGGGGCTTGTTCCTAATCACATTTATAAAGGCGCTGACACTCTGTATGGGAGGTCGCATAAATTTGCGCCGTACTATAGCAAATTTTTAGCGTACACAGCAGCAAATTATAAGCTAGGTTTAATAATTGCTAATGCGACAATCGCCAATAGAATCAGCACCGGAATTTCATTAAAAATGCGATAAAAACGATCGCTACGTGTGTTGCGATCATGCTTAAAATCAGCCAATAACTTAAAACAGTAGGCATGGTAGATATATAAGATAATAACGAGCACTAACTTATAGTGAAGCCACATGCTGTATTTGAACCATTCACGGCCATATTCAACAATTGTCAGTACCCCAAAAACCAGTGTTAATACCGCAAAAGGGGTAACGAATAACAGTAAGCGTCGCTCCATTACTTTTAACATTGAGTTACAGGCTTTTTCTTCGCTCATGGCGTGGTAAACAAATAATCGTGGTAAGTAGAAAATACCAGCGAACCAAGCAATCATAAAAAATACATGAAACGTTTTGTAAATTAATAGCGCACTCATTTATTGATCCATTTTAATTGTTATAACAGGCTATTGCGTATGGTCAGAATATGTCTAATTTGGTCCCAACGCAAAAGCCCCATAATTTGCTGATTATCAAGTAAGTTATATATATACACCGCACCGCTTCGTTTATCTTTAAGCAAGTCAAAGGCATCCGCGAGTGTGGCTTGGCTACTTAAACCTGCGAGACTGACATATTTAATATTACTGTTTTGATCTGACATCAAGCTCAAGTCATATTCTGCTAGGCGATAGCCATTTTCGTCATCGTGAACAATTAATGGTGTTTGACTGTCAATGGCATCGAGAGATGCTTTTATTTGTTCTTTATCATCGCTGTATAGCAGTTTGAAATGCTCATCCATTTCTTCCATCACACCCACTTTTTGCAACGCCTCGGTTGCTGGCGAAATTTGATATTCAAGTCCTTGGAAATCCAGTTGTTGCATAAAGATAGAGCGGTTACCAAAGAATTGCAGCGCGGTAACATACGCTGTTGAGATAACGAGCATGGCAGGCACAATAATCTCAGGACTTGAAGTTAGCTCCATCACGGTTGTAAGTGCGGCAAGCGGCGCATGTAAGGTGGCCGCAAGTAAGCCTGCCATTCCAAGCATGCTGTAAGTACCTGCAATATCAACCCCAGGGCTAATAAACTGCGCAAAAAATGCCATTAACGTGCCCATAAGTACGCCTAATCCAATCACGGGGCCAATAATACCACCGGGTATCCCCAAGCCAATAGCAAATAAAGTTGCTAATAGCTTGGCAATTAAAATGGTCGTCAAAAACTGCACATCATCGGGTGATTCAATGGCAATGGTAATTGCACTCATACCAGAGCCCATCGCATGCGGCACCATGTAGGCAATTAAACCTGCAATTAACCCTGCAAGTAATAAACGTGGAAACATGCTTAATGGTTTAAAAGTGCGAATGATCAACATTAAGTTTTGATTAAACGCATACGCAACTGCTCCCAGCGCCATACCAAATAAGATTAAAAATGGGTAATGCCAGCCACTGAGTGGGTTCATGGTAATAAGCGCCAGTTCAGATGCATCACCAAACACAAATTGGGTGGCGAGTGCGCCTGTCACCGCGGCAAGCATAATTGGCACAAATATGTGTACTTTGTATTCCCTAAGTACGACTTCCATTACAAAGATTACCGCAGCAAGTGGGGTATTGAATGAGGCTGCGATACCCGCTGCAACACCGCAGCCAGTCAGGGTTCTCATGGCATTGTGGGGTAAATGCAATTTATCGGCAAGCAAACTTGCACCCGTTGCTCCCATGTGGACAGAAGGACCTTCACGACCCACCGAAAAACCACTAATTAACGCCAACGCTCCACCAACAAATTGGTTAACGGTGTTGTACAGTGGCATTTGGCCATAATGCTTTTTGATTCGGTGAATTACAAAGGGGATCCCTAAACGGTAGTGTTTAAAACCCGTTAATGCGGCAAATAAAGCAATTAATAAGGCGGCGCCGACAGGGAGTAATACACGTTCAAGTGTGGGAAGAGTCGTAAAGTCGTCAGGTTTTTCTAAAAATAAGCTTTGGAAAAACATGATCGTGAGGCGAAATAATATGATCAACACTGCCGCAATTAGTCCCGCACTTACACCAAGTAAGCACAATTGCACAGATGTTTTAGGCTTTGCTAATCGACGCCTTAGCCTTTCAAGCCACATGCATTCTTCCTCACAGCACTTTTGAGCCTGAAGTTTAGCAAATCAAACTCGCTAAGTCGTTGGGATTTTATAAATTTATCTAGTTTTTGGGTAAATTTGACTGTTTTATGTTGTCTTTGTCTAGCTGCCTTTTTAATTCGGGTAGCCGTGCTTTAATTGCTTTTGAGAGTTCAGGTATCAGCGCTGCGTGTTTTTTATTTATCACGGTATTGACTGCTAACTGACGTAATACGATTACGTGAAATTCTTTTTTTAAAGAGGCAAGTTCATTTTCAAGTGCGGGATACAGAATATAATTTATTCGTTTTTTTCTTAATAAATCAAGGCTGTGATTGAGCGCTTCGTTGTGCGTAATACGCGCTTTAATATCAAACTCACTTAAAAGCTCAGTATTGCCAGTGGTGCTGATAATATTCTTGCTAGGATCGTACAATATTTCTCGACTGCAAGGTAACGTTTGTCGGCATAATAATACAATGTTTATCACGCTGAGACTTGGCTCTACGACAACGACATTTTCAAACTCTTTAATAATACTTTTAGCTCTGACAACGTCTGCATCAATGATCCCCGCGTTGAGCAACAAAAGCCCTCTTCGTGCTGGGGTTGCTTGTATTTGGGTTTTAATGCCAATGTCATCATATATTTGGCTAATGAACTCATTAAACGGTGAGATACTCGGTATGTCTATATAGGTTAATAGCAGCTTTTTTGGTTTTGTGTAGACCATCGTTTCGAGGTTATTGATGCTAAATAACGATTGTAACCGCGTGGCTTTTTCGCGGTTTTCAGGCGCATTACGAATGCCTATCACTAAAGGGGAATCGACAAACTGGCTAACAATATGGGGTTTAGACACATTTTTCTGCGTGGCAAAGTAGTTGAATACTTCAGGGGCTGCAATGGCAAAGTTTATTTGGTTTGTCTGAAGTAAGTGAAAAAGCTCTTCATCATTTGCGGCACGAATAATACTGCTTTCGTAAGCTTGAATGACTTTTTCAACTTCATCAGGGTAAATATAAGCACCAACGATACCCACTTTACTTTCATTAAAAAGTTGCTCAATGCTTTCAAAGTGTTGCACGCTACTTTGGCTGGTCATCACAGCAAGTTGTGAAGTTAAAATGGGGGATGAAGCAATAAACCCTGCTTGTATCTCAGAAAGCCACGCGGGATAGTAACCTAGATACCCCGGTTGCTCTGCTTTTTTTAGTGCATCTTGCCACGGTAAATATTCCACGCTTAGCGCTATCCCTTCTGCGGCAAGTGAGTCTCTTAATAAGGCGATTGCATCTCCGCCATTGGCCATTTTACTGCTCGCATAAGGTGGCCATTCTAACGAGATTATTTTCCATGTTTGTTGCTCATTAGCGCTCGTGAAAGCAGCATGAAATATGCAAAGCAGAAATAGAATGACAGATAAATAGGGTGCGCGCATGGAAAATATTTATTATTAATCGTTTAATAAGTATACGCAAAAAAACACGTTGCAGACATTTTATCTTTTTAATTATTCATTTGTACTGGGGTATGCTTTCATGGCTACTGCGTTTTTGTTTATACATGCGCTCATCGGCTTTATGAAGTAGTTCATCAAGTGATTTAGCATCATCAGGATAGATGGCATAGCCAACGCTCGTGGCAATATTTAAATAGCCAACTTCAGAGGCGATAGGAGCCGAAATAGCATTGATAAACCGTGTAAGTGCCCGTTTCACTTGGCTAAGGTTTTCGATATCGGTTATGACAACAACAAACTCATCGCCACCAATACGCGCGACACAATCTGTTTTACGAGCCGTATCTTGTAATCGTTTGGCTACTTCAACAAGAACAAAGTCACCCATTAAATGGCCGTGGGTATCATTAATAGGTTTAAACTTATCTAAGTCAAAGTATAAACATCCCACCTTTGCCCCGGTGCGTTCACTGCGATCAAATTCGTGTTTTATGAACTTACTGAGAGCATTTCGATTAGCAAGGCCTGTTAAATGATCTGTTTGTGCTAACTGCCTTATTTTCTTCTCTGCCATGACCCGTTTAGTAATGTCAAAGTTAACCCCAATCATACGGTTGCCATAAATACGTCCATCGGCATTTAGGTAACGAGTTTGCCCAGAGGGTAATACTATTTGAAACTCAGCATGAAACTCTTCGTTGTTTAATAGAGCAAGCTTGAGTTTATTGGTAACTCGCTCATATTCATCAGGGTGCAGAGTATTAGCCCATGTTGCGTAATCGCCTTTAAACTGTGACTTGGGTATTTCGAACAGGGTATGCATCCAGTCATCCCAAATTAATTCGTTGCTTTCAAAGTTCCACTCCCAAATACCAATGTGCGCTGCATCGGCAGCCATCGACATGCGTTGATGCAAGTTTTCAAGTTCTGTTTTGGCTTGTTTTAGCTCTGTCACGTCTTCTGACACATCGAGTAAATATCGTGCTTTTCCATTACTGTCTTTAATAGCCAGTTTACGAGTACGTAAGTAATGTGTTTTACCGTCAACCGTTACTGGCTTTTCATCTAATGTGATTATTCCGTCTTTATTAAGCACGTCTCGGTCTGTTTGGGCAAAGTTTGCAGCTTCGTCATTACTAAAAATATCAAAATCATTCAGACCTATTAATTGCTCTTTACGTCTGCCAAGCAGTTCTTCGCCAGCTTTATTTACATGGCTAAAACTTAAATGCTCAGCTTCTTTTACAAACAGCATGATGGGCAAGTTATCAAAAATGGTTTGTGTGAATGCTTCCTGATTTTGGATGTCACTTAAATCTTTAATCGTGGCGACATAAGGGCCTTTTTCTTGTTTGCCTATCGAGCTGATTGTGAGTGTGATGGGAAACAACTGTTTATTTGCTCTTTGTCCTTTTAACAGTCGACTTTTACTTTTTTTTGCGTTTGGTATGTTAAGTTGAGAGCCGTTAAATATATCGCTGAGTTCAGCTGATTTTTCAGGGATAAGAAGGTGAATATGTTTACCAATTAAATCATCGGACCGGTAGCCAAATACAGGTAACACGGCTGGATTCGCAAATTCTATAATTCCCGTGCTATTAAAGCTTATAACGACATCTTGAACAGTGTTAAGCACGGCTTTGAGTTTGGCGGATAATAAACTTCGGGCTCTTAATTCAACAATCCCCAGCACAAAAAGACTCAACGCTAATAAAACAGTCATCACAAGTTGTGCAAGGGTGGAGTTGTCGTGTGTGTTTATATATACGGTGTGCTCTGTTTCAAATACAGACATCGAAATCATACCAATATAATGCATGCCCGAAATAGCACTGCCCATTATAATTGCGCCAAGCAGATTAATGCGGGTGTGATGAATGCCTCGAGATTGTCTCAAATCGTTAATTTTTAAAGCAATACCCGAAAGAACAATGGCAACCAAAATAGACAAAGAGAATAACCAAGGCTCATAAGCCATATGAGCTGGCATCATCATGGCCATCATGCCAACAAAATGCATACAGCCGATCCCAGCCCCCATTAAAATACTTCTGAATATGAGTCTTCGACCGTGGCTAAGTGCTGGTGACAATACAATGTAGCTTGCAAATACACTGGGTAGTACCGAGAGTAAAGTAATGGTGGTGTTGTATTCAATGGCAATGGGGAGGGTATAAGCCAGCATACCAACAAAGTGCATGCCCCAAATGCCAATCCCTAAAAAGCAGGAAGCCAGTATTGTCCATATTAAGCTTTCGTTTTTTAAGTGTGAGCTTTTAATGCGACTAGATAGTAAAAAAGACACATACGATGCGAACACCGCAGTAAGTATCGAGGCAAAAACCAATAAACCATCATAGCTTGCGGGGATAACCGGTGCGCTATCTATATTGGCATTAATAAAATGGAGCCTTAAATGATCTATCACTATGATGATCCCTCATCGTTAAACTTTGCTTAATTCAAAAGTAGTACAAATAAACATTAGCTCAATGCTAATGGGTTGGCCAATTCGGTCTCGTAAAATATGATGACTTTGTGGCGATACTTGATTAAAACACTCGGGTATTAGATAATCGTCATATCATAGGTTTTGAGGGTTTTGGTATGTCAGATGAGTTGCCAATAAAGTTCAGCGATGCAGCAGCTGTTCGTGTTAAACAGTTAATCGAAGAAGAAGAGAATCCAGATCTAAAATTACGTGTTTATGTAACAGGTGGTGGTTGTTCGGGTTTCCAATATGGTTTTACTTTTGATGAAAAAGCCAACCCTGGCGATTTAGAAATTGTAAAAAACGGGGTGACCTTAGTTGTTGATCCAATGAGTATTCAATACCTTGTTGATGGCACAGTGGATTACACTGAAGGCCTTGAGGGAGCACGCTTTTTTGTCAACAACCCCAACGCAACAACAACCTGCGGTTGCGGCGCTAGCTTCAGCGTTTAAAAAATAATTTGAAAAAAGCCACTTGATGTGGCTTTTTTATTGCTTACACTTCCTAATTACCCCAGCCTAACTATACTTACGCATCATTAGAAGGAATTTTGCGTTGCTAAATCTAAGAACAGCACTCGAAAAGAAACCTTATATTTTAGCTATTTTTATTGTACTTGTGATTGTACTTTGGATGCTTTCTGGCATGACTGAGTCACCGGAAGTCGATGATGAAAATAATCACCAAGTTACAAATTCAGACCGAATTGCCAAAGTACAGGTGGTGCGGTTAACCGCACAAAATATAAATAAAAACCTTACTTTTTATGGTAAATCAGAGCCAGATAAAACTGCCAATATTAGTGCCAGACAAGCAGGCCAAGTAACTGAAATTTTGGTTGAAGAGGGGCAGTTTGTAAAACAAAATGAGATTATCTTACGGCTTGATAAATCAGATTTAAAAGCTCAAATAACCTCGGCCAAAGCGCTGGTTGCTCAATATGAAACTGAATATGAAGGCGCATTAAAACTGAATCAGCAAGGGCTGCAAAATAAAGTACAAACGATGCGTGCTCAAGCATTATTGCAACAAGCTAAAGCGGCGCTTGCGAGTTTAGAGCTGATGTATCAGCGCACAGATATTCGAGCGGCATTTGATGGTGTGATCAACAAACGCTTAGTGCAAATCGGTGATTATGTTGGCATTGGTGACCCAATTCTGCAATTGGTTGACCTAGACCCTCTGATAGTGAGAGCCGATGCGACACAAAAAGAAATTCAAGGTTTACAGGTCGGTCAAGCCACGTTTGCTCATGTTCTTAATGATAAAACCTACCCAGGAAAAATTCGTTATATCGCCTCCGTCGCAGATGAAAGCACAAATACATTCAGAGTGGAGGCTGCATTTGCGAACCCAGGTATGCACTACAAAGCCGGGTTTTCAACACAATTAAATATCGAGTTACCCGCAGAACCTGCCATGCTTTTAAGCCCTGCTTTTATGGCATTGGATGAGCAAGGCAATATCGGGGTAAAAATAGTCAATGATGATACTAGGGTAGAATTTAAATCGGTAAATTTAGCAAAAACTACCGAAGAAGGTGTGTGGTTGTGGGGCCTAGGTGAGCAAGCAAATGTGATAACTTTAGGGCAGGGCTTTGTCAGAGCAGGAGATAAAGTTGAGCCAGTATTTGCTGAGGTAGCGAGCAAGTAAGTATGAAAAACTTAATTGAGGCGTCGTTAACTCATACCCGCACGGTATTATCTATTTTTATTCTATTGTTGATATCGGGATGGGTGACTTATCAAACCATTCCAAAAGAAGCCAATCCAGATGTCACCATTCCTTTTATATATGTTTCGATTATTCATGATGGCATTTCGCCAGAAGATGCCGAGCGTCTGCTTGTAAGGCCTATGGAGATAGAGCTTCGCTCAATCGAAGGGGTTAAAGAGATGACAGCCGTGGCAAGCGAAGGCCATGCTTCGGTCACACTTGAGTTTCTTGCCGGTATGGACCCTAAAGAAGCGTTGGCAGATGTACGCGATAAAGTGAGTTTGGCAAAAGCGAAGTTACCCTCTGAATCAGAAGAGCCAGAAGTACATGAAATACTGATGGAAGATCAGCAACCAACCATTACTTTAACGTTGTCAGGTAATTCGCCAGAGCGAGGGTTACTCACATTAGCGCGAAACCTTAAAGATGAGCTTGAAAGTATTTCTAGTGTCCTTGAGGTCGATGTCGGTGGTGACCGAGAAGACATGGTTGAAATTGAAGTTGACCCATTAGCCATGATTTCATATGGGCTAGAACCAAGCGATATAATTCAACTGCTGTCGAATAATAACCGTTTGGTCGCAGCAGGAACCCTCGATACAGGCAAAGGTCGTTTTGCGGTAAAAATACCGTCGGTTTTCGAAACGATTCAAGATGTAATGGAGCAACCTGTCAAAGTCGTGGGTGACCGCGTTGTGCGCTTTATGGATGTCGCAAAAATTCGCAGAGCCTATAAAGATCCAACCTCAATAGCGCGGATTAATGGTCAACAGGCTGTTTCGTTAGAAGTTAAAAAGCGCGCAGGTGAAAATATTATTGATACCGTTGAGCAAGTTAAACATGTGGTTAATGAAGCTCAAAAGCGTTGGCCTGAGCATGTTCGTGTGGACTACACCGGTGATATGTCGAAAGACGTTAAAATGATGCTGTCAGATTTGCAAAACAACGTGCTTTCGGCCGTTTTGCTGGTGGTGATTGTTATTGTGGCTGTACTAGGTGCTCGTACCGCTTTTTTAGTTGGCATTGCTATCCCCGGTTCATTCCTCACCGGGATTTTGGTTATCTCCATGTTTGGCTTAACGGTAAATATTGTGGTGCTATTTGCACTTATTATGGCCGTGGGGATGCTGGTTGATGGTGCGATTGTGGTTAGTGAGTTTGCTGATCGGGAAATGAGTGAAGGAAAACCTCGCAAAATAGCCTACCGTCATGCAGCCGAGCGAATGGCTTGGCCTATTATCGCGTCAACAGCCACAACCTTAGCTGCATTTGCGCCATTGATTTTCTGGCCGGGAATGATGGGCGAGTTTATGAAATACTTACCAATTACATTAATTGCTACGTTATCGGCATCACTGTTAATGGCCCTTGTATTTGTTCCTACTATTGGCGGCTTAATTGGTAAAACGAGGCCATTATCTGCACAGCAAAAACTTGACTTGGCACTGGCTGAATCGGGCGATTTAACGCAAATAAAAGGGTTGCTTGGGCGTTATATCCGAATGCTTGACTTTGCTACGCAGCGACCGTGGTGGAGCTTAACTGCTGCGATTATATTCTCTGTTTTGGTGTTTTTTACTTTTGCCGTATCAAAATTAGGGGTTGAGTTTTTCCCCGATGTTGAACCTAATGGCGTCAATATTAAGGTGCGTTCGTACAGCGATTTATCTATTTATGAAAAAGATGTGATCATGAAAGAGATAGAATCAAGGATCTTAGAAGTCCCAGGTATAAAAACCTTGTATGCAAGGACTGGGGGCAAAGATCAGGTGGGGACGTTCAGAATGAATCTTAAAGAGTGGGATGAACGACCGCCAGCCGAGAATATTATTAGCCAAGTAACGGAAATAACAGCCGGTTTCGCAGGTGTTGAAATTGAACTACGCAAGGATGAAAACGGGCCCGGTGGCGGCAAAGCACTGAGTATTGAGCTAAGTTCAAAGTTTGTAGACGTATTAAATAGCGAGGCAAAAAGAGTGCGGCAAGCGATTGAAGATGACGGGGCGTTTCGTAATGTAGACGATACAGCGTCTAAGCCGGGGATTGAGTGGCAGCTTAAGCTCAATCGCTCAGATGCAGCGCGCTTTGGTGCCGATGCAAGTATGTTAGGTGCGAATGTGCAGCTTATTACAAATGGTTTGAAGCTCGGCGAGTACCGACCAGATGATGTCGATGATGAAATTGATATTCGAGTTCGTTTTCCTCACGATAAACGAGATTTAGGCCGCTTAGAAACGTTACGTGTCAAAACCATACACGGACAAGTGCCGATTAGTCATTTTGTTGAGCGCCAAGCCGCTCCTAAAGTTGATACAATTCGCCGAGTTGATTCACAGCGAGTAGTTACCGTTAATGCCGACATGAAGCCAGGTGAGCAGCTTGCCAAAGCGCTGCCACGCTTACAGGCGCAATTAGAAGAGCAAGGTCTCGACCCGCGAGTAAAAATTAAAGTGCGGGGTGAAACTGAAGATCAAGATGAGTCAGAGCTTTTTCTTGAGCAAGCATTTGTAGTTGCTTTGTTCGTGATGGGGATTATTTTAGTTACTCAGTTCAATAGTTTCTATCAGGCATTTTTAATTTTAAGTGCCGTGTTATTCTCAACTGTTGGTGTATTCTTAGGTTTAATTGTACTTCAACAGCCCTTTGGTATTGTTATGTCGGGTATTGGTGTAATTTCACTGGCAGGGATTGTCGTTAATAATAATATTGTGCTGATTGACACTTATAACGTGTTGCGTCAGCAGGGCTTGGCTGCAAAAGATGCAATCCTCAGAACAGGGGCACAGCGTTTACGGCCCGTACTGCTTACTACCGTTACGACAATTCTTGGCTTAATGCCGATGGTGCTACAGGTCAACATTGACTTATTTAATCGCCAAATCGACTTTGGGGCACCTTCTACGCAGTGGTGGGTGCAATTAGCAACGGCCGTAGCGGGCGGGTTAACATTTGCAACAGTTTTAACGCTGGTGTTAACACCCTGCTTGCTTATGCTACGAGATCGCGCGCGCTAGTTAATAGAAAGTGACCCTAGTGTTGGGTCACTTTAATCATTAGTAAGAAAAAGCCTAAAACCACTCCAGATATGATCAAAATATAGACGAACCCTTTTTTGCCTTGCTTAATTGGTACACGATTTTGTTTTAAAAAAAGGTACCACGCTACACAGAGTACAATTGGCAACAAAAATAATATACGAAACATTTCCTAGCCTTTTTCAGTATTTACATACACTTTAAGCATAAGTATGCAATTTTTAAAGTTATATTTTCAATTTTACAAGGTTCCAATTGAACGATTTTTTGGTACAGTTAAGCAACTAATAATAGAGCTTGTGCTTTAATTTTAGCTTAAACTTAGACTTGTTAACAAAAACGGTCTATACCTAAAAAGTGGACATTTGTATAATTAACCGTTCACAGAAAAAGTTATTAGTATATAATGTATCCAAGAGTGAGACGGGCAAAATTTCGCTCTAAATTTATTAACTTGAATCATCTAGTAGGAGATGTATTTTATGATGGGTAAAACAGTTTCTTCTGAAGAAAACTCAAAATTAACAAAATGGTTAAAAACTAAACGCCATGAGAAAGGCCATACAATGCGCAGCCTAGCACAGGTTTTAGGTACGCCGCATTCGTTCATTGGTAAAATTGAAAACCAAGAACGTCGTTTAGATGTAATCGAATTTATGCGCTATTGTGATGCGCTAGAAGTGGACCCATACGAAGGTCTTAACTTACTTAAAGAAGCTTAATTATTCATTACACGCAGGCAGCCCTTAGCGTGCGTGGTAATGCAAATAGTGCATGGATGCACTATTTAAGACCCCTCTAAATACAGGTTACATTTAATCACATACGTTCTTATTTTGTTAATTGCTCTTATGATAGTTGCTTTCTAATGCATAAAGTTTATGGCGTATTAAGAATAAAAATACCAGCGACGGAATAACCATAACGGCAGTAAGCACAAAAAACAGTGCCCAATTCCCTGATAACCAGTCATCAATCACCACACCACTGTAGCTTGAGAGTAGAGTTCGGCCTAAATTTCCTAATGAGGCAAGCAAGGCGTAGTGCGTTGCACTGAAGGCTCGGTCACAGAGCATTGATATAAACGCCACCATGGCAACGAGTGACCAAGCTTGTGTAAAGCCATCAACAATAATAGCAAACGCGTATAGGCTTAATTTAGGGCCTGCCACGGCAATCCACGCAAAGGCTAGGTTAGAAGCAGCCATTGCAATACCACTGATAAATAAGCCTTTTACAATGCCGTAGCGCTGATTGAATAGACTACCCACGAAAGTAAAAGCGATGGTAAGAAAAGCGGTACCCACTTTTGAGAAGGTAGCGATGTCGCTATTGCTAAAACCAATCTCTTTGTAAAACACGATAGACATGCGCCCTAAAAATGCTTCCCCTATTTTAAATAAGAAGATAAACGCTAGTAGCGCGAGCGCGGTTTTTACCCCGTTGCGTGCAAAGAAGGTTCTAAATGGATCAAAAACGGTTACCGCTAACCATGCAAGTACTTTGGCAAATCGCGTTTGCTGTCCCCCAGCGAGTTTTTGCTGGTAGGTGTGCTCAAGTTCAGCTTGGACAACTTCACGGTTTGATTCAGGCTCTTTTGCCCAAAACACACTGCTCATTAATAGCAGCATGACAACGGATAAGAAAAAATAAACTTGGGGCCAGTCAATGGATGGAATATCTGCCATATAAAAGGGCAGGGCACCTAACAGTGCGTAGCCACTCCACCAACCTGATGTCGCCATAGCGGCGGCTGCGGTCGCTTTATGGCTTTCATTTTCGCTTAACGTATCAATACGAAACGCATCAATGGCTATATCTTGAGTGGCAGAGGCAATGGCGATAACTAAACACAGTGCAGCAGCAAACCAAAGGTTCGCTTTGATATCTAGTCCTGCCAGTGAAAAGGTGCCTATAAAAATCACTGACTGACAAAGCAAAATCCAGCTGCGACGCTGGCCAAGCCATTTAAATAATACTGGCAACTTTACGCGGTCGACCAACGGAGACCATAAAAAGTTAATACTGTATGCACCAAACACAATGCCAAATAAGCCAATCATGCTGCGGCTTAACCCTTCATCTTTCAGCCATGCTGACATCACCGAGCCAATCAGTACCCAAGGAAAGCCACTGCTAATGCCGAAGATAAAAATATTGATCAGACGTTTGTCTTTGAAGTACGAAAAGTACTCTGAAATTGAAAGGGTTTTTGTCATAGTGTTGCCGTGTTTGTGGGGGCGCCAAGCCCCCTAATTATTATTGATTAGCTTCGAGTACTTTTACATTTAAAATAACGACAGGGGTTTTAGGCACAAAGCTGTAACCTATTTTTTCATTGAATGCAGTTTCAACACGCATGATTTTGTCTAAGGTCTCATAACCATCCATAACCATACCAAACACAGCAAATCCCCAATCACGGCCCGGATTCAAGTGATCGTTGTCATCCATGTTAAAGAAGAATTGACGTGTACCTGAGTGCGGTTTACGGTCTTGATAGGCCATGGCGATACTGTACATGTCATTTTTTAGACCGTTACCGCTCTCGTTGAAGATAGGGTCGTTCTCGTGCAGACCGTCGTAGTCTTTATCGTAACCCCCCCCTTGAATTACAAAGTCGCGTTCATTATCTTCATCACGTTCAACGCGATGAAACACGCTTCCTTGATAGCTGCCGTCGGCCACATAAGTTAAGAAGTTATTGACCGTTATAGGGGCGCGAGAGCGATCCATTTCAACAACAATACTTCCCAACGTGGTCACTATTTCGACCCGTGGAAACATGTTGTCTTTTTGAATAAATTTACCTTCAGTTGCCGCGAATGAACTGTGAGCAAATAATAAAATAAAACTAAGTAATAAAATGCGCTTCATAGTTAACCTTCTAAATAGGCGATTAATTCTGGGTCAGATACAATGCGGGTAATTAATTGTTCAGTCAACTTATTCAGCTGACTCTCAATTTTGGCTCGGTCATGGCTTAGAGGGCCTTCAAGGTTCGCATTGCCATGGTAGACTTTACTGAAGCTACTGTCGTTTCTGATAACTCGCACACCAAACTCGATGCTTGCGGCGCTGGTGTGAGTCATCATTTTTTCAGTGACCACTGCTTGTAATTTATGGATATCAATTTCGAAACGCGTGGTGGCAAGATTAGAAATACTGACACCATTGCGGCTCAACGCGCTATCAAGTGCACTTTTAACAGAGTCGGTAATACCTGGGCTTGCAAGCGTTTTGGTTTTATCTGATTCAATAATTTTTAACGTCACATTGTCACCACGTAAATCAATGACACTGGTGCTCACATTACTATTAATTTGAGTGATTTTACCGCTTTGATATACGGGGTTTAAAATTAACTGATTTGGTTGATTGCTGCACGCAGCCAGCAAAAGCACCGCACATAAAGGAAGTATTTTTCTCATTTATATTGCTCCATTAATTATTTTTAATCGCACTAAGCACGACAAACTTTTTATTAGAACCTAATAACTTACAGTTGCCGAACATACGCTTTAATTTTTCATGATAGTCTAAATGACGATTACCAATTATTCTTAACTCGCCGCCAGGTTTAAGCGTCTGTTTAGCTTGTTTAAACATCTGCCAAGCAATGTGGTCTGTGACAGCTTGTGCCTGATGAAAAGGTGGGTTGCATAACACCAGGTCAACACTATTCGCTGCAAAATCGGTTAAGCAGTCGTTTTGCACGAACTCACAGTGTGCTAGTTGTTCGGGTAAATTAGTTTCAACATTGAGTCGTGCTGACTCAACCGCCATATACGATTCATCAACAAACGTAAGCTGTGCTTTAGGGCAACGTTTTAAAGCCATTAAACCCACCACACCATTGCCACAACCTAAATCGATGATACTGCGCGCTTTACTGGTTTGTGGTAAATAGTTAAAGAAAAAGCGGGCGCCGATATCTAATGAATCGCGCGAGAAAACATTTGCGTGATTTTGAATTTCAAATTCGCTGCCCTCCAGTGGCCAGCTAACCGGAAATGCAGCGTGTTTATCTAATCCACTTGTTTTACTTATGACTAAGCGTGATTTTTTTACGGCTAAGCTGGTTGTTGTTTCACCGATAAACTGGCTAAACGCTTTAATTGTCGAGTTATGAATCTCTTTAGTTTTTCCCGCGGCTATTACATCAATACCAGCAGGTAATGCTGCACTAATCGCTGCTAATTGATGTTGCAAATAGCCTAAATTTCGTGGCACTTTTAAGATCACTAAATCAACGTGGTTTGGTAAACTCTCAAGTGAGTTTAAGCGCGTTAACGAATCCGCTTTTAACTCATTGGCGTTTAAATTATAAAGGGTGGCCTGATGGGCAATATACGAATCATTAACTGAATAAACGGTTAACTGGTTAAATGCACATGCCAATGCCCCAAAGCTGTCATTGAGAATAAGGACAGAATTTGCGTGTGAATGGTGTTCATGTACATAATCAATTAGGTACTCATCAGCAGAGTCCCAGGCCTGGAGGCTACGATTTTTTTGATCTAAAGGAAAACGTTCAAGGGTATAGGTGCTATCACCGAGCTGTGCTTGGGTGGTCATCATGTTTTTACGATAAGTATTTAAGTATAGGTAAATTCTAACATGCAACAGCCAAACGCCAACCCTAATCATCTACCAAATGGCTTTTCTTATCAGGCCCAAGCTCTTAGTGCCCAAAAAAGCCTCGACTTATTTTATTACTTAGAGCAAAACCTACATTGGCAACAGCCCGAAATTACGGTGTATGGCAAACGTCATGTTATCCCACGCTTGCAATGTTTTATTGCTGATGAAAACGTTAATTACGCTTACTCAGGATCAAAATTGATTGTTGAACCTTGGCCTGATGTACTGGATGCTATGCGAAAACGTTTAACGGCGCAGTTACAGATACCTTTTAATGCTTTATTGGTTAATTTGTATCGAGATGGCCACGACTGTATGGGGTGGCACAGTGATGATGAACCCGAACTTGGCAAGCAACCGACGATTGCGTCAATTTCGCTGGGGGCTGAGCGTGTGTTCAAAATAAAACATAAACACACCAATGAGCAACAGAGTATCGTGCTACAAAGTGGCAGTTGCTTAGTAATGAATGGCACAAGCCAACGGGATTATCTGCATAGTTTACCTAAGCAGCAAAAGCTTAAGCACCCACGAATTAACCTGACCTTTAGATCAATAATGTAAAATCATTGGAAAAATGAACCATCCCCTTGATATAGTAACGCTCAATTATTTTGCTAAAAGGTTTATGACAGATGTCAATGCAACAACAAATTGAGCAAAAGCTCGCCGCGGGTATTCAGTGCAAGCACCTGAATGTTGTTAATGAAAGTCATATGCATAGTCGCGGCACTGATTCACATTTTAAAGTGATTGTAGTGAGTGAAGAGTTCGCAGGTAAGCGCTTACTAGCCCGTCATCGTCAAATAAATGAGTTATTAAAAGATGAGCTTGCTAATCATATTCATGCTTTAGCGATACACACGTTTACGCCTGATGAATTTGCACAACATCAAGGGCAAGCGCCTGAATCACCTGCGTGTATGGGCGGTTCTAAGTTTGATTAATTGGATGGTGTGATCAGTTATATATTTTATATGACTGATCAGACCTGTATTTTTACTATTAGCCTTTAAACTAGCGCTAATTTTTATTGTGATAGATATAGGATGATCAATGGTCATTAAGCCTAAAATTCGTGGATTTATCTGCACTAACGCGCATCCAGTAGGGTGTGCTGAGCACGTACAAGAACAAATTAATTATGTGAAAGCGCAAGGACCACTAAGCAATGCACCTAAAAATGTATTAGTCATTGGTGCGTCAACAGGTTACGGCCTAGCATCACGTATTACGGCTGCATTTGGTGGCGGCGCAAACACCTTAGGTATCTTCTTCGAAAAAGAAGGGGCAGAACGTAAAACAGGGTCTGCTGGCTGGTACAACACCGCTGCATTTCAAGCCGCTGCGGAAGAAGCTGGTCTGTGGTCTAAAAACATCAATGGCGATGCGTTTTCAAATGAAATCAAGCAAAAAGCAATTGAGACTATCAAAGCAGACTTAGGTAAAGTTGATTTAGTTATCTACAGCTTAGCGTCACCACGTCGTACAGACCCAAATACGGGTGAGACATATTCGTCTACATTAAAGCCAATCGGTTCAGATATCACGACTAAAAACTTAAATACGTCTAAGCGTGTGATTGATGAAGTAACGGTTGAAGCGGCAAGCCAAGAAGACATCGACAATACAATTAAAGTAATGGGCGGTGAAGATTGGGAAATGTGGATTGATGCATTAAAAGAAGCCGATGTACTTGCTGATAACTTCAAAACAACAGCGTATACCTATATTGGTAAAGAGTTAACGTGGCCAATTTACGGTCATGCGACAATTGGTAAAGCAAAAGAAGACCTTGACCGTGCAACGCAAGCGATTAAAGAGTCAACAAAAGACTTAAATGGCGAAGCGTATGTGTCTTCTTTAAATGCTGTGGTAACGCAGGCAAGCTCGGCAATTCCAATTATGCCACTTTATATCTCTGCATTATTCAAAGTAATGAAAGCAGATGGTACGTACGAAGGCACCATTGAGCAAATTCACGCGCTATTTACTGAAAACCTTTACGGCGACACGCCTCGTTTTGATGACGGTGGTCATTTATTCCAAAACTACAAAGAGTTGGAAGACGATGTGCAAGCACGTGTACAACATGTTTGGGATACCGTTGATACAGAAACGATTGACGAATTAACCGATTACGTGGGTTACCATAATGAGTTTTTACGTTTATTCGGTTTTGGTATCGACAGCGTTGATTACGAGCAAGATGTGAATCCTGTTGTTGAAATTTCTCAGTTGATCGATTAATCGATAAAAAACGTTAAATTTATAAAAGTCGCTTTTTTAAGCGACTTTTTTGTTTTTTCTCTAAAATAAAACGGCATCAATAGCACTTTGGTCTATATTGAATTTTATTCAAATGGATTTTGTAGTCTAAATAATCACATCAGTCGTATAAATTTAATATTTGCTCTCGCATAGTCACCCTGATTGATGTTAAAATTCGGGCAATATATGTGAGGAGTTTACTGCGTTGCTTGTTTGGGGTGTTAAACAAGCTGTTCTTAGATACTAAGAATTTGACTTGAGCATATCAAAGAGCGACGTAGTTGGTACGATTTTTCAGTTTCTTTCCGTTAATGTAATGCAAGTGCGTATGATCAACATAAAAAAAGGTCTGGATTTACCGATAGAGGGCGCACCTCAGCAAGTTATTCATGATGGCTCTGCCGTCAAACGTGTAGCTGTGCTAGGTGAAGAATATATTGGTATGCGTCCAACCATGCATGTCCGCGTGGATGACCAAGTCAAAAAAGGCCAGGTACTTTTTGAAGACAAAAAGAACCCAGGCGTATTATTTACTGCACCAGCTTCTGGGGTAGTTAAAGAAATTAATCGTGGTGCTAAACGTGTGCTGCAATCTGTTGTTATTGAAGTTAATGGCAGTGAGCAAATCACCTTTGACTCTTTCAAGGCCGACGAGCTTTCGAGCTTAGACCGTGAAAAAGTGAAAGAAGTACTTGTTCAGTCAGGCCAATGGACAGCACTTCGTGCTCGCCCATTCAGCAGAATAGCTGCGTTGGATGCAAATCCTAGCTCTATTTTTGTAACGGCTATCGACACTAACCCGTTAGCTGCAGATCCTGCAGTTATTATTGCTGAGAATTCTGCAGCATTTGAAGCGGGTTTAGCGGTGGTATCTCGTTTAACTGACGGCAAAGTATTTGTTTGTAAACACGCTGGTAGCCAAGTGCCTAGTTCATCAATCCCTCAAGTAGAAGTACATGAGTTTGGTGGCAAACACCCGGCAGGCCTAGTGGGTACACACATTCATCACTTAGACCCAGTTTCTGCTAGCAAGCAGGTTTGGCACTTAGGTTACCAAGACGTTATTGCCTTTGGTAATTTATTCCTAACAGGTGAAATCTTCACAGATCGTGTTGTTTCGCTTGCAGGTCCTCGTGTTAAAAACCCACGCTTAGTGAAAACTCAGTTAGGTGCTTCTTTAGATGATTTAGTCGCTGGTGAATTAGAAGACGGTGATAACCGTGTTATTTCTGGTTCTGTTTTATCAGGTTCTATTTCACAAGGTCCACATGCGTTCTTAGGTCGTTACCATGTTCAAGTATCTGTATTACTTGAAGGTCGCGAAAAAGAATTGTTTGGTTGGATTGCGCCAGGTTCTGACAAGTTCTCAGTAACACGTACCTTCTTATCTCACCTAACGCCAAGCCGTCTATTCAACATGACGACTTCGACAGGTGGTTCTAAGCGTGCCATGGTTCCAATTGGTAGCTATGAGCGTGTTATGCCTTTAGACATCTTACCTACATTATTACTACGTGACTTAATTGCACGTGACCTTGATAGTGCTATAACGTTAGGTGCTCTAGAGCTTGATGAAGAAGATTTAGCGTTATGTACCTTCGTTTGTCCAGGTAAATACGAGTACGGTTCAATCCTACGCGATTGCTTGACTACGATCGAGAAGGAAGGCTAGAGAGATGGGTTTAAAGAAATTTCTAGAAGATATTGAGCCGCATTTTGAACCGGGTGGTAAACACGAAAAATGGTATGCGCTTTACGAAGCTGCAGCGACTATTTTTTACACGCCTGGTTACGTAAATAAAGGCAAAACACACGTTCGCGATAACATCGACCTAAAACGTATGATGATTTTAGTGTGGATGGCGACGTTCCCTGCTATGTTCTTTGGTATGTTCAACATCGGTCATCAGGCCGCAGGTGCGCTTGCACAAGGTTTTGAACTAGCAAACTCATGGCAAGTTGGTCTGTTCCAATTGTTTGGCGGTGAATTATCTGCTGAATCAGGTTGGGGCGCGAAAATGTTTTACGGTGCCTGCTTCTTCCTACCAATCTACGCGACAACATTTATTGTCGGTGGTTTCTGGGAAGTATTATTTGCTTCAGTGCGTAAGCACGAAGTAAATGAAGGTTTCTTCGTAACGTCTGTATTATTTGCACTAATCCTGCCTGCAACGATTCCACTATGGCAAGTTGCGCTAGGTATTACGTTTGGTGTTGTAATCGCTAAAGAGATCTTTGGTGGTACAGGTCGTAACTTCCTAAACCCTGCGCTTGCTGGTCGTGCGTTCTTATTCTTCGCATACCCTGCACAAATTTCAGGTGACACAGTATGGACAGCAGTAGATTCATTCTCTGGTGCAACTATGCTAGGTCAGGCAGTTGTTGGCTCACTTGATTACAGCAACATGGAACTATGGTGGAATGCATTCTACGGTTTCATTCAAGGTTCTGTTGGTGAAACATCAACACTTGCACTATTAATCGGTGGTTTATTCCTGATTTATGTGCGTATTGCTTCATGGCGTATCGTGCTAGGTGTTTTCCTAGGTATGGTTGCAACGTCATTCTTACTAAACACGGTTGGTTCTGAAACGAACGCTGTATTTGCTATGCCTTGGCACTGGCACTTAGTATTGGGTGGTTTTGCATTTGGTATGTTCTTCATGGCAACAGACCCAGTATCTGCATCATTCACAGACAAAGGTAAGTTCGCTTACGGTGCGTTAATCGGCTTTATGGTTGTAATGATCCGTGTTGTTAACCCGGCATTCCCAGAAGGTATGATGCTAGCAATCTTATTTGCTAACTTATTTGCGCCATTATTCGATCACTTTGTAGTGCAAGCTAATATCAAGCGGAGGTTGGCACGTAATGTCTAGTAATAACGAATCAATCGGCAAAACGCTAACCGTTGTTGTTGCACTATGTTTAGTGTGTGCAATCATCGTATCGTTTGCTTCAGTTCAGCTTCGTCCTTTACAGCAAGCTAACAAAACACAAGATATTCAGCGTAATATCTTAGCGGCTGCAGACATTGAAGTTTCGGGTACTGTTTCAGATACCTTCAACTCAAAAATTGAAGCACGCGTAGTAGACATGAGCACAGGTGAGTTTGTTGAAGGTGTTGATCCTAACTCATTTGATTTCGAGAAATCTAAATTCGACCAAGCGCGTAGCTTTGCGTTGAAAGCAGAAGGAATTAAAGACATCGCGGGTATCCAGCGTATGACGAAAAATTCACCTGTTTATATCTCGAAAAAAGCAGATGGTTCTACAGATGCAATCATTCTTCCTATCCAAGGTTACGGCCTTTGGGGTGTAATGTATGGCTTCTTAGCGCTTGAGAGCGATGGTGAAACTGTTAAGAACATCAATTTCTTCAAGCACAATGAAACGCCTGGTCTTGGTGGTGAGATTCAAAACCCACAATGGACTGCTAAATGGCAAGGTAAAGAGTTACCAATCAATATCATGAAGAGCGGTGCGAGCAATGAACATCAAATCGATGGTCTTTCAGGTGCAACGTTAACGTCAAACGGTGTTGATCATACAGTTGACTTCTGGACTGGCGAGCATGGCTTTGGTCCATTCCTTGCGAAAGTACGTGAAGGAGCGTTGAAATAATGGCTGATACTAAAGAAATGAAGTCGGTCCTATTTGGCCCGGTATTCGCAAATAACCCAATCGCACTTCAAGTACTTGGTATTTGTTCTGCGCTAGCGGTTACATCAAGCTTAAAAAATGCACTAATCATGTCAATCGCATTGACACTTGTAACTGCGTTTTCTAGCTTCTTTATCTCATGTATTCGTAACCAGATCCCATCATCTGTACGTATTATCGTGCAAATGACGATCATTGCGTCACTGGTAATCGTTGTTGACCAAGTTTTACAGGCATTCTCTTACGCAACTGCAAAAGAGCTATCTGTATTCGTTGGTCTAATCATTACTAACTGTATCGTAATGGGTCGTGCGGAAGCATACGCAATGAAATCACCACCACTGATGTCTTTCTTAGACGGTATCGGTAATGGTTTAGGCTACTCAGTCGTGCTATTAACGGTTGGTTTCATCCGTGAGTTATTCGGTAAAGGTTCACTATTCGGTGTTGATATTATCCCACTTGTACAAAATGGTGGCTGGTATCAACCAATGGGTCTATTGATTTTACCACCGAGTGCATTCTTCATTATTGGTTTATTCATTTGGGTACTTCGTACCGTTAAGAAAGACCAAGTAGAAGCAAAAGCGTAAGGGGCGAGCAGTGGAACATTATATTAGTTTATTTGTAAAAGCGGTTTTCATTGAAAACTTAGCTTTAGCCTTCTTCCTAGGTATGTGTACTTTCCTTGCAGTATCAAAGAAAGTAACTACATCAATCGGCCTAGGTGTGGCAGTTATCGTGGTATTGGGTATTTCAGTACCAGTAAATAACTTGGTTTACCACGCTGTTCTTGCACCGGGTGCATTAGAGTGGCTTGGCTACCCAGAAGCAGACCTTAGCTTCTTACGTTTCTTGACATTTATCGGTGTTATTGCAGCACTTGTACAAATTCTTGAAATGGCATTAGATAAGTTCTTCCCTGCACTATACAACGCGTTAGGTATCTTCTTACCTTTGATCACAGTTAACTGTGCAATCTTCGGTGCGGTATCTTTCATGGTTGAGCGTAACTATAACTTCGGCGAGTCTGTTGTTTATGGTATCGGTTCAGGTGTGGGCTGGGCACTAGCAATTACATTACTTGCTGGTATCCGTGAAAAAATGAAGTACTCAGACGTTCCTGATGGCTTACGTGGTTTAGGTATTACTTTCATCACTGTTGGTCTTATGGGTCTTGGCTTTATGTCATTCTCTGGTATTTCACTTTAAGGTAGCGAGGATAAATCATGAATGAGATTTTCTTAGGTGTTGGTGTTTTCATCGCTATCGTTGTACTACTAGTTTTAGTCATCATTGGTGCTAAATCTAAGTTAGTTGCAAGCGGCGATATCATCATCGGTATTAATGGCGACCCAGAAAAAGCTATTAAAACATCTGCAGGTAGCAAGCTATTAGGCGCGCTGTCTGATTCAGGTATTTTCGTATCATCTGCATGTGGTGGCGGTGGCTCATGTGGCCAGTGTCGTGTACACATTAAAGAAGGTGGCGGCGATATCTTACCAACAGAACTTGATCACATCTCTAAAGGTGAAGCCCGTGAAGGCTGCCGTTTAGCGTGTCAGGTTAATGTTAAAAACGACATGGAAATTGAACTTGAAGAGTCAATTTTCGGTGTTAAGAAGTGGGATTGTGAAGTTATCTCAAACGATAACAAAGCAACGTTTATCAAGGAACTTAAGTTACAAATTCCTGATGGCGAATCAGTTCCGTTCCGTGCCGGTGGTTATATTCAAATCGAAGCCCCTGCGCACCACGTTAAATACGCTGACTTCGATATTCCTGAAGAATATCGTGGCGACTGGAACCACTTTGGTTTCTTCGATCTGGAGTCTAAAGTAGACGACGAAACAATTCGTGCTTACTCAATGGCTAACTACCCAGAAGAAGAAGGCATTATTATGCTTAACGTGCGTATCGCTACGCCGCCGCCAAGAGACCTAAGCCTTCCATGTGGTAAAATGTCGTCGTACATTTGGTCACTTAAAGCAGGCGATAAGGTTACTATTTCTGGTCCATTCGGTGAATTCTTCGCGAAAGACACTGATGCAGAAATGGTATTCGTAGGTGGTGGTGCAGGTATGGCACCAATGCGTTCACATATCTTTGACCAACTTAAGCGCTTAAAATCTAAGCGTAAGATGAGTTTCTGGTATGGTGCGCGTTCTAAGCGTGAAATGTTCTATGTTGAAGATTTCGACGGCTTAGCAGCAGAAAATGATAACTTTGTATGGCATACAGCACTGTCTGATCCACAACCAGAAGATAACTGGGAAGGTTACACAGGCTTCATCCATAACGTACTTTATGAAAACTACTTGAAAGATCATGAAGCGCCAGAAGATTGTGAGTTCTACATGTGTGGTCCTCCAATGATGAATGCAGCTGTTATCAACATGCTTAAAGACTTAGGTGTAGAAGACGAAAACATCTTATTAGATGACTTCGGTGGCTAACACCCATACACAAAACAATTAGTTTTGGTTAGAATACAAGCCTCGTAGCACACCGTGTTACGAGGCTTTTTTATTTCTATACCACTGTCGATTGGTATCCAAAAGGTGAGTTGCTATGAATAAAGTGTTTTATCGCCAAGGCTTTGTGGCCTTTTTCCTACTAACTGTTACTTTACTCATGGCTGGTTGCAGCCAAGCAGATAAAGCCCAAGAGCTCTATCTTGAAGGTAAGACCATGGGAACGACATACCACATTAAAGTATTTGCTGAACCTTCTAAGCTAGAAGGGATTGATTTGCACCCTGAAATTAAGCAAGTGCTGAAAGAGGTTAATCAATCTATGTCGACGTATATTCCAGACTCAGAAATTAATCAATTTAATCGTTTGCCTGCAGGGCAGGTTATGCCGATCAGTGATGATTTTCGTCAGGTCGTTGCGGAGTCTATTCGTTTGGGTGAATCTACAAAAACCCTTGATGTGACGATGGGTCCACTAATTGATTTATGGGGCTTTGGTCCAGATAAGAAACCGACTAAACGCCCAAGCGATGAAGCGCTGGCTGATATGGTCGCGAAAATTGGTGTTGATAAGCTTCAGTTAAGCGATGCTGGTCTTCTGAAGACGGTGGATGGCTTAGAATTGTCATTTTCAGCAACAGCAAAAGGCTACGGTATTGATAAGGTTGCGCAAGTAATTGAAAGCCATGGCTTAGAAAATTATATGGTCGAAATTGGCGGCGAGCTTCGTGTGTCAGGTATCAAGCCAGATAATATCACCTGGAAAATCGCTATCGAACAACCCGACGCTGAGCCGGGTGTGCGCAAAGTACATAAAGTGATTGAGCCGGGCACGAATGGCATTGCAACGTCGGGTGATTATCGCATTTTCTACGAGATGGATGGGGTAACCTATAGCCACTTAATCGACCCTGTGACGGGGATGCCAAGCCGCCATGATTTGGTGTCTGTTACCGTATTGCACCCTTCGGCAATGACGGCTGATGGTTTAGCAACAGCACTGACGGTAATGGGAATGGAGCGGGCACAAAAATACGCTGAACAACATGACCTGCCAGTGTATTTAATTGCTAAGTCAGACAATGGCTTGGTCACTTATTCTAGCCCTGCCTTTAAACCATATTTGTAGCAGAGCAAGAAGCAGTTTATAATACGTGCAGCCCAGTCGACTGGGCTTGATTTAATTGCTGACGATAGGGGCAAAGCAATGTCACTTTTTCTTCTTACTTTTGGTCTACTTATTTTAATTGTGGCAGCGATGGCTGTGGGCATGATTGTGCAAAAGAAATCAATGGCCAGTAGCTGTGGTGGCTTAGGTGCCGTGGGTATCGATAAAGCCTGTGACTGTGATGATCCATGTGACAAGCGTAAAAAGCGCATGGCAAAAGAACAAGCGTGGAAAGAGAATCAAATTCTGTAACCACACAAAAAAGCGCCTAAGGGGCGCTTTTTTAATGCCCGCGATTTTTTATTCTCGAATAGGCACCTAGTTCAACCCAATTAATTTAGCACCCAGGACTGCATATTGATTTGCATGGTTTGCTGTTAGCAAAAAGGCTGCAGGAGCATGAAGTGTTGGAATCGAGGTGAACACTCTTGGACACGTATATATAGGCCATTGTGAGTTATTCGTGAGTTTATGCACCTGACCTGAGAAACAGCTATAGCCTTCTTTTAATAACGCCTTATAAGTGCTGTCAGTCAATGTGATTGGTTTCGTAATAATGTAGCTGTTGCCTATATTAAAGCTCAATTTGCTGGCATCTAATGTCTGGTAACCTTGGCGAATACTACTTATATCGCCGAGTTCTTTGATGGTAGGCAATCTACCCTTATCATTTATGGCAATATCAATCTGATAGTCACCCATCTCACTGTTTACCATCACATCATCAATGAGTAGGTCGACCCAATTATCTTTAGCATTAAATGGGATTGCATGATACTGCGCTACAGTGGCTTTTTTCCAATCACCCGTTACTAAAGAATCAATCGCCTTTTTATAAAGAACACGGTTAACTTTTCGCGCTACTTGACGGTTTGGATCCTGAGGGTAAGCACCCGATTCAATTAAAATAGTGCGAATCCCTTTTTCAGAAAACGTATCACCAAAACTGCGGTATGAGTAGCTGTCGTTGTATTTGCCTAAGTGGCCGGGGATCATGTTTTCTACCGTGGCTGCTAAATGGGCCGTAAACTGCATCGCTTCTGCACGCGTGGTATTAATTTCACGAGCTTCATTATAAGCCGGTGCGAGCACAGAGATGGTTGCTTGTTTGCCTTTTTTGCCAGCCCCATAATAGGCATTTTGATCGTGTAAGTTAAAGCCAAAATCAGGCTTAAATTGCGTTGCAGCCGTCATTAAAATTTGCCCTTCTTGGGTGCGCAGAGCTTTCGCATCACGATTAAGATCGATCCCTTGTGCATTGTGGCGCGTTTGAATGGCGGCACCGTCAGGGTTAACCATAGGAATAATGCGCAGTGTAAGCTTTGTTTGCCACTCTTTTAACCATGCCGCGTTTTCAGGCGCTGTGATAAAGGTTAAAAAATCCATTAGTGCTGCTGTTGCGGTGTTTTCGTCGCCATGCATTTGGCTCCACATCATTACTTTAATAGCGCCAGAGCCAATATCAAGTGCATTTATTGGTTGCCCTTGGTATGAGCTACCTAGCTGTTGCAAAGTAATTGCAGGGTGCATAGCAGCTTTTTTTAGTTGGGGTTCTATATCGCTGTAATAAATTGCTGGCTTATCGAATCCATGAACTCTGGTGTCTTCAATGCTGTTTGCAAATGCATGTGAACTGCTAAGTAATAGGGCGGTGGTAAGTGCATACTGGTACATATATAACTCTATTATTCTTAATCGTGTTTTAATAAAGAATATTATATTTTAGCTCTCTTGGCTAATCCTTGTTCAGTAACACAATACAAGTAGATACTGAGTAGGTATGTGTTTAAACGCCATTTTTATGCAATTTTCTTTTTAGGCATTGCTTTTTGCTATATTAAATACTCTAGCTTTTTTAAATGCTTAGCTTCATATTTTGGGTTTGTTTACATTTATTTATCAGTTGAATAAACGATGCTTAACGCAGTGCTGTTAAATTCTACTTGTACCGTACGTTGACTTTGTTATACTCCACATCGAAATTTCAGTAATTACTGAAACTTTATTGATGAAGATCAAGTTGCCGCGCTTAATTATAGGGTAGAGCGTCTACCTTTATTGCGGCCAAAGTTATAAAAAGGCATGTGTTTTGCGAGTAATTAATCCGTCACAAGGTGTTAAACAATCTAGTTTCGCTAGATTGCAATTAGCTGCGCGTGCGTTTTTTGCTGGCAAAGAACTGTTGTCTGTTTTAGCCTTGCTGATCATTAATTCAGCCATGCTAATTAACGGTGCGGTAGAAGATGCACATGAGTTAAGAAGTTTATTAAGCGAAGGTGCTTTGTATGAAACACCGTTACTTAATGTATTGAGCTTTTTAGCTTACCCAGTGGTGTCTTGCCAATTATTAATTGGCTTATGCTGGTTGGTCTTCCATTTCTTTCCTGCGCGTCGTGCAGGTGTCATTTTACGTAAAGCGGCCTTCGCTGCACGTGAAACGATAAAGTCTTTAGTAGTACACAGCGCACATGGCTGTCGTGCTCCTCCTCGTGTAAGTGGTTGTCTGTAAATAAGCTTTGCTGCTTAAGTTCAGCCATTTTAGTCGTTTTCTAAGTTGTCTTTACTAAGCACCTAGTGGGCTTTCTACGTCCAAATTTCAGTCAGCTAACCTAACTATTCCCTCTCTTAACGTGGCGATAAATTGTGCTCGTTATGTGGCTAGGGATATCTGTGGCCGTTCGTTGCTACAGAAAAGCGTCGTGTACTTATCGACAAGTGTTAACTTTTAGGTTGTAGGATATTCCTTTGTCAATTCGTAACCTTTGTAATATTGCTCTAGCGTCTTTAGTGCTGGCTTTGACTGGCTGTGAAGGCGGGGTACTTGATCCAAAAGGTCAAATTGGGGCCGACGAAAAGTATTTAATCATCGTAGCAACGGTATTAATGCTGATTGTTGTAATCCCAGTGATTGCCATGACAATTTATTTTGCATGGAAATACCGTGATGGACGAGACCAAGAAATTTATGCTCCTAAGTGGGCTCACTCTAACAAGATTGAAGCGGTGGTGTGGGCTATTCCTATTATCATCGTGGTTATTTTAGGTGTGATCACCTGGCAGTCAACGCAAGAGCTTGACCCTTATAAACCGCTAGAAGGGAAAGGTGAGCATCTCACTGTTGAAGTGGTGTCTTTAAATTGGAAATGGTTATTTATCTACCCTGAGCAAGGCATTGCGACAGTCAACGAGTTGGTGTTTCCCGCTAACGTGCCTGTTCAATACAAGATTACCTCAGAAAGCACCATGAACTCGTTTTTCATACCTCAGCTTGGTAGCCAAATTTATTCAATGGCAGGCATGGAAACCAAACTGCATCTAATAGCTGATGAACCGGGTACTTTTAAAGGTTTCTCTGCTAACTACAGTGGGGCAGGTTTCACAGGCATGAAGTTTAATGCCATCGCCACGCCAACCCAAGCAGACTTTGATGCATGGGTAAATAAGGTGAAAAATTCAGGGTCTGCGCTTACTAAAAAGACCTATGTTGAACTAGCTAAGCCAAGTGAATACGACCCAGTTAAATACTATGCCAGTGTAGACAAAGATATGTTTCATTCAATTGTAATGAAGTATATGCAAGCGCATGGCTCACACGGTGCAATGCAACACGCAATGCCTGAGCACTCTGCTCATAAAGGGCACGGCGAGGACGAGGAATAATCATGTCGTTGTTAGGTAAATTAACATTAGACGCAATCCCGTTTCATGAACCAATTATCATGGTTACCATGACGGTGGTTGCTGTCTTAGGCTTGCTAGTTGCAGGCTTAGTAACAAAATATAAAAAATGGGGCGTGCTTTGGCACGACTGGATCACGTCAATTGATCATAAGCGCTTAGGGGTTATGTACATCATTCTTGCGCTTATTATGTTATTCCGCGGCTTTGCTGATGCCATTATGATGCGATTACAATTAGCAATGGCTACGGGCGGTGCAAGTGGTTACTTACCACCTGAACATTACGACCAAATTTTTACGGCGCATGGGGTGATCATGATCATCTTTATGGCGATGCCGTTCATGATTGGTCTAATGAACATTATTTTGCCACTGCAAATTGGTGCGCGTGATGTTGCTTTCCCATTCTTAAATAATTTAAGTTTTTGGCTAACTGCTGGCGGTGCGATATTAATTAATATTTCACTGTTTTTCGGTGAGTTTGCAAAAACAGGCTGGGTTGCCTATCCACCATTATCCGAGTTGTCGTTTAGTCCGGGCGTGGGGGTCGATTATTATATCTGGGCCTTGCAAATATCCGGCTTAGGTACCTTGCTAACTTCGGTTAACTTCTTAGTGACAGTTTTCAAGATGCGTGCACCCGGCATGACCTTAATGAAAATGCCTATTTTTACGTGGGCATGTACGTGGGCAAATATCTTAATTGCAGCCTCGTTCCCAATTTTGACTGCTGTGCTTGCAATGCTGACACTTGACCGTTATCTCGATTTCCACTTTTTCACCAATGAATTAGGTGGTAACGCGATGATGTACATCAACTTATTCTGGGCGTGGGGTCACCCTGAAGTTTACATTCTCATTTTACCTGCGTTTGGTATTTTCTCAGAGGTTATCTCTACTTTCGCTGGTAAACGTTTGTTTGGCTACAAGTCGATGGTTTATGCAAGTGGTGCGATTTCTATTTTAGGTTTCATCGTATGGCTTCACCACTTCTTCACTATGGGGTCAAGTGCGAACGTTAATGCCTTCTTTGGTGTCATGACCATGGTGATTGCAGTGCCGACGGGTGTAAAACTCTTTAATTGGTTATTCACTATGTACCGTGGTCGTTTACGAATCACAGTGCCCGTACTTTGGACTCTGGGTTTCATGGTGACATTCACCATTGGTGGTATGACCGGTGTATTACTTGCAATCCCTGGTGCTGACTATGTATTACACAACAGCTTATTTTTAATCGCTCACTTTCATAACACCATTATTGGTGGTGCAGTGTTCGGTTACTTAGCAGGTTTCGCATTTTGGTTCCCTAAAGCAATGGGCTTCAAACTTGACGAACGCTGGGGAAGAAGATCTTTCTGGTGCTGGTTAATTGGTTTCTTTGTGGCATTCATGCCGTTATACGTGCTTGGTTTCTTAGGTATGACTCGTCGTTTAAACCACACAAATAACCCAGATTGGAACATGTGGTTATACATTGCAGCAGGCGGTGCGGTGATCATCATGTTCGGTATCTTGTTCCAAGTAGTACAACTTGTTGTGAGTTTTAAAAACCGCGAGCAATTAGATGATACAACAGGTGATCCATGGAATGGTCATACGCTTGAATGGGCGTCTGCATCACCTCCGCAGTACTACAACTTTGCAAAAATTCCCCATGTTGATGACATTGATGCATGGACTGACATGAAAGAAAAAGGCTTAGCTTACAAACAAGAAGCATCTTATAGCCCAATTCACATGCCAAAAAATACGCCAGCGGGTGTATTGATGAGCGGTGCATTAACAACGTTCTGTTTTGCCATGATTTGGCATATATGGTGGCTTGCAGCCTTCGGTTTACTGGGTGCTATCGCGATATTTATTAAACGTTGTTATACAACTGATGTTGATTATTACGTGCAACCAGATGAAATTGTTGAACTTGAAACGGCGCACAATACCGCCGCGACTAAAGGGGTGAATGCATGAGTACTATCACTGCAGATTTAAACACCTTAAGTAATGCTCAAGGTCATGTTGAAGCACATGATAGTGAGCATCACGACACAGGTGGCAACACGGTATTCGGTTTTTGGCTTTACTTAATGACCGACTGCTTATTATTTGCTTCTTTCTTTGCAACTTATGCCGTGCTGTTTATGAACACAGCCGGCGGCGTGTCAGGCAAAGACATTTTTGAACTTGATTTTGTCGCGGTTGAAACCGCGGCACTCCTACTAAGTAGTATTACATTTGGCTTTGCGATGATTTCTGCACATTCGCAGAAAAAGGCAGCAACATTGACCTGGTTACTTGTCACTTTTGCTTTTGGTGCTGTGTTTATTGGTATGGAAGTGTATGAGTTTCATCACCTAATTGCGCACGGTAATGGCCCGCAACACAGTGCCTTTTTAACGTCGTTTTTCTCTTTAGTCGGTTTACATGGTCTGCATGTAACAGCGGGTTTAATTTGGATGACAATCATGATGATCGAAGTTGTTCGTCGTGGTTTAAACCCGCAAACAGTGACACGCTTAAGTTGTTTAAGTTTGTTCTGGCACTTTTTAGATGTGGTGTGGATCTGTGTGTTTACCGTTGTTTATTTAATGGGAGCAATGTAATGAGTCACAGTGAATCGCATGTCATTAATAACTTAGAAGTACACGCACACGACACACAATCACATGGCAGTATGAAAGACTATTTTATTGGCTTTGTGTTGTCAGTGATTTTAACGGCTATTCCATTTTGGGCTGTGATGAGTGGGTCGTTTTCAAAACCAGCCACCGTCTGGTGCATTGTGACGATGGCGGTTGTGCAAATTTGGGTGCATTTAAAGTACTTCTTGCATTTAAGCTTTAAAACTGAAGACGGCAAAGCCAGCTCATTGTCATTTATCTTCAGCGCCATAATTATCGTGATGGTGGTTGGTTTGTCGGTGTGGATCATCTACGAATCGAACGCCATGATGATGTATTAAATAACAATTATTTTTATGTAATTGATATAAAGATTTACGAAAGGAGCTGGTTAGTTTGAGATTGTGTCTCCAGTTCTTACAGTCTGTTATTAGCTAGTTTCTTTCGTAATTTTGCGTTTGTGCAGAATATTAGAGGAGTCGAGGAAGTGTTTCGACGTTATTTAAATGTCACTAAACCTGGCATTATCATGGGCAATTTAATCTCTGTTGCGGGGGGATTCTTGCTAGCCTCTCGTGGCGATGTTGACCCATGGTTAATGGTCGCAACTTTGCTTGGGTTATCTTTAGTTGTGGCATCTGGATGCGCTATCAATAATGTGATTGATCGTGATATTGATGTTGCAATGGCGCGCACTCGCAAACGCGTCACAGTCACTGGCGAAATGTCAGCAAAGGCCGCTATGGCACATGGCATCGTGCTGGGTGTTTTTGGTTTCACATTATTAGCCGTTTATACCAACGTGGTGGCACTCTTATTTGCTACGTTTGGTTACGTCATTTACGTCGGTGTATACAGCTTATATATGAAACGTCGTTCTGTGTATGGCACCTTTGTCGGTAGTTTATCGGGCGCAGTTCCACCTGTGGTGGGCTATTGTGCGGTAACGGGACAGTTTGATGCCGGTGCTGTGATTTTATTGGTAATGTTTAGTTTATGGCAAATGCCTCATTCATATGCAATTGCAATCTTTCGTTATAACGACTACCAAGCGGCCAGAATTCCCGTGTTACCCGTAGCGCAAGGGATCGAAAAGGCAAAGCATCACATTGTTTTATATATCGCCGTGTATGCGTTGGTTGTGATGTTATTAACCATTAGTGGTTATACAGGTGTAGCTTTCATGGCTGTAGCTTGTACAACGAGTTTTTGGTGGTTGCTTATGGCGCTCAGAGGTTATCGTCGCAATATTGATGTAAGCGGTTGGGCGCGCCAAGTGTTTGCTTTTTCGATAGTAAATATTACGGTTTTGAGCATAGCGATGGCTTTAGATTACCACTCAGTAGCTCCTCAGCTACTGGTTTTAACTTAGAAAAAAGTTGCTAACATATCCCAATGTTACAGTAGCAAAGGCCCGGTTTTTTCTCCACCGGGCCTTTTTTCGTTTCGTTAGTTAATAAAACGAGTTAGACCAATTTTTTAACTAATCCCTCACTATCTTTCGTGTGACTACAAGTGATATCACTAAAACTGTGCAGCTTGCTCTACCACTATGCCATGACGAGCGGCTAAGCGGCGATGATCTTTATCATAGCCACCACCAATGACCGTTGCGACAGGCACATTGTGTTCAAGGCAACGCTTAAGGACTAAATGGTCGCGTTGTTCAATGCCTTGCCAGCTTATATCAAGTTTTCCTAAGCCATCTTGCTGCCATACATCAACACCTGCATCGTAAAGTACTAAATCTGGATTAAGGGTTTTTAGTAAGTAACTTAGCGTCTCATCAACGATGCCAACGTATTCTTTATCGCTAACACCTGGGTTTAAGCCAATATCGAGATCACTGGCTGATTTGCGAAATGGAAAGTTCTTCTCACAATGAATCGAGCACGTATACGCATAGGGTTGATGGGTGAGCATGGCTGCAGTGCCATCGCCTTGGTGAACATCTAAGTCAAAAATCAGCACATTGGTCACTTCGCCACTCTTTATCAGTGTTTCACTGGTGAACGCTAAATCGTTTACCATGCAATAACCCGAACCAAAATCATAATGGGCATGATGAGTGCCGCCAGCTAAGTGGCAGGCAAGCCCATGCTTTAAAGCGAGGCGAGCGGTTTGTAAGGTGCCAAGTGGGGCTGTGAATGTTCGTGCCATCAATTGTTCAGACCAAGGTAAACCAATTCGGCGCATGGCTTTTTCATCCAAGCGGTTATGCCACAGGTCATTAATGTAGTCATCGCAATGCACCAGTTCTAGTGGTGCGGGGCTGCCTAATATCGGCTGTACTAAATTATCACTGATCAGGCCAAGGCTTTGAACATGGTCATATAAATAAGCAAATTTACTCATTACAAAGCGATGGTTAGGATCGAAGCTAAAGGAATAATTAGGGTGATATACCAAGGGTAAGTGGGGGTTTAAGTACATAACTCATTTAATAACGGGATTTGCTACAGCATAGCGAATTTATTCGCCGTTGTTTACTCTGGCACGTGAATTAAGTGTGCTAACTCACGATGTAATAGGCCTTCATCGCCTAAGTTCAGCTCAATCAGGCGCTTCAAATGACTGATACTGTCGATATCAATATGTTCGCAAATAAGTCCAGCATGCTGCTGTTCTACATGGCACAACTCGACTTGCATTTTAATCTCTACAGTTGAGTCGGGTAGGGTAAACGATAAAACGGCTTTACTGTGGATAGGAACTAAAAATGAATCGCTTTTGGTTATAAGCGCACCATGCAAGGATAAATCAAGCAGTTGACATTGATACTTATACTCATCAATACAAAGCGTTGCAGGGCAAGAAAATAATACCCGAGAAAACTGTCTACGCTCATTCATGGTGTGATCCCCAAGTCATTGTCGTTTCATTAACTTAATTCGCTAAAATCATTATAGTTCAATATGCAAGGTGTGAGTGAAACGATTGCTGGTAAACCTTATCGGCTACAAAAAAGCCCCAAGAAGGGGCTTTTGAATAAGACGGTAAATTAACCAATCTTTTTATATTTAATACGCTTAGGCTGTGCGGCTTCTGCGCCTAAGGTTTTCTTCAACCACTCTTCGTATTCTGTGTAGTTACCATCGAAGAAGTTAATTTGGCCTTCGTCACGGTAATCAAGAATATGTGTAGCGATACGGTCAAGGAACCAACGGTCATGCGAGATACACATTACACAACCTGGGAACTCTAGAATTGCGTTCTCAAGTGCACGAAGTGTTTCAACATCAAGATCGTTAGTCGGCTCATCCAGTAGTAATACGTTACCACCCGCTTTTAATAGTTTTGCAAGGTGTAAACGGTTGCGCTCACCGCCTGATAAGTCTTTAACGAATTTTTGTTGGTCGTTACCTTTGAAGTTAAAGCGACCAACATAGGCGCGGCTTTGGAATTCAAAGTTACCAATTTTTAATACGTCTTGACCGTTAGAGATCTCTTGGAAAACGGTGTTGCTTTCATCCATGTCGCCACGGAACTGATCAACGGTAGCAAGCTCAACAGTTTCACCCACAAGGATTTCACCACTGTCTGGCTTTTCTTCACCGCTTAACATTTTGAATAAGGTTGATTTACCCGCACCATTGGCACCGATAATACCTACGATTGCACCTTTTGGCATAGCAAAGTTTAAGTCGTCGATTAAAACACGATCGCCAAAGCTCTTCTTAAGACCTTTTACTTCAATAACTTGGTCGCCTAAGCGTGGACCCGGTGGAATGAATAGCTCATTCGTTTCGTTACGTTTTTGGTAATCGTTCTGTTGTAGCTCAGAGAACTGTGCCATACGCGCTTTAGACTTAGCTTGACGGCCTTTCGGGTTTGAACGAACCCATTCAAGTTCTTGTGCAATTGATTTTTGACGAGCTTTTTCAGATTTTTGTTCTTGTTGTAAACGTAAATCTTTTTGCTCAAGCCATGATGAGTAGTTACCTTCCCACGGAATACCTTCACCACGGTCAAGTTCTAAAATCCACCCAGCAACGTTATCTAAGAAGTAACGGTCGTGGGTTACAGCGACCACAGTACCTTCGTAGTCGTGTAAGAAACGCTCTAACCATGCCACAGACTCTGCGTCTAAGTGGTTGGTTGGTTCGTCAAGAATCAGCATGTCTGGTTTTTCAAGCAGTAAACGACAGATGGCAACACGGCGACGCTCACCACCCGAAAGGTGTTCAATTTTAGCATCCCACGGTGGTAAACGAAGAGCATCTGCTGCGCGCTCTAATACGTTATCGATATTGTGACCGTCGTGTGCTTGGATAATTGCTTCAAGCTCGCCTTGCTCTTTTGCAAGTGCATCAAAGTCAGCATCTTCCATAGCATACTCGTTGTATACTTCATCAAGACGGTTTAGCGCATTTTTAACTTCGCTTACGGCTTCTTCAACGGTTTCGCGTACTGTTTTGTTTTCGTCTAAAACAGGCTCTTGCGGTAAGTAACCTATTTTTGTGCCAGGTTGTGGACGAGCTTCACCTTCAAAGTCTTGGTCAACACCTGCCATAATGCGAAGTAACGTCGATTTACCTGCGCCATTTAGACCAAGCACACCAATTTTTGCGCCCGGGAAAAAGTGTAAAGAGATATCTTTTAAGATAGTGCGCTTAGGCGGCACAACTTTAGAAACTCGACTCATCGAGAATATAAACTTATCTGGTAACACCATGAAAAGAGCCTTCAATTTATAAGAAAAATTAACAGCCACTATTGTATACCCAAACCACCTCAAAATACAGAATTCAGCGTTTATCAGGGGCTTAATATCATGGCACTGCTTTGCAAAAATAGCGCATGCATTTAAGGAGCATAAATGCAGAGTAAGCGCCTTATAAGCATTGCACAAAGGCTTAAAAGTCATTTTTACAGCGGTGTTGGCTTAAACACAGTAACAAGCCACTTTTTGAGATGCTTGCTCTTTTATCGTGATTAAACACAACCGTCATTCGTAGAGGCACTGCTTTTGGCAATTTAAGGGCCTGCGCATCAACGAAACTGGCTTCCTAAGAGATTGCTTTAGCACAAATAAAAAAATCATTTGGACATCTAAACATCTAGAGGTTGAAATTTCTAACTATCCGTTCATAATTAGCAGTCTAATAAGTATGCTCGGAGCCCACTATGCCCATTACAGTCAAAGATGAATTGCCCGCAATTGTAAAATTACGTCAAGAGAACGTATTTGTAATGCCTAAAAGTCGTGCGAAAACGCAAGAAATTCGTCCAATGCGTTTGGCCATCTTAAACTTAATGCCGAATAAAGTGGAAACCGAAGTGCAGTTTATTCGGTTGTTGGCTAATTCACCGTTGCAAGTGAATGTTGAGCTGCTGCGTTTAGACACACACCGAAGTAGCAGTACCTCAGAGCAACACCTCGATACGTTTTATCGTTATTTTTCTGAAGTAAAAGACAATAACTACGATGCCATGATCATCACAGGCGCGCCGCTTGCACATTTAGAGTATGACGATGTTGCTTACTGGGATGAGTTAAAAGTGATTTTAGACTGGGCTGAGCACCACGTTACGTCAACATTATTTTCATGTTGGGCGGCTCACGCAGGGCTTTATCATCACTATGGTTTAAAACGAGAGTTAATGCCTAATAAGCTCAGTGGCGTGTTTACGCACAAAAGTTATTTTGAGCATGCCGCGTTAACGCGCGGTTTTGATGATACCTTTTTAGTTCCGCACTCGCGCTATGGCCACATTGATATTGAAAAAATTAACAGCTGTGATGATTTAGTAGTATTAGCAGGGTCTGAGCGTGTTGGGGCGTATTTAATTAAGAATAAATCAGGCAGCCAAGTATATATAACGGGCCATCCTGAGTATGATGCGCATACATTAAAAGGGGAATATTTACGCGACTGCGAAAAGTCAGACGACGCGCCAAAACCAGAAAACTATTTCCCTGACGATAACCCAGATAACGAACCGTCGAAAACATGGCAAAGTCACGCCTTTTTATTGTTTTCGAATTGGTTAAACTACTACGTGTACCAAACAACACCGTATGATATTAACCTAGTTAGCCAAGACGTAAGGACTAACAACTATGCCGAGTAATGCAGTGAATAAACGCGAACAATTAACCGAGGCGCTCAAGCAGCGAATTTTGATCCTCGATGGCGCGATGGGCACCATGATCCAAGAACATAAATTAGAAGAACAAGACTATCGCGGTGAGCGTTTTAAAGACTGGCATGTCCTTATAAAAGGCAATAATGATTTATTAAGCCTTACTCAGCCAAAGATTATTGCTGATATTCACCGCGCATACCTTAATGCAGGTGCCGACATTATCGAAACCAATACGTTTAATGCCACCACTATTTCGATGGAAGATTACGACATGGCGAATTTAAGCCGTGAGATCAACCTAGAATCAGCCAAGCTTGCTCGAAGTGTCTGCGATGAATTTGAAGCAAAAGATCCAAGTAAACCTCGTTATGTGGCGGGGGTATTAGGGCCAACGTCAAAAACTTGTTCTATTTCGCCTGATGTCAATGACCCCGGTTATCGTAACATTAGCTTTGATAAGTTGGTGACAGCATACGTTGAATCAACCTTGGCACTGATGGAAGGGGGAGTTGATTTAATCTTAATCGAGACCATATTCGATACCTTAAATGCAAAAGCGGCCTCGTTCGCGGTAGAAGAAGCCTTTGAGCAAGCAGGGCGCACGTTGCCTGTCATGATCTCAGGCACCATTACTGATGCCTCAGGGCGAACTTTATCGGGGCAAACGACCGAAGCTTTTTATAATTCGATTCGTCATATTAAGCCGTTATCTATTGGTCTTAACTGCGCACTGGGTCCGGATTTATTACGCCAATATGTCGAAGAGTTATCACGCGTTTGTGAAACTTTTACCTCGGTTCACCCTAATGCAGGTTTACCCAATGAGTTTGGTGAGTACGATTTAGAAGCACCTGAAATGGCAGAAGAAATAATCGATTGGGGCAAGTCAGGCTTTATTAATATTGTTGGTGGTTGCTGTGGTACAACCCCTGCACACATTAAAGCCTTTGCCAAAGGCCTTGCAGGAGTTAAGCCTCGTCCATTGCCTGAGCTTGAAGTGCGTATGCGCTTATCGGGCCTTGAAGCGTGTAACTTAAACTAAGGTAGCCGAAATGACACAACAAATAGCAGTATTTACTAACGTCGGCGAACGTACCAATGTGACCGGTTCAGCCATGTTCAAGCGATTGATCATGGAAGAAGATTACGAAACCGCCCTTAATGTTGCCCGTGAACAAGTCGAAAATGGTGCACAGATCATTGATATCAACATGGATGAAGCCATGTTGGATTCAAAAGCCGCGATGGTGAAGTTTCTGAACTTGATTGCCTCTGAGCCAGATATTTCTAAAGTACCGATCATGATCGACTCATCAAAATGGGAAGTCATTGAAGCCGGCTTAAAATGTATTCAAGGCAAGGCGATTGTAAACTCAATTTCACTGAAAGAAGGTGAAGAGCCCTTTATTCGTCAGGCAAAGTTAATTAAACGTTTTGGTGCTGCCGCAGTCGTCATGGCGTTTGACACCGACGGACAAGCAGAAACCGCAGATCGTAAATTTGAAATTTGTGAGCGGAGTTACCGTATTCTAGTGGACGAGATTGGTTTTCCACCAGAAGACATTATCTTCGATCCGAATATATTTGCAGTAGCAACTGGGATTGAAGAGCACGACAACTATGCTGTTGAATTTATTGAAGGCACGCGCCGAATAAAGCAAAACCTACCGTACTGTAAAGTGTCGGGCGGGGTGTCAAACGTGTCGTTCTCGTTTCGTGGTAACAACCCCGTACGTGAAGCGATCCACTCAGTATTTTTATACCATGCCATTAAAGCGGGCATGGATATGGGGATTGTGAATGCAGGCCAGTTGGCTGTGTATGATGATATTCCGGCTGAGCTTAGAAAAGCCGTTGAAGACGTTATACTGAATACCGACCCCGGTGCGGGTGAGCGCCTTGTAGAGCTGGCTCCAAAATACTCAGGGATGGCGCAAGCTGAGCGAGTTGAAGATTTAGAGTGGCGTACATGGCCCGTTGAAAAGCGCCTAGAACATGCGCTTGTAAAAGGCATTACTGAGTATATCGACGAAGACACTGAAGAGTGCCGAGCTGCAGCTGATAAGCCTATTCATGTGATTGAAGGCCCGCTGATGGATGGCATGAATGTGGTGGGTGATTTATTTGGTGCAGGTAAAATGTTCTTACCGCAGGTGGTTAAATCGGCGCGCGTAATGAAACGCGCAGTGGCTTACCTAGACCCCTTTATCGAAGCAGAAAAAGAAGAAGGTGCCACGAACGGAAAAGTGGTTATGGCGACCGTTAAAGGCGATGTACACGACATTGGTAAAAACATTGTTGGCGTAGTACTGCAATGTAATAACTACGACGTGATCGATTTAGGTGTGATGGTGCCTGCGGAAAAAATTCTACAAACCGCGATTGACGAAAAAGCCGATATCATCGGTTTATCAGGCCTTATTACGCCGTCATTAGATGAAATGGTGCATGTTGCTAAAGAAATGACCCGTCGTGGTTTCGACTTACCCTTATTAATAGGGGGTGCTACTACTTCGAAAGCCCATACCGCAGTGAAAATTGAGCCACAGTACGATAAAGGTGTGGTGTATGTAAATAATGCCAGTCGTGCTGTTGGTGTGGTCTCTAACCTATTGTCTAAAGAGTTAAAACCTGCGTTTTTAGAAAAAACCAAAGCGGAGTACGAAAAAGTACGTGAACAGCAATCGCGTAAAAAACCACGCTCGAAGCCTGTCACCATTCAACGTGCTCGCGATAATGCCGCACAACTTGACTGGGATAACTACACCCCACCCGTGCCTAAAAAGCTCGGAGTGACAGAGTTTAAAAATGTCTCGATTGCCACGTTAAGACAGTACATCGATTGGACACCGTATTTCATGACATGGTCAATCGCAGGGAAGTATCCGCGTATTCTTAACGATGAAATTGTGGGTGAGCAAGCGCAAAGCTTATTTGCTGATGCCAATGCGATGCTCGACGATTTAGAGCAGTCAGGTGCGCTTCAACCACTGGGCGTGATAGGTTTATTCCCGGCAAACCGAGTGGGTGATGACATTGAAATTTACACCGATGAAACGCGTACAGACGTGTTAACAACCTCGTGCCATCTGCGTCAGCAAACAGAAAAAACCGATTTTGCGAATTATTGTTTAGCGGATTACATCGCACCCAAAGGAACCCCCGACTACTTTGGTGCCTTTGCCGTAACGGGAGGGCTTGAAGAAGACGACCTTGCTGATGCCTTCGATGCGAAACAAGATGACTATAACAAAATTATGGTTAAAGCCGTTGCAGACCGTTTAGCAGAGGCTTTTGCGGAATATTTGCATGAGCAGGTACGTAAAGAGTATTGGGGCTATGCAAGCGATGAAAACTTATCGAATGATGAGCTTATTCGCGAAAATTACCAAGGTATTCGTCCCGCACCGGGTTACCCTGCGTGCCCTGAGCACACAGAGAAAAAGAAAATCTGGCAGCTACTCGATACTGAAAATCGCATAGGTATGAAGTTGACGAGCTCTTACGCAATGTGGCCGGGAGCGGCGGTGTCTGGTTGGTATTTTTCTCACCCGGATTCTAAATACTATGCCGTGGCGCAGATTCAAAAAGATCAGGTTGAAGACTACGCTAAGCGCACCAACATGACGCTTGAAGAAGCAGAGCGCTGGTTATCGCCTAATTTAGGCTATGAGCCAGAGTAAAAAGCAATAACGTGCTATTCAAAATCACCGTAAGTACTTAACTTACGGTGCTTTTTTGTTTTTATTTAAGGTAAATTGCATTTCTACCTCCGTTAAAACGCGCTTTAAAATCATACTTTCTTCCTTTTAATCAGCATTTAGCATGTGAAATGAGGCCAATATCCTTCAAATTTAAATATTTGTGTTAAAGTTATTAGTGTAAAGCAAGGAAATTAGGGTAAAGGTGTGATTGATTCAAGCAGCGCAAGTGACAAAGATAAAGCGCTATTTTTACGCGTATTTGCATTTATTGGTGCCATTACTTCTTTTGTAATGTCGGTTACAAGTTACCAAGATGGCTACATAACGCTCAGTTTTTTACTGGTTATTGGCGGCTTTGTTTTTGTATCGCCCTTTGTCCTTAAAAATCGCGACCGAACTATTGCTGTGTTAATGCTTTATGCCTTGTACTCGATGATGTGCTTTTTGATAGTGTCTGGTGGTAATAATGGAACTGGGCCTTTGTGGTTATTTATTGTATCGCCTGTTACCTTTTTTATACGAGGTTTAAAACGCGGCGCATTAGACTTAATCATACTGGCTATTGTGATTTCAGTGCTGTTTTACTTCACCGATAAGCTTGGGTATTACAGCTATCCGAATCATTATTTTACGACCCGTGTCATGCTGTGTTTTTCGATTCTTTGTATTCTTGGTGGTTTCTACGAGTATTACCGTAATAAGTACAGTCGAGAGCTTATTGAGCAACTAAAAATAAATCAAAAATTAGCCCGTATTGATGCCATGACCGATTTGTTTAATCGCCGTTATGCTACGGAATGCTTGCAAGATGCGCGTTTTAACGAAGGGGCTGTCTTTTTGTTGATTGATGTAGATAACTTTAAACAAGTGAATGACACCTATGGTCATCAAATTGGTGATGATGTGCTCACTTTCATTGCTTCAATCCTCAAAAGTGTGAGTAGCGAAGAAGACATTGTTGCTCGCTGGGGCGGAGAAGAGTTCCTTATTGTGACCCCGCAAGGACATGAGCGTAGAGCAAGACAATTAGCTGAAAACATTCACCAGCAATTGGCGCAACATGCATTTCAACAAGGGGTTCATAATTTTAAAGTGACGCTGAGCATAGGGCTTCATCAGCGGGCTTCTAACGAGAGCATTGATCACTGTTTAAGTGTGGCAGATAAGTGTTTATACCTTGCTAAATCACACGGTAAAAACCAAACCGTTGCTGAGCTAGATAGTGAAACACATTCACCTGCTTAGGTAATAAAAAACCGCCAAAATGAAGTGACCCCCAATAGTTGGACATTCCAATTACTGGGGGTCTTTTTATGTGCAAAATTAGTGACTATTTTCAAAGTCACTAACTTCGCTCTCAGCTTCTTCTTTCGATTTGCCGTATTTTTGTTGGATTTTACCAACAAGCTCTTTACGGCTACCTTCAATTTTATCTAAATCGCCATCGGTAAGTTCACCCCATTTACGTTGTGCTTTACCTTTTAACTCTTTCCAATTGCCTTCTAAACGATCGCTGTTCATCATAATCTCCTTACTTTGTTAAACATTCACTTTAATAAGAGCAATCGTTATGCCATTCATGGTTTATATATAACCAACTGAATTACATCGTTTTTATTATTATGATTAGACATAGAGTGTTACATGCCTGCAATTTGTACTGGGTTTTAAGGAAAACCTTGTAATTCTTTCATTCAATGAGAGGCTGTTCATCGTTTTTTGATACAATGGGCAAAAAGAAAGTAAGAGATGCCAGACGTGCTGCCAGTTGAAGATATTTATCAATCCCTGCTAACAACAATAAAAAATAACCCTATGGCCTTATTACAAGCACCACCGGGCGCAGGTAAATCAACATGGCTGCCACTCACATTAATGCGTGAAGGGCACTTTAAACACATTGTCATGTTAGAGCCAAGACGTCTGGCTGCACGTAATATTGCCCAGTATTTGGCGAGCCAACAAAACGAAAAAGTCGGTGAAAGTGTCGGTTTGCGTATTCGAGGGGAGTCAAAAGTGAGCCCCGCCACTCGGCTTGAGATTGTCACCGAAGGTATGCTGACCCGTATGCTGCAAAACGATCCTGAGCTAAGTGGCGTTGATTTACTTATTTTTGATGAGTTTCATGAGCGTTCAATTGCTGCAGATACCGCGCTTGCCTTTGCCCTTGAAACGCAAGCGGCATTGAGAGACGACTTAACAATATTACTGATGTCGGCCACCTTAGACGGTGAGCGGTACAGTGAGTTTTTTGACTGCCCAATAATATCCTCTGAAGGGCGAAGTTACCCGATTGATGAAGTGTATATTCCACTCAAAGACGAAAGCCGATGGCTCGATGATATACCCGCAATTATTAAACAAGCGCTCAATGAGCAAGCTGGCAGCGCATTAGTTTTTTTACCCGGACAGCGCGAAATATTACGGGTGCAGCAAGCACTAAGCGACCTTGCAGATCAGTGCGAGGTGTTTACTTTATTTGGTGAACAAAACAAAGCAGAACAACAAGCTGCAATCGCCCCTGCAACGAAAGGGAAGCGTAAAGTTGTGTTGACCACCAATGTAGCTGAAACCAGTTTAACCATCGAAGGTATACGTATTGTAATTGACAGTGGTAAGCGCCGTGCAGCCAGCTTTAATTTAAAAACCGGTGTTACAGAGCTTATAACGCAAAATATTTCGCGCTCATCGGCGGTGCAGCGAGCCGGTCGCGCAGGGCGTATTGAACCGGGCGTGGTGTATCGCTTAGGGAGTAAGCAAACCTTTGAGCGTCGCAATAATCACGACGCACCAGACATTCTCACCAGTGATATTAGCCAGTTATTACTTGAGGCAAAGCAATGGGGCGCTTCACTTGAAGAGCTAAGCCTGCTTGATGTACCAAGCAAGCAACAAATTAAGCAAGCAACAGCGCTGTTGAAAATGCTGGAAGCCATAGATGAAAATGACAAGCTGACACCGCTTGGCAGTCAAATGCTCAGCTTTGGTGCCGATATTCGGTTGTCACATATGCTGATTAAAGCACAAAAATTACAAGTAACGATGCCAGGTATATATGAGCTAGCGGCGTATTTAATCGCCTTACTCGAAAGCCGCATAACGATGCCTGCAGATCTTAATTTGGCGCTGCATAGCCAGCATACAAAGCCGCATCCCGTGTTTAAACAGCAATTAAACTATTGGTTATCACGTTTGCAATTGAAAGCAGCCTTTGAGCTTAAAACGCAATACCTTGCCTTGCTGGTGGCGTTTGCATTTCCTGATCGATTGGCGAAAAAACGCGGTAATGGTTACTTACTTGCCAATGGCGCAGGTGCTGATTTAAGTGAAGAGTTTTGGCATAACGATGACTACATTGCCATTGCCAGCATGGGCGGCCATAAAGGGAGTCGCGTATTTGCTGGCGTGGCGTTTGTGCCCAGTGAACTTGAAGATGAACTCGGCCATTTATTCACATCGCAGACGCGATGTGAATACGACGAAAAAACAGGACGTTTCATCCATCAAGATGAAGTAAAACTAGGGGCTATCACAGTATCAAGTCAGCCAAGTAAACAGCCGCTTGATAAAGCTCAGCGCACTCAGGCGTGGTTAAACTTATTTAGCAAGCATGGTTTTCAGTTATTTAATGAGCAAACTGACAATGAACAGTTACTCACTCGTATGAGTTTGGCAAGCACGCTGTTGCCAGAGTCATTCCCGACCATTAATCGAGATGAACTACGTGCACATAGCCAATGGTTAGCGCCTTACCTGAGTGATATTAAAAATCTTGAGCAGTTAAAAAAGTTTAATTACGGCGAAGCACTAAAAAATTGTTTTGATTGGCAACAACAAAGTGCATTAAATGAGTTACTGCCATTGCGTTTAACTGTGCCAAGTGGCTCTAATGTAAGAATTACCTACCAGCTCGATGGCCCTGCAAAGCTGAGTGTGCGTATGCAAGAAGTGTATGGCATGACCAGCACACCTTTGCTTGCACAAGGTAAGTTACCGTTATTAATGGAGCTTTTATCACCTGCAAAACGGCCTCTGCAGCTTACTCAAGATTTAGCGAATTTTTGGCAAACCAGTTACCGCGACGTACAAAAAGAGATGAAAGGGCGTTACCCAAAACACTTTTGGCCAGACAACCCAGCCACGAGCCAAGCAACAAATAAAGTAAAAAGTAAAATGTAAAGTAAATAGCAAGCCAAGCGAGTAGCCGGGCTTTATAGTGACCCATCTAATTAAGTTTGCCACGGTCATAACCCGTTACAATTTCCTGCATTGTATAGGTTTCGTTTTTACTGTCTCTTTAGTAGTCTGATAAGGTCAATAGCAAAAGAGAATGCCAGTGTCTACGCCTATAACCCTTGCTCAATACGTTAAAAAACGCACCGGTGTGCCGCTGGGGCATAAAGACTCGATGCGTAATATGCTGAGTCGTTCGTTAGGTGCAAGTTCGTTTTATTTATTTTGGCGTTATTGGAATCCCATTTGGAGCTACTACTTATCGCGCTACGTGATGAAACCCAGTAATGAGGTGCTGCCAGTTTGGTGTGCTGTACTGGTAACCTTTGCCGTTAGCGGCGCTTTACATGATTTAGTGGTGAGTATAGTAAAGTTAAAACCGGTGTTCTTTTTTACTCCCTGGTTTAGTGTCATGGCTGTGGTGGTGCTTATTACTCAATTTAGTCAATTACAGTTTAGCTTTGCCCCCTGGTGGGTAAGGGCGCTCGCCAACATCAGTTTTATCGTGCTGAGCTATTGGTTGACGAGCTTACTGTTTTAAATGCTTTAAATATAATGTGGTTATTTTAATACTCAGCCGCAGTGTCTTTACTAAGTAATTGCTAATTACAGTCTTTGTCGTTATTTTAGGTTTAAGATTAATAGAATAACGAACAAGGAATAACAATGAAGCATCTTTATTTTTTAGCTATTTGCCTGCTTAGCGCATTTAGCAGCCAAGCAAAGCAAGCTAACCCGGAGCTCGCAGTGCTGGCACAGCAATACTTTAATACCATGGTCGCAACGCAAGCGCCTAACGCCACTAAAAAAGAATTAGAGGCCTTTTTAGCTTTATTAACAGACGATGTAGCAAACCAACATTTACCTTATCAAACTGATGATTCAAGAGAGCCAGATGGTAAAGCGATGATGCGCAAAGGGATGACTTTTTACCTTGGTGCACACACTGAATATCAAGCCAACTTACTAGATACCTTCATTTTTAATGACTCAGCCATTGCGTTGCGTTACACCCATCACGCAAAAGGTATCCACCCGCAAAATCAGCAAGCCATTGAGTACACGCAAACCATCATGGATGTACTCGAAATAGAAAATGGCAAGATAGCCGTTATTCGAAAATACCATGAATGATCTTAGCTGTACTTTTAACGTATCGTGAGCGCTTGAATAAGCGCTTTTTTAAAAAAACAGCCCGCAAAAAATAACCTCCGTTTCCTACTTATTTGCCTAAATTCATACTTTTTAGACTTTATTTTGCATAAATTTAAAACTTTTTTATATCTCGAATAATAAACTGAATAACAGAGGCTTAGCTAAACTTTAGTGGGTCGGTTTTCGGGTGTTTACAATTTGTCAACCTTGAATTGGCAAATTGATTACCTTACCATTTATTTTAATTGAACGTTCAATCAATAAAAAATTATGCCGAAAGTTGGAATGGAACCTGTTCGCCGTCAGCAGTTAATTGACGCCACAATTGAGTCGGTTGCAGAGCTTGGTTTGCAAGGCACCACCATAAATAGCATTAGTAAAAAGGCCGGCTTATCGTCGGGCATTATCAGTCATTATTTTGGTGGTAAGCAGGGCTTGATTGAAGCCACTGTGCGTTATTTATTGTCGAGCTTAAAGAGTGCTTTATTGAATCGAGTAACGCAACAAACCAGCCCTGAGCAACGACTGATGTTTATCGTTGAAGCAAACTTTTCGCGTACTCAGCAGCAAAGCAATAACACCAAAACCTGGTTGAGCTTTTGGGCGCATTCAATGCACGACGCTCAATTGCATCGCTTACAAAACGTTAATAGTAAACGTTTGTTTAGTAATTTATTGAGCTCATTCAAACAGTTAATGAGCGATAGCGATGCTAATTTAGCTGCTGAGTTAAGTGCAGCCATGATCGATGGTTTATGGTTAAGAGCCGTATTAAGTAAGTCAGACCAAGATCAATTTGAACATTGTGAGCAATTAGTAAAAGACTACATTCGTTCACTAATAAAACAGTATGGAGCCTAAAATGACCACACCTGTTTACGAAAATTTTATAAATGGCCACTTTTTGAAGAATCAAAGTGGCGATACCTTTGCGGTAAAGAACCCAGCGACAGACGAGGTGATTTATCACGTTGAAGTGGCCGATGAGTTTATTCAAAACGCCGCTATTGAAAGTGCGAAGCAAGGCTTTGCTGCTTGGTCTGCAATGACCCCGATTGAGCGTAGTCGCATTTTATTAAAAGCGGTGTCTATTTTGCGTGAACGTAATGATGAACTAGCAAAAGTTGAAGTGCTTGATACGGGTAAACCATGGCAAGAAGCTGAGTGTGTTGATGTAGAAACTGGCGCAGACGTGATTGAGTATTTTGCTGGCCTTGCGCCTGCTCAAGTAGGTCAGCAGCAAATGGTCGGTAATGACTTTTATTACACGCGTAAAGAACCTTTAGGTATTTGTGCGGGCATTGGCGCATGGAACTACCCACTGCAAATTGCGTGTTGGAAATCAGGCCCCGCACTCGCTGCAGGTAATGCGGTGATTTTTAAACCATCAGAAGAAACCCCACTGGGTGCCATTAAACTTGCTGAAATATTTATCGAAGCAGGTGTACCAGCAGGTGTATTCAACGTTGTACAAGGGGCTGGTGAAGTAGGTCAATGGCTAACAGCAAACCCAGACATCGAAAAAGTGTCGTTTACGGGTGAAGTAGGCACAGGTAAAAAAGTGATGGCAAGTGCTGCGGGTTCACTAAAAGACTTGACCATGGAGCTTGGCGGTAAGTCACCGCTGTTAGTGTTTGATGATGCCGATGTTTCACAAGCGGTAAGTGCCGCAATGCTAGGTAACTTTTATACTCAAGGCGAAGTTTGTACTAACTGTACACGAATTTATGTGCACAAAAATGTGTATCAGCAGTTTATTGATGAGCTGAAAACACGCACTGAGCAAAATATTATTGCTGGCGACCCAATGGATCCTGAGGTGAATTTAGGGGCGCTGATCTCTAAAAAACACCAAGAGTTGGTGCTTAGCTATATCGATAAAGGTATTTCAGAAGGGGCGACGTTATTAACCGGTGGTAAGGCTTTATCACCTGCCTCAGCACCGAACGGCTATTTTGTAGAACCGACCATTTTCGTTGATTGTAAAGACGACATGACCATTGTTAAAGAAGAAATCTTTGGTCCGGTAATGAGCGTATTAGTCTTTGATGACGAAGACGATGTGATTCGCCGTGCGAACGATACTCACCTCGGTTTAGCTGCGGGCGTGTTTACGAAAGATATCCAACGTGCCCACCGTGTTATTCACCAATTACAAGCGGGTATTTGTTGGATTAATAGCTATGGTAACTCACCAGCAGAAATGCCTGTAGGCGGTTATAAGCAATCGGGAATTGGTCGCGAAAACGGCATTGAAACACTTGATCACTACACCCAAACAAAATCGATTTACGTGGGTATGAGCAATATAGAGAGTCCATTTTAATGAGTACACAGAACTATGATTACATCATAGTCGGTGCAGGCTCAGCAGGCTGCGTGTTGGCTAACCGACTATCAGCAGACCCTTCAAACAAGGTGTTATTACTTGAAACGGGTGGTAGCGATAAAAGCATCTTTATTAAGATGCCTACAGCGCTGTCAATTCCAATGAATACTGATAAATATGCATGGCAGTTTCACACTGAGCCAGAGCCTTATTTAGATAACCGCCAAATGCACTGTCCTCGCGGGAAAGTACTAGGTGGTTCGTCATCTATTAACGGCATGGTGTATGTCCGAGGCCATGCAAAAGATTTTGATGAGTGGCAGCAGCATGGCGCTGAAGGTTGGGATTACCAAGCCTGTTTGCCTTACTTTAAACGCGCTGAATCGTTTTATTTAGGGGGAGATAGTTACCGTGGTGATAACGGCCCATTAGGGGTTAATAACGGTAATGAAATGGCGAACCCTTTATACAAAGCGTTTATCAAAGCGGGCCAACAAGCAGGGTATGCTCACACCGATGATTATAACGGTGCACAGCAAGAAGGTTTTGGGCCAATGCACATGACTGTGAAAAATGGTGTGCGCAGTTCGGCAAGTCGTGAGTATTTAGACCCCGTTAAGTCACGTAAAAACTTAACCGTGGTAACCGGCGCATTAGCTGAAAAAGTATTGCTTGAAGGTAAAAAAGCAACCGGTGTTGAATTTTCTTTATCGGGTACTAAACAGCAAGCGTTTGCCACAAAAGACGTTATTTTAAGTGCCGGTCCAATTGGCTCGCCGCATATTCTTCAGTTGTCTGGCATTGGCGATAAAGAGGCACTCGCTAAAGCGGGTGTAGAGGTTAAACACCACTTACCAGGTGTGGGCAAAAACTTACAAGATCATTTGGAGTTTTACTTTCAATATAAGTGTAAGCAGCCAATTACTTTAAATGGCAAGTTAGGGCTTATTTCGAAAGGACTCATTGGTGCGCGTTGGTTATTAAACCGCTCAGGTTTAGGGGCGACGAACCACTTTGAATCGTGTGCGTTTATTCGCTCAAAACCCGGTGTCGAATGGCCAGATATTCAATATCACTTTTTACCAGCAGCGATTCGCTACGATGGTAAAAGTGCCTTTGATGGGCATGGCTTCCAAGTGCATGTTGGTCATAACAAACCTAAAAGCCGTGGTGAGGTGACGATTAAGTCGGCTGATCCTAGGGTTGCACCTAAAATACAATTTAATTATTTACAACACAAAGATGACATTGAAGGCTTTAGAGCTTGTGTTCGATTAACCCGTGAAATCATTGAACAAAACGCTTTTGACGCGTATCGCGATGATGAAATTCAACCGGGTAAAAATGTGCAAAGCGACGAAGAAATCGATGCATTTGTTCGTCAAGCGGTCGAAAGTGCTTATCATCCTTCGTGTTCGTGCAAGATGGGTGAAGACGAGATGGCAGTCGTTAACTCGCAAACTCAAGTACACGGCATTGAAGGTTTAAGGGTTGTAGATTCGTCTATCTTCCCAACCGTTCCAAACGGAAATTTAAATGCGCCTACCATTATGGTGGCAGAAAAAGCGGCAGATCTAATTTTAGGTAAGCCTTTATTAACGGCATCAAGCGCAGATGTTGCTATGGAAAAACAATGGCAATCAACGCAGCGTAGTTCGGAGATTTAATAAGGCCACCCGCAGTGTCGGCTGTGGGGCTTGCAGTGGCGCGCATCATAAGTTGTTTGTGATGCGTTAATGCGAGGGAAAAAAATGGGAGAAACAATGAAGTATTATTACTTATTTTGGGGGGGTAACTATGACCTTATGGCTTAGTGCTGGCATCATTTTTACCCTATTAGCAATTGCGGTTATTTTATTTAAATGGGGTACTGTAAGGTGTGTAGGTGTCACACCGGTGAGAACATTTACGTTCATAGCAATTTTATTTACATCAGGCCTAGACGTTGGCTTGATTATGTTTCCACTGACAGAGTTTGCAGGTTATGCAGACATAAAAGCAAGCCCAGAGTATGCGTTTGCCAATCCATTAGCCATTGAGTTTGGTTTTTGGGGCTTCTTGATCTGGGGATTTTATTTCCTTACGTGCTTTTATTTCTGTGTAATAGAACCCAAAGTGAAGTTTTTTGAAATCGCTTGGGTAAAACTAATTAATAACATCGTTATTATTGGTACATGCGCATTTACTGCATTTTTACTACTGTCGAACTTACCGTGGTATTTACCTTCATTAGGTGATGGTGAGTCAATTATTCCGACTTTCTACTTACTGGTGTTTGCAGCAATCTGTTTTGCGGTGTACTCAAGTACTGACATTAAATATGTCCGCTTTTTAAGTATTTCTACAACGTGGTTATTTATCGCATTAATTGCGTTTATGTGGGTCGGTGCATTTGTTGGCTCAGAAGCGCAAACATCTGCGTTTGTCGATAACTTAACCCTCATAGGTGGCTATTTTGGCAACATCGATGAGTTTGTATTACCCCTAAATGATTACCATGCTTTTTATCTATTTTGGTGGTTTGCGTGGAGCATAATGATTGGTCAATTTACGTCGCGTTTTGTGGGCGGGTTAAAAACTTATCACGTGCTGGCAGCCATGTTAATTTTTCCGTCTATTCCTATTGCTATTTGGTTTAGTGTTTTATACCAGTACCACGAAGCGGGTATTGCCACTGCGGGCCTTAAAAACATAGCGATGGTATTTGTTGGTGTGGTGTTTGTGATTAACTCACTCGATTCTTTGATCCGTTTATACACAGATAATCTAAACTTAACGGTGAAGCGTTTAGGCAAACTTAATTATATTGCCTTAAATGTGGTTGCGCTTTCATTACTGACTCTGCTGTTTAAGTTCGACTTTTTACAGATCCAATGGGTTGGTGCGTTAGTTATCGCGTTATTTTTCGGCTGCGCCGTGTTTATTGGCTACAGCAAATATAAAACCGTGAAAAACATCGAAGGCTCGCCTAAAGACAACAAATTAGATTTTACAAAAATAGAAACAGTTAGCTAAGGGAAACCAACATGACAACAAGACAAACAGTATTAGCAACAGCGTTGCCATTGGCACTACTTTCGACATCAGCGATGGCTGACTTATCTACCACCGTTACACTTGCATCTGACTATACCTTTAACGGTGTTAGTCAAACGATGAACGACCCTGCCATTCAGGGCAGCCTAGATTATGCCTTTGCAGATTCAGGCATGTATGTCGGTACGTGGGCCTCAAATGTTGATTTTGGTGAAGGCACTGACATTGAATGGGATGCTTACTTAGGTCATTTTGTTGAGCTCAATGAGGCCCTCAGTGTTGATTATGGTATTGCATATTACTCGTACCACGGTGAAGATTATTCTAGCGATGGTAACTACTTTGAAACCTACGCTAAATTTGGTTATACCAACAGCTTAGGTTTCACAGAGTTGAACTTTTGGTATGCATGGGATTATTTTGGTACCGATGCAGGCCATGTGATTTCTATGATTGCCCACACGGTTGAAATTGCGCCGAATCATGCGATACGCGCAAGCTTTGATATTTCTAACTCGTTAGATGGTAATAAATTTGCGTGGGATGGCAACGATAAATCTTATAACCATTATCGTTTGGCGTACCAAACTAGTTTTGCAGGTTTTGACTTTGAGCTTGCAGGTGAAAACACCAGTCTAGACTGGGATACTGCCGATGAGCGTATCGTCGCGTCTATTTCGCGCAGTTTTGATCTGTAAAAAGAAACCCTCTATTTATCAAAACGGCTAACCTAGGTTAGCCGTTTTTTAATGCTGAAAATTAAAACTCTATGCCTTCGTGTTGCATGGCCAAGTCATCAAGCTCGGCTAAGGTATAATCAAACCCTGAGTTATCCGCTTCATAGCGAATCTTCACGCCAAAACCGCCTTGGCATAGGCTGGCTTTAACATTAGCCACAGACCAGTGTCTGAGTTTATTTAAAAAGCGGTTAGCGGTTTGTTGAGAGTCAAAGCGATAACGAACCTCTGATTCCATGTACTTATTAGCCTTTAAATTTTTTCGAGAGTGTATGTAATTGCTCCGCTTAAATCAATTGCTCGTTAAAAAATGCGAGTGTGCGTTGCCAAGAAAGCTCTGCCTGCTTTTCATCATAGCGTGATGTTGAATCGTTATGAAAACCATGGTTTGCCTTCTCGTACATATGCATCGTGTAGGGGACTTGGTGAGCTTTTAAATCAGCCTCATAATCTGGCCAAGTCTCATTCACACGTGTATCGAATTCAGCTAAATGTACCAATAACGGTGCTTTGATGTTTTTTCTAAGCTCTTTAACCGCGGGAGTACCATAGTAAGGCACGCCTGCATTAATTAACGTGCTATCGACGGCGGCTAAGTAATTCACCATATAACCCCCAAAGCAAAAGCCCACAGCGCCAAGTTTGCCATTGCTGTTTGGGTGTTGTTTTAAGTACTCTGCTGCGGCGACAAAGTCTTGCTGAATTTTTTCTTTATCCATTGAACGCTGCATTGCGCGGCCTTCATCATCGTTACCAGGGTAGCCACCTAACGGGTGCAACGCATCTGGGGCAAACGCAATAAATCCTGCTTTGGCAAGGCGGCGAGCGACATCTTTAATATAAGGATTAAGCCCACGATTTTCGTGAATAACGAGTACAATAGGGCGCTTAGAGGTTAAATTTGTCGGTTCGACTAAATAGCCTTTACCCTCGCCATGCCCTTTAAAGGAGTCGAAGGTTTTATAGCTGGCTTTTATGTCTGGGTCGTTAAAGGATACTTGCTCTGCTAAGGCGTAATTAGGCAGTAGAGCACTACTTAATACTGCCATCGAATAACCAAGAGCAACAAGACCACCGAGTTTTTTCATAAAAGTACGACGGTCTATCAAGCCATGGGCATATTCGTCGTACCAATCGAAGGCTTCTTGGGGAATGTGGTTGTGGCGTTGCTCAGTCATAGTTATATCCTTTAAAAATGAATTCAGTTTATAACTTTAGACTAATTATCAGTGATTAAAAGCCTGTTCTTTTGTTTGCTTTATGACATCGATAAAACGGCGCTGCCAAATAGCGTTGAATGCTTTATTGAACAAGTATAAGAATATTAAAGGCATTAATAGCAGCTTTAAAATAAGCAACGACAAAATATTTAAAAAGTCGATAAACAAGTCTTCAACGGTGGCCACCATATTACTAATGCCCGAGGTGACGGTGTCGATAATTTTACTCACTTGTGATGATGAATCGTGGTTAAGCGACGCATTCAGGGTATCAAGTTGCTCGTTTAAGGCGTCTTTTTCTTGATTAAGCGCCATTTGTTGTTCAAGCACAGCATTAAACTTGCCGGTGAGTTGCTGCTTTTGATCGAGTAATGGTTTTGCTTTGGCTAGTTCTTTAAAAGTGATTACCTCAGATAAACTGCGAGTGGCTTGAATCGCTTCTATTTTTTTGTCGAGTTCAGCCATTTGTAGTTTGAGCTCGGTCGCTTGCTGGTGGTTTTTAATTTGTTGATCATTAAGTAACGATAGCTTGTCGAAAAGGGTCTGTTTTTGACTGTCTACTTCGGCTTTTAGCTTTGCTGACAGTGCCGACGTTGTGCTGGCATTATTATTTACGGTAGCCACTTTTTCGCTGACTTGTTCACTTTGTTGGTTTATTTGCTCGTCTAAAAATACTTGGCTTACCAACCCCGTCGTTAGCACCACCGCAGGAACTAAAAAGCGAATAAGGATCAGGCTCGCCATTAATTTATGGCGAAGCGTTGGGTAAAAATCACGCCACTCACAAATAAGGTATGCAATTACTGATACTGTAAAAACACTGCTAAATATGACGCCGGATGAAATCGTGTATAAAATTCGCTGTAAAAATAGTGAGCCAATGGCAAGACGCATCGCATCCGACATGTACTCCGCTAAATCGTTGACGGGGTCAAGTAGCTGAGCTGGTTGAATACTGGCTATACCAATACCGACTTCGGCGGATTGTAATAAAGAAATTGCTGCATTGACGGTACGTGAAGACGCATACACAAGAGTCGATTGCAGCAGGGCGCTGTCAATAAAGCTCATAATATACTGTTGAAACTGTTCTAACCAACACAGTAGTAACAGTACTATGAGGCTTAAATACTTGATAATATGTTGTTTACTTAGCATAACGCCCTCTGAAATTTGTACGCTTACCTACGCTACACTAATCATAGGCGTTGAAGCAATGAACTCAGATTGAATTATTTTAGTGGTTAACGGTCTATGAATGACGATTAACTGCGGTGAGGAACTATGAAAGAACCTGTATCTATTGGGCAATGCCGTATTGAAGACTTAGATCCCGTTCAAGATCTCGGGCGATTGGTGTCGTATTTGCGCTCTAATTTAGTGACTCACCTAGACTGTGCTCTAAAAAGTAAAGAACTGACTTCGGCACAATACATTGTGGTGGTACTGCTTGCTCGAGGAAAAGTAACAACGTTGGCTGAACTGTGCGAGCACATGGTGTATGACCGTGGTGCCATGAGTCGCCTATTAAGCCGTTTAGAAGATAAAGGGTTAGTGGCTAAACAGCAGTCAATAGAAGATCGCCGTTCAACCATTTTATGCCTTACAGAAAAGGGCAAACAGCTTTATCCTGAGATACTGCCCACCGTTAATGATATTTACCGTGAGGCACTAGCGGGCTTTTCTGAGGATGAGAAAAACCAACTTGCCAGCTTACTCTTTAGAGCGATTCATAATTTAAAAGCATAAATTTCTCTAAGCGGTACATTGTCGCTGCCGTGTCGTTTTGATAATATAGTTGCCTAGGCATTTAATTTAATAAATACCGGGTTGTTATGTTTGAATCATCGTTACTCGCTCAGCTTCAAGCTCAGTTTCCATCACATCAATTTAGTCGTGAAGGCTTGTCTGTATTGCACACAGGGCGCTTTGCCAATGCAATTGTGTATCGTTATAAAGACGCACAACACGATTTAATCATTAAAGATTTTCAGCATAGCCCGTGGTGGGTTAGAAAAACCATTGCTCCACTGTTTATAAATCAAGAGTACAAGGGATTGTCACGGCTTAAAGGTGTTGACGGTGTGGTAGACCACTTTTGTCGTTTATCGCCTATTGCCATTGCCTATGATTTTATTGAAGGTACACCACTAAGGGAGCTTGCATTGCAACAGCAGCAATTACCGCGCGACTTTTTTAAAGAGTTTGAGCGTTTAGTCGCAAAAATGCATCGCCACGGTGTGGTGCACTTAGACCTGCGTAATCTGGGTAATGTGATTTGTTCACAAGATGGTAAGCCTTATATCATTGATTTTCAGTCGGCAATTCGGTTTGCTCGTTTTCCACGTTGGTTGCAGCGCTTTATGCGAGGGGCTGATATGAGTGGGGTTTATAAAGCATGGCAAAAACTAGCAAACGACTCATTACCGCAAGCAAAAGCGGCGTATTTGCATGACTTTAATCATGTTCGTAAACGCTGGATTTTTAAAGGATACCCGTTACAGCGAGCATATGTGTGGGGCAGTGGCGTTGTCACACAAATTTTAAACTCTGACTTTATTCGCAGTATTTTTGAAAGGTTCTAAAAAGCGCGTTTGCACGCGCTTCATGAAAGAAAACTAGTATTTAGGCCACCCATTCGCATCCCAATTAAGTGTGCTAATAAGCAGCTTTGGTCTGCCATTGTCACCCGCATCATATGCATGGCGCACAATCACATCGGTATTAAGGATATCTTGTCCACCTGGACCGACCCACTGGCTGTTACCTGCATCAAGGATACTACCGCCCCCTGATAGCATGTTGTTGCCATTTTTATCAAGGTAAGGGCCACGGATATCAGTTGAACGACCGTATGCAATTCGATAGGTACTGTTAGTGCCTTCACAACACTTACCCATAGAAACGAATAAGTAGTAGTAACCTTGGCGATAGATAATAGTAGGGGCTTCAATACCACCAGAGCGACTCGCTAATGAGTAAATTTCGCCAAAGGGTTTCATGGTCATTGGGTTAATGCGCGTAAGCTTGATCCCTGAATTCCATGAGCCAAATGTAAGCCAAGGCGCACCATCTTTAGCCACGATTAAATCGGGATCAATCGCGTTGTAATTATTGCTATTTGTGGTGTTGATCACTAAGCCATCATCACGCCAATTGCCTGCGGCCACGCTACTGGCTGATGCTAAACCGATGGCACTGACTCGTGAACCAAATGTCGAAATAGCGTAGTATAACCAGCTGCGATTATTGTAACGTTTTAATTCAGGCGCCCACACATCTATTCCATCATGATCAGGTACATAGTTGCCCCACCAAGCAAGTCCGTTTGGAAAAACAGGTAAAGCATCATTCCAATCTACGCCATCACTTGAGTATTTGCCGTAAATACCGGGACCTGTTTGAAAAATCCACCATGTGCCATTTTCGTAACCAATCGTCGGATCATGGGTCACTAAACTGCCTGTTAATGGCCAGTGATTGGCTGCACCATTGGTGGTCGATGGGTCAAAAGGAGTGGATTCTACATTGGCGAGTTTAGTAAGTTGCCATTGCTGAGCATCACTGCCGTTGTAACTCCACTGACTAATATTCGCGCCATCATTACCATTAAATTCATATAAGTCGAGTGCTTTACCGCTGTGATCATTGATAAAGCTATAATAGCCGCTGCCTTCTTCATTGATTTGCCAGTGCTGACTGGCAATGTTTGCATACTCATATTGTACAACGTTGCCTCCATCGTCAGTCGAGAAATCAAATACTTCGAGAGCTTTACCACTGTTCAAGTTAATGACCGAATAATTACTGCCGCCAATGTTGGTAATTAGCCAGCGCTGTGTATCGTGGTTCGTATTCCCCCATTGACTCACGTTTGCGCCATCATTGGTTTGGGCGTTAGCAACTTCGACAAGTTTTTCACTGTATTTCGATTTAATCGTATAGACGCCGTTATCAATGGCATAGGCACTCGGTAACAGCAAACTGGCGGCTAATCCGATAACGCCGACTGTATTTTTAGAAAGTATCATTGTGTCTCCAAATCATTGTTTTTGAGCTTTCCTTGGTGTGTTCTGATCCTTGGATTAGTTTGAAGAAATCAAACTATTTATAATACTTTATTATATTATTATTTTTGTAAAGGTTTTGGTGAAATAAATTAACAAATAATTTACTTGGTGGCGGTTAGAGAGAGAAGTTATAAAAAAGCCACTCAGTGAGTGGCTTTAAAAATTATTGACTAATAAACTGATTAGGAATGTCCCATTGTAGGGTGTGTAATTGACCCTGCCATGTCTGAATTGTGACCCACAATTTGTCATCGGCCGAAATAGCTTTCGGGGCTATTGCATGTGCGTGTTGACCATGTGCCGTTCCATGCATAAGGCCTTCTTCATCTTTTGCAAATTCAGTGAGTGGCAGCGGCGCTTCACCTATATTTAAATAGGCTTGACGTATATTGCTAATATCACCTTGGTTAAAGGCGATAAAGAAATCTTTTACATACTCGTTATGATGCGAATAGGGGGCATCTTCATTAAGTGGCATGGGCGCAATTTTAAACTCACCAGCTTGTTGCTCTTGCCAAAGAGCAGGGAATTGTGGGTTGAGCGATTGGTAAATAAACCACACCGGTAAGGCGAGCACAATTGCATGTAACAGGTACTTTTTACGTTGCCACCACGTTGCGTTTAAACGTGCCATTAGTTTGCCTCCTGAATGTTATTAACGGGCGCAGCTTGGCGTGCTTTTTCAGGTTTATTTTTTACCAATTTAGAGGTGTACATCATAAACCCTGTGACCGACATACCACTTAAAATTAAGCCAAAGATAAACCAGATAACTTTGGTCCAAAGGCCACCAATATTACCGTAATGAAGGGGGTCGGTAATGTGCGATAGAGTTTGTAATCCTGTCATTGTTTCTGGACTTTTGCTGGCTGCAATCTCACCGGTCCATGGATTAACAGAGGTTGAGTACGCATAGTTATCATAAAAAATCGTATCACCACTGCCCATAATGTTGAACATACCGCGATTATGCTCTGGTAGCATCACATAGCTCGGTTTAAAGTCGGGATACTTTGCTTTTGTGGCTGCTAATGCGGCTTTTAAATCAGTTGGTGGTGTTTGTTTTGTGGCGGGCAATGTCGACACCGCCACTAACGGGGCGTGCTCTTCAATATCAATTTCGTTGTGCCACATAAAGGCTTGTACAAAATACCATAAGCCAGTCAACGCCATGATTGCCATAAACCAAATTGACCATACTCCGCTGAGTGTATGTAAGTCCTTGAGGAAGGTTTTACGGCCTTGATTAAAGCGCAATTTTGGTTGCGTGAATGCACGCCAGAAATTCTTATAAATTACTAAGCCAGTGATTAGAGCACCCAGAATAACAAATGCCATTGCGCTTACTAAGTAATAACCAATGCTGTAGCCTTCTTGCCAAGGGAAAAATAACCAACCATGCAGGGTACGCATAAACTCAATAAACGAAATGGTGCTGTTTACAGCTTGCACTTCGCCAGTGTATTGATTGACGTAAGCAACAGCATAAGGTTTGTCTGTGTCGGTAAAAATGACTGCGTTTACAAGGTAAGGCTCATAAGTAAGTACACTCATAACATCGGCACTTGGGTAAGCACTTTCTACGCTTTCAATAACCTGATCAACAGGCATCGCCGGTAAATTATTAGGGTTAGTTGCGCGTGCTTCGCTGTTGGTTAACCACGTCAGTTCATGGCTTATTACTGAAATTGTGCCCGTAACACAGATAAAGCAGAATAACACCCAGATAGGCAGCGAAAACCAACCGTGTAGCTGGAACCAAAGACGTTTACTCATGAAAAATAGCCCGACATTTAATTGATGATAGTAATTGTTATCATTCAAATTGTACTACAAAGCTTTAATGAAACACAATCTCTGTCGTCGCGAGGTAAAAAAGGTGCTATTCAGCACCTTTCTCATGTGTATGATTAAGTGTAACGATCCGCTGTGGGAAGGGAATGTCGATATCTGCACCCTGAATAGCGCTGAATACTTTGCGGTTAACCGAGAGCTTGGTTTCAATAATTTTGGTCGTCGGCACCCAATAACGATAACTTAATGTCACGCCGTTGTCTGCAAAGCGCTCGATACCCACTTGTGAATGAGGCTCGTCGGCAACTAATTCGTGCTCTTTTAATACTGTTTCGATGAGTTCAATTGCTAAGTCTGCGTTGGCATCGTAGGCAATATCAATTTCACCTTTTACCAGTGAATAACTAAACGAATTATGTAAAATTTCACCAACAATGTGTTTGTTTGGGATAGTGATTTCGACTTTTTCTTCGTTAATCAAAATAGTATACCCAAGTTCAATAGTTTTAACTTGTCCGCTAACGCCCTTTACTTCAATCGTGTCGCCAACAACAAAAGGGCGCGTGGCAATGATTGCAAGACCAGCCCCATAATTTGACAGCATACCTTGCAGTGCTAAACCAGCCCCTAACGATGCAGCACCGATTGCTGCAACAAATGGTGTAACACTGATGCCTATTTTACCCAGTGCGATAACCAAAAACATAATAATAAGCAGTACTTTAACAACGTTACTGACAAAGTTAGTTAAGGTTATGTCAATGTTGTGCCGTTGCATTAATCCAGCAATCATTTTTGATACTTTTTGTGCGACCCATAAACCAAAGAACAGGATTAAGATGGCACCAAAAATTTGCATGCTGTAGGTAACGAGGTATTCGGTAATCAAGTGGTAGTATTTTTCAACTTGTTGTAATTCAGAATCGATCATGTGTTTTCCTAACAAGGTTACTGCTTGCCCTGACTATACCAGAGCATGTTGTAAAACAGGATAGAGTAAGGGCACTATTATAGCGCTTAAAAGCGCACTCAGTGCCATTGCGACCGATGCAAATGCGCCGGCTTTTGCCTCTTCAGTAATAAGTGAGGCGGTGCCAATAGCATGACACGCGGTGCCGATGGCAACACCTTTAGCTTGTGCATTACGGATGTTTAATAGCGAAAAAATTAAATTGCCAAAAATCCCACCCAGTACACCAATAAAAATAACCATTGCAGCAGCAAGAGAAGGAATACCGCCCAGTGCATCCGTGACAATTAACGTGATGGGCGTTGTAACAGAAAGGCTGGCAAGCGATGCACTAAGCTCAGCGGGGGCAGCAAAAAAATAGCAAATGAGTGAGGCAACAACAGTGGCGTTAATCACCCCTAAGCTACAGCTAATCACGATGAGTAATAGGTTTCTTCTTACGTGCACAAACTGCTGATACAGCGGCAAAGCGAGGGCGACTATCGCCGGTTCTAATAACCAGCTGAGTATTTTGCTGTGCTCAGCAAACGGCGCATAAGGTAAGTCGAGTGTTACAAGTAACGCAGCAATAATCAAAATAGCCCAGCAAACAGGGTTGCTAAGTGCTTTAGAAACACCGTGAGTTGTTTTGTTGTTGAGGACTCTTAGTAACAAAAAAAGGCAAATAATGACTGGAACGCTTAACCACCATAAATTAGTCGTCATTTTCACGCCCCTTAAAATAGGCGATAACGCCACCAATGAGCAATACGCTGCTCAAAGGCACAATAATAAATACAGTGAGCAGAAGCGACCAATGTTGACCAATTAAACCAAGGTGCTCAACGATGCCAACGCCCGCTGGAATAAAAAATAATGGCATGTAATTTAACAGAGGGCTGGCTGTCGGTTTTAGCTGATGCTCTTTAACAACCCCCGTTAATAGCAGTAAAAGTAACATGACCATAGCGAGCAATGGCGCAGGAAAAGAGCTGTTAAGTAACAGGCTTAAATACTTAGCGACCGCTAAGCACGCAAGAATAATGGCACTACTGAACAGGTATTTCATGATAGATGGAAAATGGCTTGTGAAAGTTCAACTACATCATACCCTTGTCAGTAGTACTATGCGACTTTAGCTTACCATGACTTGGCGTTGTTAAACTCAATATCATCTGCTCCTTTTGCTTTAGCAATGGCTTTTTTGGTATTTGGGTTCATTAATAAGCGAATTTGGCTCCAGGTTTCTTTTGCTAAGATTTTACGTTGCTGCGAGCGATAGCTCTGTTGAGTAAGCCGCTTAATTGCTGCCAATGTATCTGGTGAACGCGCCATGAGGGTTTCGAGCATTGCCGCGGTGTGTTTATCAACATCATCTGTAAGCTGGGTAACAAGTCCATAGTCTTTAGCGTCTTCAGCAGATACGGGACCGGCATGACTTGCCAGCCAGAGTGCTTGGTCACGTTTCATTAATCCTGCAAGCACCACATTTGCTCCCATATCGGGGCATAACCCCCAGCGTGCTTCCATAATCGCCAGTTTGGCGTGTTTATCTACAATTCGGTAATCGGCACCGAGTGCTATTTGCATCCCTCCGCCAAAGCAATGCCCCGAAATTTTTGCGATTACAGGAATACTTAAATCTTGCCAGCCTAAGACCACTTTTTGCGCAAGGTTCTGATTGCCCGGCAGCCACTTAAAAAGCAGCTTCATGATGTTACTGGGCTTTTTCATAACGGCTGCGACATCGAGCCCAGAGCAAAAGTGTTCACCTTCACCACTAATCACCACAGCGCGTAAGCGAGGGTCACGTTTAATTTTTTTGATGACGCGTGACAGCTCGACAAACATATCAAAACTAAGCGCATTTTGCTTTTCTGGACGAGCAAGGTAAACCCAAGCGACGTGTTGTTTTATTTCTAGCTTTATCATGGCAACTCCTCTGACCTGTGTGTTAGAGCTTACGAGCTAATGACAAGTATGTAAAGAAATGCTGATGTGTCGCAAAGAAACGTTATTTTTTTCAAAAAACGGTAACTCTGTCATATGCTTGATTACAAATTGATGTATATTTTTAAAACAAAGAAGCAGGTTTTCAACTAGCTCAATTTTGCTATCGGTAAGATACTGGCTCAAACTTTCGCAAAATACCACGACACGACTAGACTTAGCGTTAAGTCGCGCTACAAGGAGTATACATATGCTGATGCGCAAAACAGCTCGCATAAAGAATCAATCATCATCTTTTATAACAACCGCCTTATTTACCGTGGCTTTTAGCTCGGCTTTAGTAGGCTGTTCCGATGATAAATCAACGAAACAGGCTACGCCGCCACCGGCGGTATCTGTTTTTAATGTTGTTACCCAAGAAGTCGGAGATTATCGAGAGTTTGTCGCCCGCACTGAAGCGTTTCAAGAAGTTAAAATTAGAGCCCGTGTTGAGGGGGAGCTCATTGAGCGTCACTTTGACGAAGGATCTGCGGTTGAAAAAGATCAGTTATTATTGCGTATAGACCCGTCTGAATACCGCTCCACGGTGGCCGAGGTTGAAGCCGATCTTAAAAGTAAAAAGGCTGCTGCAAGTGCTGCTCAAAGAGACTTAAAACGGGGTCGAGATGTTGCCTCTCAAGGGTTTATTTCGCAGTCCGATTTAGACAAGTTATTAACTAACTTTGAACAAGCGACAGCCGCGGTGAAAGCGGCCGAAGCTGAGCTTGAAAAGGCAAAGTTGAATTTAAGCTACACTGAAATTCGAGCCCCATTCGCGGGTCGTATAGGTAAAGTGAACTACGATGTGGGCAACATTATTGGGCCCTCATCGGATGAACTGGCAGAGCTGACTGATGTAGACCCCATTTATGTGAGCTTTCAAGTTGAAGAGGCTGACTACATAAGCTACCGACAGCAACATCAAACCCCAGATCGTGACCCACGTGATGTACCTATTGATTTAAGTTTACGATTACCAAATAACTCCGTTTTTCCAGGCAAGGGAGTCCTTGATTTTGCGGATACTAAAATAAATCGAAACACGGGGACCGTTGAATTAAGGGCTTCGTTCGACAACCCCGATGGCATGGTTATGCCAGGCTTGTTTGTTACATTAATAGTCGAGAGCACCAACAAAAAAGAATTAGCCTTGATTCCACAAGTTGCAGTACAAGAAAATCAACAAGGTAAGTTTGTACTTGTTGTTAATGATGAAAACACAGTATCGATGCGCGTTGTGAAACTTGGTCGCCGTATTAACGCGATGTGGGTGGTTGAGTCAGGCCTTGAAGCAGGCGAAAAGGTGATTATTGAAGGCTTACAAAAAGTCCGCCAAGGTGCAGAAGTCAAAGCCGTTGAAAAAAATGTTGATGCAACAACGGGCACTATTACTAGCAAAGCCAACTCTTAGGGGGCAGAGATGATTAGTAAAACGTTTATATCTCGCCCTAAATTTGCGCTGGTAATATCGATAGTCATTACGATTGCGGGTTTAATCTCAATGACATTATTGCCGGTGAATATGTACCCGCAGATCACGCCACCGCAAGTACAAATTTCGACAAGTTACCCCGGAGCCAGTGCTCAAATAGTTGAAGAGTCGGTGATCAGGCCCATTGAAGAGCAAGTCAATGGGGTTGAAGACATGATGTACATAGAATCGACTTCGACAAATAACGGCACGGCAAATATTACTGTTTATTTTAAGGTTGGTACTGACACAGACATAGCACAAGTGAACGTGCAAAATCGTGTTGCGCTCGCTGAAGCGGGATTACCTGAAGAAGTAAAGCGCCAAGGGGTATCGGTTAAGAAAAAGTCGAGCTCTATGTTGTTAGGGATTAACCTTTACTCAAGTAAAGATAATATCGACGCTATTTTTCTAAGTAACTATGCAACAAACTATTTAACGGAGCCACTTGGTCGTATAAATGGGGTTGCCTCTGCGGAGGTGATGGGTGAGCAAACCTATTCGATGCGTTTATGGCTTCGCCCAGATCGAATGGCATCATTAGGCTTAACGGTGGCCGATGTTCGAAGCGCATTGCAAGAGCAAAATACCATTGTTGCAGCAGGTAAGTTAGGCGCGGCTCCTACGGGGCCCAGTCAGCAATTTGAATATTCGATTCAAGCAAAAGGGCGCTTAAAAACCCCAGAGGAATTTGGCCAAACCATTATTCGTTCGAGTAAAGACGGTAACTTTGTTCGTTTACATGATATTGCCCGTATCGAAATGGGGGCGGCAAGCTACAGCACCTCCGCTAAATTGAATCAGCAAGATACAGCATTTATCGTTATTTATCAGTTAACAGAAGCCAATGCCACACAGGTTGCAGAGGATGTTAAAGCCCGTATGGCTGAGCTGGCAAAGCAGTTACCCGATGGCATCGAGTATTCTATTCCTTACGATACAACCGAATTCATTAACCGTTCTATTGAAGAAGTCGTGGTAACCCTTTTACAAGCGGTTGGTTTGGTTATTTTAGTGGTATTTTTGTTTTTACAAAATTGGCGCGCAACCCTGATTCCCACCGTTGCTATTCCGGTGTCTTTGGTGGGGACGTTTGCTTTTATGATGATGATGGATTACTCCATCAACTTAATCACCTTATTTGGTTTAGTACTGGCAATCGGTATTGTGGTGGATGATGCGATTATCGTTATAGAAAATGTTGAGCGTATTTTAAAAGAAGAGAAACTACCAATAAAAGAAGCCGTTACTAAAGCAATGGAACAAGTGTCTGGGCCTATTGTTGCAACCACACTGGTGTTGCTAGCGGTGTTTGTACCGGTTGGATTTATGCCTGGCATCACCGGAGAGTTATATAAACAGTTCTCGGTGACTATTTCATTTGCAGTGCTAATTTCCTCGGTGAATGCATTAACCTTGAGTCCGGCGCTTTGTACGCTATTACTCAATGAAAAAGCGATGAAACCGATTAAGTGGCTAGCCCCATTTGAAAATATTATTACGCGCTCGACCAGTGGCTACAGTAAAGTCGTTAACTTTATTCTAAAGCGTAGCGCACGAATGGCGCTGTTTGCGGTTATCATTTTTGCGGCCGCGGGATGGTTAGTTAAAGCAGTCCCCACCGGATTCGTGCCAGCCGAAGACCAAGGTTTTCTATTTGTTGATGTGCAACTGCCAGATGCTGCTGCAAGTAACCGCACCAAAGAAGTCATGCATAAATTGGGTGATATTATTAAAAATGAACCCGCAGCAACTGATTTTATCGCCGTTTCAGGTTTTTCATTATTAGGCGGTGCAGGTTCAAATAATGCCTTGGGTATTGTGGTACTAAAAGATTGGGAAGAGCGCACAGACGCTAATTTAGGTCTGCGAGCGGTGTTAGGTCGTTTGATGGGGCAGTTTTGGGCGATGCCAGACGCACAGATAATGGCATTTAACCCGCCATCAATACCGGGGCTTGGCACCAGTGCCGGTTTTGAATTTAGACTGCAAGACAGTGAAGGGCGTGAACCCGCTGCGCTTTCTCAGGTGCTTAACGGCTTAGTATACGAGGCTAATCAACGGCCTGAACTGTCAAATGTGTACAGTACATTCAGAGCAAATGTTCCGCAGTACTTTTTAGAAATTGACCGTAATAAAGCCAAAGCACAAGGTGTGGCGTTGAGTGATATCTTCTTAACGCTGCAAGCACAGCTAGGTTCTTTGTACGTTAATGACTTTAATCAATTTAGCCGAACGTACCGGGTCATAATGCAAGCAGAAAGTCAGTATCGTCAAAACCCCGCAGACCTACAGTACTATTACGTGCGTAACGACGAAGGGGTAATGGTTCCTTTAACAACACTGGCCAAACTTGAACCGATTCTTGGCCCGACAAGTTTAACGCACTTTAATTTGTACCGAAGTGCCAGTATCAGTGGCCAGCCAGCGCAAGGGTATTCAAGTGGGGATGCGATTGCTGTTATGCAAGAATTGGCCGCTAAGCTACCCTCTGGGTACGTGTATGAGTGGGCAGGGCAATCTAAGCAAGAAATTGAAGCGGGCAACGTCGCGCCAATTTTATTTGGTTTAGCGGTCGTATTTGTTTACTTGTTCTTAGTTGCGCAGTACGAAAGCTGGACGATTCCATTTTCAGTTATTGCAGCTGTTCCTTTAGCTTTGTTTGGTGCCATGCTTGCACTGTACGTGATTGGGATGGAAAACAATATTTATGCGCAAGTTGGTTTAGTGTTGCTGATAGGTCTGTCGACGAAAACGGCCATATTAATTGTTGAATTTGCGATGGAAGAGCGTGCCGCCGGAAAAGGCATCGTTGAGGCAGCACTCAACGCAGCAAAATTGCGTTTTAGAGCGGTATTAATGACGGCCTTGTCATTCGTGCTTGGCGTATTACCGCTTGTGTTTGCGAGTGGGGCAGGGGCAGGCAGCCGAATATCATTAGGTGTGACTGTGCTCTTTGGTATGCTAGCGGCCACTATTTTTGGCACGTTGCTTGTTCCGCTATTTTATACATTAGTGCAAGCTATGCGTGAAAAAGTGAAAGGCCAAAGGGTCGAAAACTAAAAAAGAGACACTAACGATAAAAAAGTCAGGGTAACCTGGCTTTTTTTTTGGCAAAACAGAAAAGAGGTTTGTTATCATACCTAAAATAACGCAGTTTGCATGTGCAGAGGGTTTAAGGAATGGCTGGTCCACGCTTATATAGTGAAGAAGAAGTAACACATCAGGCGTATGATATCTTTTTAGAGTTAGCACCCGATAACTTAAGCGAACAAGATATTAATGATTTTAACGAGCACAGAGAAGAGTTAGGTTTTATCGAAGAAAGTGAGCCTGACGATCAATGGCAAGATTTTGTTGCATTAGAAATTGAACCTGAGCTGTTTGTACAAGTCTTAGTAGGGCTTGAGTTTGATAACCAAGATATTTTATTTGCCAAGATTTTAATTAGCCGAGATAAAGATGCACCGTTTTGCCACATTCTCTGGAAAGATAGCGAATAACTCTCCAGCCGATGTTTGACTCTACTTTTTGTTGTCTTAGTACAATTAAACGTGTTTTTTTAGCCGCCTTACTGCTTAGCAGTTGGCAGGCTATTGCTGTTGATCCATTTGAAGATTTTCATGAATACGGGCAGTTGTCAGAAGAAGAAATCCATAAAATCCATAAAGGCGAAATGCTGTATGGTGATATGGAGTTCGGTTTTATGGTAAGTAGAGGCAATACCAATTCAACGAGTTTCAAGTTCAAAGGTAACCTTTATCAAGACTTTGAAAAGTGGCGTAATCAATTCAAAATAGACACGCTTTACAAACGCGATCGCAATGAAGAAACCGGCGATGAAGAAGTATCAGCAGATCGTATTTTTGTCTCGGGGCAAGGAAACTATAAGCTGAACGTGAAAAATGAGTCTTTTTTCATTTACGGAGATTACGAAGAAGATAAATTTAGTGGTCTTGAGTTTAAGAGTACGGTTGCAACAGGGTATGGCAATCGTATTTATCAAGGCAGTAAAAATAAAGTCGATATAGACGTTGGACCGGGCCTTTATCGTTCAGTTGCCGATCAAGAAATTGCAACGGAAGAAGACGAAACAAAAACCGGTTATCTGCTCCGTTTAGCGTTGCAATGGGAGCGTACCGTTTCTGAGCGCACACGCTTTAATCAAGATGTGAGTTACGAGCAATCTTTGTCAGGTCTTAACTCGCGATTAAAGTCAGAAACATCATTGATCAGTAAGATTATGGGCGATGTGTCACTTAAATTTACCTATATGTATCGCTACAACTCAAAACCAGAGGAAGACAAGCTTAAGTATGACTCAGAGCTAAGTGCGACCTTTGTTTATAGCTTCTAATTAGAGAATTCTTTATGTATCAACATAAGCAATACGCAGTGTTTATTTTTGTTGTTTTGGGCTGGATAGGTGGTTTTCTTGCCTTGGCGTGGAACTTAATCGGCGCAGATGTGCCATTAATGGGGTTTTGCGCCATTTTAGTGTTAGTGGCTTTTTTATTTCATAGCTTAACCATCAAAGTAACCGATAAAACAGTGAGCTGGGCATTTGGGCCGGGTGTATTTGGTAAAACGGTGAGCTTTGACGACATTGAATCAGTCAGAGCGGTCAGTAATTCATTTCGCCATGGAATTGGTTTACGTATAACTCACGATGGCTGGGTTTACAGTGTATCAGGGTTTAAAGCTGTAGAATTAGCAATGAAAGATGGCACTCACTATCGTTTAGGCACCAACGACCAAGAAGGCTTGCTAGCGGCATTGCAGGCACACATAACTGAACCTGAATCTAAGCCAGAGCCGGAACATAAACCAGAACCAGAGCAAGTGGATGATTAATTAAGCGAATTGGTATAAAAAAAGCGCCTCAGGCGCTTTTTTTATACTGCGGGTTTAGTGGCTGTGACCACAACCGCCTTCACCGTGCACATGACCATGTGCTAACTCTTCTTCTGTTGCATCACGTACTTCAAGTACTTCAACATCAAAGTGTAAAGTAATCCCTGATAATGGGTGATTACCATCAACAATCACTTCTTCATCTTGGATATCGATGATCATCACTGATTGATCGCCTGCATCGGTTGTTGCACGAAACTGCATACCCACTTCAATGTCCATCCCTTCAAACATTGACTTAGGCACAGCTTGCATTAAGTCGTCGTGACGCTCGCCATAGCCTTGGTCTGGTTCAACGGTAACACTGAAAGTATCGCCAGCTTCTTTACCTAGTAGTGCGTTTTCTAGGCCTGGGATCAAGTAACCTGTGCCAACGATAAACACCAGTGGTTCACCATCAAACGAGTTGTCGATGGTGTTTTTGTTATTATCCAATACTGAATAATGCATTTTTACCACTTTGTTTTCTGCTGCGATCATAGTCATTCCTATTTATTCATCTTCGAGAGAGTAAGGCAGAGCTTGAATCGATAGCTCAACCTGAGGGAGGTGTTTAGCACGTAATAATTGGCCTGTTTCATTGTCATTCGGTAACACAACGAGTCCCATTAAAGTGCGCGTTTGTTGATTATAACTTTGACTGATAAGCTTGCCAGCGCGACGCCAGTTTTCACCCATTTGTGTTTCGAGTTCAAGCTCATCGAGTAAACCATCTGCTTCACCCGCAACGATATACATGGCGCGCTTGTTTTTGCCAAGATACTTCATACGGGCAACGGTTTCTTGGCCTGTGTAACAGCCTTTTCTAAAGCTGATACCACCAATCGCGTGTAGGTTAACCATTTGTGGCACATATTCGCCAATGGCCTCACTGTTAAGTGAAGGCTCACCCGCGGCAATCGCTGCTTGTTGCCATTGGGCATCGTTATCGAGTGCAATAACGTTTTCGGGTAAACTAAAGTCACTATTGACCATGAGTAACACGCGGTTTTCTGCAAGCTTAAGGGCTTTACCGTCGGCAAAATCGACAGCCGTTTGCTCATCATTAAATTGAATATTAAGTGCCTCTAGCACCTCTGAGAGGTCATCACCCATCAAACCAATTAATGGCTTTTCACAGGGTTCTATTTCAACAGCAGAAAAGACCGCATATTTTTTTAACTCAACCAGAGACTGCTCAACTTCGGCTTTAGAACCAACAAGGTAGTAACTGTCTTGGTAGGTAAACAAGCGAAAAACGCCCCAAAGCTTACCTTTGGCATTACAGTGACCTGCCCACAAGAACGTATCGTTAGTGAGCTTATTGATATCCTGTGTAATTTGTCCGTGAAGGTAAGACAACTTATCTTTACCAGTCAGGCTGATAAGCGTATGAGATAATGGACTTGCGTAAACAGTCGACATAAAAACCTTCTTTACGATATAAATGAGTGCTAATGATAACTTAGTTAGGGTGGCAATTTAAATAGCTGTTTATTCGATAGCAATTTGTTAAACTGCTGACAAATAAGTACGAGGTTTAAAATGACTGAAATTCACAGTAAAGAACGTATTCGTTGGGCATGCCGTCGTGGCATGTTAGAACTTGATGTTTTATTTATGCCATTCGTTGAAGAAGCGTTTGACTCGTTAAGCAAAGAGCAACATGCCACATTTCAACGCTTACTAGAATGCGATGATCCAGACTTGTTTGCATGGTTCATGGGTCACGAAACGTGTAAAGATCCCGAGCTTAATAGCATGGTCTCATTAATTTTAGACCGAGTTCGTGTATAGATTTAGCGTTGAACAGAACACACCAGACCACAAACCCTTTGTGGTCTTTTTTTGCTTTGTAGCCATCATACTTAGCTTTGCGTATCAGCAACTCTTTTCTCAATGTCTTGTTTTCGTCTCAAGCTTTATTATTGGGGTGATTAGCTATAAAAAAGTAACGCAATTACAGCCAACACATGGCGCTATTATTTTAGAACAGTCACAGCTTCGTTTTTTAAATAATCGTGTGCAAATGCAAGGTGCGATAAGCCCTAAGAGTAAGATCTTTTCGAATTTTGTGGTTATAAAACTAGCGGGATTTTATAAATCACACTGGCTGATTATAACGGCAGCCAGTGTTGATGAGGTAAGCTTTTCACGCTTAAAACGGGCAATTATTGCTGTGCAGCAACCGACTTCGGTGTAAGTACCGTAGGCGTTGGGTTTTCATTTTGCGCTGGGTAATCAATGGTGTAATGCAAGCCTCGGCTTTCTTTACGTTCCAGCGCACTGCGAATAATCAGTTCAGCGACTTGCACTAAGTTACGTAGCTCTAATAAGTTGTTAGAAACTCTAAAGTTAGCGTAGTAGTCGTGAATTTCCTGTTGCAGTAATTCAACACGATGCAATGCACGTTCTAAACGTTTAGTTGAACGCACGATGCCAACGTAATCCCACATAAATAACCGTAGTTCATGCCAGTTATGCGTGATAACAATTTCTTCGTCAGAGTTCGTAACGCGGCTTTCATCCCACAGCGGTAGTGTTTCAAGTGCAGGACTTGCATCAATTTTACTCAGAATATCCTGTGCTGCTGCGTGGGCAAAAACAATGCATTCGAGCAATGAGTTGCTTGCCATTCGGTTTGCACCATGCAGACCTGTATAAGCAACTTCACCAACTGCATACAAGTTATCTAAATCAGTACGTCCATTAAAGTCAGTCATGACACCCCCACAAGTATAATGGGCTGCAGGGACGACAGGAATAGCTTCTTTGGTGATATCTAAACCAACACTTAAGCATTTTGCGTAAATTGTCGGGAAATGCTCAATAATAAAATCTTTATCTTTGTGGCTAATATCTAAATAAACACAATTAGCGCCTAAGCGTTTCATTTCAAAATCAATCGCGCGGGCAACAATATCGCGGGGAGCCAGTTCTTCACGTTCATCAAAGTCTTTCATAAAGCGTGTGCCATCGGGGCGTTTTAAGTACGCACCTTCACCACGCATTGCTTCGGTAATTAAAAAGTTTTGCAGTTCAGGGTGGTACAAGCTCGTAGGGTGGAATTGGTTAAATTCCATATTGGCAACACGGCAGCCCGCTCGCCATGCCATGGCAATACCATCGCCACTCGATACATCGGGGTTAGAGGTATATAAATACACTTTACTCGCACCGCCTGTCGCCAGCGCAACAAACTTGGCTGCAATTGTTTCTACTTTTTTGTCTTCACAATTCCACACATACAGACCGTGGATGTGTTTACCTTTTCGGCCTAAGCTTTTATCACCAATTAAATCAATGGCATTGTAGTTTTCTAATAAAGTGATATTTGGGTGGGCTTGCACTTGGCTGATAAGCGTAGTTTGAACGGCGCGACCTGTCGCATCGGCAGCATGCAAAATGCGGCGATGACTGTGACCACCTTCGCGCGTTAAATGAAAACGTTCTTTACCTTTTGAATCAAACTCCATATCAAAAGGTACACCTTGCTCAATCAACCATTTTAAACATTTTTTGGCATTACTGGCAGTGTAGTGCACAGCGTCGCGGTCACATAAACCACCGCCAGCATCGAGCGTATCTTGAACATGTGACTCAATACTGTCATTTTTTTTATCAAAAACTGCGGCAATACCACCTTGTGCATATAAAGTAGAGCCTTCAGTTAATGCGCCTTTGCTAAGCACGGTTACGTTACAGTGATTAGCAAGTGATAAAGCAAGCGAGAGGCCAGCGGCGCCGCTGCCGATAATAGCGACATCAGTAATGTGATGTTTATTTTGGTTCATGTCTGTGGTCTTTGCAGTTACAATGCTCTGGAAATAGTGCTAAAAGTATGAGCAAAAAAAATTGTATATGATATACGTATATGTACCATATTTGCCGTAACACTATTAGTCATTTTAATACGTTATACCAATATTATTAGGTTTATCGTCACTTAAACAGCGAATTTTTAACTGTTTAACATTGTGAATCAAACTGACTTTGAATAGAGATAACCGTTGAATTATCAGCAGTTACTAGGATTGTCGAGTAATAAGATTGGTATAACTCACATTATTTGCGTGCTATTTTATAAAAAAATTATTTTAAACTGAACTTTTATATTCATGGTGCAGTCATAGTTTGTGTAAACAATGGCGAGTATATGAATAGCAAGCAAGAATCAAACAGAGGAGTACCGGCTCGAATGAGCGAGCAGGATTTGGATTTAGCGCTAGTAAAAAGGGTCCAGCAAGGAGATAAAAACGCCTTCAACCTATTAGTTAGAAAATATCAGAATAAAATTGCAGGTTTGATCTCACGTTATGTTTCAAACCAAGGTGATGTTGCTGATGTCGCACAAGAAGCCTTTATTAAAGCTTATCGTGCTTTGCCTAACTTTAGAGGTGATAGCGCCTTTTATACTTGGTTGTACCGTATCGCCGTAAATTGTGCTAAAAATTACTTAGTTGCTCAGGGGCGTAAGCCGCCAGCTAACGATGTTGATGCCGAAGAAGCAGAGTTTTATGACAGTGCAGACGCAATGCGTTCAAACGCATCGCCAGAAAACCTGTTATTAAGTGACGAAGTACGTGCTGTAATTTTTAATACGATTGATAGTTTGCCTGAAGATCTTAAAACTGCGATTACCCTTCGTGAAATCGAAGGTATGAGCTATGAAGAAATAGCCGTGGTTATGGATTGCCCCGTGGGGACGGTACGTTCGCGTATTTTCCGTGCCCGTGAAGCGATTGACAATAAATTAAATCCATTAATAGGTGAGTCTTAGTATGACAAAAGCAGACGTTAACAAGTTGGATAATGAGCAGTTATCCGCATTACTTGACGGCGAGCAGCAGTTAACTGATGAAGCGATTACAAACGACGATGTAACAACATTTGGTCGTTATGCAATGATCGGTGACGTAATGCGTGCTGAGGCAAATAACAGCGCCTTCAATTTTGACATTGCTGATGCAGTGGCAGATGCACTCGAACATGAACCTGTGTACGCAGATTTCGCGAATAAAACAACGGCACCAAAAAGCGAAGAAATCGTGGCGGCAACAGGCACCGACAATGTCGTTGCATTTAATTGGCGTCGACCCTTTGCCCAAGTAGCGATTGCTGCAAGTGTGGCTATGTTTGCGATTGTTGGTGTACAAACACTGCCGCAAAACAGCGAATCACCGCAGAGCGAAATTCCTTTATTACAAACAACACCACTAACCGGTGTGGCATCACCTGTCAGTTACTCATCTGAGCAACCTGCACTTGAAAATGCCCAACAAGGTTTACGCGAATTACAACAGCAACGTATTGGTGCGCTTGTACTTGAACACCAACGCCAAGCACGTGTTGCATATTCGCTTGAAAAGTCACAAACTGCGGCTAACGCAGATGAGGAAAAAAACTAATTAAATGAAAGTGTTTACTTTTATTTTGTCGCTGGTGTTAATAGCTCCCGCTTTTGCCAGCGACGAAAACCCCGCCAAAGCATTATTACTCGATATGGCTGAAGCCGTTCATACCCGCAATTTCGACGCATCGTTTGTCGTCGTTAAAGGCCAAGCAATGGAACCTTATCGCTGGCTGCATGCCAAGCAAGGTAATGTAGAGCTTGAACATTTAAGTTTACTGAATGGCGCAGGGCTTGAAATGGCTCGCGTAAACGATCAAGTGACTTATTTTGAGCCCCATTCAGAGCCATATTCTGTACAAACTGATTCAATTGCAGGGCCTATTCCTGAAGTGCTTTTTAAAGATATAGAGCGTTTAAGTGCGCAGTACGATTTTGTACTAGGCGGAAAAGGTCGTATAGCAGGGCGCTCAGCGCAGCTTGTGCGTATTGAGTCAAAAGATGAGTACAAATTCAATTATTGGATATGGTTAGATTTAGAATCATCACTGTTATTGAAATCAGCGTATGTGAACCACAAAGGTGAAATGCTTGAGCAATTACAGTTGACCCACATTAGTGTGACAGAGCAACCTGCACAGATGCTGTTAGAAATGCAAAATCGTGATTTTCCTCCTCCGCTTCCGGTCAGTGAAATTGATAACGAAAGCACAGGCAGTGCGGTTAATAATTGGAAAATTGGCTGGTTGCCAGCAGGCTTTAAATTATTAAAGTCAGACCGTCACAAGTTAGATTTAAATAACGAACTAACCGATTACTACTTGTACTCTGATGGTTTTGTTGAGGTTTCTGTGTTCGTACAAAGACCACTGCCTGGTAAACGACCCAGTGGGGCGCTGTCATCGGGTGCGACAACCGTGTATGTTCACAATGGTGGTAGCTTTGACGTGTCGGTTGTTGGTAATATCCCCGCTATGACAGCCAAAGCCATTGCAGAGTCGGTAGCGCGACCTCTTTAAATAATGATAGAACAAACACTCACTGTCGTGTCGGTAAAAGGCACGACAGCCGATTTAGAAGCCGAGCAAAAACAAGCCTGCGCAGGATGCAATGGCCGTTGTGGCTCGCAAATCTTTGCCAAGTTATTTGGTACTGCCAAAAAAACATTCCCATACACTTTCGACAGTGAGCTAAAAGTCGGACAAAAAGTCACCTTAGCACTAGACGATAGCCACCTTGTAAAACACGCAATGGCCGTGTACATGTTGCCGTTATTATTTAGTTTAGGGTTTGCTTTGGCTGCTTTTTCAGTGTTTTCGCTTGCTGAGGGGTGGCAAATTTTAGCTGCTGTATTAGGGGGCTTAACTGGCTATGCGATAGCTAAATCAAGGGTTAAGAGCCTAAAACATGATATTAAAGTAATAAAAATTCACCCAATTACTATTCCTTTCACTCAAATAGATGGTGATTAAAGCCAATTAAATGTAAAATTGCCGCTTTATACACTTAGTCCATTTTATATAGAAGTTTAGAATCCAGTTTATGAAGCATATCCGTAATTTTTCGATCATCGCCCATATCGACCATGGTAAATCGACTCTCTCTGACCGTCTTATCCAAGTTTGTGGTGGTTTAACAGACCGTGAAATGCAGCAGCAGGTGTTAGACTCAATGGACATCGAGCGTGAGCGTGGTATTACCATCAAAGCGCAAAGTGTAACACTTAATTATACAGCCAAAGATGGCGAGACCTACCAATTAAACTTTATCGACACACCAGGACACGTTGACTTCACTTACGAAGTATCACGTTCGCTTGCTGCCTGTGAAGGTGCGCTTTTAGTTGTTGATGCTGGTCAAGGTGTAGAAGCGCAAACACTTGCTAACTGCTACACAGCAATTGAAATGGATTTAGAAGTTATTCCAGTACTGAATAAAATCGACTTACCGCAAGCGGACCCACTTCGTGTTGCAGAAGAAATCGAAGACATTATTGGTATTGATGCGCTTGAAGCCGTGCGTTGCAGTGCAAAAACAGGCGTGGGTATTGAAGACGTACTCGAAGTTATTGTTAAAGATATTCCGCCACCAGTTGGCGACAAAGATAAGCCATTACAAGCGCTTATTATTGATTCATGGTTTGACCCATACCAAGGCGTTGTGTCACTTGTGCGTATTAAGCACGGTGAATTACGCGCGGGCGATAAAATTAAGATCATGTCGAACGAACAAGTTCATATTGCAGATAAAGTGGGTATTTTCACACCAAAGCAAACTAACACAGGTTTATTAAAAACCGGTGAAGTAGGCTTTGTTATTGCTGGTATTAAAGAGATTCATGGTGCCCCTGTTGGCGATACAATTACGTTACAGCGCAACTCTGCACCAGAGCGTCTACCGGGTTTTCAACGCATTAAACCACAGGTTTACGCGGGTATGTTCCCAATTTCATCGGATGATTATGAATCATTCCGTGATGCGCTAGATAAACTTAGCTTGAACGATGCATCGTTATTCTTCGAACCAGAAAACTCAACTGCACTTGGTTTTGGTTTCCGTTGTGGCTTCTTAGGTATGCTACACATGGAGATTATTCAAGAGCGTCTTGAGCGTGAATACGACATTGATCTTATTACTACGGCACCTACGGTAATCTACGAAGTAGAAACCAAAGAGGGCGTTAAACAGATTGATAATCCATCTGATCTTCCGCCGGTAAACAACATTCTTGAAATCCGTGAGCCAATTGTTGAAGCTAACATATTAGTTCCGCAAGAGTTTTTAGGTAACGTTATTACGCTTTGTGTTGAAAAGCGTGGTGTACAAACTAAAATGAACTATCACGGCAAGCAAGTTGCGGTAACGTATGAATTACCGATGGCTGAAGTGGTTATGGATTTCTTTGATAAGTTAAAATCAACAAGCCGCGGTTTTGCTTCGCTTGATTATAACTTTAAGCATTTCCAAGCATCAGACATGGTACGTGTTGACGTACTTATTAATGGTGAGCGTGTAGATGCATTAGCAATTATTGTACACCGTGATATTGCACAATCGCGTGGTCGTCAGTTAGCTGAAGCGCTTAGAGAGCTAATTCCGCGTCAACAATTTGATATTGCAATTCAAGCGGCAATTGGTCAGCATGTTATAGCGCGTACAACGGTTAAACAATTACGTAAAAACGTAATTGCAAAATGTTACGGTGGTGACGTGAGCCGTAAGAAAAAGCTTCTTCAGAAGCAAAAAGAAGGTAAAAAGCGAATGAAGCAACTAGGTAACGTTGAAGTACCGCAAGATGCATTCTTAGCTATCCTCAAAGTTGGTAAATAATTAGAAGTAAATAAAGGAATTAATGCATGGCGGGTTACTTTTCGATTTTTTTAGTGTTGTTAACGCTAGGCTCAGGCTTAATCTGGTTAATTGACCACTTTATGTTTGCGCCTAAACGTCAACAGCGTATCGCCCTTGCTCAAAACGCGGCGGGCGGTGAATTAGACGAAGAAACCGCTGCATTAATTGCACCAGAGCCAAGTATTACTGAAACGGCTAAATCAATCTTTCCGATGATTGCGGCTATTACTATTTTCCGTTCATTTATTTTTGAACCGTTTCAAATTCCATCAGGCTCAATGATGCCAACATTACTTGTTGGTGACTTTATTTTGGTACAAAAGTACTCATACGGCATTAAAGACCCAATTTGGCGCACCCAACTAGTGGATGTGGATGAGCCAGAACGCGGTGATATTGTGGTATTTAAATACCCATTAGATGAGCGTATTGATTACATTAAACGTGCCATTGGTTTACCTGGCGATAAAATTGTTTATCGCAATAAGCACCTTTATATTCAGCCAAAATGTGAAGAAGGTGTCGAACAGCAAGGTGATTTGCTGTGTAATGAATACAATAAAATAGATATGGAAATTCTCAATAGTGACGAGTTCAAGCAAGGGTCAATGAATTTAGTGCGTTTAGAAGAAAACCTAAGCCCATTGAATCACAACATTTTGATTAACCCAGAGGCGCTTGAAATGAAAGGCCGTTATTATCAACAACCGGGTACACGCTCTGACGAGTGGGTTGTTCCTGCCGATCATTATTTTATGATGGGTGATAACCGTGATAACAGCCAAGACAGTCGCTTTTGGGGCTTTGTGCCAAAAGAAAACTTGGTAGGTAAAGCCGTCTTTATATGGATGAGTTTTGAATTTGAAAATGGCCCAGATGACTTTTTACCAGGCTGGGTTCCAACTGGTGTTCGTTTTGAACGCCTAGGTAATATTCAGTAACGATGAAAAAAAACGTAACAGAGTTATACAACAAAATAGGTTATACATTTACTGATCAAGCTTTGCTTGAACAGGCAATGACGCACCGCAGCCACAAAGGTCAACATAACGAGCGTTTAGAGTTTTTAGGCGATTCGATTTTGAGCTTCGTGATTGCGAATGCGCTTTATACTAAATTTCCAAAAGCACGTGAAGGCGACTTAAGCCGCATGCGCTCAACCTTAGTACGTGGTCAAACACTGGCTGAGTTTGGCCTTGAATTTGGTCTGGGCGATTACTTACGCTTAGGGCCTGGCGAGCTGAAAAGTGGTGGCTTCCGTCGTGAATCGACTCTTGCCGATGCAGTAGAAGCCATTATTGGTGCCGTGTTCCTAGACTCAAGCATTGAACAATGTGGTGAGTTAATCTTAAATTGGTATGAATCACGCCTTGATGCAATTTCTCCTGGCTTAAACCAAAAAGATCCAAAAACATTACTTCAAGAGTACTTACAAGCGCGCAAATTATCGTTACCGGGCTACACTGTCATTGATACAAAAGGCCAAGCGCACAATCAAACATTCACGGTTGAATGTATTGTTGAAGGGATGGATAGCATTATCTCAGTAGGGAGCTCGCGTCGTAAAGCCGAGCAAAAAGCTGCTGAAAAAGCCTTAAAGATACTTAAAAATGAATCTTGATGATTTAATTAGCAAAGAACCTGCAGAGCTTGATACGCACTGTGGGATGGTGGCCATTGTTGGTCGTCCAAATGTGGGTAAATCGACCTTACTTAACTACATTGTTGAGCAAAAGGTGAGTATTACCTCGCGCAAACCACAGACCACGCGTCACCGTATTATGGGTATTCATACCGAAGGTAAATACCAAGCAGTCTACGTTGATACACCGGGTCTACATGTTGAAGAAAAGCGTGCTATTAACCGTTTAATGAACCGTGCTGCATCCAGTTCGATTGGTGATGTAGAGCTGATTATTTTTGTGGTTGAAGGCACTCACTGGAATGAAGATGATGAGATGGTACTGAATAAAGTCCGTCAAAGTGGTCGTCCAGTGTTATTGGTTATGAATAAAATTGACCAAGTAAAAGACCGCGACTTAGTGCTTCCGCACATGCAGTTTTTAGGCAATAAATTTGATTTTGTTGGCATTATTCCTGTCTCAGCAAAACAGGGTAAAAACATTGAGCTTATAAAAGCAGAAGTAACCAAGCGTCTTCCGCTGTGTGAGTTTTACTTCCCTGAAGATTATGTGACAGACCGTTCGATGCGTTTTATGTCGGCAGAGGTTATCCGTGAAAAGCTAATGCGTTTTATGGGTGATGAATTACCGTATTCTGTTACCGTTGAAATAGAGCAGTTTAAATGGCTCGATAACGGCGTGTGGCAAATTAATGGCCTGATCTTAGTTGAGCGTGAAACGCAAAAACGCATGGTTATTGGCAATAAAGGCGAAAAGCTAAAAGTTATTGGCCGTGAAGCACGTAAAGACCTTGAAGAGATGCTTGATAACAAAGTATTTTTAGAACTTTGGGTTAAAGTGAAGTCTGGCTGGGCTGATGATGAGCGTGCGCTACGCAGCTTAGGCTATGGTGAAGATTAAGCTTAGCTTGAGACGCCATGGATAGCGATTTCTACACAGCATACTTGTTGCACCGACGTCCATTTAGTGACTCACAAGTAATGCTTGATATGCTGGTAGAAGGCGTGGGTCAGCTTAGAATGCTGGCCCGAATTAGTGGTCGCCAGGCCACTAAACATAAAGCGCAACTGCAACCTTTCCAATCACTGCTGGTACAATACAGCGGTAAATCAGATTTAAAATACATTAATCGTTTTGAACCCCATGGCACGCAAACCATGCTCACGGGGACTGAGTTGTATTGTGGATTTTATTTAAACGAATTAACGAATCGTATCGTACCTATCAATGAACCCATGGAAAGTGTTTACCATTTGTATAAACAGCACTTGAGTGATTTATCGGGTACTCAACATTTGCAAGCAGTGTTACGTTCGTATGAATTTCAGTTACTCGAATTGCTCGGTTATGGGGTTGATTTTAGTGTCGACGCGAACGGTGATGAGATCATTGGCAGTGCCAGTTACCAGTACTTTGCTGAATATGGCTTTTTGCTGCATGACGACCCGCACAGTGGTTTTTCAGGTGCGCAATTAAATGCCATTGCTGCCCATGACTTCAGCGCGCCTGATGTGTTATATATGGCAAAGCAGTTAAGTCGTTACTTACTCAAGCCTTTACTCGGTAAAAAGCCATTAAAAAGTCGTGAGTTATTTATTAAGTAGGCTGAATAGCAGCCGTTAATCGTTGTTTTAAACAGGTAAAAAAATGAAAGATATTCTTCTTGGTGTAAACGTTGATCATATTGCCACTTTACGCCAAGCGCGTGGCACAAGTTACCCAGATCCTGCTCATGCAGCCAGTGTTGCAGAGCATGCCGGTGCAGATGGTATCACCATTCATTTGCGTGAAGACCGTCGTCATATTCAAGACCGTGACGTGTATGTAATGGCTAAAACCATTCAAACGCGTATGAATCTTGAGGTTGCCGTGACTGATGAAATGATTGATATTGCGCTTGAAGTAAAACCCGCTTATGTGTGTTTAGTGCCTGAAAAACGCGAAGAGCTAACAACAGAAGGCGGCCTAGACGTAGTGGGTAACTTTGAAAAAGTAAAAGCGGCGACTGAAAAATTAACGGCAGCGGGTATTAAAGTATCGTTATTTATTGATGCTGATAACGCGCAACTTGATGCTGCTAAAGCCTGTAACGCACCGTATGTAGAAATTCATACTGGCGCGTATGCAGATGCAGAAAACGACGAAGAGCTACATACAGAGCTTGAGCGTATTCGCAGCGGTGTACAATACGCCCACGGGCTTGGTTTAATTGTAAATGCTGGTCATGGCCTGCACTACCACAACGTAAAACCAATTGCTGCAATGCCAGAAATTTACGAGTTAAACATTGGTCATGCGATTATTGCGCGTGCCGCGATTGACGGCCTAGACAAAGCAGTACGTGATATGAAACGCCTGATGATTGAGGCGCGTTTGTAAATATAAGCTTCAAGCACTTTTAAGCAAGTATTGAATTGAGAGCGCGGTGGATGTTGTATCCAGCGCGCTTTTTATTTCATCAAATACGCAATAAATTGTGCAAGCAATGATGATAACAAAGGTGAAATACAGAGTAGAGTGACTATGTACTGATGCTTTTTCTTAAAGCTTTTTAAAACACCATCATTAATGGCCGACAATTCGCCTTGTTTAATTGAATGAAACACAATTGAGTTGGGTGTTGCTCTCATTAAGCGGGCTTTACTTTCGTATGTTTGCCACTGCTCAGCGTAATTGATTTTTACGTAGTTATTAGCTTCTTTACTTAGTTTTTTATAGCGAAGGAAAAACCACGTGAGTGAAATAGCGCTAAAGAGAATAAGTAAGATAAAATACAAAGCAGGCTCCCTTTAATACTTCACAATTCGTGTACCCGTAGAATAAATAATATCGCGACTAGGGCATGAATAATTAGGTTTTAGTGTTCTACAAGATTGCTCGGGTGTGTCAAAACAAAAATCAAAACGAGTTTGGGTTTTCACCGCTTTATCAGTAATATTCTGCGGCAGCTCATTCCAGTGCCAATGCGTGATTACTTCTTTTGCTGCATCGGCAAATACAGGGTGAGTAGAGGCAACTACCTGAATATCTTTAATCTCATTGTGTGGCGTAATAACATACTCAATGGTCGTGCACCCTTCTGTTGCTTGGATAACTGCTTTTTTTGGGTATCTGGCAGGAAAGCGCTCAAGTTGCTGCCATTTTGGTGTTTTCAATTCATCATAGCTAACTGATAAATCCGCATACTCTAGTGTCATCGGTTTATCTGCAGTTGAAGCACAGCCAAAGGCAAGTAAACTGCCCGCTAGAATTAAATAACTTTTCATTTATATATTCCTTTATATCGTTTTATTGAGCGGCTTTTATCGTTGCTGCTCTACCATGCCTGCATCACTTAACAAATTATTCAGCTCGTCAATAAGCTCAAATAATTCAGGTTCAATATAATTTAAATCACAATCACCTTTTAGTGACGTTTCAAGGGTTTCGGCAAGCGATTTTAGCTTTGGTACGCCGGTGTAACAACATGCGCCATGGAACTTATGCACGATGCTAAGTACATGCTCACAATCTTCATTTTCTATTGCTTCATTGAGTAGACGCAAGGTCTCAGGCACGCTGAGTAACAGCATATTGAGCATTTCAAGAGCGAGTTCTTCTTTGCCGCCTGCGCGCTGTAGCGCAAGCTGCCAATCTAGGCGTGTGCTCTCGAATGGAGGTTCAGATTGAACGGCAACTGTTTTGCTTCGCTCTCGGTTAATAGGGGATTGTGGGCTATGATCACTAATGATCTGCTTTAGCATATCTTCGTCAATCGGTTTGGTTAAATAACCTTTAAAGCCATCTTTTAGCAGCTGCTCTTTTTCACCAGCCAACGCATGCGCTGTTACCGCAATAATTGGGGTGTCTTCATTAAGTGATGACTCACGAATAAGCTTACACGCTGTAATGCCATCCATAATAGGCATTTGAATATCCATAAATATTAAGTCGTATTTATGGCTTTTACTTAAGCTATAGGCTTGTGAACCATTATGGGCGGTATCAATAAGCTCAATTTGTTCATCTAATAGAGTACAAATAAGTTTTAGATTTGCGTCATTATCATCAACAACCAGCACTTTTAATGGCAGTAGTTTTTCATCGCCTTGCTCAATATTGTGTACCGGATGGTCAAGGCGATACGGGGCTGCTAATACTTCACATAATTTACGATGATTAAGTGGTTTACTTAAACAGGCATCAGCACCACTACCCACAAAGGCTTCACGCATATTATGCGACACCGTATTGAGCATAATGTATAAATAGTCAGTGACGGGTCTTACCGCTTTAACGTAGCCTTTAAGCTGCTGCATATCATCGATTGTTGCGGTGTGACCGATAATACAAATATCGTAACTAAAGTCTTTGTTTATCTCGTTTAAGAAACTTTCTTCATCGGTACAGGCGGTAACTTGTGTTTGCCACTCATTCAACAATGACAAGGTTGCTTGGTGCGTATGTTCGTGCGGTTCTAAGTATAGAATGCGTTTATTAATCAGTGATTGAGTTGGTAAGTCACTGGTGATTGAATTAGACGGCGTTCTAAACACCGCATTAAACGTAAAGCAGGTGCCATTACCGGGGGCTGAGTTTAAGGTAATGCGGCCGTTCATGGCTTCAACAATATGCTTGGTAATAATTAACCCTAAGCCTGTGCCGCCAAATTTGCGGGTAATACTTGAATCGGCTTGGCCAAATGGTGTGAATAAAGCATCTTGCTTATCCATAGGAATACCCACACCGGTATCGGTTACCGACACCAAAATAGAGGCTCGCTCTTCATCAAGCAAACGATAACCGACATCGACTTTAATAGACCCTTTTTCGGTGAACTTTATCGCATTACTGAGTAAGTTAATTAAAATTTGCTTAAAGCGAGTCGGGTCGCCAGTTAAGTTATCGGGCACTTGCGGGTGAATAAATATAGATAGCTCGAGTTGTTTTTCGTGGGCGCTAGGAGCAAGCAATGTTAATACTTCATTGATGGTATCGCGCAGTTGAAACTGCATCGATTCGAGTTCCATCGCACCGGCTTCTAATTTCGAGAAATCTAAAATATCGCTGATAATGGTCATTAAGCTGTTAGCAGACAACTCAATCGTATCGAGGTAATCCTTTTGGTGTTTATTCAGAGGCGTTTTATATAGCTGACGCGTAAAGCCAATAACCCCATTTAAAGGAGTACGTAATTCGTGACTCATTTTCGCTAAGAAATCTGATTTAACACGGTTGGCATCTTGAGCATCTTTTTTTGCAATACTCAGCTGAATATTTTGTGTTTCGTACTGTTCGAGTGTTTCTCGGTAATCTGCAGTGGCTTGGTCAATGTGCTTTTGCATTTCATCGCGTTGCATCACCATGGTGTCTGAAATCGTATTAAGTCCTTCACGAAGGAGCTCAAATTCGCCAAACATTTTTTGATCAAGGCCTGTATCGACTTTACCCTCATTAAGTTTATCTGTAGCAAGTACCAACTTATTAAGAGGTTGAATAAACATACGCGATAATCTAAACGCCAGCACGGTTGCTAAAACAAGCGCCAGTAAAATAACCACACCACTCACTAATAACGCACGTTGTTGACCAATGATGGCTTGCTGTTTATTGAGCATGATCACCACTGTGCCTAAAGAAGCCTGATAACTATGGTGATTCCATATCATGTCTTGGCGGCTATGATTAATAATAGCCGTTGAAAAGGTTAAGTAATGTTCTGAGCTTTGCATATGAACACCGTCTAATATCGGTTTGTTCGTGTTCATCAGCTCTCTAAATTCACTTTGGTATTTACTGAAAATAACCAGCTCGTTATTTTCATCAAAAATAGCAATAGACTGAATAGCAGGCGAGTGTTTGTTGTGAGTATGACTAACTAAACGAGTTAACAGCGCTTTATTTCGTTTAAGTAAAGGTTGCTCTACAGCGATAGCAAGGGGCTCAATGATGGTCTCGCCTTGTTGATACAAAATTTCATCGAGCTCAATGTAACGATTTATTGTAAAATAACCGCCCAGCAACAAGCCTATGATCACAGTCGGTATAAGTGTGAGGGTTAAGACTGAGTCACGTAAGCCAAATTTAGTCATAAAAGATGTTGTTATCATTATTATCGTAGTTTAAGAGTATATACTTACTCCCGCTTTATCAATAATTAAGGTGTTGCCCGATGGCACAGATTTTCAAAGCTAAAAAGAAATCCGTCTCACAAAAAATGCTCACACTCACCGTTTCGGCCATGGATCACCAAGGACGAGGTGTTGCAAAGCAAGGCAGTAAAGTGTGCTTTGTGAATGGTGCGCTGCCCGGCGAGGAAGTTAAAGCACAGCTCATTGACGATAAGGCACGCTTTGCCAGTGCTGATTGCAAAAAAGTATTGCGCGCGTCAGCGCATCGAGTAACGCCTTTTTGTCAGCATTATCAAGTATGTGGTGGTTGTCAGTTACAACACCTCGATGCATCGCAGCAATTAGTTGAAAAGCAAGCAGCCGTGAGCCAGCTATTCAGTAAATTTGCCAAAGCAGAGTATTTAAATTGGCAAGCGCCGCTTGTTAGTGAAGCGCGTCATTACAGACGATCGGCACGTGTTGCCGTAATGCATGATAAAGCCGCGAAAAAAATGCGCGTAGGTTATCGTGCTCAAGGGTCAAAGCAGCTCGTGAGTATTGAGCGTTGTGACGTGCTTTCAACTAAATTTAGCGCGTTATTTACGGTCTTTGATGAACTGATAAATAACCATGCAGGGCTAAGCTGTATTAGTCACTTACAACTGTGCGAGGCAGACAATGCCGCTTATGTTGTCATTCGCCATACAAAACCAATTAGCAATGCGCTTAAAACGGTTGTTGAGAAAGCCTGTGATGAGTATCAATGGTGCCTAGTATGGCAATCACACAGCGGTGAGATTGATCACACTCATCATCCAATGCCGTACTACACTATACCAGAGTACGACTTAACCTTTGAGTTTGGCTTAGAGAACTTTGTGCAAGTAAATCCGCATGTTAATCAAGCCATGTTACATCAAGCAAAAGAGTGGCTTGATTTACAGGGTCATGAACAGGTATTAGATTTATTTTGCGGTATTGGTAATTTTTCATTATTGATTGCAAAGTATGCAAAACACGTTATTGGTGTCGAAGGAGTGGATTCTGCGGTTGCATTAGCGAAACAAAATGCGCAAACTAACTCATTATCGAATACCGATTTTTATTGCTTTGATTTAACTCAATCAATGCAATCAGCTGCGTGGTTCAGCAAAGACATTGATGTATTGGTGCTTGACCCGTCACGAACTGGCGCTATGGCTATTTTAGAGCAGTTACCACTTACTCAGTTTAAAACGATTTTATATGTCTCTTGTGATCCTGTTACTTTAGCCCGTGACAGTGCAATTATTTTACAAGCAGGCTTCAGCATTGAAAAAATTGGGCTTATGAATATGTTCCCGCATACAGGGCATATTGAAACGATGGCGTTATTTCACAGGAGGTAAAGCGCACTATGGTAGCCACTAGACAGTCACATCAGCTTACTAAGCCGAGTGATTTTACCAGCCGTATAGAGCTGTTAGCGCTAACAGAAGATAAATCTACCTTATTAGAACAGGCGCATCAATTGTGCCTGCATTGCGATGATGTTAAACGCCAGAATATGGCCATTGAAATGGTGGAGATTTTAGCTGAGCTAAATTTAGATGCTGATTCATTGGCAACCGCCTTTTTAACGCCGTATTTTTTAGCTGAAAAAATTTCTATCGACACAGTAACAGATAAGCTTGGTAACCACGTTGCCTTGCTGCTTACTGGTGTGAGCCAAATGGCAACCATCAGCACCTTAGCACATCAAGGTAAAGGCACCGTTCAAATTGATAATATTCGCCGTATGCTTTTGGCAATGGTTGAAGATGTGCGTGCGGTGGTTATTAAACTGGCTGAACAAGTGTGTTACCTACGCGAAGTGAAAAATGGCAGTGAAGAAGAGCGCGTAATAGCAGCAAAAGAAACGCGCGATATTTTTGCGCCACTCGCCAATCGTTTAGGGATAGGTCAGCTCAAGTGGGAGCTAGAAGACTTATCTTTTCGTTATTTGCACCCAGACACCTACAAAAATATTGCCAAGCAATTAGACGATAAACGGCTTGCCCGCGAAGCCTACATGGAAAATATGGTGGCACTGGTTAAAGCACGCCTCCAAGAAGCGGGTATTGCTGGCGAGGTGTATGGTCGCCCGAAACATATTTTCAGCATTTATAAAAAAATGGCGCAGAAGAACTACGAGTTCGATCAATTATTTGATATTCGTGCCATGCGTATTGTGGTTGAGCGTTTGCAAGATTGCTACGCGGCCTTGGGGATTGTTCACACAAACTGGCGTCATTTAAATAAAGAGTTTGATGACTACATTGCAACGCCAAAACAAAATGGTTATCAATCGATTCATACCGTGGTGTTTGGTCCTGAAGGTAAAACTGTCGAAATTCAAATTCGTACCAGCGAGATGCACCAAGATGCCGAGCTCGGTGTCGCGGCTCACTGGATGTACAAAGAAGGCGCATTACCGGGGCGTGGCTCAGGTTATGAGCAAAAAATTAGCTGGTTGCGTAAGTTACTGCAATGGCAAGAAGAAGTTGTTGATGGCAGCGACTTAGCCGAAGAGCTTAAAAATCAGGTGGTGGAAGACCGTGTTTACGTGTTTACCCCGAAAGGCGATATTTTTGATTTACCACTCGGTGCGACGCCGCTCGATTTTGCCTACTACATCCACTCTAATGTAGGGCACCGGTGTATTGGCGCAAAAGTATTTGGCAAAATTGTGCCTTTTACGTACCAACTAAGTACGGGCGATCAGGTTGAGATTTTAACGCAAAAGCAAGCGAACCCGAGCCGAGATTGGTTAAATCCGTCGTTAGGCTATATTAAATCGTCGCGAGCACGTTCGAAAATTCATCATTGGTTTAAGCAGCTCGACCGCGATAAAAACTTAAGTGCCGGTAAAGAAATTCTAGAAACAGAACTACACAAGCTCGATCTTACAACCAAAGATCTTACCCCCGCGATAGAGCGCTTTAACTTGCGGGGTCTTGAAGATTTAATGGTTGCTGTTGGCGCAGGTGATGTGCGTCTTAATCAGTTGCTTAACTTTATTAGCGACCGTGATGACGACGAGCCACAAATCAGGTTTAAAAAACCAAAAAGTGTCAACGGTGATAAAAATGGCATTGTAGTTGATGGCGTCGGCAGTTTATTGAGCCACGTGGCTAAATGTTGTCGCCCTGTTCCCGGCGATGAAATTATTGGTTATATCACGCAAGGGCGGGGGATTGCCGTTCACCGTGAAGACTGTGATTCATTTGAAAAACTGCGAGAAAAGCACCCAGAGCGTGTGATCTCAGTAAGTTGGTCAGACGATGTAAATGGCTCATACACGCTAACCATTAAAGTAGAGGCAACGGATAGATCAGGGCTTATTCGTGATATTAGCTCTGTACTTGCCAATGAAAAAGTAAATGTGCTGAACATGAACGTCAACACAGTCGAAGACAAGCAATTAGCTCTTTTCTCAATGCAGGTAGAAGTTCACGACTTATCAAGCACAAACCGCTTGTTATCTAAACTTCACCAAATTGAAGGGGTCCATGAAGCAAAACGTGGGCATGCGTAATGACAGATAAACACAGTATTGATGACTCATTAGCGATCATGGAAAAACTACGGGACCCAGATACTGGGTGCCCGTGGGATTTAAAACAAAATTTTAAATCGATAGTGCCTCATACCATTGAAGAGGCTTACGAAGTTGCTGACTGCATTGAAAAGGGCGAGCTGAGTGAGCTTAAAAGTGAACTGGGTGACTTACTCTTTCAAGTTGTGTTTTACGCGCAGCTTGCAAAAGAGCAGGGGCTATTTGATTTTAATGACGTTGTCAGCACATTAAACGAAAAACTAGTGCGCAGGCACCCTCATGTGTTCGCTGAAAAAACAACACTCACAGAGGCCGAATTATCACAGCAGTGGCAAGCAATAAAAGCACAAGAGCGGGCGCAAAAAGCACCCACACAGCAACTGAGTTTATGGCAAGACATTCCCGATGCGATGCCGGGGCTTACTAAGGCGAAAAAGATTCAGCAGCGGGTGGCAAGTCTTGGCTTCGATTGGCCAAGCTATCAGGGGGCACTTGATAAAGTGGCCGAAGAAGTCGGGGAAGTGAAAGAAGCGCTTGCACATGATCCGTACTCAGAACACAGCGCAGAAGAGCTGGGCGATTTGTTATTTGCAACGGTCAATGTGGCCCGTCATATTAAGCGCGACCCTGAGCAACTATTACGCAGTGCTAACGCTAAGTTTATGGCACGCTTTGAAAAAGTGGCCGCTTATTTAAGTGAGCGCGGGCAATGTTTAGAGACCGCCAGTTTAGAAGAGATGGACAGCGCGTGGGAAGCCATTAAAAAGCACCCACAATGACACAGCATAGGGACAGGAATGCCGCGCTCGTTTTTTGTGCACTTATTTGCTAATTTTATCTGGATTGATAGCAGTGCCTTTGCTATAATATCGCCCCGTCTTGATTCTATATTATTCCTTTTAATTCCTGATATTCTAGGGTTCGCATGAGTACAAAATTTATCTTCGTTACTGGCGGGGTTGTTTCTTCGTTGGGTAAAGGTATTGCAGCAGCGTCGTTAGCCGCAATTTTAGAAGCACGTGGTTTAAACGTGACTATTTTAAAGCTGGATCCTTACATCAACGTTGACCCAGGCACTATGAGCCCAATTCAGCACGGTGAAGTATATGTTACTGAAGACGGTGCAGAAACTGACCTTGATTTAGGTCACTATGAGCGTTTCATCCGTACTAAGATGAGTAGCCGCAACAACTTCACACAAGGCCGTGTTTATGAAGATGTTTTACGACGTGAGCGTCGCGGTGAATACCTTGGTGCAACAATTCAGGTTATTCCACATATCACAAACGACATTAAGCAACGTGTATACGACGGTGCCGAAGGTCGCGATGTAGCCATCGTTGAAATTGGCGGTACAGTGGGTGACATTGAGTCACAACCGTTCTTAGAAGCAATTCGTCAGCTTGGCACAGAAATCGGCCGTGAGCGCGCATTGTTTATTCACCTAACGCTTGTGCCATTCTTAGGCCCTGCAGGTGAAGTTAAAACGAAACCAACACAACATTCAGTAAAAGAATTACGTTCGATTGGTATCCAACCAGATATCTTAATTTGTCGTTCTGATCGTAAATTACCTAATAACGAGCGCGCGAAAATCGCACTTTTCACTAACGTGGAAGAAAAAGCCGTTATTTCATTACCAGACGTAGAAAGCATCTACAAGATCCCAGCGTTACTTAAGTCACAAGAACTTGATAACTTTGTGTGTCGTCGTTTTTACCTTGAGTGCCCAGAAGCAGATTTATCTGAGTGGGAGCAAGTATTATATCAAGAGTCTAACCCAACGGGTGAAGTGACAATTGGTATGGTAGGTAAGTACATTGAACTACCAGACGCTTACAAGTCAGTAAACGAAGCATTAAAGCATGCGGGTCTTAAAAACCGTTTAACAGTGAACATCGAATACGTTGATTCACAAGACTTAGAAAGCAAAGGCACTGAGATGCTTTCTCACCTTGACGCTATTTTAGTACCAGGTGGTTTTGGTGGTCGTGGTGTTGAAGGTAAGATTTTAGCGGCTAAATACGCACGTGAAAACAAAGTACCTTACCTAGGCATTTGTTTAGGTATGCAAGTGGCACTTATTGAGTATGCGCGTAACGTTGCAGGCCTTGCAGATGCAAACTCAACGGAATTCAATGCAAAATCAGCACACCCAGTGGTTGGCTTAATCACCGAGTGGCAAGATGCCGACGGTAACGTTGAAGTACGTGATGAGCAGTCTGACCTTGGTGGCACAATGCGTTTAGGCGCACAAAAATGTCACTTAACGCCAGGCTCTAAAGTAAGTGAAGTATACGGTAGTGACGAAATTGTTGAACGTCACCGTCATCGCTACGAAGTAAATAACCACTACGTAGAACAGCTTGAAAAAGCAGGTTTAAGTTTCACTGGTTTATCTGAAGATAAGAAACTAGTCGAAATTATCGAAAATAAAGATCACCCTTGGTTTATTGCCGCGCAATTCCACCCGGAATTCACGTCAACACCACGTGATGGTCATCCGCTATTTGAAGGGTTTGTTGCAGCTGCACACACTCACCAAAAAGCGTCATCGTAATTTAAATAGGCCGTGCTATATGCACGGCTTATTTGTTTTAAAAAGCCAACGAATTAACAAAGTTGGCATAAACTCACCATTTTCGGGAAAAGAGGAATCAAGATGTCAGAAATCGTAAAAGTGATTGGTCGCGAAATCATGGACTCGCGTGGTAACCCAACTGTTGAAGCTGATGTACATTTAGCTGATGGTTCATGGGGCCGTGCTGCAGCACCTTCTGGTGCATCAACAGGTACTCGCGAAGCGCTTGAATTACGTGATGGTGATAAAGCACGTTACTTAGGTAAAGGTGTTTTAAAAGCGGTAGGTTATATCAATAACGAAATCGCAGCGGCTCTTAAAGGCCAAAGCGCACTTGATCAACAAGCTGTTGACCAAGTAATGCTAGATTTAGACGGCACTGAAAATAAAGAAAAATTAGGTGCTAACGCAATCTTAGCGGTATCTTTAGCAACAGCGAAAGCAGCTGCAAACTCTAAAGGCGTTGAGCTTTATGAGCACATCGCTGACTTAAATGGTACGCCGGGCGTTTACTCTATGCCATTACCAATGATGAACATCATCAACGGTGGTGAGCACGCAGATAACTCTGTTGATATCCAAGAGTTCATGATCCAGCCAGTTGGCGCTGCAAACTTCCGTGAAGCACTGCGCATGGGCGCAGAAGTATTCCACAGTCTTGCAAAAGTACTTAAAGCAGACGGTCACTCTACATCAGTAGGTGATGAAGGTGGTTTTGCACCAAACCTTGAATCAAATGAAGCGGCACTTGCTGCAATTAAAGTGGCTGTTGCAAATGCAGGTTACGAGCTAGGTAAAGACATTACTTTAGCGCTAGACTGTGCTGCATCTGAGTTCTACGACAAAGAAGCAAACATCTACGACCTGAAAGGCGAAGGTAAAAAATTCACGTCAGAAGAATTTAACTATTTCCTTAAAGACCTAACAGAGCAGTACCCAATTGTTTCAATTGAAGACGGCCTAGATGAGTCTGATTGGGACGGTTTCGCACACCAAACAAAACTAATTGGCGATAAAGTTCAATTAGTAGGTGACGACCTTTTCGTAACAAACACGAAAATCTTAAAGCGTGGTATTGATAACGGTATTGCTAACTCAATCCTAATCAAGTTCAACCAAATCGGTTCATTAACTGAAACGCTTGCTGCGATTAAAATGGCAAAAGATGCTGGTTTCACTGCTGTTATCTCTCACCGTTCAGGTGAAACAGAAGATGCAACAATTGCAGATCTTGCTGTTGGTACGGCGGCTGGTCAAATTAAAACAGGTTCATTAAGCCGTTCTGACCGTGTTGCTAAATACAACCAACTTCTTCGTATTGAAGAAGCGTTAGGTGAAAAAGCACCTTTCAATGGTCTTAAAGAAGTGAAAGGTCAATAATAAACACACCGTTTATTTAGACTGATAAAAACCTCCTGCGGGAGGTTTTTTTATGTGTGAAAAGTTAAGCTTGAAAAAAGCAAAATAAAAAGCCGCGTGACTTTCATCACGCGGCTATCTTACTAATACGCTTCGGTATTAAAAAGAGTAGCTGTAACCTACTTGAAGGGTACGTGGCTTACCAGGTTGAATACCTCCGTTTGCACGGTTTGCGACGTAGGTTTTGTCAAACAGGTTGTCGACCGTTAGGTATACTTTTTGTTTGTCGTCGATAAGGTATTTAGCGGCTAAATCCCACACTACACGGCTGTCAATTGCGTTACGGCCTGAAGTTGATAAGTCTGCGTGTGCATCAGACACATAACGCATTTGCGTATCAAACACAAAGCTTGAGAACTCGGCACCAAACGAAAGCGCTAGCTGGTTTTCTGGTACATATGGCATAGCATCACCACTTTTAACGCTGCCCCAAAGATCTGATTCAAAGTCATTTTCAAACTCAGAGTTTGTGTAGGTATACGTTAAACGCACAGGGAATGAGGCTGTATCTGTTGCAAACACTTTACCGGCGCTCACTTCAAAACCAGATACCGACACTTCACCGTAGTTGTACTGGTCGCCAATGTTATTGTCGTTACAGCCTACAGCAGCAGTACAGTTACCGTGCATGTTTGTGTAGTCAGAGTTAAAGTAAATCACTTCACCATTAAAGCCTGCATAGTCGTAGCGACCCCCAAGCTCAATGTTAACACTCTCTTCTTCTTCTTGATCCGCATTACCTGGTGCTGCTGGCGCATACCCTTTTTGAATACCGGCAAGTAGCGTTAAGCTATCGCTAACAGTGTATGTTGCGCCCAGTGACGGCACTAAAATTTCAGTGTCGTTGCTGATATTTTTAGTTAAACCGTTTGCACGTGTTGGATCTGATTTTGCCCATTCTTCACGTTTAATCGTGATATCTTCATAACGCAGACCCGCGCTAATTACTAATGCGTCTAATGACCACTCATCTTGAATGAATAGCGTTGTAGCTTCAGCGCTATCTACACGGTTGCTATCTGAACCTGGTACGCCTTTTTCAGTTAGCGTCATTGAAAGGTCTTGATTAAGCGTGTACTTGTCTTGCCATTGGAAGCGATCCATTTCGTCTTCGTGGTAACGCGCACCCACTGTAATGTAGTGGTTACCCGCAGGAATATGGAACTCTGTTTGTAAACCTTTCGCTTGGTAGTCACGGTTATTTGCTTTAACAGCAACCCCTTCGATACCTTCGCTGGTTGGGTTTGCTTCAAATTCGCTGTACTGTTCAAGGTAGCTTGAGCTTACTTTGCTCGCTTTATACCAGTTACGGTGGAAGTCATTTAAGTAAGCAGTTGCAAGTAACTCGTAACCTTTACCAAAGCGATATGCATAGTTAACTTGGTATGCATTGTGTTGTGTGTTCATTTCATCATTTTGCGAGGCTGCATAACGACGATATGGGTTTTCTTGGTAGTCTGCATCGGTTAAGCCCATGTAAGTTTCATCAGAGCGCTCGTCTGAGTATTTAACTTTCATTTCAAGGCTGTGAGCTTCGTTATCACCAAAATCAAAACCAAACTTTAATAAGAAGTCGTTCTTTTCAAAACCAGAGTTATCGCTACCAACCGGTAATTCTTTAAAGCCATCTGCGCCGTAAGTGAATACTTCAACTAAGCCTGCTGCATTGTTTTTCTTTTTACCGAAGTATGCGTGGCCTTTGTAAAAACCATCGCTACCTAGTTCAGCGTTTAATAAACCTTTAGAACCTTCGGTCGGTAAGCTGCGTGATACTAAGTTTAAAACACCGCCCGTTGTACGTGGACCATATTTAACCGATGCAGCACCTTTAAGTACTTCGATAGACTCCATGCGGCCCATAGTAGGGAAGTAGTAAGCCGATGGTGCAGAGTAAGGAGCAGGAGCAACAAGAACGCCGTCTTCCATTACAGAGATTTTATCGTTACGGCCAGTACCTGTACCACGCATACCAATGTTAGGGCGTAGACCATAGCCATCTTCTTCTTGAACGTATACACCGGGCACCGCACTTAAAACACGTGAGATGTCGGTGTATTCAAACTTTTCAAGATCTTGCTCGCTGATGAAAGTAGCAGAACCCGGAATATCGTTAATAGCAGATGCAGAGCCAATGACAGTAATTTGCTCGAAGTTCTTTTCTTCTTTAGTTACATCTTTAGCAAAAGCATTAGCGCTAAGTGATAACGCTATGGCAGTAGAAAGAGTTGAAACAATAAACGTAGGTTTCATTGTGCGTCCTGTGTATGTTTAGATTTTTTTAACCGGCGCAATTTAAACATGTAAAGTAATACGAATCAATCCTATTTGTAATAAAATTGATATAAAGCATAAGTTCATGAATTAAAATGAAAATAATAAATACAGTAGTATTGTAGTATTATTTGTGTGCGAGACCTCGTTAAGTAATACTTAACGATGTGCTAATTGGGTGAGTATGATGCAAAGGTAATATGTGTTGCTGCATAACACGCTAAACCCTTGCAGGTTATAAGTTTAAACCTGCACGGCGAAACCGTGCCCACAAGTAGGGTATTGCAGAGGGGGGGATTAGCTGTCGGCGTGCAATTTATTTTGCGAGAAACGGCTCAATACGAAACATAGAAGGCGTTTTAATGCCGAAAAAAGACTTTAAAGGTGAAATAAAACAACACTCATCGAAATACTCAATTAATGAATTAATCGCCACTCGCTTACGTTAGACGCAGCGCAATAAACTCGGCAAGTTTATCAACCGCATTGCCCGGTTCATCAGCCCGCTTAATTAAACTAATTCCTATTTGGCCTAACTCCGGCAGATCCTTGGTGTGTAGTTGATAGTTTAGCTCATTCGGTACGGTGCTTTTTGCTAAAACAGTAATACCTAACCCTTCTTTTAATGCCGCAGTAAGGCCCGTTAAATCGGCATTACTGTACGCAATACGGTATTTAATCCCTGCGTGCTGCAATGCCTCAATCGCGCGGCGACGATAAATACAGCCCTCGGGAGCGGTAACAAGGGTAACTACATCGTTTTGTGCTAGGTTTAAATCGCCTACCCACACCAGTTGATCTTGCATAAAAATAGGGAACTTGGCCGACTCGAGTTCTTCATTTAGAGCAAGCACCAGATCAAACTGATCTTGGCGCGATACCGACAATAAATGTTTACTTAAGCGCGAGCGAACCTCTAGCGATACATCAGGGTAGAGCGCCACAAAGTCGCCAATAATAGAAGGCAAGATACGCGCAGCAAATTCGCTGGGAATACCTAAGCGCACTTTACCGGTTACGTTTTCGCTGGTGAACTGCTGCAAAATGGCATCGTTTTGTTGCAACATTTGTTTTGCCAAAGGCAGCAATAACTCACCGTATTGATTGAGTACTTGGCGTTGCCCTTGCTTTTTAAATAGCTTGTGGCCAAGCATATCTTCAAGCCGTTTTATTTGCAGACTAACCGCCGGTTGCGACAGCCCTAATAACTCGCCAGCTTTGGCAAAGCCACCTACTTCAACAACCGCAACGAGGGTGCGTAAACTATCGGTAGAAATATTCTTCATTTAAAAATTCTATTTATAGGGCTGCATATATAAGTATTATTTATCAATTGATAAATAATTACAATTTGTTGTTGCAAGCACGGGGCAATATACTTCAAGCATTAAAGATTGATAGGTGTCACATATGACTTTTACGCCAATAATGTTTGCTCGTCACAGCCAAGCTAATACGCCAGCAAACAACGTGCTACAAGCAAATAGCGATACTGCCATTATGGATTTTAGTGGCACTGAAGCAATCCCATTTTTAACGACTATTTTAGGTCTTGATATTAATAAGCTAACCGCCAGCGGTTTAGGCTTACGCAGCTCATTAGACGATGACCTAACAAGCAGCTACGCTTATGCGTTGTATTACTTTAACGAGACCGCTTTTCGTTTTGTACTCGCCAAAGACGCCAGCGTGCAGCTACAGTCGCTAATAAACGAGCAACAACTGCGTTACGATATTGATTATGTTATGCGTAACGACTTAAGCGCGTTAACCTTAAGTGGTGAGCAAGCGTTTGATGCCTTGGTAGATAACTTTAAGCTAACACCAGGCCTGCGTTTATCTGACATGCGCAGCTGTTATGGTGCACAAAGCGGTGAGGTATTTATTACCGCGATTGATAACCAAGATCAGCAGCAGTTTCAACTGGTAGCGCGCCAAGCAGAGCTTGATAAATGGCAAGCGCACTTACAGCAGCTCGGGTTTGATTTAACCTTAGCGGATGTTGCTTAAAGTATAAATTTTAAAAACAGCTACACACTTGGGTGTTTAGCTGTTTTTTGTAGTTACAAATCGCAATTTGGGTGTGACAACTGTGCAACTAATGTATAATCGCCGCCCATGTTATTCCCCCTCATTAAATTGAGGCCACGCCCACTCAGTGGGTTAATTTAAAAGTGAAGGAATATTATGACTTCTAAAACAGTTTTACATGCTAAGCACCTTGAAGCTGGCGCAAAAATGGTTGATTTTCACGGCTGGGAAATGCCAATCAACTACGGCTCACAAATCGAAGAGCATAATGCGGTTCGCACAGATGCAGGTATGTTTGACGTATCGCACATGACAATTGTTGATGTGCAAGGCGAACAAGCACAAGCGTTCTTACGTAAGCTAGTAGCAAACGACGTTGCTAAGTTAACGGTACCGGGTAAAGCACTTTACACAGGTATGCTTAACGAAGAAGGCGGCGTAATCGACGACCTTATCATCTACTTCTTCTCAGAAACTGACTACCGTTTAGTTGTTAACTCAGCAACCCGTGAAAAAGATTTAGCGCATTTAGCTAAAGTTTCGGCTGATTTCGCCGTAACGGTTACTGAGCGTCCTGAATTTGCAATGATTGCCGTTCAAGGCCCTAATGCACGTGCTAAAACGGCCACTGTACTTACTGCAGAGCAACAAGCTGCTGTTGAAGGTATGAAGCCGTTTTTTGGTGTGCAAGCTGGTGATTTATTTATTGCAACAACAGGCTATACTGGCGAAGATGGTTATGAGATCGTAGTACCTAACGATCAAGCTGCTGATTTGTGGCAACAACTTCTAGATGCAGGCGTAGCGCCAGCGGGTCTAGGAGCACGTGACACACTTCGTCTAGAAGCAGGTATGAACCTTTACGGCCTAGATATGGACGAAAGCGTATCACCACTTGCTGCTAACATGGCGTGGACGATTGCGTGGGAGCCAGAAGATCGTAAGTTTATCGGTCGTGAAGTATTAGAACAGCAACGCGCTGACAAAAGCACAGACAAACTAGTTGGTTTAGTGCTTGAAGAAAAAGGCGTATTGCGTAGCGGTTTAAAAGTCATCGTTGAAGGTGGTGAAGGGGTGATTACCTCTGGTACATTCTCACCAACACTTGGTCACAGTGTCGCTCTTGCACGCGTTCCGCGTTCAACTGGCGAAACAGCTCAAGTAGAGATGCGTAAAAAACTGGTTAACGTTAAGGTTGTTAAACCTTGCTTTGTACGTAACGGTAAATCAGTTATCTAAGTAATATAAAAAATTTGGTGTTATCACCCAATATAAACCAAAGGAACAAAAAAATGAGCAATATCCCAAGCGAATTAAAATATGCTACTTCACACGAGTGGGTTCGCGACGAAGGTGACGGTACGTTTACTGTAGGTATCACTGAGCACGCACAAGAACTTCTTGGCGACATGGTATTCGTAGAATTACCAGAAGTTGGTGATGAAGTTGACGCGGGTGAAGACTGCGCAGTAGCAGAGTCTGTTAAAGCAGCATCTGACATCTACGCACCAATCAGCGGTGAAATCGTTGCAATCAACGAAGATCTTGAAGATTCGCCTGAAACAGTAAATAACGACCCGTACATCGACGGTTGGTTATTCCGTATCAAAGCATCTGACACATCAGAGCTTGATAACCTGTTAGACGCTGAAGGCTACGCTAACACGATCGACGAAGACTAATTAATTAGTCACGCCGACTAAAAGCCCCGTCTAGATCCCCAGCTAATTAAATGCGTAGCTTGGGTTTCATAGGGGCTTTTATGATTTTATAGCTTACCTTTCCATACGCTGTAAGTTATTGAATCACACTGTTTTTAAGTTATTGCCAGTTACCCATTGGCAGTAACCACTTTTTTTTGGATCATAGGAATCTGGACAAATGTCAAACGCCAAATCTCTTGAACAATTAGAGCAGAAGCAAGATTTTATTCGCCGTCACATTGGGCCAAGCCCAGCGCAAGTAAGCGACATGCTGAGCGCTCTTGGAGTATCGAGTGTTGAAGAGCTGATCGGTCAAACGGTACCTGCAAGCATTCGCTTAGAGCAAGGTTTATCAATTGGCGAAAGCCGCACTGAAGTTGAAACACTAAGCTACTTAAAATCTGTAGCAAGCAAAAATAAAGTGTTCAAATCTTACATTGGTCAAGGCTACCACCCAACTCACGTACCACACGTAATTTTACGTAACGTACTAGAGAACCCAGGCTGGTACACGGCGTATACACCATACCAACCAGAGATTGCACAAGGTCGTTTAGAATCATTATTAAACTTCCAGACTATGACCCTAGACCTAACTGGTCTTGACCTTGCAAGCGCATCGTTACTTGACGAATCAACAGCTGCGGCTGAAGCAATGGGCCTTGCAAAGCGTGTTGCTAAATCAAAATCAAATGCATTCTTCATCGCTGATGACGTACACACACAAACAATCGACGTTGTTGCGACACGTGCAGAGCAGTTCGGTTTTGACGTTATCGTAGGTAAAGCGGCAGAAGCGCTAGACCACGACATTTTTGGTGCGTTATTCCAATACCCATCAACAACGGGTGAAATTACAGACGTAACTGATTTAATCGCTGGCGTTCAAAGCAAAAAAGCAATTGCCTGTGTTGCCGCAGACATCATGAGCTTATTACTACTTAAAGCACCGGGTAAACTTGGCGCAGACGTAGTACTTGGTTCAGCACAGCGTTTTGGTGTACCTATGGGTTACGGTGGTCCACACGCTGCATTCTTTGCAACACGCGACAAGTACAAGCGTTCATTACCGGGTCGTATTATCGGTGTATCTAAAGACCGTTTAGGTAACGACGCACTGCGTATGGCAATGCAAACACGTGAACAACACATTCGTCGTGAAAAAGCCAACTCAAACATTTGTACAGCGCAAGTATTACTCGCGAACATGGCTGCGTTCTACGCGGTTTACCATGGTCCAGAAGGCCTTAAAACAATCGCTCAGCGTATTCACCGTTTTGCTGATATTTTAGCGACTGGCTTAAAAGCGAAAGGCGTAAAACTTAAGCACGACACATGGTTCGACACCATTACCGTTGTTGCAGACAACAAAGACGACGTTGTTGCACGCGCAGTAGCAAATGGCGTTAACTTTGCGTCAAACCGTGCGGGTGAATACTCAATTTCTGTATCAGAAACAACAACGCGTGCAGACGTAGCAGAGCTATTCGACATCATTTTAGGTGACGACCACGGCCTAAGCGTTGACGCACTTGCGAACGAAATCGAAGTAAACGGCAGCAACTCAATTCCTGCAAGCCTTGTACGCGATGACGAAATTCTAACGCACCCTAACTTCAACTCGTACCACAGCGAGACTGAAATGTTGCGTTATATCAAGCGTCTAGAAAACAAAGATTTAGCGCTTAACCACTCAATGATCTCATTAGGTTCATGTACCATGAAACTTAATGCGACAGCAGAGATGATCCCAATCACTTGGCCTGAGTTTGCAAACCTACACCCATTCTGCCCACTTGATCAGGCAGCGGGTTACCAAATCATGATGACTGAATTACATGATTGGTTAGTAAACATCACAGGTTACGATGCCGTTTCACTGCAACCTAACTCAGGTGCACAAGGTGAATACGCAGGCTTAATCGCTATTCGTAAATACCACGAGTCACGCGGTGAAGGTCACCGTAACGTATGTTTGATCCCAAGTTCAGCGCACGGTACAAACCCAGCGTCTGCACAAATGGCAAGCATGAAAATCGTGGTTGTTGACTGTGATAAAAACGGTAACGTTGATATGGCAGACCTTAAAGCGAAAGCCGAAGAGGTATCTGAAAACCTATCGTGTATCATGATCACATACCCATCTACACACGGCGTTTACGAAGAAACAATTCGTGAAATCTGTGACATCGTGCACCAGCACGGCGGTCAAGTGTACATGGACGGCGCAAACATGAACGCGCAAGTAGGTGTTACAAGCCCAGGTTCAATCGGTTCTGACGTATCGCACCTTAACCTACACAAAACATTCTGTATTCCACACGGTGGTGGTGGTCCAGGTGTTGGCCCTATCGGTGTTAAATCTCACCTAGCGCCATTTATGCCTAACCACAGCGTAATTAACGTTGCTGGCACAAACATTGGTAACGGCGCGGTTTCTGCTGCTCCTTACGGCTCAGCGGCTATTTTACCAATCTCGTGGGCATACATTGCCATGATGGGCTCTGAAGGCTTAAAACAAGCAACAGAAATGGCTATCGTGAACGCTAACTACTTATCTGAGAAGCTAAGCGAACACTACCCAATTTTATACCGTGGCCGTAACAACCGCGTTGCGCACGAGTGTATTGTTGACCTACGCCCACTTAAAGAGCAAACAGGCGTGACAGAAATGGACGTAGCTAAACGTCTTCAAGACTACGGCTTCCATTCACCAACTATGTCATTCCCAGTAGCTGGCACACTGATGATTGAGCCAACTGAGTCTGAGTCTAAAGTTGAAATTGACCGTTTCATCGAAGCCATGGTGTCAATCAAGTCAGAAATCGACCGTATCGCATCTGGCGAATGGTCAATTGAAAACAACCCGCTAGTGTTTGCACCGCACACACAAGCAGACGTACTAGGCAATGAGTGGGACCGTGCATACGACCGTTTCTACGCAGCATTCCCAGTACCAAGCGTAGCAAAAGACAAATTCTGGCCTACAGTAACGCGTATCGATGACGTATACGGCGACCGTAACCTAGTTTGTTCATGCCCAGCGGTTGAGACATACCGTGACTAAGGTTTGATTAAATTCAAATGCCAAAAAGCCGTTGCAGCAATGCAACGGCTTTTTTGTTGGAGAAAGTTAGCGAGTTGCGAGGGGAAAGTTACGAGGAACGAGTTTCGAGATGTGAGTTGTAGGAGGCGTTTTAACGCCGAAAAAAGAGTTATTAGATATCAGTCGTCAGAAGTCTGATTAAGAATACAAGTTAGCGAGGGGAAAGCGTAAAGAAGCTTGTTTGTGCCTGCACATAGCTTAGGCTAAACACGATACCGTAGGCGTGAAATTTATTTCGCGCGAAATGTTGTTTTGTAGGAGCTGGCTTTAGCCGCGATTATTTCTACATTAAAAACTTTATTCAAGGTTTGTTGCGCTGGCGACGGCAGCCAAAGATGGGCTGCCGCTGACCCCTCTCTGGACTCTCCCAGCGCCACCCGAGCATCACGCTATTTCCTTCAAAACACAATTGATATGAACGTAAGCGGCGAAGATAGGCCATCCATGGCCTAGTTTCGCCTAATCGCACATCCATGCGCGATATTACTCATCAATTGCATTTTTCAGGGCGTGATAAAGGGGGAAAGGCTGTTAAACGTAAGATTTGTGTTTGGTCTTGGCAAAACTCAAGACCTGATCCCTTTGGTTGTTACTGATGCGAATAAATATAATGTAAAACAAGGTGATGTAGAGCAAGTTTTGAGCGGCCAGCCTGTCATTAAAGAGCTTCGACGCAGAATTCGTTTTTATCGTCATCGCCAGCAAGCAAGACGCGCACTCATTGCAACATTGTATACACTTAAAACGCCTACAATAACATTGTTACGCTACAGCACTGACAAAGAATACGTGTGGTTATTTAAGCACGATAAGGCGTGGTTGAATGCTTTTAAAGAGAGCTTTTTAAAAAAAATTAGACTATTAAGGGTTCTAAAGCTAGTTAAATCGAGTATGTCGTGGAGTGGTAAATAATACGATAACGATAGGTGGAATAAAGTATGTTAAATATTGGAAATAGTTTATTTGAAGGATTAAATAGTGAGCAGGGTATCTTAATCTGTGGCTATGAATGGGGTAACAGTAAAAAAGACCAGGAGTTAGTTGCAGCAGGTGCGCGTGTTTACCATGGGGATGACGCAGTGACAACGTTTTCAAATAAGTCGCCAAAATATGGTGATAGAGCGTTCGTTTGGCCTTACGACAATCGAGTTGTTAAGTGGTTTTCGTTATGGGAGCATCCATTGTCACGGGAAGGATTAGGTGAAGACTTTGAAAAGCTCATTGTGCAATCAAATTGGTGTAACTCTGAAGCACATAAACTTGAAAAGGGATTTTGGAAAAGAATGGTAACACCTGAGCAGGTTGATAACTTCATTTTACACATCACTGAGCTTCGGCCAGCTTTGATACTTTTTATGGGCTCAAAGTTAATGACAGCCTTAAACAGTGAAGATATAAAATCTAGGTTTATGTCAGTCATGGGGGCTGAAACGCAACCTAAAACGGTGAAGCAAAAAGCTTTTTCAGGGCGTCGATTTAGAGTGGGCTTTCAATCTTTTGAACACTGCGAAATTGTTTCATTACCTCATCCAAGTAGTTCAAGAGGGTTGAGAGATGATTACATTGCACTTTTTAAGGACGAGATCGGCCCTCTCATTGAGCAAGTTAGAGCAGATAAGAGTTGTTAAAACAAGTGTTGGCAGAGGCATTGGAATGAATTGCTGATGATGAGACTTGAAGTTATGAATACGGCTCACTAAAGTTAATATTAGACATCAAATGAGTGAGCGGAACATGGCTGAGCTTCTAGCTAGCAACACAAGTAAATATGACTTTTTATCAGTCGTATCACAAGGTGAGTTAACAGCGTTTTCAAACCTACTTGCCGAGATTGATTTTACGAATACAGGCGTTATAAAGGACGGTATGTGCTCACTCGTTGAATTGGAGCGTATAAGTTATCGCTCAGAGCCTAAACACAACATCAGGCATGTTGATACGACATAAGTCGAAAAGGCTAAATAAGCAATTGAGTGACAACGTCCTAGACATTGCAAAGCTAGGTCAGTTTTGTGTTAAGTACTTCGGTAATATTGAGAACTTCAATGGCTGGCTAGATACCCCAGTTTTACTGTTTAATGGCGAGCCTCCCCGTCGTTATATGAACTCTATTCGCGGCCGCGAATTGATAAAGCAAGCAGTTAATAAACTAAAATATAGCCACACAGCGTAATAGAATACTCAACTTCAAGTGCCCGAAGAGTGGATACTAAATATTATACAGTAACTTTGACGGGCAGCTAAGAGTGAGAAGCAGACGGCCAGATAAACTCGTTTTTTGGACATAAATGTTTTAGAGCCTGAGGACGGCTCTGAGCCATTTACAGTTTTTGTCTTTTAAATTTTAAAAATCAACTGACGAATGATATGAAGACATTTACACGGCTTAAATTTTCCATACGTTGTAGGCTGTGGTAAACCTGAGATGCACCCGAATTTGTGGTATCTTTATCACAAGTGTTGGGATTCACTCTACTCGCATCAACCTACACGGGCTTGAGAACCCTAAATATTCCTCTTTTTCGCTGTAGGCTACCATTAATTAGAAGAATTATATTTTCCACAAAAAAAACTAGTTGTACCTCTACAAGCATACTCCATTCCAGTCATAACTTTTGATGACTTGCATTCCCTTACAGTTGGAGTAACGTCATTAACGTTAAAAGTGTCGTCATGGAAAACTGTAGTATACCCTTCTGCTTTACACGTTTTTTGAGCTTTAAAGAGCAGCTTACTGCGGAGCAATGATATTGCGCTATCCTCAACAGATGTGCTGTCTAAACCCCATCTAAAACCATCTTCTTGGAAGGAGTATTCGGCTGTACGAGTGTAATCAGAGAGGACATAGTTGCAATAACCCTTAGCAACTTTTGGCAAGAGACTTCCGCTTTCTGTTTTAGCTATACACTCATTTTCTTTGGGTGAATCTTTAGAACTAACGCGTTTACTAACTATATTTGTTGAAGAGTTCAACGATTGGTCATGCTTATTGAGATCATACGCATCATTCATGTTGATCGCTATTGATGTAGACTCCGTTACCTTCTGAGTATCCTTATATTTATTTTGTAACGCTCGCAAATTTCTGGTATCGCCCGATATAACGTCTTTAACGTAACTCTCAAGAAACTCCTGCCTTTGCTGTACATTTAAATCGCTTTTATTTGCCAGAGTAACTCCAGCGGCAACTGATATCGCTTTATTAAAATCAACATCACTGACCACTTTTACAAAGCCATCAAATACATCACCTATAAAAGAAAAAAAACTTTCAGCCCCTTTGTGTAAGTTTTTATTGAGTGAGCTCTTAATTTTTGCCGAAATAGGGATTACATCACGTTGCTCTTCCTCAGAGTACTTTTGTATAAATTGTTTATGACGTAATAGTTCTTTGTTGTAATTATCCTTTAACTCGTAAAGCCTATCTTCATAAACAGCTACAAAATACAAATTGGGTTTTTCTGCAAATGATCTTATATTTTCGTAAACACCATACTCCGACTCACCCATAAATGAAATTTCACCAATAAAAATGGTGTTTACGAATGACAACGGAAGTTTTGGGGGCGGCATGATCTCTTCAGGTTCATCATATGTAATCGAACCGTCATTATTTAGTATATCGTAACCTTTTAAACGCCATGTCTTTTTGGGCACAACTTCATATTCTTCGGGGTTTGCTCCTCTTGTAGGGAAGTGATAGAACTCCCCATCTATTGTAACTTGACCATCGTTTATCGAATATCGGCCTTTCCTTGGAAGAAGCATAATTTTTTGATTAAAGGGATTTAGAACCTTGTTCATTTCGCCAGAGAAAAGCACAACTCCATCAATCAAAGCCAAGCTAGATCTCGAACTATTGCCATCATGAATAAGTCTATTTTCCACAAATATCATCGTATCATGTATTTCGTTAGTGGATTTTTCTGAACTGCTTTGAGTAGGTAATGATAAAATAACGCCAGCTATCGAAAAAAAATAAAAAATTCCCTTTCTTAAATAACACGTGAGTCTATTCATTACATTCACTTAGCGGTCTTCTTACGCCTAAAACATTACACTCCTTTTCGATGCCGCTACCACCATCCCATTTCAGCCAGATTCCGGATCTTTTTCCTTCTTTAAGGTATCCTGAATACATCACTCTAACCATATCTTCAATTAATGAGTACTTAAAACTACCTAGGTATTTGACTCCTTCTTCAACAGGTATAGTCACGCTCAAATCTAGGTTATTTAATGCTACCTTCATAGTCGTGCTAGTCCATTGCTCATCTCGCCCCCTATAAATATTTAGTTCAAAGTGATCAACCGGATTGTCCTGAGCATGGTTCCAAATAATTCTAGTAAATTTCACTTTTTCAGAGTGAAGGCCACTTAAAGTTACAAAAAGTTCTCTATTTTGTTCTGCATAATTATCATTAATAGATTTTTTAATGAACAAAGCTTTACCACTATATTTAAAAAAGTCACCCTTACAGTTTAGTTCGTTTGTATATAACACTATATCTTTCGTTTGCTCTTTAATCGTAGTTTTTTGTTTCTCTAAAAATGCTTTACTCTGAGCGTATTGAATTTTTTGAGTGATGCCTACTTTGTTGTTTGCGTAATATTCATCTAATTTTTCAGACGGATCTTCGTTCAGTTCTGAAAACAGAAATTTTAAGTACAAAGACACAGTTTCTTCGAACGGAAGTTTACATTCATATAGTTCTTTTTCTGAAGTTTCATTTTCAGGGGAATTAACTAATGACATCAAACGACTTTTGTATATTTCATACTCATTCTGAGCAAGTTCATTTGGAAATTGTATGTTATTGTAAGAGGGTTTTTTAGATTGTTCAGTTTGAGTATTCAACGAAGTGGATTGACAACCAGAAATAATAAAGCATGCGCCTATTACTATCTTTAAATGTTTAGTAATCAATGTTAATTTTCCATTTTTTTTAGATTAAATCAAAGTGTAGACAAGCCAATTTGTTTTGACCAACTGCAACCGAACACTTTTTTAAATGGATTTCAAATTCCATCGATGACTGAACAGTCTTATGCCGTGTAAAGTCGTTCCACATTGAAATATTTCATATATTTAGCTACGTCATCACGTATATGTTGTCGAGTTGGGGGTAGTACTTTTAGCAACCAATCATGGTTTAAACAAGCGCGTTTAATTGGGTGAGAAATGCTTATTTTATGACGCTGATCATTATTTGTTCTCAGGTGTTCATTTACTTGTAGTAGCCCAACGGATGCTAGTGAAGAGCATCCTTATCTTGGGCTTAAACTGACCTTCGACTATCAAGAAATCATGCAGTTAATGGTTATCAGTCAGTTACCCCATCTAAAGGGCAGTGCTCGGAGCGAGGAATGGCTACTGGTAAAATAACGTTAGCACTTCTCAGTGCAAACATTCTAATGCTCGCCCCCATGATAAGGCGAGAACTTTGAATACATCGCAGACAATGTCAAAGTTTTTAAAACATTACTTATGAATAAAGGTGCCACATCATTCAAAGAGACGTTACAGGAAATTGTATTTTCAGGCTTAACAAAAGCAAATCGAGACCAACACGATGAAGATTCAATTCCGCAAAAAATAAAGTATCATTTTGTCGCTTCTGCTTTGACTGGAACCATTGAATGGTGGGTTAAAAGTTCTATGTGTTACGAGCCAGAGGTTATGGTTGAACACATTTTGCACCAACTTCACAAGTGACAGTGACCGCTAACTGACATTTTTCTCGCAGTAGGTGATTAGATTAAGTTGGGGACAGTTGAGCTTTTAATGGCTCATTATCGCCGTTCGAAACACACTTTGGGACAGAAATGAGATAGGTCTAAAGGTCTGATTTTGGCACATATATGACGGTTAAGAAGTTGTTGAAAACGCCTTAAATTTTTTGCAGAGTATTATAATTCGAGGGAATAGCTTTATTCCCAAATTTTAATAGCGGCTAACAATGAAGATCTAATTTTTGGCAAATAGATTCCCAATCTATAAATTAAAATTGGACAAAGAAAAATTAGGTATTGGAGGCTACATTTTCCCAAACTTAAATAACTGTATGTCCAGACACTGATGTCTCGTAGTACAACGTTTAAAAATCACTAAAAAGCCGTTGCAGCAATGCAACGGCTTTTTTGTTAGTGAAAAGAATAAAAGCTATCAGATATCTAATATCTCCTTTTTTGTTCGGCGTTAAAACGCCTCCTACCCTCGAATCTCGTTCCTTGCAACTCGCCCCTAAAACCAGTTAGTTTGTTTTCGATCATTGCGCTATAAGGTACTCAAATCTATACTTTTTTGTATCGATGTTGATTAATAATATCAGTACTTTATAAGCGAATGGAAAATCTTACTATAGCCATGGCTGGGCTTACCGCCATTATTCTTTTTATTTTTGGTCTCGAGAACTTTTCTCGGGAGATCGAGAATATATCTGGCGAGCACTTTCGTAAGTCGTTAAGTCGCGCAACGAATATTCCCATTTTAGGGGTGTTAATTGGTGCGGTGGTGACGGCTTTTATTCAATCGAGCTCTGCAACTTCGGTGATCACTATTAGCCTGGTAAATGCCGGGGTGTTAACGTTTAAAAACAGTGTTGGTATTATCTTCGGTTCGAACGTGGGCACCACCATCACGGCTCAGCTGGTGGCTTTTAAGCTAACTGTGTTTGCCCCTGTGATCATTATTATTGGCTTTTTTCTGTCGCTGACTCGTAACCGTTTTTCAATATTTGGAAAGGCTATTTTCTATTTCGGCTTTGTGTTTTTTAGCCTTAATCTGATTTCTTCGTCACTTGCGCCGCTGCAAAATAACCCCGCATTAATTGAAATTTTAACGCAGCCGCAAAATCCGCTTATCGCGATTTTAGTGGGCTGTGTATTTACTGCTATGGTGCAGTCGAGCTCGGTAACAACGGGGTTGGCAATCGTATTTACACAACAAGGTATTTTGGGGCTTGAGAATGCCGTGCCACTTATTATGGGCGCGAACATTGGCACCACGGCTACAGCCATGATTGCGGTGTTTGGCATGGATATCGCCGCGAAAAAAGCCGCGCTTAGTCACTTTTTGTTTAATGTGGGTGGGGTGCTGTTGTTTCTGCCTTTCATTTTACTGTTTGGTAATAAGTTAAGTGAAATCACCATGGAGCCAGCAATTGCGTTGGCGAATATTCATTTTATTTTTAATGTGGTTGCCAGCTTGGTTTTTATTCTTTTTCTTAATCCTTTTACGCGATTTGTGGATTTTCTGCTTGGCGAAGGCAAAATGGATTTTGAACGTCTTGAGTTACCTACCTACCAAGAAGATGAAGAGTTTCAGCACGTTGTTGATAAACTGGAGTCGGGGAACCAACAACTGCTTAAGTTTTTGAAAGAGAATTACAACCAAGTCACGCTTAGCCTTGAGACAAACTTTAAGGGTATTCAAGACACCGCGCAAAAGCGCTTGGAATATGCCAGTTTTGTTGAAAAGGAATACATTACTTATTTCACGACTATTGTTAGTAAAATCAATGATGAAGAGCAGTCACGAGAATTAATGCTGCAAATTAATCGCTTTGATTATTTGTTTCAAATTCACGACTCCATCATCGATCTGTTTGAAAGCAAACGCATTATGAATGAGCAATTTATTGAGCTAAAAAGCGATATATTGATTTTGATCCGCGAACTTTCGAGCGATACGCTTACCCTGTTTACCCATACGAGTGAGCACCTTGATCAACCTAAAAATGATGAAATAGAAAAAGCAGCGAAGTCACTGCAATTGCACCTTAATCAAGCGCAGCGAAAGTTGTTAATGCTGCTCGCCGATACCAATAGAAAAGACGCTGGCGCGCTGACAAATTTTGTGACTTACTCGCAACGACTTAAAGATAAACTATTGAACTTACATAAAATGTATTCACATAAAAATGCCGAATTATAGTGTAAACATGACTCAAGCAGTGTTGAGTGAATTGATAAATGACATATGTTTGGGTATGTATTAATTGCTTTAGGTGTTTTGATCAGTAAGCTGATAGTGCGGGTATTCAAGCGTACGGAGCGCATATTCTGTACGCTTGAATCTGGCTTTATTGAATTAAGCTTACTTGTTTTACATAGGTGTCGGTTTGCAAACCAAAATGCCCTAAAACATAAGTGTAGGTGGCGTTTTCATTCCATAAACGGCTGCTGTGTATACCGTACACATAACATGTGCCCGTTGAGCATACGATTTGATCAGAGTAACTCTTTATAGAATACACTTTGTCGCCCAATGCCTCGCCATAAATACTGTTGAGTAAGGGGCTACCCACCGACAAACCATAGTAACCACATGTACTATTCCACACGTTGTACGGGTAAACGCCGCAGCTTAATAAGCCGCGAGCTGCACCGGCTACACCAACGAATGTATCAACGTATGCTGCCATGCCTAATTTATAAATTTGTTGTGCGGCCAGTGTGACCCCCATTGAATGGCCAATAATATCAATCTGACCTGTGCATGATTGGTTAATAGCCGTAAGAATGGCGTTGCGTACTGGTGTTTCTTCACTGCCATTGTGATCATTGCAACTAGCGCAAGATTTTGAGCCCCAATCTGGGGTGAAAATTTCACTACTAGCATACCCTTTTCGTTTTAATTCATTGATGGTGTTGTTCCAGCTAGAGGGGGATGCAGTGTTGCCATGCACCAGTACCACATTATCTCGACATGCTGCAAAAGCAGTTGTACACATACCCAAGCAGAGGGTAAATAAAGTGAGTAGGCGTTTCATTGAGTGTTCTCCTGTTTAACAATTATTTTACAACGTATGAAATTTAAACAGGGCTGGATATAGTACTTTCGTGCAGCAGTACTATTTCGTAATATGCAATGCATGATTTTTTATTTTGCTAACCGCTAACCGCTAACCGCTAACCGCTAACCGCTAACCGCTAACCTCCCTCCCAAAACCTAATAATTTGTACTTAAAAACAACACTAAAGTTAAATAATTGTAAATATTTTCTTGCAATCGTACCTGTTTAGTCTATTTTCTGATCGGAGGTCACTCCTCCAACCTGATAGATATAATTACAATCAACAGGAACACACATGAAAATAAAAACACTCTCACTAGTGCCGGCATTAGTACTGGCCGCGGGTATGAGCCACAGCGCGTTTGCGGCGCAAGGGGTTGCATTTGTTCACGGCACAGGCCAGCAAACAGATGCATATAACGACTATTGGACAGGCAGTTTTGTTAATACGGTACGCCAAGGTTTACCAAACACCAGTAACTACACGGTGATCAATTGTGACTTTGAGCAGTATATGTGGGCCGATGGAGCCGCGGGCTGTTTAGCTGGGCAGCTAACCACATTTATAAATAATAAAAATATTACTGACTTAACACTGATCACTCATTCTAACGGTGGCAATGTGGTGCGTTGGATTTTATCGAACCCGACATGGGACAGCCGTTTTCCAAATATTATTAATAAAGTAACGCGCACCATTGCACTGGCTCCATCAAGTGGTGGCACGCCGTTGGCTGATGCGGTTGTTGCGGGCAACTCGTTTGAGCAAAGCTTAGGGTGGTTACTGGGCTATGGCAACGATGCAGTAAAACAACAACAAGTATCGTGGATGGCATCGTATAACGCTCAGTGGTTGTACGGCACACCAAACCGCCCAAGTTTACCATCTCGTTTTGAAACCGTGGTGGGTAGTGATGTTGATTCGGCTGTGTGGGATAGCGATAGTTATTGCGGCGGATACCAAAATCAAGTGGCACTTGAGGTGACACAAAATTGGTTAGACAGCTGTTCAGATGGTTTTTTAAATTGTAGCTCTCAGTCGCTAGCGGGGACGGTGTGGTTTACAGATAAATCACGCACGAAAGGCAGTGAGCCTTTAAGCCACCAGCAAAGTCGTCGCAATTGTTTTGGCTTGCCAGACATGATTAAAAATCGAATTTAGGAGCCAGACAATGATCAATAATTTAAGCAAAATATGTGCTGCAATACTGCTTGTGAGCTCTGCGGCAAATGCAAATGAGCAAACCGTTTATCAATTTCCTGAGGTTCAATCGGCGTCTGTAGCGCAGTTACACATGCTTGAAAAAGACAGCGTAGAGTATTGGCAACGCGTGTCAGGCAAAGAGCTAAAGCGCGGTGTACCGGTGTTTGTGAACCAAGCGGAACATTTTATTCGTATCGCCCCTAAAGCGCGTTTTGAGAGCGGTGAAGTGTTTAAACCTCGCGACTTGCAGCTCGATAAGTTTTCAGTGAGTGATGCCAATGCGCAACAGCTGCCAATGCACGCTATTGCAGCGCGTGAGCAAATGCAAAATGCCGGTTTTACTGATGGCAGTGTTGGCCTTAAGCTTGGCCAAGTTAACGCTAAGGCAATGTTAAAAACAAGCCAAGCGCTTAACGACAACGACACCTACTTAGTACATGTTAATGAAAAAGGCTCGCGTAACGCCTTACATGCCAAAACGCAATTTAAAGTAAACGACCAGCAGCAGCGCGTAGGCATGCAGTTGAGTATGGGGCAAAAGCGCGTTAAAGATAACGAGGTGCAACTTAGCTTATACAGCCCTGAAGGCGAGCAACTTGATGTACGCTATGAAAATGGTGAGGCAGTTTTCACATACCCGCTTGAAACCCTCGGTGCAGCAAATGGCTATTATGAGCTTGAGGCGAATGTCGAAACAAAAGTAAATGGGCAAACTGTAAAACGCTCTATAAAAATGCCGTTTGTGAACAGTTCGCAAACCATTACTATGGATAATGCTAAAGTTACGGCACTTGGCAACAACCAGTACCAAGCATGGGTGCCTGTGCAAGTTACTGACTCTGGGCGTTACGCTATTCGTGCCACTTTAACCGGTAAAGGCGATAAGGGCGAACGCGTAAAACTAGCAACAGTAGAAGTGGCTAAGCAAATAGACAACTATGATCAATTTATGATGCCATTTTCTGTTTCAAAAGCTGCTAAAGCCCCGTTTGAGCTGGTGGATATTGAACTTACCGACCAAACGCGAATGTTAAAGTTTGCACAGGGGCAATAAACACAACTAACCAATTTGTAAGCCGGTGCATAAACCGGCTTTTTTGTGCCTTAAGGCTGAGCTATAAAGCAAATGACCCCCCTAAGTAAGTTGATTACACCCCTTAATCACTAAAGCCATTTCAGCTGTATCAAAGTATTTTAAGTTACTTGAAGTCGTGAAATTTATTTCGCACTAAAGGGCTAAATATCTGTTTAATAATGCGCCTTTTATGTTTAAGATAAAATTTGGACATAAAAATGTGGGACTGACAATTTTACTAAGGAAAGGGAATGCCAGGTATTTATTTAGCAGTATTGGCCAATATTGGCTTTATAGCTTTCATTGTTTTGCTCTTAACGTTACTTAAAAAAGTGACCATTAGCCCTCGTTGGTTATGCATATCATTAGTCATTTTTATCTGTTATTGCTTCGCCTTATTTAATGGTAAAGCGATTATTCCACTCGACGTATTGTTCTCAGATCTTAGGTGGAATTGGTCAGGAAAAATAGCCGCCATTATCCTATGGGGGTGTGTATTACTTGCTTTAATTCGCTTTAAAAAAGACTTTAAAATTAAAGAGGCTGGTTTTACCTTTAAGCAAAATGAAGGCTCTATTGAACCTGCGTTTATGATGATGGGTTTGTTTATCATTTTGCAGGTAGTTATCACCCTGATTTTAGGAAGCGATCCTAACTATGATCTTGAAACATTACTGTATCAAGCTGTCATCCCCGGATTTGATGAAGAGCCTATGTTTAGAGGGGTATTATTGTTTTGTTTTTCTTTAGCAGTCATATCTACGCGTTTTAATTTGCTGGGTGCGCCAATAAATGTTGCTGGTTTACTGTTGGTTTTACTATTTGGTTTAGCACATGGGGTCATGTATAGCGAGGGAGAATGGTTTTTTTCTACCTTTAGAATCGCATTAACGAGCACCTATGGTTTTATTTTACTGTGGTTAAGAGAGCGTACAGGCAGCCTTGTATTTCCTATTTTGGCGCATAATTCGGTGAACTTAGTTGGGCAGTTAGTGTAGCCGCAACGAGATTACTGTGTTTATAGGCGCTGGGCGCGTTACTTTAACCATTCACGGTTAAGCCTCTTTTAGGGTTAACCGTGATTTGGGATGCTTTTTGTAGCCGTGAAATTTATTTAGCGCCAAAGAGTCTTAATCCGCATTTTGTGGCTTTAACGTTTAGCCTTCACCCTAGATTCTACAGCCTGTTATCTTTTAAACTGTCATAAACACATTATCTTAGAGAATACGTTGAATTACTTGGCTCATCTTTATTTAGCAAAACCAACGGCTGATTCGCATTTTGGCAATCTGTTGGGAGATTTTGGTGGGCGTAGGCATTTGGCACAGTTACCTAAGCCCGTTAAGTTTGGCCTTGAAAATCACTACCTCGTTGATAAATTTACTGATACGCATCCACTCGTTAAAGAGGCCAAACAGTACTTTTCACCTGCACGTAAACGCTTTGCCAGTGTTGCAATTGATGTGGCGTTTGATCATTTTTTAATTCAACATTGGTCGCGTTTTAATAGCCAACCATTGCATGACTTTAAACACATGAGTTATTCGCTTTTAAATGCGCGACGCGCCATGATGCCTTTGCGTATGCAGCATGTTGTAAAAAGCATGACTGAAAACGACTGGTTTAAAGAGTACGAAACTCTCGATGGAGTAGGTCTTGCGCTCGATAACATTGCACGACGCATTCGCTTTGCTAATAACTTTGCGGGCGCAGCTGAAGACATTGCCCGTCATTACCATGATTTAGACGCCGTGTTTTTAGCTTTCTTCCCTGAATTGGTTGAACATGTGAAACAGCAGGCGATTGAAAAGCTGTAAGCAACTATAAATACCGAATTAAAACCCCCACGACGAAAGCCAGTTATGCCAAGATTACAATGGCCTGTTGCTTAATCGTTGCTGTAAAATTGCGATGTGCGAAAGGTTTTTAAAAATTCACTCGTTAGTCCTCACAACCCCCTTAATTTAGTCATTCAATACTTTTGTAATATTTATATGGAAGGGGGTGGCGCTTTTTATTATGTTTAGTTATTATCTATCTAAATGATAATGGTTGTTGTTTTCATGCTCATAAACATACCTTTGCCTGTAAGTTTACCTTCACTCAACGCAGTATCTTATGGGTTCTATTGACACTATTTGAGTAAGAACCTAACCGATTAAGCTGTATTTATACCCAAGAGATAGAATGACTATAATTAACCGATACCACTTGTCAGCCCTTTCAGTTGCTATTAGCACTCTTTTAACTCCTACTGTTTATGCAACAACAGCGTCACCGAATATAGAGAAAATATCTGTATCGGGTGTTAGGCAAGCGTTCCGTGGGGACATTCCTCTGAACGAACAACCACAAAGTGTTGAATTTATTTCTACTGAAAGTCTTGATGATGCGGGTGTGAACACGCTCACCGATATCTTTGATTTAACCCCAAGTATTGCTGAGCAAAATGATTTTGGCGGTTTATGGGAAAGCTTTGCTATTCGTGGATTAGTCGGTGATGAGAGTATTCCGTCAGGCTTTTTAATTAATGGTTATTCATCTGGGAGAAGCTTCAGCGGTACGCGTGATACGAGCAATATTGATTACGTAGAAGTAATGAAAGGACCGGGTTCTGCGCTTTATGGTCGTTCTGAGCCTGGCGGTACAATTAATATTATTACTAAAAAGCCACAGTTTGCACAGCAGGGTTATGTAAAAGTAACGGGGGGAAGCTGGCAAAATTACCGTGCAGAAGCCGACTATACTAACGCGCTTTCAGAGCACGTTGCTTTTAGAATAAACGGGGCTGTCGAAGATGGTGAAAGTTTCCGAGACTACCATGAGTCAAGTAAAAGGGTGGTTACTCCTTCAATATTATGGTTAATTTCAGACACATCAAAGTTAAATTATGAACTTGAGTATGTCGATCAAAGCACAACCTTTGACCGCGGTATTGTTGCCATTGATGGAAAAATTGATTCATTACCCATTGAGACTTTTTTAGGTGAACCCAGTGACAAGCCAACAGAGGTCGATGCTATTTCTCATCAACTTACTTTTGAACACCAAATTGGACAATGGTCTCTTTTGAATGGCTTTAGTTACAGTGATTCGAAATTTTTAAGTGAATCAAGTGATGCCGAACTGGCACCCAGTAGACAAGTTTATTTTAAAGATGGCGAAACATTAAGTCGGCAACATAATCAACGCGACTTTCAAACAGCGTATCTTTCTGCGCGAACAGAGCTTAGCGGGAGTGTTGAGCTCGCTGGTTTTACACACCATTTATTAATTGGCGCAGATGCCAGCAAGTTCGACTTTGATAAACTGTGGTATCGATACCGTCCTACACTGGAAGATACCCGTTATGCCATTAACATGTACAACCCTGTGTATGGAAAAACAGCGCCAGAAGGGTCACTTTTATATAACAGCACTGAAGTACAGCATAGCTATGGGGTTTATATTCAAGATCAAATAGATGTCAGTGAGCAATGGAAAGTACAAGTGGGTGGTCGTTTTGATTGGTTTGATCAGCAAATAGATAATCATATTAATCTAAAGCAGTCTAAAAGTGATCAAAGTACATTTAGCCCGCGTGTAGGTTTAGTGTATGCCCACTCAGACAACCTGCAGTACTACACAAGTTATTCTGAAGGCTTCAGACCCAACAGTGGTTACGACAGTAACGGCGATGCATTTGAGCCTGAAGAAACCGCTTCTTTCGAGGCCGGTATCAAGTTTAATACCGACAGTGTCAGTGGTAGTTTTACAGTATTTAGTGCTGAAAAAAGCAATATGTTAACAACAGACTTGCAAGCAGGTGTATCAACGGCGTTAGGTGAAGTGACAAGTGATGGCGTTGAGCTTGATTTACATGGTGACATGACAGACAGTATGTCATTCGATTTTGCCTATACCTACACAGATGCCAAAACAGCAAACGACACTGTTAATCCTGATTGGTGGGTAAAACTGCCAAAGGGGAGTCCGTTACTTAATATTCCTAAACACAGCGCTAATGCTCAAATAAAAAGAGATTTAAACGACTTAGTCGATTTAAATGCAACGGTTGGACTCGCTGTACAATATGTTGGTGAAAGGCTAGGTGAAACTATTGATCCTACTTATTATTTACCTTCTTACACTTTAGTAAATATGTTTGCAAAATATCATGTGAACAATGATGTAAGCATACAATTTAATGTAAATAACTTATTGGATAAAAAATATTACGCCAACTCTTATTCTGCTATTTGGACTCAGCCAGGCGAGCCAATAAATTATAAATTAAGCTTAAAATATACCTTTTAACGAGGTTGGCGCTAAGCTAAGCCCTTTATGGCTACAGTCATGCCTACGATTATTGCAACACGTTGCTATTTAATCGTAGGCGTGAATTTACTCTGCTTACAAGGACTAATAGGCTAGCCCCTTGTAACCGGTATTATATTTTAACGATTAATCATCAGGCCCTTTTAGGGTAAATACTAAGTGCCTGCGCATGTCTTTTAAAATCACGCCTTTTTTTAGCATTGCGCCACTTAGGCGCTTTTGCCACGTTAATAATTCTGGGGTTGCAGCATCGAGTGTTTGTTGGTTTTCGAACTGAAAACAAAGCAATAATGAGCCAGGAAATAAGTGATATTCAACATCAAACCAGCATTGCACCATACCTTCAAGCTCTGCGCGGCCTTGAATTTCAAGGGCATCGGCAACGTTTAATACAAGCGCTTGTTGTTTTTGTTGTACTTTAGAAAGCTTTTTCATTTAAAAACCAAAATTCAGTCGAAAAAGAGATTATACCTAAGCTTTAACGAGGCCAACAATATTTTGCAGGATTAATTCGTTTTCAGAATAAGTGCGACTAATGGTTTGTTACTTATTCAGCAAAGAAGTTACTATGCTATTTATGTCGTTTAAGGTGGGCGCAGAGTCGAGAGTCGGTCATGCTTGTATCATTTATGAGGTCGGTCGCTTATCGACAATTCTTTTCACTGTTTGTTAAAAATGATGTTATATTTGTTTTCTTACTTAAAAGTAATAAAATAATACAAATTAAATTTAACGATCAGGTTTCAAGATGACATTAAAAACAAATAGCCCGTTAGTCGAGCAGCGTGCCGACCCGTTTGTACATAAGCACAATGATGGTTTTTATTATTTTACTGGCTCTGTACCAACCTACGACCGTATTGAACTTAGAAAATCACAGACTCTTGAAGGGTTAAAAGACGCAGAAACGTTTGATATTTGGTTCAAGCACGACAGCGGCCCTATGAGCCGTCATATTTGGGCACCTGAAATCCATTATCTTGATGGTAAATGGTATATCTATTTTGCAGCCAGCCAAGAAGACGATATTTGGGCATTACGTCCTTATGTTCTTGAGTGTAAAGGCCAAGATCCATTAAATGATGAATGGGTTGAGCTAGGTATGATGCAAGCAGCCGATGGCGACGATAAGTCATTTACCGATTTTTCATTAGATGCCACAATTTTTGAAAACAACGGCAAGCGTTACTGCTGTTGGGCAGAAAAAACGGGTGGTCAATTTGCTGCATCAAACTTGTATTTAGCGGAAATGGAATCGCCAATAAAACTAAAAACAACACAGTTTATGCTGACCACGCCTGACTATGATTGGGAACGTGTTGATTTTTGGGTTAACGAAGGTCCTGCCGTACTTAAGAATAACGGTAAAATCTTCATTGCTTTTTCTGCAAGTGCAACAGGTGCATGCTACTGCATGGGTTACATGGAAGCCGATGAAAACAGCGATCTGTTAGACCGCAATTCATGGACAAAAACGCGTATGCCGGTGTTTGAGACAAGTGTTGAAAAGAAAATATTTGGTCCGGGTCATAACTGTTTTACGGTGGCCGAAGACGATAAAACACCTCTGTGTATTTACCATGCTCGTGACTACGAACACGCAGTGGGTGAACCAAGTGTTGTGCCAAAAACCGACACGCGTCCGCTTGAAGAGATTGTTAAAGATCCACTCTATGATCCAAATCGACATGCTCGTGTTATGGAAGTTAACTATGACGAAAATGGCAGACCGTTATTTGCGTTGTATTAATGAGCATTACACTAAATTCAAAGCCACCTAATTAGGTGGCTTTGTTGTATTTATATTAAGCAACGATAGCGGGATACCAGCTTGCAAGGACTACGCCGAATAAACCGGTCAAAAATATCGCAGATATCAGTAACATTAAGCAGGCACAAGTGAGTGTTATTAATCTATGTGAGGTTTTTTTAGCTGCATATCTCACTAACTCGGCAATTAAAATAGGGAACACGTAGGAGCATAAACTAATAAAGATGACCGTCGGTCCGGTGAAAGTGGCGGTATCTATTCCCAGTGAACCAAATACGATAAACCATGCAAAAATCATCAGCCTAAAAAATAACACGCCGTTAGCAGCAAGGTATAAACGAATAGCCCATATTTGATGAGCATGGATATTACGCGCTCTAGCCGATTTTACTGCAAATATGCTCGATACAATGACCAATAAGCCTCCAAACATGGTGAGCGCATGCATCAGTGTATTACCAACAGTTCCCCTTACTATAATTAAGTACAATCCTGCGAGTGAAATACAACACGCCAATATAACAAACACATAGCCATTATAGCGGTGAAATGTTTTATATTTTGCTCTTAATGTGGGGATTAATTGCAAACTCCCGCCGATGATCATAATAACAGCCAGTAAAACATGAGCAGCGTACATGACGTTACCGGTCATATCATTTGCTATGTACGCTGTATTATTCAGGCGAGTCCACTGTGATATACCATGAGTAATACCTGTTACTGCATAACCGAGGATGAGGTAAGTCACAAAGCAGGTTTGCGCAAGGAGTAAGCAAATAAACCAGAGCTTTTTACTTGTTTCGAGTAGGTTAATAGGGGGGGGTGTTGTTGTATGGGGAGCCATGTCTCTTTCCATTTCACTTTTATAATGCCTCAAATATAAAGGGCTGCAGCTTAATTTCTTCTCAAATTCGAAATTTGAGCAATGAAATCGTGTTAATTTTTGCCTGTGTGTTGAATTAATTAGACACATTCACTAACAAAGTCTTTTTGCTAAGATGAAAGTTAGTTTGTAAGATACGTGTAACGCTCGATAATTGAATAAGCACACTCTTTTTAAAGGCATAAATGGCTATGCAAAATAATTCCTCCTATTACTTCCTTGTGATTGTTTGTATGGTGCTCATGCTGGTTAATGCATTAAAAAACGATAAGCAGCTTATTCATTATTTATTTGCGATATTTTGCGGCTCGCTGTGTATGGTGGGGGTGCAAAAGCTCAGCGCTCCTACGATTGGCGTCTATCACTATTTAATTGGATTATTTACGTGTGCAACGTGTAATGTTTCTTGGCTAGTATCACGAACATTATTTCGTAAAAGTAAGCCTATATCAGGTGTTCATATTGCAGTTGCAGTGTCTATTGCAGGGCTGATTATGTTCAACCAAACGTGGCATTACTTAGTCAGTATCGACGCTTTACCTTTCCCCGATAGCCAGCAAATGTGGCGTTTAAAGCAAGGCATGAATGAAATAACAGTTTTACTGTCATCCAGTATTCTTGTGCTGTCATTTTGGGAAGCATTGAGGGGCTATAAACAAAAAAATGAAAGCCAAAAATTACAGGCAATTATTTTTGCTAGTAGTTACGCTTTTGCGGTTTTTAATGCCAGCATTCTGCCTAAATTCCTGTTTAGTGAAGCCGATATCCAAGCATACGAGCCGTTTATCATTACTTCTTCTGCCTTATTAATTGTGTTAGCAATGCAGGTTGTCATGGTTTTACAAAGTAGAGATAAAACGCATTGCAGTAATCAAATTGAAAGCGAAACAAGCGATGAAGTGAATCGTGCTAAAGTTGATGAGCCATTTGAGCAAATGGATATATCACCAAAGCTCATTAAAGGGATAAACCAATTGATTAATGAGCAGCAATTATACCTACAAAGTAACTTAAAAATTTCAGATCTTGCGCAAGCCCTTTCAGTGCCAGAGTACAAAATAAGTCGCGCAATTCGACATTATTACAAAGTAGCTAACTTTAATTTATTTATAAATCAGTATCGGGTTAAGCATGCTCAGGCCTTATTACTAAAAGATGAAGTACGGCACTGGAGCATTTTGAGTATTGCATTGGAAAGTGGTTTTTCTTCTTTGGCTACGTTTAATCGTGTGTTCAAAAGCATCGTGGGCGTGATCCCAAACGAGTTTAGAAAACAAAATGATAAGGTGCAAAATTCAAGTTTACCTGAGCTTGCTGAGTAGATGAGTGAGTTTTTCCTCCTTTTATTTTTGTTGATTTTTTTTGCAATTATTTAATGCAAACGTGTTTATTCATTTAAAAAATACCCCCGAGTGTTCACCCAAAGGGCACTCATACAAGGCACTCATACAAGGCACTCATACAGGGCTTTTTAGTGCATTTAACGACGCCTTTTTCAGTGTATTTAACTACGTCTATTACAGTGTATTAACAGCTTTACGACGATTGTTTTTGTATGTTTAAGGCCAAAAAACTCCACGATTGATTACCTAATTTCAATTGTTACGTTCCCTTTTTCAAGGTCAAACCTTGATGGTTTGAACGCGTTTAATTTACTGATTTATTGCAACTTGATAAGCAAACACACGAAACAGCGTTATACTTTTTAATACTAATTTCGTTTTTTACAATTTGGCATACTATTTTATGGTGATAGGCACAAAACTCAGAAAGCAATTATTACTGGCTTTTACAGCAGCCTGCATCGCTATTCTTAGTGCGCAAACGATTATTCGGCATTTTTGGATATTGCCTACCTTTGAAATGATGGCTAAACAAAATGATCGGATAGACATCCAGCGAGTTGAATCTCAGCTTCAACAGCAAATAGATGCGTTATCGAAAATGGTATTCGATAGTGCAGCATGGGATAGCATGTACGATGCAGCCAAAAACCGCCGTACAGCGTGGTTCAACAATGATTATGTAATAGCGGATGCACTTGAGCGTTTAGACGTTAATGGCTGGTATCTTTACGACACCAACGCGACGATCATTGGCGGAGGAAGCTTTGATAATAATTATCAACCTTACTCACCAGACATACTCGAAGTACCCCAACACCTTTTAGACAATGATTTAATTATTTTACCTGAAGAGATCATCGCAGAGTCAAAAGCCATGACCTCTAAAATTCACTTTTTAAAAATTAATGAATTACCTGCGGTGACGGTTGCTTATAACGTGACTAAATCAGATGGAACAGGTTCTCCTGTTGGAACGCTATTATTGTGGAGCTTTATTGATAAAGAATTTATTGAAAACCTCACCCCTGGCTTAGCTGACGATATTACGTATTACCAAGGTGAAAAAGCACAGGCTTTAAATGCGTACATCACGTCGTTTTTTGGCCATGAAAATACCGTTAATACGCCGATAGAGCATGACAAAAAGCTTTATATAGGAGTGCAAGATAAACACGCTAACTTGCTATTTGTTTTGTCTATTCCAATGCGTGAACGCACCTATGATAGAAGTTTATTTGACAGTTCTTTGATCACGGGGCTGCTTATATCGGGCTCGGTATTTATGTTGTTTTATTTATATATTAATCAGCAGTTACTGCGGCCATTGTCAGAAATGTTTGTGTCGGTGAGCAGTGCGCTTAATCATAAAGATTTCACTGTGCGTGCAGAATATAAAGGCGACAATGAGCTTCATCAGTTAGGTCGGGGGATGAATGAGCTATTTATGCTAATTGAAACTCAGCGAGCAGAAATTAAAGAGCGACACGAAAAGTTAAGGCATATAAGCAACACCGATGCGATGACAAGCTTGGCAAATCGTCGTGCGCTGGATACTCACTTAGAAACGCTTGCGAATGACCCTGAGAATATAAACGAAAACGTGTCGTTGATCGTTGCTGATATCGATCACTTTAAACTTTATAATGATTATTACGGCCATGACCAAGGTGATAAAGCGCTTTGTAAAGTGGCTCAAGTTCTAAAAGCATTTACAAAACGAGGAACTGACTTTGTTGCACGTTATGGCGGCGAAGAGTTTGTTATTGTGCTTAGTAACACTGATGCGCAAGCAGCACTCGCTGTCGCTGAAACACTTCGTAAAGCAGTAGAGTCTGCTGCCATTGTGCATGAGGGGCGAAAGGACGTTAAATGTGTAACATTATCGATTGGCATTGCTAGTAAACCTGTATCACAGCAGTTTGACTCAAATACACTGTTTAAGCAGGCTGATGAAGCGCTATACCAGGCAAAAGCCCAAGGCCGAAATTGTTGTGTGTTAAGTCGCTAATTCTATAATCTTTATTGCTTTAATATAATTATAATAACACCCAAGTTTGCGCTAATCAGCATTGGTACACTCATTTATTCAGAAACTCTCATGTGACTGCTCATCACAATTTTTGGGATACAGCAGCAGGGCGAAACCCTAAAATAGATGGCTATAATTCACGCGTTCATATGTTTAATAATTACTGGAAAAACATTACTTATTTTGCAATAAGTGCGAGTGATGGCGCCGAAGTACTTGTTGAGAACAATTATTTTGAAAACTCAGCAAAGCCTCATTGGAATCAAGGCTCTGGATATTTTAGTGCCTCAGGAAACATTTACACAGGACGTTCAGCAACAGATCAATATCGTGATAGTGGTGCAACGGCCTTTAGTGATGTGCAGCTTTACCCATATCGATTAGACAGTGCAAATACTTTGGGTAGCCAAGTAGATGGAGGAACGGGCCCTCAATAGATTAAGAGCCCGTTATATTGCTCAGCGAATGTTTTTAACATGCGCTGAGCAAGTTTATTACAGTGCGACTAAGCTCTGTTCAAGCATGGCTTTTATTTGTGCAACGATTTTGGCTTCTGTTTCGGGCTCAAATTGTGCAATACGTGGCGTATGAATATGACCCGTTGGAATGTCTGAATTAAGCTCATCGCGTAGGCGAATACTCCGGTACGAAATTTCGTTTGATAGGTAGCCACCACCGCCACCTTTAACCGCAATTGCACCTTCAAGCTCTTTCAGTGATTGTGGTTCAAATGCTTTTTCAAGAGTGACCACTTTATGATTGTCGTTGATTGTGAATGGGCCTTTCGCTTTTTGCATATGCTCTACAGGTAGGCTGAAAGTCACAAATTCATTACCCGGCAATGGGCGGTCGTGAAGGTGTGATATTTTTGGTGCAGTTGCAGTACCGCCATACACTATATTCGCATTGTCTGGCGCAGTGACGCTACGGCGTTTACCCGGAAAGCGTTCAAGATCAAAATCTTTACTGCCCATGCTGATCGTAGCAATCATATCAACATTATTCAGCGCATAATATGGTGCAAGTAATGATTCAATAATACCTTGATCAAAGTCTTCATAGCGTACCGGCACCATTACCGTGTTTATTTCGGCACTAATACCTTGATAGCTAATCACTTGACCATCTAACATAAGCGCTGCCACACCCGATGGGTTACTTTGGTTAATGTTTTTATCAAGTAAAAAGGGATCAAAGCCGGTAATTAAGATCTTTTTGTCGGTTTTTTTGCTGTAATCAAGATCGGTGCGACCACGGCTGCCATTTTCAAGCATGATTAATAATGCGGTTTGTTCGCTGTCTGTGATGGCAAACTGTGGTTTGCTGGTACGCATCACTTTGCTTGAAAGGAGGCGTGCCCAATATAGTTCGCGGTCATCAAAGCTATTTGTTTTGCTGATACGTGCTTTTGTATTGCGCCAAAGTTGTTTTGAATAATCATCGATAAGATCACTTGCTTGCTGGTAGCTCGACACCGCCTGCCAGTCTTTTTCAAATTGCGCGACCTCTTTCGAAAAAGCAGCTAACACTGTTGGCATGGCTTTTGTCGCTTTTTCGATACGAAGCTCTTCAACAGTTAGCTCTGCTGCAAACGCAGTAAATGATGAGGCAATAAGGCTGGTAGCAAGTAAAACGTTTTTCATAGTTATCCTGTTAAGTTACAGCAAGTTTTTAGACTAAGTTAACTATCCTATGGATAAAAGCCCAGCGCAAATAAAATCGTTCAGTGCCGGTATTGCCTACATTCAGACAAAAAAGCGTGCGTGCAACTATCTTAGGATCAGTTTTGTTTGTTTACTCTGTGAGTCTGAAAGCAGCTTTCGGTACTTGGCAGGTGTAATGTGCATAATCGCTTTGAACTCTTTAATAAAATGCGGCTGATCGGTAAAGCCACACGCTTGCGCTATATCGGCAAAACTCATAAAAGGGTGATCTTTTATGGCTTGTTTGGCCATTTTTACGCGATAAATGCGTTCAAAATACTTAGGTGTTACTCCGCACTGGTTTTTAACTTGTCGTTCAAGTTGTCTTTGACTGAGTGGTGCTCGCTGATAGGCGGTTTCGAGTGGGGTTAAATTAATTAGGTTACGAATTAAGTGCTTAGAGTGCTCAGTTCCGCGATTAATCACTTTGGGTAGGGTTAAGTACTCGCTTAAAAGAGCCACAAAAGCACTAAGGCTTGGGTCTTTTTTAAGGCCTGTTGCTATTGTATTGAGTGACTCAACGTTAACTAAAGAATGTGTTGTGGCGTGCAGCTGCGGCAGTATTGTGGGATTAAAACGTATGCCGCAAAATCGTGCCTCTTTTGAAAAACTCAATTTTGATGCATGTGTCGATGTTTGCTGAAAAGCATAGGGTGGGGCGACTGGCTGATCATCAAGAAAAAGCTCACCAGCCACAGGAAAAATAACCCCAGTTGCCCCATCGCACGCGAGCCATTGGTCACCCTCTGAATGCGCCGAAGCACACCAGATAGCTTGAATAATTTCGGCTATGTCACCTTGTGGCGTCATGAGCTCAAGTGTTAAATGATTATTCATTAAACTCGACATCAGGTTTAAATGTTTTCACTATACGATTCCAGCTATTAATTGCATTAATGGCAACTGTTAATGCAACAAGCCCTTGCGCTGAAAATGCGTCAGTCAGTGTTTGATAGAAAGTATCATCAATTGGTTGTGCTTGTGTCAATTTTTCGCACAGTTTTAACGCAAGGCGCTCATGCTCAGTATAAAGCGGCATGTCTTGCCAAGCACTTAAACCAATAATGCGATTAGGTAATTCGCCATACTCGCGTGCTTGTTTAGTATGCATTGCAATACAAAAAGCACATTGATTAAGCTGCGATACCCTCAGTTTTATTAGCTCCCATATTGTTAAGCCGAAAGTCGCTTCGGCAGCATTTTTAATTAATGATTCTTGGTTAATAAGGTGCTTTATAAGCACGGGGCATGAAGAAAGATAATTAGCACGTTTCATAACGGTTCCTTAAATAACAATTTAGGGCCAGTTTAGAAAACGCATAGATTTAAATATTGCAAAAAAACGACATGTTTGAATGTTATTTGTCTACAGTCATTCGCACCCGATTTTTAATCCTGTTATGCTAGCTTTATTAGCAATCACTGAGTGTTTAAGATGATTAATGATAATGATGTAATCGAAACATTAGATGAATTAGAGACATTTTTACGTCTTGTCGAAAATGGTGGCTTAGGCCTTGAAAATGTAGCAGGGGTCGCCTTGGCTACAAATAACAGTGATGGTCGCCCATTTGTCGCTGTTCTTGATGATAATCATCAACTATTACTGGGTCGGTATGTTAGTCATGACGTATACGAGAACGGTAAAGATATGGTGCGATATGGCGTGAAAAAACCGCATTAAAAACGGGTTTTGTACCTATAATGTTGTGCTTTTATGCCTGTAGTATAATAATATGTTCTTATCGAGCGCTAAATTAATTAAAAAAAGGGAAGTATATGAAGTTTTTAAGTGTTGCTCTTTTAGCCGTGTTAATGACCGGTTGTGCGAGTTCAAGTGATGAACAAGCAAGTAATGATGGTTTAATTTGTAAAATGGAAAAGCCAACGGGTAGCAATATACCTAAGCGTGTTTGTCGTACTCCGGAACAAATTGCAGCAATGGAAAAAGAAGGCCGAGATGGCATTCGTGATATTCAACGAAATAGCACAAATACAGTGAGACTATAATCGCTGAATAGATTGTTTCTGAATCGAATTTATAAGGGCCACGTGTAAATACGTGGCCCTTTTTTGTTATAGTGCGGTGCGTATACCGAGGGCAATACTGCGACCTGGCTGCGGGGCTAAATATCGTAAATAGCTTTGATGTGGGCGTATTTCTTGGTTTGTTAGGTTGTCTATAGTTATAAACAGCTCATTATCAAATCCCAAAAGTGAATTTGCGTAACGCATGTTCATGCCCATACTGTAGTAGCTTGGTGATGCGTGTTCAAACTTTGCAAGCTGCTCTTGCGCTTTGCTGTGTTGGTAATCAATCGTGGTTTTTATATTTTCAAATTGCCAATGAATTGCTGCGCCATAGCTGTCGGCAGGCGTGCGAGGAATGCTATCTCCTTCGAGTCGACGGCGAAAATACTCTGCCTCTTGGGCTTCATCAGGGTTAAAAAAAGCCTCTGGTGTAAAAGGGTCATAGCTTCCGTCAAATTGATATACCGGTGTGTTTTTTGTTTCGTCAGCATACGCAGTAAAGGTGAAATCGCCTAAATTTTGCGTGTTGAGTGTATAGTTGAGCTCAACTTCGAAGCCTTTATTTAAGGTATCTGCTTGACGCCATTCTTTAACATACACACCTCCTCTGTATACTCCTGTGCTGCCTAGGTAAATATAATTATCGTAGTTATTTTTGTACCAACTCGCAGTCAGGCTTAGGTTGTCGAAGTGAAAACCTGTGCCAATTTCGTGCGCTTTATTCACTTCTTTTTCGAGGCTTGAATTACCTTGCTCTTCAATTAACAGTGCATAATGTGGGTTACTTGCATACAGTTCATTGATATCGGGGGCGCGCTCGGCATGGGTCGTACTTGCATCGACATACCAAAACGAAGAAATATCCCAATTTGCAGACAATGAATGATTAAACAGCTCAAACTCATTATCTTTTATGGCTGCTCCTTGACCTCGTCCGGGCTGATAGTGGTCGTTAATAGTTGGCGTGTAATTGACTTTTTCGTAACGTGCTCCAATTTGCAACGAAACAGGCCCAAGTGCTGCATCTTGCAGTATGTATGCACCTTGGCGTTTAGCGTTAATGTCGGGTAGGTAATTGTTTTTGCCACTGCCTTGTTTTTCACTCCTATCGACAACGAGTCCGAATGCACCAGCGAATTGTTCTGTAAATTGATAATTTAACGTTGGACTAAGTTGCCAGTTTTTTAAAACGAATGTGTTCACGCTGCTCTCGTCGAGATTTTCGTCGTCTAGCTGTTTTGAGTACACCGCTTTTATATTGAACTCATTTAAGTATGGATTAGCTGAAAAATGTTTTTGGTAAAGTGCATCAATACGATATTGAGATGAGTAAATACGAATATTTCCCGACTGTTCAGTCTGTTGTGCATCGTGTGAATGCACTGCTGGACGGGCTATGTGAACAAACCCCGGTATTGCCCTATTTGCGGAGTTGTAATTCACAGACATGCCAAATAACTGCTCATCGTCAAATCGCTGACTGCCACCAAAAGTTAAGTTTGTTTGGTAATAACTTGAATTGACTACTTTATTTTTAGAGTTAGCGAGTTGATGAGTAATTATTTGCTGCTCAATAGGGGTGACATCAACAAACTGAGTGCCATCATGCTCCCATGTCGGTCTTGCCAAAGAAACTTGGCATTGGCTTACCTGTTGGCTATTTAAAACCAACGAGTCCCAATTTGAGCAGTCTGCTGCTTTGCTAGTATGAGGAACTTTATAATCACTCTGCTCGCGATAAAGAAGGTTAACGTTATACGCAAAGTCGTGTTCTTGACCGCTTGCGGTGCCAAGCACAGAGGACGGGGCATTGTAGCCCGTTTGAATTTCAAGTTTGTCTTCTTTTTTAATACCTTGTTGTAAGGGAATACGGCCATCATTTATATCAACAATCCCAGCCATGGCTTCACCACCAAAAGGAATTGTTGCACGAGCGCCTTTAAGTACCGTGATCGATTCTGCAAAAAAAGGCTCAATAGGTATGAGTTGATCGTCGCTCACCGCTGACATATCACGAATAGGCATGCCATTACTGGTGATCAGTACTCGTTGGCCTCCTTGACCACGAATTTGTGGCCGACTTGCCGAAGAGCCGAAAAAACTGGCACTAACACTGGGTATTTGTGAAAGCGTATCACCCAATGTTGTTGCTTTTTGTTGCTCTAAAAGATCACCAGATAATACAGACTTACCTACAGCAACCTGGTTTATGGGGGAATAGTCTTTTATGTCGCTTTTTATCTCTATGTGTTCGATTTCATTTGCGTGCATAGATGAAGAGATACCTAAGCATAAAAGGGAGATTTTAAATTTCATTACTTTCTCTTTGTTATGTTACATCATAACAATTGTATTCTGTATCTAAATACGGTTCAAACAATTACGTTCATTATTAACTTAATTTTTAAGGGGCTTAAGTATAAGTGGGCTTAAGTAGGGGCGGTTAGAGTGCTCCACTTACTAGGGAGCACTGCGACGCTGAAAAACCTTGCTAAGCAACTGTTGATGGATATTTTCTACGAGCTTTTTTGCAAAGCACGATTGATTCGCTAATGCTTTTAAGTAAAGCACAGAGAATCAGATAAATGGTACAAAACACACCACGTCGCTATTAATTTAAGTCGACTTTTGCTTGCTTAAAATATCGTCATTACTATAAATTAAAGTGCCGATTAGTTTTACTATAAGTTGTCTTAAAATAAGGATAATCATATGACAGATAATTACACACCACCTGAAGCAAGCCTTGAAATTCCCACAGAGAATAACTCAGGACAAGGTAAGGTGGGCGAGTTACCAGAAGGCGTAAAGGGGTTTAGTTGGGGAGCGTTCTTTTTAAGCTGGATTTGGGCAATTGGCAACAGTACGTGGATAGGCCTATTAGCTTTAGTTCCTTATATTGGTTTTATTGTGTCTATTTACTTGGGCTTTAAAGGCCGAGAGATGGCGTGGCAAAACAAACGATGGGACAGTGTTGAGCATTTCCAACGTGTGCAAAAACAATGGTCATTTTGGGGTGTACTGATTGTTGGTGGCTTATTTATACTGGGTATCGTGGCAGCTATTTTACTTCCTGCGATGCAATCAAGTAGCTATTAAGCTTTATACTGACAAGTTTTGTTAATGCCAGCTTTTACTGGCTCAATATACCATTAGGATATTCGCTTTTTATAAAATAACACAGTGAACGGCGTCGATAATATTGAAGACTTTGTCAGTGCAAATAAAAATGAAGTAGAACAAATGCAACAGCTCGGTGCATAGCAATACTGCCATTATAAAGTTTAAAGCCCCTTTGTTGGGGTTTTTTTTAGCCTTAACAAATTGAGCATTGTTCATTATGACGAACAACTATAGTATTTCAGTAATTTGATTAATTAGGGCAGGGCGTATGTTACGATTTTTTTCTATTAACCAAGGTGTGATCACCGAAACTGAGCCAGCCCCCGATACACCTTTAGCAACCGCTATTAAAAATGCGCATTGGATAGACACCATTAATCCAAGTGAAGAAGAGCGCCAAGCACTTGCAAGCACATTAAATATTACGCTTCCTGCGGCGGATGATGTAGACGAAATTGAAGCATCATCGCGGTGTTTTATCGACCACGAAGGCTTGCATGTGCATGCATTGTTTATGTCGCCTAACGAAGGGCGTTTTAATACGGTGACGGTCGCATGTTTACTGCAAGATAACTGCTTACTAACGATTCGCGATGATGAATTAGCCGATTTTCGTTTATTGCGTTTACGTGCTCGCAAAGGGCAAGTTGCGTGCGATAACCCAAAGCAATTACTCGTGACTTTATTCGATCAAAAGGTCGAAAACCATGCAGATATGCTTGAAGATATGCATCATCAACTCGAAAAACTCAGTGCGTATGTGCTCGAAGAGGATGACTCAGATCTTGAGGAAGCAGTGAGCCGAATTTCTCGCCTTGAGGACAACAACGGTAAAGTACGTTTATGTTTAATGGATACGCGTCGCAACATTTCTTTTTTACTGCGTAATTTGGGAGTGCCCAGCGAAGACCGCGAGTCTCTGCGCGAAATTGTCCTCGATATCGATACCTTGATGTCTCACTGCACCTTTTTGTTTGATAAGGTGAACTTTTTAATGGATTCGACTCAGGGCTTTATTAATATCGAGCAAAACCAAATAATTAAGACTTTCTCAATCGCCTCAGTGGTGTTTTTACCTCCCACCGTGGTTGCCAGTATTTATGGTATGAACTTTAACTCTATGCCTGAGCTTAACTGGGCATGGGGATACCCGTTCGCGATTGGCGTGATGTTGTTGTCGGGTTTTGCCCCTTATTTATTTTTTAAACACAAAGGCTGGTTATAACGTTGTTTTAAAAAATAAAAAAGCCCAGCAGATGCTGGGCAAGGGGTCTTCGGATAGAAGGGAGGGTTTAACTTTTCAGTTCGCCCGTTGACGATTCGATGTGCGCACGAACAAACCACTGAAATTGCTCTAAGTCTGCTAATTGACCTGTGATCATATCTTCAGAAACTGGGTCAAGCTCGGCTAACTTTTCAATGGCTTGGCGGTGATCTTTATTCACCCCGTTATACACTTTATCAAGGGCTGACAAGTGGTCGGTTACGAGCCCTTTGCCAATTGAATAATCTTTCCAATTACGACGGTCGACAATCGATTGCGGTGTGCCTACGGGCACGCCACCCATAGTTGCAATACGCTCTGCGATAGTGTCGGTCATTTCTTGTACGGCACTTACTTGTGGATCAAGCATTTCGTGCACACCAATAAAGTTAGGGCCGACTACATTCCAATGAATGTGTTTTAAAGTGAGGTGTAAATCGATTAAAGCGACCATACGTTGGTCTAAAATAGCAATCGTGTCAGCGGCTGATTGGTTATTAACACCGGGTGCTGTGAATTCTGCGACTTTCGATGATGTGTTACTCATTACTCCTCCGAGTTTCTTTAAAAAGTTGTTCCATGATGCTTTCTGTAATGACCAGAAAGCGAAGTTATTTAAAGAGGAGCAAGCGTTGTACCAAAATTAATGATATTTATAAGTTTTTGTTTTTATTTATTTATTTTTTGTTTTGAGGTGGGTCGTGAGGTATGTGGGTTTAGCTTATTATGAAAACTCTGCACACTGAATGTAAAAAATTCAGTGTGCAGTGGAAGAAATAATTACTCGTTTATATATCAAGATAACAATGCAGCCGCTAAACGAACAAAGTCAGACGAGGTTAAAATACCTACTAGGTTATTGTCTTCGTCGACAACGGGCATACAACCATGACGATTCTCGACAAAGAATTTAGCCACCTCATGCAGTGGCTGCTTTGCAGAAATACTAGTGAAATCGGTTGCCATGATATCGGCTACTTTGGTTTGCTTTTCTTTTCGCTCGAGTGCGCTGGCGCTAAAGTTGGCCATAATGTTCATTACTTGGGCAATCATTATTTTCTGCGTGAGCATGCCTACTAAGCCACCGTGCTCGTTAATAACGGGAATGTGGCGGATGTTTTTTTCTTTCATTAAATTGTGGGCATCATGCAAGGTGTTGTGCGCACTAATCGCAAATGGGTCTGGAGTCATTAAGTCGGCGACGAGGTGTGTCATGGTTTATTCCCTACAAAGTAATTAATAAGGTATAAGTTTAGCTTTAATTGGGCTGAATACACTTTGTTCAGATCAAAGTTTTATTGATTGATGAAATTTTTTAGATCAGCAGTGACAGCCTGCCATTGTTACTTTCATTGCTTTTTAAATATAACTAAAAGTACTTTTTAACACGGCTGTATATTTGCTACTTTCTTAGAGCTTAAAAGGAGAAAGTTATGGCAATAAATAAATTATGGCGGCATCTCACTGAGCCTTGGCAGCGCGCAGCAGGTGCGTGGTTTGCTTTTTTTCTGTTATTCAATGCCTATTGCTTTTTTTGGCGTCACTATATTGGTGGCGGTCATTACCAATTTTTTGATTCACAATTATTTTGGTTAAAAGAGTGGGGAAGCTTATGTGTGCTTAGCATAGGAGTTGTTGCATTTTTTAATTTAAAAGCGCGCGTTAAAAGTAGAATTTACTTTTATCCTACGATGTTATTGATGAGCATCTCATTGATCATTAGCTTACGTATTTTAATAGATTTTGATTTTTATGGTTATGCGCTCGCAGCCTCGGTTACTCAGCTTTTTCCAAAATACTTCATTGCGAGTACTCTAGTATTAATACTGTGGCATGTTTTCACGGTACAAGCAGAGTCAACACCTGCGACGGTCCGACCTGAACACACTGAGCATTTTGAAAAGGCTGATTATATTGAAGTGAACCATAAAGGAGTCGCTAAAAAGCTGCCGTTAGCGTCAGTGGTTTTTATAAAGTCAGCAGGTAATTACTTAGAGATACAGACCGTTGAGAATCGTTACTTAAAGCGAGATACCATTAAACACCTATATTCTGAACTACCGTCTGACACATTTTGCCAAGTACACCGTAGTTATATTGTTAATGTTGCCCAGATTGCTGATTTTAATCTAGCGCTCAATAAGTGCAAATTGACGATGGCTGCAGGTTTTAGTGTGCCAGTGAGTAAGTCGTTTAAAGCCCGTGTATCTGATTTGCTCAGTGTCGAAGATTCATTCATCACAAAATAGGTGATTTCGTCACAGTTCTATATAAATCATAAGGTTAATCATTATTCTTGAACACATGAAAATCATTGTTTAAGGATTAATTAAATGAAAAACACCAAGCAAACTACGCATAAGTTCTTGCACTGGTTGAGTGCGCTATTGGTTTTGACTGTGATTGTAATGGGTTACTACATGACCTGGGCTACCGATTACAGCTTATACCACTGGCATAAGTCGATAGCGGTTATGATTGCGATGCTATGGGTAGCCAGAATTATCTATCGAATACGAAATCCGTTTCAATCAGCAGTGCAAAATCGCCTTACCAAATGGTTGCATGTTTATCATTGGGGGCTGTTAACTTTATTAGCTATCATGCTTGTTTCTGGCGCATTTTATAGTGGGTTTGGCGGCTTTGGTATTGGCTTGTTTTCGTGGCAACTCATTGCTAGTAACTACAATGAGGCAGGCGAGGCGGTTGCCTCTATTGCTTGGTTAAGTGAGGCAGGATGGCAAGTTCACATTTTGTGTGGTTATCTATTATCAGCCGCGCTGTCGTTACATATCTTAGCGGCACTTAAGCATCACTTTATTGATAAAGATATGACTTTAAAAGCCATGCTTTAAAGGTTTATTTCAACCCGGTTTCTGCCCTTATTTTTAGCCGAGTAGAGCGCTTTATCTGCTCGGTTAATTAGGTTATCGAATGTGTCATCTTGTTGCCAACGGGTTAGTCCAAAACTGGCAGTGAGTGTGATGTTATTTTCATGAAAAACAATTTCGCTGGTTTCAACAATAGTCCGAAGCGTCTCTAGCTTTTGTTGGGCTGCATTTTCGCTGGGCTCAAAACTCAAAATGAGGAATTCCTCTCCGCCCAAACGACAACATAAGTCTTGTTTGGCTAAATGGTGATTTAACAGTTCAGAGAATACTTCAAGTACGAGATCTCCCCCTTCATGGCCATAACTATCATTGATACGTTTAAAGTAGTCTATATCTACCACGCTGGCATACAGTTTTGAGTTGTGTTTTGAGGTTAATAAACGCTGTTGTTCAAGTATAAACTGTAACCCTCGGCGGTTGTATAAATTGGTGAGGGGATCTTTTAAAGAAAGGTCTAAGTAACGTTTTTTCTCGTCGATAAGTAACGTTGTTATGAGGCCTAGTCCTATCATCACAAACACAGTGGCATGCCCAACAACCGTTAGCGAATAAAGCACCGCAACAGTTAGGTTCCCAGAGACTACAATGGCTAATTGGCTTATTGCGATGATCAATAAAATACACAGGGCAGTGGCGAGTACCCCATTGCCTATATTACTTTTTAGTATGGCGCGTTTGAAACTGACATAAATAAGAACGGGCAGAGTTATAAATGTATAACTTAGCTGCGCGATAGCTAATTGGTTTATGGTTTTCATAAAAAATATAAACACGGCGCATACGAGACTAAAGGCTATTACTTGCAGGTTGAAGCGAGACTTTTCGTCGTAATTAAAAATAGCTAACTGAAGCAACATAATAGAGAGCACGTACATGGCGACACCTGAGCGAAAGTCAGGTGTGAGCTCAAAAATATTCTGTATCCATAACCACGAAAAGCCCGCCATTCCTAAATAGAAATACAGGTTAAATAGTGAGATTGATCGACTGTTAAACCCACTGGTCATTAATTTTGTGGCAATAACCGAGCAGGTAATAACGGTGATCATTAAGAAAATATAGAACCCGTGATAAAAATAGTTCTCGATGCTACCAGTCATGAGTCACACTGAAATGCGCTGTATTAGTAAAGAGTAGCACAGAAAGTTTCCCCGCGAGAAAGAGATATATCCCTGATTATTCAGGGTGATGAATATGTGAATAAGCATCTATTGCATCAATACTGGGTTTGATCCCCTTTCCCAAAACAATGATTAACTGTGTTGTAATTTCACGCTTTGCAATGTGGGGTGGCGACTCACTAGGGTAAGGTGAAGCTTGCCTTGAACAGGTAAGTAAACCACAGCGTGTTGTATAAGTTGCAGTTTGTCTGTGCGAGTTAAGCGCTGTATTGTTGTGCGATATGTGTGTATCTTGCGTGGTGACAACGAACCAGTCGTAACCTTGTTTTAGAGTTAGTTTGGCGGCGTGATGCAAACTAGCATCAAGCACGCCTTGCTTTGATAGCCTATTACTTTTATAGCGAAGCACATATTGGTTTTCTGCGAGCGGCTTAATTGTCAGTCCAACATGATTATCAATGTCATTATGTTGATTTGTGCTGCTGCAGCCACTGAGAATAAGGGTTATTAATAGTGTGATTAAAAACTTCATGGTTATTTTACCTATTGCCACTTATTCTCGCGTGCTTGCTGTTCTAGAGTGCGGTCGAGCGGCTGCCCCTTAATTGTATTATCGATAAAGGTGTCGAGCGCTGACGTGTTACTCGCGAGGCTATATGTTTGTCGATCATAGGGCTTTTGCTCAGTAGAGACTTTAAGTTGCCAAGTACCGTGTTCTTTACAGGCAATATGAGACTGCTGTGTTTGTTGTTGGTAAAGGGTGTACTGTCGACAAAAGTCCCCCGTCGAATTAATAAAACTTAATTGTGCTGTAAGTGAGCGTGCACTATCTATATTTGTTTTGTCACCGCTTAGTTGCTGCTCTAATGCATTTGCTATGGGCTGTTCAATATTTAATTGCTTTTGTTGCGTTAAACTGGCAACGCCCACAGTAAATAGCACAGCAATACCTGCTGCGACAGCGAGTTGCTTACGGCTGGCTTGTTTTATTTTTTGCCACTTCGACAGTGAAACAACCGTGTCGTTTGTTTGCTTGCCAAGGGTTTTTTCTAGCGATTTAGACAGTGGCATTGCATCAATTTGCTCAGCATGTTGTTTCACTAGTAAATCAACTTCGCTTAATTCGGCAAGGCGTATGGCAAGGTCTTCATTTTGCGCTATGGCGCTGCGAACTCGCTCCATTTCTTGCGCTGATAATTCATTGTCTAAAAAGGCACTGAGAGTTTGGTCGTCAATCATTAGGCGTTTTCCTTAGTGAAGTCAGGCTTTATTAATTGATACAAGGCACTTCGAGCTCGCGATAACTTACTCATAACGGTTCCAACAGGAATATCTAGCGTGTGTGCAACGTCTTTATAAGCCATGCCTTGTACTGCAACTAACGAGATGATTGCACGCTGCTCATCGGGCAGAGTAGTTAAAGCGTGGTTGACGCGTTTAAGAGTTTGCGAGGTCGCCAGGTGTTGCTGCCCATCATCGCATGTGGGTTCTTGTAAATCGGTATTTTGAACCGCTTTTAACCTTACTTTTTGCGAGCGATATTCATCAATCCATACATTACGGCATACTTTAAACGCCCACTTTAGTGGCTCAATATCGTCAGGAATTCCTTTTACCAACAGCTTTTCGATGGTAATTTGCACAACGTCATCTGCATCAGCTTGGTTGCCAGTTAGCGAAAATGCAAAGCGCCTAAGTGCAGGTAATAAACTGGTTAGTGTATTAGTCATGTTTTCCCTTATTTGTTAGGGCGTGTGGCCTTATAAATTAAGTGACTCATGAATGATTCAGCCTACACGCACTACTATAACGAGTAGAAACTGTTTTTATTCCCTAAATATGCAATTTATTTTTATTTCAAACGTTATACCTTTAACCTTAGTCAAAAGAGAAGTGACTGTAACATGAAAATAAAAGATGTTGCCTTTGGCACGTTATTGCTCATGTCGAGTAATTTATATGCCGCGGTTATAAAACCGATCAGCCCTATTATAGAGCAGATAGACCCAGCCATTGAACGTATTGAAGATAGGCTCGATATTCCACGTCGCGCATTGCCTAGCATTGATTCTATTCAACAACTTGCGACTGATATAAGCGCATTACCCAGCCGGTTGGCCATTTTGAATACGGTAGGAAAACCAGCATTCATAGAAATCGAAACAGAGCAGGGTTTTAGAGCCGTCGAACGGCAATGGATTTTGTTAGCTAATGAGCAGCATAGAGCGAAGCTAGAGCACATTGGTGCACAGATAGTCAGTCGTCAATCATACGATGCTTTGGGAATGGTTTTACTACGATTTGTGGTGCCTGAACAGTTTGATTCAAAAGCTCAATTACAACGTCTTTTGTCGATAGATGATGCGGCCTTATTAGGACGTAATCACATTTATCAAGCGCAGCAAGGTCCTTTGCAAGGTGTTAACACACATAAAAACCTGCCCGTTTGCGACTTGCCTGTGCGGGTAGGCATGATCGACAGCGCACTTAACTTGGCGCACCCTGGTTTTGTGGGGAGCACCATTGAGACTCGGTCATTTCTGCCCAATTCCGTGGCATCACCTGACTTACATGGCACTGCGGTCGCCGGTGTTATGATTGGTAAAACGACCAAGTTATCGCCATTATTAAACCAAGCAACGTTATACAGCGCGGCGGTTTTTTATCGTCAATCAGATTTGTCACAGGGTGCCACATTGGCTGCTATTGTTGATGCCTTAAATTGGCTGGTGGCTGCGCAAGTTCCAGTGATTAACCTGAGTTTTACTGGGCCAGATAATGCTATTTTAGCGGCAGCAATTAAGGCGACAATTGCGCAGCAAGTGACTCTTGTTGCAGCAGCCGGTAATGATGGCCCCGCTGCATTGCCGCTTTATCCCGCGGCGTATGAAAATGTTATTGCAGTGAGTGCGGTTGATAAAAATGGGCAAATATACCGTTGGTCAAATAAAGGTGACTACATTGATTTTGCAGCCTTAGGTGTCAACGTATTAACACTAAACTCGGGCGGTGGTGTAGGGGTTGAATCAGGGACTTCAATGGCGGCGCCGCAGGTGACTGCGGCTGCGGCATGTTTGGCGGCGAACCCCGATTACACACCCCATTCTATCTATAATAAGTTAGTTGAGCGTGCAGTCGATAAAGGAAAACCCGGAAAAGATAGCGTGTTTGGGCATGGCTCAATCACTTATTAAGGCTTAAAATTCAGCACGCAAAGAAATGGATGCAATGCTTTGTGTGTATGTATTTGCCTCTAATTGAGATTGATAATCCCCATACTCAGCCTCGGTAATTAAACTTAACGAATCAAGCAGCGATAGTTGCCAATGCGCGGTTAAGACATGGCGGCTTTCATCACGTGATGGAGTTGGCTCAGTGAGTATATCGTTTGGATTCTCTTGATAGTCTTTATCTTGATATCGCCAACCAATGCTCGCTTTATTTGTGTTGCCGAAAGCGGTGAACGTGTGTGAAACGCGCGTATTTAAAGTCCAGCCAGAAAAGTCATATTGTTGCTCAGTTGCCTCTTCTTTGTCGAGACTCGCACCCAGTAGCAACATGGTATTACCTTGATTTATAAAATAAAAAAGACTGGTGTCAAGGCCAAGGCTTTGTGCATCACGTGCAGGTTGAGTGGTAAATTGTTTTTCACCCGCTTTCAATGCTGCTCTTAAATATGTGGTGTTATTGACAAAGTGACCTATGTAAAGACTTCCTTGGTCGAGCGTTAAAAATGTTTTGTTTGCCACTTGGGCTGTTGCACCATCATAACGAAAGCCAATGTCAGTGTGTGTTAGCTTATAATTTGTGTCTAACCCGTATTGATGGAGCGATAAGTCGTATTGATCCAAGGTATGGTAATTGGTGTTTTCATAACGATAACTGGGTGTGAACTTGAGTGCATCGGTTGCTTTAAATTCTGCACTTAGACCCGCAGACAGCAAGGTGCCAGTGTCACTTTGCGATGAAATGACATCGAGCTCTTTTATTGCTAAATCTGAGTTGCTCGTTAAACCAATCTGAGCATGTGTATTAAACGTTGCATCGGCTGCGGTTGCATGAATGCTTAACGTCATTGCACTCATTACAGCAAGTGTTGTTAGTGTACGCATAGCGACCTCCTTAAAAGTGCGCCGGGTAATAACCCGGCACAACACGACTTTAAAGGCCTAAATTAAGGCTATTTTGGATACTGTTAACCACTTCTGTTGTTGTGGTCGCGGTGACTTGGTCAGCAACTTGTTGGCTGACACTATTACTCACAGTAGAAGTTACCGTTTGCTCAACACTACTTTGCACAGAGTCGATAGCGGCTTGTTGCACATTCCCTGACAGGCTTGATTGTAGGTTGTTGCTAATGGCAGATACTTGGTTCACATCAAGCAGTGGGAGCTCGGTTATGTTCGCTTGAGTTAATGAACTTGTTTGCTGATCTAGCTGGTTTTGCAAGGTCAGTGCAGTAGGGTTAATTGCATTACTTGTGGTCATTGCATTAACCATCGATACGCTGTTATCAATAGTTGCACCTGCTTGGTTTGATATCGCTGTTACACTCACTGAGTTGGCAGACTCATTAATGCTATTAAGTGAGCTTGCGGTAGTTGCAGTAGGCGTTTGTTCAGCATTTTGAGCCGTGTTTGTTGTGTTTGTTTCAGTACTGGTTTGTGCACTGTTGCTCGTAGTCGTGTTTGTTTCTGTGGCTGAGTTTTGAGTTGTCGCAGAGCCTGAAACTTGGCTATTTTGCATCAATGATGTCGTGCTTGTTTGGCTTGCATTAGCCGGTGCAAGAGATGTTTGCATATTACTTGAAGCTTGTTGGTCGGTTGATACCGATAATTGCACATCTGCTGCGTAGCTCGCCGTTGTTAAACCTGCTGAAGTTACTACACACATTGCGATTAAAGTTTGTTTAAAGTGAGTCATTGTCTCGTCCTCTTTTTTACGAATTGACATAGAGGTAACGAACAGACGAGATATTTATTCCCAATTTTTTTATAAGCAGGTGTGAAAGTAAGGCAAGCTGGGCAACTTGCCTTATGGTAGAGCATGGAGCTCTGTGTTAGCTAAAAGAGCTAGATAAGGAAAAACGTAAGCCTTACCTGTTGTGCAAGCAGCCGATGGCTGCTTACAATTATGCAAAAATATGCATAATTAGGTGTCTAGAATCGTATACTTGCACCAACAAAGTAACGGGTGCCAAATTCATCTACGCTGTGCACAATGTTGCCTGCTTTTGGTTGGCGTAAGACGAGGGCTTCGTTCAATAAGTTAGCTGCCTCAAGGGTGATATCTAGATAATCAGTCGCATGCCAAACAATCGATGCATCTAATTGATCATACGGGTCGTTCATGCTGTCTAAACTACTTCCGTTATACTGGCGAACCCAGTCATCGCGGTAGTTATAGGCTAGTCGTGCACTGAAAATTTCATTTTCATAGTAACCAGATAGGTTAAATGAGTTTTGTGATACTTCTTCAATAGGAACTTCTTCGCCCGCTGAATTTGTGCGGCTGCTGTCTGTATAGGTGTAGTTTGCTTGAATACCAAAGCCATTATCAAAGTCTTGTTGGTATTGTAATTCAAGGCCTCGTACATCGGCTGTACCGACGTTTCTTGAACGTGTTACAAGACATTCAGGACCGCAACCAGGGTAGTTTTCTTTAACGGTGGTTTGCTCAATGTAGTCGCTAATGTTCTTAATAAAGAATGTAGCACCGATAATAGATGATGGGCTGAAATACCACTCTATACCCATGTCATATTGGTCTGACTTATAGGGGTCAAGCTCGGGGCTGCCGACATTGGCTGTTTGAAAGCTTTCTGAGATGATATCTGCCACTTTCATATCGTCATAATCAGGGCGTGAAATTGCAGAACCTGCGGCGAAACGAAAAATCATCTCTTCAGATAAATCAACAGCTAAGTTAAAGCTTGGTAAGTAGTTACTGTAACTTTTGTTGATTTTATCTGGCTCGCCATTAATGCTGCCGGTTGAGAGAATATCAGTGTCGACATAGCGTAAGCCGATGTTACCTCTAAAGCCTTCACCCGAAAAATTACTTTTCACGTAGGCAGCAGTGATATCTTCTTCAATCGAAAAAGCATCTTTTACGGTGATTTCAGAAGGCTTATTTTTGTGTGCGTAATCCCATATTGCGGTGCTTGCAACAGGGAATGCTGACAAACTGCCTGCACGACCTTCAGCACTGTGTAAGCCTGATACAAAGCCACCATTGAAATCGGCGAGGGTTAAGTTATCTGCTTGAGCTGCCGCGACATCTAAATCTTGGAAATCACCTTGTGATGAAAAAACTTGCTCTTGCACTTTCAAGCCTGCTTGTATCGATGTAAACAAGCCTGACTCGAGCTGGAAAGTAAAATCAGCTTGGGCGTAATCAATTGTATTATCGCGTTTGTAGTTAATAAATGTGAACTCTTGAAATAGCGCAAAGTTACTGTGATCGCTCATATAATCAGGGTTTGTTGGAATTAACTCCAAAGGTCCTGCAACGTCAAAACTAAAGCTTGAGTTTGCAGTGTCGGTAATATCACCCCACCACGTACTTGACTGTAAAGTACGGCCTTCGGCATTAGAGCGACCAACTACAAAGTCTGCTGACCATGTGTCTGCATTGTAATTAACCGAAAAATTCAGTGCATCGGTTTGCATTTTGGGTGTTCGTAATACGGTATTATTGAAAAGGGGAGCAAGCCCAGGACCCGACGCAAGTGATGTTGCAGCTGTGACAATACCTTGATCATTGACAACAACAGAGTCACCTTGCATTTGCCCAAAGCCGACAATCGCAAATTGTGCTGAGTTTACATGGCTATTTTCAAGTTCAAATAAGTTGTAGTTTAAATCCATGCTTAAGGCGTCGCTAGGTGCGTATTGTAGCGTGATTTGTGAGCTGCTTCGCTCTCTGTCTTCATCAAATAAAATGGATGACATTGCACCATATGATTGGCGCTCTACACCATTTGTATCGACAAATGTGGTGTTACCAGCGGGACCAAAGTTTGATAGCGTTTCGCGGTATACTTTTGACTCTTCATTAGAGTAGGCAACTAAAACACCAAAGTTTTCATCGTCGTTTTTCCAACTTACAAGGCCTGAGTAAGCGGGTGACCATGTTTTAGCATTGGCGTGATAGCTGTTTTCAACAGAAGCGTAAACGGTGCCACTTTCTAAGTTAAGTGGTTTTCTTGTTCTGAGGTTAACTGTGCCTCCCATTGCGCCTTCGTTGATATCGGCCTCGGCTGATTTGTATAAATCCATTCCAGAAATTTGTTCTGCTGCCAGCATTTCAAAATTAAAACTTCGATTCATTCCACCTAAATCAAACCAACCGACACTGGCAACATTTTGGCCATTCAGTAATACCATGCTTTGTTCTGGTGCTGTGCCACGTACGGTTACACCCGCTACTTCGCCAAATGTACGTACGACAGTCACACCAGGAATACGTTGCATGGCATCACCGATATTTTTGTCTGGGAATTTGCCAATATCTTCAGCTGAAATAGAATCAACAACAGAATCTGCAAAGCGCTTAGTGTTTAATGCTTCGGTCAGGCTGCGACGAATACCACGCACTTCAATGGTCTCCATTTCCTTGTTTTCTTGTGCCTGTGATTCACTTTGCTGAGCATAAGTTGACAGCGATACGCTTGATAGCGCTGTCATTATGCATAGCGTTAAATAATGGGTTTTTAAAGCAGCGGTTGTTTTCATTAGGTTATCCTTTTTTGTTATCGTTATAATTAATAAAATTGATTTACTAATTATTTATTAAATCATTTTGACTAATTGTCAAGTTTAATTTGGTTGTTTTATGAACGCTCTATAACAGCTTTGCTATAACTTCTGCACTAATCGCTCTGCTTGAGTAGGCGCAAATATACGTTTTTAACTGCGGGTGGTTTTCGAGTTCGTAGTCAGAGCGCATGGCAATAACGATAAGCTGATCGGGCCATTTATCGATTGCCTTTTTGAGTATTTTTTGTTGCTCAGAAACATCAAATGACTCGCCGGGCAAAGGGTAATCTTCGGTTACTAGCACAAGGGGGGTGTTGAGTTCGAAGTCGTCGCTGTTCAGAGCCGCTAACAGTTGCTGATAGCTAAGCAGTGTGTGGGGCGTACTGCGTTGTTGCAGCGTACTTACAATGACATGTTGAGCCGATAAAGGATCATTGGGGCCTATGCCTCTGTCGTTAGTTATTTTTTCGTAACCTTGCGGGTTTGCAGCAAATGCTAAGGTAAATGGGCGAGTGTTGAGTGGCCAAAGTCCTTGTTCATTTCTTAATACTTTTATGGCTTTCTCTGCTGCAAGTTTTGCAATGTCAGAGGCTTTATTAAGCAGACTGTTCGTTGGTGTCGGCGAATCTGCAAAGTGCCTATATTTGAACACGAGTACCTGTTGAAGCCGGTCATTAATGACTTTTTCATCCAGAACGTTATTTTTTACAGCGTCGATAACCCCTAGAATAGTCGCCGCTTGAATTTCTTTGTAGGGGGTTGTGCTGTTTTCGTAATGCTCCTCACTTAACATGACAATATGAGCACCTGCTTCAAGCGCTTTAATAGCGGCTTCGGCAGGCTCATAATTATGCCTCATTGACCACATATTCATGCTGTCGGTAATAATTAGCCCTTTAAAACCCAATTGTTTTTGTAAAATGTCCTGCAATATGATCTTCGATAGAGTTGCGGGGTTTTTAGGGTCTATTTGCGGATAGCAAATGTGGCTTGTCATAATAAGCCCTGCGCCTTGCTCAATAGCGGCTTTAAACGGAACTAAATCTTGTTGCATGAGTGCGGTAAAAGATTTATCTACAATGGGGAGGGTTTGATGTGAATCACTCTGTGTATCACCATGACCAGGAAAATGTTTTGCACAACACAGGTTTCCCGACTTATTTGCTCCCTCGACTGCAGCGCTGACATGATGGGCAACTCCAACCGTTTCTTCACCAAAAGCACGTAAGCCAATAATCGGGTTATTAGGGTTTGCGTTGACATCAGCACAAGGCGAAAGCAGGGTGTTGTAACCAATTTGCTGCATTTGCTCACCATAAACTTGGTACATGTCTGCGGTAAGTGCGCGATCATTTGCTTGGCCCAGCGCCAGATTACCGGGACCTAAATCGGTATGGTGTGTGAGTATTCCCCAAGCGCCTTCTTGATCTACTGCGAGTAATAAAGGGACATCACATGCTCTTAAAGCGGCTTCCTGTTGTAGCATAGTCGCCAAATTCGTTGCCTCTTTAGGATTGGCAGCGTTGTCATCTGTGATATAAAAACCACCCACATGGTAGTATTTGACTAATGCTTTTGCGTATTCGTAATCATTACCTGCAAAAGCGAGTAAGAACAGTTGACCCACTTTTTCGGCTAAGGGCAAGGTGTCGATTAATTGGGCTACTTTTTTTTCTATGCTCATGATTATACTTCCTTATGCTGCTGTTTTAGCGCCTGTGATGAGGCTAACTAAGTCTTCTTTGCTTACCTCGGATACAGCAACATCGGCAACCGATCTACCTTGGTAAAGTACAACCGCTCTGTCGCATGTTTCTACGACATGCTGCATATTATGGCTGATCAATAATACGGCAACGCCTTGAGAGCTGATAAGGTTGATTAGCTCATTGACTTGGGCGCTTTGCTCAACACCTAAAGCGGCTGTTGGTTCGTCCATAATAACGATATCAGCTCCCCAGTTTACAGCGCGGGCAATGGCCACAGCTTGGCGCTGTCCGCCCGATAAACGGTAAATCTGTTCTTCAAAACTAGGAATACGGCTGTTAAGTCGGTTTAATGCTTTTTTGGCTTTTTTCTCCATGGCTTTTTTATCAAGCCAGCCTAGTCGACGAAGAATAGGGTTTTTGTGTTTTATTTCACGGTTCAGAAATAAATTTTCTGTAATGTTGAACTCTGGCACCATGGCGAGGTCTTGAAAAACTGTTTCGATCCCAACATTGCGTGCATCTAAAGGGGAGTCAATATTGACCACTTGACCATTCACGATTATTTCGCCTTCGTCTGGGCTATGAATGCCTGAAACACAGCGAACTAAGGTTGATTTCCCAGCGCCATTGTCGCCGAGTAAGCCAACAACTTCGCCTTTGTTAATGGTAAAGTTAACCCCTTGAAGTGCGTGAACACCGCCAAAACTTTTTTGTATATTTCGGACTTCTAAGGCCACTTGGTCGAGTGCTGTTCTAACCATTTTTTAACTCCTTGACGCCAATAGCAACGGCAATCACTAAAATTACACCGCGCGCAATCATTTGTTCATTGGTGGAAAAACCAGAAAGGATTAACCCGTTATTGATCATACCCATTAACCACGAGCCTAAAATTGCGCCAATAATGCAAGCGCGACCACCAAAAAGACTGGTTCCACCAATGGCAACAGCCGCAATCACAGTTAATAAGTCTGCTTCGCCGAGTGTGTAGCGTGCACCATGTAAACGACCGGCATACAACAAGCCTGCAAGCGCCGCTGCTAAAGAAGAAATAACCAATGCATAAAGTCTAATGCGTGTCACTTTAATGCCCATGGCGAGGGCTGCTTTTGGACTGCCTCCCACGGCGAGTAAATGACGGCCAAAAGAAAGCTTTGTTAGAACAATGTAGGCAATTGCTGCTACCACAACAGTCCAAATAAGTAAGGAAGGCACACCAAAAAGCTCGCCCGCTCCAAATAAAGCAGTGAAAGTTTGGTCGATAATTGGCACAGATTCTAAATTAGTAATTTGTCGTGCAACGCCTGTAATTACGCCCATTGTACCTAAGGTGATAAGCAATGAAGACACTTGCAAGCGCTCGATTAGTAAGCCGTTAATAAGGCCCACAATGAGTCCCACGCTCAAGGCGCCAACAACAGCAAGAGGAATGCCTACATGCTGTAGCAAAATCGCGCCGACTAACGCCGAAAGTGCAACAACGGCACCAATTGACAAGTCAATATGCCCAACGGCTAATGCAAACGTAAGTCCAATAGCCATAATAGTGACGGGCGCTGTTTGTCTTACGATATTCATGAAATTGGTGAGGCTAAAGAAGCCACTGTCATGGAGCGTAATGGTAAATAGCAGCATCACGGTCAGAAAAATATAGTAAATAAAGAACTCTCGCTTCAACGCGAGACCCTTTATTTGGTTTAGTGTTAGTTGATTTATGCTCATGTCGTTCCTTATTGTTTTAATGCTAAATCAAGTAATTTAGGCAGCGGTGCTTTAAATGCTTTTTGCCAAATAGGGGCAATATTTTCGTGGGTCACTGAGTCGAAAGGGACCAGTGTAAATTCAGGTGCTTGAATACCTATTTCAGCCCCAGCTGCAATGCGAGCCATGGTTTTACCAATGTCGTAGGGTCTGTCTGAAATGGTGCCGTATACATTGCCATTCATCGCCATATCAAGCAGGTTATTTACCCCTAAATCATGGGTAATAACTTTTATATCTTTACGGCCAATCGAGCGTAGCGTTTCAATAACGCCTTCTGCTGCAGCATCCCATGATACATAAAGAGTATCTATTTCAGGGTGTTGTAAGAGCATTGCTGCAGCGATATTGCTTGTTTCATGTTCTTTTACGAAGCCTTTTTCGCTGATCACTTTAATATTGCTGTAGCGCGCTAAGGCCTTTCGAAAAGCCTGATCGCGATTATTGGTAATAAAATAGTTAGCGTCATGGAAAATAAGCCCTACTTTGCCCGCATTATTTGATGCTTGCGCGACTAATTCTGCGGCTGCTTCTCCCATACCAAACATGTCATCAGTCACAATACCGACATAGTCTTGGTTATGTTTAAATCCTGGAATCGGGTTACTTAATAAAACCAGTCTGGCGCCGACGGCAAGTATTTTTTGATAGCTTAATTTAGTGCTTATGCCATCAATGCTCAGAGATAAAACGAGGTCGGGTTCTAGAGTTGAAATATTCTCTAAATCAGCCACTTGTTTTGCAGGGTCGTATTGCGCATCGGTTTGTGCAATCACTTTGATACCAAGCTTTTTAAACTCATCTTCTGCTCCGCGGCTAACGGCATTGATCCACGGGCTTGCGCCATGCCAAGCGAGTGCTGCGGTAAGGTGTTTATTTTTTATAGTCTTTATTTGTTCTGAAGAGAGCGCTATGTCGCTGGCATTCGCTGCTTTTGACCAGTCTATTGTTTGGCTATCTTGTGCCGATAAAGCAAAGCTGTAAAAGCATAACGAGCATAATACGTGTAAAAAGTAGCGGTTTGCTGATTTGAGTATGCTTTGCTTGCTGTTTTTTTTAGTCGATGACATGTTAAACAATCCTGTTTAATGCACGTACTTTGACTTAATTATCATAGCCTACTGTAACTAATTGTAATTTATAGGTAAGCTTGTTTTGTAATGTGAAATTAAAGTAAAAGTAACGTTTCTAAGTTGTTTTATTTATAATCATATTTATGCATGAGTATAAATATGTCAAATGTTTTTACTAATTAATTTTTGTTCGGTTTCCTGTTACGATAGCTTAAACTGCGTAAGACGTTGTAAACGAAGAAAGATGTAAAAAAGGTGGGCTTACAGTGAAAGGATCTAACGCAAAGCAAAATAAAGCGATAAATTTGCGTCTTGTACTCTCGCAAATTGTTACTCAAGGCCCTGTTTCGCGTGTGGAAATTGCGCGAAATACTCAGCTTACAAAGCAAACAATCACCAATATGGTTGAAGAGCTGCTAGCGGCAAAACTAGTAGAAGAAGTCGGGATTAAAAAAGCAGAAGGTGCAGGAAAACCGTCTAAAATGCTCGTGTTAAATAAGAAAGCAGCCTATAGCATTGCGATAAGAGTGTTGAATAACGAACTAGAAGTGGGACTTTTCTACTTAAATGGTGAGCAAATAAACCGACTGCATACCTTGGTTGAACCTGATGCGCTGTTAGATAAAGCGGCGTATTTAGTCGACACGCTAGTGCAAATCGATAATATTGATAAGTCATTAATTTTAGGCGTTGGGTTATCACTCGAAGTCAGTGATGATACGGCGATTAATCGTTTTACATTTAACAAGCAATGGCAGCAACGTTTAGCCAATAAGTTGCAATTACCCGTGGCGCTTGAAACCTCAGCTTCGGCGTGTGCTGCTTTTCAAATGTTATTTGGAGAAGCACAGCAACTTCACAACTTTATTTTTGTACACTTAGGCTCAAGAGTTGAATCAGCGGTGGTGTATGATAGGCAAATTTTGCTTGGTCAAAATGGCCTAACGGGCGCGTTAGGTGATATTTTTGTAACACCAGAAACAGATGAAAGCACAGCCGAATTAGGACGGTTAAACGACTTTGCATCGATAACATCCTTAAAAGCGATGCTTAATTTAAATGATTTAACGCAAGAAGAAGTTATTACCCAATCAGCTGTAAGTAAACATTTAGATAGGTGGGTAGACCAAGCCGCCGAGCCTCTGCGCATTGCTATTCATACGCTTGAATCACTTTTGAATACGCAAACAATCATCATTGGTGGTGATGTCAGTGATATTTTATTAGAGAAACTAATTAAGCAATTACGGCCTTTTATACCTTCTATCTCTCAATATGGTGACAGAGAGGTTGTTAGGTTAATTAAAACCCCTGATGTTGCCAACATCACCATTAAGGGGCTAGCCACTTTACCACTTCATGCCGCATTGAGTCGTAAGAATATGCAAACGCTTTACATGCCACTTGAGCTTCAATGCTCCCAAATTCAACACTTAGTGTATGCTTCTGAAAGCTAAAATAATAATTAAAATAGTTAGTTAGGTTTAAAAATGAGAAAAATAGCAAGCTTTTTTGCCATCATTATGTTGGCTTCATCACTTGTTGGCTGTGTAGCAACATACAACCCGATCCCTAAAAACTACCAAGGCAACACGGCTAAACTTGATGATACTTACAAGGTGGGGAGCACTAGTTCTGGGCAGTTTTTTTATTTAAGCAAAGTTGATGGAAAGCAGGTTAATAATTCTATTCGGGCTACGCATCAGGCATCATATGGGCAAGGAATGCTACTTACTCCGGTTGGATTTAGCCGTGAAGTACCGACAGAGCCAATGACATTAACTTTAGTTGCACAAGTACACCATGCCGCCCCCATCAATTATATGTTCAATGCGGGAAGCAATTTTATCGTGTCTGGTGATGTGTCTTTTACACCCGAAGCTAATCAACATTATGTTGTCAAAGGGTATTTAAGCCCCGATTTTTCATCTGTATGGATTGAAAATATGTCAGGAAAGCAAGTTTCAGATGCCATTGTACTTGAAGGTGACCCTGACGAAAGTAAAACAAAAATTGCGATGTTATCTGATGGGGAAGTCAAATTACCAGAGCCTGAAAAAAATCAAGCTACACCTAAAAAGTCAATCTTAATTACCAATCAACCATTTGATAACCCATTATTTTTTCTAGAGAGAGAGTTGAGTGTCGATGCTGTAGTTACAAAGTTAGGAAAGCCTGATCATATCCGTGTAATTGAAAAAGGCTTTTTTAATAATAGCCCCGAAATACAGTTATATCATTATAAAGATATTGGGGCTGTTGAAATGGTTAAGTCACAGACAGACCAGCAGTTTTACTCTAGACGTACTCATAACGTAAGTAGTCAAGAGCATTATCAGTTTATTGATGTGGTTAACCAAGCCGATGGAATGGATACGCAACGTATTGGTCGGAAATATGACAGGATAGGTGTCTATGATGAGCAATATTTAGATGCTTTAGCCAGTAAAATATGGCTCAATAAGCAAACTACAGATGGTAATATGCTCGATGGTATCGCTTACTATTGTAAAATTTTTGCCAATGCTCAAACTGCACGATATCAATCACTGCTTAAAAGCATTATTGACAATAAAGATGTGCCATCTAAGTTACGTCGCCATTGTAAAAACGCTAAAAAAGAAATTGAAAAGTTAAAACTTACACAAGTAGAACAGTTTCAATTTCTGTAATCTTGGTCTCATTTTTAAATAAGGCCCGTTACTAAAGCAAACTAAACAAGACCGACACGACTAAAAGTAGTGCCATTAAGTAGTTAAATAGTTTTAAACGAGTGGGGCTTGAAAGCCAGTGTTGTAGTTTTTCGCCTACTAAGGTCCACGAGCTCACGCAAGGTAAATTAATTAAACCAAATACGGCACTGACGATTAATACCGCTGATACGTTTTTGTTTGGAGCGTATAAGCTTATCGCACTAAGCGCCATTGCCCATGCTTTAGGGTTCACCCATTGGAAAAGGGCCGCTTGAATAAAAGTAAAAGGCTTACCTTTATTTTGTGTGTGTTGTTGTCCGTTGCTGGTGGCTATTTTATAAGCGAGATATAACAAATAAACAACACAAAACACTTTTAGAATGAGGTAGCTTAGCGGAAATAAGTCAAACAGCTGCATAATGCCGAGGCCAACTAAAAAGAGCATCAACATAAAGCCTAACGTTACCCCAAACATATGCGGTGTGGTCCTTTTAAAACCAAAATTGGCACCTGAGCTCATCAACATTAAGTTATTGGGCCCAGGGGTAATTGACGAAACGAGGGCGAATAACGCCAGTGCTGTCATCATCTCAAAACTCATCATAGTCTCTCCCTGTTTGTTAAGTTGCAATTATAGATTGAAATGCACGCAATTATCGCGCTTAATGTTGTTTTGGTAGTTTGAAATCACAATTTAAAATGAAGAAAGATAGAATTAACGACAGAATATTGCATGAGTTAAGGCGTGATGGCCGTTTAGCAAATACTGAGCTAGCAGAGAAAGTGGGGTTGTCGCCATCGGCATGCCTAAGAAGGGTTCAAGAACTTGAGCGGCTCGGGGTGATTTCGGGGTACCGCGCAGTGATTAATCATCACGCTGTTGGTTTAGGTTTTATCGCTTATGTAGGCGTGGGTTTAAACGACCACTCAACAAGCTCGCAGCTCGCATTTGAGCAAGCACTCGCGTTTATTGATGAAGTTAAAGAGTGTCATAACGTGACCGGTGCGTTTGAATATTTACTGCGGGTAGAAACGGCAGATTTAAAATCATATAAAGCATTTCATGCTGATGTGCTCGGTTCAATTCCTCAGGTAAGAACCATTACGTCACATGTGGTGATGGGGTCTCCTAAAGATGAGCGAGCATAATAGGAGAGATTAAAAGAGTGATAAATGACTCTTAAGCATTTTAATAATCATGTTAATCACTCTATGAATACAGCAGACTGCTCATACGTTTAATCAATACGTTGAGAATGTACCTGTTAAATAAGGTTACTTATAAAGTCCAGAAATCCCCTGTTTTGTTAGGCATTGTTTAGCCGATACAGCATGGCGTTACTTTCTAAACTCATTTTTTTTCAATGTGTTAAATGTAAAGTTGCTGTTTTTATAGAGGCGGTTTTTATGAGAGGGCTTTTGTCTATAGGTAAAAATAACAAGTTATTTTTAAGTTATGGAAAAATATATTCAATTTTATATCTTTACGCTATAGAACAAATAATAGTCAATTCGAGGATTATATTCTAAGTTTGGCTATTGAACTTGCCTTAATTGTTGGTTTATTATCCACCCCCTAATTCTAATTAAGGGATAATAATAAGAATGGATCTCCACACATTGCTCGTTTGTACGGCACTGGTTAGCTTTATAATGATGTTAACAATGGCTGCTTTGTACATTGCGAGTCGTAACGAAAGTTATTTAATTGATTGGCTGGTGTGTGGTGCATTATTTTTCGCTTCCAATTTATCGGGTATTCTCGCGACTAATGTCGATTTTCCTTCGTTTTTCCATCCTGCTTTTGCGAATGCTTGCTATTTAGCTGGGCATGCAGCGCTTTTCAGTGGCGTATCTAAATGCTTATATAATCGTTCGATGTGGGGGGTTGTGCTGATCGTTTTTGTTGGCATTTTTGTTATGCATTTTGTGCCAGCAATGAATGAGTCAATTGAACTGCGTATTGTTGTTTTGTACCCGATGATCGCTGCACTTGATATTTCGGCGATGTTAGCACTTTGGAAGCACCGAAATGAAGAAGCGGGCAAAGCGTATTACTTGCTCATTATTTTGTTGTTTATTTTCTCGGCGCAACAGTTATTTAGAGGCTATTTGTTACTGACAGGTATTGAAAATACGCCATGGATTGAAAAGCATCAACTTTTAAACATAGGTAGTTTAGCGGTTATCGCTTTTTACTTTTTACTGACGATAGCATTTTCTGTTGTGGTGACTTGGCGTAAAGAACTCGCGTTAAGAGAGTATTCTTTAACGGATCATTTAACAGGGTGGTATAACCGTAAAGCGCTTGAGGTATTTGCTAATAAAGAGCTAAAGCGATGTATACGCAATGACACCCAGTTAGCCTTTATAGTGTTTGATATTGACCACTTTAAATCAGTGAACGATCAGTTTGGACATATACTTGGCGATAAAGCCATCGCACATGTAACCGCAATTGCTAAACAGCAACTCAGGGAATATGACCAATATTTTCGCTTAGGAGGCGAAGAGTTTGCTGTGTTAGTGAGCCACATAAGCGGCCAAGACGTTGAGTTATTGGCACAGCGTATTCGAAAATCAGTTGCAAAAACACCGCTTATTTTAGACGATGAAACTGTGTATCTGACAGTAAGTGTCGGAGTTGCAATGTTGAACCCACAAGAAACAAGTTGGCAAACAGTACTAAAACGTGCAGATGATGCGTTGTATCGTTCAAAGCATCAAGGTCGTAATCAAGTAACGAGTTGTGGCGACTTAGCAAAAATATAAGCATCTCGAAAATAATTGCTTATTCCGAGTTTGAAACACTCCACTAGAGAGAACATTAACTTTTCACAATACTGTGATGATGACTTTTAAGCGCATTCATAAAATGGCTAGTCTGGTTATGTGAATGGTTAGTTTTGCAGTTTGGAATATCACCGTTATTTAGTTTTATTGTGTCTAATCAACAACTCGCAGTGATTAAAGCGTCGTTATTAGGTGCTTTATGACATTTTCGTGAAGATTGTGATACTGTAACTTTTTATGATTTCTTTGCTTTATAATGCTCTTTTTATTTGTATGATAAAGCTGGTTTCAGCTCGGAGTTAGCATGGTTTCACGTCGAGAATTTTTGGTAGGGGCGGGTACGTTAGCCTTTTTAGGGTTATCAAAAAGTGCCATTGGCAAAGTGTCGCTTAATGATTTGCAAACAACGATCAAAGGGTTTGGTCCTTTATTGCCTGACCCTGATGCGCTATTAGATTTACCCGCAGGTTTTAGTTATCAGATTATTTCGAGCTTAGGTGAGAAAATGTCAGATGGCTTCACTGTTCCCGACAAAGCCGATGGTATGGGCTGTCTTGCCCTTGGCAATGACCGTGTTGCTTTGGTGCGTAACCACGAATTAAAACCAACAGATTTAACTAAAGCCGAAGCCAGTATCGCACAGCATAAAACACCATTCGCCTTCGATACTAACCGCGAAGGTGTCGCACTTCCTGGTGGTACTAGCCACATTATTTATAATTTAAAAACCCATCAAAAAGAGCAAGAGTATCTTTCGTTAGTGGGCACTATTCGTAACTGTTCTGGTGGTATTACGCCTTGGGGCTCGTGGCTGACTTGTGAAGAAACAACCGACACCAAAGCCGATGGATTCAATCAAGATCATGGTTATATTTTTGAGGTGCCTGCCAATAGTAAAGGCCTCATTAAACCTGAGCCATTGAAAGCCATGGGACGCTTTAATCATGAAGCGGCCGCTGTCGACCCTCGCACTGGTATTGTGTATTTAACCGAAGATAAGGGTGACAGCGTTTTTTACCGTTTCATTCCTAACGAATATGGCAAGCTGCACAAAGGCGGCCAATTACAAGCAATGGTCGTTAAAGGGAAACCACAGTTCGATAGCCGTAACTGGCATAGTAAGACCATGCCACTGCATCAAGAGTTGGATGTTGAGTGGATTGACTTAGATAACCCTGAAAGCCCGAAAGATGACTTACGCTTACGTGGCTTTAAGCAAGGCGCTGCTTTATTTGCGCGAGGTGAAGGCATTCACTGGGGTGATAAAGAGCTTTATTTTTGTTGTACTAATGGCGGTAAAAAGCAACTTGGTCAGGTAATGAAATACCAGCCATCAGAATTTGAAGGCACTAATAAAGAAGCTGAGAAACCTGGCAAGATATCGTTGTTTGTTGAGAGTACCAGCAAAACACTCTATAACTTTGGCGATAACTTAACAGTGTCACCAAATGGCCATTTAATTGTTTGTGAAGATCAATACACCGATGTGGTTGATAATCACTTACGTGGCGTGACTCCTGAAGGACAGGTTTATAATTTTGCGCGTTTGGTTGCGCAAACAGAACTTGCCGGAGCCTGTTTTTCGCCCGATGGCAGTACCTTGTTTGTAAATGTTTACTCACCAGCAAAAACACTCGTCATAACAGGTCCTTGGCATCAGTTTAGTGGTTGATTAAAGCGCGCTCATAACGTTTTTCATTCGTAATGAGTATGCGTTATTTAACGGAGCTTTTTTGATGCTCTACGGGCATGCTTTGCTATCCATTTAGTCATCTTTTTCATTAAAGCGGGTGGAAAATCATGCCCCATGCCGGGCACCACTTTTAATTTACTGCGTTTGATTATAAGTGCGGTATTAATGCCAGCTTCAAGAGGGATGACAGGGTCGGCACTGCCGTGAATAATCAAGGTCGGGGCTTTAATTTTTTTCAATAGTTTTTCGCGATAAGGGGTTGCTGCAATGGCTGCTAGTTGGCGTTTGAAACCCTGTTGATTATGAGCGGCACGCTTACTATAACGGTTTGCGTTTTCATACAAAGCGCATTCATCTTGCGGGTAAGCAGGGCTGCCAATTAATTGATTAAGGCGTACGTTGTATTTTATTTCGGCTTCTTTAGTTCGGTTTCGTGGCTGTATTTTAGCTAGTTTTATGAGTAAATTAATATTCGAGCCTGAAAACGACCAAGGTGAACTACTCGACATAATGGTGGTTAAACTGAGTACGCGCTTTTTGTATTTTGCAGCAGCTATTTGTGCAATCATGCCCCCCATTGATGCCCCCACTAAATGCGCTTGTTTGATAGAAAGTGCATTCATCAACTCTTTTACATCACGGGCCATGTCATCTAATGAATAGGGGAGGTGGGTGCGTAGCGGTAAACGGCGGCTCAGCCAATGTTTTATAAGGCTTGGTTTGCCTAATTCATCGAGCGATGATGACAGCCCTGCATCGCGATTATCAAAGCGAATTACTCTAAACCCTTTTTCTACTAAACCACTATACAAGGCCTCTGGCCACACGGTAAATTGTGCGCCTAAGCCAATAATCAATATGATCACAGGTGCATCAAGGTCACCTTTATCTTGGTAACTAATAGATATACCGCTGGCTGTGAGAATATTTTGCATTATTTAACTAACAGGCTTACGCAGGTTAATGAAGTATAAATGGCATTGTTGGCAGTTTAGTGACAGTCGGACGACCTGCTCGAAGTAGGCAGCACAACAGTGAGTGCTGCCTATATTCAGGGAGAAAAATATTAGAAGTAAGCGGTAACGCCAATCCAGAAATTACGGCTTTTATCTTTTACGTTGTAGTCATCAGTGAAAGTGACTTCACTTACTACGCCACGACCTGTTAGGTACTCGTACTCTCCATCCCCATTTAAGTCGGTATAGCTCGTACTATAAGAGGTGAAATCTTCGTCGAGTAGGTTGTTTACGCGAGCGTTAATTTGCACGTACTCATTAACATAGAACTGTGCACCTAGATTAAGTAGGTTGTAGTTTTTGTAATACAGCGCTTTATCGTGCACGTTATCCCAGCCACGGTAACGATCTGAGCGATACACACCTTGTAAATAAAGGTTGATTGAGTCGGTGGCTTCCCAGTTTAGCGTTAAGTTGGCCATGTGCTCAGCACTGTTAGTTAATGGTTTGCCTTGTTCTGGTCCGCTCTTTTGTTCGCTGTCAGTCCATGTGTAGTTACCATTGATTGACACCGTGTTGGTTAGTGTATATTGACCTGCAATTTCAACACCTTGTAGATCAACTTCATCAATATTAATTTTTTGGCTGTAGCTGTCATAGCCCAGTTGATCGTATTGGCCTAAGTTAACACACGGGCGCACACCATTGGTTTGCTCACAGCTTAAAATGGTATCGCCGCGGGCTATTTTATCTTCGAACTTAGTGTTGTAATAAGTGACATTGATGTTGTGATCACCTTCAAGTGATGTCCAATAAAGCGCGATTTCTGAGTTAACACTGGTTTCTGGTTCTAAGTCTGGGTTACCAGCAAATGGGCTGGTGCCTTGACCACCAAAACCAGTAATACCGTCGTATAGGTCGGTTGTTTGTGGGGTTTTATAACCTGTGCTAACACCGCCTTTTAAAGTCCAAGTGTCAGATAAGTTGTACACAGCGTACACGCGGGGTGATACTTGGCTGCCAAATACATCATGGTCGTCGTAACGGGCACCCAAAGTGAAAGTAAAGTTATCGGTTGCCATCCAGTTATCTTCGGCAAATACCGAGTACATGTTTTGTTCTTGAACTTGACCGGCTTGGTCACTTTCAAGACCAAATACACCATCTTTTAACTCACCATCAATTAACTGACCACCAATCGCTAAATTGTGGCTGCCAAAACCGCCAGTGATTGGAATATCAAAGCGTAAATCATACGTGTACTGACTGCTTTCGAGTGGGCGAGCTGGGCGGGGTAAGAAGGTGTCTTCGGCTAAATCTTTTCGTGCTTGCTCATCCATACCTTCATATTCGCCAGTGCCATCGTACATAGCTTGCAGCTCTATACGCTCACTAACGCTTAGAGGCAAAGTACGGCCGTTATTTTGCGTATCAACATACGATACCGACGCTTTAATGGTGGCCCATTCAAGCTCACCATCATAACTAAATGACCACCACTCACGGTCAAACTCTTGATCGGCGGCATAACCTGCACGTGGATTAACCTGACCGCGGCTGTCTTGCCAAATAGATTCAATATTATCTTTAGTGCCTAAAGGGTAAGTGATAGTGCCTGATTCAATATCGTAGCTTGGCGTGTTGTCATACACTTGGCTTGAGTTGTCATAATCAAACCGTAAATGATGAGAATCAAAAGGTGTGTAAGTTAAAGTAAAGCCGTATTGTTCGTTGGTATTATCAACAGTACGACCACCACTACCAAAGCCAAGTGAGCGAGTATGGACTACGCCATTAGGATCGACCGCAGGTTCAAATGTTGGCGAGGAGGCTTGTTGCTCATAAATACTGCCGCGCACACCTAAGCTTAAAACATCTTTGATAAGCGGACCCATCACGCTAAAGTCGGTGGTAATGTCATCACCAAAGTCGTCGTTTTGCTGTAATGAACGGCTAAATGACACTGCACCGCTCCAGTTATCAGTGTGCTTTTTAGTGATGATATTAATAACACCACCGAGTGCGTCTGCTCCATAAAGTGTCGATGCAGGGCCGCGAATAACCTCAACACGTTCAATAGCGTCAACCGGCGGCACGTGATTAAAGGCGTTACCACCAAAGTTATTAGGGTATATATCACCGTGGTTGTTTTGACGTTTACCATCGATCAATAGCAGGGTGTATTCACCTGTTAAACCACGCATACTCACACTGCCTTGGCCTGTTTTGTCGCGGGTTGTACCAATGTCGATGCCTTCTAAATACTGCACTGCATCGAGCACTGAAGTAAAGGCGTGAGATTTAATATCTTCATTTGTGATAATTGAAATACTTGCAGGTGCTTCAGTTACTTTTTGCTCAAAACCAGTGGCGGTAATAACTAAATGTTCCATGTCTTGCTTAGGCTTTGCATCATCTGCTATTGCTGAAAATTGTGCGGTAATTGCCAGAGTTAATAAGCTAAGTCTTATTGATTTCATTGTTGATCCCAATTTTTTTTGTTAGTCCATATAAGATGGCGGTTATAGTATATAAAACACAAATAAGATCAAGAATAATTCGCATTTGAGTGTTTGTTTTAAAGCCAGCTTTCCACGCGCTTATTTAAAAAGGGGCTGACAGCGGGTAATTAACTATCATTACTTTTATTGCAGAAAAGGAATGGCAGAAAAGTAATTGAAAAAGTGAAGTGGGGGAATAAGCTTACGAAACGCTGTTTAAACGTTTAAATTTTAATGAGTTATAAATTCCTTTATAAATTGTTTTATAAAAACATGGGATGCCAAAGCCTGGCAAAAACATACTGAACTCGGCACGTGCTTGCGCTTAAACAAACAACCGAGAGCCATATTTGCATGGTAATGCTTTTAGCCGCTTTGTTTTAAGTGGCTTAAATTATAAGTTCAAGTGGTCAGGTATTATTGCTGATTATAGCGATGACTCAACGCGCGTAGTCGATGTCTTTGAAGGCATCATAAACCGCTAAATGCAATGTGTCGCCGTGCTCATGTTCGGAGAAAAACTGGAATTTCACTTGGCTTTTGTCTTTAAGTGAATGAGCAAGTTGTTTGTATAATTCTTTCGCAACTCGCTCCATTACATGACCTTCTTTGCCCACTGCAATGTACACCGATTTAGGAGGGTGATTTGGTTTAAATTGGCTTTTTAATAACGCCTCATCGTCCCACCACAAGCTTGGGCTTATGATTAGGTAATGATCGAATAACGCACTGTGATTATACAATATTTCAGTTGCAAGCAAGCCCCCTAAAGATTGACCTATTAGGGTCTCTGTGCCGTTAGTACGGTACTCTTTGGCGATTAATGGTTTTAATTCATGCTGTAAAAAATGGATAAATTGTTCAGCCCCCCCATGGCTTGGAAGTTCTTGCTGGTCAAAGTGGTTGTTACTTTTTGTGGTGAAGTCGTGCTTTCTATCAATATTACTTATCCCGACAACAATGGTGTCGGGGATCATTTTGATCCATGAAAAATTCGCAAATTGCACCAGGCCCGCTATATGAATAAAGTCTTCATTTTTAGAACCATCTAATAAGTAAATGACCGGATAATATTTGCCTGTATTTTTTTCATAGCTTTGCGGCAAATACACATTTATAGAGCGAACTTGATGCAACACTTCAGAGTTAAAGCTTAGGGTTGTGGCAAAGTCAAAAGGGGTGGCGTTTATAGCAATGTCAGCTTTTGTGGGATAGCTGGTTATTAAAAAGAATAAAGTGATACATATCACGCTAATAGATTTCATGGTTTTCCAAATTCAAATTGCTCGTTTATTCCTTCATTAATACTAGCCCTAGTAAGGTTATTTTAATACATGACGCACACTCAGAAAATTCAGAACTTACTTGAGTCGGCTATTTTTTGAAAATGTTTTGATAGCGTTGTCAATTTACGTCTTTCGTGCGAGTTAATAGTGTGGCTCATCCCCTTATAATGTTAAAAAAATGTATACATCGAATATAAGATTAATGAGCAAACCTTTTTCTTCATACCAGCATGCGCTTTTAAGCACAGCAATACTCGCTTTAGTAACGGCGTGTGGCGGTGGTTCAGAGCCACAAGAAACGCCCGTTACACCTCCGGTCACTGAAACACCGCAAAATCAAGCACCTCAAATCAGTGGGCAGTCACAAACGTTAAAGGTCGGCGATACGCTAAACTTTAACCCACAAGTGTCTGATCCAGATAATGATCCACTCACAGTTTCGGTGAGCAACTTACCTAATTGGGTCAATTTTGATAAAGCAACGGGGGCGATAAGCGGTATACCTGAGCAGGCAGGCGTGTTTTCAAACATAGAGTTTAGTGTATCGGATGGGCAGTTATCAGCACAGCTGTTGATTGATATTACGGTGGAGAAAGCGCGGGAAGAAAACACATCGCCAATGCTTACTTCAACGCCAGCTAATGCGAATGAAGGCCAAGCCTACGCTTATCAGCTCACATTTAGCGACGCACAAAACGATACGATTATAGTGAGTGACGTTGCACAGCCTGATTGGTTAATTTTTGATAATAACACTCAGCGCTTTTCGGGAACGCCTGTATTTACTGACCGTGGCGAGCAGCTCATTCGTTTTCGTTATTCAGATGGCGAAGTATCGCAGCTTGCTGAGCAAATATTTACTGTGACTCCTCGCGCTAATTCATTGCCTAGCATCAGCCCACTCGCCGCAGAGGCGCGTGCAGAAAACGCATTTAGTTTAACGCTTACCCATAATGACACTGACAATGATGAGGTAAGCCTAACGGTGGCAGGTTTACCGGCATGGCTTAGCTTTAATGCGCAAACAAATACCTTATCGGGCACGCCTAGCGATGAGGATGTAGGTGAACTTCGGTTCACTATCACAGCCAGTGACTCACGTGAACACGCGAACTATGAATTTGTGTTAAACATAGTGCAAAGTTATGTGGCACAAGCTCTTGCATCGGGAAACGCCCTTGATGTGCCAAACAGTGATTTATTACTTGATGCGGCACTGAATGAAATTGACACTCACAAAGCGCGCTTTCAAACGATTAAAAATCGTTTATTTGGTTTAGACACACAGTCACCCTTGGATGCACTAAGCTGGTATCCAACATGGGATGCAACGCTGTTAAGGGCCACTTATCCATTTAATGAGCCCGTACTGTTAACCAATAATAGTTGGCAAGAAGGTTATGAAGCAAAAGTAAGAAACCTCGCCGTGGTGGGTAGCAGTGATGCACAGCGCGGCCGCTACCTCGTATTCGGCAGTAACCCGTATCGCAACACGATTAATGAGCAAATGCTCAGCTTTTTGAAAAACAGCCATAGCTGGCTTGCAGGCAGAGAAGTAACTGAAGAGCAGCCTCTTAACCTTGTAATGGCACAGCTTGATCAGAGCTATTATTTTCAAGACCGCATTCTCACTAGAGAATGGTTCGATACGCATTACAAGGACCGAGTTCGGTATAACGAGAAAGCCAGCTGTGATAACGATGCCTTAGCGGGGTGTTTAACTGATGACACCGATATATTAATTATCTCTCAGCATGAACGCGAAGGATTAAATATTGATAATGTGGTTGCAGCAGTAAAGCAGGCGCTAGCGAATGATATTGCCGTGATTTATGTTCAGCGCGATGGTAGTCAAACAGCGTTGGGTAACGCCTTGTTTGAGTTATTCCATGTCAGTGTTGCTGGTGATAACTATTGGCACCGATTAGAACTCGCAGAATGGAACCCAAGTGTAATCAGCAACAGCCTACCGAGTGATGTGCTCACCATTAAAGCCCTATTGAACCGCTTTAAAACAGGTGAATTCACTGTAGATTTAAGCACCTGTGATAACCGTAGTTGTCCGAGTGATAGTCAATACCAGCAACAATTCAGCGATGCAGCCACTAAAGTGAACTCATTATTTAGAGGCTTTGACCAAGCAAAAACCGATATTTTTGCAGAGCAAGGCTATCGCTTTTATCAATTATTAGCGCTGCTTGGCGATCATTATCGCCAAGATGTGCGTTTTCCGATGGATAAGCTCAGTACTGATAATAATGCTTTTTTTCGTTCGTTATTTGCTGATCATGCGGTATTAAATGTGCGTAAAGTGAACCCAACCCAAAGTGATATGGGAAATTTTAGCCGCAGTGACTTTAGCCATGTAACGCCAAAAAGCGTGACAGTAAACATGCAAAGTAAAGCGCATTTTCGCTCAACAGGTGTGTATGCGCTGCCCGGGCAAACATTCTCGATAAAGCGCACCGACAACCAAGCCGTTAACACCAAGGTGTTTGTAAATACCTTACGTGATGGCGCAACGCACTATATGAGCAGTAATGGTTATAATCGTCCTGCTAAATTGCAGTCGGTGCATGTGCCAGTGACAAGCAATGAAACCGTGTACTTTACCTCACCCTATGGTGGGCCAATTCAAATTGCGTTCGATCAAAATGATTTAGACGTCAGCTTTGAATTTAACAATGTTGGTGAGCATCCGTATTGGCGAAGCAGCAGCGATGATACACGTTTTGCTGAGCTACTTGAAAAAGGCGACTACGATTGGGCCGAAGTAGCAACAGGCGGTTTTGAAGTACACTCAAAGCTTGAGAAAATGCGTATTTCGATCAACGAAGGTTACTGGCCAATTGCCTCTGACTTTGCCCATGCCGTGGAGCGTTATACTCATAACTACCCGCATGTATTAGCGGGTTTTAAAGGCCCTGGTATTGATGTAGTTACCGAAATTCATGACTTTGCCAGCGCACGCAACCTTGAAATACAGACCATTGATATTGTTAAGCACATGAATGCCGACCAACCCACATGCGGCTGGGGCTGCTCGGGTAACCCGTATGACGCAGGGTGGAATTTTAATCCGACTGGGCATGGCGATATTCATGAGTTAGGCCATGGTCTTGAAAAAGACCGATTCCGTATCGAAGGCTTTGGTGGTCACTCCAATACCAATTTTTACTCTTACTACAGTAAGTCTAAATTTGAAGATGAAACGGGATTCTCGGCGTCGTGTCAAAACTTGCCATTTGAAGGTTTATTTAATCACTTACAGGCCAGTCAGCAAACGGCTAACCCCTATGCTTATATGCAAGAGTTAGCGATGTCAGAGTGGTCACAAAGCCATGCAATTTACTTACAAATTATGATGGCGGCACAGGCATACAATAAGCTTGAAAACGGCTGGCATTTATACCCTCGCTTACACATTATTGAACGGGCTTTTAATCTAGCTGATAACAGTGATGCTAATTGGCAGGCACAAAAAGATGGGCTTGGTTTTTCGAACTACAGTCTGTCGGAGGCACAGAGCATAGGTAACAATGATTGGCTATTAATAGCGTTGTCAGAAGTAACAGAGCTCGATTTGAGCGACTACTTCAGCATGTGGGGCATGGCAACCTCAGATAAAGCACAGCAGCAAGTGAAATCCAAAGGCTACACGGTGTTGGGCGATGTTTATTTTGCTTCTTCTGCGACAGGCTATTGCACAACGCTTAGTCATCCTATGCTTACTGTTGACGGGGAGCAAAGCTGGCCTGAATAACCAATAAACCTTGCTAAAAAGCGCCTGCGATCATGAATGTTCGTGGGCGTTTTTGTATATAAGTTAGTGATTTTGTGAACAACTGCTACCTTTAGAGAAGACACGTTCCAACACGAGGTTCAATATGGCTATATCTGCAATACCTAAAGGTTACCATGCGGTAACGCCTTATTTGATTATTGAAGGTGCCACGAAGGCAATAGAGTTCTATAAGCAAGCGTTTGCTGCTGAACTGGTGATGCAAATGCCTTTACCAGACGGTGGCGTGGCACATGCCGAAATTAAAATTGCCGATTCCCACATCATGCTTTCAGATATGTGCCCCGATGTGCAGTTTAAGTCTCCACATCAGCTCGGTGGTACACCTGTGAGTATTATGCTGTATGTTGAAGACGTTGATGCTGTATTTGCCAACGCGTTGTCGCTGGGTGCAAAAGAGCTGCGCCCAGTTCACGATCAGTTTTATGGCGACAGAGCTGGGACCTTAGAAGACCCTTTTGGTCATATTTGGACTATAGGCACACACAAAGAAGACCTCACTGAGCAAGAGTTGATGCAGCGAATGAGCGAGTTGATGAGTAAAGAGCAGGATGCTTAAAAAGTTGTTTCAACCGACATTCCTATTTGCCATGAATCAACGTCTTGGTAACTGCCAAGAGGCGTACTAAAGTCAATATGTATAACGTTGTCGTTACTTGAGCGCGATGAATATAGGCGAATACCAAGACCCGCACTGGTTAGCATTGAATCTGATATATTCGCAGTTTCAGTGCTGCCAAATGCTTGGCCTACATCAACAAAGCCAACAAAGCCTACATCTACAAACTGATACAGATTGATATTTGGGTACATTCTTAGCTCAGCGGTTGCTTGTACGCTTGAAGTACCATGTTGGTAACTTTCAGGGAAGCCACGCATGCCTTCTTCACCGCCTACAGCCAGCGGTTTATCTGCAAACTCATGGTTTTGCCAATGACCATTTAAATGCGCATAAAAGGCAAATGAATCTGACCAGCGATAGTTCATTTGCGCTTTTGAGTAAATAGCTAAGCGGTCATCAAGCTCTGTACCAATATTGCCTTTGACCCCTGTGGCAAACCGATACAAGGCATTATTGTTAAACCACGCTTTGGTGAGGTTAGTATCAAATAAAAAGCCTTGCCCCAAATTAACCGTATCGATGGCAAACTTTGAGTTTAACTCCCAGCCTAGGTTAACGTCTTCATTGTGGTTTATTAGGTCAATATCGTGCAACACAGCGTAATTGTCTTCTAACCAATGCAATCCTAGCCAAGGTGCAGCAATGCTGTAATCGTTGAGACCTGCAAGTAAAGGTTCTGTTTGAAAAGGGCGGTAGCTGACATCTTGGTAGTCAATCCCTGCAAGCCAGTGGAAGGTTTGCTGACTGTCTTGCGATAAAATACCACCATAGGCAAACTGGGCGATTAATTCATCAGTAAAAAACTCTGAACGAGTTATACCATTTTGATAGATATAACTTTTTTGCTTTTGAGATTGTGCAAAGTAGCGCATTAGTGCGTCACTGCTGCGTTGATAAAAAGGCTGATGATAATCCACTAAAAAGACTTGCCCGTCATCGTAATCATCAGCTTGTAAAGTGAGGGTCGCATGAGGCTGCCAAGGTACTGGCATTTGCAGTACTGAATGGAAGCCCGAGCGTTCGTGATCAGATTTATACTTTAATGATGCGCGAATACCGTACCCTAAAAAGTTTTCTTCTTTAAAGCCCAAGCTGTATTTATTGTTGCCACTACTTCGCCCAAAATTAACGGTTGGTAATAAACTCCAGGTATCCCAGGTATCTATTTGTACAACTTTAGGCTCATCCACAAGGCAATCTTTTGTATAGCTAACTTTGGCATCTCTTAAGTATTTTTTATTGCGCAGAATACGCTCTGCTTCTTGTAACTGACGCTCACTTACTTGCTCACCTTCTTTAAAGGTAATTTGCTCACTGATAACTTTGTTTTTGGTATCTATGTGTAACCAGTTAATAAAGCGGTGTAGGGCGGTCGTTTCAGGATCGTTTGGATCAAAAATAGTATGTGTATCAATGTTGAGTTTATCAACAGTGATGTCTTTGTCTTCGCTTAACTCAGCAGTGGGTTTGCTTTTTACCTCACAGACGACATCTAAGCTTAAAGGCTCGTTTGCATAAGCTGTCCCTGTAGCAGTGCATGTGAATAATAAAACAGGTGTTATTTTATACATTTGGAACTATGCCTACTTAATACTTAGCGATGAGGTTGTCATGCTACATCAACCTAAGTCGTTAAAAACGCTTCATTTTGAAAGCATAAAAGAACTAACTTAAGAAAAACTTAACTAAAACTGAAACTTAGTTGAAGATTGTAAGAGCTTGATAACTTTTGATTTAGATAATGCGTTAGCGTGAAATTAATCGGTAAAAGGCTGGCTTGCGTATGATTTATTAAGATTTCTAATAGAGTAAACAATGAAAAAGCGCGTTTTATATTGGCTGCAAAATGACTTAAGAATTAGTGATAACGTCATACTATCTGAACTTGAACACTTTAACGGTGAACTTGACCTTATTTATGTGATTGAGCCTAGGTGGTTTAAACAAAGCAATTATCAGCAACGGCCTGTTGGTAAGCATCGATATCGTTTTTTAATACAGAGCCTACAGGCTTTTTCTAACGCTGTGGAGGCGCTTGGGCAAACCTTACATGTGGTCACAGGTGAGCCCGAAGTGGTTATTCACGAACGTATAAAAAAACATGGTATTTCAACGCTTGTCTGTACAGAGCAAGTGGGCTATTACGAGCAAAAACAGCTTAAAAAAATAACTGAGTTATGCCCAGAACTTGACATTAAAACCTACCAGCAAGACACTTTATTTACAGCACCTGATTTACCGTTCTCAGTTGCAGATTTACCAAAAAATTTCACGGCTTTTCGTAAAAAAGTTGAAGCAGAACCTGCGGCTATTGCTGCACCGCGTGATGCGGTTTCGCGTTTGCCACACCCAGTGCAGCTTTGCCCAGCTCAACCAATCCCAGATGCAGTGACAGAGCCTGAAAGTGTGTCTGGTGGCTTGTTTGCTGCTCAACAACATTGCCAGCACTATTTTTCATCGCCCGCACCGGCCTGCTACAAAGAAACACGTAATGAATTAGACGGCTTCAGTAACACGACTAAGTTTAGTTTGTGGCTTGCGGGTGGGTCTATTAGTGCAAAACAAGTGTATGCTGAGGTTGAACATTATGAGCATATAAATGGTGCGAATGAGTCAACGTATTGGATTAAATTTGAATTACTCTGGCGTGAGTATTTTAAGTGGCATGCTAAGCATGTTGGCAGACAGCTATATCGCTTTAAAGGGCAGAAAAAAACGGCGCCGCTAACAACATTTAATAGTCAACGTTTTGCATCTTGGTGCCAAGGAACCACTCCTTTTCCACTGGTAAATGCAATAATGCATGAGCTCAATGAGACGGGCTATATTTCGAATCGTTCGCGGCAAATTGCAGCCAGTTGTTTGGTCAATGAGTTAGCGGTTGACTGGCGTTTTGGAGCGGCTTACTTTGAGCAACAGCTCATTGACTATGATGTCGCTGCGAACTGGGGTAACTGGCAATATATTGCAGGAGTTGGCGTGGATCCGCGAGGTGGGCGTCATTTCCACATTAACAAGCAAACGGCATTATATGACCCAACAGGGTGTTATATTCGCAAATGGCAAGGTGATAAAACAGTGAGTCGTGTTGTTGATATATACGATGCTGCAGATTGGCCCTTAAATGAGTAATTTTAATTTAAATCAAAAATCTAAATGTCATTTTTAGTCTTTTTTTATTTTGTTATCTAAAATAGAAATAAAGGCTTACTTTTTCACCGTGATCCAACTCAAAAGGTTAACTATGGCATTTAGTAAAGGATACGAGGGGATCCAGTCGAAGCTCGGAATAGACATCGCCCAGCTTATACTTGATAGTAGCGATGCGGGGATATGGCTATGGAATATAAAAACAGGTGAAACCATTTTTAATGAAAAGTGGGCGACAATTATTGGTTATAGTTTAGCTGACTTACAGCCGGTCTCTATTGATACGTGGCTTGAGCATGCACACCCTGATGATCTCGAAAAATCGCATCGACACCTTCAAGCCCATTTTAGTGGCGAAACTGAGCGCTATATATGCGAAGTCAGAATGAAGCACAAAAAAGGGCACTGGATTAAAGTACTCGATAAAGGCCAAGTGCAAACATGGGATGAAGAGGGGGAGCCTGAATGGATGTTTGGCGTTCATATAGATATAACCAATCAGTGGCGAAAAGAGTGCGAAATAGAGTCTTTACATAACAAACTGCAAAAATTTACTGATAACTTACCGGGCCTTGTTTTTCAGTATGTAATAGATAAAAAAGGTCACGGTTCATTTCCTTTCACAACGTCAAAAGTAATAGAAATTTATGGTTGTACGTCAGATCAATTGAAAGAGTCTGATGCTTTTGCCATGCAGGTAATACACCCCGATGATCTGCCTCGTGTGTTGACAAGTATTGAGCGTTCGCGAGTTGAATTATGTGACTGGCATCAAATCTATCGGGTAAATCACCCAAAAAAAGGGCTCATATGGGTTGAAGGTAAATCGTCGCCTATTGCGCGCCATGATGGTTGTTTTGAGTGGAATGGTTACTTAGAAGATGTCAGTGAAGAAGTGACGAGTAATGAAAAAATAAAATTGTTAACCGCCGTCTTTTCAACCACCAGTCGAGGAATTTTAATTACAACCCCAGAGCCACGCATTGTCGATGTTAACCCCGCATTTGAACAAATAACCGGATACAGTAAATCTGAAGTGGTAGGCCAAAGTCCAGCGATACTTTCAGCTAAAAAACAAGGAAAAGAAGTGTACCAACAAATGTGGGCAACACTACTGAGTAAAGGTCGCTGGCAGGGGGAGGTGTGGAATAAGCGTAAATCGGGCGAAATTTTCCCAGAGCTGCTTTCTATCGATGCTTTATATGATGAAAAAGGATGTGTAAGTCATTACATAGGTGCTTTTGATGATATTTCGCTGGCAGTTGAAAAACGTCAATTATTAACTGAGCTGGTAAATCAAGACCCGCTTACTAAGTTACTTAATCGACGAGGGTTAGATATTCAGTTACGTGCAATCACGCAAAGTACAACGGCAAATAACCCTAAGTTTGCGTTAATTTACCTTGATCTTGATAACTTTAAATTGGTTAACGACACCTTTGGGCATGAACAAGGCGATAGTTTATTGCTTACGATTAGCCAGCAGATAGCGTTACAGCTACGTGAGCAAGATATTCTTGCACGCATAGGGGGTGATGAATTTGTGATTGTACTACCTAGTTTAGTAAAGCCTGAAGTATGCGAAGAAATTGCATTGCGTTGTCAAAAAGCGGTGGAAGTAATTGCAAAAAACTATGCCACTGCCCAGCCTGTCAGTGCAAGTTTTGGTATTGCGCTGTATCCGCATCATGGCAAAAATGTGAAAGAGTTGCTTACCATGGCTGATAAGCAAATGTATAAGATGAAATCGATACCAAAATCGTTACCATTCGGTTGATATTTCAACACTGGGCAGTTTATTGAGTAGCGGCAATAGCGCCCGTTCTTTGCGCAAGTCATTACGTTCATCTTCTAAACTTTTACGCTCATGGTAGAGGTTTTTACGCTGTTGATTATCGAGCTGATTACTGTTTAGTTCAGCACGAATAGTATGTAGCCGACGATCAATTTCTTCTATACGATCATCGATATCAATAAGTCGTTGCTGTACTTGGTAACGGTCGTTACCTTCTTGCCATGCTTTACGAAACGCAGTGCTGTTACACACGCCGTTATAAGGCATGCCTTGCATGGCCAACGTAAAGCCGTTTTCGGGTTCACAATACACATTGAGACCTTGATCATAACCCGATTTATATTCGTTTATGTCTGCACGCACGCCAAACTCACTGCATTGTGCTAACGCATTTACGCCATCTTGGTATTGGGTGCCATTAACACCATGTTGATAGCCAATGCCATACCAATTTGCTTGCAAACATTCATCTTTACTCAGTGATGTACAACCCGTTAAAACAACCAAAGGCAAAAGAGGGTAAAGCCATTTTTTCATGTGTTTAAGGCTCATAAAAATACGAAATAAGTTCAATAAGTTTAGCGTGTTATTCGTTTTTTGGGTACGTTTAGTTTTATTTTAAAGCAGCTTATTGTCGGTAGGGTAAATAATACATAGCGTGGCTTTTAATAGAGTATAAAGGCCTTATTAAAAGGCCTTTGGTAACATTACAAAAGCATTTAGCGATTGTTTAGTTGTTGGTTGATTTCGTCAAAAATAGAGGCGTCATCAATCGTAGATGGAATGTTTAATTCTTCCCCATCGACTAATTGACGAAGGTTTTTTCTAAGAATTTTCCCTGAACGTGTTTTAGGTAATCGTTCAACATGCAGAATATTTTTCAAACAGGCGATTGCGCCAATTTGATGCCTAACAGCGTGGATTAACTCTTTTTCAACCTCTTTGCTATCACCGAGGTAATCATCTTTTAGAACGATCATCGCCATTGGCAATTGCCCTTTTAGTGAATCACTTACACCAAAAACGGCACATTCAGCGACGGCAGGGTGAGCCGCGACAATTTCTTCCATTTCCCCAGTGGATAGGCGATGACCCGCAACATTAATCACATCATCGGTTCGGCCCATAATGAATAAATAGCCATCGTCATCAATATAACCCCCATCACCAGAGAGGTAATAACCAGGGTACTCACTCAAGTAACCCGCGTTAAAACGCGCGTCATTTTGCCAGATAGTGGGTAAACAACCCGGAGGTAAAGGCAGTTTTATTACAACCGCGCCGTTTTCATTTGGTGCGCAACGCTCACCATTCATATCTAAAATTTGCACATCGAAGCCCGGTGTGGGCACCGTTGAACTGCCAGGTTTTGTGCCTAGCTGCTCAATGCCAATTGGATTACAAGCAATGGCCCAGCCTGTTTCTGTTTGCCACCAATGATCTAGCACCGGTAATCCCGTGTGCTCTTTAAGCCACTCATACGTCGGAGGGTCAAGGCGTTCACCGGCTAAAAATAAGCGTTCTAACGAGGAGGTATCGTATTTTTTAAAGCCTTCGGCTGTCGGATCTTCTTTTTTGATAGCCCTAAATGCGGTAGGTGCACTGAATAACGCGGTTACCTTGTGCTCTTCTACCACCCGCCAAAATGCGCTGGCATCGGGCGTTCTAATGGGTTTGCCTTCATATAAAACGGTGGTACAGCGATAAATAAGAGGTGCATAGACGATGTATGAATGACCGACTACCCACCCGATATCGGAAGCCGCCCAAAAGACCTCGCCCGGCTTCATGCCATAAACCGTCTCCATGCTGTAATGCATTGCAACTGCATGCCCCCCGTTTTCTCTCACCACGCCTTTTGGCGTGCCTGTGGTACCTGAGGTATAAAGGATATAAAGTGGGTCATCCCCATTTACTGCGACAGGCTCTATAGGAGCGGCTGCATCGCTGGCTGATTGCCAGTCAATATCGCGACCTGCTTGCATATCGGCTTTTGCTTGTTCACGCTGGTAAATAATGCAGTGTTCAACGTGATGCTTTGCGGTTTCAAGGGCTTCATCAAGCAGTGGCTTATATTCAATGACATGATTGATTTCGACCCCACATGATGCGCTAAGCACAAGTTTAGGCTTTGCATCATCGATACGCACGGCAAGTTCGTGGGGTGCAAAACCACCAAAAACCACCGAGTGAATAGCTCCTAGTCGTGCACACGCTAACATGCCAATAACCGCTTCGGGGATCATCGGCATATAAATAACCACGCGATCGCCCTTACTCACGCCCAATGAATGCATTAGGCCTGCAAATGTTGCAACGCGATTTTGCAATTCTGAGTAGCTGATTTTTTGTTTTGTGTTTGTAACGGGTGAGTCGTAAATTAATGCTGTTTGTTCGCCGAAACCGGCATCTACATGCTGATCAAGTGCTAAATAACAGGTATTAAGCGTGCCATCGGCAAACCAATGATAAAAATTGTTTTCATCGTTTTGATACGGTGCGCTGGGGGCTTTAAACCACGCAATACGTTTACTTTGCTCAAGCCAAAACTGACCGGGATCGCGCTGAAACTGTTGATATTGTTGTTGATATTCGCCCGACATAAAGAGGCTCCTATACTTTATTTGTGAGAGATTTATATCCGCTCCCCTTGAAGATGCAATGTTAAGTGCTATCACGTGGGAGCGTGGATATTTAAAATGTAGGCGCTTTTTTGGTTAAATAATATGCGACCTTGGTCTGCACTTAATCAAGGCCTGAGAGGCGATAACAGGGTTGTTAGCAGTGTTTTAATCTTAATAATTTTTTAATTAATAAGGTTAAAGTGTTGGTGTTAATGCGTGTAAGAATAAGCGTGCTTGTTGCAGCATAAAGTGAAAAACTAATGTGGTTTTTTACTGCGTGGAGCACCCAGCAATATACCAATATGGCATAGACACACGGCGAGAAATGCACTGATCCCCAAAGCCCCACCATAGCCATTTAAAAGTGGCACAAGATACTCAAAAAGAAGAGAAAAAAGTAAGGCTGCAATGGTAATGGTAAAAATACCAAAGCGTTTAGGGGCACTCATGCCAATAAAAGTGCCGCCAAAAAACGCCACACTGTATAAATCAGCGTGAGGGGTGATATAAACCATCACACAGTAAGCAATAATTGTTAACGAGGCTGATGCACGAATGCCGTCAAAGCGATTTTGTTGTGCAAGAAGATAGGTGCCAAATGCGGCAAATATTGACAGTAAAATAATCGCGAGGTTCATAAAAACGCACTTTTCGTAAACATGTAAAGGGCCACACTGGCAAATGCGACACTGCCTAAGCGACCACCAAAACCAGCAAAAAGATTCATTGTCATGACATATAAGCTCGCACCAAAAAATGAAATTAAACCCAGTTCCCAGTAATTATTAATTAAACTTGATGAGCACATACCCGCAAAGCTGCCCGCATAAATAGCTGCATAGGGGTGAGATTTATACACGCGTGAAAAAGGAATAAAGGTGCCAATTAACCCAGTCCCAGCTGCGGCCACTACAATGGGAACAGTGAATTTATCGTGCAAAATGAAGCTTAAAAAGCAGCCACAAAAGAAACAAATATACTTAACTAAAAAAAAGCTGAAGTGATATGAAATGCGCTGAGTGCACAGTTTAGACATGTGGGGTTGTAAAGCGGACTTAAGCGATTTCATACTTACTTTTAGGTAGTTATAAAGGCGCTAATTTTCACATTTTATACTCATAAAGTACAATACGATAAGGCACTGATTTACGCTCAGCGCCTTATTTTTTATATCGTATTGTTACTACTTATTCGTGTTTATGTGTATTTTTGGTGCCCCGAGTATGGTGGCCATAAAGAGAGACAATTAAAAAGCACAGAAGAGGAATAATAAATGAGCTGGCCGTATCCAATGTATCAATTAATGTTGCTTGGAGTAACGGTAAAAATGCGCCCCCTAGAATCGCCATTACTAATCCTGCAGCGCCAATTTTTGCATCATCGCCGAGTCCCTCGAGTGCCGTGCCATAAATAGTCGGAAACATAAGCGATAAGCAGCCAGAAATACTCACAAGTGCCACCACTCCCAGTAAATTAACTTGAGTGATAACCAAAACACACAGTGCAGCTGCGACTAAAGCCATAATCCGCAGTAATTTAGCGCCACTCAAAAAACGCATGAGCCACGTCATAATAAACCTAGAAATTAAAAAGACGAGCATCGAATACTGTAGCACTTGACCCCCAGTGACTTCATTTGTTGTGAGTGCCTCCATGGTGTAACCAATAGTGTAGGTCCAGACACATGTTTGCGCTCCAACGTTAAAAAACTGCGCAACAACACCAAAACGATAATGCTTATTTTGATATAAGGTTTTAAAAGCGCTTGTTAAATTACGTGATGGAGTGTGGGTGTGCGTTATTGTTTTAGGAGATTTACTAAAAAAGATACACAGCCATAATAAGATTAAACAGCCCGCCATCCCCACGTAAGGCACCATTACTGCACTGAGCTCACTGCTCACAATCGCCTTTAATTGGCTTTCACTCATGAGTGCTCGGTGTGCGTTATCGGCCTGATTTAAACTGGGTAAAATTAACGTGGCGGCCAGAAATACACCGATATTGGTGCCCACTGGGTTGAATGCTTGCGCCAAATTTAGGCGGCGAGTGGCCGATTTTTCGCACCCTAGCTGCATTACATAAGGATTTGCAGAGGTTTCTAAAATAGATAATCCGCCAGCCAGAATAAATAAAGCAAGTAAAAAGTGGCTGTATAGCATTGTTTGGCTCGCCGGATAAAACAACAACGCGCCACATGCGGCCATGGCTAAACCAACCAGCAGACCTGTTTTGTAATTAAAACGACGATTAATTAGAGCCGCAGGCAACGCTAAGCAAAAATAAGCGCCATAGTAACTAAATTGCACCAATGCTGATTGCAGCGCACTCATCGAAAACGTTTTACTGAAAACCTTTACTAAAGGATCGGTCATGTTTGCTGCTGTACCCCATGCAGCGAAACAGGTGGCGAGCAAGATAAATGGCCATAGCATTTGGCGCGATACAATAGCTGATTGTGTTGGCATAGATCACCAGATTGTTGTGTTCATATTGTTGTGGCCGATAGTATTCACGACTCCAGATAATAAATCAACATAGTTGATTTATTATTTTAACTAGCGGATAGTATGGCAAAAAGGTCTAATAGGTGGGTCTTTAACCGTATTAAGAAGGATGCTATGAAGCGTAGTTTATTGCCGACAAGGCGAAGTAATAATGAACGAGCTATTTTGAGCTTGATTAGGCAATGTGAAACGCTGCCCAAAGCACAAATAGCGAAAGCGCTCTCGTTATCTGCACAAGCTGCTACGGTGAATATTAATAAGTTGGAAGAAGATAAATTATTGCTTCGTGATGCCCCTGTAAAAGGGCGAGTAGGGCAGCCAAGTGTGCCTTTTCGACTGAATCCTGATGGCGCTTTTAGCTTTGGTTTAAAGATTGGACGCCGACGTTTTGATTTGATTCTAATTGATTTACAAAGCACGCAAAGAGCCAGTGTATCCGTTGAGGTCAATGTGCCTAACATTGACGAACTCAAGGCTTTTTTGAAAACCAATATCCCACGGCTATTGCGAGAGTTAGGCTGTGACTTAAGCACGCGAGTATGTGGTTTAGGAGTGGCAATGCCTTTTGATATTTGGCATTGGCATGCTGAAAATCCTGAGCAACAAGCGCAATTACTTGAATGGCAACATTTCGATTTAAAAACGTATCTAGAAACTGAATTTGAGCTACCTGTTTACATCAGTAATGACAATAATGCGGCGTGCTGCGCAGAGCTCAGCCTAGGTAATCGTCAAAATTACAGTGATTTTTTATATGTTTATTTGGGCGCGTTTTTAGGTGGCGCGGTCGTGATTAACCGCCAGCTTCTTGAGGGGAAAAGTGGCAACGCGGGCGCAATTGGTTCAATGTTAAATGCTCAGCATGAACAGTTGCTTACGTTATGCTCGTTGCTAGAATTACAAAAACAGTTTGACGCTGCACAGTTAAATTTATCGGTGTATCAGCTTACAGATAGTCAATTTAAAGAACATTATGCCCTGATACTACCTTGGCTTAAAAAGGCGGCTGAGGCGATAAGTGTGGCAATGCATCACAGTTTAAGTTTATTAGATATGCAGGCTGTTGTTATCGACTCACCGTTACCAAAAGACGCATTGGATGTTGTAAGGCAATTAACACTTGAAGCATTTGCACGCTTAGACAGCAGAGGGCTGCGTCTGTGTGACGTTAGTGTTGGGGTCTGTGGTGAAAAAGCGCAGTCAATAGGCAGTGCTCAACTTGCGCTTAGTCATCATTATTTTTGAGCAGCAATGAGTCACCCCATTACTGCTCAAAATGATTATTTCTTATATTGATTAAACCACGCGAGCGTGTATTCAATTTTAGAAATCATGCGTGATGGACGACCCGCAATACCATGCGGTGAACCCGGAACACGTATTAGCACAGTATCGACCTTGCGTAGTTTTAAAGCTTGATAGAATTGCTCCGATTCAGAAATCGGTGTACGGCGGTCTTCTTCGCCAGTCATGATCAGTGAAGGTGTTGTCACATTTCCCACTAAAGACAGAGGCGAGCGTTGCCAATAGTGTTCAACATTATCCCACGGCATTCCTGGGAATTGGTTACGAATTTGACCAATGTAGCTGTCGGCTGTTAGCGTTTTACTTAACCAGTTGATAACCGGTTTTGTGATAGCAGCCGCATTAAAGCGATTTGTTAAACCCACCGCATACGCCGTTGCAATGCCGCCTGCTGAACCACCAGCAATGAACAAGTTGTCTTTATCAATAAAGCCTTTTTCAATCATGGCATCCACGGCGGTATTATGATCGGCAAAGTCTTCTTTTGAGCTGTATTTACCATCAAGAAGTAAGGCAAAGTCTTTACCGTAACTAGTTGAACCACGGTAATTTACATACACAACCACATAACCTTCAGCAGCATAGCGTTGCAGTTCGGCTGTAAAACTTGGGCCATAGGCTAAATGAGGACCACCGTGAATTTCAACCATCAGTGGGTACTGTTTGCTTTCGTCAAAGTCGGGCGGTGTGATGTACCAGCCTTGAATTGCTTGACCATCAAATTGTGATTTCACATTCAGTTCGTGCACTTTGCCCAGTTTTTTGTGGCCTAAAACGTCTTCGTTTAACGAGGTTAACGTTTTGTTTTTGCCTTTGTACAAGTAACCTAAATCAGCAGGGCGGTATTCACTGCCGGTCGTGTAGGCAATGGCACCATTGCGTGCCATGCTAAAGCTACCACTGACATATGGGCGACCTATTGAGGTGCCTGAGACCGTGTCGGTTAAATCGGTGACTTTACCGCGGCTTGATACTTTAGCAAGCTTGCGCTTACCGAAGTCATCATACTGAATAACAAAATCGCCATCACCAAACCATTTGAAGTCGGCCACTGAACGATCCAGCTTTTCTGTTAGGTGTTTTACTGACTTATCATCTAAGTCAAGCACCGACAGTGTCGAGTTTATGTAAGGCACGGGGGCGTTATCGCGGGCAATAAAGGCCAGCTCGTCTGCATCTTTAGCGTAATGAGGGTTACTTTCACGACCAGGAAGGTCTGTTAATTGCGTAAGTTCACCCGTTTTTACATTTATTTCGTATAAATCTGATTCAGTGGTGCGGTACTCCCACTCGTCATGGCGGTCTGAAGAAAAGACGACTTTGGTATTGGTTGGATCCCATGCTAATGGACCGCGGTGTTGGTAATTGCCCGACGTTAATTGGCGGGGTGTGCCACCCGAAACAGGAATCACAAATACATGGCGATAAGCGGGTTCTAAGAAACCGGCACCGTCGGCTTGGTAACGCGCTTTTTCAATTACTTTGACCGGTTTTGACCAATCGGCCCCTTTCGGTTTTTTTGGTAACTTAACCGATTTCGCAAACGCCGATTTACCTTCAGGAATGCTCATTGTAAAAGCAATGTGCTCAGCGTCATGTGACCACGTTAAGTCGCCTACTGATTTTGGTAATTGCGTTAACAGTGCTTGTTTGTCTTGTGCTAACCAGTAAACGTGTAATTGGTTTGAGCCACTTTTATTACTGGTGAACGCAATTTTTTGGCTGTCTGGCGACCACGTTGGCTGACTGTAATTGTGCTCATCAGAAAAAAGTGGAGTGTGTTGCCCTGATTTTAAATCGTAAAGCCAAAAGCTGCGTTTGTTACCATCTTTCATGATGTCGTAGCCACTTCGCACATAAACGATTTTTTTACCGTCAGGGCTTATTTGCGGGTCGCCCGCGTATTCAAGTTGGAAAATATCCTCAGAAACAAATTTGTCGTTCGCGTAAACCTGCGCTGTTGTTGCAGCACACAGCAAACTGGCCCCAATAATGATGTGTTTTTTTAATTGCATGTTAGCGTCTTTTTTTAGCCGTAAAATTTCATCCTAAAAGCTGACCATAAATCACGCAAGGACAATGAGATAAAGCAGCACTAACTGAAGTTGAAAAACGCATCCCAGCGTTTATCTAAGCGTTGTTTTGCTGTTTTTAAATCAACGGCAAGGTATTGACCCTTGTTTTCACTGACCAATTCAAGATTGACTAGTTTATTAATTGCATCGTCTATTTCAAAATCAACAGTGCAGTGGTGATTGTTGCTAAACCAAGTTTCAATGGTGTCATCGAGTTGCTTGGCAGTCATGGCTGCGTTTGCGTGCAGTAAAAAGGTGTAGGCTAGGAGTGCTTCTTTTACGTCTTCTTCTTCGGCCGCATCGACCAAGGTATGAAACACGCCTGCATTATTATCGAGGTTTTTAAAGTACAGGTTATCGGCTAAGGCTTTCATAAAGCGAATTTTACGGTTTTTAAATTTACTCCACTCTTTAAAGATAAAACTGCCGAACACCCCCATACCAATGGCAAAGGTGATAAAGTGCTGTTGGCTCATATGCACTTCTTCGCTGCGCCAGCCACCCCAAAATGCAAGCATGGCAATTAACAGTAAAATTGATGCGCCAAGCTTAGTAACAAGCACCACCGCTCCCCCGATAAGGGCTGATGAGCCAATAATGAGTTTATCAATGGGGCGCATTTTTACTTCGCTGTTTGGAAACAGCATTTCTAAATCGGCTTTGGGGACGTTTTGAAACAATTTGACGATTGTTGAACTAGGCTCAAAACCCACCGGCATGCGGCCTTTATCGATAAAGTATTGTTGGTCTTTAAAGCGGATGAAAACCGCAACCCGATCGTAATTAGTAAACGATATGTGCTTTTTCTTCAGCCCCGACCAGGTGCGTAACGTTTCGGTTTTTTGTGATTCGCCTCGGCGATAAAACACCACTTCAGCGAAGTCATCAAACTCGACTTCTAAACGCACTTTAAACAAAGACTCTTCGGTTAATGCCTCTTGTAAGTCTTGAGTCGTGATGGTTTCAAAATTAGCGGCATTGAGTACTGTGGCAAAGTGCTTAGCAAATTCGTTTTGGTACTTTCTGCGCGCCTCTTCATTAATCGACGTGAGTGAGCGAGTGTCTGAGTTAGGATCAAATGGCGCATAGCTATTTTTTAATGACTCAAGTAAGCCGTGATACTGATAATGAATAACACTTTGCAATAAGCTGCAAAACTCTAGAAATGAGGCACGGTGTTGCGCATCTAAATAATCATTGCATAAGGTGATAATGTCGTGCTTTCGAAAGGGAATAAAACGTGCGTTAGTCATTACATTGGGTATGAGTCGTTAGTGATGGCACAGATAATAAGAAAATATCGACTTGAATGCGACACATTATATCCTATGGTACTAATTTGGGTAATTTTATTACCCCTTATGTCTTGTTTTTAGATTAATTACTCCAGCCCAAATGCTGGTTTTTAGGTGAACAGGTGTAATTTTCTGTACATCTATTTACCCTTTGATACTGTTTGTTCACTTGCTGTAAATTGTAGTTATGCCTATGAATGAGACGATGATTCCTCTTGAGGGGAGTGCTAATTCTGCTCCTGCCCCGATATTTTTGAAGCAATTATTTATTAGCTTCTTTATTGTAACTCTGTTGTGTATTGTGGTGGGTTATTTATCAATTTTTAATCGTCTAGAAGTCAATATTTATATAAATGGCGTACTCTCTGATGTGATTAATTTATTGATCCTAATTTTTATCTTTTCATTTGTACAAACGTCGGCGGTTGCTAAGTTAAGTTACTTATTTTTGAGCAGTGGGATCTATTTATGGAGTATTGGCTTAACCTTCGACTTTCTTGATGAGCTGGTTTATCAACCGGTATGGATTGGTATTTATATCGAAGACATGTTTAGAACAATTGGCATGTTAGTCACCAGCTTTGGGTTGTTTTTGGCTTTGTCAGACTTAGCAAAAGCGCACAAAAACTTAGCCGAAGAGCTTAAAACAGATGTACTCACCAAAGCCTATAACCGCCGCTATTTTTACCATTTTGTTCAGTTAAACCAAACCAAAACACACAGCTTAGTTATTATCGATATTGATCACTTTAAAGCTATTAATGATGAACACGGTCATGATGTGGGCGATCAAGTCTTGATCGACTTTGTTTATCAGTGCCGACAACAGCTTGATCCGAGCATTTTATTTGCCCGCATAGGGGGAGAAGAGTTTGCGCTTTATATTCCCACAGATGATCTAAATGTGGTGCAAACGATATGTGAGCAGTTATTAGGTTTAGCAAATAATGTGATGATTTCACCCGGTAAAACGCTCAGTGTCAGTGCGGGATCAGCGATAAAAAGAGCAACCGAAACCTTTAGCAGCACCATGAAACGAGCCGATCAGGCGTTGTATCAAGCTAAAAATCAAGGACGTAGCCGCTATATCCACGCACCGTAAGCGACGGTTAATCATTTTTGCTGTAACCTTAAAAGCAACACGATTGTTAAGGATAAATGATGGGTATAGCAAAAAAGCTTAAGCAAAAAACACGGCAGTTTGTTGATTCTAAACATATGCTGAGATCAATCACGATCGCCTCGTTTTTAGAATCGACTATTGTGCCCATACCTCTAGAAGCGGTGCTTGTGCCACTTATGCAAGCGCGCCGCGAAAAGTTGTGGTTAATTGCGCTGATGGCGACAGTCGGGTGTATTATCGGTGCTGTATTTGGCTATGCGTTAGGGTATTACTTATTTGATGTAGTTGGGGATTGGGTTATCAATACCTTTTCAAACCCTGAGCAATTCGAGCAAGTGAAACAAAAGATGCAAGGTCAAGGATTTTGGTTTGTGTTGAGTCTTGGCATTATCCCCATTCCGTTTCAAATTGCGATGTTAGCCGCGGGGGCAACGAAGTTTTCGTTGGTGCTGTTTTTACTTGCGACCGTGATAGCACGCTCTATTCGATATTTTGGTTTAGCGCTTGTGGTGTATTACGCAGGTAATCATGCTGAACGCATTATTCAAAAGCATAAAACCAAAGCATTGGTAGGGCTGTCGATTTTAGTGTTACTACTTTGGTGGTTAAGTACGCTGATTTAATTTATTTCGTGCCTATAAATTTAGTTATTCTGTCTATACTTAGCGGGTAATGGACGCTAATTATAGACAGGATATATCATGAATACCTTTGTGGCTGCGTTGCCCATTTTTTTACTCATATGGATGATGGTTAAGCGCAGTCCCGTGCCTTCTTATGTTGCACTCCCTGTGTCGGCATTGGCTGGTGTGCTGCTTCAGTTATTTTATTTTCAAGCCGACCCTCGTTTACTTCTCGCCAACTCCTTTATGGGCATGTTGTCGGTACTGACCCCTATTTCAATTATCGCCGGGGCAATTTTACTTAATCGGATGTTAGCGGTGTCGGGTGGTGAAACCACGATTAAGCATTGGTTAGAGTCGATTAGCGGTAATCACGTTGCGCAGTTAATGATTATAGGGTGGGCGTTTGCATTTATGCTCGAAGGCGCGTCGGGGTTTGGCACCCCCGCGGCAATTGCGGCACCTATTTTAGTCGGGCTTGGCTTTTCGCCTTTTAAAGTGATTGTGTTTACGCTTATTTTAAACTCGATTCCTGTGTCGTTTGGGGCTGTGGGAACGCCAACGTGGTTTGGTTTTTCGGCACTTTCGTTAAACGAGCAACAGGTGTTGGCTATCTCTCAGTGGACAGCGCTGTGTCATGTGGTTGCCGCTTTGGTGATACCCATGATTGCGCTGTGTTTAGTATTGCCTTTTCACACGGTGCGCAAAAACAGCGTTTTTGTTTATTTAAGTGTGCTGTCATGTGTTTTACCTTATTGGTTGTTTGCGCAGTGGAATTACGAGTTTCCATCACTCATTGGCGGAGCAGTGGGGTTATTGGTGACTATATTTTTGGCAAAAAAGGGCATTGGACTGGTTAAGTCACAACAGCCCCCCGTCTCTAATAAGCCAATAGATGGCAAGGCGTTATTCTTGGCTTTTTTTCCGCTTGTGTTATTGATTTTGGTGCTTGTGCTGACGCGTATTCATCAGTTAGGTATTAAAGCACTTTTAAATGATGAAACCGTTTGGTTGAGTATTCATTTAGGATTTGCCCAATTTGAGCTCAGTAAAGCACTGATAATATCGTTGCATGAGCTGTTCGGTACAGCCGTTAGTTGGTCATATAAAACCTTGTTTGTGCCAGCACTGATCCCGTTTGTGTTGGTGGTATTGGTGAGTGTTCCGCTGCTTAAGATGAATAAAAAGCAGGTGTCGCACATGGTTCATGACACCTTAAGCCGAATTGCATTGCCTTGTGTGGCATTAATTGGCGCGTTAGTGATGGTGAATGTGTTAATGCAAGGAGGGCATAAGGCGCCGATATTTTATATCGCCAATACGTTTGCTAATTTAACCGGTGAGCATTGGGTGTTATTTGCATCATACCTTGGTGCGCTAGGTACGTTTTTTTCGGGGTCTGCGACAGTTTCTAATCTTACTTTTGGGGGGATTCAATATGGTATTGCCCAACAGGTTGGGTTATCAGAAACCTTAGTGCTGGCTCTTCAATCGACAGGAGCGGCAATGGGCAACATGATTTGTATCAGCAACATTATTGCTGTGGCCAGTATTGTTGGGGTGAACAATCAAGAAGGCCCCGTGCTTAAAAAAACCTTTTTCCCAATGCTGATTTATGGGGCGCTGGTGGGCTGTTTTAGTTACCTGTTTTATCGCTAAGGTAATGCCACAGGTCGCCTTACTTAATAAAAAAGGTGTTGAGATAAGCCCAACACCTTAGCGGAGTCACTTTAGCGGTTATTTCAGCGCTTTTTTCACTTCACGCCAGTCAATAATCTTAAAGTTTTGCGGTGCTTGTGGCATGCGGTTATAGCCATCTTGCACAATTAACACTCCTTCAGGATAGCCCGGCAGAGGGGTTGCTGTGACCGTTAATCCGTCGGTTTCTGAAACGCCGTCAATGGCACGTTCAAGGTTATTACTAATTGCGAATTTACCAGCAAATTCAAGGCGTGGCACGTTGCCGTCGATGATTTTATACAGCACATAGCTGTTATCTCCTTGACTAGACACGACTAAATAACGCGTATCTGTGGCGTGATAAATTTCCATGCCTTCTATGTCATCAACCAACATGTCGTTGATTGTTTGTAACATCACGGGCTGTGTGCCTGCTGTTGGTTCAGCGCCAATAAACCAAATACCTTCGTCTTCTTCACCTAAAAAGAGTTCCCCGGTTTTATCATCCGCGCTGCAACCCTCTGGTTGGCTCGGTACATTAAATTCTCGCACCAGCTTGGCATTAACTGAGGTGGCGTTACCGGTTAATTTGTACTGTTGAAATAGCCCCGATTTATCATTCATGAACACGTAGTTACCCGTGGATGATGAATACATACACATACCGTAAATCTCAGTCAGTGTGGTTGGCAATTCGGCTAAGTGTTGCACCTTGTTTTGTGTATCAACGGTATACACACTGATACTGTTATGAGTGCGGTTACTGCCGGTGATCCACGTATGGGCTGGGTTATCAATGCTATTATTCTGGCGTACATCAACGTTATTTAAACGGCCCGTTTCTAATGCTTGAAGCTCGTTCCCTGCAAGGTTATACACCATTAAACCGCGGCGTTTATCAGTGCCAAGAATTAAGCTGTGCGCTTTATCATGTGTGTTGATCCATATTGCAGGATCGTCAGCGGCGTCTCCAAAAGCTCGCACAGCATCTGTTTGCGCTTGTGCGGTAATGTAAGTGACCGCCTGTTTGGTAGGTTTTACCTGTTCTTGATACGGCGTGTTGATGAAGCCTTTTACATAATGCCCCGATTCATCATCGTAAAAAACAATATCAGCTTTGGTGTTGTTAAAGTGGACCGCTGCTGATTCGAGTGCTAAGTCACCTGCAAATTGCCAGCTGCTGAAGCGTTTATCTTTGCTCTCATAGCGATGTAGCGTGTTATCTTCAGTGGTTGTAAACCACAGGCTGCCATCGCTTGTCGTGCTTAAGCCGCCAATCTCAGGAACCAAGTTGCCAAATGGGGCCATAAGTGCGACAGGCGTTTTATCTGCACGCGACTCGGCATCGGCATTAATTCGCCAAATACCCACCTCTCCCTCACTTAAGTAAAGGGTTTTATTGTGATCGTCGACCGCACAGCCAGATGTGTCACTTATTCCTGCAAATTCACGTAATTCAAGGTTTAAAGGGTGATTGTTTTTGACATCATAAACCAAGGTTTCGCGAATAAGGCCGCGCGCATCACTCACAAACGCCGACACCGCGTGTGTGGTTGAGTTTGAAAATAAACACACCGCTTCGGGTTTCGCTTTTGGTGGCGTAATTCTGCTTAACGTTTTTAATTGCCATTGGGCATCTTTTTGAAGTTTAAATATAACGGCTTGGTCTGTTTCATTGTCAATACTTGCGACAAGGTAGTGGCCGTTATCAAGCGCCTTCACCGACAAGGTTTCAAAGTTACCGCTTTGTAAAGTATGGCTGTTGCCCATTTCATCAATGAGTTGTAACCCTTGGCTTTCTGAGCTTATTAACCATGTGTTATTGGTGAGTGCTGCTGCTTGTGAACCTTGTACATTTTCAGTGGGTCCAAATGCGCGAACCTGATTAGCACTGTCGACAGGGGCGTTTGTTTGGCTACAAGCCGCCACTGTACTGAGCAAAATAGCACTGGCGATAAGGTTAAATGATTGTGTGATATTCATGTGATTTCCCAAGATAAAACAAGGCAGCAATGAGCTGCCTTAAAACGGTCTATTAAAATTAAAATGCGTAACGCAGCATTAATTGAATAACAGGCCCTGCTTCTTCAGACTCCAGCTCATACTCGTCAAAGTCACGGTTGACTTGATCATCAAGCGTATCGAATTTGTTGAACGTTTCGTCTTTGCTTGCATCGAGCAAATTTGAGCCGACTAATCGTAGGGTGATGTCTTGCCAGCGTTTTTCTACGAATACCTCAAGGTCGGCTCCGTAGTGTGTTGTTACTTCTTCACCCACTATGCGGCCATACGCATCGCCTTGTTTACGGTATGTGGCACCAAATGAAGCGCCCAGATCTGGTAAGTCTTGAATAAAGCCAACGTTAAATACGTAGTCAGATTGGTCATTAAACTTACGTGAACCAAAATTGTCATTAACGTCAGAGTCAAGCCATGAATAGTTAAAGAAAATCCCTGTATTTGGCATACTTAAGGCTGTTAAAGGTGTTGATAAATCAAGCTCAATCCCTTTTACATTACCATCACCGGTGTTGCGCGGTTGCAAAATATAGGTGCCTTCGCCTTCAGAACCTTGTTGGCTGGTATTGGCAACTTCAATTAAGTCACTTACATCACGGTAGAACACGTTAACACCCACTACACCGCTTTTACCTAACCGGTATTCGTAGCCAAGATCCATCCCCCACGATGATTCGGGTTGTAGGTCTGGATTACCTAAAAAGTCGTTATCACCCAGCTCTTTTTCAAGCAGAGCAGGGGTAATGTAGTCAAAATCTGGGCGACGTAAGCTACGAGCCACAGAGGCGCTAACACGGCCGTTTTCAGAAACGTTGTAGCGTAAGTGGGCCGATGGTAAGAAAAAATCGTAATCATTCTTCGCCGTCACATCATTGACATTATCCGTGATGGTTGAGTCGGTTGTTTCGTAGCGTACCCCCATTTCCCACGAGAAATCTTGGTCTTCGTGTTTGATGAGTGCGAATACATCTAGACGGTCTTCTTTAAGCTTATTTACACCCCCCGCGGCGGCTTCAAATTCATTGTTAAAGCCGGCAAGTGACAGTGGGTTTTGACTAAATTGATCCCAACTTGCAAAACTTTGCTCATTTTCATCTTCTGCTTGATAAACCGCTGTATCACGCTCTTTACCTTGCACAAATGCACCAAACTGAATGGTTTTATTTTCACCAGCAAATAGGCTATGTTGCCATTGCAGTGACCACTCTTTATCGTCGATATCAACGGTTTCTTCCTCTTCTTCGAACACCATTGGGAGTTCTGAGGTATCAATTTCGACCTCTTGCTCGTAGACCGACTCTTCGAAGCGGGCATAACCTACTTTAAATTTACTGGTGCCACCAAATAGCGGTAACTCGTACCCAGAGTTAATGTTGTAGTTAGTTTGATCAATGAAAGACACATTGGCGTTATCGGTTTCGAGGTTTCCGCCTTCTACAATTGCGTTACTTGTTGCTGTTGGGTCATCGTATTCAAATGAGCGTTCATCTTCAGTCCGGTCGGTATCAACCCAAATGGCACTGATGTCAAACTTGCTGCCATTATCAAAGGCAATTTCGTAACTGGCATTCAGTGACGTGTCGTCGCCATCGCGAATATCAGATTGATCTTCGCGGTTATCAAATTCTTCAGTTTTGTAATTTTCGTTGTTTTCAGGGCTGTCGCCATACCGCAAGCTAGATTTTTGTTTTGGGTTATAGCGTCCTTGTAAGTTTGCGCCAAGTAACAAACGCCCACCGGCAAATTCAGTACCGTACACACCTGCAAAGCTTTCTTTTAATTCGCCGTCGTCGTAACGCAGGCCGCCAGCACGAATATAACCACCGTCTAAGCTGTAGCCATCACGCAGAACAATATTAAGCGTTCCTGCAATTGCATCGGCAGAACGATTAGCACTTGAAGCGCGAATGATTTCTACACGCTCGATCAGTTCAGCAGGAATGCGGTCAACAAAGAATGAGCGATCAGCGCCTGCCCCTGGTACTTCTTCACCATTAATAAGTACTTTAGTGTAAGCAGGGCTCAAGCCACGCATACGGGCGCCATCTGACTCTAATACGTCAGATAAAAATGTCACACTAGGAACACGTTTTAAAGCATCACCAGCGGTAAGAGGCTCAAAACGTTGAAAATACTCTTGTGAGTATTCAAGGGTTGGGGCCAGCTCTTGTGAACGGTTGCGATAACCTATTTCACCATACACAACGAGCTCTTCTGATACTTTTACTTTCTTTTCATTGTTGGTGTCTGACTCTTGTGCAAAGGCACCGAATTGACATAAGGCGAGGGCGCTTACAAGTGCCTTCGTTTTAAACTGTTTCATGGATTTGCTCCTACTTGTCCTTGGTTTGGTGAGCAAAGTACCCAGCTTAAATGACGCAAATGTGACAGAAAACCGCTGGCAGCCTTTAAAAACAAGCTATTAGAGGCGTTTATAAAGCATTTTGAGCTGTAATCACCCCGCTTAATCAAGGTAAATACAGTGATTAAAGTCATCAAAAAGGGGGGAGTGTCGTTTTGCTGTCACATCATTGAGCTAATATGACCCTGCTGCTAAAAATGCGAACGGGTTAGCATGGCAGCATGATTCATAGTTAGGTGTCTTTCATGCGATTTAATCCTTTTATTCATCATCGGTTTTTAACAAATGCGGTTATAGCGCTATTTGTGAGCGCTTTTATCCTCAGTGCATATGACGGAGAGCGAAAAGCGCTGGCCGACATATCATGGCTGGATATTGTCGGCGAGGGCGGCATTGTGATGATGACGCTAACATGGATATTTGCACTGCTCATTTCGAGACCCCCCGGAAAAGTCACCTGCTTTTTAGTGTTAGGGCTTGGTCTTTTTATGTTTTCGGCCTCGCTGGACTTATTTGATGAATGGTTACATCAGCCAACAAATACGTGGCTAAGTCTGATTGAGTCTTTACCTGCCCCCATTGGTATGGTTTTCACAAGCCTAGGTTTGTATCAATGGCATCAAGAGCAGTTTGTGCTTAATCGTCAGTTAAAGCGCCGTGAAGCAATGCACCGTGAGCATGAATTAGTGTGCTCAATTACTGGGCTTTATAAAGCCGATTACTTACAAACGGTGTTAAAAGAGCAGTTGAATGAGTCGCAGCCGTTGCAACTTGCGGCTATTGATATTCGTGGATTTGCCGATTTTAATGCCGAGTTTGGTTTTATCGAAGGTGACAGGTTACTGCGAGAAGTCAGTGAGCTTATGATAATGAATTGTCGTCTTACGGATGTGGTATGTCGCTATGCGGGTGATTGTTTTATGGTGCTAATGCCAAACACCACCGCGTTACAAGGCAAAGAGCTGGTGGCACAAATATCTTCGGCACTGAGTCACTGCGCATTTAAGGTTGAGGGCGAAAAACACGCGAAGTTTCAGCATGCAACCGTTGCGTTAGTGGGCAGTGAGCAAGGAGATACAGCACACTGTTTGAGCGCGCGTTTACACGCCGCATTACAACAACAAAAACAACACAGAGTCAGCCATTGTGAAGCAGTATCTTAATCAAGATGATAAGTATCTAACCGCGCAAGGTCTGATTACGACTCTGGTAGAGCTTGCTCTAAGTCGCGGTATTGGTTTACATAAATTACTCAGAGGCACGGGGGTATTTGAGCAAGACTTAATGAGTGTACAGCATCAGTTTAGTCTCTCTCAGCAATTGCGTTTATTGATGCAGTTTAAGCTGTTAATGAAATCGGCCGACAGTGGCTTTTTGTTAGGTAGCCAACTTGCTAATGACACCTCGGTTGTGGCGCAAGGTGTTTTGCAAAGTTTGAGCATTGGTCAAGCTCTAAAGCAACTAGACGCCTTGCGTATGCAACTTGCTCCGCTGTTATTTAGCCACAGTTATGTGCATAACGAGCAGTATTATATTGAGTTGCAAAATGCTGTGGGTCTTGATGATGAAATGAGCCAATATGTGCTCGAAATTTACAGTGCTGCATTTTATCAAACGCTTAAAAAAGTGGCTGGCGAGCGGGTGCCATGTCAGTTTGATTTCGCTTATAAACGGGCAAGGCACAGCCAAGAGTATGAGCAACATTTAGGGCTAAACGTTGCGTTTGAACAGCCCATTACTCGCTGGGTATTAAGCAAACAAGCATTAAGGCTTACAAACCCTACCTTTAGTAGTTTTCGCTTTTCACAAGTTAACTCTCAATTGGCAACATTAAACACAGCAAACAGCACCTTTGTTGAAGCGGTGAGCAGAGTCATTTATCAAAACCCAGCGCTTAATTTAGAACAAGTCGCAAGCCAGTTTGCAATGAGCTCAGCGACGTTTAAGCGAAAGTTAAAAGCTCACGGTGTACGTTTTTCAGCGTTGTATGAAGAACAAAGTAAACGCAAAGCCATATACTTACTGACTATGCGTGAACAATGTAATGAGCAGGTCGCAATGCGCTTATCGTTTTATGATATTGCTAATTTCAGGCGCGCGTTTAAGCGCTGGACTGGGCTTACCCCAAGTCAGTTGAAGGTATAAGCCGGTATTTCGTTATAAAGATTAATAAGGTATACAGCGAAAAGTTAATGCACATGACTGAGATGATACAAGGAAAAATAAATCAATGATGGGGCAGTTATTTTAATAAAGCTGCGTTAGACTGTTGTTATTGATGTATTTAACCGAGCTCTTAGATGATTGAGTATCCTGTTGATCAACTTCCACAACTCATTGATGAGTTGCTTCAGTGTGACACCACAACGCGAAAAAATAAGTTACTTGCCGACGCCAAAGAAAAACTGTCGACAGAACATCTCTCGCTGCTGTTTGAAGCATTACCCAAAGAACAACGATTAGAAATTTGGCAACTGCTTGACGAAGACACACAGCATGAAATCTTCATTAATTTGGGGGGAGACAGCTGTCGGTGGTTATTACAAAGTTTAGACGAAGCGCAAGGGTTTAAATTACTTGATGAAGTGAGCGTAGAAGAGCTACTCGAACTTGAAGAAATTATTCCAGAGCGTTTTGTTGATTATGCGCGTCGCCAGCTTGATGAAGTACAAACAAAGCGTTACGAACTTGCTCAGCAGTATAACCCTGAGCAACTAGGACACTGGTTAGACTTTGATGCGTTAAAAGTGTCAGAAAAGCAGACGGTGGCGGGCGCTCGTAAAATTTTGCAAAAAGGCTTGCCGCAATACACCGAAGTAATTTATTTGGTAAGTCGTAAAGGCACGTTGATTGGTGAAGTGCCTGTAAATGCCTTATTTAAAGCCAATGATTCCGATACCTTATTAGAGCATGCAAATCTAGATACATCAGCATTACATGCTGATGATGACTTATATGAAGCGGCAGAGGTGGTGATCCACAGTGAAAAAATGGCGATGCCAGTGGTGAATGCCGACAATAAGTTATTAGGGCGTCTAGCGGTGTCATCGGCCTATGAATTACGCCAAGAAGTGACCGACGAAGCCGCTGCGAAAGCGGGTGGTCTACGTGAAGACGAAGACCTGTTCTCAAGTGTCACTAAATCAGCGAAAAACCGCGGTATTTGGTTAGGCATTAACTTAGCGACTGCATTTTTAGCATCTTGGTTTATTGGTTTGTTTGGTGCCACGATTGAGCAAGTCGTGGCACTTGCGGTATTGATGCCAGTGGTTGCGTCGATGGGAGGCATTGCAGGTAGCCAAACATTGACCGTGATTGTGCGCGGTTTAGCGCTTGGACAGGTTACCGACTCTAACCGCAGAGCTTTATTGCAAAAGGAGCTTAGGGTAGGGGCATTAAATGGCTGTGTATGGGCATTGGTGATTGGTGTACTCACTTATTTTTGGTTTAACGACGGGATGTTAAGTGTGACTATCACTATTGCCATTTTACTTAATTTAGTGGCTGCCTCGCTGTCTGGCGTTGTGATACCGTCTATTCTAGATAAGCTTAAAATTGATCCTGCATTGTCTGGTTCTGTAATTTTAACCACGGTGACAGATATTGTTGGTTTTGTGACCTTTCTCGGGTTAGGAAGCCTGTTGCTACTATAAATCACAGTGAAGCCAGTAGTTCTTCATACTTATTGGCTTCTATTTAACGGTATCAGTGGATACGTTGTTTACTTATCTTGTGTAAAACTGAAAATTGATACTAATAATTTTTGTATATAAAACGGATACTTAGGGTTAGAGCAGTCTACAATAATACGCAATTTAGCCAATGGGTATAATAAACACGCGATTGCACGTTAAAATTATCAAACACGTCAAAAAGAACTGTCATAAAGTATTACTTTTTGTTATTTTTTTGGTTGTGTTCTCACTGAGATGTTAGTGAATGAAGAAAACGTTAACCTTATTGTTAGGCTTCGGCTGTTTTTATGCAGCCGCGTCTGAAAATTTTAGCGATCACGAGGTATATTGCGCTCAGCAGTCGCAGGTAAGCTGCTTAGACTTCATTGATCAGCAATTAGCCAGTGCGCAGCTTTATTCTGATAAATGGTATGAGATAAAGTCATACCAATTTGATTATTATTACGACAAACTGGCTTATCAAACGTTAAAAGACAGTACCGAACCTTTTATTGAAAAATCCGATTTACCCATCGTATTTCAAGTCCAAGTGTATTTTTACTATGCTAAATCAATGCACTATTTAGGTGACTATGAAACGGGTCGTAAATACGCAACGAAAGCCTTTGATAAACTACAAGCCATTTATGACTCGTTTGGTAACCCTATGCGTATGGTCGAATTGGCTAACTTACAGCATGTGTTTGGCAACAAAGAAACTGCTTTGCATATTCTTGATAGAGCTGAGCGTCGTTTTGGTAAAAGTAAAGATCCTATTTTTCATTTTGAGCTGGCGTCAAACAAAGCAAATGTGTTCCATTCGTTAGGCGATATTGAGCGCGCTTTGGTTAGTCGGGTTTCTGCGGTTGAATGGATTTTGAAAACTGACCATAGCCGAAAAATATCAGTGGCAATGGGGAATCTAGCCCGCACTCATCAATTATTGTCACAATACGATAAAGCAAATCACTTTTATGTCGAGTCGCTAAACTACATGGACGCGAAGTCAGACCGACTTGTAATAGCAATCTATAAACTTCGTTTGGCACAAATTCACTGGCAAGCGGGTAACCGAGCTCAAGCTGCACATTGGTTTAAGCAAGTGCATAAAGAAGACATTCGCCCATCTCATGCCAAACTTTATACACAGCTCAAAACGCAGCTTTAGGCTTTATATAGTGTAAAAACACCCCGGTTTTTCAGTTTCACCCGGCGCTAAAATTTGCAAATGGGTCGTCTCATTTTGCTCCATCATTGGTTTCATAGCCTCATCAAATAACGTGGCAGCTTTTTCCATGTGCTTAGCTTGTTCATCTAACGCTTTGAAATCGGCATCATGCGAGGCGATTAATTCATCAAGCTGTTTAGTTAGTTTATCTTGTTCTTTTAACAGACTTTTATTTATTCTAAGGTGGTTTTCATCTTCGACCACAGCTTTATTTGTAATCGCTTCTATTTGCTGTGAATAGGCCGTGACTTGCTCTTCCATGTCGCTTAGTGGCAACTCCAGTGATTCAAGCTTTTCTTGTTCACGTTTTAATTGTTGATAGGCGGCAATTTGCTCGTTGTTTAACGTGCCTTCATGAACTTTTTTACAGTCTTTAAACGTGATAACACGGTAGTTGTTATCGTCAATAGTCGTGCTTGCGCTTGAAAGGCCAATACAGGCTGTGGTGGCTGCGGCTAATAGAGCTGATGTCGTAATGCGTACTAAATTCATGATGCTGTCCTAATGGGTTAAGTTATTAAGTTAGTCGCAGCAGGTCTGAAAAAAGTTGGTTACAAGCGAGATATTTTTACTCGCGGGCTTTACTTACAAAGTAGGACGCGGTGCCAGCCTAAGCCAGCACCGCTTATTTTTAGAAGCTATAGGTGATGTTTCCGTAGATAAAACGGCCATCTAAGCTATAAGGTGTGAATGCACTGTAGGTGAAAATTTGATTAAAGTCGCTGTAGCCTATATTGCTAACAGTATCTTGTGGATACTGATCAAATAAGTTGTTTGCGCCAACAGCAAATTTCCACTGTTCAGATGGGCGGTACGCGACTTCTAAGTCCGTGATCCATTTTGCATCAATGACTTCATCACCTTCTGGTGTGCTTGATGTATCCACAACTTCACCATAACGCGTAGCACGTAATGTTGTTTGAAAGTTTTCAAAGTCCCAGGTTGCCGACAAGTTCCACTTATCTGCTGGCGTACCATCTTCAAAGCGGGTGATTTCACGGCGTGCAAAGTACTCGTAGCTGTCACCAAGCGCTTCCAGCTCAGCGGGGTTTTCTTTAACATGAGTCACTTCAGTATCATTAAAGTTAACAGCCGCACTTAAGCGTAAATCGCCGTAGCTTTCTAAGCCTAATGAATAGGTTGCAACAATATCGACACCTTGCGTACGTGAATCAATGGCATTGGTAAAGTAGCGAACACTTTGAGTATTAACTTCGCCAGCTTCGGCTAAAATAGCTTCTACTTCTGGGCCGCTTAAATTTTCAGACAAGACGATACGGTCATCAATGTCAATGCGATACGCATCAAGTGTTAAACTAAAACCGCCTTGCGTAAAGATAAAGCCTGCAGTCATGTTGACTGATTCTTCTGCATCAAGGTCACGAGCACCCAGTGCTTTTGCGGCAGGTTCATCAACAGGGAACAAACCAACTTCACTTGGAATACCATTTTCAAACACTGTGCTTACCGATTTGTAAGACGTTTGTGCAAGTGATGGTGCTCTAAATCCTGTGCTGATTGCACCGCGTAGCGACAGTGATTCATTAATGCTGTAACGCGAAGCCAGTTTCGATGTAAAGGTACTGCCAAAGTCACTGTAATCTTCAAAGCGACCCGCAAGAACCACATTCCAGTCGGTTGTTAGGTACGTATCAAACTCAGCAAATACCGCGACATTATGGCGGCTCTTGTCGGTGGCACTTTCTGGTGAAAAGCCCGCTAAAACTTGTGCGCCACCCGCCGCAACAGGGTTGCCTTCTTCATCAAGTACAGTGATGTAAGAGGCTTTTTCACCTGCTTTGATTCGGTAGTTTTCGTGGCGGTATTCAGCGCCAATTGTCACAAATACATCGTCGGGTAAACCTAAATCAAGGGTATTGCTGGCATCCATGTTAACGAGGTATTGCTCGTAGACAAGCGCACCGTTATCAAACTCAGTTGGGCTATTTACACCCATTGAGGTGTTCAAGCTATTGCTTACCCCTAACGCAAAGTCATTACGACCATAATTGCTGCTTATATCCCATGCCCAGTCATTGGTTTCGCCGTTAAGGCCAATAGCAAATGAGTAGTCATCTACGTCGGTATCAATTTCTGGTAAGAAACCGTCTGGGTAAACCTCAGTTAAGTTACGAGAGTCTTTGGCACGACGGTAAAAACCCGCTGAGTTACCTTTACGGTTTGAGTAACTGGCAAATGAGTAAAGTGATAGCGAGTTATCAAACTCGTAACCTAGGTTATAAAACACAGCAATATCTTCGATATCAGCTTTACCAAAACGGTGGTTGTAGCGGTCAAAGTCAAACTCACGTGGGTCTAGGTTACCGTTTGCATCGCGGCTATATTGCTCTCGCTGGTCAATACCTGAGCGGTTGGTTGGCTCGTTATTGCGCGATTCAACTGAAATATTAATAAAGCCATTATCTGCAAATGAAAAACCCGCATTAGCGCTTGCGGTGCGTGAAATACCATCGTTTAATTTACGGTCAGCGCCTTTTGCAAAGCTTAAGTTGCCTTCGCTGTCTGTGCCTGTGCTTAATAACTGTGGCGAGCCTGCCATTTGCGTGTCGTACTCACCATAGGTGTAGCTTACACTACCGCCTTCATCGGCATCTTTTAGTACAATGTTAATTACACCAGCAATGGCATCGGAGCCATACTGTGCCGCTGCGCCATCACGCAGTACTTCTACGCGCTTAATCGCAGAGGTAGGAATATTATTTAAATCAACTGCCGTTGAACCACGACCCACTGTGCCACCTAAATTTAATAGTGCACCCGCATGACGGCGTTTACCGTTGACTAATACCAGTGTGTGATCAGGTGCAAGGCCACGTAATACAGCAGGTTTAGCGTGGTCTGTACCATCAGCAAGGGTCGCACTTGGGTAGTTGAAGCTTGGTAATTGAGAGGCCAGTACTTGGCTAATTTCAAGCTGACCTGTGCTTGCTAAGTCGCGGCTTGTTAATAAATCAACCGGTACTGTACTTTCAGACAGGCTACGTAAACTACGACGTGTGCCCGTCACTGAAATAACTTCAATGTCTTTTGCTGTATTTTCAGCAGGTTGCTCAGCAGCGATTGCAGTCACTGATGCAGCAAGCGTACTTGCAATTGCAAGTTGCAAAGGTAATTTGTTGAATAATGCCATTGTTGATTCCCATCTGACTTATCTATTTTAGCGCAGTGTAAAATGCAAAGTGGGAACAAACAAATAATATTAAAGTATAGTATATGCGTAACTAATACGACTTGTTAACTAGGTTTTTAGTTTGTTAATTAAGTGTTTATAGGCTCGTGCTAATTTTATTTCTGCCTTCTGTCTTTGCACGATATAACGCGGTGTCGGCTGCACAAATAAGCGCTTCTGATGTGCGATATTGATTATTATATTCACATGCAATACCTTGGCTTACACTTATTCTAAAGTCGCTCGGTAAACCAATGTCGGTAAATAGCGTATTATTTATTTTAATTTGAATATGTTTAGCGATGGCCTCTGCGGTGTCTTTTTGGCAGCGAGGTAATATAATGGCGAATTCTTCGCCACCATAACGCGCAGCTAAACAATCGCGAGAAGGCAATGATTCGGCAATTATACTCGCGACTTTTTGTAAGCATTTATCGCCTTTAACATGACCGAATCGGTCATTAAATAATTTAAAATAATCAATGTCGATTAATATAGTACTAATCGCTTGATTAGTTTGTACGCTTTCTTGCCAATGTTTTTTTAATGACTCTTCTAATGTAAGGCGGTTTGCAAGACCGGTTAAATGGTCAGTGGTGGCTTGTTTAACTAAGCGATTATATTGCTCTTTGTGTGATGATAAATCATGTAATACACAAATAAATAAGTTTTCTGCAATAGCTATATTTTTTGGCAAGCTTGAAATACATAAATCCGCTTCAAGGGTTTTACTATCGGCACGGTTAATTTTAACTTCGTTTGGCCCAAGGCTAATGGGCGAGTCTTTATGGTCTAACCAACTGAGTAGGGTATACATGTATTTGTCACGGTCGGTGTCGTGTAGGTAATGTAACAGGTTTTGACCGATTAACGCTTCTTGGTTATCACCTAAAAGTTGTGCCGCCATCGGGTTTGCAAATTCAAACGTGCCTTGACCATTAATGATAAACACTCCCTCAGGAATGTTCTGAAACATTTGTACAATTAGTGCAAGTTGCTCTGAATTGATAGACTGCGACAGTGCATTTTTCACTTCTGATTTAGCAGTGCTTGGTTGTTCATTTTTGTTAGTAGACACGTTCGTTTCCTTTTTGCCGATGCAAACGATTTTGGTGTCTATAAAGTTACTTAAAAAAGTGCAAATTAACCTTCCGGTAATCTTCTGGTTTTAAGTTATTGTTTATAAGTAGTAAAAGGCTCCTTGATGGAGCCTTATGTGGGTGTTGTTTAGTTTTCTTTTTCATTGTTTACTTGCGGATCGGCACTTTCATAACTTATGCCATTGCACTCTACAGTGAAAACCATACATGCTTTACCGCTATTCTCATCAGAATCTGAAATCTGAATCGTTTGGCCATTATCAGTAACAGAGTGGCTAAAGTCTTGCGCACATTCGCCCTCAATATTTGAAAAGTTAGCACCTGTAAATACAAATCCTGCTGCACTCGTTGCTTCATCTAATGTATAGATACCTAGGCTGTTTCTTTGGTTAACAGTACCGCCACCAGAAACTTGCTGACCGTCTTGGAAGTATGTAAATACAGCTTCATTTTCAGTGTTAAGTGAAACATTCACTGTAAAATTGTAAGTTTGATTTTCGCTCATGTTTTTCCCTTTATTTTTTATAGTTCAAAGTTAGTGATACCTAACTCAATCAGTTTGTTTTTTAGTGTATTGATTTCACTTTCTTTATTTAAGCAAGTATATGCTTGAATTAGGGGGTAGGTCATTTTAATGCTTTTACTACCATTATTGTTTTCTTCGATTGTATTAATAGTTTCTTGGCATGCTTGTTGTTTTGATATTTTGTCTTTAGCGAGCTTTGCTTTAATTAAATTAGCTTTTATTAGTGCAGAGTTGTTTTCTATTTTGCTAGTGTCAGATATTCTCTCAATAAAATCTGAGTTGCTTTCTAGTTTTAATAGTAGCTCTTCAGCTTCATTTAAAAGGTTTCGATTTATTAAATAATGAATCACACCTATTTGAACGTTTATTAAAGTCGTATCTGAAAATCCCTGTTCATCAATGTAACTTAAAACTTCTGGTACTCTGTCACTTGTTTTACTTTTATCTAATAGCATTAATTGATATGCAAGCGTTCTATAAAAAGTGCGTTGAAACTTTTGATTTTTTGGATCTTGGATCCTAGCTCTATTAATCGCATTAGTTGCTTTTTCTGCTTTTAAAAATGCCGCTCTCTTATTTGGGAAGTAGCTCAATAAAAAGCTTTGTTGCATATAAGTGTTTGCTAAATAATTATGTAAGCTTGCATCATTCGGTGACGTTTCAAGCATGTTGACTAGTTCTTGAGTGGCTTGTTCAAGCAGTTCGAGAGCTGCGTTCAAATTACCTAGCCTTTCTTCTGTGGTTGCAATCCAACTAATGGTGTCTGTTTTATCGCGTAATAAATTTTTGTTATTAGGTTTTAGCTCAAGGGCTTGGTTTTTAAGTTTTAAAGACTCAGTAAAGCTCTGCTTTGCGAGTGCGTAATTAAACTGCTTTAAATACAGTGAACCCAGTGAATTGTGTGAGTAAGATAGCTCCATAATCGAATTAAAGTCATTAGGGGCAAGCTGATACATTTTTTCGCTGTAAGCCAAGTAACGTTTAAACATTGGTTCAGTAGCTAGGTAATTACTTTGCTCATAAGTTAAGTTACCAAGCCAAAAAGCATTAGCCCCTGCAAGCATTAAAACATCAAGGTTGTTGGGTTGAATTTTTAGTAAAGATTCTAGGCGCGTTCGCGCATTTTCAAAGGCGGTGAAGGCTTCGTCGGTTTTGCCGCGCGAATAGGCGACTTCGCCCATGGCCTCTAAGGTTTGAGCGTATTGAAAGCGGTTATTAAACTGAGCTTGTTTATCGCTAAAGTCAAACAACGAGGCAGCTTCTTCGTCTTGATTGGAAAAATACTCAAGAGCCTTATTGCTAATACCATCCAGTAAATCCATACGATTAACGCTTCTGAGTTTGTCGGCAAATTCACCGACCATAAAACCCAATAAACTCTCAGCTTCTTGGCGTTTTTGTTTTGCTACTTGCTCTGCATGGTAGCTGCGCACGCTCATAAATGTGGCAATAAAGGTTAAGCAAACAAGTGCAGCCACCGTTATTTGTAACACGCGTTTTTTACGTTTCGCTTTATTGCTAGAAGCTTTAATTAACGCTTGTTCGTCGCTTGATAAGCTAAACATAGGGTTTTTAACTAGGCTGTGTGCTTCTTGCAGCGGTTTGCCTTGGGCTAATAAAAAGTCGCTGTGTTTTTGTTCAAGCAGCCAACGCTCGGTAGCTAGTTGCACGCGGCTCTTTATTGCTAAGCTTTGTTGGTGTTCTTGCACCCAATCGATAGCGCGTTGCCAATGGCGCAGCAACGCTTCGTGGGCAAGACTAAAGCAGGCTTGCTCATTTTTAAGGTGCGATACAAACAAGCGGCTGTCGACCATAGCCTGAACAAGTTTGGTTGCAGCTGGGCTGGTTAATTCGCTCCAACGTGCTGCGCGGCTGGTGAGTGTTTCGCCATCTGGGTTTAGCGTGATCAGCTTTGAAAGGACTGCGGCAAGTTCAGTTTGTTGTTCTTTGGGTAATTGGCAAAATACCTGTTCGGCTTTTTGACCGATGGCTCCTTCGATGGTGCCTAGGGCTTGGTATTCAGTAAACAGCAGTTCGTTGTCTGGGCTGCGCTGCAAGTAAAGCTGTTGCAACGTGTATTGCAGCATTGGCAATGCATCTGGGTTATTGGCGGTGTCGTTACAAAGTTGTTCATCAAGCGGTGTGTGATGCTCTGGGTGATGTTGCCAACTTAAGCCTGCTGCAAGTGCTGGCAAACGGATCATTTGCTTAAGCTCAGAGCGCGTTGGCGCTAATAAGTCAAAATGTGCGCCATTGGCTTTACCTGCCATTAAACTTGGTTGACTCACTACTTGTGGGTAAAAGTCATTACGACAGGCACTAAAAATGATCATGCAGCCACTTGTCGCTAAGCATTCTATGAGTTTTAAAAACTGACTGCGCTCGTCGTCGCTAAATACCGGTGATGACAATAGCACTTCGAGCCTGTCGATAAATAAAAATAAATAGGGCGTAGTGTGCTCTGTATTTAGCGTTGCAAGGGCTGCTTTACAGCGGGTAATAACCTGTTCTGGATCTGTTAATAACAATTCAGCCAGTGTATCGGCGCTTATATCGCGAAGTACAGGTGCGTCGTTTATTTCTAAATCGAGCAAGGTTGAGGCTAAATCAAGGAGTAAGCGCTCTTTACTCACATCGGCAAAGTCGAGTTGGCAGTAACTGTGTACTCTAATGCCATCGTAGCCATTACTCGACATTAAAGCGGGCAATACACCTGCGTTAACTAACGACGATTTACCTGAACCACTGGCCCCCAATATTAAGCAAAACGCGCGACCAAACTCTATTTGAGCCGATACCCTGTGTAATAAGGTTTCTATTTGTTTATTACGGCCAAAAAACACATCGGCTTGCTCAGGTGCAAACGCACTTAAGCCAACAAAAGGCGAATCACCTTGCCAACTGGTTTGGCTGGCTTTTTGTTCTTCGTTGAGCACAAAGTTGATTTCGGCAATAACGCGGTAACCGCGTTTACGAATGGTTTCGATGTACTGCGGATCACTGGCTTTATCGTCAAATGCTTTGCGTAGCTGCGTGATCACTTTATGTAGCGGGTTATCGCCAAGCGCTACATTTGGCCAACAGTGATTGATAATTTCATCGCTGGTTAACAGTTCACCTTGTTTTTCGCATAGCAGCAATAATACATCCATTGCTTTTGGCTCGATGTGTTTTACTTGCTCGCCACGTCGTATTGAATTTGTGCTGGGGGTAACTTGCCACTCACCAACGAAAAACAGCGCCGTACTCATAGTGTTATCTTCTTTTTATTAAAATTAATCGCCTGGACCGATTTTGTTCATGCCACGCACACTCTTGATTAATACTATATTATGAGATTGACGGCAAGTGTGTTGCCTTTTTTGAAACAAAAAAGTCAACATATCGAGTGTATATACGTTTTTATAAAGTGTATTTAACGTAAGAATCGAAGAGGTATTTCGGGATGAATAAAAAGAGAGTAGCAAGTTGAAGGAGGCGTTTTAACGCCGAATGGTAAGCCATTCTTGATTAAACGCCACTCCTTCTACGCGATATGAAATCGCGGCTACAAATTTGACTAACTGGTTAACTTTCAACGCGTAATTTTTTCATTTGTATTGCGCTTAATGACCACATCATAAAGCCGCCTAAAAAAAGGGCTGCCGAGACATAACCCGTTTGACTGGGCAATGCACCTTGGGCAATGGCCATACCACCAAGCCAAGGGCCAATGGCATTGGCTGTATTAAATGCGCATTGTACGAGTGCACCTATCATGGCATGGCCTTGTGGTGATACATCCATTAATAGTGATTGAATAACAGTACCCAAACCAACACTAAAACCAATAAAGAAAATCACCGCATAAAGTAGCCAAATATTGTGGCTGGCACTGACATAACTTGCTGCAAATACGACGGCACCTATAAGTGCTGCCCCTGTGGTTTTTAGTGGTGAATGGTCGGCTGCCTTTCCTAACACATAGTTGCCTAAGGTGCAGCCAATACCAAACATGATCATAGCGATTGATATAGTGTAAGCGGGCGTATGAGTCACAATTAAAATAGTGTCGGCAATGTAAGTGTAAACACAAAATACGCCGCCAAAACCAATAATAATGATGCCTAAAATAGTCCATACTAGCTTGTTTTTCAGCACACTTAATTCATCTAGAATTGAAGTGGGTGATGAGTTCTTAACGTTTGGTACGTATTTTACAATTAGCACTAAGGCAACAAGAGCAAGCACTGCGGTGCCAGCTAAACAATAGCGCCAACTAAAGTTTTGTCCCACTAACGTCACCATTGGTACACCCACGATGGTCGCCACGGTTAAGCCCATAAATACTTTTGACATAAAGCTGGCTCGTTTGTCGGCAGGGGCAATGTCGGCGGCCAGTAAAATAGCGGCGGCAAAATAGGCTCCATGGGGCAAGCCACTTAAAAAGCGAAATAAAATCAATTGCTCAAGAGAATGTGAAAAAGCACTTAAGCCATTGAATAAAAACATCATAGTAACAAACATAAGTAGGGCATTACGTTTTCGCATATTGGCTGTGGTGATCATAAAAAGTGGCGCACCCACCACCACACCAATAGCATAGGCGCTAATGGCATACCCACTTTGTGCCGGAGTTGATGAAAATGTTTCGCTAATAAGCGGCAGCATTGGCATCATTGAAAACTCAGAGAGGCCAAGAATAAATGTTCCTAAGGCTAATACGATTAAGATTGTAAAGGTGCTTTCGCGGCCTTGAGTTTTGGTGACGTTAGTCATGTAACTCCTTTAAAACATGTTTTAAGAGAAATAGAAAATGCCAGAACCATGTTGCGTTCTGATGATAAGAGGTGCTATGCGCTATTGTAATACAAATAAAATAGAGTAAACCAGCACTTTTTGGAACGTTCTATATTAGTTTGCTATAACGAATAAAGTTGAACTTCTTAAGGCTGAGCATTTCAAAATAAATACAAATATAAATCCCAACTATACTGTGTATATAGACTTGGCTTTGGAGGGAGTGGCAATGGAAAAGATATTCGCCTGTATTGATGGTTCAACTATCACCAGTGCAGTGACAGAGGCTGCTATTTGGATAGCCAAACGTACTTCGCACCCCATACGTTTTTTACATGCGCTAGAGCCTCCTTTGCAACAGGGTAGTGATGACCTTACGGCGATTATTGGCTTAGGTTCGCAAACATCATTACTTGAACAGCTTGCCAAACTTGAACAAGAGCGCAATAAAGTCGCTGCTCAACATGGCCATTTACTGTTAGAGGAAGCTGTAAAGAAAGCTGAGCATGCAGGGCTGACCGCTGTTGAAAAACAACAGCTTTCAATGAATTTAGTCGATGCGTTACTGACACACGAAGACAGTGCCAGAGTAATGATTATTGGCCGCGCAGGAAAAGGACACGGTGATAATTTTAAGATGCTAGGGTCGCATATCGAAACCTTAATTCGTCAAGTTCATACTCCTGTGGCAATTGTGCCGCCGCAGTTTCATGCTCCCACTAATTTTATGCTGGCTTACGATGGCAGTGACAGTACTGACCAAGCAATAAGCCAAATTATTAAAGGGGGGATTTTAAAAGGCTTAGGTTGTCATTTAGTCATGGTCGATAAGCATGATGGTCATTGCCAAGATAAGCTGGACATCGCATCGGCACGCTTAGCAGAGCATGGGTTTAATGTGAGAGCACGCATGCTCGATGGCGATGTATATGAGGCGTTATGGCGTTATAAAAGCGACCATGCCGTTGATCTTATGGTGATGGGGGCATTTGGTCACTCTAAATGGCGACAATTCTTTTTGGGCAGCACCACATTAAAAATGCTTGAAGATAGCCGTATTCCGTTGGTGGTATTACGCTAGTATTTTACGTATTTTTTGTATTCTGTAAGTTTTGACTGCGCAGCGGGTGCGACAATATGTCACGTGTTCAGCCAAATTAATGCGTTTTATAATCGGTTTATAAATTAACTTTTTGTTTTATAGACTTATGAACACGCATTTAACTCCCCCTCGTTTTTTAGTTACTAAAGTTGCTGCATTGATTTGCGCTATTTTAAGTGTCTCTGCTGTTGCTGATGATTCGATTGAAGTGATCGAAGTGCAAGGTCATGCCCAAAATAGTCATCAATTGCTTGGCTCTGCCGATTCACTGTTATCTGATTTAGGCGTTGATTTTTCAGCGGCGGGTGGTGTATCAAGCTTACCTGTATTAAATGGCATGATGGGAGACAGGGTTAAAGTATTAGTGGATGGTGCGGATGTCACTGCGGCGTGCGCTAATCAAATGAACCCACCCTTGTCCTATGTCTCTGCTAATCAAGTAACATCGTACAGTGTTGTTGCGGGGGTATCACCGGTTAGCAGCGGGGGCGATAATATTGCCGGGGTTATTCGTGTGAATACTATTGCGCCCGAGTTTAGCGATTCGGAACAGCTCACTTGGCGCTCAGGTTATACCACCGCACAATATAAAAGCGTTAGCGACAGCCAAGCCTATGGGCTAGGTATGGGTATTGCGAGCAACAATGTAAGCGTGTCTTATCAAGGCAGCTTTGAAGAGGCTAACAGTTATAACGATGGTCATGGGGAGCGTGTACTCGACACGTTATATCGTGTGCAAAATCATGCATTAACAGGTGCTATTCGTGATGATAAACAGCAGGTTATAGTAAAATTTAGTCATCAAAAAATTCCCTATCAGGGTTTTCCAAATCAATACATGGATATGACCGATAACACCAGCTATGGCTTAGTTGCTCAGTATAAACGAGAGCTTGAAAATGGTGATTTGCAGGTGCAAGTGAATGCGCATGATGTAAAACACAAAATGGGTTTTTTTAGTACAGAGAAACCCGGCATGATGCCTATGAATACCGACGCACAAGACTACAGTTATCAGTTGCACTGGCGTTTAGACTTATCTGCAGAATCGTCACTTTTGTTTGGGCACGAATATTACAGTTATCGTATCGATGATTGGTGGCCTGCTGTTGAAGGGTCAATGATGATGGGGCCGAACGAATACGTAAATATTAATGATGGTAAACGTAATCGTCTGGGTGCATTCGCAGAGTATGAAAGTCAAGTTAATCAAGCATGGTGGCTGTCGGCAGGCATGCGTATTGAACAGGTAACAACAAATACAGGCGACGTACAAGCCTATAACAAAGGGGCTATGGGCGGTGTGGGTCATATGAACTCAATGATGGACATGTCAAAAACCGATGCACAGGCTGCGATGGAATTTAATCAGCGGGATCGCAAACGTGACGATACTTTAGTTGATATTAGTCTGCTTGCACGCTACCAAATAAGTCGCAATGATGAGCTGCAATTTGGTTTTGCTCGTAAAAACCGAGCCCCTAATTTATATGAGCGTTACAGCTGGGGTGTTGGCACTATGGCAAGTACCATGATTGGCTGGTTTGGTGATGGTAATGGCTACATTGGTAATCCTGATTTAAAAGCCGAAACCGCTCATACGCTAAGCGCTAGCTACACTAAGCTGGCAAAAGATGATAGCTGGCAAATAACGGCGAATGCCTGGTACACGCAGGTAAATGACTATATTGATGCTGAAGTGACGCAAAGCTTTAACCGCACTGACAGTGCTCATACCAAGCGACATATTCTTACTTTTACTAATTTAGATGCGACGTTGTATGGGCTAAAATTAGCAGGCCTTATTGAGCTGTATAATTCGAAGCAAGCAGGTAAATGGCAGTTAAAAGGAGCGTTTACCAGCAATTATGGCGAGCGCGATGACAGCCACGAAGATTTATACCAAATTATGCCATGGCACACAGAGCTAAGCCTTGAACACGCATACAAAGGCTGGGAAAGTACCCTGAGTTGGCAATGGGTTGACAGTAAAGACAAGGTGGATGAGCGCCGATTAGAAAATCAAACCGATAGCTACAATTTATTAGCTATCTCAAGTAAAAAAACATGGCAAAATTTAACCTTTAAGTTAGCAATTACCAACTTACTTGATGCGTATTATCAGCAGCCACTTGGCGGAGTGAATATTGCTAATTATAAGCACGATATGCGCACTGGCTTTGAGCAGCTAGCAGGACAAGGTCGCTCCTATAATGCCAGTATCAGTTATCGGTTTTAGGCAAGGGGTTTTGTATTTGTAGGCGCGATGTCAAATCGCGCCTACAACCTGCTTACACGCTTCGTGTCACTTAATCGGCAAATAAATATCAGTTTGCAAATCACATTCATCCACCTCATGAATTAAATTGAGGTAATGAAAGAAACACGGAAAATCACGCACTTCTTCACCACTTTGTGGTAGCCACTCGCGGTATAAATAATACACTGTATCGCTAATCGTATCGTGTGAACCATTATGGCGCACTACGGCACAGCGTCCCGCTGGGATCTCGCCATTTCTGACTCCTTGTGGGTTATCAGGAATTGGCTTTGTAATGCTGCCGGCAAAGTCAAAACGAAAGGCATGATCTTCAGTTGTTGCAGGGTCACTGTATGGAATACCATAGGTGTTGCTGGTTTTAACCGGTGATAATCCTGAGCTTTTTCGCCAATCAATAAAATGTGCGGCGGTATTCATAAGGGTATTTGCAGCGCCTTGATGGGTTAATAAAGCAACGGGCTGGGCTTTTAAGTCGACAATGTTTACATTCATAAAACAGTCCTTTTTATCAGGTAAAGAAAATTCAAACTGAGAGTGCCAGTTAGGCCAGTTTGGTTTGCTTCTGAATTCACTAGGAGACTGTGTAAAAGTGCGTTTAAAGGCGCGGCTAAATGCCTCTGGGCTATCAAACTGTGCTTCGAGTGCAATATCAATCACTTTGACTTGATGCTCAAATGCTAGTCGAAATGATGCACGTTTTAAGCGAGCAAGTTGCGTGTACTTAGTCACACTGACTCCCACTGAAGCGGCAAATAAACGGTGAAAATGATATTTTGAACAACAGGCTACATCACTCAAGGTGTCGAGTGATAAAGAGTCATTGAGATGCTGACTAATATAATCACAAACATGCTCAATACGTTGTTGTTGCTTCGTTTTCATGATGACTCGTTAATGCTTATTCAGAAGTGTGTTAAGTGTGTCATGACCCTTAAATGGTTACCTGATTGAAATTGCGCATTTTGAGTTTAATTGATATTGAGTAAATAGGTAGCGTGCTAGCAGGTGTTGCTTTAGGGCAAAATAAAGACGCGCTAAAGCACGACCTAAAAATAGCGGGGATGAGATGTGCCCCAGGTTTATGCTAAAAAATTATGTGATGTAAAATCGCGGCTACATCTCATTTTCTTGTTGCGCTAGTTTTTCACGCTCAGCTTTTGAAACATACGCAGGCTTACTGCTTTTGTGTAATTTAGCATTGGCGCGTTTGTCTTTTTGTTTCAGTTTAGTGAAGATCTTTTTTCTACGGTTCATGGTACTTTGTAAGTTATGGGATAGGCCAGTCAGTATTGTACAGAGCAATTGCTCAGAAGCCGAGCAGTTTTCGTCGCACAAGAGATATCATGTCGCGATTATAACCGTTACAATCAAGGTCTACTTGCGAAAACCTTCTAAAACTCTGGAGCTTATCTTGAAACATTCATTACTTGCTGCATTCTTATTTAGTGCCTTTTCTGGTCAGGCTGCCATCGCTGAACAAAGTGAACAACTGGCTAACTATGCGGTCGAGCGCTATCAACAAGCACAAATTCATACCCTCGAAAATCTAGTTTCGTATCCAACGGTCAATAAAGAGGGCCTAGCTACGCCCGATAATCCAGACTTTATTGGCTTTAAATCATTTTTAAAAATGAAAGCGGCGCAGTTTGGTTTTGATTATCAAGATTTAGGCTACACAGTATTAATAGGCATGGGCAACCAAGCTGAGAAAGTAACGATTGTTACGCACGGGGATGTTCAACCTGCTGATGCCAGTAAATGGCAACAAAGCCCGTTTAAAATGGATAAAACCTCTGAACCTGGAAAGCTGATTGCCCGTGGTACTGAGGATGATAAAGGCGCAATTGCCACAGCACTCCATGCAATGAAAGCCATTAAAGATAAAGGGGTTACTCTAAATAACCGTATTGAACTGATGGTATACCTTGCTGAAGAGTCGGATTGGGCGCCACTTAAAGAGTTTATGAAAACCTACCAGCAACCTAAGTATGCGGTGACGATTGATGCGTCGTATCCGGTCGTAGTGGCAGAAAAAGGCTGGAGTTTAATTGCGCCAACATTTTCAGCCACTTCAGCGCAAACAGGCTTATATGTCACTGATTTAAAAGGCGGTGCTTTTGTAAGTCAAATACCAGAAGATGCCAGTGTGTTAGTGCATAATGCGGATGCCGCGACTGTGGCAAAATTACACGATAACGTTGGTAAACTTAAAAACGTGAAAGTGGCGATAAAAGAACAAGAAGAAGGTTTATTGGTGCAAGTAAAAGGGACCTCAGCTCACTCGTCTGAGCCGGAGTCGGGCGAAAATGCCATAGCGCATCTTGCTGAAATATTTAAAGGACTAGACCTTGAAAACAACAGCGACGGTCAAGCAATCGAGTTTATTAACCAGTTAATTGGCCTTGACTTATATGGCGCTCAGTTTGGTGAAATTGCTTATCAACATGATTTTATGGGGCCTATGACTGTGTCGCCAACATTGTTATCACGTGATGGGAATGAAATTAAGCTGTCGGTTAATATGCGTCGCCCTGTCGGAAAGCAAGAAGACGTATTAAAGCAGCAAATTAATAATGCGCTGACTGCGTGGCAAACACGTAATAACGTGACATTAAAAGACACTGATATTGTTATTGGCACGCCTATGCTGTTAGACAGCGCACCGCATGCACAAGCTTTATTGGATATTTTTAAGCACTTTACGGGTGATGAAGACGCGGGGTTTGTGTCGATTGGCGGGGGCACAAATGCAAAGCTGTTTGATAATGCTGTATCGTTTGGGCCATCAATGCCAGGTAAAAAATACACGGGTCACTCAGAACATGAGTTTATTACTGAACAGCAATTAGCGCTGAATTTAAAAATGTACACCGCGATGATGATAAAGCTCGGAAATATGTAATCATTTGCAAACGTAAAAACGCCACTTCAATGAAGTGGCGTTTTTGTTTAGTTAATTTAATTTTTGGCTAAGGGAAATTTCTGCATTCATGAGTTTTGATATAGGGCAACCTTGTTTAGTTTGCTGGCACAGCTCGTTAAACGTCTCTTCAGAGATATCAGCTATTTTTGCTGTTACCTCAAGAGCGATGTGGCTGACCTCAAAACCATCATCGACTTCATCAAGACTGACGGTGGCTTTGGTTGTAATGTCATCGGCAGTATACCCTGCTTCTGTTAATGCCAGCGACAGTGCCATACTGAAGCAACCACTGTGTGCTGCTGCAACTAATTCTTCGGGGTTCGTACCAGCCTTGCCCTCAAAGCGGGTATTAAACCCATACGGTTGTTTATCTAAAGCACCGCTTTGGGTACTAATACTTCCTTTACCTGATTTAATGTCGCCAGACCAGCTTGAATGTGCGGTTTTTTTAATCGTCATAGTCATCTCCTTTGTAATTATTTCGGCGAGTGTGAAATGCTTTCATGGTTTTCGCCAAAAAAAGTGTCACTTACACGATACGTTGCAACTTAAAGGCCAAGGTGACTGTGCACAAGCCGTTTGCTATGAACAAGTTAGTATGGCGTTAGCTGATTGGTAAGACGTTATTTTGCTGTTTGCGTTCAACTTAAGTTGGGGCAATTAACACCACATAAAAATAACGTCGATTTATTTTGTAAATTTAGAGGACCTGATAGGGCGATGTTAACTGGCGGTTTTGGAATGACAAAATAGCCTTATTTTTTACTATTCCGTTTTCAATATTGATGGCGCGTCGAATTGTTTCATCTTTTTGCCATTGCGCTCTTCCCGCTAACACGCTGGGTAAATAAACAATTAACGCAGCAGAGATTGAACGTGTTGCACTTTCCCATAAATAGCTAGGCGTGTGGTCAACAGCGTAATAATCAATGGTTTTATAACGAAACATTGGTTCGGCAAATGACGTGGGTTTAGCAAAAAAGAACCCCATACCTTCATCGCAACTTACATCTATAATTAAGCTATTCGGTTTAAGGCAGTCAGCCTCTGACTCAATCACAAAATGCACTGGGTTCGCTGTTTCTTGAAAAGTGCCATTAACAATAATATCGGCTTCACTAATGAGGTCGATTAAGGGTCTGTGTGTTCCGTCGTGTTCTACGACCATCATCCGGGCTTCTCCCTCAGAGCCTTGACGTACTTTAACGTAATGACAGTTTAAAACCTCTTCACGAACTTCATGATCAGGGCGTTGAATACAAATTGTAATGTCTCTAAAACCATGAGCTTGTAACGCATAAATTGCGCCACGACTAACAGCACCAAAACTAAAAATAACGGTTTTGCGTTGATTTCCGTAATGACCGTCAACCCCTTTTAATTGCAATGCATGGATAACGGCGCAGTAACCAGCCATTTCGTTGTTTTTATAAAAAGTGTGACGACCCGCATGCCCATTTGGTGACCAAACAAACATATCTTCAAAGGCTATTAAGGTTAATCTTCTATCTAATGCTGCTTGGGTAATATCGCGTTGTTGAACACAGTGAGCATACCCCCACAGAGTCCCGCCTTCTTTTAATTCGTTTAAATCGGCAATAACGGGTTTAGCGATAATCACTGTACCAAGGTCTTTTAAAAGTGCGCTGCGAGAGGCGATACCGCCTGTAAGCGCTGCGATTTCATCATCTGTTATATTAAAGTCTTTTCCGTAGCCTTGTTCAAAAATAAGCTGCTTTCTGTGTTCTTCAGGAATCCGTTTTAAGTGCTCTGGGTGAATAGGGTAACGTCGTTCATCTGTTTTGCGTGAAGTGCCAATGACGCCGATCTTTAATTTATTCATGCTACAACCTTGATTATATGTTCATTAACGCATGTGTTAATAAACTCGAAAAGGACTCACAGGCAAGCGAAAGCCTACGCTGTAAAGTGATGCATAGTAAAAGGTGTTAATAAGTGCTGAATGTTAAGCAGTGATAAATCAGGATTTTAACGTGCTATGAGTAACACGTTGGTTGTGCTGTAGTGTGCGCACACCGTGAGTATAACAGGATAACTGTTTGCTTTGTGAGCTTTAAGCCTCCTTTTAAATTGTTTTATTCCGCTTTGTTTTTAGTGTATTTACAACGTTCTGAGCAGTATTTAACGTGTTGCCAGTCTCGTTGCCATTTTTTACGCCATGCAAAAGGGCGCTGGCATACAGGGCATATTTTTGTCGGTAAGTTCACTTTTTTATGTGCCATTGTGTTGCCTTTGTAAACTGAGGATGTGCTTTTTGAGTACCGCTCTGGCACCATGTTTTACATCATCACGCTCTCTAAACGCCCACAACCTTTCGCGGGCTTCCTTTGCTGCTTGCGTTAAATCAACCATGGGCTCAGGGTAATCTTCACCCAATTTAAAATTATTAAATAACGCTTCCATTGGTGGCTGTTGCCATGGCTGGTGGATATATTCGATGGGTAAATTACTAAGCTCTGGGCACCATGTTTTAATAAATATGCCGTCTGCGTCTTTATCTTCAGATTGTTTTATGGGGTTGTACAGTCGAATCGTATTAGTGCCAGTGACAGAGGCTTGCATTTGTATTTGAGGATAGTGAATCCCGGGCTCAAAATCTAAAAAGTAGCGCGACAATATAAGACTGACACAATGCCAGTGAATATTTAAATGATGGGTCATAAAGCTGACTAACATCGCCCGCATTCTAAAGTTAATATAGCCTGTAGCTGCAAGACATCGCATACAGGCGTCAATAAGCGGGATGCCTGTGTTGCCGTGTTCAAACCGTGATAGGTGCTCGCTAACCTTGTCGTCATTTCGATAGGGGTAGTGTTGATACGCAGGATTTTGCGGTGCGAACTCCATGCTGCATTGAGTTTCAAACTTTTGCATAAAATGACAGTGCCAATGCAATCGTGATTCGAATGCATGCAGCGAACGGCGCCAACTCGAAGGGCGTTTGGGTAAGTAGTATCTGAGAGTTTGATACACTTGACGAAGGCTTAAGTTTCCCCATGCTAAATAGGGTGAAAGACGTGAGCACGACTCTTTGCTTTTTGATGGGCTCGAAATACCTTGTTGATAGCTCTGAGCTCTTGTCTCTATAAAGCTTTTTAATACGGCTCTGGCTGCGTGGGGTCCTCCGTGCTGAAACTGCTCATCATTTGTTTGATACTGTTTTACATGCTCGCAAGCACTGTAGCCCGAAGGTAAAATAGCATTAAAAGAATGCCAGTTAGGCGTGATTAAAGGTTGCTGCATCACGGTTTGCCAATGCTGCTGCCAATCAAATTGTGCTGGTCGTGCCCTTACGACTGCGCCTAAGGGCGTTTCATGCCAAACAATAGCTTTTTCTTTGAGCCATTTATGCACTGCTTTATCACGTTCAAAGGTATTGAGTAAGCCAATTTCTTGATGACTGTATATGGCCTTAATATCAAACTCATTAGATAAAGATTCAAGCAAGGCGATCATGTCTTGATTGTAAATTGCAATTTCGGCTTGTTGTTTTTTTAGCTGTGCATTGAGATCACATAATGACTGATAAACAAATCGCCAGTGACGGTGGCTATAATGAGGATCATCTAACAAAATTGGCTCAAAATTATAGATAAGCAAACAGGGTAAAGGTGAATCGGCGGCCTGTGCGAGTGGTGCATGATCAGAAAGCCGTAAATCACGTTTAAACCATACTATATTGATTTTTTGTTTCCCTGCAGTGGGCATAGCTTGATAGTTAATTGCTTGAACACGTGATTGATACGTATGAGAACGCAGATATGATTATTCAAGGAGAGAAATAGTTGATTATGGCGATGTGTACGATTGAATGGCGAGTATCTAAAAGTAAAAGCGGCCACTGTCATCGTGGCCGCCTCATTTTTACAGGTTATCTGTAAATGAACTAATTTGTTGCTCTGCAGCTTGCAAGCTTTGCTCTGCTCCCGGCATTGCTAAGCCTTCGGCATAGATAAAGTTAATATCTGAGATACCCACAAAACCAAGTACATCTTTTAAGTATTTAGTTTGTGTATCCATGTCGGTGCCTTGGTATATACCGCCACGAGCAGCGAGTACAACGACTTTTTTGTTTTCAAGCAAACCGACAGCGCCTTGCTCTGTGTATTTAAACGTAATACCAGCGCGTGCGATACGGTCAATCCATGCTTTGAATGTTGATGGAATACCAAAGTTATACATAGGCATACCAATAACAATTAATTCGTTATCAGTAAGTTCTGCAATTAACTCGTCAGAGATAGCCGCCAGTGCTTTTTGCTCGTCGCTACGTTCGTTAGCGTCAGTCATCCATGCTGCCATTTCTGTTTGCGTTAAGTGAGCAATAGCATCGTTGCTTAAATCGCGAGTGGTGACAGCAATTTGTTGTTTGCTTGATAGTTGCTCAACAAATAGCTGGCTAAGTTTAGTCGAATTACCTTGTTCACCATTTAAAGATGAATTTAACACAAGTACTTTTTTCATCATGTCACCTAAGAAACTGAATTGATGTAACGATTATAATGAGGGTATGAATGAAATAATAATGGTAAAAATTGAGTGATACGTTCGCTTTAATAGAACGGTTGCAACGCTGCTATAATTTCTGTTCGCATTTTTTAAATGCTTAATGTTATGCTCATTTAACAATTTTAAAAAAAAGGACTTTTATATGAAATACTTAATGCTAAGTATTTTTGTAGTACTGTGCTTGACTGCTCGCGCAGAAGAAAAGCCGTCACTGTCTGTTGAATCATTTGCTTCATTAAGATCTACCAGCCAGGTTAAATTGTCACCAAGTGGCACGCACTTATCCTTTATTCGTAATATAAAAGGTGAGCTGGTGTTAATGGTGTACAACCGCAAAACACAAGAAGCTGTTCCCATTATTCGCGCTGATAATCATACGATTTTCTTTGATTGGTATACGTGGGCAAACGATGAGGTATTACTTCTCGGTGCACGCTATATACAACGTCAAATTGGCGGCCCTAAATATTCATCTACTCGCCTTTATGCGTACAATATTAATGATAAAGGCAAAGCAAAGCTTGCCATTAAGCCTAACTATGGACGTGATGAGCGCCAACCCCAGTTTGCTGATCAAGTTATAAGTTTTTTACCTGACAAAAAAGATAAAATCTTGATTCAAGGCGACTTTGAAATAGCAAATACACCAGGAGTCTATGAGCTCGATCTTAACACGCTAAGAAAGAAAAGAGTTCAACGCGAGCGCAGCAAAGTGACCGATTGGATAGCTGACCGTCAAGGTAATGTGCGTATTGCTCGAAAAATGGATGAAGATGAATTTGAATATTTCCTGTATGACGAAGGTTCATTAGACCGCCGCTCATTATTCAAATTTAAAGCATTTAGCCAAGAGAGTGTGACAATATTAGGCTTTGATAAAGACCCCAATATTATCTATTTTAAAGCGCTTCAAAATGGCTATGACGCATTATTTAAAATGGATTTAACCACGAAAAAGCAAGAGCTCGTTTTTAGTGATGATAATTACGACTTTGATGGAGGGATTTTTTACTCTCCTCTGACGGGCGAAGTTGCAGGGTTTACTCATTCAAATATTGAAGAAGGGATCCGTTATTGGGATGACGATTTAAATAAGCTGTATACATCACTGCGTGCGGTGTTACCGGCTGATAAGTTTGATATTGATATAATCGATACCAGTGAAAACCAGCGCCAATATGTACTTTACCTGACAGGTGATGGAAGCACAGGAACATATATGCTTGGTAACCGTGACACCAATGAACTCACCGTGTTTGCCAGCGCGTACCCAGATATTGATGACAGTGTTTATTCAGGGAAAGAAAAAATTAGTTATAAGGCACGTGATGGTTTAACGATTGAAGGGTACTTAACCTTGCCCGTGGGCTATAAAGAAGGGGATACGTTACCAACAATTATATTCCCTCATGGGGGACCTATGGCGCGTGACTACTCAGGTTTTGATTATTGGACTGCTTTACTTGCATACAATGGGTATGCCGTTTTACAACCGAATTTTAGAGGCTCAAGTGGGTATGGCCATGAATTTGAAATGGCAGCAGTGCAAGGGTTTGGTAAAAAAATGCAAGATGATTTGCAAGATGCCGCTCTTTGGTTAGTTTCACAAGGTATCGCTAATAAAGATAAAATTTGCATCGGCGGTGCAAGTTATGGTGGTTACGCCGCGTTGATGGCTGTTGTTAAGCATCCTGAAACATTTACATGTGCCGCGAGTTTTGCGGGTGTCACCGATTTAGAACGCATTGTGAGTAAAGCGCGTTACTTTACAAATAAAGAAATTGTGCGTAAGCAATTTGGTACCGACGACGATGAGTTGGCAAAATACTCACCGGTTAATTTTGCAAAGCAAATTAACCGTCCAGTTTTGCTCGTGCATGGTTCAGACGATAACGTTGTGCCTGTTTATCATAGCCGTGAAATGGAAGATGAGCTGAGCGATGAAGGAAAAAATGTCACGTATATTGAACTCGAAGAGGGAGATCATTATCTGTCACATCAGCCTTATCGTATTACAACATTAAAAGCGTTTTTAGATTTCTTTGATGAACATTTAAAAAGCGACTAAAAAAGGCGACTTAGGTCGCCTTTTTATTAATAAGCTAATTCTGCATCAATATTTCTGACTAAGTTTGAAACCCAGTTAATGTATTGGCGGTGAATTTTATCGCCATCATAATCTAAGTTGATTGAGTCTTTGTAATCAATTGAGTACTCAGTGGCGTTGTAGTTAATATCAACACGCAGCTGGTGCTTTCTAATATCAAGCTTTCCTAATATTTTACCGTCTTCGCTCGCGCGACATGTCCAGCCAAGTTTCATACATGCTTTGAGAATATTTGTTTTAACGCTGTCAGCAGTGTGTGTTTTATTGGCGGTTTGTGGGACAGGGTTACTGTCGAAGTTACGAATAGGTACACTTGTACTGCACGCTGATAAAACAAGTGTAGCCGCAAGTACTAAGCAGAGCTTTTTCATGATAAATCCTTTTTATGTAATAAAAACGGCATGATTATGCGTTTTTTTTGAGGCGGGGTCTAGGCATCAGGTAAAAACCAAGCACTGATAGCGCCAGCAATACCCAGCACACTGTAAAATAGAATCAGCTCTGCGGTGCTTAAATACGCATTTAATAAGCCAACACTCCCAAGTGCCAATAATATAAGACCGATCACCGTATTACTCACCGATACATAATCGGTTCGTTTGTTGCCTTCAGCCATATCTACCAAGTACGTTTTACGACCAAGACGAACTCCCTGATGAGCAACAGTGAGCAAAAAATAACATAACGGGAGAAGCCAAAACTCACGGAGGGTTGCAGGGCTAAAGTGTGCGATTAAATAAACGGCTAAGCCATTGAGAGTGACTAACATGGCTGCAAAAATTAAAACGCGTCGACTTGATAGGTCACTCAACCTACCCCAAATGGGTGCTGACACGAGACTTGCAAGCCCAGAAAGGGCCATAAAAGTAGCAAGCAAAGAAAAATCAAAAGCTTGTTCGCTGGCTAAAACAATATAAAAAGGAGCGCTAAGTGCAGAGCAAAGCAATAAAGCACGCGTAACAATGAAGTGGGCAAATTGTTTATCTTCGTACAGTAGCTTTAGTTTCTTAAACGCATGCAATAAACCATTTTTAGCTCCTTCAGTCGCTCCTTCATATTCTTTGATGCGACTGTAGCTCAGGGCAGCAAATATCCACATGAGGGCTGCCAGCATCAACGCAACATAAACACCATTTTCGTAGCCTAACGTTTGTAAATACCATAAGCCTAAACCAAACGTAAGTGTCGCAAAGCCTGCAAAACTGGCGGCAAGACCACTAATGTTGCCACGTTGCTGTTTGGGAATCACTTTTCCAAGTACATCTTTAGCGGCGATAGAGTTAAAGCCCCGAGCAAGGCTAAACACAACTAAAAGAGTGAGAATGGCATACCCGGCACTGCTTCCTGTTAGGGTTAATGCGGTAATGAGCATTGCTACAATGCATAATGCTTGCACAATGGCGCCGACAACCCACACCCACTTGCGTACTTTAAGTTGGCGGATAACGTTGGCAATAGCAAGTTGCGGCAACATTGAGCCAGACTCTCTAATAGGAACCAGCCACGCAATGAAGCTGCTGGGCACATTAATGCTGTGTAATAACCAAGGCAAGGTTACTTTTGGGTTGAGCAGAGCATCGGCAAATTTACTAAAAAGTTGACTCACTAAAAGGGTAATAAAGTTACCTGGCACAACCTTACACGCGGCCTCATCAATGGCCTTGCAGGCGCGCGCGTCTTCGGTATTGCTGAGTCTTTGATAGATGTCTTCTTTACTGAGCTTTTTCATCTTTGAATCGGATAGAGGAATTTATGTAGCAAAGGGCTGCTTAGCAGCCCCACTGTTAAAAATCGTTCTTACTGTGGCGTTCTACAAGTTGCTCAGCTTCATCACCCCACGTACGATTTACACGGCGACCTCGTTTAACTGCAGGGCGACGTTCAATTTGTTTTGCCCAGCGTAATACATGGCTGTATGACTCAACATCTAAAAACTCAGCAGCGTCGTATAAATAACCCAGTACCAAACTGCCGTACCATGGCCAAATAGCAATATCGGCAATGGAGTATTCGCTACCAGCCATGTAATCATGATCACTTAAGTGACGATTTAATACATCTAACTGGCGCTTTACTTCCATGGTGAAACGGTCAATAGGGTATTGCATTTTAAACGGTGCATAACTGTAAAAATGGCCAAAACCACCGCCTAAGTAGGGTGCTGAACCCATTTGCCAAAATAACCAATTACGACACTCTGTTTTACTGGTATGGTCGCTGGGAATAAGCGCATCAAACTTTTCTGCTAAATACTGTAAAATAGCGCCCGATTCAAATACGCGGGTAACTGGCGTGGTGCTATGATCCATTAAGGCTGGAATTTTTGAATTCGGGTTGACACTAACAAAGCCAGAAGAGAATTGATCGCCATCCGCTATTTTAATTAAGAACGCATCATAATCAGCGTCGTCGATACCAAGCTCTAATAGCTCTTCGAGCATAATTGTCACTTTTTGACCGTTTGGTGTCGCAAGTGAGTACAGCTGCAAAGCATGCTTACCAACAGGTAAGTCTTGTTCATGGGTTGCACCCGCTACAGGACGGTTTGTTTTAGCCCATTCACCCCCATTTTCAGCGTCCCATTGCCACACTTTAGGTGGCGTATAACTGTCGATATTACTCATTGAAACTCCCTAAATTGTGCTTTAATGAATGTTGTTACGAGATTACCATCCTAGTTGATCAACCTAGTCAAGGGAAGTAGAGTTAGAAAATAGCATTATTACTGAGTGTAATAAGTACCTAAGTAATTAAATTGAAAGTAATTTAATACCGAAGTCGACGACTGTTAAGGAGCATGAGATGAAAAAACATGGTTTGGCCATTGGTTTAGAGCGCATAGGTAGTACCTTTTACCTTACTTTTAAAGTCGTTGGTAAGCTTACCCACGCTGATTACGAAACGCTCACCCCTTTAGTGGATAATGCACTTAAAGCAGTGCCTCGCGCAAAAATTAGAGCATATGTAGATATTACAGAACTGGAAGGGTGGGAATTACAAGCGGCTTGGGATGACTTTAAATTAGGGCTGAAACACAACAAGGAATTTTGTCGTGTTGCGGTACTGGGTAATAAAAAGTGGCAAAAAGTAGCCAGCAAAGTGGGTAATTGGTTCACAACGGGTGAAGTGAAGTATTTTGAAGATGCAATAATTGCAACCGAATGGTTGCACGAAAAGGTAATCAGTGACAGCAACTAATCAATTAAAGGTAGCGACATTTAATTTATACAATTATTTAGCACCCCCCGATGCGTTTTATGATTTTCAGCGTATTTATAGTGCTGAGCAATGGGCTAAGAAGCAGCGTTGGTTGGCTGATTATCTTCACAATCAGCAACCGGATATTATTGGCTTTCAAGAAGTGTTTAGTATTGATGCATTAAAACAGCAAGTGAACGATGCAGGCTATGCGCACTTTGCGGTGGTTGATGAGCCGAGCGTTATCGATGAATTTATATATCGAGACCCGGTTGTTGCAATTGCTTCTCGCTATAAAATTATGGCTTTAACTGAGGTTGAACCCGACCCTCACTATGCACAGCAAATGGGGCTTGTTGGGGAGTTTTGTTACAGTCGTCGGATTATTCGCGCCACGATAGATGTGCCACATATTGGTTATGTCGATTGTTATGTTGTGCATTTTAAATCAAAGCGTAGCCTGCTTAATAGCGTTGAAGATAACAGCAAAACCGAGGAGCAAAATCTGCTTTTGCAGCTAAAAGACCAAGTAGCAGGGCGCTGGGCGTCAAGCATACAAAGGGGCAGTGAAGCGGCGTTATTATTAATTGAAATTATCAATCGCAGATCACAGACAGACAATCCTGTTATTGTGATGGGAGATTTTAATAATGAACTGCATGATGGCGTGCTGAACCATTTAATTACTGACTCATTGCGATTCACCGCTAGTCGACATAGCAAGGCGTTTACCGCCAAGTATGCGCTGCAAGATAGTTGGCAACTTTATCAACGCCATGTTGTAACGGACAATGAGAGAGAGGCAACCCATTACTTTGGTAGCAGCAGTTCGGTGTTTGATTACATTTTGCTTTCTAGAGAATTTGATGCAGGCTTTCAAGGTAGCTTCTACGAAGTCATTGACTATCACACCTATGATCAGCACTTAATCAATCCACAATTTGCCTATGACGACCAAAGCACCGACCATGGTGTGGTAATGGTTACATTAGCATTAAGGAGTTAAATTCATAACTCCTCAAAATTATCGAAGATGCTGTTTGTCTCGCTTTGCAAAGAGATAACCGATAAATGCACCGCTAATAGCGCCGAACAAGTGGCTTTCGAACGAGATATGAATACGCTGCGGGAATACACCCCAAATTAAGCCACTATAAAGTATGACGACAGCAATACTGATGAGAATCGCTTTGAATGAGCGATGCATAATACCATAGCAAATTAAGTAGCCCCACAAGCCATAAATTACGCCACTTAAGCCCACATGTATATTGCTGCGGCCAAATATCCACACTAACAATCCTCCAAGCAATGCAGTACTGACAAATACCAGCCAAAAGCGTTTTACACTGTATTGACATACTAACCATGCGAGAATCGCAAAGGGCACTAAATTACTAAAAAGGTGTGCCCAGCCACCGTGTAAAAAGGGGGCAAAAAATATGCCTGAAAGGCCCGATAGTTGGCGAGGCAAGATACCTAAGTCATTAAGGTTTATACCGGGCAGTGTATTGATAATTTGTAGTACAAGACACAGTAGCATTATGCCCAGAATAGCGAACCGTTTACTGCTGATAGGGGGAAGTTTAGTAGCTGATTTTTCAGTCATGGTTGAAGGCTCTTAAATCAATTCGACTGAATCAGTATAACGTATTAAGAGTGAAGGTAAACACCTTGTTTTGCAAGGTGTTTACTGGTTGTTATCTCGCGTTTTTAGCCAAGTTTAGTAAGTAGTTTTTTAGCTGCAAGTTCTGAGCTTGCTGGGTTTTGACCGGTGATCAATAACCCATCTTCGATAGCCAGCACGCCCCAGTCATCGGTTTTTTGGTACTGACCACCTTGTTTAATGAGTTCATCTTCAACAAGAAGTGGTACAACATTCGTTAGTTGTACAGCCTCTTCTTCAGAGTTACTGAACCCCGTCACTTTTTTGTCAAACACTACCGACTTACCCTCGGCATTTTTGGCATTTAATAAGACGGCACTGGCATGGCATACCGCACCAACAGGCTTATTAGAGTTTAAAAACTGTTCAATTAAACGAATAGAGTCTTGGTTATCAACTAAATCCCACAGCGGACCATGGCCGCCTGGGTAAAATACAGCGTCGAATTCATCGGCATTCATTTCGCTCAACGGTTTGCTGTTTGCCATTAAGGTTTTTGCGGCACTGTCTTCTTCAAAACGTTTAGTTGCCTCTGTTGCAGCATCAGGAGCGGCACTATTTGGGTCTACAGGCGGTTGCCCCCCTTTCACTGATGCTAATGTAACGTCAACGCCTGCATCAATAAAGGCATAATAAGGGGCTGCAAATTCTTCTACCCAAAACCCTGTTTTATGACCCGTGTCACCTAATTCATCGTGTGAAGTAAGTACCATTAAGATTTTCTTCGCTGACATAATTAATCCTCGTTAATTGTTTAATGAATAGCGTTGATATCACTATAGGGGTTAAAGCTAAGTTTAACAACGCAGATAAAATTGACTTCATTGGTTTAATTATTGATACAATCGAGCGAGATTTTAGGAGAATGCCATGAATGTATCGTTTGAACAGTTAAAAAGTATGGTGGTATTTGCACATATTGTGCAGCAGGGGAGTTTAACGAAGGCAGCTGAGCAACTGGGTCTTTCGCGCGCTGTGGTGAGTTATCATTTAAAGAAACTAGAGCAGCAATTACAGCTTACCTTATTAAACCGCTCAACGCGTACAATGACCTTAACAGAAGCGGGTAAAGTTTATTATGAGCGTTGCCACGCAATTGCTGAACATGCCCAAGCGGCTAATTTGCATCTAGAAAACTTAAAAAATGAGCCTGTCGGGGTGATCAAGCTCAGTTGCCCAGTGAATGCTGGTTTGCAGCTTATTGTGCCTGCGCTTGCACAATTTAAACGCTTGTATCCAAAAATCGATATTGATCTGCAACTAAGCGATGACGTTGTCGATATTATTAAAGAGGGGATAGATTTAGCGATCCGAGGTATTGCGCTTACTGATTCAAGTTTACAAGCAACTAAATTGGCAACAATGAAAACGTGTATATGTGGCTCTGTTGATTATTTTGCCAAGCACCCAGTGCCCGAAAGCGTAGATGATTTAGCGAACCATACTTGGGTTGTTTATCAGCGAAGTAGCGCCACACTGAGCCTAGAAAAAGATAAGCGTCGCTTTGATGTTTCCCTTAAAGGCGGGATTAGCACTAATAATGCCGCAGCGCGCACAGCATTTGTTGAAGCGGGGCATGGTCTTGCAAAAATCCCTGTTTACGACGCGTGGCCTAAAGTAAAAGCTGGGCTTTTACGTACCGTGCTTGATGAGTATAAATCGGCTGATATTGAATTGTATGGTGTCTTCCCGCCGGGGGCTGCGGGAAGCAAAAAATTGCGAGTATTGCTTGATTTCTTAAAGGATTATTTTGCTAATCAAGTTGCCACGATGGGTATTTAAGCAAGCAGGGTTAACGCAAAGTACGATTAAACAATGCAACAGCTTGTTGGTACATAGTTAAAGCGAGAGCTGGGTCGTAACGATCTCCCTCATCGCGCATAAATGCATGTTGTGCTTTAACTTCTTGCCACTGGTAATTAATTCCGGTAGCAACGGCTTGTTGGTAAATTTTAAGGCGGCCTTCTTTAGGTACATGTGGGTCTTGTTTGCCCCAAATAAAGTGAATTTCTCCTTGTATATCTGCCATGCGCTCAAACGAGTTATTGCCTGATTGTGCGGGCAATGTGTCACTGTGTATGTCTGTTGCATATAAACAAAATGCGGCTTTGATATCAGGATTGAGTGCGGCACGATAAGCAAGGTGACCACCAATACATACACCCATCGCTCCCACATAGCCTGTGCAATACGCTTGCGCGCGGGCAAATGCGATAAGGGCTGTGGTATCCGTATCGTGGCTTTCAAGTGGTTTAGCCCATTTGTCGGCATTGCCTTTATCTTTGCCTTCATCATCGTAGGCAAGTACCGTGCCGAGCGGGTTTAACTCATGAAAAACCTCAGGCACTAATACGATAAAACCATGGCCTGCGAGCATAGCGGCAGAGCGTGCAATGGGGGCTGTTTCTTGAAAAATTTCAGAGTAGAAAATAATACATGGAAATTGGCCTTCGACAGCTGGGCGGTAAATGCTGGTTCGCATCAGACCTGTTGGGGTATCTATGTCGTGGCTATGGTGTTGAATAATCATGTTAATCCTCTAAAAACGGTTTAACCAATAATACCTCAGCCCCACCTTTTGGACGAGTAAAAGCCCTTGAAATTTATTGATGCTCAGCTAATTCTCTGAGGCAGGGTACTGCATACAGCTTGCGTAATAGGTAAGAGTAGCAGGCCAATCAGAGAAAATAGCCATCACTCCCACTTGCTTAGCAAGGACGTCTATCACAGTCATCATTTGCCCATCTTGTTTAATCACAGGGGCAATCGACTGGTAATAATATCCACCACCATTATTTAATGGGCCTGAGCGCTCTAAACTCCAAGTAATGATGTTCAGTCCGGCTTGTTTAGCTTTAGTAGCATACAGCGATGGCACGATTTTACCTGACTGATCAAGGCTTAAAAGCATCCACATTGGTGGTGCAATAATGCGTACACCATCGTCATACAGAGCCTGCATTGATGGCTGCCAGCTTGTTTCATCCATAGCATTAAAGTGTGCTTGCTCATCTCGGCCATCAAGGTAAATACTGTTGTTTGCAAATTCAGGGTGATTGTTTAGCCAATACTTCACATCGTTAAGATTAAATGATTGCGGATAAACATCTTGGCTATTCACGCCTAAGGCCTGATATTCATCTAGCAATTTTTGCGCATAATCTTGCTGGCTAAAACCATCAAAGGGCATGCTAACTGCTGGGCTTTTTAGCTCAGGGGTCATTTTCACACCGAGTTCTTTAAACAGCGTAATACTTTGCTGGTGGGTCATTACAGTACCACTGTTTGCATATAAATCAGTGCGCCAGTTTGGCGTCCCTTGCAAATACTCTGCAACCGTTTTTGCGTTTGGATTGGCGCCATCCATTTTTGCTTTTAACGTTAAGAATTCAGCTTGGGTGATATCGCTGGTACAGCATTTAGCCTGAGCAGGTTGGCCATCTTTGGCCGGGGTAAAGGGCTGGCTGCATTTTGCAGCGAGTTCTGGAATAGATAAAATGTTGGTAGTGGTGTGTAAATCACATTGTGAATGACGACACACGAGTTGCTTATCTTTGGTGAAGGCAACGTCACATTCAAGTACGCCAGCCCCCATTCTTGCTGCGGCTAAATATGACTCTTTACTATGCTCAGGAAACTGCATGGGGGCGCCGCGATGACCAATGACAAAATCAGTTTTGTAAAAAGGGCCATTACCGCATGCCGCAAGTTGCTGCTTTAACGGCCCATCAGGCATATTGTCGATTAAATAGTAAGGCCTAGCGCCAACTTGCACTGCCTGCTCCTCTGGCAGACTCTTACAACCTTGAATAATAAAAACTAAACAACATAAAACCAGTGCGCGCATAACAGCATTCCTCTAATCGAATAGAGTTTAGCCTATCATTACTCCATGGCAGTTTTATTAAGTTTCTGATTTATAATAAGTGCTAATAAGATAATCGCCGCGCCGATGGCAAGCTTGGTGATATCGGCATCACGATTCCAAATAACAATATTAACGATGATCCCCGCGGGGATCAGTAAGTTATTCATTACTGCCAGCGCACCAACATTGACGATGGTCGCGCCCTTGTTCCAAGCGAAATAACCAAGCCCTGAAGCAATCGTGCCTAAGTAAATGAGTACGCCCCATTGCATCGTTGTGGTGGGCAGCTTGCTGGTATCGCCAAACAAACCGTAACAAATCAGTGCAACAATTAGGGCACCAATAAAGAACCAAGCAAATACCCGAGAGTGCGGTAGCTGCTCATCTTGCATCAAACGTTTGTAGGTAACTTGCCCGGTAGCAAAACAGATATTGGCAGCCTGAACCATTAACATACCAATGAGGTAGTTCTCATCAACGCCCTCGTAACGTATAGCGACGGCTCCCAAAATAGCCAGCATTGCGGCGAATAAAAATTTGGCATTAAAACGTTTTTCAAGCAAATCGTTTAACAGGGTGATGTAAAGTGGCGTCATAACAGTAAATAGTAGTACCTCGGGCACACTAAGGTACAAAAACGAATGGTAATAAAAGCTGTACATGACACCAAGCTGTACCGCGCCTATTGCCATGAGCTTTAGTGCTAAGGCTTTAGGGGTTTTTCGCCATTGTAAAAAGGGCAAAAACACGCAAGTTGCTAAGCCAATACGCATTAACACACTAAACCATGCATCTACTTGGCCTGCTAAATAAACACCAATAAGACTAAACGAAAAGGCCCAAAGCAGGGTTACAGCAAATAAGTAGGTCATGTTATTCGAGTTATGTGCAAAAAGGGCAGTGTATATGAGATGGCTGAAAATTAAAATTGCCCATGACGGATAATACGCGGTCATGGGCAATGGGGGGGTTAGGGTTGGCTGGCAACAAAGGCTTTTGCTTGTTGCTTTAATAGCTCGAGTGCGTTGCTATCGTAAAACGTGCTGTGCGAGACAACACCACTTAGTGTTTGTGTGTTACGAATATCAATAAGTGGGTTTTCTGAAAGTAAAATGAGATCGGCTACTTTGCCTTCGGTAAGTGCACCGTATTGCTGTTGTTTATTTAAAAACTTAGGCCCCGCAAGAGTTGCAGCTTGCAGTGTTTGCAGCGGTGTTAGGCCATATTCAGTAAAAATACTCAGTTCTTGGTGTAAAGAAAGCCCCGGATAAATATACGAATTTAAAAAGCCTGCATCTGTGCCTGCAATAATACTCACACCTGCTTGCTGCGCGATAGGGAGTAACTGTGCGGTTTTAACAAAACGCTCTTTTCGCTGTTTGATTTGTGCGGGCGTGTCTTTGTTAGCTCTATCGACTCGCCACTGGTAAGTTGCTTTTAAACCCTTACCCAAATAATCTAAAAAAACATCGTCTTGATGATTATCTTCATCAATGTAAGCCGTTATTTTGCCACCAATCAAGGTGGGCACCACTGCGGTGTTATTGTTGGCAAGAACTGTAAATTTCTCAATGGCTGTTGGTTTATCAAACTGCGCGGTGATAATGGGCAGTGCAGTGCTATAACTTAGCTCTTTTGAGGCAACCTTTGCGGAAATATCCGCTTCGTTTTTAGCTGCAGCTTTAAGCATATAGGTCATATGCTCAATCGCATCAAGACCTGCCTTGGAGACATCAGTCACAGACAACGAAAACGGGATATGACCAGAAATTTGATAACCCCGTTTTTTAACCTCTTTTACTGCCTTTAGATAAAGTTCAGGCGTTAAAGCGCTGTCGGTAATTTTGATAAAATCGACGTCCATGCTGTCTAGCAGAACCATTGCAGCATGCATTTCTTCAGTCGTCTCAACTTCTAAGTCGCCGGGCCAAATAGAGCCTTTTCCTTCAAGTTTGGGGCCTGATGTAAAAATAGTCGGGCCGACTAACTGACCTTGTTTGACTTGTTCACGCCAGCTAAGTACAGATTCACTCAAATCAGCCGCAGCATCACGAACGGTTGTTACGCCATAGGCTAAATACAGTGGCAGTAGCTGTTTATTCTCTTCAATAAGCTCATCACCACCGCCAAAATGGACATGCATATCCCAAAGACCCGGCATGACATACTGACCTTTTGCATTTATAAGCGTTGAACTTTGATATTGGGCACTCAGTGGCTGGTTACTGCGTTGTATGATAATGCCATCACGAATAGCCAGTGATTGGTTTGCTGCGATTTCTCCAGTGTGCATATCAATGATCTGAGCGTTATCGATAACAATGTCGGCGTGCTCATCCGGGATTGATGAACATGCAGCTAAAGCTGAGCAAAGTCCTAAAAGTAAAGCGTTTTTCATGTGTGAACTTATGTTTTTCTTTGAGATTAGCAAAAACGAGTTAACTGACAATTGCTTTGAGGTGAATAGGAGTAAAAGCGGGGTGGAAAATCAATTAATACTTAAAAAGTATGAGGGTTACCCCTCATACTCTAAACAACATTGTGATTATTCAACTAAACCACGACGCTTTAATAACGCGTCTGTAGTTGGTTTTTGACCACGGAACTCAATATAGCTTTGCATTAAGTCGCGGCTGTTACCTTTAGATAAAATCTCTTTACGGAAATTGTCACCATTTTCGCGCGTTAAACCACCTTGTTTAGTCATGTGCGCAAACGCATCTGCTGCGAATACTTCAGTCCAAAGATAAGCATAGTAACCTGCTGAGTAACCACCGGCAAAAGTGTGGCTGAAGTAGCAAGATTTATAGCGCGGCGGCACGGGGTAGTACGCAATACCATGTTTGTCTAACGCATCATGTTCAAACTTTTGTACGTCTGTGATATCGGCATCAACACCGAATGAGTGCCATTCCATATCAAGGAGTGCCGCCGCTAAATACTCAGTTGTATCGAAGCCTTGGTTGAACTTTTGTGACTCAAGTACTTTTGCAAGTAACTCTTTTGGAATTGGCTCACCTGTTTTGTAGTGCTTGGCGTAGTTTGCAAGTACTGTCGGTTCAATATTCCAGTCTTCGTTTGCTTGTGAAGGGAATTCAACAAAGTCACGTGCAGTCGCTGTACCCGCTAAGCTTGGGTATTTAACATCAGAGAATAAACCGTGCACAGCATGACCAAATTCGTGGAACATCGTTGTTACTTCAGAGAAAGTCATTAGTGTTGGTTGACCTTCAGCTGGCTTAGGAATGTTCTGTGCGTTGTAGATCACAGGCTTGGTGCCTTTTAAGCCGCTTTGGCTAACATAGGCACTCATCCATGCACCCCCTCGTTTACCTTCACGTGCATAAGGGTCCATATAGAACAGACCGATAGCGCTACCGTCTTCATTGAATACTTCAAACACCATGACGTCTTCGTGATATACAGGCAAATCTTTACGCTCTTTAAACGTAATGCCGTAAAGTTTATTCATCGCAAAGAATAGGCCGTCATGGATCACTGACTGCATTTCAAAGTAAGGCTTAACTAAAGCTGGGTCTAAGTCGTACTTCTGTTGACGAACTTTTTCAGCATAAAACGCCCAGTCCCATGGCTGTAGTGCAAACGTTTCACCTGATTTTTTGATTACTTGCTGGATTTGTTCTGCCTCTGCTTCTGCTTTAGCAACCGCTTTTGGCGCTAAGTCATCAAGGATGCCGTAAACGTTTTCAGTTGTTTGTGCCATACGGTTAGTCATCACATATGAAGCCCAATCTTTATAGCCAAGTAATGCAGCTTTTTCTGCACGTAGCTTGGTTTCTTTAATGATAATAGGGCCGTTTGTTGCTTGCGCACGCGTTGCAGATGTAGTCCAAATTTTTTCACGCAGTTTACGATTTTCAAGGCTTTGTAAGATAGGTTGGCGAGTCGTGTTCACTAGTGTGATCATGTAGCCTTCTTTACCAGCTTTTTTGGCTGCTGCTGCAAGGCTTGCGATTTCGCCTTCTGATAAACCTGCTAACTCGCTTTTATCTTTAACTAAAATCACATCTTCTTTAAATGATTTTAAGATGTTTTGCGAAAACTCAGTTGAAAGCTTGGCAAGCTCTGCGTTTATTTCACGCATTTTTGCTTTTTCAGCTTCAGTTAGTTTTGCACCCGCGTTAACGAATTTTTTGTAGTAGTAATCAACAAGGCGTTGATCTTCTGCATTTAAAGATGTTTTGTTGTCATAAACACTTTGCACACGGGTGAATAGCGCTTTGTTTAAGTAAATGTCATCAGTGTGAGCTGACATAATCGGCGCCATTTTCGCGTCGATACGTTGGTACTCACTATCAGAGATTAAACCCGATAAATTAAAAAATGCCGCAGAAGCGCGGTCTAATAATTCACCCGAGTATTCCATTGCAACAAGGGTATTTTCGAATGTTGCTGGCTCTGGGTTGTTTGCAATCTTTACAATTTCAGCTTTTTGTTGTGCGATCCCTGCTTCAAACGCTGGCTCATAGTCTTTAGCCGAAAGCTTATCAAACTCTGGAGCCATGTACTGTAAAGGGCTTGGCTTAAAAAGAATGTTTTCAACATTAGCTGTTTGTGTTTCAGCGGCTGTTTCAATTTGAGTTTGAGTGTCAGCTTGTTGTGAACTACAAGCAGATAATAAAAGAACACTAGCAATGGTGGTTGCTACTAAGGTTTTACGCATGAGAGCTCCAAAAATGTGGATAAATCTTCTCTAACTTATCAAATTTATAAGTAGAAAGAAGCAAGTTTGTCGCTTTAATAGGTAAGTATGCCGCAAAAAAGAGTGATTCAGGGATGAAGTGTTTAAAAAGCCATCAAATAAAGGTGATGGCTAGCTTAAATTGAAAATGGCGCTGATTGCCAAATTAGATTTTTGTTAGAGTTTACTGGCATTGATCAGTTGTAACCCAAGACAAACTTTTTCTCTGAACCAAAATTTTCTGGCATGGCGTTGCCGAACTCTTTGTTAATTAATGCTAATGAGTGTTCTTGTTCGGCAAGTAAGTTCAAAATGCGGTTACGATACTCTAGACTTGATTCAAAAAGGTTTAAGTCAACGAGTGGCTGTAATGTTGCAAGTTTTTGTGTAAGTGTCATTTGTGACATTGTGCTCTCCTCATGCTATTAAAAGCTTTCACTATGTATATAGCACTTATGGTCTAAAAGAGTTAATAAATAGCGCTTTTTGCGCATAAAGATCTTAGAATTTACTAAGATTTCATCTATTATGCCGTGTTAAACTTAGTGACAACTGAATCAAACACGACTTTTTACTAGGAATGTTCATTTATGACCCTTGCTGATTTGCAATCTGCATTATCGTTTGTTTTGTTTACATATAACGATGTACAAATCACTGTGCTAAAAGTTATTCAAGTACCTTTGGTGCTGTTTTTAATGTGGTTTGTGGTCACATGGATAGGTCGATTAATTAAAAAAGCACTGTTGGCAAAAAACCTAGGGCCAGACACAGTTCATTTATTCACCCGTATTTACCTTGTTGTTACCATCGCAGTGCTTGTGTTTACTTCACTTGAGGTACTGAATATTCCGTTAACGGCATTTGCATTTGTCTCTGGTGCGATAGCCATTGGCGTCGGTTTTGGTGCACAAAATATCATTAACAACTTTATTAGTGGCTGGATACTCATGTGGGAACGCCCGATTAGAATCGGTGACTTCTTAGAAGTGGGTGATGCAAAAGGCGTGGTTGAGACAATTAATACACGTTCAACTCGTATTCGTCGCAATGATGGCGTGCATATGTTGGTACCAAATAGTCAATTGCTCGAAAACACAGTCACTAACTGGACGTTGATTGACCGTAATGCGCGTTCATCGGTAAACGTGGGTGTTGCATATGGCTCTGATGTGGTGTTAGTTGAAAGGCTGATTAAGCAAGTGCTAGATGAGCATCCTGCTATTTTAAAAAAACCAGCCTCGTCAGTATTGTTCGATGATTTTGCTGACAGTTCACTCACGTTTAGTGCAATATTTTGGGTGTGTGCTGAGTCTGAAGCACCGCTTCGTCAGGTACGCAGTGAATTACGCTTTAGCATTTATAAAATTTTTGCTGAGCATAATGTAACGATAGCTTTCCCACAGCGCGATATTCATATTGATGGGCAGATAGCCTTGAAAAGAACACATTCAAAATAACAATAAGAAAAGCGGCATTTGCCGCTTTTTTTACGTTGCCTCATGCAGTTTTTTAAGTTTAAACGACAGAAGCACCATGATGAGTCCAAACACAATTGCATAGCTTGCAACGAGCCATAGTAATGTAATGATGCCGGCACCCGGATTAAACATAAGGTAGCCACCAAAAACAATTGAGATAACCCCACTGCCAATCAAAAGCCATTCATTGCTTATTTCTTTACGTAGCTTACTTGCAATGACAATTTCAATGACACCAATAGCGATAGCCCAAGCTGCAATAAAATAAAGCATTAGAATCGCAGTGACATTAGGGGCAAATAAGGTCACTAAAGCTGCTGCAATAGAAATTAGACCGCCTATGAGGAGCATCCACCATAGCGGGTTATCTTTTTTAGAAGCAAACGCTAACCAGGCTCTAATCGAGCCATCAACAAAAAAGTATGCAGCAAAAATAAACATCAATACGGCGAGGGATGCTTCAGGCGCAAGCCAGCCGCATAAACCAAAAATAATAGCGATAACACCGTGAATGAATAAGGAGGACCAATGTGGAACCAGCGAATTTGAAATGTGCATGATAATTTTCCTTTGCTTAAGTCTCTCTATAACTAACATTTCAGATACAGCTTGCAAAGAAATTTAATTATTTTTTGTACAGTTAATCAGGGCAAGATCGTACTTTTGTTAAATTACTCTGATATCTGATCGATTTAATTCGTTATATTTATCATCATTAGTGTGATCAAATAGTTTTTTTGATGACACGAGTTAATTATGAGTTTTCTAAGCCATTTTTCAGAAGTTACCGATCCCCGCACGCAAATTAATGTTCAACATGACTTTATTGATGTGATATTTCTGACTGTGAGTGCAGTCCTTTCTGGAGCAGAGGGTTGGAGCGATATAGAAGTGTTTGGTCGAGATAAACTTGATTGGTTGCGCCAATACCGTCCCTTTGAAAACGGCATTCCTGTTGACGATACCATTGC
>NZ_FPAZ01000040.1 GCF_900116435.1 Pseudoalteromonas lipolytica | reverse complement strand
AATTGCTTCCTGTTTTTGGACCTAAATCGCATGAAACAAGCCTTAAAGCCAGTTGTCACAGAGGATAGTAAATAGCGTTAATTTGTCTTAAACTCTCTATTATTTATCACTTAAAAGATGAACCTGTCAGGTTTAATGATTTGTGCAGAATGCTAGGTGGCGCAAGTCGGAAAATGGTCGACCAGCGCCTGAAAGAACTGGAAAACAACGGTATGGTCATTCGTAATGTTATCGACTCTCGCCCGATTGCTGTTGCTTACAGTCTCACCGATTTCGGGCGCTCAGCGTTAGATATTCTTGAACAGCTAAGAGTTTGGTCTGAAAAGCACACAGACGATTAGTTTCGTATATAAAAAATGCATAATAATGAAAACGGTGAGCGTTATAATTCACCGTTTTTCAACACTACCGCTTATAACTACCGTTCTAAACTTGTAAAAGGGGTAACTTAAGCACTTTCTCGACAAGTGCCCCCGCTTTCTCCTGAAAGGCTCTAAAATGCGCTGTCATTTCGTGGGCATCAAGCGCTTCTTGAGATTCCCATTTCTCAGTAATGACAAAAACACCCTCTTCGCATGAATGCAGGTCGTACATTACGGCGCCTTTTTCTGCGCGGCTAGCTTTGACCAAAGGCGTTAGCGCTTCTGACAGCTCGTTTTGATGATGAGGCTTAGAAAAGATAATGACTGAAAATTCGATCACATTGGACTCCCAATACTAAAGCGCTCAACATAAGTAAATTAGAATTCTTGTGTTAGCTGTAAGCGCCAATTTGCCCTTTTTATCAGATAAGAGGCACGCTGCCTTCTTTTATGGATTTACCCGTTTTCATAATAGCCTTGATAAACATTCTCTAAGCCTTTTTCTTAGCTATATTCATTAGCTAATAAATAAATTCAATCTATACTTACCATACTAAAGTGTATATTGAGCTTGTTGTGGGTTAAGCACCACTTTGTTGAGGCGACGGAATGCAATTATTTAGCGGGGCAGTGCCCAATGTTTGAAAAAACCTTTCACTTTTGTCCAGTGGGGCTTGCTCACGTCAGTATGGATGGCAGCTTCATTCGCGTTAATAAACGCCTGTGTGATTTTTTAGGGTACTCAAATGAAAAGCTTACAAAACTCACGTTTCAAGAATTAACAGCGCCAGATTACTTGGATGAAGACCTCGACCATCTGGCGCGTCTGTTGAAAGGTGACATTGACGACTACTCAATAGAAAAGCGCTACCTTAGAAGTGATGGCGAGGAGGTTTGGGCTAAGCTTACGGTTTCACTTGTCAGGGACGGACGGGGCAATCCAGACTACTTTATTTCAGTTGTAGAGGATATTGACGAGAAAAAGCGTATTCAAGCGGAGTTATTTCAAGTCGATGCACTGTTCAGTAAAATTGTTAGTGCATTCTCTGACAGAACCTTCATTTGGGTAGCGACGCCTGATTTATCGCAGCTGAAATATGTGAATAACGGATATGAAAAAATTTTTGGTCGCAATGAATATGAACTTTACTGTAACCCCATAGGTTTTATTGACCATGTCCATGAAGATGATAAAGCGCGGGTACTAAAACAGTTCAGTCAGCGCCCTTTGAAAAATTGGGACATCCAATATCGTATTTATGATGCAAAAGGTGAGGTGAAATACCTGCATGACCGTGGAAGCTTGATTTATGATGACCGTGAAATGCATTCTCTTATCTTAGGTACAGCAGACGATATAACAAAAGAGAAAACACAGCAGCAAGCTCTAATGAGTGCGGTTACTAAGTTAGAGCATTTGTCGAAAACCGACTCGCTTACTGGGCTCGCCAATAGAAGAGAAATCTTTAGCCAGTTAAATGATGAAATCTCTCGCATGGGTAGAGGTCAACAAACTTCTACTCTTGTCTATATTGACCTAAACAAATTTAAAGAAATTAACGACAAATATGGCCACAAAATAGGTGATAAAGCATTGGTCGAGTTTTCCAACAGCATGAGCGGGCTTTTACGTGAAAGCGATAGGTTTGGCCGTATCGGTGGCGATGAGTTTGTAATTATGCTTTACGGTACAGATGAAGACGAAACGGCTGCTTTTTTTGACAGAATTCAGCGCGAAAAATTTGAAGTTGAAGTCGATGGTAGTAGCCTTGTCTCTATCGACTTCAGCGTTGGCTGGGTGCAGTGGAATGAGGGTATCAATTCTGTGCAAGAGTGGTTAGACCGAGCTGATGAGGTAATGTACGAAAAAAAGCAACAAGGGCAAGTTCAATCATCGACGGTTCAGAACATAGCAGTAAATAATATAAGAACTAATGCAGTGTAGCACGGTTGCTTTAGCGTATCACCGAGCTACACACACGAGTAAATGTTATTGACTTTTCTGGGCAAACCAGCGAGATATGACTTGCCTTTCTTCTTCTGTCATTTTTGTTTTGTTTAAAAATGGCATGTCTTTTGTCACTGTGGTTCTTCGAACCACTTGAGGCGCAAACCTTTCAATATCTTCCCATGAATCTAATACTACGCCCATGGGGGCTACTTTAAATATATCGTCGGTGGGCGTGCGCGAGTGGCAGCTTACACAGTGAGTGGTAATCAAGCCTGCGACGCGTTCATTACTAATTATTGACGCTTTTTCTTTTTCCATACCGTTAGAAGATGTTAAGGGGGCACTTGGTGCAGATTGCTTCGCTTCCATATGCTGTTCCTTGAAGGTGTCATCACACAAGAGCATGGA
>NZ_FPAZ01000009.1 GCF_900116435.1 Pseudoalteromonas lipolytica | reverse complement strand
TCTCGTACTTCTCATTATTCCCTCTTTATAAAATAATGAGATAGTGAAATTGAACCACCGAGTACACCGAGGCGCTGCGCGCTACACCGAGAAAACCAATAAATGTATTTCTCTCCTCTGTCACTTCCTCTGTGCTCTTTGTGGCCTTTGTGGTGCGAAAAGATCTTTCAGGCTAAATAAATTTCACAGTAATACTCGTGGGGACGGCTTTTGGGCGTAAACAAAAACGCCTACATAATAGTAGGCGTTTAATCGTTAAAGTAGCAGCTGAAATTAAACAGCTTTTAAGTGGCTGCTTTTAGGCGCAACAAGCCCGTTTAAAAACTCAGAAAACTCAGAACCTAACTTTTCATCACGCATAGCGTACTCAACAATCGCTTTTAAATACCCCAGCTTATCGCCACAATCATGTGAACGACCACTCATGTGGAAAGCTTCAACGATTTCATGCTTCATTAGTTCGTCGATTGCATCGGTTAATTGAACTTCACCACCAGCGCCAGCGGGTGTTTTAGCCAACAACGGCCAGATAGCTTTCGACAATACATAACGACCAACAACGGCAAGGTTAGAAGGCGCATCTTCAACAGCGGGTTTTTCAACCATCGTTTTTATGGGTGCACTTTCACCCGCTTTAATTTTTACACCGTTTATGTCGGCAATACCATATTTGCTCACATCGTCAAACGCGACAGGCTCAAGCATAATTTGGCTTGCTTTTACCTCTTTAAAGCGCGTGATCATAGCTGCAATATTCTCAGTTTTTTGATCTGCTGTATACGCATCTAAGATTACGTCTGGTAATACAACAACAAAATCGTCATCACCAACAATTGGTTTTGCACACATGACCGCATGACCTAAACCTTTTGCTTCGCCCTGGCGTACATGCATAATTGTTACATCTGCTGGGCAAATAGAACGTACTTCGTCTAATAGAGTGCGCTTTACACGTTTTTCGAGTGTTGCTTCAAGCTCAAAGCTCGTATCAAAATGGTTTTCAATGGCATTTTTAGAACTATGTGTTACTAATACAATTTCTTTAATACCCGCAGCAACACATTCATTTACTATGTATTGAATAAGTGGCTTATCAACCAAAGGGAGCATTTCTTTAGGAATCGCTTTGGTCATTGGGAGCATTCTAGTACCAAGGCCCGCTACGGGGATAACTGCTTTCATATTTAGTCCGTTATGTATCTACTTAATCAACAATAATACCAAACTAACAGTACTAATGTAGATACAAGCTGAACACTTAACTTTCAAATGCTTAAAAATAAATCCAAAAATGCTGAATTTTTATACTGTGTTAATTAAATGCTTAATACGTCATTTAAATAAACATAATATTCACATTATAGATTTAAAAAGCATACTCAGCTTTAATTGGTATAGTAAAGAAAGGTTATTAATAGTAATGCCTTAACTGACGATTGCTAAAGAGTTTAATGAAGGTATTAAAGAAGGGGGATTTAGAATGTTTTATATTAATGCCTAACGCTAATTGAGCGCTAGGCATAGTTATGAGCGATTAGTTATTTAAGTTAATCACTTTAGCCGTAGTTTCTGGCTCACGCTTTTGTTGCTTCGCATTCCATACTAAGTCACAAATACCATCGGTTGGGTTAAAGCCGGTTGGCGCGTCTAACAACAACTGGCGAATAGTTTGGTGATCAAAATTATGGCAGGCGATGTCTAATGCTTCTAAAAACACATTTAACTCAGGTAGCGGTAGCATAACCTCGTTCGCTGTCATTATACGCTCGTGTGATGTTTTGCCAACATTATCGCCAATTAATAGCTCTTCAAATAGCTTTTCGCCAGGGCGAAGGCCAGTGCATAAAATTTCAATATCGCCATGCGGATTAGCGTCGTCTTTTACTTCGTAACCCGATAAGCGGACCATTTTAGTAGCAAGGTCTTTAATTTTAACTGACTCACCCATATCGAGAACAAATACATCGCCACCACGCCCCATAGAACCAGCCTGAATAACAAGCTGCGCGGCCTCGGGAATGGTCATAAAAAAGCGTGTTATATCAGGATGAGTTAAGGTTATTGGCCCACCCTCTTTAATTTGCCTGCGAAATAGTGGAACAACAGAGCCGCTTGAGCCAAGCACATTACCAAAGCGCACCATACAAAAACGCGTATTATGTTGCTTACCTTTGTTTTGTGCTAACCCCTGCAATACAAGCTCAGCCATACGCTTAGTTGCCCCCATTACATTGGTAGGGCGTACCGCTTTGTCGGTAGAAATTAACACAAAGGTTTCGACCTTCGCGTTGACCGCTGCTTTTGCAGCATAATAAGTGCCAAATACATTATTACGCACGCCTTCAACCACATTGTGCTCAACTAAAGGTACATGCTTATAAGCAGCTGCGTGATAAACCGTTTGTACACCAAATGCCATCATTACTGTTTCAATACGGTTTATACGTTGTACAGAACCCATAATTGGCACTAGTTTTACATCGAGTTGATTATGATTTATGTATTCAGAAAGCTCTTTTTCAATCGAATATAAACCAAATTCACTAAGTTCAAACAGCACAAGTTTTTTAGGCTGCTGTTTAACTATTTGCCTACATAACTCAGATCCAATAGAGCCACCTGCACCAGTAACCATAACTACTTTACCAGTAATATTGGCTGCCATAAGCTCTGGCTTAGGTGACACTGGGTCGCGGCCAAGTAAGTCTTCTATTTCGACATCTCTGAATTCAGACAGTTTGGCTTTGCCCTCTACTACATCGGCCATACCAGGGATCGACAATACCGTGACAGTTAAAGGCTCTAGCTGGGCTAAAATTTGTTTACGGCGGGCGCGGCTTTCGCTGGGTAACGCAAGCAATACCTTACTTACATTACCTTTATTAACTAGATCGTAAATGCCTTTAAAACATAAAACCGGAATACCCTGAATAATAGAGCCCTGTTTAGATTCGTCGTCGTCTATAAAAGCGCGAACATAATACTCTGGCCCTGTATTAAGTGCTGTAGCTAATTGGCGGCCAGCAGAGCCTGCACCGTAAATAATAATTGATTCTTTACTTGCTGTTGTTAATTTACCGATCATCGCGCGCACTAAAATTCGTGCCCCCCCTACAGTGAGTAAGCATAACCAGGCAAAAATAAACGGCATGGTACGGGGTATGGTAATACCAACAAAAAACGAAATTAACACTAAGGCCGTGGTAGTTATTAAAGTGCCTAACACTATGGCCCATACCGCTTGCGCATTCATGTAGCGTAAAACAGCGCGGTATAAACCTAGATTAATAAAAGCAAATAAAGAGGTTGGTAGTAATAGAGCTAACAGTAGCCAGTTATCGGTGTTATAAAAAGGCGATATGCTGTCAAGGCGCACAATAAGCGCAAGCCAAAAAGCCGAAATAATAAAGAATGAATCAATAAAAAGCGTAATCAAGCGCTTTTTTGCACGCGGTGCATTTAAAACAGAACGAATAAATTTATCCACAACAAGTTCCCTTTTTCGTTTTACTAACACAAGCATACCGCAGTATTGTTAAAACTAACTGACGCGCAGCTTAACAGCTGTTTAAAGATTGTAAATTATACTGAAAAAAAACAGCCAACACCAGAAACTAATACAATATCACTAGTCATTGATTTTTATAAAAATTTGATTTAGACCTTGGGCAAAAAGCCACTTGCACGACATTTATAGTCTAAGCTCTGATTACTATTTAACACGATCACCACTACCACTCCCCGTTACTGTCATTAAAATATATTTAAAATAGTTCGCTATTGTGAGGGTGTCGATCATTTCACGATCCGTTTTTGCGAGCAGTTCGGGTGTAGACATATCAATTTCGTTTACTTGAGCAAGACCTGTAATACCAGGGCGAACAGCATACACATTTTTAGCTTCACGTGCTGCTGTTAGCTCTTCTTGGTTAAATAAACCTGGACGCGGGCCAACCAAGCTCATTTCCCCTTTAAGTACATTCCAAAGTTGTGGTAATTCGTCTAACTTTGTTTTACGTAAAAAACCACCAAAAGGAGTAATAGATGCCGTACTTGCTAAGTGGCTAGCTACAGAGGCTGTATCAACCTTCATTGTTCTAAATTTTACCAGTGTGAATGGTTTTTTATTACGGCCTACACGCTCTTGCATAAAAATAGGTGAGCCGGTATCAAACAGACCAATAACGAATAAAACAATTAAAAAAGGTAATGCAAATAATAAACCAAATAAGGCAAATAAAAAGTCGAGTAAACGTATCATTTATATATCCATTAAGTATTTTTTAAGGCTTTTTCGCGGCAAGTTTAAAGCCATGTTCAACAGAGTATGGCGGAGACCAGTCAAGTGTATTTTTTGTATGTGTTATATCAAGCTGTAATGAGCCAGTGAGTCTATCTATTACATCCTGCTTACCTAACAATTTACCTACTAATTTAAAGCACCAAACTGGCACTGGTAGCGCCAAGTTTGGCTTGCATTGAACCTTTGCCATTAGCGCGACCATTTCTGCCGTTGATAAATCGTGGTCATCACTTACTAAAAACACTTGGTTAGCAGCTCTAGGGTGACTAATACACACTTGTATTAAATCAACTAAATTATAAACCGATACTAAGCTTCGTTTATTATTAATTAACCTAAATGGTAGTGGAAACCCTTTGTTTACCAACTTCATTAATGAAGCAAAATTTGCTTTAACCCCTTCACCATAAACAAGTGGTGGGCGAATTATAACAATCTCCATTCCTGTAAGTTTACCCAGCTCTAACAATTGCTGTTCAGCCTCAGCCTTTGATATACCATAAGGATCCTCAGGAGCAGGCCTATCACCTGCACAAAATGGTGAGCTATTTGTCGTACTTTCACCATTAACTTTTATTGAACTAACAAAAATAAAGCGCTTAACCCCTTCTTTTGCAGCTTGCTTAGCTAAGTTAAGTGTACCTACAGTATTAACTGCTCTAAACTCAATTAAGGGATCCGCTGAAGCATCATTCATTATATGCACACGAGCAGCTATATGGATAACACAATTAACATTTAGAAGTGCTTCGCTATAGTTTGCATTAGTATCAATGTCATGTTTGTAGAAATGACCTAACTCAGATACTTTCCTTCCTACTAAACTAAGTTCATGGTTACTATGTAATTGCATTATTAAATTGCTACCAACAAAGCCTGTATAACCAGTGATAAGTAACTTCAACGCCCACCTCTATAGATTGCAATATGTGTAGCAATAACATCATCGATATTAAAGCTTTCTTCTGCTAACTTTCGACCCGCTTGACCAAGCTTTTCTCTTAAAATATCATCATCTAATAGCTTGAATATTGCCTCCGCAAGATTATTGGAATCTTTAACTTTTACCAATAACCCCGTTTCATTTGGTTCAATAGCATCTCTGCAACCAGGAACATCTGTTGTAATAACAGCTCGGCCACATGCAGCAGCCTCAAGCAAGCTTTTTGGTAATCCTTCTCGATAAGATGGTAAAACCATGATATGTGCCTGAGGTATTACAGATTCAACGTTTTGCGAATATCCCCAATGTTCAATTATTCCACTATCAGTATAAGAAGCTAATTCATCTTCAGTTATTGAATTAGGATTATCAGGATCTAGATCACCAACTAGAACAAACCTCACATCTGCTGATTTTTTTATTATATGTGCAGCTCTGCAAAACTCTATAAGCCCCTTATCTTTAAGCAATCGAGCTAAAAACATAACTGTTTTTATGGTTTTTGGTTCGGGTATATATTTAAACTTATCTAAATCAACCCCTGAGCCTCTTATTAATAAGCTTTGTGAAGGCTGAATAATATTCCCATCAACAAAGATAGACTTATCATTCTCATTTTGAAAAATAACTAGCGTATCTTTTCCTAAAGCAAAACCATATAATTTTTTAATTATAAGCTTTAATAATTTAACTCTCGCAGAATTATCAATAAACACATAACCTAAACCTGAGATCGAAGCTATACGTGATTTTACTTTTAAGAGTCTAGTTATAATACCACCATACACTACACCTTTAATTGTAACTACATGACTAATGTCAGGGTTGACTTCTTTAACTATGTTCCACAACTTTTTAATAGTTGCTAGCTCAGTTAATATACTAGTTCCACTTCTTGATAGAGGAATAGGATGGACATGAATCCCAAGAGACTCTAAATAACTTTGTTTATTAGTGATCCCACATGCTATATGTACTTCATACCCTTTTTTAATGGCTTCAAGAGCTATTGGTAAGCGATGAGATACAAAGAACCAATCAACGTTTACTATATATAATAACCTCATTAAGCGTCCTAGAACTTATCCTGTTAGTTTAGCTATCAAGCTTGTAAAGTAATTTACAAACTAAAACCTCTTATCAATTTAAACATTTATATTGCTATAAACTGCGAGCCACTTTTTAGCAACCGTTCGTAAACTGTACTTTTCTTTTACTCTTAGTCGAGCCATAACGCCTAATTTCTGTCGTTCTTCAACTTCTAAATTTAATGCTTTTTTCAACGATATAGCAAAAAGTTCTGGATCTTCGGTCGGGACTAAAAAACCACACTCACCAATAACCTCCTTAACACCGCCACAATCAGTAGCAACAACTACACGCTCTGTAGCCATAGCTTCAGCAACTACTAGACCAAATCCTTCCCAAGCTGAGGATAAAGCATATACATCCGAAGCATTCATTAAATCAGGGATATCATTTCTAATGCCTAATAGCTTCACATAGCCTGTTAAGTTTAATTTAAAAATTAATTGTTCTATATCTTTTTTAAGGTCACCATCACCAACAATCCAAAGCTCTACATCACTTCTTTCATTACAGATCAATGAAAATGCATGCAAAAGATTGGGGTAATCTTTTGCTTTGTGAAAGCGACCTACTGAAAGTATTAACTTCTTATTCGTTTGCAAAGGCACCCGCGCTGCAGACCTTCTTTCATACGAAAAATAGAACTTATTTATATCAATGCCATTTAAAACAGTAAGCATAGTTCCTTTTTTCGCAGCACCGCGTGCTTCAAAATTATTTACAGCTTTATGGCTTACATTAGTAAATACATCACCCAAAAATGAAGTCGCTCTATAAGCAAACATTCGAGCCTTCCCACCATCGTAACTGCTATGAGATGTGCATACTAATTTTGATTGCTTGGCAAAAATCCTGCTTAATCTACTAAGTATAATTGAATGAAACATATGAGCATGTATAACATCAGGTTTCATTTTTTTGATTAGTTTTATTAAACTAAAAAAACCAAAAATAAATGCGAAGGCATTATTTTTATTGTTTCCTAAATCGATAACATCAAAATTTGGGCTTTTTAGGACAGTTGTTTTTTCGGATAGAAAGTATGCTAATTTTACTGAATGACCTAATTTTGTTAACTCATCTGCAAGATCTACAACCTGCCTCTCAGCTCCTCCAACACCTAACCCTGTAATTATAAATAAAATATTCAAGACAAACCCTTTATGATATTAAATATTAGCTTTAAAATGTAATTTACTGATTCTTGTACATAAAATTAAACATTAACTCTAATTGATTTTCAATTGTGTTTTGTTTTGCGTATTTATAACCTTCGTCTATAAGCTCTTTATAGTTAGTAGGGTTAGCATCAATCCTGAGGATGTTTTCGACAGCAGCCTCGGTATCGTCAACAGGAATTAAAATTCCTGCCTCTTTTAAAATTTCGTTGTTTCCACCGACTCCATCAAAAGCAATAGGTACAATCGAACGACACATCATTTCAGGTAGTGTTTTAGATGTACCTTCCGTATAACTCGGCAAAACAAAATACTTACAAGAACTAACTATATGATTAAACAAATTTCTATCCTTTATATGGCCATGAACTCGAATGTTATCAAGCCCTTTTTCCTTAACCATTAGAGTAAGTTCTTCCATTTTTGGACCATCGCCTAAAAAATGGAAAGTATAATGCTTAAGTTTCTTAGATTCTGCTAAAGAAACTACAAATGAAAAATTTTTAAGCGGCTCTATACGCCCTATAAAACATATTCCTAAATTATCAGATTTATCATAGCTAATTTGAACATCTGAAAAAGAGTGGGTCGTAGAATAAAAAGGGTGACCATTAAAAATAAGATTACTATACTTCCTCATTAAAGCATGACCAGTAAAAACAACTTTCTTATTTTTTATAAGAATACGTTGTATTTTATCTAGATGTTTCAATAAGAAAAACTTACTTGCATGGTTAAATCTAAGGCTTTCAACCCAATCACCTGCCATATAAAAACTATAAGAACCGTCACGTAACAAGTCCTTTACTATAAAATAAATTTGCAAAGTAAATATTGAAGGTATTCTAAATTGTATGTGATAATTATCACCACATAGAAAATATTTCTTAAAAGTTTCTCTAATCTTCTTACTATTTTTTAATATAAGCCTATTGTTTTTACTGTAAACAGGAAAGCCTTGATATTTAACACCATTCAATTCATAATCTTCTGGACTTGATGCTGATGAATAATAAGTTACACTATCATTATATAGCGTATACTTTTTCAGTATTTCATTAAGAGCGTTATTTCTACACCCAGCAAAAGGAACAACCTCAGGCTCTCCAACGACTACAAGTTTAGTTTTCATAAATAAAATCCGGCAAATCCAATACCATTTGTAATATTACAATTCAAAGTTATAAAAAATCATATAAACGTTAACAATATAAACTAAGCGCCATCCCGCTTAAAAAAGAGTTCCTTGAGCCTAAATATACTTTTTCTAGCCATAAAAATAACCAAGAGCATAAGAGCACAGTATAATATAAAGCTAGCATATTGGGAATACATTCTATTTACAAAGAGGAAGTAAAAAACAACAAAGACTTCTAAAAAAATACTTTTCTTTAAGTCAATAACTAAGAACCTCTCAATATAAAGTTCAAAAATAACAACTCTAAAAGCTGTAACAAATAAAATTCCATATAATGCCACTTCTAAGTCACCAATAACGAATACACTAATACTTGTAACAACTAAACTTACAATCACTGTTAAAAAGTTAACTTTTAATAGAACCTTTTCTTTTCTTAAAACTTTCAAATATGTATTAACAAGTAATGACATTTTCCCTTCAAATACCACTATTGGAAAAATAATATAAAGATAAATAAGAACATCTTTATAATCGACAAGCCAATATTTTAAAAAACTGGAAACAGGATAATAAAAAAACAAAAAGAATAACAAAAAAACACTCAAAGCATTACGCAAAACTTTATAAATAGCATTTAATTTTGAGCTATCTACTCTTCTTAAGAATGGAAAAAGCACTAACCCGATCGAATTTATAAAAATCATTACAAAGCCAGTAATGCTCAACATTAATGATATTTTACCAAAAACTACAACAGACCAAGCTACCTCTATAGCTAACCTGACATTCCCAATAATCATCTTGCTGGCTATGTTAGATAACATAAGCTTCACACCTACTTTTGCGTTCAATACCAATTGACCTAAAGCATGCTTTAAATCAAAATCATTGAAGCCTCTAAAGACTATATCTTTACAGTAATAAGATGCCAAAAATAAAGACAAAAACTTAGAAGTTAAATCAGCATAAATGAAAAACTGAAAGTTCTCGAAATTAAAAATTAATAATAAAAATACTGAAATAAGGAATGAAGTTCTATCAAAAATAGTAATTACTGAGTACTCTTTAATTCTGTAAGTGGCCTGTAGCGTAAAAAGAAGCATATATCTAGTATTAACAACAACCATACAAATTAAGGTCATATATATAATGAATTTCTTTTCATGCTCAAAATCGCTGAAAGTAAAAAAAATTAAAGATAAAAAAGCTAATATCAATTGAAACACAAACAACAAATAATATTGAGAAAAAAATGATTTTTTATCTATGGAACAATAATCAACTCCTCCTACTCGCAGATATAGCCCATCATTAATTCCGAAGTGCATAAAACCGACAAACATTGTGTAAAAAATATAAAGCTGAAAATAACCATAATCAGCCACCCCAATATATTTTGGTATTACCAATATTACAAAAACAGAAATCAACAAAGATATTAAATTTGAAAAAATAACAAAAGCAAAATTCTTCATTAATTGAGCATATTTATAAAACACGTTCTAAGGCCTTAACCGTATGTATCAATTATATTTTTTACATTAAAGAAAGGAACAATGATATCTTCAACGTGTTCCCCAACAAAAAATGTGTAGTAAAAAAGAAGGAACTGAATAAGAAAAGACCCAAAAATCAAAAAATAAAACCTGTGACTTTTAAGGCTGGAATTCACTATTAAATAAGATAAAAAAACAAAATTTATCATCATAATCCCTCGCCCCAATCTAAAAAATTGTAAATTAAACATATAAAGAGGGAAATATATAAACGATATTAGATTAACTATTAACATTAATTCAACCGTATTCTTAAAGTGAATACTATCAGATTCTTTTCTCATATTATTTAGATACAGCACAATAGACAAACTTAATACATGAGCCATAACTGGATATAAAAAGCCAAACCTAACCTTACTGGCACCATACTGACTTAATCTATCGCTGTTTTCCGTTGCAAGCTCCATCAAAGACTTAATAAAACCTAAATTATTTCCAAACATAAAGATAAATATACAACTGAACAAAGTAACTACTGCAACACATTTAACTATTAGTCTTTTATTCTTGAAGGATATTAGTAACAAAGGAAGATACGCAAACATACTCACATGTATAGTTGAAGCAGCCAGTACAAAACATACAAAAACTATCTTTCGGGTTTTGATTTCTGAAAAAGCCAAATAATAAAAACCAGTTATAACAAGACAAAAGGCCAGATAACTTCTTATTTGCTCTGTATCTATAAAAATAAAAAACAAACAATAAAAAAGAAGAAAAAGATAGCTAGCTCTAACAGAAAGCTTATTTACAACTTTATCCACAAGGAAAATAGCTAAAAATGAAGTTATATAGCGAAACTCTATATAATCAAGACTAAATACATGGCCTATTCTTTGCAGTAGGTCATACCCTTCCTCGTAACTTCCTTCCCCAACTAAAAATGGGGCATTTATATACCTAAAGTAATAATTATAAGTATCGGGAGTCTCAGGAGCCCGCCCTATTAAGTATGCGATTAAAACTAGCAAAAGTATTTTAAATAGTGGAATCTGCTTTTCAATAACAGAACCAATTATGCACATAAAAATACATATAAAATATATAAATTCAATCATAAATCATAAATCAAGCCGTATTGAAATATATTAAAAATCATCTGTTTCACATGAAAAACCTTGCTAGCCAAGCATCAAAATCATATTTATTAACAAGCTCTTTTGGTAGAGGCTTATAAGGAGAATTAATAAACTCGTTTATATTAGAAACTTCATCGTGTTCAAGGATAAATATATTCTCTTTCCTATAAAAATCCCTTTCTATAATACTCTTGTCATTCGTTATTAACTTACGCTCATAAAAAATAGATTCTAAAGGCCTCAAGGTCAAACCTGACTGGTTCTGAGAAACAACATCCAGTATCGCTCTTGACTGCAATATCTTATGAACAACGTCATCATAACTCATCCTATCCTGATAGATATCGTTTTTAACTTTAACTTTAGCTGTATTAGTAATATTAAAAAAAACTCTAGCCCCAGCTGAAATAAACGATTCTTTTGCTTTTATTAAGTAATCAAGCCTACCCTTGTCACCTCCTACAAAGAAGATATCGTTATCAAGCCTTTTATTTAGCGCAGCAAAATGACAGTTAGAAAAATAATATTGAGTATTATGGGGAATATTATATTCTTCAGAGTCTTTTTCATCAAAAGTCCATACTTCGCAATTCAAATGACTGAAAGCATCAAGAGCAATTGTTTTTATAATAGGGTTCCAATACCAGACTATTACCCTAGCATCAGGATGCTCTTTGTTAATAAAAGCAACAACTGGGGGAGTCAACTTCGATGCATGTATTATAATTGTATTATATTTTTTTAACTTTTTGACCCATTTCGAATTAAGCCATGGCCTGATAGTTATTACAGGAAACTTTATAATTAAACGTCGAAAGGCTTTTAGTATTTTTGAGTGATTCTTATAAACCTGACTTACATCAACTCCTCTCTTTTCTGCATTTTGTGCATGAAACTCTCTATCATTTAACCACAAAAAAAGAATTTTGCTTTTTTCCACTTTGACCTCAGCGCGTTATGCTTTCAAAAAAACTTTATACCAAGGCATCGCTTTACTGATTCCTTTAAGGATTGGATACTCAGGCGAGTAGCCTAATTTATTTTCTGCTTTTTTTATGTCTGCCTGAGAGTGCCGTACGTCTCCAGCCCTAAAATCGCGATATATTGGTTCTTTCGTCGAGTCAAAATCACACTCTTTTAGTGCATTCTGTATAGCTACATATAAATCATTAAGGGTGGTTCGGTCACCCACTGCGACATTATAAACGTCATCTTTTGCTCCATCCGGAGCTGTTGCAGCCAAAATATTCATTTGCACTGTATTTTCGATAAAACAAAAGTCGCGGCTTGTTTCACCATCACCATTAATATATACATCATCGCCTTTAATCATCGCTGCAGTCCACTTAGGTATAACCGCTGCATAGGCACCATCAGGATCTTGACGCTGACCAAATACATTAAAATAGCGTAATCCTATTGTTTTAAAACCATAAGTGCGGGCATATACACCGGCATAAAGCTCATTTACATATTTAGTTACTGCGTATGGTGATAAAGGGTTACCAATATTTTCTTCAACCTTTGGTAACGCTGGGTGGTCACCATAAGTAGAGCTACTTGCTGCATAGGTAAAGCTTTTAACATTCGCTTCTTTTGCTGCTTGCAGCATATTTAAAAAGCCTGTGATATTTGCTGCATTAGTTGTAATTGGGTCTGCAATCGATCGCGGAACAGAACCTAACGCAGCTTGATGCAATACATAGTCAACATTATGAGCTAAGGCTCTTTCGCAATCTTGATAGTTACGAATATCACCTTCAATAAATTTGAAATTTGCCCAGTGTTCAGCTGAAACTAAACCTTGCACTTCATCCAAGTTATGCTGATGGCCCGTTGCAAAGTTATCTAGCCCTATTACTGTTTGGTTTAGTTTTAGTAAATGTTCTAATAAGTTTGAGCCAATAAAACCTGCAACACCAGTTACTAGCCATATTTTTGGTGAAGTGCGTAATTCTGTTTTGATTTGTTCGTAACGAGTCATAAAAATCCTTTGAAAACTGGCATTTAAATTCAGGTAAAACTGGGGCTAACGCCCCAGAAATTAGATTATAAATTAAATAGCTTTTATAAACGCATATCTACACTTTGCTTAGGAAGTACATATTTCAAGTCGTAAAGCACATGTTGCTCTTTACCTAACGCTCTAATTTTTTCTGCACCCATCTCTTTAAATTCGTTATGCCCAACAGCCAGCACTATTGCATCATAATAATTTTGCTTATGCTCAGCGGTAAGCGATAAGCTATATTCGTGCTCAGCTTCTTCGTTAGAGCACCAAGGGTCTACAATATCTACATTAATGTTGTACTCTTTAAGCTCGCTTACAATATCTACGACCTTTGTATTACGTAGGTCTGGGCAGTTCTCTTTAAATGTTAAGCCCATAACTAATACGTTAGCGCCTTCTACTTGAATACGCTTCTTAAGCATTTTTTTAACGAGTTCTGATACTACATGTTTGCCCATGCCATCATTTAAACGACGGCCTGCTAAAATCATTTCTGGGTGATAACCTACACTTTGCGCTTTATGGGTTAAGTAATACGGGTCTACTCCGATGCAGTGCCCCCCCACTAAACCAGGGCGGAAAGGTAAAAAGTTCCATTTAGTACCAGCTGCTTCTAATACTTCGAGTGTATCAATGCCAAGCTTATTAAAAATAATTGATAACTCATTAATTAAAGCAATGTTTACATCGCGCTGAGTATTTTCAATAACTTTAGCCGCTTCAGCCACTTTAATTGAACTAGCTTTATGTGTGCCCGCTGTAATTATTGATTTATAAAGCTGATCAACCAACTCAGCAATTTCAGGAGTTGAGCCACTTGTAACTTTTAAAATATTTGTAACACGGTGCTCTTTATCACCCGGGTTTATGCGCTCTGGTGAGTAACCTGCAAAAAAGTCTGTATTAAAAGCTAAACCAGATACTTGCTCTACCACAGGTAAACATACTTCTTCTGTGGCTCCAGGGTAAACAGTAGACTCATAAATGATAATGTCGCCTTTTTTAACTACTTTACCCAACATTTCACTTGCTTTAATAAGCGGAGTTAAATCTGGCTGTTTATGTTCATCAATAGGTGTTGGTACTGTAACAATATACACATTGCACGATTCTAAATCGGATACAGTATATGAATACTTTAAATTTTTAGACTCTTTTAACTCTGTGTCACTTACTTCAAGCGTAGCATCATGCCCTGCCACTAATTGTGCAACGCGATTTTGATTAATATCAAAACCTAATGTTTGGTATTTTTTACCGAACTCTACCGCTAAAGGTAGACCAACATACCCTAAACCTATTATGCCAATTTTTAGGTCCGTTAATGAATCGTGCATTTAAAAACTCTCTTTAATCTATTTAAAATTAGAAATATTATTAAGTTAGAAAAATAACTAAGACAACATTGAGCTCAAATACTCACGCCAATGTACTCCATTATCACCTTTCAACATCAAACTAAACACCGGTCGCTTGGCAGGGGTTGGGTAATTACTTGCTGGGATCGGCTTTATTGGTATTTTTTTCTCTAATTTACCTGCATCATAGGCTATTTCTTGTATTGCCACAGCAAAGTCATACCAACTTGCTACACCTAAATCACTATAGTGATAAATCGGCTCCAAGCTTTCCAGCACAGCGAGCTGCCATAAAAATCGCGCAAGGCCTCTCGCGTTTGTAGGGCACCCTATTTGGTCGCTCACTACATTTAACTCATCCTTTTCTGCCATTAAACGCAGCATTGTTTTTACAAAGTTATTACCGTGACTCGAATAAACCCAAGATGTACGAACAATTGCTGAATTTTCAGGGCAATACTTCGCAATAGCTTGCTCACCTGCCAATTTAGATGCACCATAAACATTGATCGGGTTTGCTTTATCGCTCACTGTATATGGCTTGTTTTTACTACCATCAAACACAAAGTCCGTCGATATATGAATGAAACGGATGCTATGTTTATGTGCTGCTTTTGCTAAATACTCAACAGCTGTCGCATTTATTAGATAGGCGTTATCTTTATCTGATTCTGCTTTATCTACCGCTGTATACGCCGCGGCATTTATAATAACCGCAGGTTGAAACGTACTTATTACCGCTTCAATGCTATTTGGGTTAGTAATATCAATATTTTCGCGGCCAAAAGCCTTCGCATGTATATGACTAGGGCAAGTTTGCTGTAGCTCCCATGCAACTTGCCCATTTTTACCAATAATAAGTACTTTCATTAATTATTGCCTAAACGCTCACGCTGGTAAGAGCCATCTTGCACATTTTGACACCATGCTTGGTTCTCTAAATACCATTTAATGGTTTTTAAAATACCGGATTCAAACGTTTCTTCTGGTTGCCAGCCTAACTCTTTATTAATTTTAGTTGCATCAATTGCGTAACGAACATCATGTCCTGGGCGGTCTTTTACAAATGAAATGAGTTCTTTAAAGTCATTTAAATTTGCAGGCTTTTCTTGGATTAATTCATTAAGGTGATTACAAATAGTCGTGACTACCTCAATATTTTGTTTTTCATTAAAACCACCTATGTTATAAGTTTCACCCAACTTACCTTCAGTAACCACTTTATAAAGTGCACGGGCATGGTCTTCAACATATAACCAATCGCGTACTTGCTTACCATCGCCATATACAGGCAATTGCTTACCTTCTAAAGCATTCAAAATAATTAATGGAATCAACTTTTCAGGAAAGTGGTATGGACCATAGTTATTTGAACAGTTAGTTATAACAACCGGTAATTGATAGGTTCGATGCCAGGCTCTAACTAAATGATCCGAAGCAGCTTTTGAAGCCGAATAAGGCGAGCTTGGTTCATAAGATGTTTCTTCTGTGAAAAGGCCTGTTTCACCTAGGTCACCATAAACTTCATCTGTCGAGATGTGGTGAAAGCGAAATTGTGCCTTCTTGTCATTTCCTAATCCAGCGTAATAACTGCGAGCAGCTTCAAGCAATTCGTATGTTCCTACTACATTCGTTTGGATAAACTCACCCGGACCATCTATAGAACGGTCTACATGACTTTCTGCTGCCAAGTGCATTATAAAGTCAGGCTGGTATTTCGCAAAAATAGAGTTAACATGTTCGCGATCACAAATATCACCTTGTATGAAATTATAACGAGTACTACTTTCTATTGAGTTTAAAGATTCGAGATTGCCCGCATACGTTAACTTATCGAAATTAACGACTGTATGTTCGGTTTCTTCAATTAAAAAGCGCACTAGCGCTGAACCAATGAAGCCAGCACCACCTGTGACAAAAATTGTTTTATTCATTTTACGATTTCTCTTATAAGGCTGGGGCATTCGCGAGTAATAAACCAGCTTGATCTTTTGCCGACAATAAAGGCGCTTTACCATCAACCAATGGCCACTCAATATTCAAGGCTGGATCACTCCAAATAACACTCTGTTCAAATTGGGGAGCGTAATAATCGGTGCATTTATACACAAACTCAGCACTTTCACTGGTTACATAAAAACCATGCGCAAACCCTGCTGGCACCCATAATTGGCGTTTATTATCACTGTTCAATAAAACACCAATGTGATGCCCAAATGTTGGGCTATTTTTACGCATATCAACTGCAACGTCATAAACCTCACCTTGAGTCACTCGAACTAACTTACCTTGGGTTTGCTCTGTTTGGTAATGCAAGCCACGCAATATGCCTTGCGCTGATTTACTGTGGTTATCTTGTACAAATGTGACATCAGCGACTGATTCTCTAAACCAATCCTCTCGGAACGTTTCTAAAAAAAAACCACGCTCATCACCAAAAACTTTAGGCTCTAAAATTTTCACATCGGGAATAGCTGTATCAATAATATTCATTAAAACACCTTTTGCGAAAGTAAATTTAGCAAATACTCACCATAACCACTTTTGCGCAAGGGTTCTGCTAACTCACGTAATTGTTCAGCACTTATATACCCCATACGATAAGCAACTTCTTCTGGACAATTCACTTTTAGACCCTGCCGTTTTTCGATAGTTTCGATGAATTGAGCTGCTTGAAGGAGGCTGTCATGTGTACCCGTATCAAGCCACGCAGTACCACGGCCCATAATCTCAACATTTAATGTTCCTGCTTTTAAATACTGCTCGATAACATCTGTAATTTCTAATTCACCACGAAGCGAGGGCTTAACATTCTTTGCATATTCAACTACTTTATTGTCAAAAAAATACAAACCAGGCACAGCGTAGTTCGATTTAGGTTGCGTGGGTTTCTCTTCAATAGAAATAGCTTTACCTTCGTCGTTGAATTCAACAACACCATAAGCTGTAGGGTTAGCAACATGGTAGCCAAATACAGTACCACCAACTTCTCGAGAGGCTGCATTTGTTAGTGACTTAACTAAATCATGGCCATAAAAAAGGTTATCACCTAAGACTAGAGCAACATTGCTATCACCAATAAACTCTTCGCCCAATAAAAATGCTTGAGCAAGACCATCAGGTGAAGGCTGTGCTACATATTCAATATTAATACCCCACTCTCGGCCATCACCTAGTAACTCTTTAAAACGACTTTGCTCTGCAGGTGTGGTAATTATCAAAACATCTTGAACACCTGCATTCATAAGTGTAGCGATTGGATAGTACACCATGGGTTTGTCATAAACAGGCATTAACTGTTTACTTACTACTTTTGTTAGTGGGTATAAGCGGGTGCCGCTTCCACCCGCCAAGATAATTCCTTTAGTCATTTAAATACCATACTTTTCAATTTATATTAGAGGGCGAAAATACTATTAATCAACAAACCTAAAGCCTACCCTCTAATAAACTTTATATATTAAAAAACTTTTAAGCATTAGCTAAACTAGCATTTATATATTTCGCTTCAGAAATTCCGTTCAAGTATTTTCATCCAAATCAGAAAATGCTGTTTAACTATTGTATCGCGACATAAAACGCTATTACTTAGTTACCCGACTTATACTCATAGTTGTAATAACCATAGTAACCGTAGGCATTACTGGCTTTACGTAATACGCCGTTAAATACTACGCCTTTTACGTCGATACCATTTTGCTCAAAGCGGTTACGGGTTAGCTCTATTTCGCGCAAGTGGTTTTGGCCAAAACGAGTCACCAATAAAGTACTGCCTGCATGAGCACTGACTATTGCAGGGTCTGTTACCGCTAAAATAGGTGGCGTGTCTATAATTACAATGTCGTATTTACTACTTACCTCTGCCACCAGCTTACTAAAGTTAGTGTGCATTAACAGCTCAGATGGGTTAGGCGGTATTTGCCCACGGGTTATTACATCTAGCCCCTCAACCTGTGACTGCTTTGTTACTTGGTCTAAATTTAAACGGCCCGATAAGTAATCGCTTAAACCGTTATCCCATTGCATATCAAACTGTGTTTGTAAGTAACCTTTACGCATATCGGCATCAATAATGAGTACCTTTTTATTGCTTTGTGCCAATACTGTTGCCAAGTTAACCGATATAAACGATTTACCTACACCTGGGCTCGGGCCCGAAATTGCAATAATATTGTTTTTAGCTTCCATCATCGCAAAGTGTAAGCTGGTGCGTAAGCTACGCAGTGCCTCTATCGAGAGGTCGGCTGGGTTATCTACCGCCAAAATCGACTTCGCTTTTGCTCGGCCTTTACGCGCGCGGCTAAAGCCAGTAAGTTTATCTTGATAGTCTGAGTAAGGTACGCTTGCATACACAGGCAGGCCTATGCTTTCTATTTCGCTTGGGTCTTCGACCCCTTTATTAATCGCTTTTTGTATTAATACAATTGCAACGGCCAGCATGCCGCCTAGCATGGTTGCCATAACGACAATAAGCGCTTTTTTAGGTTTTACTGGCTTAGAGCGATTAACCTCAGCCGTGTCGATTATTCTTACATTACCCACAGTGCCTGCACGTACAATATCGAGCTCTTGCGTTTTGCCCAGTAGCATGGTGTAAATTTGGTTGCTTACTTCAACATCGCGCTTTAAACGTAATAACTCTTGCTGGGTTGAAGGTAGGTTTGTTACTTCGCCAGTTAGGCTTTGTTTCTGTTTTTCTACCGCAGCAATTTGCTCTATTACGCCTTGGTAGGTTGGGTGGTCTTTTTTAAACTTACGGCCAAGTTCTAAACGCTTAAGCTCGAGCTCTTGCAGTTTTGTTTCAAGCTCAACTATTTGCTCAAGTACACCTTGGGTCTCTAGGGTAATATTGACTGACTTTTGCTTTATTTGGTAATCGTTAAAGCGTTGTTCTGCAAACTCAAGCTGCTTTTTAACCTCAGGCAGTTGTACCTCTAAAAACTCCAGTGATTTTTGTGCCTCGGCGCTGTTTCGGTCGATATTGCGGCGAACATAAATAGCCGCTACTTTATCGAGTACTCTTTCGGCATAACTTGCATTTTCACTTTGTAAACTAAGGTTAATAATGCCCGAGTCTTTGCCTTTTTCGCTTGCGCCAATCGCTGCTTGTAAATCTAAAATGGTATTTAAACGGTCGCGTTTAGTAATTAAAAACTCCGTACCCGGGCGTGCATTAATGCTGCGTATTGTTAGGCTAACAATACCATTACTTAGCTCTTTACCTACAGCACCTGTTAGCAATGTGTCGCCATCGGCATTTTGTAGCTCAACTCGGTTATTTTGTGTTGCAACAATAATAAACTCTTGCCCAATATTATAGCTGGGTACATCGAACCTAAATACATCGATACTTTCGCCGCCCCATGCGTAACTGCTGGCACCAAAGCTTGGCTCGGCTAATTGGCCTGGGGTCTGTGGCTTAAAGCTTCTAAATGCTTTATTACCAATAAACGGGAAAAGCTTTGGTTCAACCACTACATCAAGATTTAGCGAGTCAACCGCCTCACCAATCACCGAGCGCGATTTAAGTAGCTCTATTTCGGTTACTGCTGCCGAGGTGCTTTCGAACATACCGCTCATGTCGTCAAAGCCCGGTACCGAGGCACTGCTGTCTTCAACTTGTATCATTGCACTTGCTTGGTAAACAGGCGCGGCATACAACGCATAAATAACTCCAGCTACCATAAATAGTGTGGTTATTAATACAATGAAATATTTACGATCGATTAATGCGCCTAACAGCGCCATTAAATCTATTTCTTGCGAATTTTGTGTGTTAGTACTACCTGATTTATTACTACCAGACAGAGTTGTAGGCTGAGCATTCATTAATGCAGGTTTCCTTATAAATACTTTTGCCAAGCGCTGCAGGCGCTATCGATTAGGTCATACACATGTTTAAATGCTTCTTCGCTTTGGCGATAAGGATCTGGGATCTCTTTATCACCAATCCATTTACCTAGCAAAAAGGTTTTGCCTCTGGCTTGTGGATAACGTGAACATAAATCATCTAGGTGGCGTTGTTCCATGACTAAAATAACACTGTTTTGCATAACCAGCGACGAGCTAATTTGTCTGCCAGCATGAGCCGCCATATTAATACCGTGCTCAAGCGTTATTTTTTGTGCCATTGCATCGGCTGGTTTACCTTCAAGTGCAGTTAAGCCAGCCGAACAAACAGCAATATTTTTACCGTGTAACTTACTTTTAAGTACATACTCTGCGGTTGGGCTACGGCAAATATTGCCTGCACACACCACTAAAACTGAGTCAAACATACTTATTAATACCTTTATTAATTTGCTGTAATGTCATCAAACTGTTCAACCGTTGAGATTGATGGTAACAACAAGCTTATTACGCGGTTCCAACGAGCTAATGGTGCAGCTGTAACGTATACAATGTCGTGTGGTTGCAGCTCAAATTGCTCGGCAAGCACTAACGCAGCAACATTTTTTGCATGAAGCTGGTATACATCAGCAATAATGCCGTCGGTTTCGAGGTTACGTTTACGAAGTACAAAAATACCGTTTGCATCGGCTGTTGCTTCGCGTATGCCGCCTGTGTCACTTAATGCTTGGGCTAAATTTAAGCCATAGCGATCAACATTAACAGTGCCCGCTTTTTGTACATCGCCCATTACGTATACTTTTTGTTTGTCGTCGCGTGCAACATGCACAATGTCGCCATGCTGTAACAAGCGATTTTGAGAAATATCACCGTGCGCATAAAAGTCGTCTAGCTGAATTTCTTCGGTTTTATTACCACGAGTAAACGTTACAGTGCGCCAGTCGGCACGCTCAGTTAAACCACCCGCTTGGTTTAGCGCATCGACTAATGTAAGCGGTATTTCGGTTACTGGGTATACGCCTGGTTTTGCAACTTCACCGGTTACATAGGCTTTTTGGCTTCTAAAGCCCACTATTTTCACGTCGACTTGAGGGTCTTCGATTACGCGGCTTAAACGCTTAACGAGGTCTTCACGTACTTGCGAAACCGTGCGACCAGCGGCTTGAATATTTGGTGCATAGGCATAGGTAATCGTGCCATCGGCTTGAACTCTAAAGCCATCGAATTCAGCAGTACGTTGCACTGCAGCAGGTATTGTAAGCTCAGGGTGATCCCACACACCAATTGTAAGCACATCGCCCACACCTAGCTTGTACTCATAATCATTTAAATCAACACCGGCTAAACTGTTTGGTTGTTTAACTTTTTTATGATTTGCTTTTTGTTGATTTATTAATGAAGAATCAATAATTTGAATATTGACCTTTTCGAGATCTTTTTCTAAATTTTCAACTTGGTCACCAGACTCTATTCCTTCATAGTGACTACCTGGAATAATCGTACAACCACTCACTGTGATGATAGACAAAGTTGCTACCAATACTTTTATATTGAACGCCATTCTTCTTCCCAAAAGATTGTTGTATTAGATTAACACTTGCTAATTTAAGCTGGCTAATTAAAGCATGACGGCTTGTTATGCGCAAGTTAACAGCTCTTTAAAACAGTGCTGTTTACGTATTTTTACTCGTTCACATGTGAATATGAATGCACCATGAATAATAAATAATCCAAAGTCATTTCTTTGTCTTACTTTTAACAAAAAACGTACTAAATTTTATTTATTTGAAATCATTCGAGATAACATTTTCATGTCGCAACGATTTAATTTATGAGGGCGTATTGCATGGTATAGTTTTTGTAATTCAGTGCTTTTACACTGTCCATTTACTGCGGTACATCCTTTAAACAGGCGAGATTATACATACAAAAGTATGGAAATCAACCCCGTTCCACGGGCTACGTCATGTTGGTAGGGCCATTAAAGAGGCCGCCACTTAATTACTGCATTTAAATTATGACTGTTATTAAGGTCAGCCCGCGCATACCTTTGTGCGGAGAATAAACTTGTAAAGTGTGGTTTATTGATTAAAATGAAGTTAGTACAAAGTGTTATGCATAGATGAGTCAAGGATGACCGCACTAAATTGCTCTTTAAAGTAAGAGCAATTTTCCCCTTACCCTTTTCAAACACCAACAAAACCGCTGTTTGAGTTATTTCTTAATTTTGAAAAAATTTTTTAGCGTGCTCTTTTAAGTTTACTTTTTACTCGTCTCATAAAGGTAAGTACTTTCCATATGTGTGTAAGTAAGTAGGTATAAATTAAAAAAGTGGCAATAAACACAATAAAACTTACTGTTTCGCTAATGTGCTCTAAAAATATACCTAAACAGGTCATCCCAAGAGACATCATCGCAATAAGTAACAGTGTTTGTTTTGGTGAGGCACCGGCACGCATAAAAATATGGTGTAAGTGCTCGCGGTCTGGTTTAAACGGAGAGTCGCCCTTTTTAACTCGACGAATCATAATCGCAGCCATGTCGATTAAGGGTAATGCTATTATCCAAAGAGCAGTTACGGGCGCTAAAGCTGGCGTTTCTGATTGCGTGCCAATACATAACAGCCAAATAATTGTAAAACCGATTAGCATACTGCCTGCATCGCCCATAAATATTTTTTTATATTTTTTAAATGGCCAACTTAAATTAAACATTAAGTATGCCACTATAGCGCCTACATAAAATACACACAGTATGTACCAGTCTACATTGGCTCTATACAGTAATATGGCCAAAGCCGAAAACGCGATAAGTGATAAAAGCCCAACTAAACCATCGATTCCATCAACCATATTAAATGCATTAATACACCCAACAACCGCAATTACCGTAAATACCACTGAAAAGTTACCAAGGCTAACCCCCGTATCACTAAATAAGTGGCCAAGTGATACCAGTTTATAGTCAAGCAAAAAGATCATTGCTAATGCAATGCCTACTTGCACTATAAGCCTAGGCTTTACCGGAATGTCTTTGTAATCATCAATTACGCCAACAAACACCATAAGGCCGGCAAGTACGATATAAGTAAATGTTTCTACTGTTATAGGTAGCAACCAAACGGCACTAATACTGATCCCTAAAAATACGCACACGCCGCCTACTAGCGGAATAGAACCTTCGTGCAATTTACGATGATTGGGTTGGTCAACTAGGCCACATTTAAAGGCAATTGGTTTGGCCAACCAAATAAGTGCGTAGGTCAACAAAAATGCATTAAAAGAAAACAGCAAAAAATCAAATGACATTACTAAAAAAATCCCTTCTGGGTATGGCTATAGCTAAATTTTTACGGCCGAGAATTATATGACAAATTATGTCCCTAAACCAGCTCGACCGTTACTTTTAACACTCTATACGCTTTAATACGAATACTTGAGTTTAGTCACTACCAAATAAGTCTCGTGTGTACACCTTAGGGAGTACATCTTTAAGTTCACTAACAAGTCGATTAGTTATAATTACATCAGACAGCGCTTTAAATTCTGTTAAGTCATTAATAACTTTAGAGTTAAAAAAGTCACTACTGTGCAAAGTAGGTTCAAAAACAATTACCTCAATTCCTTTTGCTTTTATTCGTTTCATTACCCCTTGAATCGCAGAAGCCCTAAAGTTATCTGAGCCCGACTTCATCACCAGTCTATAAATACCCACCACTTTAGGGTTACGCTTTAAAATTGATTCTGCGATGAAGTCTTTACGTGTTGTATTGGCATCCACAATTGCGCGAATCATATTATTTGGCACATTTTTATAATTAGCCAGTAATTGCTTCGTATCTTTAGGTAAGCAATATCCGCCGTAACCAAATGAAGGATTATTGTAATGCGTGCCTATACGAGGGTCTAACCCTACACCTTCAATTATCTGTTTAGAGTCAAGTCCATGACTTTCAGCGTAGCTGTCTAATTCATTAAAATAAGCCACACGCATAGCGAGGTAAGTGTTAGAGAACAATTTGATTGCTTCGGCTTCTGTTGAATTTGTAAAAAGCATATCTATATTTTCCTTTTCTGCACCTTGTGCTAACAAATTAGCGAATACTTTTGCTCTTTCGCTCTGTTCACCCACAATAATACGTGATGGAAATAAGTTGTCGTGCAAGGCTTTGCCTTCTCGCAAAAATTCGGGCGAGAACAGTATATTGTCTGTTTTAAACTTTTCTTTTACCGAGCAGGTATACCCTACAGGTACTGTCGATTTAATAATGATTGTCGCAGTAGGATTAATGTTTAATACATCGCCAATCACTGACTCTACTGTGCTGGTATTAAAGTAGTTTGTTTCGGGGTCGTAGTCAGTGGGGGTTGCAATAATTATAAACTCAGCTTCGTTTAAAGCTTCGTACTTGTCTGTGGTCGCTATAAAATGAAGCTCTTTATGCTGTAAAAATTCTGAAATTTCAGAATCTACAATAGGTGACTGCCTGTTATTTAATAGTCTTACTTTATCTTCATCTATATCTAATGCAACAACGTGATTGTGTTGAGCTAATAACATAGCGTTTGATAAACCAACATATCCCGTACCTACTACAGCAATTTTCATGTAACCCCTTTAATATTAAAATACACCAACATTTTACAAATAGTTTCAAACACCCCAGCAAACACAGTATTAAAAGTTCGCTTTTCAGCGGGTCTTAATAAGTTATTATGACTAAGGTTTGTGCATCAACATACTCAACAGCAAAGGCCATCTGTATCTGTACCTTTAGCAACGCAGCGCACTTTTTATCACATAGCCATAGAAGGTTCTATGATCAAAATGAAAAAACAGCGATATAAGAGTCACTGCGCTTCTTTTTTAGCCACTTAAGTGATTAGTTGCTACTTTTTATATTTAGCCTCTGACTAACTTTTGGCATCGCTTGCGTTTTAAATTTTTTAATTTTATTAACTTTAGTGGTCTTTTAAGGCGAGAACTATCTGAAAGCACTAGGTTATAAAGCATGAAAAATAATAAAAAACTGACAAACATTACACTTTCATTGAACTCTAACCACTCAGTAAGCACACCGATTAAAGAACAGCTTACACTTAGAGCAACAATAATTATTAATGTTTGTAATTTAGAGAAACCGGCTTTTAAAAGTAAATGATGTATATGTTCTCTGTCAGCTTTAAAAGGTGAGCTGCCTTTTTTAATGCGCCTTATAATTATAGAACCCATGTCTATTAATGGAACCGCTACAATCCATAAGGCCGTTACGGGTCTAAAAGTTGCGCTAGGTCCTTGGGTGTTATCAATTAAAAGCCATACGACTGTAAAACCAATAAACATACTGCCAGCATCGCCCATAAATATCTTTCGATACTGTGTTCCAAAAACACCTAAGTTAAAAATTAAATAAGGAAGAATAGCGACAATAACAAGTACAGTGAAAAGATTTTCTTGTTGCTTTAATAATAGTAGAAGTGCAATGGATGACAGCGTACTTATTGCCATACTCCCTAGTAAACCATCAATACCATCAACCATGTTAAACGCATTAATAATCGCGACAATCGCCAAGTATGTTAGTAATATGCCAAATTTACCCAGCTCAACATTGCCAAAAAAAAGTAAATCGCCTAAATCGATGATGTAGTTATCCATTGCTACAATCATAAATGTTGCGACAAGTACCTGAAAGGCCACTCTGGAACGAACGCTTATATCGTGCTTATCATCTACAACACCTAAACAAACCATTAATCCGGCAGAAAACAAATATACAAATAGCTCACTGTCTATTGTTAGCCACATACTGCTAGAGGTTAATACACTGCAAAAAATAGCAACACCACCAATAAGAGGCACATGGCCTATGTGGTTTTTTCTTTCTGACGGTTTGTCGACAAGATCTATTTTTATAGCAACTGGTCGCAATAAGTTTATTGCAAAAAACGAAAAAACAAATGACGAAATTACTGCTAAGAAAAAATCCATATTTCCCCCGCGCTAAGCTAAGTGCTCAGCACTTTACTGTAAACTGACTGAATAGGAACGAACAGGTGCGTATTACGATTTATTATTTTTGTAATTACCTTGAAGTAATATCCCACATACTCCCTTACAAAATTGTTACCTCTTATTGCAAACATGTTTTATTTTGTAAAAAACACAATAGCAATTCAGAGATACATAAAAACTAGCACAATTTGGTTAATAAACCAGCAAAAACATTGCTAATTAGTAAGTTGAAATCGTATGGTTTTATAAATTACTGTTTTTATGATGACTTTACTTTTTATGACATATTTTCTCTCATTAGGTATAATTCTGTCTTTTTATTATTTGGCTTTATAGGCAATGAGCTTAAGCTGCATATCGCCGTCAATTTTGAGCAGAGATCACTGATGTCAAAACCCCTTATCACTATTTACATGCCAACGCATAACCGTGTAGCCAACCTTCAACGCGCTGTAAATAGCGTATTGAAGCAAGATTATAGTAATTGGGAACTCATCATTGTTAATGATGGCTCTAAGGACACCACGAAAGAGTATTTAGATTCTCTGGTAAATTCTGATTCTAGAATTACTGTTTTTCATAATGAATCTGCGCAAGGAGCCTGCGCCGCAAGAAATGTAGCTATCAAGGCTGCAAAAGGTGAGTTTATTACAGGCTTAGATGACGACGATGAATTTACGGCTAACCGCTTATCTTACTTTTTAGAAAATTGGCAAAACGAATATTCGTCACTTTGTACTCCGGTTACTATTTGTAAAGGCCAAGAGAAAACTGATCATAATTATTTTGTTGGCTCTTTATCACTTGATGATCTTCTTGTCGTAAATAAAGTGGGAAATCAGCTATTTTGTGAAACAGAAAAATTACAAGCAATAGGTGGTTTTGATGCTGATTTTAAAGCGTGGCAAGACTACGATACCTGGGTTCGATTCTTTAAAGAATTTGGTAAAGGCCTAAAGCTTCCTAAACCGACTTATTTGCAATACGAAGAGCAAGCAGAGCTAAGTATTACTCGCTCACCTAATCGCCTTATTGGCTTTAAACAGTTTTTAGCGAAACACTCTGCCCTGCTCAGTTCCAAACAAAAAAATGCGATGCGCTGCTGGGAAGCGATTATTGAAGGTCGCTGGGTACCACTTAACTTACTTATACGTTCTCATAAAGATATTTATAAGTATTCAATTTTTCATAACATCAAGAAGATTCTAGGAAAGTAAACTATCATGCACTTAGCTTTCGTACTCGAAGACTTCTCATTAGGTGGCGTGGAGCGCGTTACAGAGCAATTGATTATTGGCTTAAAACACTATCATCAATGCTCTATATCAATAATATGTTTAAGCAAAGATGGGGATTTACTCTCGCGTTACCAATCGCTTGGAGAAATTGCATTGCTTAGCGGCCCCAGAGACTTTGCGGGTTATAAAAAGCTCATAACACAGCTTAATCCTGATTTAGTTATTTTTACTAAAGGTGGTTTATCTCGATTTTCTTTTTTGACCCCCAATCATATTAAGACGGTTGCGGTACAACATGTGCCCATTAACTTACCTCAAGAAAGTAAGCTAAAGAACCTACTACGCAGATTAGCCGCTACTTTTTTATATAGGAATGTTGATAAAGTTGTCTGTGTTTCTGAAGGGATTAAAGAAAACCTAATCGCTTTTAACGTTATAAATGCAAAAGATGCTGTCCGTATTTATAATCCTGTGCTTGATGCAAGTTTACAAACGCGCGCGAAAGAGGCGGTTGAATATCATGACTACTATGTTTGTGTAGGCCGATTGCATTATCAAAAAGGTTATGACTTTTTAGTAAAGATTGTGCTTGAAGCTAAACAACAGTGCCCAGACATTAAAGTCGTTATTTTAGGGGATGGACCCGATAAGCTTTCCTTAACTCATTTAATTGAGAAACATCAACTTAGCGATAATATTATTCTCCACGGCACAACTGATAATCCTTATAAGTATATTGAGCACGCTAAAGCTATTTTACTTCCATCAAGATGGGAGGGACTACCAACCGTGCTCGTTGAAGCTGCTTACTTAAACACACCTATAATTGCTTTCGATTGTCGTTATGGTCCAAAAGAATTGACGAAACACGGCCAAGCAGGTGATCTAATTTCATTTGCTAATACTAGCGAATTCGCTCAGCAGGTGGTTAAATTTGATAAATTTGGCTCTGACAAACCTAGCCCTGATATAAATGATTTTTTCTTGGCCTCTTCAACCGCACATTACTACCGATTATTTGAAGCACTACTATGAATTTAGAACTAAATAAAAAACTGATATCAGGCACCCACTTTACTTCAGTCCAAGATGCTTGTTTCCAGTCAAACCACTCTTCAGTGATCTCATTTTTAAACCCGTTTTCTTACTATGAGGTTGCCAAAGATCACACGTTGATAGAGCAGGTAGATTACTATTTTTCTGATGGCTCGCTTTTATGTAAGTTACATAATTTATTTTTAGATAAAATCACGCGAGCAAGTTTTGACTATAGCTCTATTGCCGCTGACTTTTTACATGCTGTTGAAGCAAGTGGCAAACGTATCGCAGTCATAGGCGCTACCGAACAAGAAAACGCAAAGGCGGTCGAAGTTCTTCAGCAACAATACCCAAAGTTAAATATTGTATTTAATCGCAACGGCTATATTGAAGATAAAGACGCGGTTGTTAATGACTTAAATGAGGCTGGCGCTGAAGTAGTGCTCGTTGGTATGGGAACCCCCTATCAAGAAGCGTTTTCAACTTACATAAAAAACCGTTTATTGGCTCCCGCTGTTATCATTACCTGTGGAGGCTTTTTAACTCAAACATCTATTAAGCCCGACTATTACCATCCACTGGTCAAAAAATTAGGTTTACGATGGTTACAACGCATGGTGATGCATAAACATGTTCGTGAACGTGTTTTAAAACAATACCCAAAGTTTGTATTTAAGTATTTTTTTACAATGCTTGGCTTTAAGCTAAAAAAACAAATATAAAAATAGATAGGTTATATGCGCACTGACAAATGTAACTAAGTGCGCATTTTTATTTTAACTCACTACGAACCCATAAACGGCATTGACAACTAAGTAAAGCAACACATTCAACCCGAACATAAGAAGGTAGCTTTTTTTAGGCAGGCCACTATCACCTCTTCTAAAGAAAAACAGTGCACTTGCCGTCATACAGATTTGCAATGCTGCAACACCAAAAGCAAAAAGACTAATACTGTGTAACTGAGTAAGCAGTAACAATACGCAAATACTTATAGATGAAGATAGGATATTCCACTGAAACTCTATTTTTGTGTTGCCTCTAGCCTGAGCGGTCATGCCTAAAATTGAACCAAACGGGGCTATACAACCAATTATAAACAATGCATATAACAGCGGTATTGATTGCAGGTATTGCTCAAAGAATAATTGGATCGCTACTGTCAGCCCAACTAAAAAGAACAAATAAACCGCACTATTCATGGCCGTAAGCAGACGTACAGAGTTGTTAAAGGTTGAATAAAACGCTTTGCTATCATCCTGTAACTTAGCTAACTTAGGAAAAACTAATCGCGCGATAAGAATTCTAATGAATTTAATCGGTTGCATAAGAAGCTCTTTAGCAAACGAATATAACCCAAGTACCTCTACCCCCATTAACTTACCAATAATTAACTGATCAAGTTGAGCTCTGACTTGATTCAAGATTTGCGATCCCATTTGGAAACTTCCAAATGCAAGCGCTGGCTTAATTATTGTAAAGTCGAGTTGAAACGAAGGGTGCCATGTCTTTTCTGCAAGTATTAAAAACAGTAAATATCGAACAGCATTAACCACTAAGAATGCATACAAATAGGGAAAAATACTCGCAACACCTAGCTTAATAAAAATAAACGTGAACAATAACAAACAGATCTTTGTAAAAATGTCTATTTTTGCCAGTGCTACATTCTTTTCAGATTTAATGAAGTTAGCTTGATATTGTGCGCTCAACCCTAACAAAATAAAATTGAATGCCATTATATATAAGCTTTCAGCTATTTCATGTGCCTCATAAAAGCTTGCCAATGGCGCGGCTAATAAAGCAATTAAGCCGCCCGCGACACCGCCCAAAAACACATTTGTAAAATACAAGGCCGAACTTTCAGAGCGGGTTAAACTTTGCTTATAAATAAAGTAATTAGACAAACCCATGTCTTGAACAAGATAGGCTATCGCTAAAAATACATTGATAATTGCAAGTACACCAATCACTTCAGGATTGGTGTAATATGCCAGCATTGCGAAAACACTAAACTGCACTGCACCCGCAACTGCTGAAGATGCAAGTAACCACACACCTTGCTTTTTAGTGCTCATTTAACTCGACCAAGATATCCAATAAGTCTGTATATAGTTTGGCTTGATCAAAATGCTCTTCAACCTTTGCTTTCGCGGCTGCTCTCATTTTCACAATATCAACTTGACCATTAACGAGGCTTTCTATCGAATCTGTTAACTGGGCTGGTGAGTGCTCTTGAGCCAGTAAGCCACTTTCGTTATGCGTAATTAATTCTGGTATGCCACTATGATATGTAGACACCGTTATTAACCCCATTGCCATCGCTTCCATGAGTGCAACAGGAATGCCTTCCATATCACCATTTTTTGCAACGACTGAAGGTAATAAAAAGACATCTGCTTCATTTAATAACGCAGCAATTTTTTCTTGAGGCTGAAAACCAAGCAATTTAACGCATTCCGACAAGCCTAATGAATCAATTTGACTTACGAGTTGCTCTTTAAGATCGCCATCTCCGACGATTTTATATTCAAAGTCAACACCACGCTGCTTTAGATGATGCATTGCGTCGAGCGCATCTGACAATCCCTTTTTTTCTATAAAGCGCGCAACACTAATTATTTTTAAAGGAGTTGAAATAGGTGTAGCGAGTTCGCGACATTTAAATTGCTCATTATTAATCCCCATACGGTTAACAATGATTTTCTCTGGTGCACACCCCTGCTCAATAAGCCTATTTTTCCAAAGGTCACTGATGGGTAGCATTAACTCACCATTTTTAAAAAGCATTTGGTAATCTTGCTTAAACACATCCAAGATTGCTTTCACTGAAATGTCGGCACCATGAAATACGGTAACTAACTTGCCTTTTAATAAGCCTAACTCGCGCATTTTATTGGCAACAACCCCAGCTGTTCCAAAGTGAGCAATAAATACATCGGAGTCGAGCGTACTTGTTGCGCGTGTAACGATACTAGGCAACAGTAATGATTTACTGTGTATTCCAAATCTCGCTACATTCAACGAAGCTAATTTACGACCAATCCGTTTTGGCCACAGTACATTCGCAATTCTTTTTAAACGCGTTTTTAGAGTGCTATCAGTGACTGACTCATTAGTTAAATAAGTGGTCTTATCAAGTAAATTATAGTCACTTACTGCTTTATGGCTGTTGGTTAAATCGCCTTGACAAATTGCCACCACGCGAACGTCTGCACCACGATTAATCAAACCTATAATTTGATTAATGACGAAGGTTTCTGATGCGACAGGAAACTGATTGAGAAAAAATGTTACTTTAAGCATCGATTTTACTCAAAACTCGGCTAATCATGTCACTTACAACCGCTCTTTCTTTTGCTACTTGTACGTTCATTTTTTCTGTAACGTTGGGCAGATCGAGTAAGATTGCTCTCGCAGTTGATTCTAGTTCGCCATCAAATAACGTTGTCACGTCTTTAGAAAGTTCATGCATTCCAAGTTGAGCCATTATTCCCTTTGACTTATGCTCGTAGTTTAATGCAATAGCTGGTGTTCCAAAGTTCATCGAAATTATTGCGCTATGAAGACGAGTACCAATGGTTAAATCACATAAGCTTAAAAAGCTACCAAGCTCAACATCATTTAACTCATCCATTATTACATGACATTTAGACTGATCTTTGACTCGTTTTTGCACTTTTAGAGCCGTCATACGGTCATCTCGTTGATAACCATCGATACCTGTGCATGTAGAACACAACACTACGTTGTATCCATCTTGAATTAAGTTATCAATTAAATTTGCAAAGTGTTGCTCATACTGTTCTTGAGTGACGCCTAGGCGCTTATCAAATGGTGCTAGCTCTCTTAAAGTAATTGCAATTGTAGGTGCTGACGATGCTAATGCTTTTAAATGCTCAGGAATATTAACAATTTCATTAGGTACAACCCATGCTGTATCAGCCCCTAATGAAACTTTACTCTCTGAGATGCCTGCTTTTTTCATGTATTCTGAACTTAGTGTTTCTCGTAAGGCAAGTTCATCAACGACTGAAAAAACATGATCAGCTAATTTTGAATACTTTTTACTATTGAAGGGCCCTACTGAGTGCCCAATCATAAATAATTTTTTCTTTGCTAATAAAGTGCATAGCGCATGCTCGAATTGTGCAGGGCCATAGAGATCAACAAAGAATGACCCACCAACTTGGATAACCGCATCATATTGCGCTAAAAAGTTAATCTGAGCTTTAATGTGAGCAGGTAAATTTTTATCATCCGCTTTTTTTAATTTATTAGCCAAATGATAACCCAAAAGTCGTCGGCTAAACTTTTTCCATAACTTATCAAAAAAGCCATTGCTCGTTTCATGGTACTGATCGAGTGGATCCATCATTAATGATTGACCCAATAAATAGCTAGAGCTGATAGGGAATCGGCTATAGCTATCTATTTGAATCGTAGGCTTCTGTGAAACTAACTCTGCTATCAGGCCCCTTAAAATTGCCGCATCGCCGCGATTACCACAAGTGTGGTTACCCACGATTAAAACTTTCATTTACTACTCACTTAATTGTTATTGGTGCACTGTATAGCTCTGTCATTGCTTCACTAAACTCATCGACCTCCGATGAGCTATTCACAATTTTAGTTGTGATTAACATTACTAATTCAGTGCGATCCATACTGTCTACTTGGCTTTTGAATAAATTGCCAAGTAATGGAATTTCTTTTAAACCCGGGACCCCATTGTCATAGTTGCTCTTTCTTTCTTGGATTAAACCACCCAAGGCGATAGTTTGCCCATCGGCAGAGAGTACTTCCGTTGAGATAGCCCGGTTTGTAATTTTTGGCGAACTACTTCCACCTAATTCATTTGGTTTAGCGTCACTCACCGACATAGCAACACTCAACGAAATCACACCTCGCGAATTTATCACTGGCGTAATTGCAACATTAACCCCTGTTGAGCGGTACTGTACCGAGTTTGACACTGCATTATTCGAATCTCCAATACTTTCAACTGTCTGAGTTATAATTGGGATCTGATCACCAGACGTTATTGTCGCTGACTCACCATCGCGAACAATAAAGTAAGGACGCGAAAGTACTCGAGCATCATCTCGGCTATCATTCCATTGTAAATCGACTTGCCAGTTACCCGTAATAACTTGCGCAACTAAACTACCTGAGCTACTCAGTGTTGCCGTTGCTCCCTCTGCTTTTGCTGAGGTATTATCATATATCCAGTCAATTCCTGAAGACATTGAATCTCCTAGAGTCACTTCTAAAATTGTGACATCTAGAATCACTTGACCAGGTAATACATCCATTTTCTTTAATAATGACTCAACTAGCCTATATTCATCATTTGTCGTATAAAAAATAAGCGCATTTTGCTGTTTATCAATACTGAATTTAATGGGCCCAGAAGAGGCTGACGTACTCTTATTGCCTTCGGCACTGCTACGCTCTCCTCCATTAGGTTTCTGGCCTAAGAGTAATGTACTAATAGACTCCAGCATATCTTCAGCTTTGGCGTATTTGGGTTTATAAATGAAATATTGACTCTCATCACCTGCTATTGGCACATCTATCTTATTGGCCCAATAGGTGATTCTATCAATTATTTTTTCACTTGCAGCATACGCAACAAACGCATTTATTCGCGGGATTGGAACGAATGATGCGTCACCTTCTTTAGAAATCTGCATCCCATCTTGTTCTAGAAGTTTTTCTATTTGCTCAATGCCTTCTATTGGCGAAATATTTGCAAATTCAATTAATCTAATTTCTCGGCCATATGCTCTTGGTACATCAAGCATATTAACAATTTTTATAGCGCGAATAATTTCTGCACGATCACCTTCTAGAATGATCAGCTTTTGTAGCGAGTTAACAGTTACCTTTGCGGTAGATAACTTACTCATGATACTGGTAATATTTCTGCTACCACTATAAACATACGGCACTATTTGAGTTATAGCCCCACTTGTTTCTGGTATATCAGACTCTTTTGTACCGATACCAATTGCAATAGAGTTTTTTTGCTCGTTCGTCCCCGCGCGTGACAAATATAAAATATTGTCTTTTCTAAGCGTTCTAACGCCACTTTCTTCAAGTGCTTTAATAACGGTTTTATAAAATTCAGTTCGCTCAATTGGCGATGAAATATTAAGGGTTATTCTATCATTAGATGCAGCTAATTGCGGAGAAATTACATAATTTATTGCCAATAGCTCATCAAATACTCGACTAGTAAATTCTTTGATTGAAATTTCATCAGCTGCAAAGGTTACTGGTTCACCTTTTAAACTGGGTGGCTGTTTAGCGTTCTCCATTAGCTTTGTAATGCCACCTAAATCCTGAACTCGAACATTGCTATAACGTGTATCTTCTTGCTGTTCTAGCGGCGTTTGTTCTTGATCTAGTTTTTGTCCAACTGATGACTTTAAAACTGACTTGGTTACGGTTAGCTCTTTGTCTCTTAATTGTTCATTTGTCTGCGCACAACCATATAATAAAGACATACATAGCACTAAATTCAATCCTTTATAGTATTTCGCTATCATTGTGTAACATCCTCTTCATTATTTTGTTTTGTTATAGTCACTAAATGGGGTTTAAACATTTTCAAGCTTATTGTCTGCTCTTGGTTTTTAAGTACAACGCTTGATGAGTGTATTTGTGTTATTTGATATGAATAAAACTGTTCACCCTCAGTGAGATCAACATACGATATTTCATTATCTTCTTGGTATTTCAATCTTACCTTCGCAAGCTCTCCTGATGTGAAAATAGAAATCAAAGATAACGTTATATCGACACTTGAACTTACATCAGCACTATGCTCACTTTTAATTAATTCGTAATCTACACCTAATAATTTGGCAAGATTCTTAACTTCAAACTGCTGAAAATTTGTATCATCAATACTCAAAGAAAAGCTCTCTAAAGGTTTGTTTTCCTCGGGTTTAATATCATCACTTATAAAATTGAATGACCATATCAAGAGTAAAAAAGCACTCGAAGCTAATATATATATATTTCTCATAACTGCTTATACACCCTTAAAAACTCAATATTAGCTCTTACTTTGTTTGGGAGTGCGGGGTCTTGTAATAAAGATACCTGCCTTACTCTATTCCCTACTTTTATATTTTCTAATTCATTAAGTAAGTTCAAAACCGTATTAAGCTCACCAGATACACTTAGCTGACCAGTAAAAACCGAAAAAGTATCATTAATTGCTACTTCCCTGAGAGGTGCTTTGTTATGAACTTCAAGCTCATATCGTGCTATGGCTGTGTCTACAACATTTAACCAAAGCAATGATGGCGCCTGTTTCTCTGTTTGCTTCGGTAAATTTGAGAAAAGAGCAGCCTGATTAGTTAACTTTGCTTGCTCCTCTGTTAGTAATGATTTTGAATCTAGTAACGCTTCTTGCTTGTAAACAAACTTTTTCAAGTTCGAAAGCTCTGCTTTTGATTCTTTTAACCAATCAAACCAAGGAAACAATATAAATTCGAGGAATAATAGAATTCCTATCGCGATTAAGCCAAATTTCTTAATTGAAAATGTTTTCGTTGTCATCGCCATACTACCTCTATGGTAAAGACATCATAGCCTTTATTATTTTTTACCACTGGGCGAGAAAATTTTGCTTCTTTAACTGATGGGGAAGCAATAATTTGCTGTAAAAGGTTTGTTGCAGAGCTTTCTGAATTTCCATACAACTCAACGCCCTGAGTCGTCACTTTTATTCGTTCAAACAGTATCCCTTCAGAATCGATTCCTAAAAGGCTTAATTTGCTAAGTACATTTGGGTTTTTTATCAAAAATTCATTGATATCAGAAAATTCTTTAAACTCGTTATTGAGTGCTTGTCGCTGGTTAATAACTTTATTCACAGCTTCGACATTGTTAACTTTTTTATCTTCGAAATGTTTTAAAGCAACAGCAAAGTAACCACTTATCATCACCGCTAAAACTAATGAAAATGCGAATAACGAAATAAGTAAATTACGGGTCGATAAACGCTCTTTTACTTTTTGCTTAGTCTGCTTTTTAACGAATAAACCCAGCAGGTTAAACCAATTTAGCTCGTCTAACTGAGAAGTGGGACTCGCATGGTTAAGTTTAGCTTGATCTAGTGTCAAAGGAAGCTGCTCTTCTTCATTCTCCTGTAGGGGGAGGATCATTTTTACCTGCTTAGGTATTTGCGACATAACTTCTAATGGCACAACAAAGTAATCAACACTTAGCGAATTGGCTGTTACCTGTTTTAATGACCAAAAAAATTCCCCTTCCATAGGTGGCAGCTGTTTTTTTTCTGCTCTAATAATATTTTTAAGCTGCAATAAGCTTGTATTAGAATAATGACGACTCGCCTTCCAAAATAAGCTTCTATCTAACAAACATACCGAAGCAAGTTTAAGAAAAGGCTTATTTACCGGCAAAGTTTCTAATGTGTGATCACCCTTCAAATAATATTCAAAGTGAAAAAACAAAGAGCTTAAACTTTTACTATTTTCAGTTTTATTATTCATTATTGTAAAATCATCTCGTCTACTATAAAAAATGGACGAAATGAATCCTGCCCTCTCAATATGGTAAATCTTTTCCTTAATGAAACCTGTTCAGCTTTAATATCAACCAAATAGCGGCCACTTGGGTAAGGTGAAGCTTCAGCTCCCTGCTGTGCTGTCGGTTGTGTTGTACTAAACAAAGCATGCAGTGAATTAGGTACATAGTAAGGAACTAGATACTCCTGCCCATAAAAGCTTAAATAGGGCGCAATGCGCTCATAAAGTTGTGTGTCATCCAGAATATAGGCAAGCTCTCTTTTACTTTGTAACACTGAATTAGACGGTAAAAATGGCAGCTCATAATCTCCACGTTCTGCACCCGAAAGGTGTGTTAGGCTGTCTTTATCTTGCCAGTCTATTAACCTATCTAAAATAGCCAATTGCCGATCGTTTGAAACGCCATTTTTTACTAGTAACTGCTTGAAGTCTCGTTCATTAAATGGCATCAATGAGACTAGCCCACTAATATCCTGAACCTGCACAGTATAATTTTCTTGTTTATTGATTTGCCCTGTAAAATTATCTGTAAACTTGTTTTCTGATGCCTGCCCTTGATAAGTTTTATTAGGCCCTAATATAGAAAATTGACTGGTTGTAAAGCTAAATACAAGCTCTGCCTGCGCTGATTCAATAGCTAGCATCGCGTTATTATTATTTTTAACTAAGGCTGCGAGCCTTGCTTTATTTTGACCTTTTCCAGTCATATAGATCATAACAACAGCCATTATTGCAGCCATCATTAGCACCATGATTAACGCGACACCTTGTTGTTTTTTACCCTTGAAAGCCACTCGTCACTCCTTGTTGAAAAGAGGTAGTCTGCGGGATCTTTAGCATTATATTAGACTGATCTTGCAAAATTACCTTGATAAAAAGAGGCATAACTTTCCTTGTTTCGCCATTAAAATTGCTATACCAATTTGGTTTTGGTTTAACATTTATATTTAAGTATTGTGAGTAATAGTTATCGAGCTCTAAATTATCTTTCCAACCAAAATAACTAAATTTAGAGACTTCTCGCGCTGTATAATGAATGCTTTTTTCACATACTGTACTTCGCGGAATGTTTTCTAATGAAAAGCTTCCATAAGCGAACTCACAATACTTCAGCGTTTTATCTATGATAAACAGCTTGGCTATTGCCATTGGCTCGTTGATCAAGATCGGCTGCTCTGTGATAAACATAATTTCTTTTTCAGTGCCTATAAAAAAAGGTTTTAGCTCATTGTTATAGGAAACAAAAAAAGGTTTCATTGTCCTTACTTGATTATTGACTAACTTAATTATAGTTAGCTCTTCAAGTGAACCAGCATCATCAGAATCACCTAACTGTAATAGTGAAAAACGATAAGCCATTACTGACAGCGACATAACCAATGAAAAAATTACCATTGCTATTAGCACTTCAATTAAAGTGAATGCTTTTTGTGACTTACTACCCTTGCCAGAAAACATCTTTAACTCTCAGTAATTCACGATCATTATCCAGTATTACAACGCTATATAAAATGACACGGCCATTTTGCTGATTCTCATTACTTTCTGACTCTGAAGATATAAACCGTACTGGTGGTTTTTCATCTAACACATCAACACGCCACTGATATTCGTGATCATCAAGTGTATAGGTTCCCGTATTTTGTTTTTCATACTGATAACGGTAACTTACTTCATCTTTTATGAGCTCTGCTAGTAATGCACGATCTATCGCTCTTTCTAAACGGCTTTCATGTAATAACATTGAGCGAGATACAAAACTTAATGCACTGATTGCAATGAACAAAATAATTGAAGCTATTAAAACCTCAATTAGAGTCATTCCTTTATTAAACTTCAAGGACTTCATGCTCAGCCTTATCCTTGCCTTTAAACTTAACCGTTATCACATCGAAGTAGGTACTTACATTCACTAAAACCTTTTGATCTTCGAACTTTAATGATGAAAAATCAACTCGCTTCAACGTCTCGACTTGCTCAGTATTTTCTTGTGTTTCAGGGTCTGCTTTCACACTATTCTGTTTTACAATTTCCAAGTGATTTTCGTAAAACCTGAGCTCAAGCGTTTCCCCTTTATAAACACTGTAGTATTTTGCGAATTTGATACTCTCAGCTAATTGGTTTTTCTCACTATAATATTTTGTCTGATCAAATTGTTTCCACATGTCAGGCAGTACAAACGCACTCGCCAGGCCAATTAATACAAGCACGATTAATAGTTCAATCAGAGTAAAACCAGCTTGCTTAGAATGAAACATCATTTATTGACACAATACTTAACAACATAGTGATCACGACAGATCCTACAACTCCACCCATTACTAAAATTAATAATGGCTCTAACATGGCCGTAAACTTACTAAGCCATTGCTCAAAACTAACGCGAGAACGTGTGGCTATCTCTGAAAATGATTCAGCCAATGTTCCACTTTCTTCACCTACAGAAATTAGAGAAATACCGATATCATCAAATAAGTTTAACTTTGCAAGCTCAATACTTAGCTCACTACCAGCTGACACCGCGTCTACTTTACTTTTTAAGCGCTGCCTTAAGACGGGGTTAATAACAGTTTGTGAAGCAAGCGTTAAACCAGCTGATAAACTCACCCCACTTTCTAAAGTTAGTTGTAACGCGGTAGCAAAACGAATCCGATCAGCTTGTTTTATTATCGTTTTAACTAGTGGGAATGACGTCACTTTTTCGATTAACTTTACTTTAAACTCATGTTTTTTTAGTGCTGATAAAATCACTACAATACCAATAAATAAAATTAAAAAGACATAATATTGGTAATTCTGAATCCACTCTGATGCTGAAATTAAAAACTGAGTGTAGCTGGGTATATCTTCTACCGATTCAAACATGGAAGACATACTGGGAATAACAAAATTAAAAATAGCCCAAATGGCGAGTAAACAAACAATAAGAATAAAGCAAGGATAGGTAATCGCTTGTATAACTTTACTTTTCAACTCACTCTGAAAACGCAAGTTTTGAGATAACCTATTAAAAACGATAGGTAAGTTGCCGGTACTTTCACCTATTTTAACCATTTCGACGTACAGCGTTGAGAATGTCTCCGGTCGCTTAGCAAGCGCCAAACTTAATAACTCTCCCTGCTTGATATCGCTGAGCACTAAAGACCAAAGCTTACCCATGGCAGACTTATTGTTAGATTTTGCTAACACGATAAGTGCTTTATCGATCTTCAAGCCATTTCTTAATAAGGTCGCCAATTGACTGGTCGATTGCTCGAGGTCTGAGGTGGTTATTTTGCCTTTTTGAAAACTATTACGCTGCTCGGCAATTTTAACTATCACTCGGTAGTCTTTTTTAAGAGTCTGCATGGCAGACTCTTCGCTATCAGCATACAACTCGCCTTTTACGAGTTCGCCACTTTCAGAATAAGCATGGTACTGATAAAGCTGACTCACCCAGCTACCCTCATAACTTCTTCAATGGTCGTTACGCCTTGCAGTGCTTTTAGCAGACCATCCTGTTTAAGCGAACGCAATTGCTTTTCTGTCATCAACGCATATAAGTTATCGAGTAATTGTTCATTTTTAGCTAAGCGTTTAACGTCATTATCGCATGGTAAATATTCTAAAAAGGCAACGCGACCACTATAACCTGTATGCTCACATTTTTCGCATCCCACGGCTTTATGTAAACCAATAAAGCTTGGTTGATTAATGTCTGCTAAATGATATTTTTCAAACTGGAGAGCTTGCTCATCGTCTGATAATGGTTGCTTACACTCATGGCATAACGTGCGTGCTAAACGTTGCGCCATAATCGAAATCAGGCCTGCATTTAACAGGTACTCTTCAATACCTAAATCCATTAACCTCGTGTATGCCGTTGGTGCATCGTTTGTATGCACAGTGCTAAAAACTAAATGCCCTGTTAGTGCTGATTGAAGTGCAATTTTTGCTGTTTCATTATCACGGATTTCACCAACCATAATAATATCGGGATCTTGGCGAACAATACTGCGTAAACCAGCAGAAAAATCAAAACCGATTTCTGAGTTTACTTGTACTTGGTTTATACCTGGAAGGTGGTATTCAACAGGATCTTCTAAGGTTACTATTTTAACATCCGACTTATTCATTTTATTTAAAAACGAATAAAGTGATGTTGTTTTACCGGAGCCTGTTGGCCCAGTCATTAAAATAACACCCGAAGTACGTTTTAAGTCTTCATTAATAAAATTAATTAGATCTTGTGAGTAGCCCAGTTTGTCTAAATCAAACTTAACGGCATTCTTAATCAGAAATCGCATTACTACGCTTTCGCCAAACCCCAAAGGTAATGTTGAGCAACGTATATCTAGATCCGTTGCTCCTGCTTTCATTTCAATTTTGCCATCTTGAGGTCGGCGTTTTTCCGCAATATCCATTCCTGATAGAATTTTAACTCTTGATATTACAGCTAATTGTAAACTCAGGGGGATAGGATCAGCTTCCTTTAAAATACCATCAATTCTATATCGTGCCCGATAACGGCCATCTATAGGCTCAATATGTAAGTCTGATGCGCCAAGCTTTACACCTTTATTTATTAAACTATTTACAAGGTTGACTGTGGGTGCACCTAACGCGAGTTCTTTAAGCATGGCTACATTATCAGATGAAACGATAAGGTCAGTTTGTTCTGAAGACAGCGCTTTAAACTGCTCTTTTAAAAGCTCAAACTCTTTCTTTGTAATATTGAAGAACTCAACTTCATGCTTTATGAAACGTAAATAGTCAACGCCTTCATTTGAATGAGGGGATGCAAAACCTAACTTTAATTTTTTTTCATTAACTTCAAGCGGTAGCAAGCCACATTCCAATAGAAAGTCACAATTAATAGCTTTCAGGATATCTTGGTCACTTTGTGTTATGGCCAAGGGCCCTTGCCACTTTGTACAGTTCAATAAATGACAGTACAGATCACTCAATTGGTCTTCATCGATCCAACCTGAATTCAATAATAATATGTCTAACTTATCGTTCGTTGTAGTTTGATACTCAAGAGCTTGAGAAAGCCTTTTATTATCAATTAATTGGTTAGCTAAGACATACTCATGAACTTTAGAATTCCACATCTGCATCTTCACCTTCTCCACCTGGCTTACCATCACGTCCATAACTTTTTAAAGTGAACATTTGAGAGTTTTCATCAGCTGATTTTGGTGAATAATAATAATCATTTCCCCAAGGATCTTGAGGTATTTTTTGCGGAAAATATGGACCATCCCACATTTTTTTTGAACTAGATAACAATTCGTTAAGAGTATCTGGATAGTAACCTATATCTAGACGATAAGAATCTAACGCGGTTGCAATAACCTGCATTTGAGCTTTAGCGGTTCCTTCTCTTGCAGAATCAACCTTGCTAAACATTCTAGGAGCAACTATTGACGCTAGTAACCCTAAAATAACCATAACAATCAATAACTCAACAAGTGTAAAACCATAATTTTTGTATTTATACTTCATTCTCAAATCCTTGATAAGAATATAAAAATAATACTTCTTACTTAATCAATCTAGCATAGCTAAAGCTCAATGCAAGTAACTTATTACTGTTCAACTACTTGCTTTACTGCAATCTCAAATTGCTCGATACTTGCTGCACCAGAGACAATTTGGTAGTTCTCTATAACGTCATTTTTACGTTGTCCAATAATGAACGACGGAGTAGATGATAGGCCTAGTTGAGCAGCTTCATTAATAGACTTAGTCACAATACTATGAACATTTTGATCTTTTACGCATCGATCAAAGGCTTCCTGATCCATACTGTTATTGGTGACAATTTCAGTGATGTCGCTTTGCTGCAAAGAGTTCCCTAATTCAAACAATGTTTCTTTTACAGGCTCATATTTGCCTTGCTGATTAGCACACCTGAGCATCACTGCAGCAAAAGGGGCTTTCGGGTGCAAACTTGCTAATGGAAGCTCTCTTGCAAGTACAGCAACTTGATTCGTGTCTACGAATTTTTCTTTAAATGACGGCCAGGTTTCTTGTTGGAATTTTTTACAGAATGGACAATTTAAATCGGTATATTCAATCATAACCAAAGGTGCATCCTGAGAGCCAATCCATATACCATCCGCTGATAATGATATTTGTTCAGGCCTTACTAGCTCACCTAAACCAACTTGAATTGCAATTTGTCTTTGATTTTTTTTAAGTTTTTCGATTTCTGATTTTAAAGAACTTACTTCAGTATTATTTGTTGTTTGACAACCCGTTAATATTGCGGCTGTAAAGAGAAGGGATACAACTTTTTTCATTTAAACTCCTTTTAACTGTAAAAAACCCTCGCCAAGGCGAGGGTTTTTATAACGTACTAACGAATTAGATTATTGGTTCCATTCGTTTTTATCTAGTACAGGCATTACACGGTCGCTACCACCTAATACACGTTGTACAGACACACCGTGAACTAGGTCACGAGGAGCTGTTACAGTGAATGTTAGTGTATGACGACGCTCATTAGATGCAGCATTTGAACCTAATGCACTTTCAGCGTAACCACCATCAGCACCTTCATAGCTCTTCTGGCTAACTGCTTCTTCAATTAGCTTAGGAACAAAGTAAACCACTGAAGATTTAGCCGCTACAGTACCAAGCTTAACAGCAGTTACTTTACGAGTACCATCGTTACCGTCTGCTGACTCACCAAATACATCAACAGTGATTTCAGCTGATTCGTCATGCTCGTTAGTGATACGTACAAAGTTACCATCAGCGTTTACTACGTAAGGTACTTTAAGAACCGCACCATTTACACCGATGTCATGTGTATTTTTGCTTGCTTCACAGTGATCGATATACGCTGTTGTACCAAAATCTAATGTATAGAATGTGTTTACATTGTAGTTGAAGTTCATAACACCAGAAGTAGATGTGTTAGTAACTGCATAGTACAGTTCGTTGTATGCTGCACCATTTAGATTACTTGTTGCTGCTGCTGGATTACTTTCCCCATCAAGAGAAGTTGCAGGAGTGAATACGTCTAGTGCTTCTGTGTTGTAAACAGGAGCAGCTGCTTTAGTTAAACCAAACGAACCAAAAGTAGTACCTGTTTGTACATTTACTTGGTCAGCTAGAGTACCATCTGAAGCTTGACGTGAGTTGTAAATACCCATTTTAACTGTAGAACCAGGCTCAGAATCAGCAACGAATTGTGTTTCTAAGTGATCGTTTGCAGTTAGTGTGATCTTACGATCAAGTGTCGCGCCACGGTTGTAGAAAGCAGTTTTGTAGATTGCTTGAGTTTTAGTTGCAACTAAGCGTTTAGTTGCGTCTGCATCATATACAAACTCTGTACGTGCAACGATAGCTTGGTTTTCTGAGTTTGAACTTTCAGCATTTACATCTACTGCAGCAGTTGTGCCGCCATTAAACGAGTAGAACTGAGATGAAATATCTGCAATTTTTTGCGCTTTTGCTACAGCACCAATGATGTTGTAACCGTTACCACCATCCGTGATAGCTTCGATTGCTGCGATTGTAACAGACTTCGATGTTGAGTCAGTTGTACAATCAGTGTTTGAAATCTTAATACCTACTGGGTCGATTGCTGTTGAATCTGCACCTGTTGAGATTCTAGAGAAAGCTAGACGAGTACCAGCACCAATTGTGATACCTGCTTTAGTTAAGAAAGTAATTGTGCTTTGTCCATCAACCGCACCATCTGATGAAGCAACAGCTTCAAAGTTAGTGTTAGCGCCTGAACCGTCTGCGTCCTTAACTAAGTGAATTTGGTTAGAGTTACCATCGAACATAGCACCCGTTAGAGTTACTTTAAGTTTAGTACCACCAGGGATGTCAGTAGTTGGAATGTATACGATGTGTTGGTCTGTATCAACACCATCAATCGCGTCAAAGTCGATTGATAAATTACCTGTTAATTCATATGCAATGCTTGTTTCATCAATTGCCGCTAACGTAGTATTGCTTGCTCCTGTTCGAGCACCACAAGAGGCACCCTCATAAATAGTATCAAACGCTGAAACAGCTAAGGCATCTGCACCTTTGTAAACCTCAAAGCAGGCTTCTGTACCAGCATAAGCATTACCAGCTAAAACTGCTGTGATAGCAGCAGGGATTAGAGCGATCTTAGAAATACGCTTCATTTTTTGAACTCCTTGTATCCGAAGGACACTTTTAATTTCAGATTAATCTTGCTTTTAGTCCAACGTACTAACAAACAAGTGAATAATTTTTAAAGTAGCCATTCGACACTCCTAATAAAGTAGCATCAACTGCAGGCCTAATCAGTATGATTAGTAAACAAAATTTATTCAAGGTAAATGCAAAAAAAAATTTCACCTTTATTATGAACTTAAAGTGAATAGTAACAAAAAACCAAATATTACACAGAAAAAATCATATAAAACAATAAGTTAAATGAATTGCAACTTTTTCAAGTTGTTAATGGACACTGTCATTTTAAGGATAATGGTGAAAAAGTCACCAGAAAAAACTGGTTATAAACCAACCAAGGAGAGACTAAAAAAAGAACAGAAAATGAAGCTATTTTGAACTTTCAACTGTATGTTTTTTATGCATAATTGTATATTCATATAAAACATATCCAAGTAATAAATAAAATGTAGGTAGGGTTTTAAAGCGATCACTTATTGCCGATGAGAGGCCGAATAGAAGCACTTCGGATGCAATTAAACAAGCAACTGAAAAAGCCATAGGAAAAAGAGGTTTTTGGGCCTTTTTTGACTCTTTGTACACATAAACGCAAATATACAAGGCAGCTAACTTGACCAATAATATTGCCAATAAGCCAACAATCCCCCATTTGATTAAATGGAAACCATAAAACGATTCAATTACTTCAATTTGGGTTGCTAATTCGTCCCGATTTGAGCCTGATGAAAAAGGTGGATTTGCAGCCATATAATCATAAGCTAACTGCATTTCTTTCAATCTATGGCTTGTTGAATCATCAACATTTCCATCTTCACCACCAAATGTGTCCAAAATATAAGATACTTGAACAAATTCTTCGCTAAAAGTGATAACGACAGCAGTTAAAATAATGAATACTGAAGCAATCAAAACGTATGCACTCTTACGCTTTCTTGCGCCAGTTAACCAAAAAGCGAGCCCTAAAATACCAAATGTTGAAAACAATCCGCCACGACTAAAACTTAAAAACATAGCGATAAAAGCAGCAGCAATGATCACCCACTCTTTCATTGAAATTCGCATACGATTTGCAAAAAAACAAAAATAGTAAAATATAAAAATGGATAAATAGAATGAAAAATCAGAAGGGTAACCGTATGTACCAGACCATCGATAGAAGTGTAAAGCCATATCATCGCTTGGACGCCCTTTAAATAGATCAACCAATGGCCACAGAGCAGGTAAATAAACTAATGCTGAAATTAAGATTTGAAAAATAAAAAGCTTTTTAAAAAAAGAAAAAAAGTCTGACCAATCATCTGATTCTAAAGGGTATAAGAAAGGAATCATGATATAGAGTAGGTAGATTATTGGTCTTAAATAATCAGGTAAGTCTTTAAAAGTAAGCTTTTCTGTGAATATTAGCGATAAGCCCGCATAATATAAAATTAATGAGCCTACAATGATAACTGTGTATTTAATTACTCTCTTATCAAACCTAACAGGTTTAACTATAAGTGTTGCTACAACGAATAGAAAAGCAAAAATATGGAGTACTTTCTGCGCATTAGGCGCTCCGAGTGTGTGGGGCAAAACTGGGAATAATGTGATGAATAACCAAATTATTTTATTAATTAATAAATTATTAAATTTCAAGACACTAACCCCAGCGAAGCTACAGATTAATTTTTATTTCGTAATGCAGAAACAATCACTATCATGCATATCAATACTCCACCGATTAAACCACTCACGACTACAATAAGGGCGCGATTAGGTGAAAACTTGCGTTCTGGTACTATTGCAGGATCGACAACTTTAAAAGCAAACTCTTCTTTAACGGTTGCAAGCATTTTTGTTCTATGTTGCTGTTCAATTAGTTGATAGAACATCTTTTTTGTCTCTAACACATTTGTATTAGCCAATGCTTTCTCTAAGTAATTGATACTTTTAACCGCATCAGAGATTTCTTCTGTTCTAATCGCATAATTAATATCTTTAACTATTAGCTCAGTCACTTTTTTAGTAAATTTCGGTGAAAAATGACGAATTGATAGTGTAATTAGCCCCGTTTTTTTATTTACTTCTAATATAAAGTTATCATCAATAAATTTTTCATAAATAAAATTAATAGTCACCGGATTAGGTGAATTTGCATCAAGTCTTTGTAGCTTCTCTTCGTCATAGATAAGTTGATCTTTAACTGGATCATACCCTTGTGCAGCAAACAGTTCTTTCTGTAGAGAGTGTTTTTCAATAAACATGGTAAGAAACTTTCTACTTTGAAAAACCTCTAGATAAAATAAAGACTTGTCGTTTGCAGCTCCACCTAAGCTAACACCTGCTAATGCAGCTAAACCGCCTAGTTGGCTTGTTGCGCCTCCCCCCATCTCTCCTGAGTTTGACGCTGGCGACAGGACGGCTTGCGCTTGATAAATATTAGGCTTTGAAATTGCGATAGCAACACCTAATGCCACAAAAGCAAAACTAACGAATATGATTAGAAGCTTTCGTTTAAATAAATAACTAATCACTTCACCAAGCGTAACGGCTTCATCTTGATTCATCACTTTTTCCATAATAGCAGCTCCTTTAAATACTACTTATCGCTGCCATAGCAACACCAATTTGATAAATAATTTGTGTGCTTGTGCTCCACAATGTAAGTGTGTCAAGTGATGTTGAATCTAGCGGTACAACAATGGTATCGCCAGGTTCTAATAAATTGTTCCGTTCAACCGCAAACCAACTAGATTTAGGTATAACTACAGAGCCATTCGCCTTAATAATATACAGACGGTCTTCATCAGCAAACTCTTTAAAGCCGCCACTTTTTGATACATATTGAGATAAATCTAGTGTTCCTTCATATAAATGTGATGATGGGTAATTAACTTCACCTATCACACTAATTGAGTCTCTTTGTGGCGGTATAATCAATGCGTCACCATCTTGCAGAATCAAGTTTTGTTCACCATTCAATATTTTAGGTAAATCAATAACTAGTCTACCTTTAGCTTCAACCTTTGATAGATCGGCTAATAGCTGTTTTACTTCAGAGTAAGCAACATCATTCCCACCTGGGCGTAAACTCTTTGTTGCTATTTCTCTTTGTAGACTCTCTGTTAATTTTTTTATTTGCAACTGCTCTTGCTTTTTAATCTCATCACGAGTGAATACAGCACCATTGATAGCCGCAAACTCAGTAAATCCACCAGCCCTTTCAATAACACTGATCAAAGATTCACCTCTGGCTATTGTATACAAACCAGGAAATTTAACTTCCCCTCTTAGTGAAACTTGATTTTCTTCACTCCACTTTGGTGTTGCAAGAATGTTTAAAGTATCCTTGCTTGACAAATAGATTGTCGGGGCGTTTAGTTCTGTCTGTAAATTGAAGCTTGCATGTTCAACATCTAATTCAGCGCCTCTTTTATATGACGTTAACTCAGCTTGAGCCATATAAGCAGATTCAACTAATCCCCCAGCAGCATTGACGGCATCGGCGACAGTAAAGTTATCGCCAATTGGGTAGTTTCCAGGGTAACGTACCTTCCCTTTAACTGTAATAATCTTCACTGGCTTGCTTGGTGATGCTTGATAATTTAACTTTTTCAAAATTGCTTGTAACAAGTTAGCACGAGAAAAAGGACTCAAAACCTTATCATTAAGTTCTCTTACTCCACCTATTTGTGACAACCATTTCATATTTTCTTCAGCTATAAACGCCTTGCTTTCTTCTTCTCCATTTAGCTGGCCTAATGCATCAACATTTACAAACGCTTCGAACAGTTGTTGCTCATATAAATGCCAAAGTTTAGATCTGTTCTGAAGCTCTAATTCCTTTTCAGTTAAATCTAGCGAAGCCAGCATTTTATCCTCTTCATCTTTGTATTCATAACGACTAAATACAAAAACTTCATCGCCCGCTTTTAAAGGAATATTGCTTTCTAATAGCTCAGTGAGGCTAAATTGAATAATTGAAATATCACTAAACGCTCCACCACGTAAAATTAAGCCATAATGCTTATCTGCTTGTGGTAGTAAACTAGTTCTAGGATTACCAATAAGTGATAATAAGTCTGGGGCTTTCGATAAGCTGTATTTACCAGGACGAACAACAGCCCCGATAAGAGTCACTTCATTTCTAAATTCATTACTTGACTCTTGAACCGATATTTCATCACCGTCATGTAGCCTAAAATTTGCCAATTCAGTTGGCGAAATTGAAATTAACTTACGGGCCTCATTCGAATACCGAACAATTTTCACTTCATCTTTATATGCTGAGGCTTTTACACCACCAGCCATATCTAAAACATCACTGACAGTCTCGTTTTCTTTAAACTCAAAATAGGCTGGTCTTCTAACAGCACCAACAACTTTCACACGGTTAGTTATGCTAGGAACAAAAACGGTATCACCTGATTTTAGCTCAATGTTACCAACGGTATTCCCTTGCAATAGTAATTCATAAAGATCTAATGTCTGTATCAATTTACCTTTTCTACGCAGTTGAATGTTGCGCAATGACGCTATATCAGTTAAACCTCCACTTTTGTAGAGACTATGAGTAATGGTTGAAAGTGAGTTCAAAGAGTAACTACCCGGAGTAGAAACTTCTCCTAATACCAAGACATTAATACTTTTTAACTCTGCGATAGAGACATAGATCGATGTCCCTATCAGTTCTCTAGAAACCTTTTCTTTCAATAAACCAACTAGATCTGCGAATGTCAGCCCAATAACATCAATTGGTTGTAGTTCAGGAATAGCAATACGACCACTACTATCGACCTCTACTATTTGCTCACTACTTTGTTGACCAAATAAGGTAATTTTAAGCTTATCGCCAATTCCTAATAAATAGTCATCAGGTACTAGGCTTACCTCGGCTTGATTGAATGATGATGTTTGTTGAGAAAAAATATCGTAGCCAAATGGCTGTACTTTATCTACTTTCGGTTTGAAACGCTTTTCCTCATCAGAAAAATAATTTTCTTCAGATTGCGTTTTTTGATTCTTATTAATCGAAGAACCTAACTCACCTTGCTGCTTGGTGGCTTGAGTATTATTGTCAGAACTAGAAATACTGCCTAAGTCAATACCATACTGCTTAGCTAAAAGTACTTGTTGGCTTTTCGGTAGCTTTTTAAATTGTTCTATTTGTTCTTTACTAGGTGTAATTGCAAATGCAGTACTCACACAAAAAAGAGTAAAAAGCATAAACAGGTGTCTAATCGCCATTTTACAATATGTCCTATAAATTCTAATTCTGAGTAAGGGCGGCTATTGTACACTATGTTTATAAATATAAATATAACGGTATGAAGGACTTTTGAAGGGTAAATTGTAAAAAAGTTATAAGAGCCAGAAGCTCTTATAACTACTTAAAACAAAGATTAAAAACTGTAAACCAACGTTAATGACGTTTCAGTATCTGTATTTTCTTTGTCGTCAGCGACATCAGAGTTGTGGGTAATATTGTACGCCACTTTCATTTGCAGTGAACCATTAATTTTAGCAAGAATGGCTGACTCAGAACGTGTTTTGGTGTTGGTATCACCGTACTCCACAGAAACGAGCTGAGTGAAACGCGCACTGTCTGAAATTTGCCAATTGTAGTCAAGTTTACCTAACGCAATTGCTTCACCTTCACGCTCACCCGCAAGTGAGTTACCGTTTTCGTCAACTTCTGTGCTTGTGTCTGGGTATTGGAAGTATTTATAACCTGGACCCACTTCTGCATTTAACCACATATCAGAACGGTCGATTAATCGTAAACCATAACCCGCTGAAACTACGGTCTCATTACGGTAAGCACCAAAGTAATCAGATACGTGCGAACCGTAAATGAATAGGTGTGAGTGCTTTTCGTTTAGCTTGTAGTTACCCTGTGCAGAAAAAGAGTACTTTTCGTTAGTACGCTGTGTTTCTTTAACACCGGCATCATTTTCGATCTCGTCTTCTTTATAAAGACCATCAAGCTTATATTCGTTATTCCAGCTCTCAAGGTTATGTAATACCTTTATGCCACCTTTTAGAGTGGTTGTTTCTGTATTACCGCTGGTTATGATGGCACCTAACTCACTCGTAACGTCCCACGTTTTCGTTTCATCGGCTGCGAATGCGCTAGTTGCAGCAGATGCTGCAACTAGAATTGATAAAGCTTTTAATTTCATTAAAAAATAACCTTTACTACTTTTAATTAGACAATTTAGTCTTCTTTGTGCAAATGAACGTCCATTTGCGGGAATGGAATAGTGATGTTTGCATCATCAAGTGCAATCTTAATGTTTTCCATTAAGTCGAAATATGTTGGCCAATAGTCAGCAGAGTTAACCCATGGACGAACCACAAAGTTTACGCTTGAATCGGCAAGTTCAGATACAGCTACTGTGTATGCAGGATCTTTTAATAAACGCGTTTCTTTGTCTAGTACTGACTTAAGCACTGCTTTTGCTTCTTTAAGATCAGCGTCGTAACCAACACCAATTACTAAGTCGATACGACGTGTAGACTCACGTGAATAGTTAACAATTGCATCGCCCATGATTTTTGAGTTAGGCATTACAATTACTTTATTGTCTGGTGTGCGCATTTCTGTAGAGAAAATTTCAATTTTCTTAACCGTACCCGCTTTACCGCCAGCTTCAACATAGTCACCTGATTTGAACGGACGAAGTAAAATAATTAATACGCCAGAAGCAAAGTTAGATAATGAACCCTGAAGTGCTAAACCAACAGCTAAGCCCGCAGCACCTAAGATAGCAATGAATGATGTTGTCTCGATACCTAGTTGAGATAGAGCCATTAAGATTGTTGCAGCAAAAACGATTGCATAAACAATGCTCGCTACAAATGAACCTACCGCTTTATCTACTTTTTTCTTATCAAATGCTTTTTCAGTTAACCCTTCGCAGAATTTGGCGATGCGGCTACCAATAAAGAAGATAATTAGCGCCAGAACAGCCTGAACGGCGTAATGTATTATTAAATCTGAATTCTCATTGATCCAGTTCATTATTGTATCCATGTTCTCTCCTGAAGTTCATTTTTAGCGTAACGCTGTTGAAATTATATATGATCTTTGGTTAAAAAATCATTAAATAACATGCAGATTAATCAATGAGTGATTGCTTAATTGCAAAAGCGAGAGTCTAGCCCCCGAAACTGAACGCCAGCTGACCAGTGTTAAGTTTCTGAAATTTCTTACTCTTTCAACTTTTTTATCTTTTTTTATATTTAGGGGTTCACAAGCCCACGTTAATTATGTAATATGCGCGCCACACCAAACATGGTGTATCTCAGTGGCGGCTGTAGCTCAGTTGGTAGAGCCCCGGATTGTGATTCCGGTTGTCGTGGGTTCAAGCCCCATCAGTCGCCCCACTCCCCCCTTTTGTATTTCTTTTGTTGTTCCTTTATAGATTTATTCTTAGCCTAGTTATCCTAGCATTATTTTATTTCAATTTTTAGCCTTTGTTTTTAACTCTCTGTTTTTATTCAGCACATCTTATATATTTCACCTTGCTTATTTTTTAACCACAAAGCTATTTAAAAAGTTGCTGCGCAAACGCGCCATGCAAGCATAACGCCTACGGTTTAATCTAAGCGTGAAATTTATCTCGCGCGAATAGGTTATAAGCAACGAGCATCGAAAAGCGAGATGCGAGATGCGAGATGCGAGCTAGTACAGCTAAACCGAGATGGTTGTTTAATGTTGCTGAACAGGTGTGCTTTTTCGGCGTTAAAACGCCTCCTACGTATGTCGTGTGCATCTTTTGTAGGAAGGGCTTTAGCCGTGAAAGGGTTTTAAGCTACGAAGTACGAGCAGCGAGATGCGAGCTAAACCGAGATGGGTGTTTAATGCCGCCGAAAAGGTTTGCTTTTCGGCGTTAAAAACGCCTCCTACGTGTGTCGTGTGCATCTTTGTAGGAGGGGCTATAGTCGTGAATTTTAAAAGACAGGTTGCTGCGCAAACGCGCCATGCAAGCATAACGCCTACGGTTTAATGTAGGCGTGAAATTAGGTTATAAGCGACGAGGTTGTAAGCAACGAGGTACGAGATGCGAATTGCGAGATGCGAGCTAAATCGAGATAGTTGTTTAATGTCGCTGAATAGGTTTGCTTTTCGGCGTTAAAACGCCTCCTACGTGGGTCGTGTGCATTTTTTGTAGGAAGGGCTTTAGTCGTGAAAGGGTTTTAAGCTACGAAGTACGAGCAGCGAGGTGCGAGCTAAATCGAGGTGGGTGTTTAATGTTGCTGAACAGGTTTGCTTTTTCGGCGTTAAAACGCCTCCTACGTGTGTCGTGTGCATCTTTTGTAGGAAGGGCTTTAGCCGTGAATTTTATAAAGAGACGTTGCTGCGCAAACGCGCGATGCAAGCATAACGCCTACGGTTTAAATAAGACAAAAAAATGCCACCTTTCGGTGGCATTACACACGGGATTATTTCTATTTACTAGAAATGCTTTACATCAGTGCAAGGCCGACGATTTACTCGTCTTTACCTCACGCTTTTTAATTACTTCCAACTTTTCATTTTATGCCCTTTTACAGCATAGAAAAGTATGAATAAATAACAAGGCAACATCACAATATAAGCCATTTGTTGCGCCTCGGCACTTTTAACGCCGCCACTTGCAAGGCCCCAAAATAACGGACCAAATGCACCGCCAGCAATACCCATAACAAGCAAGCCCGACCCCACACTGGTAAGCTTACCTAAGCCCGAAAGCGCTAGCGGCCAAACTGCTGGCCAAACAATTGCATTGGCAAAGCCTAGCACAGCAATCAGCAATAAGGTATCAGGAAGTACCGATTTTAGGCCAAGCAATGTAGAAATAACGACCGACTCATTACTGCCTGTTACTATCGCAAGCGTTAACACACACCCTAACAGCGCTGAAATAGTCAGTGCTGCCTGCTGAGACAACACACGTGGAATCAATAAGATACCTAAAAAGTAACCAAGTACCATACAACCCATGGTGTACGATGTCATCACACTGTATTGCTCGACACCCAATGACAGAGCAAAGCTACCAATGGTGTCACCAGCTATTACCTCGACAGCCACATACACAAACAACGCTACAATCCCTAACGCAAGGCTCGGATGTGCCAATGCTTTTTTAACTTGCCCAGGCTGCTGTTCATCAGCATCATCAATTAGTTCAGGTAACGGCATTTTGGTCACTGCGAAGCCAAGTATACCAATAAAAAGTGCCATCCCTAAATACGGTAATATTAAGCCATTGGCCATGGCATCGATGTCAGCTTGGCTGAGCTCTTTACCTATAAACCCTTTAAAATCACTCAGTATGAGTGCGGTAAACACAATCGGGGCTACAACCCCAGCACCTTTATTTAAAATACCCATAACACTTACACGGGCTGCGGCTGATTCCTCGGGGCCAATTCTTACCACATACGGGTTCACCGCTGTTTGTAGTAATGTTTGACCCGCGCCCATAACGAGTTGCGCAAATAAAAACAGTGCAAACACTTGTGTTTTTGCAGCAGGAATAAATAACAATCCTGCAACCATCATGGTTGCCATGCCAAGGGCCATACCATTTTTGTAACCCACTTTACGAATAATCATCGCTGATGGAATCGCAGTGAATGTTACCGCGATATAAAACGAGAAAATAATCAACGACGCCTGAAACGGCGAAAGCTGCAAAACTTGCTGCAGGAAAGGCATTAAAGAGCCATTTAACCAAGTAGCAAAGCCTAAGATAAAAAACAGCGTGGCAACGATAGCCATAGGTATTAGGCTGCTTTGTTTATTCGTTTCTGACATGGTAATTCCCATTCATAGCATTGACTCAATTTATCAACGCCATTTGTTCAAGATGATTATAAATACGTTTGATGAAATATTTATAACACTAACGCAACAAAAATGACAGCGCTGCCATTAAACTGACATCAAATTGTAGTCATAATACGATGCCTTTAGTTAAAAGCAAGATAATAAAAAAGGGCCAAAGGCCCTTTTAGTTTGCTTGTAATCTATTAATTTACATAGGTTATTCGGCTTGTTTGCTGCGAATTTAAACGGCTGCGCAAGGCTACATTCGCACCATTTTCAACACTGATCGGATCAGTATAAAGCTGCCAATTTTTTCCATTATCTAGGCTGTATTCAATGCTTAAATAGTTAAACGCTGTGTTGGCTTTTAACGTCCCATTTTCAATAACAGCTCCCGGCACAGGTAAATGCAAATTGATACCATCTTGCGCCAGCTTTTCGAGCTCTTTTAAACCCACAGCGCTTGAGAATTCAGCCCAGTCTTTCGCTTGCTTTTTGGTATCGACATTTTCGCCTTCCCACTCTGCTTTGTGCCACGCACGTTCTGCAACTGACAAAATACGCGGAAAAATCATCGCTAACACCTGATCTTCAGTGCGGATAGTTTCAGACCACACCTGACCTTGCATACCCAGAATATTTTCAGGTTTCTCAAGCTTAGGTAACGGGCGACCAACCAAGGCTTCTAAATTAACAATTGGCTCGCGAGTACGGGTATAGTCTGCGTTCGCGTATACATCGTCTGGCATGTAGTTAAAGGTTTTTTTAGTATCGGTGTAACGGGTTGCCCAATAATAACCACGCTCTTCTGGGCTGGCTTCATAGGGATGATCGAAATATAAGTGCGTGCCATGTGATAACACCACTTGGTAGCCCGCATTTGCTAACCGATATGCTCTGTCTGCAACGCCCCACTCCCAAATATTATCCCATGTATTAACCGTAAAGGTTTTATTTGGGAATTCATCACGTTTAAATGAATTCTCACGGTCATACATAATGCCGTCTTCCCAAATTCCTGGGGAAATACCGCGCTTTTCTAATAGTGTCGCGACGCGTTGCGTGAAGTATGGTTTAAGATCAGCGGGGCCCGACACGCCATTACTCGGCTCGGCAAATAACGCCTGACAAACAGGTGAGCCAATCCATGAACCAGCCCCCACTTCATCACCACCAATGTGTAGGTTTTTCAGCTGTACGCCCGCTTCGCGGTACATTTGTTGTAATTCATACGTTACTTTATCTAAAAATGCATAGGTTGAATCCATACAGACATTCATCGAATTATCTTTGTAATTTTGTACCGTCATATACACTGAGGTATCTTTCGGATCGGTCAGTAGATACTGTGTTGCAGGACCCATATCCACTTGTTGTATTTCTTGCTTGGCCGAGCCAGTTTTTATATTGTTTTTAGCTGCTTTTTCGGCTTGTTCGAGCATATTATGATAACGTGCCTCCATCGCTTTTATTGATGCACGCGCATGCCCGGGTCCCTCTACTTCAGGGATGATCTGAATATGGCGATCTTTTGCGTATTTTAACAGTTCAACAAATTCTTCGCGTTTTAAGTAACCATTGCCCGAACCTGTTTTAAATGGTCCCGTACCTAGCTGCGTTAATAAACAGGTGCGCTCTTCTAAATCAAAACAACGGTATCCACCTACCTCGGTAAGCTCCGGTAGGCCAGGTATTTCGAGTCGCCAGCCTTCATCTTCAGAAAAATGCCAATGTAGCTTATTCATTTTATAGCGCGCCATTTGCTCAACGAGCTTAAACATGGCTTCTTTACCGTGAAAGTTACGGCCATTATCGTAATGCATACCACGCCAGCCATAGCGAGGTGAGTCTTCTAATTCAAGCTGAGGTAAGCTTGCTGAGCCTTGGGTTGCTGCTGGCATCAAATTAAGCACACTTTGCATCGCATAAAACACACCAGCATTATCACTGCCGACGATGTTAATGACTTCATCATCAATTTCGAGGGTGTAGCTTTCAGCTTTACCGGCATTCAGTGCAGGGTCGACTTTAAGACGAATAAGTTTCTCTTTACCAAGGTTAATATGGTCAGGCTGCGCTTTAAGGCTAATACCATAGTCATCTTGTAAGTCTTGCATAAACACCATTACTTCGTGCTTGAGCTGACCTTGATAACTAATTTGCCAATCATTATTGATAGTTGTTGTACCCCGGTTAAAGTCAACTTTGCGTGGTTTTGGAATAATGCGTTTTAGTGCTTCTTCTTTACTTACAGCAACGTTATCGGCATTGTTTCTTTCAAAGCGTACTTTAGGCGTTGCAAGCACAGATAAATCTTTCGGCTCGTTATAGCGGTATAATTGGTTATCGCGCGTAAACGGCATTACAAATTGTTTAAAGTCTTCGGTATCTGTGTTTGCAAATACCGCTGGCTTATTTTTTCCTGAAACAAAAAATGCACGCGGCATAAAATCGCTGTAAGCAACAACCCATACTTGTGCATCAAAAGGCAGTTCTAGGCTTTCACCCGCTGCTAACCCTTTAAAGCTGCTCGTTGGCACTATACGGTGTAAGTCACCATTAACATGTTCAATATTTAAGCCTGCGACATGTTCGGTCGAAATTTTACGAACAGAATGAATATAAAGCTGCCAATCACTTTCACCCGCAGGCAAAGCCACGTCAGAGCGATTATTAAGCGTAATTTGACCTAAGAACCCCGCGTCTTTATTACGGAAATTATCTTCTACCGAAAATAGTAATTCAGTGTCTTTAGCAAAGTGATTAACCTGTGATTGCGTCAGTGTCGCATGTGCGACTACAGGTGATGCTACCAGTATCGCGGCGAGTATTGACCTCTTAAAATCCATTACTTTCTCCTCGTTTAAGCCCTGAGTTTACGGTATTTATTCCGTAATATTTGTCATTTTTGTTTATTATTCATACCTATCATATAAAAACTAAAATGACAGCGCTATCATTTTATTAAAAATAAGCGGGTAGCTTCATCGTAGGAAGCGTTTTAACGCTAATTTTATTAAATAGATGTTGCTGCGCAAACGCGCCATGCAAGCATAACGCCTACGGTTTGTTGTAGGCGTGAAATTTATTTCGCGCGAAGAGGTTATAAGCGACGAGATGCGAGATAAATAAGCTTCGAGATACGAGTTGCGAGGTGCGAGCTAAATCGAGATGGCTGTTTAATGCCAGTTAATAGGTTTGCTTTTCGGCGTTAAAACGCCTCCTACGTGTATCGTGTGCATCTTTTGTATGAGTGGCTTTAGCCGTGAAAGGGTTATAAGCAACGAGCATCGAAAAGCGAGATACGAGCTAGTACAGCTAAATCGAGATGGTTGTTTAATGCCGCTGAAAAGGTTTGCTTTTCGGCGTTAAAACGCCTCCTACGTGTGTGATGTGCATCTTTTTTAGGAGGGCTTTAGCCGCGAAAGGGTTATAAGCAACGAGCATCGAAAAGCGAGATACGAGCTAATACAGTTATACTGAGAAGGTTGTTTAATGCCAGTTAATAGGTTTGCTTTTCGGCGTTAAAACGCCTCCTACGTGTGTGATGTATGTCACTTGTAGGAGTGGCTTTAGCCGCGAAAGAGTTATAGCAACGAGCATCGAAAAACGAGATGCGAGCTAATACAGTTATACTGAGAAGGCTTTTAATACCGCTGAATAGGTTTGCTTTTCGGCGTTAAAACGCCTCCTACGTGTGTGATGTGCATCTTTTGTAGGAGGGCTTTTTGTAGGAGTGGCTTTAGCCGTGAATTTTAAAAGAGATGTTGCTGCCTAAATGCGCCATGAAAACATAACGCCTACAGTTTGTTGTAGGCGTGAAATTTATTTCGCGCGAAGAGGTTGTAAGCAACGAGGTGCGAGCTAAATCGAGATGGCTGTTTAATACCGCTGAATAGGTTTGCTTTTCGGCGTTAAAACGCCTCCTACGTGTATCGTGTGCATCTTTTGTAGGAGTGGCTTTAGCCGTGAAAGGGTTATAAGCAACGAGCATCGAAAAGCGAGATACGAGCTAATACAGTTATACTGAGAAGGCTGTTTAATACCGCTGAATAGGTTTGCTTTTCGGCGTTAAAACGCCTCCTACGTGTGTGATGTGTATCTTTTGTAGGAGGGGCTTTTTGTAGGAGGGGCTTTAGCCGTGAATGTTATAAAAGAGATGTTGCTGCCTAAATGCGCCATGCAAGCATAACGCCTACAGTTTGTTGTAGGCGTTAAATTTATTTCGCGCGCAGAGGTTAAAGCGGCTTTTAAATCTTCATACAAAGATACTTCTCTTCTAGATACTCATCTAAGCCTTGATGACCACCTTCACGACCCAGGCCCGACTGTTTCACACCACCAAATGGGGCAACTGGGTTTGAGATAAGCCCTTCGTTGATGCCTATCATGCCGTATTCAAGTGCTTCACTTACGCGATAAATTTGCTTGATGTTGTCACTGTAAAAATAAGCAGCTAAGCCATAAGGCACATCATTGGCAAGTTTCAGTACTTCTTGTTCGTTATCAAAGGCAATAATGCTGATTACAGGACCAAACACTTCATCATGGTAAATATCCATCTCTGGGGTGACATCAGTCAAAATGAGTGGCGCTTGAAAACTGCCCTCAAGCTCCTTATTATCGCCAATTAAAGAAGCCCCTTTGTTCACCGCATCTTCGACTAAGCTTTGTACCTTCTCTTTTGCTTTTGGGTAAATTAATGGGCCAATATCCACCCCTTCATCAAGGCCATTGCCTACTTTTAACTCTGCTACTTTGTCAGTGAGTTTTTCAAGCACGGTTTCAAGCACTGAGCGCTCTACAAAAATACGGTTTGCGGCGACACAGGTTTGCCCTGCGTTTCTAAACTTCGCGCCCATGAGCCCTGTAACGGCGTCATCTAAATTGGCATTTTCAAAAATAATAAAGGGAGCATTACCACCGAGCTCCATCGATGTGTTCTTAATTGTAGAAGCACACTGAGCGAGTAATTGCTTACCGACTCCAGTTGAACCTGTGAAAGTAAATTTACGTACGCGCTCAGACTCGGTCATGATTTCGCCGACCATTTTTGCGTTTTCAGAGACCACCACATTTAAGGCACCTTTCACGAAACCGGCTTTATCAGCGAGATATGCAAGTGCAATTGCACACAATGGCGTATGCTCAGAAGGTTTAATAACAAAGCTACAGCCTGCCGCATATGCGGGGGCAACTTTACGCGTGATCATGGCAATCGGGAAATTCCACGGTGTAATACCTGCCACCACACCCACGGGCTGCTTTATTGTTGATAAACGATGCTGACTATCCGTCGCAGGAATACTATCGCCGTAACTGCGTTTGGCTTCTTCGCTAAACCATTTAATAAACCCGGCGCCGTACTCCACTTCACCCAATGCTTCTTTTAAAGGTTTACCTTGCTCTTTGGTCATTAACTCAGCAAGTTGTTGTTTATGCTCAATGACTAAGTCGTACCAACGTCGCAACGTTTCACTGCGCTCAGTCGCCGTTGTTTGCTTTAGTTTGCTAAAGGCTTCGTCGGCACTTTTTATAGCCAGTTCAACCCCGGCTTTATCAATATTAGAGACATGGGTAATAGCCTCTGCGGTTGCGGGATTATCGACACTAAAACGCTGGCTTGTAGAATAAAAGTCACCGTCGATAAATGAATCAGAAAAAACCAAATCAGACATAGAACCTCCAAGTTAAAGACACTAGAAATCAGAAATCTGACGACTATCATCTGAAATCTACTATCTGACAGCTAAAAAACAAAAAACCGCTGTAGAGACCAAGCAACTACAGCGGTTTTTAGGTATTCAAAGCCGTTAAGAATTAATGCTCTTCATTAACGATATTGAGATTATACTTTGGAATTTCAACCACAAGATCTTCATCTTTAATGATTGCTTGGCAACCAAGACGTGACTCTGGTTCAAGTCCCCATGCTTTATCTAACATGTCGTCTTCTAGCTCATCACTTTCGTCTAAAGAGTCAAACCCTTCGCGAATAATTAAATGACATGTCGTACACGCGCATGATTTTTCACAGGCATGTGGGATGCTAATGCCATTTTTAAGCGCAACATCTAATACAGTTTCGCCTGCAGGTGCTTCAATTGCTGCGCCTTCTGGGCATAACTCTTCGTGTGGAAGAAAAATAATTTGTGGCATACCTTACCTCGTTAAACTTCGTCTACTGACTGCCCTTGCAGCGCTTTTTTAATTGATGCGTCCATTCTACGCGCAGCAAACTCGCTACTTGCATTATCTACAGCTTCAATCGCTGCTTTAATTTCTGCCGGTGTTGTGGCACTTTCGCGTACCGCAATAAGTTTAGCAATTTCTGCTTTTAACACACTTAATTCTTGTTCATCAAGCAATTGGCTATCGGTTGCGAGTGAAGCTTCAAGTGCTTCAACAACACGTAATGCTTCAACTTGCTGCTCTTTGAGCATTCGCGCTTCCATGTCGTCTTTGGCATTTGTCATCGACTCTTTCAGCATATTAGCAACTTGGTCATCCGATAAGCCAAATGAAGGTTTTACCTGTATTTCAGCTTGCACACCAGTTGATTTTTCCATTGCTGATACGCTCAATAGACCATCGGCATCAACTTTAAAAGTAACACGAATATGCGCTGCACCTGCCGCCATAGCCGGAATGCCCTTTAAGCTAAATTTAGCCAGCGATCGACAATCATCTACTAATTCACGCTCGCCTTGCAGCACGTGTAATGACATCGCCGTTTGACCATCTTTAAAGGTGGTGAACTCTTGTGCACGTGCCACCGGGATTGTGGTGTTACGTGGAATGATTTTCTCGACCAAACCGCCCATGGTTTCAAGACCAAGCGAAAGTGGTAGTACATCGAGCAATAACATGTCTGAATCGGGCTTATTACCCACTAACACATCTGCTTGCAGTGCAGCACCAAGGGCCACAACACGATCGGGGTCAATTGAGGTCAGTGGTTCTTTATCAAAAAATGCCGCAACTTGAGAGCGTACAATCGGCATGCGGGTAGACCCACCCACCATAACAACTTGCAGTACTTCTTGGTTTTCGATGCCGGCATCTTTTACCGCACGTCGGCACGAGCGAAGCGTTTTCTTTACAAGTCCTAGCGCCAATTCATCAAAGGTTTCGCGCGTTACTTCAACTGTGTAGCTTTGGCCATCAAACTCTAAGCCAACGTTCACTGTTTGGTATTGGCTTAATGCTTCTTTACAGGCTTTTGCTTTATTGATGAATAAACGTAAAACCGATGCCGATAACTCGTTAACACCCGTTTGCTGCTTAAAGTAGTCAACCAGTAATGAGTCGAAATCGTCACCACCTAGGCTCGAATCACCGCCTGTCGCCATGACTTCGAATACCCCTTGATGCAGGCGTAAAATAGAGATATCGAAAGTACCGCCACCCAAGTCATAAACGGCAATAATGCCTTCTTGACCTGAGTCTAGGCCGTAGGCAACTGCCGCCGCTGTTGGCTCGTTGAGTAAGCGTAAAACATTAATACCCGCAAGTTCAGCCGCGTCTTTAGTGCTTTGACGCTGTGCATCATCAAAGTACGCTGGCACAGTGATCACGGCGCCCATAATATCTTGGCCGGCAAAGCTTTCTTCAGCACGTTGTTTTAAGGTTTTTAATATTTCACTTGATGCCGACACCGGGCTGATTGCGCCAGCAACAGTGCTAATGGCAAGTGAGCCATTATGTTCACAAAACTGATACGGTAATTGACCGTAACTTTGCTCAATTTCGGTTTGTGTTTTGCCTAAGAAGCGCTTCACTGAAATGAGTGTATTTGCTGGGTCTTGTGTGGCCGCTGCAGCCGCTTGTTCACCCACTAATATGCTGTCTGCTTGGTACTGAACAACCGACGGCAGCATTGCATTACCTGCAAGGTCTGTTAGTGTGCGAGCTTCGCCACTTTGGACAGTCGCAACAAGTGAATTTGTTGTACCTAGGTCAATACCCACTGCCAATTTGTGCTCATGTGGTGCCGCGCTTTGCCCCGGCTCAGCAATTTGCAATAATGCCATAATGCTCTTTTAAACTCTTAAATAGCTGTTAAGTTACAACTAACGATTAATCATCAAATAAACTGTCTTCAATTCGCTCAAGTTCTTCGCGTAGCTTATAAACAAACTTTAACTTACGAATATTATCCGCCGCTGCCTGCCATTGCTGTTCATCATTGCTTGCTAGCTGATCAGCCAGTTCGCTGCTGTATTGCGTGTCTAACTGTTTAATTTGCGTTTCAAACTGGGCAATTGCTGCATCAGGATCTGCGGCATTTTCAAGCTCTTCGAACTCTTCTCGAAGCTCCATTTGCTGCATTAAGAATAGCGGATCTTGTAATGTTTGTTGTTCAGCACGAATATCAACGCCCAACTCACTAAGCATGTATTCAGCACGCTTTACCGGGTGCTTTAACGTTTGTAATGCATCATTGATTTCAGCCGCGTTTTGCACAGCAAGTAGTTTGTCGCGGCTACTAGCACTGGCATGACGATCTGGATGAACTGCACGTTGCAGCTCGAGGTAGTGTTTATTAATAGTCGCTAAATCAATGTTATAGTCTACTGGAATCGCAAATAACTCAAAGTAACGCATTACATAATCCAACTCGGTAAACAGAAAAAGAACAAAGCCCTACACAGGTAGGGCTTCAAGCAAGGAAAACGTGCTAGCTTAAACGGTAAAGCTTTCGCCGCAACCACACTCATCGGCCTGATTCGGGTTATTAAACTTAAACCCTTCGTTCAAACCTTCTTTAGTGTAATCAAGTTCAGTGCCGTCTATGTACACTAAGCTTTTTGCATCAACGATTACTTTCACACCGCGACATTCAAAAACTTCGTCGCCATCTGCTAACTCATCAACAAATTCAAGAACATAAGCAAGACCTGAACAGCCCGTCGTTTTAATGCCTACGCGAAGGCCAATGCCTTTACCGCGATTTGCTAAAAATGATTCTACGCGGTTTGCTGCCGCATCTGTCAATGTCACTGCCATGAATTTATCTCTTACTTCGCTTGTTTGCTTTTGTAATCAGCAATCGCTGCTTGAATCGCGTCTTCTGCTAAAATTGAACAGTGAATTTTCACTGGTGGTAATTCAAGCTCTGCACTGATATCAGTGTTTTTGATTGTTGAAGCTTCGTCTAATGTTTTACCTTTCACCCACTCTGTTACAAGTGAAGAAGAGGCGATTGCGCTACCACAACCATATGTTTTAAATTTTGCATCTTCAATAACACCTTCTGGTGATACTTTAATTTGCAATTTCATTACGTCACCACACGCAGGTGCACCCACCATACCTGTTGCAACAGATGGATCATTTTTGTCTAAAGAACCCACGTTACGTGGATTTTCAACATGATCGATTACTTTATCACTATAAGCCATAATACTATCCTCACTACCTGCTAGCGGCGGCGATCACTGATTAGTGATGCGCCCACTCAACTGAATCTAAATCAATACCTTCTTGATGCATTTCCCATAAAGGAGACATCTCACGTAAACGGCCAATCGAGTTTTTGATTAGTTCGACGGTATAATCAATCTCTTCTTCAGTCGTAAAGCGGCCAATGCTGAAACGAATTGAGCTGTGTGCTAATTCGTCGTTACGGCCTAACGCACGTAGTACATAAGAAGGCTCTAAGCTTGCTGAGGTACAGGCTGAACCTGATGAAACAGCAATGTCTTTAACAGCCATTAATAACGACTCACCTTCAACAAAGTTGAAGCTGATGTTTACAATACCCGGAACTGACTGACTTGGTTCACCATTGAAGTAAACTTCGTCCATATCAGCCATAATGCCATCAACCAAACGCTTACGAAGTGCGCTGATATGTGCATGGTCTTTTTCGAAATCTTCTTTTGCGATTCTAAATGCCGCACCCATACCCACTAATTGGTGAGTAGCCAGTGTGCCTGAACGCATGCCACGCTCATGACCACCACCGTGCATTTGTGCTTCTAAACGAGCACGTGGCTTACGACGAACATACAATGCGCCAACACCTTTCGGGCCATATACTTTGTGGCCAGAGAACGACATAAAATCAACTTTTAACTGTTGCACGTCGATAAGTACTTTACCTGCACTTTGTGCCGCATCAACGTGGAACATAATTTTGCGCTCACGGCACATTTCGCCGATGGTCGCGATATCTTGGATAACACCTAGCTCGTTGTTAACGTGCATGACACTAACAAGTACCGTGTCATCACGCATAGCGGCTTCAAGCTTTTTAAGGTCAAGTAAACCGTTTTCTTCAACGTCCATGTAGGTTACTTCAAAACCTTGACGCTCTAATTCACGACATGTATCAAGCACTGCTTTGTGCTCTGTTTTAACCGTGATGACGTGCTTGCCTTTCTTTTTATAGAACTGTGCAGCACCTTTAATGGCGAGGTTATTTGATTCTGTAGCACCTGAAGTGAAAACAATTTCACGTGGATCAGCGTTAATCAGATCAGCAATGTCTGTACGCGCTTGATCAACCGCTTCTTCTGCTTGCCAACCAAAACGGTGTGAGCGTGATGCAGGATTACCAAAATTACCGTCCATAGTCAGGCATTGCATCATTTCTTTTGCCACACGTTCATCAACAGGCGTGGTTGCTGCGTAATCTAAATAAATCGGTAACTTCATTTCTCTCTCCGCTTTCGTCAAGCTACAGTTGACAGCTTACTTGAATGTTTTCCAGTTGCTTAATTGCAGTGTTGATGCTGTTATCTTGGCGCGATGCGACTTCTTTCACATCTGATTTTTCTACCAATTCAGCAAGGGTAATACTATTTAAAAAATCTTCGATACGCGCGCTTAAATCTGACCACAATGTATGAGTCAAACAGCGCATGCCACTTTGGCAGCCACCCGTTGCACCATGGCAGCGAGTTGCATCAACAGACTCATCAACGGCATTGATAACATCGCCAACAGAAATTTCATTCGCGCCACGTCCTAATAAATATCCACCACCTGGGCCACGCACAGAAGTCACAAGGCCATTTTTACGTAAACGGGCGAATAATTGTTCGAGGTAAGACAACGAAATTTCTTGTCGCTCAGAAATATCGGCAAGGGGCACTGCACCCACATTTGTATGGAGTGCAACATCCAACATGGCGGTTACTGCGTATCTGCCTTTTGATGTTAACTTCATGGAGCCCCCGATGTTACTGCACGCTAAGGTGTGCAAATTTTAATTACCAGACCAAAATAGTCAAGTATTATCACGTGATAAAAATTGATACTTGCCATTGATAAAACCGAATACCCGACTAAATTGGTCAAGTACTATGTCTATTGTAATTACCTGAGTAATTTAGTCAAGTATTATGCTTATAACCTGTGATTATTTTATAGACTTATTAATTGAAGTCAGAATGCCGCGTAAAATATTCATTTCGGCTTCTTCTGGGCGCGCACGATTAAACAAACGACGTAATTTAGTCATCACCATACCTGGGTGCTGTTTGATGATAAACCCGGTGTCGTTTAATGTTTGCTCTAAATGCTCATAGAACAACTCAGTTTGTTTTGCGTTAGGGTAAGTAACGTCGTCTTGTTCTTGCTGTTTTGGCTGGGTGTTTAAATACGCCATACGTGTTTCATAGCACAGAGTTTGTACTGCCATAGCAAGGTTTAATGAGCTGTATTCTGGGTTCGCAGGAATGCACACATGATAGTTACACTGTTGTAACTCTTCATTGGTTAAACCGCTATTTTCACGACCAAACACGAGTGCAACAGGGCCATTCGCCGCTTCTGCCACTAATTTTTCACCACATTCACGTGGCTCAACCATCGGCCAAGACAAGGTGCGCGAACGAGCACTGGTGCCAATCGTTAAACTACAATCAGCAATCGCATCAGCAAGGGTATCAACAACCACGGCTTTGCCTAAAACATCGGTTGCACCTGCAGCAAGCGCACTGGCATGACTATCAATTTCACATGCAGGGTCAACAAGATAAAGGTTTGATAAGCCCATCGTTTTCATAGCACGTGCTGCTGAGCCAATATTACCAGAATGAGATGTGTTAACTAATACGATACGAATATCATCAAGTGTCATTGCGTTGTTACTTACTGAATGTCAAAAATTGCGCGAATTCTACCATGAAAGCTATTCTGGAGGCTATACAGATCACGCGATCAATCAGTATTGATCACAGATCATGGGCGGTGCTAGGGGTTTTTCTTTTACTAGTACATCCTTATTTTTAGTATCAGATTTATGTATGAAACGCCCCGTATAATTTTTAGCTTTTAAAAATAGTCAGATAGAAATTTAATTTAAAATCAGTTCAGTACAAAAAACAACCAAAAGTATTTCCGCTTTGTTGTTTACTTTGCAGTAAAAACCGCTAGAATACGCCGGCTTAAATATATTCGTTCTTTTACAACCCAAAGGTAATGCTATGCATCCAATGTTAAACATTGCGGTTCGCGCTGCGCGTAACGCAGGCAAAATTTTACTTCGCGCAAGTGAAGACTTATCAAAAGTTGATGTACAACAAAAAGGCACTAACGATTTAGTGACTAACATCGATAAAGAAGCTGAAGCCGCAATCCGTGACACTATTTTAAGATCTTACCCTGATCACTGTATCGTTGGTGAAGAACTAGGTGAGCACAAAGGAAAAGATGCAGATTACCAATGGATTGTTGACCCACTTGATGGCACAACAAACTTCATCAAGGGTATCCCTCATTACGCAGTATCAATCGCACTTAAAGTAAAAGGTCGTTTAGACCAAGCTGTTATCTATGATCCAATTCGTGGTGAATTATTCACAGCGTCTCGCGGTCAAGGCGCACAGCTTAACAGCAAGCGTTTACGTGTATCAAAAACTAACGAGTTAGCAGGTTCTATTCTTGCTACAGGTTTCCCGTTTAAACAAAAGCATCACTTAGACGCATACTCTGAGGCATTCAAAGCTTTATTTATTCACACGGCTGATATTCGTCGTGCAGGTTCTGCTGCTCTAGATATGGCGTATGTTGCAGCTGGCCGTGTTGATGGCTTTTTCGAAATTGGCCTTAAGCCTTGGGATACAGCCGCTGGTGAGCTTTTAGTTAAAGAAGCGGGCGGTATGGTTGTTGATTTCGCAGGCGGTATTAACTACAACCAAAGCGGCAACATTATCTGTGGCGCGCCTAAATTAACACAAGCAATCATTCGTGAAATTCGTCCAGTATTAACTGAGTCACTACTTCGCTAATAACCCATTAGTTCTAACGCGTGATTAGCATGACAAAAAGGAGCTACGGCTCCTTTTTTTGTGGCTGAAAATAGTCATTCTCCAACTTTATTTCTATGGCACTCTTTTCTGTAAACGGCAGACCGGCTAAGTCTTCAGCAAAGTAACTGTTGAACAGCTGATCAAACTCACCTGAGCTTTTCATCGCGTTTAAGCCTATTAATAATACCTCGGCTAGCTCTGGCTTGTTATTGCTAACAAAAAAATAAAAAGCGCTCGGGTAGCTAATATAGACATTGGGCACAATCGCCAGTTGCTCACTATTTATTTGCTTAAGCTCTGAAGTCACCTCGATAAATGAACGCGGGAAGTAATCAACCCGGCCACTTATAACTAAGTTAAACATTGCTTGATAATTCGCCAGTGGCCGAACCGCTAAGCCATTTTGCGCCAATATTTTTGTATCAGGCCAGTCATGACCTTGTATAGCGGTAAACGCCATTAAGTCTTGTTTAGTTTTTACCTCTTTAAACCGCGGTAAAAATTCACGTTTTGTAAGCAGTGCGCGTTTACCGATAAACCCTTTAAATAAAGGGACTGGAACAGCAATCGCTAGATGCTCTCGCTCTGGGCTGGTCATACTCCAATAGACATCGGCTTGGTTTTCGTCGAGCATGAGTAATGTGCGCTGTTGATGAGGGTGCACCAGTACTTCGTTTATAACGGTGGGATACTTTGCGGCACGAAACGCTGCAGCTAACAGCGCGTGTAAATAATGATCGCGCTGATACAAGGGACGTTGCTCTATGGCTAAGTTCACCACATTTTTGGCATCAATAGGCAGGCTGCATCCTAGGCTTAGCACAACAAGGATTGCACTACATAGTCGCTTCATTATTATTATTCTTAACGTGTTTTTTTTAACCTACACTGGCTTAGAGTGAGACACAAGTGAAATTGGCCGAACTCAAATTTTCTTCATAACCCGATTTGCAGGGTGTCATCGCTCGCGACACTTAGCCTCACCACTGCCGGGGCCGGACAACGACGCTTACAAACAAATAAGTGACTCGTTTTAAAGCGTTTGGCCTCTTTTTTCGCATCGGTTGCGAGTGCTGCAACTTGGTGGCTATTAATGCATTGCTCAAGGTCAGGTTTAACGAGACCAATCGACAGCGTTAGCAAAGGTACAAACTGTTTTTTACCTTCGCGGTTACTCGCCCAATACCCACCTTGCGAGATGTGTTCAGGGGTAAAAAAGGCGCGTGATTTTTCTTCAAATTCTGAAATGATCGCATGGCACCTATGCTCTGCATCGTCTTTATCGAATACCACCATAAAATCATCGCCACCAATGTGACCAACAAAGCCTTTGCTTTTGCTACAAACATCAACGATCACTTCAGCTAATAATTTGATCACACTGTCGCCACTGGCGTATCCATATAAATCATTAAATTGCTTAAAGTGATTTAAATCGACATACGCTAACGAAAACGCATAACTGTTGCGCAGCCTTAATTCGATAGCTTCATTTATTGCCACATTACCGGGTAGCATGGTCAATGGATTTGCGTGTTGAGCGTGGCGTATTTTTTCTTCGGTGATGTGTTTGAGAATATTACGCAAAGGTGCCAATCCTAAGTAGTCGCCGTTGCGTGTTATGACGATATGGCGGCGAATATCGAATTCAAATTCGGTGATTTGTTGACTAACCGTATCAAGCAATTCGTTTTCATCAACCACTAGCGGTTGCTTATCCATTAGTGCGGTAACAGGCTGCTTATCATAAAGCGCGTGACCATAAGGAGCTGCAAACACCTCGGTAAGTTGATCCCTGTGTAATAAGCCTACGGGACTATTTTGCTCAAGGACAGCAAGACTGGTGAGTGTTTTATCTTGCTCAAAAATACTGTGCGCATCTTTACAACGGGTATTCGCCTCAATACTGGCATGCTCAACAGCAAGCCAACCGATAGCCATTGATTGTTCAAAGCTGCTGCTGTTGTCTGATGATTCAAGGTGTTTTAAGCAATGCAGATTAATTTGGTAGCTGGGCTGTAAACTCGGTCTTTCTAATAAAAAGCCCTGTGCATGCTGCACTCCTAAACTTTCGAGTAAACGTAACTCTTCTACGCGCTCGATACCTTCGGCAATCACTTGGGTATTCGTGGCTTTAGCCAATACAATGATTGATTTTAGAAACTCTTTTTTCACCACACTTTGGTCACAGTGATCAATAAAGTAGCGGTCAATCTTTACAAACTCAGGGCATAACTCAGACCACTGCTTTAACCCCGAATAACCCGCCCCTAAATCATCAATGGCAATTGAAAAGCCTAATTGACGATAATGCGCGATGGTCTTTAACAGTAAACATCCGTCGTCTACTTTTTCTTGTTCAGTTACTTCAATGACAACGCGATTAGCCGCCAGCCCAAAATGTTCAACTAGGTGTAATGTTTCGCCTTTAGGATGACATGGATCGAGCAGTGTTTTAGGGCTGACATTTAAGAACAACTTACCTTGTAGGTTGAGCTTAACAAAGTTTTCAATGGCTTTACTGCGACACAAAAGCTCAAGTTCTGAAATTTTATTGCAGGCAATTGCAGCAGAAAATAAAGCGCTGGGCATCTCAAGTTCAGAGCTTTTTGGCCCCCGACTTAAAGCCTCGTAACCCAAAATATGTTGATTAGAAACATCAAAGATGGGCTGAAACAGCGTTTTAATGTCACTGTTTTCTAATATTCGCTGTAGTTGTGCACTCACCTTTCACCTAGTTTCTGTCATACAAATAGATGACTAAATTAGCAATCTAGTATGACAATTTTATGGCAAGCGCTGCGCTTCATTCACCTCTTGTTCATTTATTCCCACTAATTCCAATTGCTTAATGCGCGCTAAGCTATCGATCATTTTTAGTTCAGCCTGTTCAATATCAACATGATTCATTTGTTGTTGTGTCGTCATCGCCAAAACGGCTAACGGATTAAGTAACAGCTGTTGTATGTGATAACAGTTAGGCCCTGTAAAATCGGGTAACTCAGGTTGTAAATTAAGGGGCTCATTGTCACTAGAGATTGCCGTAAGCGGTGTGCTTTCAACATATTCAGTAATAGCGTCTAATGTCTGCTTACACTCTGGAAACACCTGATTAAACGCTAAAAATAATCCCTGTGATGAATGAACCAACGACAACAGCATGGATTTAACTTGCTGCGTATCTGACTGCCCTTGCAGTGCTGTCACAACCTGCCACGCCAAACTTTGGTACTCACCTAATTGTTGTTCTGGCGTTATTGTGGGTGGCTTTGGTGCTGACTCAGCTTGCTTGGCAACCTGTTGCTCTTTGCAACCGAGCAGTAAAAAAATAATAAATACATTACTTATTAGATACTTCATAATTTCTTCCATAAAAAAACCGCCCAAACAGGGCGGTTCTTTTTTAAGCATGGCTTATTAAGGCATAGGATCGAGATCCGCACCTTCTTTTTCGATTACTTCTGGAATTAAGTCTTCTTTACTTACACCCATTGCAATCGCCACTGCTGATGCAACATACACAGATGAGTAAGTACCGATAAACACACCAAATAGTAATGCTGTCGCAAAGCCGTGAATAGTTTGACCACCCCATACAAACAACGCAATCAATACTAAAATTGTGGTGATTGATGTTACAAGGGTACGATTCAATGTTTGCGTAAGTGAAATATCAATGATTTCTATGGTGTCATCGATACGCACTTTACGGAAGTTTTCACGAATACGGTCAGATACAACGATGGTATCGTTGAGTGAGTAACCTATCACCGCCAAAATCGCTGCTAAAATCGTTAAGTCAAACTCAAGATCCAGTATTGAGAATAAACCTAATGTGATAATAACATCGTGTAATAGTGCTGATACCGCGCCAACCGCAAAACGCCATTCAAAGCGAAATGCCACGTAGATCAAGATACAAATAAGTGCAGTTAACATGGCCAAGCCACCCTGCTCTTTTAAATCTTCACCTACACTTGGGCCCACAAACTCAATACGGCGCATTTCAACACTTGAATCAGTTTGTTTTAAGGCATCAATGATTTGGTTACCAATGACTTCTGCTTTCACGCCATCACCTTGCGGTGCAAGGCGCACAAGAATTTCTTTACTTGAGCCAAATAGCTGAACAGAGAAATCTTCAAAGCCACTTGCCGTAATTGCTTCACGTACTTTTTTCAGATCTGCAGGTTGTGCAAAGCCAACTTCAACCGCTGTACCACCGGTAAAGTCTAAACCGAAGTTTAAGCCTTTTGTAAAAAACGATACGAAAGAAGCCAAAATCAACAACGTTGATAATGTCATGGCAAACTTGCGGAACTTCATAAACGGGAGTGTTTTACCACCGAGTTTTAAGATTTGCATGCTGACTCCTAAATCGACAACTTATCAATACGCTTACCGCCAATAAACAAGTTGATTACCGCACGGGTACCAACAATGGCTGTAAACATAGAGGTGATAATACCAATCGCAAGTGTCACGGCGAAACCAGCAATTGGACCCGTGCCCACTGCAAACAGAATCACTGCTGCGATTAACGTGGTGATATTTGCATCAAAAATTGTGCTAAATGCGCTGTCGTAACCGAAATGAACGGCTTGTTGCGGACTACGGCCGTCGGCAAGCTCTTCGCGGATACGCTCAAATATAAGCACGTTTGCATCAACGGCCATACCCACGGTCAGTACGATACCTGCAATACCCGGTAAGGTTAATGCCGCACCTGGAATTAATGACATAACACCCACGATTAATACTAAGTTCGCACCAAGGGCAATATTTGCCACCATGCCAAACCCTTTGTAATAAACCAGCATAAATACAAGCACAAATGCAAAGCCTAGTACCACTGCCGTCATACCTGCTTCGATATTTTCTTGACCTAAGCTTGGGCCTACCGTGCGCTCTTCTACAATTTGAATAGGAGCAACAAGTGCACCTGCACGTAGTAATAAGCTCAGATTATGGGCTTCAGCAGGGTTATCAATACCCGTGATTCGGAACGAACGGTCAAGACGTGCTTGAATTGTCGCCACGTTAATCACTTCTTCTACCTTAATTGGAGGAAGTGCTTTACCGTTTTCATCTGTTTTACCCGATGGCTTGTACTCAATGAATACAGTTGCCATACGCTTACCAATCGCGCGCTTAGTGAACGCATTCATTTTTGCGCCACCTTTGCTATCAAGGCTAATGCTTACTTGCGGACGTTGATACTCATCCATTCCTGATTGCGCACCAGTGATGTGGCTACCTTCAAGAATAATGCGTTTTTTTAGTACCACAGGGTAACCGTCACGCGCCATGATCACTTCGGTGCCTGGTGGTACACGCCCTTGTAAGGCTGCACTTGGGTCAGCATCTTCGTCTACTTCACGGAACTCAAGCGTTGCCGTAGCCCCTAAAATTTCTTTGGCACGGGCGGTGTCTTGTACACCAGGAAGCTGTACGATGATACGCTCAGCACCTTGACGCTGAACGTTTGGCTCAGCAACACCGATTTGGTTGATACGGTTACGGATAATCGTTTCGTTTTGCTTGATAGCGTAATCACGAATTTCTTTAAGCTTTTGTTCGCTCATACTGGCGTAAAAAGCGTTATCACTGCTGCTATCATCAATGTACACATTGAGCGGGTAACGGGTTGATAAAAAGCGCTCTGCTGCGTCTTTATCTTCTTCGTTACGCATTTCAACACGTAAACGCTCGCTGCCAGCTACACGACGAATCGTGCGGTAACGCAGCTTTTCTTCACGTAAATCACTTTTAAAATCTTGTTCCATTTGCTCAAGCTGTGTATCAACCGCCGTCGCCATGTCGATTTCCATAGTAAAGTGAACACCACCACTTAAATCCAGACCCAGCTTCATCGGGTTACCACCCAATGCTTTTAACCACTCAGGTTGTGCTGGAGCCATGTTGATGGCAGAGATGTAATCTTCACTAAGGGAATCACGCAGTAGGTCTTGCGCTTTAAGTTGATCTTCAACATTCTTAAAACGTACAAGGATTTGTCCGTCTTCAAGTTTGCTTGATTTAACAGTAACGTTATGTTCTTTGAGGGTCGCATTTACTTTATCGAGTACGCTTAGGTCAGCATCAGTACCTTTAGTGCCCGATACTTGTATGGCCGGGTCACGACCATACAAGTTAGGAGAGGCATATAAAATACCAACGACTAACACAACAAGAACAAGTAAATACTTCCATAATGGAAACTTGTTTAACACGTGTGAGTCCTTATTTTTATTGTTATAGCGACTTCATAGTGCCTTTTGGCAATACTGCAGAAACAGCTGATTTTTGTACTGTTACTTCTGCTTGGTCGTTTAATGAGATAACGATGAAGTCTTTGTCATCAGCGATTTTAGCAATTTTACCAACTAAACCACCTTGCGTAAGCACTTCGTCACCTTTTGCCATCGCGCTCATAAGGGCTTTATGCTCTTTTACACGCTTAGCTTGCGGACGGTAAATTAAGAAATAAAATACCAGACCAAAAATACCCAACATGATTAGCATTTCCATGCCACCACCTGCTGGTGCTGCACCTGCCGCACTTGCGTGCGCGTTTGAGATGAATAAACTCATTACACTTCCTCTTTAATTTTTCTAAAAATTTAATCTGATGTATCTGCAAGCTCTGGCACTTCTTGGCCGCGGCGTGCATAAAAATCTGCAACAAATTCGTCTAGTTTGCCATGACTAATGGCATTACGTAAGCCTTCCATTACACGTTGATAATAACGTAAGTTATGAATCGTGTTTAGACGTGCGCCTAAGATTTCATTACATTTATCAAGATGATGCAAGTACGCACGTGAATAGTTTTTACATGTATGGCAATCACACTCTGGATCAAGTGGACCGGTGTCTGTTTTATGTACTGCGTTACGGATTTTAACAATGCCACCTGTCACGAATAAGTGACCATTACGTGCATTACGGGTTGGCATTACACAGTCGAACATATCGATACCACGACGCACCGCTTCAACCAAGTCTTCTGGTTTACCAACGCCCATTAAGTAACGTGGTTTGTCGGCTGGCATTTTATACGCACAATGATCAAGAATATTGATCATTTCGTTTTTAGGTTCACCCACTGATAAACCGCCCAGTGCATAACCATCAAAACCAATGTCTTCTAGGCCTTTTTGTGATTGTGCACGAAGCTCAGGGTACATACCCCCTTGGATAATACCAAACAGTGCTGCTGGATTATCACCATGGCCTTCTTTTGAACGTTTAGCCCAACGCAGCGAGAGCTCCATTGAGTCTTTGGCTTCTTTTTCAGTGGCAGGATATGGCGTACATTCGTCGAAAATCATCACAATATCAGAGCCTAAGTCGCGCTGAACTTGCATGGCTTTTTCTGGTGAAAGCATGATTTTTTCACCATTCACAGGCGAGCTAAACATGACGCCCTCTTCGGTGATTTTACGCATCGCACCTAAGCTGAATACTTGGAAACCGCCTGAATCAGTTAAGATAGGACGATCCCAATTCATGAAGTCGTGTAAATCACCGTGTTGCTTAATGATTTCTGTGCCAGGACGCAGCATAAGGTGAAAAGTATTACCAAGGCAGATTTGTGCCCCCGTATCTTTTACTTCATCGGGAGTCATCCCTTTTACCGTGCCGTAAGTACCTACTGGCATAAATGCAGGCGTTTCTACAACACCACGCTCAAAAATCAAGCGGCCGCGGCGCGCTTTACCGTCAGTGCGGTCTAATTCAAATTTCATATTATCCTCTAGTGTCGGAAAAACAGTCCAACAAGCTATAATTTAACCGCTCGATTCTAACCTGTTTGCGCATTTATTACTATTAATTGGGCTAAATTCAAAAATAAAAAGCCCGCTAGCTAAACTCTCCCCACGATGCAGAATTCAGCGTTGCACAGAGGCTTCATATCAACGCATAGCTTAGTAAGAATGGCTGAAAATAAAAAACCCAGTGAAATGCTGGGTTTTTTACGGGGTGATATAAAAGATGACTAACGCTTATTTACGCGTTAAGAACATGGCATCACCATAACTGAAAAAGCGATACTGTTGCTCAATCGCTGTGTGATAAGCACCCATAATGTTTTCTTGGCCTGCGAACGCGCTCACCAACATAATCAACGTTGATTCAGGTAAGTGGAAGTTAGTGACCATGGCATCCACCACATTGAACTGATAACCCGGGTAAATAAAGATGTCAGTATCACCAAAGTAAGTATCAAGCTTGCCACCATGTACTTTGGCAGCCGACTCTAAAGAACGTACTGAAGTGGTGCCCACCGCAACAACACGCCCGCCTTTTGCTTTGGTTTCGGCTACGGCTTTTACAACCTCATCAGGAACTTCGATATATTCTGAGTGCATAACATGTTCATCAACTGAATCAACACGCACAGGTTGGAATGTACCCGCACCCACGTGCAAAGTAACAAACGCCATGTTAATGCCTTTGTCTTTTAAAGCCGCCATTAATTTATCGTCAAAGTGAAGCCCTGCTGTTGGTGCTGCAACAGCACCGGGTTTCTCACCATACACCGTTTGATAACGCTCACGATCAGCCTCATTATCTGGGCGGTCTATGTATGGCGGTAATGGCATGTGGCCAATATCGTTTAAGATATCTAATACATTTTCGTCTTTAGCAAACTCAAGTTCAAATAGCTCACCGTGACGCGCTACCATGGTTGCTTCGGCTTTGCCTTCAAGGATAATTTTAGAGCCCGGTTTTGGTGATTTACTCGCACGTACGTGAGCCAGTACACGGTGCTCGTCCAATACGCGCTCAACGAGTACTTCAAGCTTACCACCAGACTCTTTTTGGCCAAACATGCGTGCTGGTATCACTTTCGTGTTGTTAAACACTAATAAGTCATTTTCATTTACCAGAGATAAAATATCACTAAACACTTTGTGTTCAACCTGCCCTGTTGGGCCGTCGAGCGTTAATAAACGACTGCTTGTTCGATCTGCTTTTGGAAAACGAGCAATTAATTCATCAGGAAGGTCAAAGCTAAAATCAGCCACGCGCATAGAGCATATCTCTCATTAATAAAAACGCGCCAAGTTTACTCTGATACGCTTGCCACCTCAAGCAAAGCACCTCGGTTCAAGAACAAACAACCTAACCGTGTAAGCTGGTACAGGCTAATAACCGTTTTTAGGTAAAGTTTGCTTGTAGAATAATAGAAATGTCATTATTCTAACCCATTCACTAAGCATGGGTTCAGTTAAGAGGTAGTAGCGCCATGGCAAAGCAGTTGCAACTGCTAATTTTAAACGCTAGCGTTGCTGAGCGTGAAACAATTAAGTTAACACTCAACAAACTTAATGTTTTTACGTTTATTGAAGCCAACGACTCGCAAGAGGCGTTAAAAATACTTAAAAGCCAGCCGGTGGATATTATTATTACGGGCCTTGAAGTCGGCAAAATTGACGGCTGGCGCTTCTCGCGCATGATTCGCTCGGGGTTATTAAAAACCCCAAAAAATACACCTATACTGCTAACTCCCCCTATTTATTGTGAACGTATCGCTGAAACAACAGCCCGCAGTTATGGTATTGATGCTGTTTTGCCTTTTGAACGCCAAGATATGCTGCCGCAAGTCCTTGCTAATGTCCTGTCGACACACCTAGAAAAAAGCAGCCGCCTTAATTTACTCCTACTTGAAACGAATAACAGCAAAGCAAATAACATCAACGAACAACTCAAACTCAGTTTTGCTGTTACACACACGACATCGACAAAAGCTGCACTGGCGACGTACCTACAACAAAAGTTTGCAATTGTATTGATTGATGCAACTCAATCGCAATCAGATCCCGCAGGCGCGCTGATTAGCGAAATATTGCAGCATAATCCTAAACAAGCCATTGTTACCATCATTGATAACAACGATGCTGATTATGCCGAGCAACTGTTGCTCTCTGGTGTTACCGACTTTATACGCGCCCCTTATGATCAGTCTTTACTGAGCAAAGTATGTGACCATGCCGCACGCCGTGAAGATTTTATGGTGAGTTATGCAGAGTTTGCACAAAAAGTTGAGCAACTAAGCCAAAGCCAAAGCCGCTATAAAGAGCTGTTTTCGGCTCACCAACGTATTTTATTGCATTTAAACACCGTGGTATTGGAGTTTGATCAGCAAGGAAATATTCGCTTTATTAACCCTGCATGGGAAAACCTCACGGGATACGGCATTAAATCAAGTTTATCTAAGTCGTTAACTGATTTTTGTTTGCCTGAGTGTCAGCCCAAGTTACAAGATACGATTCAAAGTATTTTGCACGGGGGGGAGCTACAACAGCAAGTTGAGATACAACTGAGTCATAAAAACGGCAATGCCATTTGGGTTGAATGCCGAATGCAGTTAATAAAAAACAGCCGTAACTCTGCAACGATTACAGCCACTATCGATAACATTCACGAACGCAAGCAAGCTGAGTTACAGCTTCGTCATTTAGCATTGCATGACACGCTAACTGAATTACATAACCGCTATTATTTTGATCAGCAATTGCAACGTATTTGCCAAGCCAAATACACCAATGGCGATATAGAACATGCGCTTATTTATATCGATTTAGATCATTTTAAAATCATCAATGACAGTAAAGGTCATCAACAAGGTGATATTGTGCTTAAAGAAGTCGCTCAACTCTTTACTGCCAATATTAGCGACGAGCACTTAATTTGCCGTATTGGCGGTGATGAATTTGCGGTTATTCTGAAAAACACCAATTTGCTTGATGCCCATTTAGTCGCAGAAAGTATTTGTATGGCCATTGAAAAACACCAATTTCATTCAGAAGGCCAAGAATATTCGATTAGCTGCTCAATTGGCCTAACACAAATTACCGCACAAAATAATGATCCCAACGAATGCCTTAAGCAAGCTGATATTGCGCTGTATGTTGCAAAAAGCTTAGGCCGTAATCTGGTTCATTGTTATTCAAAAGAAGACACTCACCACAATAGCCTACAAGCAGGGTTAGAGTGGGGCCACAGCATTCGCCAAGCACTGCAACACGATGCAATTGAATTACATTACCAACCAATTTGGGACTTTAAACGTGGCCATGTGGCTTACTTTGAAACCTTACTGCGTTTAAAGCTTGATAATGAGCTCATTTACCCGAATCAATTTATTCCCGCATTAGAGTTACTAAACGACACATACCTGATGGACCAATGTGTTATTCGTAATGCGATTAAAAGTGTTGCTGATTTTCCTGAGCTCAACCAAGTGGCTATTAATTTATCGGCACAGTCATTTTTAGATGAACGATTATTACCGCATATAGAATCGAGCCTACAAGAGTATAACGTTGAACCCACGCGTATTATTTTTGAAATAACCGAGTCAGCCAGTATCAATAATTTAGTGGCGACCCGCGCAATGATAGAGCGCCTCAATGGCTTAGGCTGCCATTTCTCGATTGACGACTTTGGCACTGGCTTTAGTACATTTAACTACCTTAAACAGCTGCCAGCACAACATGTAAAAATTGATGGCTCGTTTGTTCGCGATATGTTGAACGACCCTATCGACCTTGCGCTCGTGAAGGCGATAAACGATATTAGCCGCTCTTTAGATAAGCGTTCTGTTGCTGAATACGTTGAAAATAAAGAAATATTTTTAGCACTAAAAGAGATAGGCGTCGATTACGGGCAAGGTTACTTTATTGCACGCCCGATGCCCGTTGAAAAAATTAGCAGTGAGCTTGAAAGAATCTCTAACAATAAACTTTTTAGCTAACAACTGACTAGCTAACCCGCCCCGAATATTGATACATTTTTAAACAATTTTATTAACTTTTTATCTACCATCCTGAGAATACTCATCTATAATTAATTCACGCCAAGAGATAATGTCGCGTATTTATAGTGATAATCTAAAAAAAACATGACATTACCTTTTATATTACACATACTGAAAATAACTTAACATCTATAAGTTCTTGTATTAGCGGTATTTAGGAGAAAAGTGATGACACAACTAATCGTATTGTTACTGATCGTTAATCTAGGGATAGCATATCAATGTTACCGTAATGCGACCTACAAAGGGTACCCGGTAAAAGTATTTACAGGGTTGGGCTTAGTGCCTTATTTTAATCTGGTTGTTTGGGTTTACTTATTGTTTTTACCCAGCTTAAAGCCTTTTTCAATGGATGAAAAGCAGCCCTTATAGGCTGCTTTTTTGGTTAGAAAATCAATTAATTAAAATACATAGCTTGATGCACGTTCGAGTAGTTGCGACGATTTAATATTCCCCACTACACACTGTTTAATATCTGCTTTTTTAAACACTTTAATGTGATCCTTTTTGCTCTGATCGAGTCCGCGAATAACAACACTGACGTGCTCATTGTCGGGTAAGCTTCGTAAACCACTGCCATAATCACACAACGATAATGCAATACTGTTATTTACACTGTTTGTTAGGGCCATCATTTGCTGCTGCTGCTCTTTTGCGCGCGCTTGCTTTTTCTCTGCAAGTTGTTTGCGTAACCTTTGCTGCTTCAATGACAACGTTTGTTGCTCTTTTTCAAGCTCTTTAATAGAGGCTTGTAACTCTTTTTTACGTTGCTCAAGTGCTTGATTTTCAGCTTCCTTATCATGACGACGCTCAAATTCAATATCACGTTTTTCGCGTTCAAGATCACGAATTTCACGGCTAATATCACGCTCTTTCTCAGCCACTTCACGGACTTGCTCTGCACTTTCACGCATCATTTCCATCGCGTGCTGATACGCTTCTTGCGTTTTAACGACCACAGCGTCGCTTATCACCTGCACATGGTCACCAAGAATCTCAATGTCGCTTATTTCATCAAAATTAATATCTGGCATAGGTGGCAAAGGAGCATCAGGCACCGATGCAAAAATAGTTGACCATCGCGACCCCCGCACGTCAAAACTAAACACCACACCTTGGTGCTGTAAATAACTTGCTGACACGTTGCTCACTTTGTTATCCGTATCTTGCTTTAAAGCAGCCGTAAGAATTTTTTCCATAATTCCCACTTCACGTTGAATTTTATCTAACTCATCACTACTTTGTGCAAACACTGGGTTCATTGTTGCTACACCACATAGCAATAACACCGCACTGGCTATCATGTTCTTTGGCATTTTAATACTCCACGTTGTTGGCAACGGTTGGCATGGGTCGGCCATCCACTTGCTCTGCTAAATCATTCAATTGCATACGCAAGTATGCTTGGTCTTGGGCGCGCTGCGTTTTGATATAAGCAAGCACACTGGCAATATCTTCTTGTCGCTCTACACGACCCGTTTTAATCGCTTCTTTCGCTAGCTGATACATATGCTGTTGCTGTATGTCATTTTGTGCTGTTAGCATGTTCTGCAATTGATCTATTTGTTTTTGTTGTGACTCTAATAAACGAGTTTGCTTAGCCACTTGCTCAAGCAACTGTGAGTCTGTTTGTTCTGGGCTGGTTATTAATAACCAGGCACACAATGCGATAGACGCAGCCATCGCCCATAAACCAGAACCAAAATACACAGCCTGCTTGTGCGCTTGTGGCATACAAGAACCACGATCCCAGTCAGGTACTGGTAATTGTTGATAGTTAAGACTATGCTGCTGCCACTTTGTCGCATTTTCCATCATCAAGGCATAGTCAGGATTACTTTCGAGCAATCTAATTTGCTCTTCCGTTAAGCTTTCACCTTCTAGCCATGCTGTAAATAACGACTCTAAATTAGCCATCTACTGCCTCCAAATGCACTTTTAACTTACCTAACGCACTGTATAATCTAGATTTAGCGGTATTAGTTGAAATACCTAACTGCTCTGCAATTTCCTCAAATGTGCAATGCTGAAAAAACTTTAACTCTACAACCAAACGCTGCTCCCACGGCAAATTGTTCATCATACTTTTAAGCTCATTATGCTGTTGAGATTGCTGTTGATTCGCTTCTATTTCACTACGCTCACAGGCTTCTTCGGGTAAAGCATCTAGGCTTTGGTGGTGCTTACGGCGACGATAATACTCAACACTTCGTCTATGCACGATTTGGTAAAGCCAAGTATTAAAGCTGCAATCTCCCCGAAAGCTAGGCAAACTCTTATACACAGAAATAAACACTTCTTGCATTAAGTCCATTGCATCATCAGGGTGACTCAACATTCGCAAACAATAGTTATAGACCTGCGTTTCATGTTGCTTCACTAATTTCAACCATGCCCGTTTATTGCCTTGTTGCGCCTTGGCAATTAATGTGTCGAGTGATTGAAAAAACACGGTAGCCTCGTCATGTTATTTATCTATCGTAAAAAGGGTTAATGTATAAAGTTAGTCGAGGGAAGGAAAAAAATAGTTTGCTTTAATAATAAAAAACCCCAAATTTTTATTTGGGGCTGCAATTTATTCTGCTGATTGGGTATGTAAGCTGCATTGCTTGGCAAGAAACAGCTCTAACTGTTGACTAAACAGCCTAAAATCGCGGATTCGCCCGGTGGTTTTACGCCACACAATACCAATATCTCGGTATGCGTCGCTTTGTGATGGCGTTGCCACCATGTCTTTTTTCTCTAGAATGCCGGCGTTAATCGCCATTTGCGGTAAAAAAGTAACGCCCAGTTGATGCTCAACCATGCTCAGTAACGTATGTAAGCTGGCCGCTTCAAACGGGTTAATGCAACTTGAGCGATTTAAATGGCAAGCACTTAAGGCATGACCTGTCATACAGTGCTCTCGCTCTAGCAGAAACACACTGGCATCGGGCAACAAGTTAAAGTCTTCGACACCTTTCGCTGGCATATAATCTTTATGGTGAACTAAGCTAAAGTGGTCTTTAGCGAGCACTTGGGTGTGAAACTTTTCGGTATCGAACGGCAACGCAAGCAGCGCGATATCAATTTGCCCGTGTTCAAGCTTATCCAGTAACTTTTCGCTGGTATCTTCAACAAGTACTAACTCAAGCTCGGTAAATGTTTGCTTGCAAAAATGATACAACGGCGCCGCGATAAAGCTGGCAATGGTAGGGATCACGCCTAAGGTTAACTTACCACTTAACGGGGTTAAAAAGCTTTTGGTGAGTTCTTTCAAACTTAGCGTATCGTCTATTATTTTACGTGCTTTCTCTACGACCTCTTCACCAATGGCAGTAAACATTAAGCTGCGATTTTCACGCTCGATAAGCTGACAACCTAAGGTTTCTTCTAAATTTTGAATCGCACTGCTTAACGTGGACTGACCAATAAAGCAGGCACTTGCGGCACGACCAAAGTGTTGGTGCTGATGAACGGCGAGTAAATATTGTAGTTGTTTAATACTGGGTAAGTTATTCATACTCTTTTTTACTACCTGCAAATAAAAAGACCCCAATACCTAGGGCATTGAGATCTTTTCAAGCTAAAAGTCTGTTAGTACTTTTTAAACGCCGAAGGCTGTTCTCAGTACGTAGAAAATAACAATAGCAAGGGCTGCGCCAACTGGCAATGTAATTACCCAAGAAACTACAATGTTTCTTACAACACCCATGTTAAGCGCTGCGATACCACGCGCCATACCAACACCTAATACAGCACCTACAAGCGTTTGTGTTGTAGAGATTGGTAAACCCGTGCCTGATGCAATAACAACCGTTGATGCAGCAGCTAGCTCAGCAGCGAAACCACGGCTAGGCGTTAAGTGAGTAATACCTTCACCGATTGTTTTGATTACTTTCTTACCTAAAATAGCAAGGCCAGCAACAATACCCAAACCACCCAGTGGTAGAATCCACCATGCGATAGCGGCTTTCTTAGCAATTTCACCGTTGTGCTCAACAATGTTTACAACAGCAGCTAGTGGACCAATCGCGTTTGCAACATCGTTCGAACCATGGGCGAATGCCATACAGCAAGCTGTTAATACCATTAATACCGCGAACACTTTTTCAACGTTATTAAATTGCATTTTCTTGTCAGCTTTAGGATCAATTTTTAAGCGTGAAATAGCAAACTTACCAATAATACCAACCACGACAGCGATCGCGATAGAAAGTGCGTAACCCTCAACAGCGCCTAGGTTAATACCAATGTGCTTCAAGCCTTTCTTAATCGTAACTAAAGACATAATGAAGCCCGCTAGACCCATATACACAGGGACAAAGCGCTTAGCATTTTTAAGTGGAGCATCGGTATCAAAAATAAGCTTTTGCGCACTCATAAAGATAAGGTAAGCAATAAAGCCTGAAATTGCAGGTGTTACAATCCAACTCCCCACAATGCCCAGTACTTTATTCCATTGGATTGCTTCGCTGCCAACAGCCACTAAAGCAAAACCAATAATCGCACCGATAATTGAGTGAGTAGTCGATACAGGCCAGCCAAGGAAAGAGGCGATTAATAGCCAGCTACCTGCAGCAAATAACGCGGCAATCATGCCTAAGATCATAAGCTCAGGTATATCAATAAATGGCGTGGCGTCGATAATTCCTTTACGAATAGTTGATGTAACCTCACCACCGGCAAGGTAAGCACCTGCGAATTCAAACACCATCGCAATAATAATTGCTTGTTTGATAGTAAGTGCTTTTGAACCTACTGATGTACCCATCGCATTGGCAACGTCATTTGCACCAATACCATAAGCCATGAAGAAACCGACTGCTGCGGCAATTAAAACTAAAAAAGTGCCGTAATTTGCAATGATATCCATTGTGTGAAACCTTTAATTTTTCGTATTTGAACTGATTTTAAATTAACGAGCTAACATCAGCTCAAGACGAGAACCTACGCGCTCTGCAATATCAGCTAGATCGCCGACCCACTCAATGATCTTGTACAAGAACATCACATCAATTGGGTTTAGTTCATTTTCAACGGCGCGCAATTGACGGCGTATTTTGATTTGCATGTCATCCGTGTCTTGTTCGATTGCATCCAATTCAACGAGCATTTTTTCTACTAAAGTCACTTCGCGACCTTTGAAGCCCGTTTCAAGTAGCTCATCTAACTCGTTAATTGCTTTTGATGCTTGTTTTGTCGCATCAACACAACGTGTTACATAAGCAAGAAAATCTTCTTGAATTTCTACCGGAATCGTCATTTCTCGACCAATTACACGACCTGCAATGTCTTTTGCTTTATTCGCAATTTTGTCTTGTTGGGTAACAAGCTCTAACAAATCGGTACGCTCAACTGGCATAAATAAGCCGCGCGGTAGTTGAAGGCGAATGTTACGTTTCATGTCATCCGCTTCACGTTCTAAATTACGAATGTTTAGACGGATTTCCTCCGCTTCTTTCCATTCTTCTTTAAAAACGTGATTAAAGAAAGGGATCAAGGCTTTGCTTGCTTGATGTACTTTCTTAATGTGATCTTCCATAGGCTTAATAGGAGATTTAGCAAAAACCCCTAAAAATGCATTTGTAGGCATAACTGACCCTTTATAAATTAGTATGCTTTGGCAGGTTCGAATTTTACAGCATTGTGTACGATTTTGAACGCTTTTTCTGCCTGACATCACCAATAATAGACAAAGCGGCCTAAAGCCGCTCGGTTTAAAAATGAAAAGTGCTTAAAAATTTACAGCGACTTTTCGATATCTGCTTGAGATGTATGACGAATATCTTTACCGTTCACAAAATAGATAATGTATTCTGCGATATTCTGACAACGGTCGCCAATACGCTCAAGTGAACGAACTGACCACACTAAATCCATAATTTTAGGGATTGAGCGTGGATCTTCCATCATATATGTCATAATTTGACGCGTAATTGCTTCATATTCACGGTCAACTTTTGCATCTTCTTTGTGAACTTCGAAGGCACATTGCACATCCATACGGGCAAATGCATCAAGTACATCATGAAGCATCTTCGACACTTGGCGACCCATATTTTCAATATTAACAAGAAGATCTTGTTGGTCTTTGGTAAATGAATCAAGTGCCACTTTTGCAATGCGCTCTGCTTCGTCACCAATGCGCTCTAAGTCGGCGATTGTTTTCGCAATCGCAATAACTAAACGTAAATCACTGGCAGCAGGCTGACGACGTGCAATAATGCGTGTGCATTCTTCGTCAATATTGACTTCCATGGCGTTTACTTTGTAGTCGTTTTCACGGACTTTTTGCGCCAATTCTGCATCACCTTTACTAACCGCATCAAGCGCACTATTTAACTGCTGCTCAACTAAGCCACCCATGCTAAGTACATGGTTACGAACATTTTCAAGCTCTTCATTAAAGCGACCTGAAATATGCTTATTAATATTATGTTCCATTGTCTACCTCTATAAAATTCGTTTACGTTACCAAGTGTTTTATTCGACTAGCCGTAGCGGCCAGTGATGTAATCTTCTGTTTTCTTTTTACTTGGTGTCGTAAATAAGGTGTTGGTATCTGAATACTCTATCAATTCGCCCATGTACATAAACGCTGTTTGGTCTGATACACGCGCGGCTTGTTGCATGTTATGAGTAACAATAACCACGGTAAACTTATTCTTTAAGTCGTTAATGAGCTCTTCAATAACTAATGTAGAAATTGGATCGAGTGCCGATGTTGGCTCATCTAACAAGAGCACTTCTGGCTCAATCGCAATTGATCGCGCAATCACAAGACGTTGCTGCTGACCACCTGATAGGCCAAATGCACTATCGTGAAGACGATCTTTTACTTCATCCCACAATGCAGCACCACGTAAAGATTGCTCAACGACTTCGTCTAATTTACGCTTTTCTTTAATTCCTTGTAAGCGTAGGCCATAAACAACATTTTCGTAGATTGATTTTGGAAATGGATTCGGACGTTGGAATACCATACCAACATTACGACGCAGTGCGGCAACATCGACACTTTTATCGTAGATGTTATGACCATGTAGTAAAATTTCACCGGTGATACGACAGCTATCAACTAAATCATTCATACGGTTAATACAACGAAGCAGCGTCGATTTACCACACCCCGATGGGCCGATAAACGCTGTTACCTGACCTTTGGGAATCTTCATATTTACGCCGCTAAGCGCTTGTTTATCACCGTAGTATAGATCTAAATCTTTAATCTCTAACGCAGTTTGCTCTGCGGTTAGATTCTCTAAGTCTAGTTTTGCCGCGCTTTTCGCTTGGTTTACGTGTGGTGCAACTGTAATCATCTCTGTCTACCTATAAAAATTCTGTATTAATGCTCTAGAGCTCTAAACTTTTCGCGTAAATGGTTACGAATACCAATCGCGGTGATATTCAGGGCGATAATTACTGAAACCAGTAAGAATGCCGTGGCATATACCAGCGGACGCGCCGCTTCTACGTTCGGGCTTTGGAAACCAACATCATAAATGTGGAAACCTAAGTGCATAAATTTTCTATCTAAATGTACATATGGGAAGTTGCCGTCTAGTGGCAATGTAGGCGCCATTTTAACCACACCCACTAACATAAGTGGCGCAACCTCGCCCGCGGCACGTGCAACCGCTAAAATTAATCCAGTCATAATCGCTGGGCTGGCCATTGGAATAATAATACGCCATAAGGTTTCAGCTTTTGTCGCACCCAGTGCTAATGAACCGTGGCGAACAGTACTTGGAATACGTGATAAACCTTCTTCTGTTGAAACGATAACCACAGGTAAGGTTAAAATCGCAAGGGTCAATGCCGACCATATCACACCTGGCGTACCAAAAACGGGGCTTGGCGATGATTCAGGGTAAAATAATTGGTCAATACTGCCACCCAACATGTAAACGAAGAAACCCAGACCAAATACACCGTAAACAATAGACGGTACACCCGCAAGGTTGATAACGGCGATGCGAATCATCTTCGTGACAGCATTTTTGGCTGCATATTCGTGCAAGTAAATTGCCGCAACCACACCAAATGGTGTCACAATAACGGCCATCAGTAATACCATGAACACGGTACCGAAAATCGCAGGGAATACACCCCCTTCGGTGTTTGCTTCGCGCGGATCGTCTGACACAAACTTACCTAGCTGTACAAAGTAATGACCTAACTTAGCAAAGAACCCCATGTCATTTGGGAACCACACATCAAGCACTTGATAAAGTGGTAATGTAACAACCTCACCGCGCATATCTTTTACGGTTACTTGGTCACGCTTTGCTTCTTTGCGTAGCGCAAAAAGTTGTTTTTCAAGTACCGAGTATTCTTCACGTAGCTCAGCACGGGCAGCTGCCAGCTCTGCAACACGTTCATCGGTAAGTTCATTATCAAGCTGATACGCTTTTTCTTTTAGACGTAAGCGTTCAAGTTCGTAGTTAATGTGACCAATGTCGCCATTTTGCAGATCAAGTGCTTGGTCATTTAACTCAACAGCACGCTCAACAAGATCATAGAGTACGTCTATTTTGTTCTCTGTGATAACTTCGCCGTCTTTAATAACTTGGTCAACATAGCCGTAAAAATTACCATTTTTACTGCGCTCAAATACGGCAAGTTCAGCCGGCGCTGTGCGTGATTTGATATCGGTTTCTAATACCCAACGGAAATCTAAATCAACGTATTCACGGTTACCGGTTTTAATTAATAAACGTTCTAACTGCTCTTTGTCGTAATGAGATAAATCAACGCCTGTTGCCTCAATACGTGACTTTGCAACGAGCTCACGATCATAAACTTCACCAATCACAGTTTGTTTTGCAACTGAGCCTTGTAACTCAAGTTGAATAACTTCTGATGGCCAGAAAAAGCTTAAACCTTTCCAAGCAATCATGGCTAACAAACCAAGAACTGAGATTAAACTGATGCTCACCGCACCACCGGTCATCCAAATCCAAGGAGAACCAGACTTAAACCACTGCTTTACCATGTCGTGTCTCTCCACCTACATTGAACTGTATTTATCACGCAGTTGCTGACGAACAAACTCAGCCACTGTGTTGAAAATAAATGTGAATATGAATAGTACAAACGCTGCTAAGAATAGAATGCGATAATGCGAGCTGCCTACTTCTGACTCTGGCATTTCAACCGCGATATTCGCTGCAAGTGTTCGCATACCTTGGAAAATACTCCAGTCCATAATAGGCGTGTTACCTGTTGCCATAAGTACAATCATTGTTTCACCCACTGCACGGCCAAGACCCATCATCACTGCTGAGAAAATACCTGGGCTTGCAGTAAGAAGAACCACACGTACCAGTGTTTGCCATTGTGTTGCACCGAGTGCCAGTGAACCATTCGATAAATGTTTAGGAACACTGAACACCGCATCTTCTGCAATCGAGAAAATAGTGGGGATAACCGCAAAGCCCATCGCAATACCGACAACGAGCGAGTTACGTTGGTCGAATGTCATGCCTAATTCATTGGTGAGGTACTGACGAACATTACCATCGAATACCCATGATTCAATTGTGCCACTCATCGCAAATGACAACCAACCAATAAACAGCACAACCGGAATCAATAAGATTGAGTGCGAACCTTCAGGCACACGGTGACGAATAGAAGCTGGCAGCTTATTCCAACCAAATGCAGTCAGTAAGATACCAATCGGTAGTAACAGCAGTAAGCCCACAATCGCTGGTAAATGCTCTTCAATTAACGGCGCTAACCAAAGACCGGCTAAGAAACCCAAAATAACGGTCGGTAACGCTTCCATGATTTCAACGGTTGGCTTTACGACTTTACGCAGCTCACTCGACATGAAGTATGCGGTGTAGATAGCCGCAGATAAGGCAATTGGTACCGCAAATAACATCGCGTATAGTGCGGCTTTAATGGTACCGAATGAAATTGGCACTAACGAAAATTTAGACTCAAAATCATCACTCGCTGAAGTTGACTGCCAAATGTATGCAGGTTCAGGGTAACCTTCGTACCAAACCTCTTGCCATAATGCAGACCACGTTACTTCTGGGTGCTCATTATGGATTTCAATCACTTTCAATGCATCATCAGCAAGAATAAGTGCAGCATTTGAACGCGGCGCAATTGCAAAATTATCAATTGGGCCGTCACTGACTTTACCTTGCCACAGCTTTGCTTCACTGGTGGTGTAGTAAATGCCTAGTTCGCCATTGGCACCCGCAGTAAAGAAAGTGCGGCGATAGAATTCAGTGAAAATACTTAACTTTGATTGTTTACTGGTTTCAAACGCGCGAATTTTTTGAAACTCACGGCCTTCGTCGGTATTCACCTCAAACCACTGCGAAACTTCGCCATTATCATTGGCAAGCATCAATGAGTTTGCACCAGCAAGTAATTGCGTAGAAACAAGGTTTGCGTTTTCTTCGTTTGCAGCAAGTACTTGAATAAGCTCTACCTCAGACGGATAGCGCGTATCGTAAACATAAATTTGGTTAGCTGAGCGAATAAAGGTGCGCGTCGTATCTGGCGACATTAATAACTCATCAACACGGCCATCAATATCAAGCTCTGTGCGCTCAACGCTCCATTCAACTTCGCCAGTGAACATGTTCTCTTCAGCTAAAAAGCTGCTAAATAAAACACGTTTATCCGCAGTTAACGCAACCACCGCGGTTTTATCTTCGTAATGGCTAAATGCAAACTTCTTAATAGCAGCGCCTTGCTCATCAACTTCTAACGCCACTTTACCCAGAGGGTAATCTAAACGAGGCGTTAATTGACGCTCATTGTTAGGGAATGTGACCAAAAACTTCGGCACCACAACCATTACAGACCCGTTTTCAAGGCCATAAGCGTATTGCCCTTGAAAAGGAGCAGAGCTTGCAAAACTGCTTACATCACTGGGGAGTTCAGTGTTAAGAGTGGTGATTTTTTTACCGAAGTGTTGTTTTTCAACATTGTAAAAATCAACCGTGCCTTTTTCGCCTAGTAAAAAGGCAACTTCGGTTTGTTCTTCAATACCGAGCCCAACAATTTCTGACGCATTTTGTAGTTTGACACTGTTACGTGTCTCTACTTTTGCTGATTCAAAAATAGGTTGAACAACATAAAGAAGGTAAAAGAAAATTAGTAACAGCGCGACAAGCACCATTACACCACCTGCGGAAATACCCCACTTGGCAAACCGATCTTTAAATAGACGGCTTCTATCCGTATGAAAGGTCGGTTTATTCGGATTGGAAGTCATCAAAACACCCTTAAATCTTAACGTTGGGCGCATTATATTTCACCAAGATGACAGTATTGTTACAAACGTCATATTTCAGTGTAATAAAACAGGTATTTTAGATACGGGGTTTATCCCTAAAACATGACCAAAATACTACCAAAAACAATACTCTAAGAATGCCAAAGGAATTAAGCTAACAATTTGTTATCGCTAATTTTTTATTACTCTATGGAAAAAATTGGACAAACGTTAAATCAGCATTAATACTCAATGTGACTTATTTTTTTCAATAATAAGAATCATCTTAACCTAACGCCTCCTTCCTTTTTTGCATTTTTCAGAGGCTTTTTATAGAGAATTAAATATGAAGCAGTTAGTAATTACTATTTTAGGTCCCGATAAACCGGGCCTCGTCGAAGACATTTCAGCCACGATTTTAAGCCATCATGGCAATTGGTTAACCAGTAACTTAAGTCATTTAGCGGGTCATTTTGCGGGCATTATTGAAGCCGCAGTTCCTGAAGAACACTTGCAAGAATTGCAAGATGCGCTGCACAGCTTACCGCATTTAGAGGTAAGGATTGAGCGCGGCACTGATACCTTACCTGACGTGCCTTCTGAAGAAATTAATTTTGTGATCACCGGTAACGATAGACCAGGCATCGTGCAAGAGCTTGCCAGTGTCATTCGCCACAAAGGCGCTAACATTACGCATCTCAATTCAAAACAACAGAGTGCGCCAAATTGGGGAGTGCCAATTTTTAGCGCGGTGGCCACCGTTGCGCTACCAGTGGGGATGAACAAAGACGAAGTCATCAGTGCGCTTGAATCGATTACCACCGATCTTATTGTTGATATAGAAGATGCTTAATCAACGACTATAAGGGCACAAATAACCCTTGATACCTAACGACGTGTCACATTAGTGACACGTATGTCACATAACCGTCATCTGCATCCTCTATATTCTAACTAGCCAGAAACGTTGGAAAAACAGATGAACGCAAGTCACTCCTCTTCACACGCCGTCACTTACTTTGCCAAAGAGCTTAGTTGGCTGTCTTTTAATGAGCGCGTACTGCAAGAAGCAAAAGACAAGTCGAACCCAATCATCGAACGAATGCGCTTTTTAGGGATTTATTCAAACAACATGGACGAATTTTTCCGTGTGCGTGTCGCCGATGTTAAGCGTCGTATTCTACTTAACAAACTGCCTGACGCGAATTTTGAAGAAGACGAAATACTGTTACAGCAAATACAAAAAAAAGTACTGCAACTGGGTAAGAAATTTAATCAAATTCATAAGGATATTTTAGCCGACTTAAATGAGCACAATATTCATGTTGAATTACCCGAAAAGTTAAGCGAATTTCATTTAAACTGGCTAGAAAAATTCTTTCACGACAGTGTATTGCAACATATTTTACCTATTTTGATCACTGATAAAAAAGACTACTCCGATCAAATTAACGACACAATGACCTACTTTTTTGTCGAAATGAGTACGCAAAAAAGCCATTACGCAATGCTTGAAGTCCCTACCGACCGAGTGCCGCGTTTTATTATTTTGCCGCCAGAGAAAACTCGTCGCCATAAAACCATTGTGATGCTGGATGACATCATCGCTTATTTTATTCGCGATGTGTTTAGCAGCTTTTTTAGTTTTGATGATATTCAGTGCTATGCAATTAAATTAACCCGTGATGCTGAGTACAATCTAGATGATGAGCTTGAAGAAGGGTTGCTCGATAAAATGTCGAAGGGGCTAAAACAGCGGATTTATGCCGAGCCTGTACGCCTTGTTTATGATGAAAGCATGCCCGATGACATGCTCAGTGTCATGAAAAAACGCCTCAATATAAGCCAGCATGATGCGCTTATTCCTGCAGGACGCTATCGCAATTTTAGAGACTTTATCGCCTTTCCGAATGTGGGTCGCCAATACTTAGAAAATAAACCATTGGCGGCGTTAAAAAGTGCTGCATTTAATCAGTTTTCAAGTGTGTTTGACGCGATTTCAGCACACGATATTTTACTCTACTACCCCTATCACACCTTTAATCATTTATTAGAGTTTGTTCGCCAAGCTGCGTTTGACCCTGATGTTACGCAAATTAAAGTAAATATATATCGCGTTGCGAGCCAATCGCGCTTAGTGTCAACGCTGATTAATGCTGCAAAAAATGGTAAGCATGTCACAGTTATGGTTGAGTTAAAGGCGCGCTTTGACGAGCAAAATAATATTGAGTGGGCGAAAACGCTGAGTAATGCTGGGGTTAAAGTTATTTTTGGTATTCCCGCATTAAAAGTGCACAGTAAATTGTGCGTTATTCACCGTAAAGAAAAAAACACCGTCGTGAAGTATGCTCACATTGGGACGGGTAATTTCCATGAAAAAACCGCAAAAATTTATACCGACTTTAGCTTATTCACCAAACACGAGGGGATCACAGAAGAATGTGACAGCGTGTTCAAATTTATTGAAAGTAGCTACCGACCTTTTCATTTTGAACATTTAATGATTTCGCCTGTCAATGCGCGCGAAACGATTATGGCGCTCATTGATGATGAAATCGCCCTCGTAGAGCGTGGAAAACAGGGCCGTATTACCTTAAAAGTGAATAATTTAGTTGATAAGCAGCTTGTCGATCACCTTTATTTTGCTGCAAGACGCGGTGTTAAAATACGTATTATCGTTCGCGGTATGTGCTCATTAGTCCCTACAACCACCAGTGCACATGACAATATTCGTATCATAAGCATTGTTGACCGATTTTTAGAACATCCCAGAGTGATGGTGTTCCATAACAATGGTGATGAAAAAGTCTATATTTCCTCTGCCGATTGGATGACCCGAAATTTAGACCATCGTGTCGAAGTGGCCGTTCCTATTTTTTATGCAAAACTTAAGCAACTCATTATTGATATTCTTGAGCTACAGTTTAAAGACCGAACTAAAGCACGTTTGATCGACAGTGAGCAGAAAAATCACTATGTTCGCCGAGGTAATCGCAAGAAAATTCGCTCGCAAATTGCCATCTACGATCACTTAAAGAAATGGGAAAGTAACTATAATAATGAATGATTATCCTTCAATTGCTGCAGTAGATTTAGGCTCAAACAGTTTTCATTTAGTGGTCGCAAGAGAAGTCGATGGCTCTTTGCAAATACTCCATAAAGAAAAGCAGCGGGTTTATTTAGCAGATGGCTTAGATGATAAAAATCATTTGAGCCAAGCGGCAATCGAACGCGCTTTAGCTATCCTTAAGCAGTTTGCAGCCACATTACAGGACTTTCCACTTGAGAACGTGAAGGTTGCCGCCACGTATACACTAAGACGTGCCAAAAACATTCACTCGTTTTTAACCCAAGCCAGTGACGTTTTTCCATACCCCATTGAGGTCATTTCAGGACAAGAAGAAGCGCGCTTGATATACCAAGGTGTCGCGCATTACATTCATCATGATAATAATCGCTTAGTCATTGATATCGGCGGTGGAAGCACCGAATTAATTATCGGTAAACACTTTAAGCATCGCCTACTTTCAAGCCGAAACATGGGGTGTGTCAGCTATACAAAGCAGTTTTTTGCTGATGGACAAATTAATGCCAAACGCTTCGCGAAAGCACAAATACGCGCAGAGCAAGAGCTTGAAGTTATCTTTGCAAACTACATCAACACAGGTTGGCAGTCTGTCGTGGGGACATCGGGTACAATAAAATCAATTTTAGCAATGATTAATGCAAATGACGCAGAGCAAGAGCTGATTACTCTTGAAAGACTGCATGAGCTTAAAACGCAATTTATTGCCGCTAAACAGATTCAAAGTTTACACATTGAAGGTTTAACACCTGAGCGACAAGAGAGTATTTGTGGTGGGCTCGCGATTTTAATTGCACTCTTTACGCTTTTCGACATCGATGCGATGCAATACAGTGACTTTTCACTGCGTGAAGGGCTCTTGCATGAAATGCAGCAAAAACTCGCACACAAAGATATTCGCACCAATACCATTCATAATTTAAGCGATCGCAATACCATCGATAAAGAACACGCAAACCGCGTATCTAGCACCGCTGAATGGTTATTTGAACACGTTAAAATACCTTGGCAGCTCAGCCATCCCGATTTTTTAAATTTACTTAATTGGGCGGCACAGTTACATGAAATAGGGCTGGGCATAAACTCATCTGGTTTACATAAACACAGTGCTTATATTGTGGCAAATAGTCAGCTTCCGGGCTTTACACAGCAACAGCAAACGCTACTCAGCTGTATGATCCGCTTTTACCGTAAAAAGATTCGTTTAGACCAATTTCCCACTTTACACACAGTGCAACACCATCAAATTTTACAGCTGATCGTGATTTTGCGTCTTGCCGTGCTTTTAAATCAAAAACGCACACCAGATCAAGGCGTGTCGTTAACGGTAACGGCCAAGCAAAATAGCATGTTCTTAAAATTCAACGACACGTGGCTGAAGGAACATACTTTGCTTTTGGCCGATTTACAGCAAGAACAAAAATACCTTAAAAAAGTCGGCTTTTTGCTCGATTTTCATTAATGATACCGCTCTGCTTAATTAGTGGTCTATTTTGAGGCAATAAAACCGCGTTGATAACAAGGCTAAAATGTCGTTATTTAGTTGTTCTCGGCCATTGCTCTTGCATTGCATTGCTCTGCATCCATGCAGTCGTAAATCAGACATTTTTAACGCAGGTAGCAACTGGTTTAATCACCCAAAATGATTAAGTATTATTGCGGATTAATGGTATTACATATCCCTATGACGATTAGCACTTTGCATCATTTGCTTTAAGCCTTGATGCTCAAGTTCGAGTAAGCGCTCAAGCTTTTCAATCGTGTCTTGGGTTTCTGCTCGCGAAACAAGGTACTCGTATAAATCGATCACCTTTTTATGTTGAGTTGATAGGTAAACTTGAATGGCTGTTTCGTCTATTTGCTGATCAGTGCTGATGTCACTGAATGTGATCAGTTCAGGGTTGTCTGCAAAGTATTCATAGCAGTAAGTATCAAGGGTGTTTATTTCGGTAATGGCTTTAAAGCCAACCAAATCTTCGGCGAGCTTTTTCTCATAGTTGAGATAATACTCCACCAGCATTTGATTATGTTCATCCAATAAGTCTTTTACACTATGGAAGTTGGCCGCCATTTGGGTGTGAAATAAAACGGTCCAATCATAAACCTGTTGTATTGTTTTAACTTGCATGTGCATTCCTTATTAAAGTCAATTTAATAAATAAATGCATAAATCAATCCAGATTAAAAACTCTTTTAAATCAATAAATAAACTGTGTTATGTGTAACCTGTACGCAAAAAAAGCGTACAAGTTACACACTGGCTGTAAAATTTATAGGTCTCGTTTACGCCAGATAAAATACAAAGCAGGTAGCACCAGTAAGGTCAGTACCACGGCACTGAACATCCCACCGACCATAGGCGCAGCAATTCGGCTCATTACCTCACTGCCGGTGCCAGTACCGTAAAGCACCGGTAACAAACCAATTATAATAGTGGCTACGGTCATCATCACAGGTCTAACCCTTAATCCTGCACCATTGATGATTGCTTGGCGAAGTTCAACGACACCAAAGTGCTCTGCTTGCTGTTTAGCCTCGAGATAAGCTTGGTTAAGATACACCAGCATGATCACCCCTATTTCTACGGCAACCCCTGCAAGCGCAATAAAACCAACCCCGACAGCAACAGAGAAGTTGAAACCTTCGATATACATCAGCCAAATACCACCAATCATCGCCAGAGGAAGTGTTAGCATGATCATCGCCACTTCAATAAAGCTTCTAAAGTTAAGGTATAACAGCACCACAATGATAGCGAGCGTTAGCGGTAGCACATAACTCAATTTAGCTTTAGCGCGCTCCATGTACTCGTATTGACCTGCCCACGTAATTGAGTAGCCAGCAGGCAACTCTAGCTGCTCATGCAGTGCCTTTTGGGCACGCTCAACATAGCTGCCGATATCACTGCCTTCAATATCAATTAAACTCCAGCCATTGATTCGCGCATTTTCGCTCTTTATCCCCGGAGGACCGTCTTCGATAAAGACATCAGCCACATCAGCCAGTGCAATTCGCTGCCCACTTGCAGTGACAATAGGCAGCAGCTTGAGCTCTTCTGGCGAGTCACGGTAATCTTGTGGATAACGTAAATTAACCGGGTATCGCTCTTGTCCTTCAACCGTTTCGGTTACATTCATACCACCAATTGCAGTCGCCACAACCTGTTGTACATCGGCAATGTTAAGACCATAACGCGCAGCCTTGTCGCGATTGATATCCACTTTAATATAGCGCCCACCCGCTACTCGCTCTGAATACACAGACGCAGTACCTGGTAAGTCTTTTAATATCACTTCAATTTGCTCACCAATTTTCTGTATTTCACTCAGCTTAGGGCCCGCTACTTTAATACCCACTGGCGTTTTAATACCGGTGGCAAGCATATCGATACGCGTTTTAATCGGCATAACCCACGCATTCGTTAAGCCGGGGAACTTCACTAAGCTATCAAGCTCTTTTTTAAGCTTTTCGGTTGTCATTCCCTCACGCCATTGTGATTTAGGCTTTAGCTGAATAAAGGTTTCAATCATGGTGAGTGGCGCAGGATCAGTGGCTGTTTCAGCCCGCCCTACTTTACCAAAGACACTCTCGACTTCTGGCACACTGGCTATAAGTTTATCGGTCTGCTGTAAGAGTTCTCGGGCCTTACCGATTGAAATACCCGGATAGGTTGTGGGCATATACATTAAATCCCCCTCATCAAGCGGAGGGATAAACTCACTGCCAATCTTATTAACCGGATAAAAACCGACTACAGCCAAAATGATAGCCATCACTAGCGTGGTTTTTGGCGCTTTAAGAACCGCATTTAATAACGGTTTATAACTTGCCACAAGTAAACGGTTGACTGGGTTCTTTTGCTCAGAAATAACTTTTCCGCGAATAAAGTAACCCATTAACACCGGCACTAAGGTTATTGCTAAGCCAGCGGAGGCTGCCATGGCATAGGTCTTGGTGTAAGCAAGCGGAGAGAACATACGCCCTTCTTGTGCTTCAAGAATAAACACCGGCATAAAGCTGACAGTAATAATTAATAAACTAAAGAATAATGCAGGGCCCACTTCTGAAGCCGATTCCATCACCACTTGCCAACGGTTTTCGTCGGTTAGTGGTTTTTTTTCCATGTGCTTGTGCATGTTTTCGATCATAACAATCGCGCCATCCGTCATCGCGCCAATCGCAATCGCAATTCCCCCAAGTGACATGATATTGGCATTAATACCTTGCCAATACATAACCACAAATGCGGTTAATATGCCCATTGGTAAAGTAATAATTGCCACAATTGATGACCGAATGTGAAACAAGAACACCACACACACCAAGGCTACAACGATCAATTCTTCAATCAGTTTTGAGGTCAAATTATCCAGCGCTTTGGTGATTAAATTAGAGCGGTCATAGACAGGCACAATTTCAACGCCCTCGGGTAAGCCTTTTTTCAAAGAGTCTAACTTTTCTTTTACCTGTTTAATTGTGGCTTGTGCATTTTCACCAAAGCGCATCACAACAACGCCCCCAGCCACTTCGCCTTCACCATTAAGCTCAGCAATACCGCGGCGCATTTGCGGCCCTAATTTTATATCGGCAACATCGCGAAGCTGCAGCGGTGTGCCGTTGGCATTAGTCCCCAACGGGATAGCCTCTAAATCAGCCACACTTTTAATATAACCGGTGCTTGATACCATGTATTCCGCTTCGGCCATTTCAACAACAGAGGCACCTCGCTCTTGGTTACCTTGCTTAATTGCTGTTTGAATCAGGCTCAGAGGAATGCCATAAGCACGCAGTTTATCGGGGTCTACATTGACTTGGTATTGCTTAACCATGCCACCGACCGATGCAACTTCTGACACCCCTGGTACAGTTTGCAATTCAAACTTTAAAAACCAATCTTGTAAGCTACGTAGCTGACTAATATCGTGCTTTCCTGTTTTATCAACTAATGCATAAAGGTAAATCCAACCGACCCCTGTTGCATCGGGACCAAGCTCTGGTCGAGCTGAGTCCGGTAAGCGAGCACTCACTTGACTTAAATACTCTTGCACCCGACTGCGTGCCCAGTATAAATCGGTGTCTTCATTAAATATGACGTAAACATACGAATCGCCAAAAAATGAAAAGCCCCTGACCGTTTGTGCCCCTGGTACCGAGAGCATAGCGGTGGTAATTGGAAACGTTACTTGGTCTTGCACTACTTGTGGCGCTTGCCCAGGGTAGGATGTTTTAACGATGACCTGTATGTCAGATAAATCAGGTAGCGCATCAACTGGCGTATTCTTCAAAGAAAAAATGCCAAAGCCTGCCAACATGACGGACAGCAGTAATACAAAGAAACGATTACCGACTGACCAGCGAATGACTGCTGCAATCATTTCATCTCTCCTTGCATTGGATGGCTTAAGGTCATGATGTCAAAAATCATAAACTCACCCTCTACCAGCTTAAACGTGAAATGTACTTCGTCATTAGGCTGTAGGTGTGATAAATCGATACGCGGCGAAAAATGAAACTCCACGGTTGCCGCCTCACGGCCCCATTTTGGAATTGCTTCACGGCTGATCACCGCGGTTCTGGCTTTGCGATCAATACTGTTGATCACCCCATTGACCATGGCACTCTCGCTATCAGGCTCTTGCATACGCATAAAGTCAGAGCTTTTGCTTGATTCGGAGTCAATCAAGAATTGTGCTGATGTCACCACGTTATCGTCTTTTAGTAAGCCTGATAAAATTTCAATGTCGTGATTATCACTGCGCCCAATGGTCACAGCGACGGACTTAAAGCGCCCTTCACCTAAATCAACCACCACTCGGTCTTGGCTACCTGTGCGGATCACCGCCTCTTTCGCTATCACTATCTGTGGCTCTGTTGGCTTAGCCGTAATACTGACCTCAGCAAACATATTCGGTTTCAATAAGCCCTCATCATTCACAAACCGGAGGCGCACACGTAATGTACGGTTTTTCTCATCGAGGGTAGGATAAATATAATCAACCTTGCCGTGCCATTGACGGCCCGGTAAATAATCTAAGGTCATTGTTACAGGCAAACCTTTACTGATAAGCCCTGCTTGGCGCTCGAACACTTCAGCTTCAACCCATACTTCTTCAAGGTGAGCAATACTCATCATGGTTGTGCCGGGCTTCACATAAAAGCCTTCTCGAATGTTTAGCTCATCCAGTACACCACTTTGCTTGGCATAAAAGGTGATGTTTTGTCTGACCTTCTGACTTTGCTCTAAGCGCTCAATAAAATCACTCGATACATTTAATGAGGCCAAACGCGCTTTGGCAGCACGAATAAGCACACTATTATTGCGCTTTAGGGCAAGTAGTAACTCTTCTTGTGCATTCACCAACTGTGGAGAATACAAGGTATAGAGTGGTTCACCTTGCTTTACTTGATCACCCGCAGCTTTCACGAACAGCGTTTCAATCCAGCCTTCAACACGTGGATGAATATGCACTAATTGATCTTGGTCGTATTGCACGTAGCCCACGGTATCAACGGTAGTTTGCAGTGACTTAAAACGTACCGGTGCGGTTCTAACACCTAAATTGTTGACAACGGCAGGTGATATTCTAACTGTTCCGGGGCTGTCTTCGGCGCTGTTTTCTTCATACACTGGGACTAACTCCATGCCCATTGGCGACAATCCTGGCTCATCACGTCGGTAGTTGCTATCCATGGGAGCAACCCAATACAGAGGTTTCTTTTCTGCACTTGGCATAGCGGAATGATCAGCAGTAGAAAGCTGATTTACTACGGTTGCCAAAGCGGCACCCACTGCCAAGGCCACTCCTAATTTAACGGTATTATTCATGATGTGCTCCTTGGCTGTGTGCTGCATTAATTTGGCTGTCTTTTGCTGCTGCGTAATAATTTAAACGTGCCAGCGTAATTTGTGTGTCGATATCGATATTTAGGGCATCTATTTTTGCATTTAGCTCACTGATACGAGCACGCATGACTTCTGAAAAGTCCCCATCATCATTGGTATATGCATTTAATGTGGCTTCGGCTTGCTCTGCCATTTGTGGTAAAAGCTGCTCGACATAAAGCGCTCGACGTTGGGCTAGGCGACTTAACTGGCTAAGCTCTTTAAAGTATTGACCTTGCAGTTTTTGTAACGTGATCAGCTTTGTGGTTTTAACTGCTTCAGCACTTGCAATAGCCGCATTAACTTGCTGATCTTGGCGGTTATCTGTAAATAATGGTAAATCAACACTGACCCCTATCGAGAATAAATCGGCGCGCGAACTTCCCATCGGCGTATCATCACGATAACCATAGCCAACATTCATACCAAACTGTGGCTTATAGGCTTCTTTTGCCACTTCGATTTGTGTGCTTTTTGCACGTAAGGCATGCTCAATAGCCACAACAGCAGGGTGCCCCATAAGCACTTCGGTCACGCCTGTTGGTTGCATATTTTGGTATGGCATTAAAGCCGCCACATCACCATTATCACTGCTGACAGGACCACTTAGCATGTCAATTGGCAACCACTGTGCTAAGCGCTTTTTCGCACTATCGAATTGCTGCTCCAGCATCACCAATTTATCTTCTAAGCGTGTAAGCTCTAACTGAGCACGAATGATATCTTGCTGGCGCGTAGTCCCTAAAGAATTTGCATAGCTTGCTTCTGTGATATCAATCAATTGGTTGAATAAGGCTTTATCTTGGTTAATTAATTGGATACTTTGCTGAGCTCGGTAGGCATTTAACCATGCTTCAGTAACAATAGCCTTTACTTGCGCTTGTCGGTCAGCACGTTGCCATGGGTATTGCTCGGCCGATTGCCTTAACGCTTGTTGCTGTAATGCCAAGCTATCACCGCGGCTAAACTGTTGTGATAAACCGACCTTAAATTGCGTCATGCCTTCTTGATCAAAGGCAAAACCATCCGTCGGTAAATTCATTAGCCCTACCGTCAGAACAGGGTCTGGCAAGGTGCCTGCGGCAATACTTTGCGCTTCAATTGCCTCTTGCTGATATTTGTTTGCTTGTAGCCAAGGCTCATGCGTCAGTGCGTATTCAACCACGCCATTCAGTGTTAATGGATTAGACTGAACCATACTGGAAGTCGTTACTAATACACCAAGGCAAAATGCCTTTAAAAATTTGCTGTGAGTCATCACATGCTCCACTAAAATTCTAGAAAGTTAAAAAACAATAGAGTTAGGGGCAGAATGGGTTGTAAAGCAGCGCTTAGCTGAATTTTTGACAGACCTATCCTGCTTAAGCAGTAATAGGTGGGCGATATAAAGAACTTATAGGGTAGCTGCGTTGGCTAACATTAAACAAACGTACTTTTTCAGATTGTTTGTTAGCATTCATCACTGTGCTATTAAGAGGAAGGAGTGAATGCGCAGTACACGCATTAAATGGACACGCACAGTCGGCACTGTCCATGGTATCTTCATGACAACAGTCCATGTCAGACATGTCGTTATCATTGTCCATATCGGCATGATGATTCATAGCCATTGAAGCATGCGGCATGTCGCAGACCATTGACACAGACGCAACTGACTGACTCACAAATGTGAGCAGCATCATGGCTATTAACATATAGCTTGAAAGTCGCGTCATCAACATACCTTAAATATTAATCGTGTAAATTGTAGCCTGAAAATTACGCCAACTACAAGGGTTTCTCTATTTTTATACTGCTACTAGCGGCTATTGCAAATAAACAGTAGCCAGTAAAATACCAAAAACCCACCCCCAGCTCTGCGTGCATTTTTATCAACTCACCCATTTGACCATCGGCATTGCCTGCTAAATAAGCAACGATTAATGCAATGACAAACACATCAACCATACTCCATTTGCTGAGTTGCTGAATAAGTTGACCGAGTAACTGCTTAAATTTATTCACGGGAAGAAAACAATACAGTAACTGCATCAATAATTTTATTGTCGGGATAACAATCGAAAACACCGCAACGAGTACCGCTACTAAGTAGTTTTTATTGTTAGCAAGCTCGTTCACAGTGCCCCAAATACTGCGCGTTTTTTTGTACGCGTCTATTTCGCCTTCAAGCTTATCAAGACCTAACATACTGGAGGCCATCATCAATACGCTGCGCGTATTTCTGTCACCTTCATCTGCTAACATTTCAATGCCTGTTTTAGCTAACTTAGATTTATCTATTTTACCTTCTAACGTGAGAACGGGCTGAGTAACCCCTGGGACAAGTAAAGCGAGGGCAAAAATAATCGTCACAATGGGAAATATTGAACGCATGGTATAAAAACCTTATCCACTAACAGTGCGAACATAATAACCAACTCAATATCATTAGTCTGCAATTGATGACAAGGTCGTCAATACTTCATCTGCGTAAGCACGTGCGCTGTACATTGCTTTAAATACAACGTCCATGTGTGAAGCTGGCCGAATCATGGTTAAAAATGACCGCACGTCTTGCCATTGTTCTTCTTCGATTGCTTTTACAAGTCGCAGGCTAATACCTTGCATACCATTAAAGCTTAACAATGCACTGGAAAGTTCTGCGCCGAGTGAAAACTCTTTTGTAACTCTATCTAATTCCATATCGAGAATGGCATCAAGCACAGACAGCAATCCGACTAAATAACCTTGCTCTGATAGCTCTTTACCACCGGGTTCAAGCATCAGCGCAATAAACTTTGCACGTGTAAGCGCAAGCTTGGTTAATTCTTGTGGTTTATCATTCCCCAATTCACTTAATGCTAAAACACGGACAAACTGACGAATCGCATCTTCACCTAAATAAATAACCGCTTGTGAGATTGATTTTATCGTTTGTTGTGAATTAGGTGAGCGTGCATTTACCAATCTTAAAATACGCGCTGTTAAACCAAGGTCTCGACCAACGCGTTGCTGCACCGCATCAAAGTCAATATCGGGCCTTGCTGTACAGCTTAGTAAATCAAGTACTGCCATTTTCGACGGTTCAACATTACCAAAGCTAAGCACTTCTGGCTTTGCAAAAAAGAAACCTTGAAATAAATCACATCCCGCTTTTTTTAACTGTTTAAAGTCATCATAATTTTCGATGCGTTCAACAATTATGATTGCATCTGGGTAACTGCGTTTTAGCTTTTTGATCATCATATTGGTTTTAATAATAGGATGCTCAACCTCTAACTTGATGAAGTCCATCAAAGGAAGTATGTCTTGCCATTTTTCAGTGCCATCATAATCATCAAGGGCAAAAAAATAGCCCTCTTTTTTGAGCTGTTTAACACGTGTTACAACTTTTGGGATACTTGTCGTTCGCTCAACTATTTCGAGTACTGCACTGCTTGGTTGGAGCAGTCGCGGAAAATCATCAAGAATGGCATCGGTCGATAAATTAATAAACGCAGGTTGGAACCCTGTAAGCTTTTCAAGTCCCATTAACATCAATGCATTAAAAAAGAGTCGCCCGGTGGCTTGACCATCACTGGTTCCTATCGGAAAAACATTATCGCTCGATTCTCTGTATAACAATTCATACGCATACACACTTCTATCAGCATTAAATATTGGCTGCCTGGCTATATACTGAGTCACGTTTTGACTTTTTTTACCTTCCATATTTAACTCTGACATATTACTTCTCACTAAATGTAACTAAAGCCACATTACAATTGTTATAAGTATAGTGAAAGATGTTTTCCTTGCTAAAAAAGAAAAACCCGACCAAACTAAATTTATGAATAACTTTAAACATAGTCCATTGCACTTAATTTTTTCGTTATTTTTCATAATTTTATACGGTGCTATTTTTAGCTCTGCGCATGCGGCATCGCCCCCTGCGTTAAAGTATAATATTACGGCCTCTGGAAGCTATTACCCATACTATATTGATGACGAAAACTCGCCCGGTATCCTGCCAGAAATCATCCAACATGTGCTAAGTCTGTCCAACATTGATGCACAACACATTGAATTGCCAGCCAAACGTACGGTTAAGTATCTTCATTTAGGTCACATCGATTTTGATGTAATCAGTCCTGAATGGCTCAGTGAAAAAGAGCGAGAAAATGACATGTTCCGCTATTCAGATAATTTATTTACCGTCGAAGAATACCTTGTTAGCTTGAGTAAAAATATCAACAAATGGCAAGATTTAGAGGCAATAAAAAAGCACCCTGTTGGCACGGTACTTGGCTATTACTATTATGATGATGAGCGCTTCACGCGCGTTGATTTTCACTCCGAAAAAGAACTGGTTAAAGCATTACAACTCAACAGAATAGAGGTGGCAATTATTGATAAGCTCTCTGCGATATACTGGTCAAACTGGTTCAATATCAATACGCAGCTTGGCGCCCTTCATTCACAAGGTAATTTGAAAATTCGTATCCGAGCAGAACACCAATCGCTCCTCAAGAATATAAATGCAGCTATTGAACAACTTAAAAATAATGGCACGATTGATACCATCATCAATAAATACACAAAAAACATACCCCCACAATAATTAGGGATATTCCGCTTTAGGGCTACATTTGCTATACTGCGCGCTGTTTTTCTTGTTAACTTAAAAGAGCCTCCTATGAGCATTGAACAAGCCCTTATCGAACGCAGTAATAACCAATGTGAACTGTGCGCCGCAACAGAGAATTTATCTGTATACGAAGTCCCTCCTGTCACGGAAGCTCACTCTGATAAATGTATCTATGTCTGTCAGACTTGCAAAGACCAAATCGAAAATAACGCGGAATTAACTGCAACTCACTGGCATTGCCTAAATGACAGCATGTGGAGTCAAACGCCTGCTGTTCAAGTGGTAGCGTATCGTATGTTAAAACGTTTAGCGGCAGATAATGGCTGGGCACAAGATGCTCTAGACATGATTTACCTTGAAGAAGACACGCTAAAGTGGGCGCAAACAGCCCTTGCTGAAGATGATGACATTAAACATATCGACAGTAATGGCGTTGTGCTGCAAGCGGGCGATACAGTAACGCTAATCAAAGATCTCGATGTAAAAGGGAGCAGCCTCGTTGCTAAGCGCGGCACAGCCGTAAGAAATATTGGTTTAACCAGTAACCCTGAACACATTGAAGGACGTGTCGATGGGCAACGTATCGTTATTCTAACAAAATACGTGAAAAAATAATTTCTTATTAAAAATGGGCCTTGCGCCCACTTTGACTCAATTAAGCTATGATTAAGTCAGCGAACTTTATGCTAATACAATAATCTCAGTGTATAACACTAAAACCGCAAGGAAAATATCATGGCTTCGGATACCTTTTCATCTTTAAAACGTGCTTCACTTTGCAGCGTAATGATCTTAGGAAGCAGCTTAGTTCTTACCGGTTGTGGCGAAGACTCTGCCGCGCCTCAAGCAGAGCAATCAACAATGAAAACGCTCAATACGCAAATTACTTATTTAGACCGTAGCATGCTGCCACCAGGCTCTGTATTAAAAGTGCAGTTAGCCGATGTATCAAAAATGGATGCAAAAGCAGACGTGATCAGCGAACAAGAAGTTGCGTTAAAAGGGGCGCCTCCTTATAACGTCGCACTTGAGTATGATGAAAGTAAAATTGCTGATCGCCATCGTTATAGCGTCGGCGCTCGAATCGAAAACCAAGGCAAGCTGTTATACATTAGCACCACTCACAACAACCCGTTTGCTGAAGGTGCTCAGAATGATGTGTATAAAGTGACGGTATCTAAAGTGTCGGCGAAAAAGCCCGATGTAACGTTAACTAATACATATTGGAAAGCTGTCACGATTAACGGTGAACCCGTTAAAGTAAAAACAAAAGAGCCTTTCATTCAATTTAAAGAAGATGGCTCAACGCATGGTTTCCTTGGCTGTAATAGCTTTTCAGGCAGCTATGACGTGAATAATCAATCACTCACCTTCAACCCGTTAGCCAGCACTAAGAAAATGTGTATCGAGCAAATGGATATTGAAGCTGCAATGTCAGCTCTACTCACTGCGACAGCGCAATTTTCAATTAATGGTGAGCAGCTTACGCTATTAGATGGCAGCAGCGAACCCCTTGCTACATTTGCAGCAACCTATATGAATTAATGACAGTTAACACGAAAACGCCCCGCAATTGCGGGGCGTTTTTTATTTATACCCTTTATTAAATAGGCACATTGTTGCAGCATTACTCTTCAACTAATTGCTCACTGCGATAAAAGCCACTACTGTCACTTAATACAGAAACAAGCTCAGGTAAAACCGCGTCCATCGTCTGTTTTAGTTTCCATGGTGGGTTGATCACTATCATGCCTGAGGCCGTCATACCGTGTACCTCAGTATCTGCTTCGGTGGCTAATTCAAATAATTGAATATTACGCATGCCAGATGCGATTAAACCTGCTTCCATTTTATCTATGCGCTCACGATCAACGACCGGATACCAAATCATGTACGTACCCGTTGCAAAGCGTTTGTGCGCTTTAACGAGGGTTTTTACCACCGTGTCATAGTCATCTTTAATTTCGTATGGAGGGTCAATCAGCACACATGCACGACGCGATGGCGGTGGCAGCAGACCAACTAACCCTTGAAAACCATTTTCGCCACGCACACGGATAGAGCGTTTACCTATCATATTCTGCTTAAGTAATGCTAAGTCGCGAGGATGTAACTCAAAAAACCAGCCATTATCTTGGCGACGCAAAAAGTGTTCAGCAATTTTTGGCGAGCCAGGATAGAAATCTAATTCGCCATTCTGGTTAAACGATTTAATCAGCTCAATATATTCAGTTAACGGTGCATGCTCACTCTGGTGCTGCCAAAGCTTTGCTATGCCATCTAAATACTCTTGTGTTTTTTGTGCATCACTGCCCGCTAGTTCAAAAAAGCCCGCCCCCGAATGGGTATCAATATAATCGAGAGGCTTATCTTTAATTGTTTGGTATTTAAGAACTTCAGCTAAAACCAGATGTTTAAGCACATCAGCAGGATTGCCTGCATGAAAAGAGTGTCGGTAACTAAGCATATTTATAAATCGCTAAATGCAGTGCTGCATGAAAAATAGATGAAGATATTGTACATGATAAATAGTGAATAATCCTAAAATCTAAGCGCAGAGTGAACCATAAATGAATAAAAATGCAGCTACGCTGAATTACACCTTAATTTTAAATAAAAATACGCTAAAACAGGCGTAAATGCTGGCATATCAACACACTTTCCTTTACATTTGCATGACAATAATCACAGTTTTATGAGCGCATTTATGAATAACGAAACCCTTTCCCAACTCGAACAACTGATCGACAAATTAATCCACCGAAACAGCGAACTTGAAAGCGAAGTGAAAAGCTTAAAAGATCAAACTGCAAAATTAATAGACGAGAACGAAACGCTTCAACTTGAAGTACTCGATAGCGAAGAAAAACAAAAAGAAGCAAGCAGCACATTAACTGGCCTGCTTGAGAAATTACAAAGCGTACATCAGGCTAGCTAATGAGCAGCCCACAAAGTCAGCGGGTCACCGTAGAGCTACTAGGTAAAGAACATGAGTTCTCTTGCCCACCGGGTCAAGAGAACGCCCTAGTTGCTGCTGCACAACATTTGAATGACTTAGTGGACCAAATGAAACAACGCTCTTCTGTTCGTAATGAACAAAAAGCGTTATTAATGGCTGCGCTGCACTTAAGCCATGAATTGCTCGAAGCACAATCGCAACAAGCAAAACAAGAGCAACAGCATGACTCTTTAATCGATAAACTTAGCCAGTACTTAGACCAAACTCACTCGACTTAATACGCCGTGAGTGGTATTGGTTATATAAAAAGCGCATCTTGCGCTTTTTTTGTTTACAATGCTCAACCTGAATAATAACCGAGCAAATTAGAATGCGCATATATGCTTTATCAATGTGGGCTTTTTTAGCGCTACTAACAGCAAGTTTCTCATCTAAAGCCAAGGTTACATGGCAGACTATCAGCCCTGAGATTCAATTTTTACAACAACAGGCATCGCTGCGCTTTTACGATTCAAACCAGGTCCTTATTGAAGGTAAAACGTGTGCACTTATGTTTGATGCCAGCGGTGATTTTGCCGCGGTTGAGCAACTCGCACAGCGTTTGAAAAAGCGCTTAAAAACACCTTTATGCTACTTGGTAGCGAGTCATTATCATGATGACCACTTGCTGGGTCTTGCAGTGTTACAAGCCACGTTCCCTGATGCAAAATTGATTGTTCATCAGCAACTAGCGAATGAATTCACCCACTATCAAAAAGCCTTAAACGATAAACTTGATGGCTATGAAAAAAGCATAGAACTAAGTTATCAACGTTTAGCAAGCCAACCACAAGAACAACAAACCGTTTGGCGAGAAAAACTATCACTTGCTAAACAACGCCTGTTTCGTTGGCGCGAATTAACACTCAATCCCCCCGCTATCCGTATTGCTAAAGAAACGCATCTCGACCTTGGTGATTACCCGATTACTGTTATGCCGTATCAAGCACACACGCATGGCGACTTAGTATTAACAGCCGATCATGGCCGGGTATTACTTGGTGGAGATATAACCGATTGGTTACCTTACCCAGGGCATGGGCAAATAGATAATTGGCTCGCAGCGTTAACTGAGATTCAACAAAATAGTGCTATCACAACAATTTTACCGGGTCATGGTGCGCAACTAACTCCTGCAGAACTTAATCAGCCGAAAACATTTTTATCTGCTATTTTGACACTTGCAAATGCACAGCCCGAGAAGCCTATTGGTGAGTTAATTCCCCTGTTTCCTGAGCAAATAAAACAAGACTATCACTTTGATGAAGTCGGTCAACGCGCTTTCGTCATGTTTCTAGAAGCTGGACTTAAGCAGGCCAAATCGTCAAAATAGCGCTAAAATAGTAAAGGGATTTTATTACATGGCTTTAATGCGTTTGAAATATTTACTATTGCTGAGTTTTTTTATTGGCCTACAAGGATGCCAAACAACTCAGCAAGATACACAACAAGAGCAACAGGCTCGGCCAGAGATTTTTAGCCATTTCAAGCCTGATTTAAGCTTACAAACACAGCCGACTGAGCAACCTGTTGCTACAGCCGATAAGACTGCTGAACCTGTAAAACTTCAACCTTATAAAGATACGCCACTCGCTAAACCGCGAGCGACTGATTTGTGGCAACACATTGCAAATAATCTATCGTTGGTATTTCAAACCAATAAGCATACGACAGCCCGGATAAAGTGGTACTTAAAGCAACCAGCCTACCTTGAAAAAGTGAACCGACGCGCTGCACCGTATCTTTACCATATCGTCAAACGTGTCGAAAAACAGAATTTACCGATGGAGCTTGCATTACTCCCCTTCGTAGAGAGTGACTTTAGACCCACTATTCAATCATCAGAGCAAGCTGTGGGGATATGGCAGTTAGTTGGGGCAACTGCCTATCACTTTGGCGTGCAGAGCGACCAATGGTACGACGGCCGCCAAGATATTCTCGCCTCAACCGATGCTGCCTTAGCGTACCTCAGTTATTTACACAAACGCTTTGATGGCGATTGGTTACATGCAATCGCGGCCTATAACAGTGGTGAAGGGCGTGTTAAGAAAGCCATCGAGAAGAATAAAAAACTCGGTAAGAAAACCGATTATTGGTCGCTGTCATTACCAAAAGAAACCGCTGAGTATATCCCTAAATTATTAGCACTCAGCCACTTAATCAGACACCCTGAAAAAGGCCTAAAACGCCCAAAACTCGCTAATAAACCGCTCACAACGGAGTTTAATGTCGGCCAGCAATTTGATTTTTCGGTAATTGCGAGTTTATCTGGGATTGGGCGTAGCCAATTACATAAACTAAACCCTGGCTATTTAAAGAATCAAAGCTCTCCTAATGGCCCCCACACGCTGATATTACCAATAGAGCAGCGTACTTTATTACAGAGTAAACTATTTCGTAACAACTTTATTGGCGAGTACACCGTTCAAAAGGACGATACGCTTTATCGCATCGCAAGACGTTTTAATATGCCTATAAGCCAATTAAAAATGCTCAATAATAAAACCTCGAATCTCATTAAAGTGGGTGAGCAATTGCGCCTAAGTAAACCTCAAACGATGCCTGGATCGTTAATAGTTGATTACAATATCAGCCCGTATTTAGAGCAACAAGAAGACGTTGTTTCAACTGTTGCTGTCGATTATCAAGTAAAGCCGGGGGATTCTATTTGGAGCATTAGTCAGCTTTTTGATGTCCCTCATAAAGACGTGGCTATTTGGAATAAACTCAGCGCATCTAGCCTACTAAAACCAGGCACCATACTAACTTTGCATATTCCTCAAGCAAAGCCACCAGCCCCTCAAACATCAGCCAGCGAGGCTATGCTGTCGGGTATTGAAAGCTCTTTGAAAAAGCCTTGATTGCTGTGTCATTGTGGTTAGCGTAAAATCAGTGTTTATATTCTAAGTTTACAAGAGAAAAAACATGCAAATCAGCAAAGACACTGCCGTTGAGTTCCACTACACATTAAGTGAAGCAGGCGAGCAAATTGAATCAAGCAAAGATGGCGAGCCACTTTCATATATCCATGGTACAGAAGGCATGCTACCAGGTCTTGAAAAAGCCCTTGAAGGTAAAAGCGCTGGCGATAGCTTTAGTGTAACACTTGAGCCAAGCGAGTCTTATGGTGAGCGTGTTGATGACCTTATTCAGCGTATTCCACTTAAGCACTTACAAGGTAACACTAAAGTGTGGAAACCGGGTATGACTGCGATTGTTCACTCAAACCAAGGCCGTCATCAAGTGACGATTGTAAAAGTAGGTCGTTTCAATGCAGATTGTGACTTAAACCACCCATTTGCAGGTAAAACACTGACTTTTGACGTTGAAGTACTCAACGTCCGTGAAGCGACACGTGAAGAATTAGCGCACGGTCACGTACATGGTGAAGGCGGTTGTGGTCATAGCCACTAAGGGTAAATAATGACAAACGTTGCTATTGTCACAGGTGGCAGTAAAGGGATTGGTAAGGCTATTGTTGAGCGCTTAGCGCGCGAAGCATACATCGTGTATAACCTTGATATTACACCATCAGAAGGTCACTACCGCTACTGTGATGTCAGTAATGTTGAGCAGGTAAAAGCGGTTATTGCTGATATAGCACAAGAAACAGGCCGTATCGATGCGCTTATTTCTAATGCTGGTCGTCATTTAAGTGCCACCATTGAAGATACTGACGAGGCAACGTTTGATGCTCTTTTTGCGCTCAACGTAAAAGGCGCGTATGCGGCAATTCAAGCAGTTTTACCCAGCATGAAAGCAAAACGGCAAGGTAGTATTGTTTTAATTGCCTCTGATCAAGCGCTTATTGGTAAGCCCAATTCTTTTGCTTACAACGTAACAAAGCATGCACTTGCTTCAATGGCAAAAACAACCGCTCTGGATTATGCCGCATTTAACATTCGCGCTAACGCTATTTGCCCAGGCACCATTGAAACACCTTTATTTCATAATGCAATTGACGCTTACTGCAAGCGAAGCGGTGCCGATAAAACCGCCGTCGTCGCAGAAGAAGCTGCATTACAACCATTAGGGCGCTTAGGTCAACCAGAGGAAGTGGCTGCATTGGTTAATTTTTTAGTTAGCCCTGAGGCAAGCTTTATCACTGGTAGCCTACACAGCATTGATGGTGGGTATACCACGCAATGAGCGACAAGATTATTGACCCCCATGTGCATTTTTTTAACCTCACTGAGGGTCAATACACTTGGTTGCAAGGCGAGAAACCACCTGCGTGGCCTCACCTCGATAAGATCAAAGCTCCTATTAGCATGGCGCAACTAAAATCAGCATGCCCATTTCAATTAGAAGCACTTGTTCATATTGAGGCAGGGTACGATAATAATGACCCTATTAAAGAGCTCAACTGGCTAGCACAGCATTTAAACGGCTACAAATACAAAGCCATTAGTTATAGTCGAATAGACGCTACCTTGAACGAATTTAGTCTGGCGCTTTCGGCATTAACACATTCACACCTTGTGGGTATTCGCGATATTACTGAAGGTAAAGATGCGACTCGTTTACTCGCACCTAATTGCCTTGAAAACTTAGCCTATCTTGCTGCGCAAAACTTGCGATTTGAAGCACAGTTTGAAATTGAAAACCTACACATTACCGAGCAGCTCATAAAATACTGCCATGCCCTTCCCTCATTACGTGTCGTAATTAACCATTTAGGCTTTATATGCGATGAACAACAATGGCTAAACGCGGTTATTAAATTAAGCCGCTGTGATAATATTGCGATTAAGTTCTCAGGCTTAGAGTTCAGCAAACTGGCTGCAAGTAAGCACCAATGGCTGCTTGATACACTGCTGCAATACTTTGGCGAGCAGCGTATTATGTTTGCCAGTAATTTTCCTGTTTGCCAAATAAATACACGCTACGAGACATGCTGGCAGCATTACTTTTCATTGTGTAACCAGCACAGCGTATGGCATCGTCTAAGCTACAAAAACGCCCACGAAATCTATCAAATTGATTAAAAACTAGCTATATTTAGTTAAATAAAAGCGGTTTAGGTTAGTGGTTATGTTTATTTTTTCAAAAGAAGCGGCCATTTTAGGTGCGTGCGTATTTAGTCTTGTTGGGTGTGGCGGCAGTGGGAGTGACAACTCCGATTCAGGCAATCTAGACCCAGCCACCATTACGTGGACACAAGGTGTGTTTGAGCCATCGAGTAAGTTTGATCAACAATGTCAGGCACTCAATGAAAAGCACTGGCTGCGTTCATGGAGCCATGAAACATACCTTTGGTACGATGAAATAATAGACCGTGATCCAGCCCTCACTGATGGGGTTCTCAATTATTTTGCGTTACTAAAAACCGAAAACACCACGGAGTCAGGGGCTAAAAAAGACAACTTTCATTCCAGTTTACCCACCGATGAATGGCGAGCACAAAGCCAGTCGGGACAAACCTTTGGCTATGGCTTTAAAATACGTTTAATAAGTGCCAGCGCCCCACGTCAAGCCATTATAACTTATACCGAACCCAACTCACCCGCGGCAACACAAAACCTAGCGCGTGGTTTTGAAGTGTTAGAAGTGGATGGTGTAGACTTTGTAAATGCCAGCACCCAAGCTGAAGTTGACGTACTCAATGCGGGTCTTTTTCCGTCTGAATCCGGGAAAGTAACGACCTTTGTGTTTAAAGATATCAACACCAGTGAAACCCGCGAAGTCACCATGACAGCCCAAACTATTACGGGACAAGCTGTAGGCAATATTAAAACATTCGCAAATGGAGAAGTCGGTTACTTCCAATTTAATCGCCACAATGCGATTGCAGAAAAGCCCTTATTTGATGCTTTTAATACATTAGCAGCACGTAATGTAAAAGACCTGATTATCGACATGCGATACAACCCCGGTGGTTTCCTACAGATGGCAAGTCAAGTTGCTTATATGATTGCAGGCGCCGAAAATACTGACGGCAAAATTTTCGAAAAGACTATCTTTAACGATCAACACCCAACCTTTAACCCAATCACTGGGGAGCGTTTGGAGCCCGTGCCGTTTACCGATGAATTTGTCGGATTTGCAGAAAACCCAGCAATCAACCCTGGCACACCATTGCCTAGTTTAGACCTAAAACGTGTTTTTGTGTTAACTACAGGCAGTACATGTTCAGCCAGTGAAGCCGTAATTAATGGCTTAAGAGGGGCCAATATTGAGGTCATTCAAATAGGGGAAAATACCTGTGGTAAACCCTATGGTTTTTATCCAACCGATAACTGTGATACGACCTACTTCAGCATTCAATTTACAGGGGTTAACAATAAAGGCTTTGGTGAATATGCCGATGGTTTTGCCCCCCAAAACAGCACTGGCAGTGAGTTTCAACCCGTGCGAGTCCCAGGTTGTGCAGTCGCCGATGACTTTAGCCATCAGCTAGGCGACGAAAATGAAGCATTACTTAGTACTGCTCTGGCATACAGAGCGACTGGCACATGCCCTGTAGCAAGCTCAATGACCAGCAAACAGGGTTTTGCACCAGCGCTGTTCACTGATACACCAAAAGTACAGGACAACCGATCAACAACGCTTATTGAGCAAAACAAAATACTTGAGTATTAGAGGCGTGTATGAACTTTAAAGTAGCCACAGCAATATACTTTGTAACTTTGCTTGGGTGTAGTGCACAAAGCCAAGAGCCGACTCCTAAGCTACAACATGCGGTGTTAACAACACCGCAAAGCACCTTGATTGCACAAGGTATTGCCAGATTAATGCACAGTCAGCCTATTGCAGTCGCCGATGATGCCTTTATCAATAGCAGTATCCTCGTTACTGACAGCATGGGCATCACAGATGCGCAAGGCAATCCAATCATGGGAAAGCAGCTTTCTATGCCCGATCGCTTTGAATTACTCATTAAAGATAAAATGTGCTTTGTTCGTCATTTAGACAGCAAAGCAACAGAGCCACTGCCGCTGGTAAAGTGTAAAGCGGTTAACTAAGCCTCACATATACCTAAACACCTATAAAAAAAGCCCTTACGGGCTTTTTTATTAGCAATCAAATTGATAGCAATATACTTAGAAACGAGCTTCAAAACCTAAACGAACATAACGTGGTGTTTGCCATGTATATGCAGCACCATAATAAGAGTTTACTTCACCCTCATTCTGTTCATAGTGTTCATTCGCAGAGGTAATCGATTGGCTATTAAGTATATTAAATACATTAATAGTCGCACGCATATCAATATCTGATACTGTGAAGTCATAAGCTGCAGATAAATCTAAGTTAAATGTCCATGGTGTACGACCCGCAGTACCACGGCTGTGTTTTTCATAGATTTTTTCGTCTTGTTGGCATTCACCATCACCATTTGTGTCTGGACAATCATTAGTGTAGATGTAGAACGTATCACCCCAACCACCATTTAAGTTAGGATCTTTCGACGGGTAACCTTGTCCAAATAGGCTTTGTGGGCGACCACTTTGTAACGTTGCATTCCAACCTACGGTCAGATTTTCAACAGGTTCCCAACTACCGAAGAACTTAAACGTATGACGACGGTCATTAGGTTGGTAACCTTGTGAGCCATCCATTACCGCTGGGAAGTCAAAATCTTGAGTAATACCCGCGTCAGCTTGACCGATATCTGATTTAACAGCACCTTCAAAGTTACCAACACTACGTGCCCATGTGTAACCAAACTGGTAGCGAATAGTGTCAGCTTGATAGTTCAAGCTAAATTCAACCGATGTATATTCATTGTTAGCCTTTGGGAGGCCTATTGTTTCAGCTGAATAAGTAGTCAGTGAGCCTGCATCTGGTACACCATCATTATCGAAACTAGAGTCACCCCAATCAGTACCATTCCAGTAGTATCCATCACTGTACCAGCTTGATGTAGAACCTGGGTTAATCATGACGCAATATGGGTATGCGTAACGTCCACAGTAATCATCAAGTGCAGTTGCAACCTCACGATAAGTACCTTTTAGCCCAACTGTATACTCTTCATTAAGTGCTTGTTGAACACCAAGAATATATTCATCTTTTGAGAATGGGTCAGCTTCTTTTGCCTGGAATATATCTTTTTCAGGAATAACAGGCACCCCACTCACTTGTTGTGAATTTGCTAAACCACCATTACCAATTGTATCTGCAAGTGGTGAAAGACCTGTTGGTGCACCTGTTTCTGGATCAACACCGGTGTAGGTATAAGCTGTTGTAATATCGCTCACACCAGATGCTGCACGGAAAATTGTATTATTAGCAACTGGTAGATAATAACGACCATATGTACCATAAACTTTTGTATCACCCGTTCCTGTTGGGTCCCATGTAAAACCTAGGCGTGGTGCAATATCCGTTTTAAAACTTGTTAATAACTTACCCGTTGTTCCCCAGCTATCAAACTCATCGACACGAAAACCAACATTTACCGCAAAATCGTCAGTAACTTGCCAATGATCTTCTATATAGTAAGCTGTTAACTCTGATTCAAAGCTACCACCACCATCAAAAATACGGTCTTCAACATAATCAAGTGCAGCACCTGTATCATTAGTAAGTGCACCGTTATCTGCTTGCCAACTACCATTTGCAGCTAATGTACGGTAATCATAGCTGTGACCACCAATTGGCTGACTAATTCTTTCTGATTTTCGCTCTTGATAATCAATACCAAAGCTAATTTCATGGTCAGACCAAACATACTCAACATCTAAACGATATTGCGTATTTTCATCATTATTTGCACCAAAGCTACCTCCCGCGCCACAACCTGTAATAGGGTTAGATGTTCCTCGAGAGTCAGTTACACTAGGACAAACAAGGTTTTCAGACTGAGTTTCATATTCAGTCTTAATATTACCAGCCATAGCAGTAATTACTAAGTCTTCGGTTAAGATACCAGTGTAACTTAGACTCTGTGCTTTACCGCCTCGTTTCAAAATAGCACCATCAATTCTTTCACCAACTGTGCCATTACCGTAATCATATACTGAGCGCTCGATATCACGTCGGTTTGAATAAGCAAAATAGCTTAAACGATGGTTTTCTGTAATATCCCAGTCAAGCTTACCGCCCCAGAATAAGTTATCGCCACCTGATGCAGACTCTTTACGATATTGGTCATTTGGAGAGAATTCATCGCCGCCCCATGTATAAGTAGACTCTGTATCACGAGGATTAACTAAACCATAGAAAAATAAAGTATCTTCAATTAATGGTCCACCAACAGCTAAAGTAACATCCGCACTATTATCAGAAGCTAAACTTTCATCTCGGAATATTTGTCCTGCACCTTGTTTTCCGCGAGAGATTGATCCCTCTTCTTGCAACGAATCAGGTGAATATTGAACTACTGCAGAAAACTCCCATTCATTGGTACCACTTTTAGTGGTTGTATTTATAGTTCCTCCCGTAGCTCTACCAAACTTAGCAGAATAACCGCCAGTTTTAACTTGAAATTGATCATAGAATTCGAATGGGACTTCACCGCAACCTAAACCCTGACGTGTATTAGTTACTTCTAGACCATTAATATAACACGCATTCTCTGCAACCGATGAGCCACCAAACGATGCTGTATTACCAAATGCACTGTCGCCTTTAACAGCACCTGGAGCAAGTAATGCTACCGATGTAAGATCTCGACTAATAGGCATACGATCTATTTCAGCATCGGTAATGACTAAGCCTGAATCAGCTGTTGATAAATCAATTGAGGAAATTCGTGCTCCAACAACTTGAATAACTTCAGGACCTGAATTGGAGATATTCGCTAGATCAAAATTTGCTTTTGAATTGGCACCAAGTGAAACACGGACTTTATCTTCTGCTACTACGGTTCCATTTTTCAAAACTTGGATATCGTAGTTTCCTGAGGGTAATGATGCAAAGCGGAACGTTCCATTTTCTGAAATATTTAAAGTACGCTCTAGACCAGTCGCCGGGTTTTTAACTTTAACTGTATATGAAGAGGTATTTTTGACATTCTGAACAGAGCCAACGACGTCTGATGCAGATGCAGGAAGCGCCAACCCCAACGAAGCAGTTACTGCAATTGCAGTAATGCTTTTCCTAAATATTGATTTCATTTTTGTATCCCTTTTAAAATTATAATTATTCACCTTTATAAGGTACTAATACATTATTAAAACGGAGAACAAATGTAAAACAAAAAATTAAATATATTACAATTTAGTTATAGTATATAAGTTTAAAACTAAAAATTTACATAAAAAACACAAAAAACACAGTTAAAATTCTAAAAAAGTGAATAAAAACAGAAAAAAACAATAAAATTTAACAATAAAGCTTAACAAAAAATAAACGCAATCATGTTTAAGACTTTCGTTTATATGATTATTTATATTAATGAAGCACTTTGATAAATTGATACTTACTTTATAAATAAAAAAAGCCCTTACGGGCTTTTTCATTGCTGAATCTATTTATTTTATTTCGACACGTTGCGAACGCATCACAATATCATCGTTTAACTCAATACCAATGCCGGGTTCTTCGGATACTTGGAAAAAGCCATTTTTAGGTTGTGGGTCTTGAATACATAACTCACGATTCCACTTTTTAATCGCGTAAGTGTGATGCTCATGAATTAAGAAGTTAGGAATGGCTGTTTCTAAATGCAACGATGCCGCTGTTGCAACTGGACCGCCACATACATGCGCTTGAATACGCACATCAAAAATATCAGCGTAATCACAGACCTTTTTCGTCTCGGTGAAACCACCACATAAACCAAGATCTGGCTGAAGCACATCAATGCTTTGATCTTCAAGATAAGGACGTACACCCCAACGATTATACAAGCGCTCGCCACCGGCTATGGGCACTGCAACTTTATCAGCGACTTTGGCATGCAATGAATGGTTTAGGTAGTTCACTGGCTCTTCATAATACATGCAATCGAATTCTTCGGCGATTTCACCAATTTGAATTGCAGATGTTGCCCCTGGCAAACTATGACATTCAAAAATAATATCAACTTCATCACCCACCGCTTCACGAATAGCCTGCATACGCGCGCGGTATAACTTCATTTCACCACGAGAAATAATATTAGTGCGGTCATAATAAGTATTGCCGTGCTTATCGTATTGGATAGGGTCAACTTTCACTGCATCGTAGCCTTCAGCAATCGCTTTTAATGCCGCTTCTGCATATTCTTCTGGATGAATAAGTGCTTTAAACTCGCTGTCCCAGTCAAACTGTAATTGCGATGCGTAAGTACGAAGTTTGTCGTTAACTTTACCCCCTAGCAATTGATAAACAGGTAAACCTAATGCTTTCCCTTTGATGTCCCACAGTGCAGTATCAATCGCACTCATCGCAGCGTAGACCACTGGTCCTCCGCCTAATCCCCAAAAGCTCTCGCGTAGCATTCGTGACCATAGCTTTTCAGTTTGAAACGGATCATGGCCTATTAAAAAAGCGTCAGCCATTTCTTTGATCATCGCAGCGGCTGCACTGTGACCTAAGTCATAAGCAAGCCCGGCTTCACCAACGCCACTAATACCTTCATCTGTATGAATACGCACAAACACAGGTGTCCAAGCAGGTCTGTCTGGACAATGAATATCGAACACTTCGACGCGATTAACTTTCATGGTTACTCCTTACTGAGCAAAACTAGGATCAAGGCGATAAGCCTTACGCAGCATCGCAGGCCACGCTAATTGGCCTCCAGTGCTGCCGCTATGCACGACATTCGCTTGATTATAAATATTATCGATAATAGGTTGAGGCACCGGAATAGCTGTTTGACCACTGGCTTGAATCGCCAATTGAATTTCACAGGCGCGCTGTAAATCATAGAAGCGCATAAATGCATCCCCCACCGTTGGGCCCACCGTTAAACCGCCATGATTTACTAAAAGCATATGATTTGTAGTGCCTAAATCATCTTGTAAGCGTTTTTTTTCATCCTTGTTCACGGCTAAGCCTTCATAGCCATGGTATGACAGTGACGGCAATGAAAACATCGAGTATTGGCTTAACGGTTGTAAACCTTTTTCTTGCGTTGCTACTGCAATAGTCTCTTTGGTATGAAGGTGGATAACACAATGCGCATCATCGCGTACTTCGTGAATAGCACTGTGAATAGTGAAACCTGCAGGGTTAATTTTAAACGGTGTATCGTCGAGAATATTCCCTTCTAAATCAACCTTCACTAAGTTTGACGCGGTTACTTCATCAAAGCTTAAACCAAATGCATTGACCAAATACTGATTTGTGCCCGGTAAGCGTGCAGATAAATGGGTATAAATTAAATCACCCCAACGAAAATGCTCGACTAAACGATAGCATGCAGCCAAATCTACGCGAAGCTGCCATTCTTGTTCAGATACTTTATTTTTTAAATCGAGTTTTGGTAAGTCAAACATGGAAAACCTTGTATATGCGACAAGCATAAATAGATGTATAGAAGTCTAAATCACTATTAACCGATGATCAATAGCTGATACAAAAAGGCCACATCAATTGATGTGGCCTTTTTTATTAAATGTAGCGGATTATTTAACTTGTGATAAATAATCTGCAATTGCTGCCATTTCTTCTTCAGATACGTTCGCAACCATTGCTTTCATCGCAGAAGCCATACCGTTATTACGTGCACCAGACTTAATGTCTTTCATTTGTGCAAGTAAGTATTCTTTATTTTGGCCATTTAGCTTAGGGTATAGCGGCATAATGGGTGCTTTACCTTCTGCACCGTGGCACGTTTGGCAAAGTTTTGCTGTGTATAGTGTTGCGCCATCAGCAGCCATTGTATTGAAAGATAGGCTTGCAGCCATTACAAGGCCAGCCCCACATAGAATTTTAGTTATCTTGCTCATTTGTATCTTCTCTTTTTAACGGGTTAGAAAACATTTTCTTTAGTGTAGACCATGATTTAACAATATTGCACCCAAATTGCCCCCGAAAAATTGTTACAGCAACCTAAATGCTATGCAGTTATGCGGGTTACCATATTAAATCATCAGGCACTTCAAAATCAGCATAGGGATCATCTTCATCCTTTTGCTTATCTTCAGGTTCGACATGGAACACTATATATTCTTCGCTAACTTCAGCGACTTTTCGAGCTGGTTCATCTTCCAGAACAAAAAATTGGCCTTCTAAAACACAAATTGCTAAGCGACCACCCGCTAACGCTTTTTGTGTTTTTTCATTTACGTCGAGCTCTTTCACTTTATTTTCATAAGTGAAATTAAAGGTGCGATCGCCACGGATCTCATCCTGATTATTATGCTCTAAAATTTGCTTAACGCGAGCAACTTGCTCACGTTGTTTTTGCTCTTCCAAACGCGCTTTATTTAGTTCATCTGCTTTTTTCTGCTGCTCGAGCTTGGTTTGCTCAATGTGCTTTTGCAAATCACTTGGGTTACTGGTAGCCCCTTTCTTTTTTTTCTTTTGCTGCTTACGTTTTTCAGTTTTAGCTACTTTCGCTTGGTGCGAGGTAGTGAGCCCAGCTTTAAGTAGCTGATCTTGTAATGAACCCATCACTAAATTCCAATAATTAAAATGCGTATAAGGGCTATTTTAATCAGCTATGCAAACAAATAACAGTACTGAACCCATTTGAATCTTTGCTATTTATATTATTACACGCAGATTAACACGCGATGAAATCATGACACTTTGATTTAACGCAATATTTCTTACTTTAACCATTATGATACTTGTAAAATTACTCGCACTCTATAAGCTAATACTTTTTCTTCACGGAGCTAAAAATGCAGCTGCGACATTTGTTACTTTGCTCTGTATTTATTTTCTTTGTTTTATACGCACCCCAGCCCCTACTTGGATTATTTGCTCGCCATTTTTCTGTGTCGCCAGCCGCCGCCGGCAGTTTAATGACAGCCACAATGCTCCCGCTAGCAATCGCTCCATTAGTGTATGGGTTATTTTTAGCAAAGCGTAACCCGCTGGTTATTTTAAAAATCGCTATGGTTATACTGGCTATTAGCTGCGTTATTTTTACCTTTGCGCCGAGCTTTAACGTGTTACTTTTGATACGTTTTATTCAAGGTATTACGCTGCCAGCCGCACTCACCGCGATGACCAGTTATATTGGTGTCACTTACCAAGCCGACCTACTACAGCGTAATATGACCTTATATATTGGTAGTACGATTGTTGGTGGTTATTTTGGTCGTATGTTAGCGGCCTTATTTACTGATTTTTTAAGCTGGCAAAGCTTTTACTATGTGATAGCGATTGGCTTAGTCTGTCTTGCCTTCGCTATCCCTAAACCCCAAAAGACAACCGCAATTCATACCCCGCAATCGCCCCTTTTATATTTAAAGCAATTAAAAAGCCCATTAGTTTTGAAGCTCTATGGGGCGGTTTTTTGTATGTTCTTTTGCTTTGCAGCGCTGTTAAATTATTTGCCCTTTATTCTGCAAGATAGCTTTGCCATTACTAACACGCGCGAAATCGGACTTGTTTATACTGGCTACTTAGTCGGTGCGCTTGCGTCAATAGCCACCCCTTGGCTACTGAGAAAGTCTTCATCTCCTTGGCGCTTGCTCACTGGGGTATTTTTATTTTATAGCCTCACAATATTGCTGTTGATGAGTCAACAGCTGCTGTTATTTGTCATCGCATTTACAGGTTTTTGTGGCGCTATGTTTGTGATTCATTCAAGTGCTGCACCATTGGTTAATAAAATTAGTACCGCCCCTGCCAGTGTGACGAATGGGGGCTATGTATCGTTTTATTACAGTGGTGGTGCACTTGGTTCACTGTTACCGGGGCTGATATACCAGCAACATGGTCAAGTTGCCTTTATGGCAGTACTGCTGCTGGTATGTTTAATAGGGCTCGCGTTGGTTTATTTAGCAGGAAGGAATACGACTCGAGGCTGATGCCCTGTACTGGCAAAGAAGCGTTCTAAGTCGTCTTTTTTCATTAACCAAGTCGCGGTGTTCTCAAACGGATGGCAATGAAAAAGCGCATTAAACCAGATTTCTTGATCAAGCCACAACGTGACATTATTTTGTTTGTCGTTTAAAAGTGCCAGCATAGACACACGGCCAGGCGGCACTTTTAAATAACGTGCAAGCCGCTCATCTGAGGCAAAACCTATCCGCGAAAGTCCTTGCTGCTTTGCAATCGCTTTTAAATCAAGCTGTTTGTCGTGGGCTGTTATCACCAAAAAATGACGTTTACCTTCGTTATCACGCAGAAATAAGTTTTTCAGTCGCGTACCAGGCCTATCAACCATAAACGTATCAGCATCGAGGCTGCCATGTAATGGTGGGTGTTCTATTTCTTCGTATTCAATAGCGAGCTGAGCAAGTGCCGCTGCCAGCTTGGTTTTATCGGCATACATTTACAAACAACGTCCTCGTAATTGCACACTCAAATCACGCCATAATACTTCGTCAATTACATGTTTGTCGTCGCAATACGAACGCTCTTTGAGTTCTTCATTTAATAATTCAACCGCTTGATCTTCTAACAGTAATTTTAAGTTGCTCGACTCTTCAAAGTACTCTTGCTCGGCAAAGTCTTTAAATTGTCGACGCGTCATCGGCTTATCTAAATTAATAGGCTTTCGGCCTTGCGCTTTTACTGACACAACATAAGCAAAAATTTTATTTCCCTGCTCATCATTTTTTCCATAAAACTGTTTGTTATTAATTTCAAAAGGAGGGGCGTCCCCTTGGCTTGCGCAACCAGCTAATAAAACAACCAAAAGCGATGCTATTTTTTTCATTATTGGATAAGCCTTGAACAGTAGATGCGACCTAGTCTATCAAAAATAAAAGCGGAGGGTAAAAATTCGATCATTTTTTAAAAAACACTTGACCGCGAATGTAAAAATAATTAAAGTTCACCCCGCTTAGGACGTAAGACTTAAGCATCCTGTATTTAGGAATGTGGGGCTATAGCTCAGCTGGGAGAGCGCCTGCCTTGCACGCAGGAGGTCAGCAGTTCGATCCTGCTTAGCTCCACCACCTTCCTACTTTTCTTAGGCACTCTGCCAAATTTAATATCAAACTTATCTAAAAAAATTATCTAGTTTATCCGTTATTTTTTGCCGTCTTAATTTTATTCACATAAAAAAAAGCCGAGCAGAGCCCGGCATTTTCATGTTTTATTTTGTGTAAATAATTACTCGCGAATTTGACCTTCGCCGTTCACTAGGTATTTTTCTGTCGTGAGTGACTCTAAGCCCATTGGGCCATAAGCATGCAGCTTGGTTGTTGCAATACCAATCTCTGCACCTAAACCTAATTGCGAGCCGTCAGAAAAACGAGACGATGCATTAACCATAACCACTGAAGCATCTACACTACGTTGGAATAACTGCGCAGCAGCTTGGTCTTTTGTACAGATCACTTCTGTGTGGTTAGAACCGAATTTAGCAATGTGGTCAATCGCACCCGCGAAATCAGGAACAACTTTAATCGCAATTTCTAAATCGAGGTACTCTTCACCAAACTCATCGTCGGCCAGTACAGTCGCGTTGTCAAAATACGCTGCGGCTTTTGCGTCTGCATTCACTTTTACGCCTTCTTGACGCAGTACCACTGCACATAAGTTTAAAAACTCATCAGCGATATCTTGGTGAACAACTAAACCTTCAAGTGCATTACACACGCCTGTACGCTGCGTTTTACCGTTAAGTAATAGATTAATAGCCACATTTAAGTCGGCGTCTTTATCTACATAAAGATGACATACGCCTTTAAAATGCTGAATAACAGGAATCGTACTGTTTTCTGTTACAAAGTTAATTAGGCCTTCACCACCGCGTGGAATGATTAAGTCAATAGTATCACGTTGCTGCATCAGCTCCATGAGTAAACCGCGGTCTGGGTCTGGAATCACCGAAATTAACGCTGTTGGCAGGCCATGCTTTTCTAATACTTTGTGCATCACACTGGCAATCGCTTGCGAGCTTTTAAGCGCTTCTTTACCACCGCGTAATATGACACCGTTACCTGATTTGAAACACAATGCACCCGCATCAGCTGTTACATTAGGACGCGCTTCGTAAATCATACACACCACACCTAAAGGCACACGCATTTTACTGATCTTAATGCCATTCGGGCGCTCAGTAATTTCACGTAGTTGACCCACAGGATCGTCAAGGCTAACAATTACCTCAATCCCTTCAGCCATGGCTTCGATACGCTCATCATTTAACGTTAAGCGATCAATCATTGCCCCAGGGAGATTATTATCACGCGCCGCAGCTAAATCGCTTTCATTTTCTTTGATAATGAACGCTTTACTTTCACGAAGTGCCTGTGCCATCTCAGTTAAAACCTGATTTTTAGTGGCTGTATCCAGTAAGGCTAGCTGGGTAGCAGCGTGTGCTGCTTGGCTCGAAATATCCGTAATTAAACTCATGACTTCTCCAATAATGCGATATCTTTCTCTGAAACAACGGGGCCAATTGAATCCTGCATTTTCTCGCTAAATTCACTTTGCTCGTTGTCAGCTATAAAACTTAATAAACAGCTACTGTAATTCGCTGTTGCTTTTGCTAGGCGCGTACCATCGTCACTGCGTACTAAAATAGTATCGCCTACGCCAAATTCTCCGTGTACCGCAAGAATTTCATCACTGCGAATACACCCATTTTCTCGGTTTGATGATTCATTAATTGAACCTTCAACCACAACTTCACCTTGCTCATTGGCAGTGTGGGTCATCCAATGCACCGCTTCTTGCATTGGTTTTTCGTATGGGGTGAAAATAGTGCCTGGATTATCACCTGCTAATAAACGGTTAAATGTTTCTTCTTTAAACCCGTTTAAAATATAGGTGGTGATACCATGTGAAGTCGCTTTTTCTGCTGCTTCTATTTTCGTTTTCATACCGCCAGTACCTACAGCACTGGTTGCACACCCAGCCATAGCATAAATTGATTCATCAATGCTTTCGATTTCAGGTAATAAGACAGCGTCCTCATGTAAATTAGGGTTCTTGTCATATAAACCATCGACATCTGAGAAAATCATCAAGGCATCCGCATCTGCCGCAGCCGCAACCATGGCTGATAAGTTATCGTTATCACCTACTTTTAAATCGTCGGTTGTTACCGTGTCATTTTCATTAATGATGGGCAATACACCGTGCTCAAGTAAAGTAAATACTGTTTCTCTAATACTTGTATAGCGTTCACGGTCTCGCAAATCACCATGCGTTAATAAAATTTGCGCCGATGGGAAATCAAAAAAGCGATCCCACATGGCCATCATTTCTGTTTGGCCAGCCGCTGCCATTGCCTTTTTCATCGTCACAGAGCGTTGCTCTTGCTCTGGGAATAAATGCGAACCAGCAGCCACCGAACCTGACGATACTAAAATAACTTCGATACCTTGCGCTCGACAACGAACGATGAACTGTGCAATGGTCAGTAAATAACGAGAACGACACCCATCTTGATCGGGTGCGATTAAGGCGCTACCAACTTTTAGTACTATACGTTGCCATTTAAACTTTTGCATAACTGTTCAACTTTCCATTTTACTATCTGTTCAGTGTCAAAATGCCACTGATTAAAAGACTCACGTTTAGCCGAGCTAAACGCATTGATCATAATTAATCTGTCAAACCACTTATCTGAGCACACAGCTAAGCCACGCAAGTAATGCGATTAGATATAGCACAACTTTTATTCAGTCAGTAGACCAAACGGTTATAAACCATAAGTTGTTATAAAAAGATAAGTGTTGTTTATGTATCGCTGTAAAAAGCTGTGTGCGGCTTTTATTAATAACAACATACATAGAGCCTATACAGTCTGGTACACCAACAGATAGGGTGTAGACTGTATGACCGAGATTTAGCTGCCACGATGGGAACTAAACATTGACCAGACAATGAACTTATATTCTATTCAACACGTAATAAATACACACTGAATAGGACCAAGCTCATTTCTATTTAATTAGAAAACAAAGTGTAAAATACACACTTAGCTCGCCAAACAATTGATTAAATAGAGCTTGAGCTCTAAGTGGAAAGGGTTTTCGTTACCAATCATTTAGATATCAAATTGTTTGAACACGAAATATAATACGGTAAACATAGGGGTAAGATCAAGTCTGAAAAGCAATCATACCTTTTATACTTACCATAACCTTGAAAAATAGAGCTCAAATAACAAACAGTTAAGACCTAGCATTTATCACTTAATGATTTTTTATCAACTTTTAAGGATTTTGTTGTCGAAAGCAGCCCAAAAAGTAGTAATAACGACTAAAATCGTATGTGAAGCAACAAGTTTGCTTGTGTCTATGACGGTGAGTAGGCTTTAATAGGTAAGCAATTTTATTTAAAAGTTAACGACTGTTTATCGTTTTCAAACGCGATTACCTATCTCGTTGGTGTTTTTAAATAGTAGTAACTAAAGGATACTTTATTCTATGTCAGCAATTTATATAGCAGGGATCGCCTTGTGCTCTGTGTTAGCACAGTGGATAGCCTGGGCGTTTCGTGTACCCGCTATTTTATTTTTACTACTAACGGGTTTATTACTTGGCCCATTTAGCGGCATTTTAAACCCCGATGCCTTACTCGGCGACTTGCTTTTCCCTGTCGTGTCATTGAGTGTTGCAGTGATCCTTTTTGAAGGCTCCTTAACGCTTCATTTTCGAGAGTTAAAAGGCATAGGCAAAGTTGTTCGAAACCTATGCTCCATCGGTATGATCACCACCTGTTTAATTATAAGCCTCAGTGCCTATTGGATTTTAGAACTAAACTGGCGTGTTGCAGCAGTTCTGGGGGCAGTATTAGTGGTTACCGGCCCGACGGTTATTGCCCCTTTATTAAACTCAATGCGGCCTACGCAAGATATCGACCGCATATTACGCTGGGAAGGTATTGTTATTGACCCCATTGGTGCCTTGTTTGCAGTGCTGGTATTTGAAGCCGTTATGCTTGTTGGTCAGGGCGAAGTACTCAGCCACACGATCATTGCTTTATTCAAGACCTTAGGCGTTGGTTTAACAATCGGTGTCGTCGCTGGCTGGTTAACAACCCTACTTATTCGCCGAGAGTGGTTACCGTTCGAATTACATAAGTTTGGCATACTAGCCTTAGTGCTCATTAGTTTCACGGTTTCTAACCACTTAAGCCATGAATCAGGACTACTTGCTGTTACCGTCTTTGGTATATGGCTTGCTAATCAGGACGACTTAGAAATAGACTCTGTGCTTGAGTTTAAAGAAGACCTGTCGATGATTCTCATTTCATCCCTGTTCATCTTACTGGCTGCACGTTTACAGCTTTCCGACTTAATGATGCTGCACAGCGACGTGTTTATCTTTTTAGCCATTGTTTTATTTGTGGCGCGCCCTGCGTGTATCGCAATTTCGACGTTTAAAAGTGATTTACCCTTAAAATCTCGTCTCGTCTTATCGTGGATAGCCCCACGCGGTATTGTCGCGGCAGCAGTAGGCTCTGTGTTTGCCCTAAGCATGGTCGAAGCCGGTATCGCGGATGCAGAAAAAATAGTGCCACTTATCTTCACAGTCATTATCGTCACTGTGGTTTTACAGAGTTTAACGGCAACGCCTTTAGCTAAATTATTAAAAGTACGTCAGCCGTCACCTAATACGATTCTTATCATAGGTGCAAACCATGTTGCACGTGCTATCGCCTGTGGTTTAAAAGAACAAAACATTCCTGTTCATTTATCTGACCCCGCGTGGGAAAACTGTCGCATGGCGCGCATGGATGGTTTACCCTGTTATTACGGTAACCCGCAATCAGAACATGCTGAGCGTTACTTACCCCTAACCACAATTAGAAACGTGTTGGCACTGTCGCCAAACCGTCATCATAATGCCTTGGGCGTACAGTATTTTTCTCACCTATTGGATGAAAAAAATGTATTTTCACTGCGCTCATCAACCAACCACGCTAAAGCGAATAAAGACAGTGCGACGTTCTTATCACGACAAATTTTATTTGGTGATAACGGGGCCTATGCTCGTTTAAGTAGCTTAATCGCGAAAGGGGGTAAAGTGAGTGCAACGCGTATTTCTGACGAGTTTAGCTGGGAGCAGTACCAAGAAGTCAACAGTGAAGCAATTCCATTGTTTATTCTAAATGGTGAAAAAGATGATGACGATGATTCACCTATACGTCTTCGCCCTTTCACCACCCACATGGAAAAAACACCTCAAGTTGGTGAACGAGTCGTGGCACTACAGCCTCCTAAACTTTCTGTTTTAAAAGATCCGAATAACGGTAAAAATAAAGAGAAAAAAGAAGACCAATAATAACGATAAGGCCAGCATTTGCTGGCCTTTGTTTATTCAGGTAGACGGGCGCGGGCGACAACGCTGTCGGGCATTTTTTCTGCCAATTTAGCCAATAACTGTTCTACTTTTTTATGCTGTGCTTTGTCAGCCACCATTGAGTGAAATAACCAACGGTAGGCGTCTTCATAGTCACGAGGACTGCCATAGCCTTGATTGAATAGGTTAACCAAGCGAATTTGTGCTTTAAGGTTTCCCTGTGCCGACGCTTCTCTGAGGTAGGTGACCGCCATGGCTTTATCTTTCTGCACTAACTGGCCGACATCATAGTAACGGCCAAGCTGCTCGAGTGCCGCTGCAAAACCTTGCTGTGCGGCTTGGCGCATGTAATAAACACCCAGCTCAACATTGCGGTCTACACACACCGCATACGCTAACATATCACCATACAGGAATTGATACGATGGCAACGCCATTTTATTGGCTCGCGCTTCAATATCTTGTACTAGCTGGCAATCATCAGCCTTTACCCGCGCCAAATGTGCATTTTTATTAATTAAGCCAATTAACTCGCTCTCAGTATACAAAGGGACTGCTGTAATAGGCTCTTCAGCCATGGCTAGGCTTGAAAAGAGGAATGTTAAAGGCAATAAAACACGCATCAAAATCACTTAATGAAAATCTGTCTTAGTAAATAATATACAATTTTCATTCCAGAATAAATTTTAGGCACAAAAAAAGCTGCCGAAGCAGCTTTTTTTAAACATATCGTGATTATGCAAACGGGTTGCGTAATACCATTGTTTCAACACGGTCTGGACCTGTTGAGATGATATCAACTGGCACGCCAGTGATTTCTTCGATACGTTTGATGTAGTCAATCGCTGCTTTTGGCAACTCTTCAACTGAAGTAACACCAACTGTGTTTTCAGACCAACCAGGCATCTCTTCGTATACTGGTGTTACTTTCTCGTAACCTTCAGCAGCTAATGGTGTAACGTTCGTTACTGTGCCATCTTCTAACTGGTAACCAGTACAGATTTTCAGTGTTTCTAAACCGTCTAGTACGTCTAGTTTAGTTAAACAGAAACCTGAGATGCTGTTGATTTGTACTGCACGGCGCATAGCCACTGCATCTAACCAACCTGTTCGACGTAAACGACCCGTTGTTGCACCAAACTCATGGCCTTTCTCACCTAAGTGCTTACCTACTGGGTCTTGTTTATCTAGACCGTCGTAAAGCTCGGTAGGGAATGGACCTGAACCTACACGTGTTGTGTAAGCTTTGATGATACCTAATACGTAATCAAGGTGTAATGGACCAAAGCCCGCACCGGTAGCTACACCACCTGCAGTAGTGTTAGACGATGTTACGTATGGGTATGTACCGTGGTCGATATCAAGTAACGTACCTTGCGCACCTTCAAATAAGATGTTGTCGCCCGCTAAACGTGTTTGATCAAGAAGCTCAGTAACATCAACAACCATTGCTTTTAAGATATCAGCGATTGCCATTGCATCGTCAAATGTCTTTTGGAAGTCCACTGGCTCTACTTTGTAGTAATGCTCTAACGTGAAGTTATGGTATTCCAATACTTCTTTAAGCTTACTAGCAAACTGTTCAGGGTTGAATAAGTCACCAACACGTATACCACGACGTGCTACTTTGTCTTCATAAGCTGGACCGATACCACGACCTGTCGTACCGATTGGCTTATCGCCACGTGCTTTTTCACGGGCTAAATCTAATGCAATGTGGAAAGGTAAAATTAGCGGACATGCTTCGCTGATTAATAAGCGTTCACGTACTGGTACGCCACGCTCTTCTAGCATGCCGATTTCTTTCATTAATGCTTCTGGTGATAAAACAACACCATTACCGATCACACACTTAACATTGTCACGTAATACACCCGATGGAATAAGGTGTAAAACCGTCTTTTCACCGTTGATCACCAAAGTATGGCCTGCGTTATGACCACCTTGATAACGAACTACTAAAGATGCTTTGTCTGTAAGGAGGTCAACTACCTTACCCTTACCTTCGTCACCCCATTGGGTGCCTAGTACAACAACGTTTTTACCCATTGCAAATTCACTTAGAAAAAATTAGGACGAGATTTTACCAGAAAACGAGGTGAAAGATCACCCCGTTTAGCTTATTTTTTCTGCGGCTGAATTTTTATCATCTTATTTAATAGCACAATTACAGGCAGAACAGAGGTTTATAAAAACAGACAGTCTATGTTTTAAGCAATCTCAGAAACAAAAAAGCCCCGCAAAATAGGCGGGGCTTTTAGCAGCGACAGTAAATTACTGTGCTTTAGAACCTTTCATGTAATTAAAGAAATCGCTATCCGGTGATAGAACCATCACGTCTTGCTTATCTTTAAAGGTATTTTTGTATGCTTCTAAGCTACGAACAAAGCTAAAGAATTCAGCATCTTTACTGTATGCGTTCGCGTAGATAGCTGCGGCATTCGCATCACCTTCACCGCGCACAGTACGTGCATTTCGCTCTGCATCAGCAAGCATAACGGTGACTCGGCGATCGACTTCTGCACGAATTGTTTCCGCTTTTTCCTGACCTTCAGAACGGTGCTCTTTTGCCACTGCAGTACGTTCAGCACGCATACGTTGGAAAATAGAGCTACTCACTTCTTGTGGTAAGTTAATTTGCTTAACACGCACATCAAGTACTTCGATACCTAACTCTTGCGCACTTTCTGATGCTTGTACTAATGCTTCTTCCATCAGCTCACTTCGCTCACCAGAGACAATTTCTCTGATAGTGCGCGAACCGAAGTTAGTACGCAGTCCGTTATTAACTTTTTGCTTTAGGAGTGTTTCAGCGTATTGCTTATCACCACGAGCACGCAAGTAGAAAGCGCTAAAGTCGTTAATACGCCATTTTACGTACGAATCAACAATTAAGTCTTTCTTCTCGCTGGTTACAAAGCGGTCTGGTGCACCATCTAGCGTTTGAATACGTGCGTCTAAGCGACGTACTTGGCTAAAAAATGGGACTTTAAGGTGTAAACCAGGCCCATACACCACCGCGTTATCACTGTCGTCTTTTTGCACTTTGCTGAATAACAGCACAATTGCCTTTTCGCCTTCTTGCACAACAAATACTGCTGAGAACGACAATACAAGAGCAAGGGCGAGTATGACTAAACTAAAGTTTTTCATCTTGTTTATCTCCCCTCATTAAAACGGTCAGTAGCGAAACGATCACCGCTTGGATTAACAGTGCTGTTTCGTGATGTGTTTATCTTATTGCGAAGGTCCTTGATATCACTTGAGCTTGGAAGTGCAACTCGCGTTGCTGTGCCTTGCTTTTCCATGATTTTATCAAGTGGTAAATACAGCATGTTATTGCCACCTTTCACATCGACTAACACTTTAGAGCTGTTACCTAACACTTGTTCCATTGCATCAATATATAAACGCTGACGCGTGACTTCTTTTGCTGCTTGGTACTCAGGTAATAACTTTTCAAAACGTGCCACTTCACCCTGTGCTTCAAGGGTAATACGTTCGCGATACGCTTCTGCTTCTTGTGTCATACGTGTGACTTGACCACGTGCACGCGGTTCAATTTCACGGGCATATGCTTCGGCTTCACGAATAAAACGTTCTTCATCTTCTTGCGCTGCAATCGCATCATCAAAGGCATCTTTCACTTCGCCCGGCGGACGAGAGTCTTTAAAGTTCACATCGCTGACGATAATACCGAGGTTATAAGGCTCGATAATTTTGTTTAGTTCATCCCATGTTTGTTGACGAACTACCTCACGACCTGTTGTGAGTACTTGGTCCATTTTCACATGACCAATGACATAACGCAGTGCACTATCAAGTGCCTGTTGTAAGCTGTGATCAGCATCCGTTACACTAAACTTGTAAAGATGTGGGTCAATTACACGGTACTGAACTTCAAACTCAACATTAACTACGTTTTCATCTTCGGTGAGCATAAACCCTTTTGCTGATAATGAACGAACAGCTTCAATATCAACAGGAATAACACGTTCGATGAACGTCATCTTCCAACGTAAGCCAGGTTCAGCAATACGGTCAAATTGACCAAACTGTAGAACCACACCACGCTCGGCTTCTTTTACGGTGTAAATACCACTCAATGCCCATACGATGACGGCAATGATTAAAATGAAAGAAATGCCTGCGCCACCAAGTCCGCCGCCGTTGTTACCTGGTTTGTTACCACCAAATAAACCGCCAAACTTGCCGGAGAACTTACGCAGTACCTCGTCTAAATCAGGTGGGCCTTGATCTTTACCGCCTTTATTATTCCACGGATCTTTATCATTGCCATTATTACCCGGTTCATTCCAGGCCATAGCTATACTCCATTGTTATCTAAATGAATTAGGTTAAATCTATCAAATATACAGCATTTCTCATACTAAAAATGACACATGCTGCTGATTTTTAGTTCGCCGCTACAAAAGAATCGAGGTCATGCCCCATTTCTTTTTTCAAACGATTCCATTCCGCCATAGGCAAACGGACTGACAAAAGCCAATTGCCTTGCTCATCAAATTGCTCTTCATGCACAGCATTTAAATTAAATAATGCGGCACGAATACGCCCGTGTTGTGGCGGTAATTTAAGCTCATCGGCAAACATTTTTTTGGCAAGTAACTCATTAATTGCCTCAGACAACAACTCACAACCGACCCCCGTACGTGCCGAAAGCCAAACGCGAATAGGTTGCCCTTCGTCGTTTCTATCTATACGTGGCGCAACGTCATCTAGCGCATCAATTTTGTTATAAACCAATAATTGTGGCACATCGTCTGCCTCAATTTCTTTGAGTACCGATTGCACCTGCTCAATATTTTCTTTACGGCGAGGGTCTGCCACATCAATCACATGAAGCTGTAAATCAGCTTCACGCGTTTCTGTTAATGTTGCTTTAAAGGCAGCCACTAAATCATGTGGTAAGTGGCGAATAAAGCCCACCGTATCGGCCAAAATAACGGGGCCAATGTCTCCAATGTCCAACTTACGTAACGTTGGATCAAGTGTTGCAAACAGCTGATCGGCTGCATACACATCAGAATTTGTTATACGGTTAAAGAGTGTCGACTTACCCGCATTGGTATACCCAACTAATGACACCGTGGGGATTTCATTTCGAGTACGCGCACGTCGCCCCTGCTCACGCTGAACAGCGACTTTATCTAAACGGGCACGAATATTCTTAATTCTTGCACGCAGTAAGCGTCTATCTGTCTCGAGTTGAGTTTCACCCGGTCCTCGTAAACCAATCCCGCCTTTTTGTCTTTCAAGGTGGGTCCAACCACGGATCAAGCGAGTAGAAATATGGCGAAGCTGAGCCAACTCCACTTGAAGTTTACCTTCGTGGGTACGCGCTCGCTGCGCAAAAATATCCAAGATCAAACTCGTACGATCAAGTACACGACACTGGCAAACGCGCTCTAAATTGCGCTCCTGTGACGGGCTAAGTTGATGATTGAAAATGATGACATCTGCATTGTGGATTTTGACAGTTTCAGCGATTTCTTCTGCTTTTCCGGTCCCGACGAATAGTTTCGGATGTGGTGCTTGACGACTGCCTTGCACAATCGCCAAACTACTAACACCAGCAGAAGATACCAACAACTCTAATTCGTGAAGATCTTCGCGATCCCCCTCTTTAGGTAAGTCGATATGAACTAAAACTGCCTGTTCGCCGGCTTCATAACGGTCAAACAAGCATTACGCTCCTAAATTTAAAAGTTTCCAGCTTCTTGCTCTTCTGCATCATCACTTCCTTGTACACCTTGGAAGTTAACAGATCGCGCTGGAACAACGGTAGAAATAGCGTGTTTATACACCATTTGATTTACGGTGTTTTCTAGTAAAATAACAAATTGGTCAAATGACTGGATTTTACCCTGAAGTTTAATGCCATTAACCAAAAAGATTGATACTGGAATGCGCTCACGACGTAACGCATTCAAAAATGGGTCTTGTAACGACTGGCCTTTTGCCATGTTATTTTCCTTCGTTCTAGGTGTTATTATAATTAAGTAGCTGAACTCATTTAACAAAGCTAAATTTTTTCAACTACTACTAGCTTAGCGAACTTACTACACGTTGCAAGTTTTCTTCATCACCCGTGGTTAACCAAGTAACATTTGGCCAACCTCTTAACCAAGTTAGCTGTCGCTTGGCTAACTGCCGTGTGGCTGCAATACCACGAAAGACCATTTCATCATAGTCAGTTTCGCCTGCAATGTAATCCCACATTTGTCTATAACCTACGCAACGAATTGATGGCAGATCGGGGTGTAAATCCTTACGTTTATATAGGGATGAAACTTCATTTTCAAACCCCTGGTCGAGCATTATTTTAAACCTTTTCTCAATTCGCTGATGCAATTCACTGCGATCATCAGGTGCAATCGCAAATTGATGGAAAGTATAAGGTAACTCAGGCTGCTTTTGTTTTTGCAGCTCTGTCATTGTTTTACCTGTTATACGATACACTTCGAGCGCACGATTAATGCGTTGTGAATCATTTTCACTCATTTTGCTCGCAGCATCAGGATCAATTTTAATAAGCTCTTTGTGCAAATGCGGCCAACCAAACTGCTTTGCTTCTTTTTCAAGCTCAGCACGTACTTCGGGTGATGCCTCTGGTAGCGGTGATAAGCCATCAAGTAATGATTTAAAATACATCATTGTACCGCCAACCAGTACAGGTACTTTACCTTGCTCATGAAATAGATCAATCTTTTCAATTGCATCGCGACGAAAATCTGCGACTGAATAACTCTCTGCTGGATCAATAATATCAATCAAATGATGTGGCGCTCGCGCTAATTCATCAGCATCGGGCTTAGCCGTGCCAATATTCATATCTTTATATACAAGTGCGGAGTCAACACTGATAATTTCAGTGTTAAGGTGCTCGCACAATGCAATTGCCAGTTCGGTTTTCCCTGCAGCTGTTGGTCCCATTAAAAAAATGACGGGTAAGTTATTCAAGCCTGATTACCTTGCTTCGTTTAAAAACTGAGATAGTTCTATTTTAACTGCTTTTTCACGCAAACGTTGCATTGTTTGTGGATTATTTTCTAGTCGCGATATTTGTTCCAAAAAGACTTGGCTTGCAAAATACCGGGTCGGTATTTGGCTATCAAGCCAAATAAGCCAACCGTCTAATGTGCTATCAACACTCTGACAGGCACTAATAAGTCGTGCTATTGCATCACTCACATCTAATAAATACAAACAGGGCGGCAGTTTTTTCACCATCACAAAATGTTTTTCAATAACGAGGTCAAACCCTAATAACGTAAACCAAGATTGCTGCGCGTTAAGCGCATTGACGTCATCATCACTCACATTAACACGCACAGGCAACAGCAATGCTTTGCCTTCAAGGTTTCCTGCTTGTTCAACCTGAGTGTGCCAGTCGAGGCTCAATGCATGCTTAAAGTGAGCTGCAAATAACTGGTTATCTTCACAAAATACACACTGCCCCTCTTGCACATGGATAAGCTGGGTCAATGCAGGTTGTGTATCGGTTACCGCTGCAACACTGGGCTCAGGGCTAACACGGTCAAAATGTGCCGCATGTTGCTCGCTAATTCCTTGATAAAACGCATTAACATCGTGATGAGTCGTTTTAGTTCGGGGCTCACTTGGCGCACTGCCCCCTGCACGCGATGCCCCACCCGACGATGAATACGAAGGGTGACGCGTTGGCTGTAATGCCGACTTAGGGTAATCATACTGCTCAGAATAGCTTGTAGCAGGGCGACTCACTGGCAACGTACTTGGTTGAGTGAAATTAAGCGGCGTGTCTGCAACAGAGTGCGTGTTATTAACACCTGACTCAAAATCGGCGTCATGCTGAAGCGGCACGACCACTTGTTTAATCGCTTGTAGAATAAAATCATGAACCAAGCGCCCTTGGTGAAAACGCACTTCGTGTTTGGCCGGGTGCACGTTAACGTCAACTTGGCGCGGGTCAATATCAATATAAATAACGAAGCCTGGTAGCTCCTCAGACCCTGCGACCTCTTCAAAGGCCTGACGAATTGCATGCAGAATCAACTTATCGCGCATCATGCGATTATTTACATAGGTGTACTGCGTACTGTTGCTTGACCCTACAGGTAAAACCCAACCTCGCAGCATCAGCCCCGCTTCACCAGATTGAATATGTAAAGCGTGTTCGCTAAATGCTCTACCAGCGACTTGCGCAACACGGGTAATCGCATCCTCAGGGTTTGGTTTAGCACGGTACTGACGCACGACCTTGGCATTATGCGTTAACGTAATCGACACATCGAAGCGACTTAAAGCGATTCGCTTAATGAGCTCATCAATATGCGAAAACTCGGTTTTTTCGGTGCGTAAAAATTTACGTCGTGCTGGGGTGTTAAAAAATAAGTCTTTCACCTCAATGGTAGTGCCATCGGGGTGGGCTGTTGGCTTGACTTGCACCGCCATATCACGGCCTTCAGCAAACGCTTGCCATGCAGCCTTTTGCTCTTTTGGCTTCGAGCTCAATGTCAAACGTGATACTGAGCTGATCGAGGCCAACGCTTCACCACGAAAACCTAGCGAACAAATATTCTCCAGATCATCGAGTGACTTTAACTTACTGGTTGCGTGGCGAGATAATGCCAACGTGAGCTCGTCTTTATTAATACCCGAGCCATTATCTCGAATTCGAATAAGCTTATGACCGCCACGTTCAATATCTATTTGGATTCGCGTCGCACCGGCATCCAAACTATTTTCAACCAGCTCTTTAACGACTGACGCGGGACGCTCAACCACTTCACCCGCTGCAATTTGGTTAGCCAGTCGCGCGGGTAATATTTCTATACTCATAGTGTTCCTAACACGCTAATTGACTAGCTTTGGGGAATATCAAGCTCTTGCCCGATAAACAAAGTGTTCGATTTTAGGTTATTTACCGTTTTAAGCTTGCTCACAGATGTGCCATAACGACTCGCCAACATGCTTAGCGATTCACCCGGGCGTACCTTATGCTTGGTTGGGTATTGCGCTTTTAATTTAGCAAATAAAGAGTCATCAGGTGGATTTTGTAAATAATAGCTTTTAATTGATTTAAAGATTGCTTTAGCTAATCGCTCTTGGTGATTGGCTGTTTTTAGTAAACGTTCTTCACGCGGATTCGAGATAAACCCTGTTTCGACCAAAATAGAAGGAATATCTGGCGATTTAAGCACTGCAAGGCTCGCTGCTTGTGGTTCTTTTTTATGTAATTTAGCCACTTTTTTCAGCTCTCTCACCACCTCTTCAGCGACGTTAAAACCCGTTTTCATTGAGTGGTCCATCGACATATCAAGCAATGCTTGCGCTAAATACTTTTCACTAGCGGTGTCTTTTAACACCCCAGCAGCACCGCCTAAAAGCTCCGAATGCTTTTCTTTATCCTCAATCCATTTACCAATTTCTGAGTTTGCACGGCGCAGCGACAACACCCATACAGAGGCTCCATTAGGTTGCGGACTGGTGAAGGCATCAGCATGAATAGACACAAAAAAGTCTGCTTTTTTCTCGCGCGCAATATTGGTACGCGTATTCAGGTTTACAAAATAATCACTGCGGCGGATCATACGTGAAATCATCCCGCGCTCAGCATCAATCATTCGCTCCAAGCGTTTAGCGATTTGCAACGTGATGTCTTTTTCATAGGTGCCTGATGGCCCTATTGAACCGGGGTCTTCACCACCGTGCCCTGCATCAATCGCAATCACAATATCACGTTCTTGATTAAGCTCGCGCTTTTTGACACTGCTATTCGTACTCGCTATCGGCTCCGCTTTTGGTGTTTTATCAACAAGGTCAACAACTAAACGATGCTTATAAGGGTCAGTAGGTAATAATGCAAATACCACGGGCTTCGTCGCTCGGGTTAATTCAAAGACAAAGCGCACACTTTTGCTGTCTTTTGGTTTCGAATAACGCAGCTTAGAAACTATTTGGTGTTTATTTGGAATACTTGGCAGTGTATCTAACTTATCGGTGTCTTTGAGATCAATCACTAAACGCGATGGATTTTTCAGCATAAAGTAGCTGTAATCGGGTTTGTCGTTTAAATCAAACACAACCCGAGTACTGTCTGGAGAGGGCCACACACGCACGCTATTAATGGAATTTTGTGCCAGCGCAACGTCACTAACAATCAAAAGCATCCAAAAAATTAATAGTTTAAATGTACAACGACCCATTTTTGATAACACACCTTTTATTGTTATTTATTTTATTATTGCGCGCTCTTTAATTGTCTAACTATAGACTGACCACGCTCAGTTAAACTCTTTATTTCAATAGCACGTGCCTCACCTTCATAGCGTAACGTGACATCTAAATCGGGCGTAGGGATAAACTCGCCCCCTTTCTCGGGCCATTCAACCACACAAATTGCCTGTGGTGAAAAATAGTCACGAATTCCCATATACTCAAGTTCTTCAGGGTCACCTAAACGATATAAATCAAAGTGATAGACATCTGCTTTCGTTAATTGATAAGGCTCTACTAATGTATACGTCGGACTCTTAACCTTACCTTGATGACCAAAACCTTGAACAATACCACGCGTTAAAGTCGTTTTGCCGGCTCCTAAGTCGCCGTGCAAATAAATTACCGCGCCTTGCTCCATTAACGCCGCAAGTTGCTTACCCATGTTTACCGTTGCAGCTTCATCAGCCAGTGGAAAACCAACACTGTCGGTCATTATTACCTCATGAAAAACTAAAAACACACTACTTTGTTAATCATACCAGATTATTTATGTAAGGCGAGAATCAGCCATGCCTTGAATTTGACACAAAAAAACCGGCAAAGTTGCCGGTTTGTTTTAGGTAAACATTATTATGTTTAAAGACCGAGTTTCTTCTCAAGGTAGTGGATATTAGTACCACCGTTTTGGAAGTTTTCATCTGCCAAGATTTTCTTGTGCAGTGGGGTGTTGGTCTTAATGCCGTCGATAACTAATTCGTTTAACGCATTACGTGAACGCGCAATCGCTACATCACGGTTTTCACCGTAACAGATCAACTTACCAATCATTGAATCGTAATGAGGTGGTACAGTGTAATCAGCATAAATGTGGCTGTCCCAACGAATACCTAAACCGCCAGCTGGGTGGAATCGTGTGATTTTACCCGGTGAAGGAATGAAGGTTTCAGGGTCTTCTGCGTTAATACGACACTCAATGGCGTGACCACGAATAACCACATCTTCTTGAGTGAATGATAATGGTTGACCCGCAGCAATTTTTAGCTGTTCTTTAATTAAGTCAACACCTGTTACCATCTCTGTTACAGGGTGCTCAACTTGAATACGGGTGTTCATTTCAATGAAGTAGAACTCACCGTTTTCGTATAAGAACTCAAAAGTACCTGCACCGCGATAACCGATTTCGATACATGCACGAGTACAGCGATCACCGATGAACTTACGCATTTCAGCTGTAATGCCCGGTGCGGGTGCTTCTTCAACCACTTTTTGGTGACGACGTTGCATTGAACAGTCACGCTCACCAAGGTGAACAGCGTTACCTTGGCCGTCAGCTAATACTTGTACTTCGATATGACGTGGGTTTTCTAGGAATTTTTCCATGTAAACCATACCATTACCGAAGAACTGCTTCGCTTCTTGTTGTGTTAATGCGATTGAATCTACTAACTCTTTTTCGCTACGCACAACACGCATACCACGACCACCGCCGCCGCCTGCTGCTTTAATGATTACAGGGTAACCAATGCGCTTAGCGATTTGAATATTGCGTTCATTATCAGCCGTTAATGGACCGTCAGAACCTGGTACACATGGTACGCCAGCTTTACGCATTGCTTCAATTGCAGATACTTTGTCGCCCATTAGACGAATTGTGTCGCCTCTTGGACCGATAAACACAAAGCCGCTTTGCTCTACTTGATCAGCAAAGTCTGCATTCTCAGAAAGAAAACCATAACCTGGGTGAATCGCCACCGCATCCGTTACTTCTGCCGCCGCAATAATGCGCGGAATATCTAAGTAACTTTCAGACGCAGCAGGTTTACCAATACAAATTGTTTCGTCTGCCAGTAACACGTGCTTAAGATCACGGTCTGCCGTTGAGTGCACAGCAACAGTTTTGATCCCAAGCTCTTTGCAGGCGCGCAATACACGAAGTGCAATTTCACCTCGGTTTGCAATGACTACTTTATCTAACATAGAGTTGGCCTTTTGTTGCGCTATTATTCAATGATGAATAAAGGTTGATCGAATTCTACTGGCTCGCCGTTTTCAACTAGGATAGCTTTTACTGTGCCCGCTTTGTCTGATTCGATTTGGTTCATCATTTTCATTGCTTCAACGATACACAGTGTATCGCCAACATTTACTTTTGAACCTACTTCTACGTACGGCGCTGCTTCTGGTGATGCTGCTGAGTAGAAAGAACCTACCATTGGTGATTTAACTTGATGACCGGTTGGTGCGGCTGGTGCTGCTTCTGCCGCTGGTGCTTCAGCAACTGGAGCAGGTGCTGCTGCCGGTGCTGGTGCCGCAAAATGTTGAGGTGCATAATGCATTGCAGGACCTGCACTCATATTATTACGGTTAATGCGAACTGATTCTTCACCTTCAGTGATTTCTAATTCAGCAATACCAGATTCTTCTACTAGTTCGATAAGTTTTTTGATCTTGCGAATATCCATTAAACGACCCGCCTGTTAGTTTATTTAAAATTAATGTGTGTTTTGCAACCGATTAACCGCAGCTTCAAGTGCTACTTTATAACCCATTGCTCCTAATCCAACGATAACGCCTTGTGCCACATCCGAAAAATACGAATGATGACGAAATGCTTCACGTGCATGTACATTACTTAAATGCACCTCGTAAAAGGGAATGTTTACACTGAGTAATGCATCTCGTAAGGCAACGCTTGTATGTGTAAATGCTGCAGGGTTGATAATAATACAATCAACCGCTTGCCACGCTGCATGAATTCGCTCAATAAGCGCCGCTTCACTGTTACTTTGAAAATGCGTTAAATCAACATGGTAACGCGTCGCGACCGTGCTTAGTTCAGCCATAATCTCGTCAAGAGATTGTGTGCCATACTTTTCAGGTTCACGCTTGCCAAGCATGTTTAAATTTGGCCCATTTATAACTAAAAGTCTGAATTTTGCAGCCATAATACGCGATATATCCTTTAAGTAACTAGTTTAAACATATTCAACATAAACCCCTGCTTAACTTAAGAGGGTAAATGTAAAATAGCAACTATTTCTCACGTTAACCACCTATTATAGATATTTCGACGTAAATAGCAGCAAAATACTGGTCTAATCACTCTTAAACAAGGCGCATCGTACGTGTGACAAGGAGCTGCGACAAGTTATCCTTGTTGTTTTATTAGGGTGATTAATTATTCAAACCGTTTAAAATTAAACCTAATGTATTAGATTTTACATGAAGTGCTCTTTTAAAAACAAAAACGCCACTCAATTGAGTGGCGTTCAGCTTGTTCGATGCAATTAACCGTTTATTTTGCGTTATTTCGTACTTTTGCTAAATGTTCGGCAAAGTCTTTCGCATTTAAAAAGCCCGTGACTCGTTGCTCGGCTAACTCGTTACCTTGGGTATCAAAAAACAAAATACTTGGTAAACCAAACACCGTGTACTCTTCCATTAACTCAATGGTTTTTGCATCACTGTCGGTTAAATCAATTTGAATTAACTCAAAATGAGCAAACTCACTTTGCACATTGGCATCTGGAAAGGTGTAATGCTCAAATTCTTTACACGCAACACACCAATCGGCATACAGGTCCACCATCACTAAACGGCCTTGGCTGTTTGCATCACTAATTTTATCTTTAAGCTCTGCTAGGTTCGCCACTTGTGTAAAGCCGTGGTTTTGCTCTACCACATTAGTAACCACTGCTTTAGTCGGCCAAAAGTAGTTTTTCGTTAACGAAGCCCCTGTAATGACTAATAACGTTGCCGCAAACCATAAAACCGTTTTTAGCTTACTTTGCGACTGACCACTTTGCCAATGGTGCAAATACAACGCGGTTGCAAGTGCAAGTAAACCGGCCATCAACCAAATGATTTCAATATCAACAATTCGCTCTAATAAAATGAGTGGCACAACCAACATAATAAAGCCGAACAAGATTTTAACCTGTTCCATCCAACCGCCGGCTTTAGGGAGTAATTTACCACCTGACGTGCCAAGTAATAATAACGGTAAGCCCATACCTAAGCTGAGTACATAAAGCGTCAAGCCGCCTACCAAGTAGTCGCCACTTTGTGCAACATAAAGCAGGGCTGCTGATAACGGTGCCGTGGTACAAGGTGACGCGATTAAACCCGACAACACCCCCATCATAAACACGCCAACATAGTTGCCGCCTTTTTGCTGGTTACTCACCTGAGTGAGCTTATTCATCATGCCGCTTGGCAATTTAATTTCGTACCAACCAAACATCGACATGGCCAGCAATACAAACAAAATACTAAAGCTAATCAGTACGGTTGGGTGCTGTAAATACCCTTGAACTTGTCCACCCAGTGAAGCAACCACCAAACCTAACGCAGCATATGTCACCGCCATACCTTGTACATAGACAAAAGATAATGAAAATGCTTTTTTCGTTGAAAGGTTTTGCTGGCCTGCTATTAAGCTCGATAAAATTGGAAACATCGGAAAAACACACGGCGTAAAGGCCAGACCCACACCCACCAAGAAGAAAATCACTAAATTAGTCAGTAATCCCTGTGAGGCTAATTTATCTGTATAAGACTGTTCCCCCTTGGGAGCTGCAGGTGTATTTTTTTGTTCTGTTTTTGAAGGCTCTGCATTTTCTAAAGACTCAGCATTGGCTGTTAATGCCGCCAATGCATTACCCGCAGATGCACTGTCGGTAACCTGCTCACCGGCGATGATTGAAAGAGGGATGGTTCTAACTTCTGGCGGATAACATAAGCCAGCCTCTGCACAGCCCTGAAATCGCACTTTTACAACGGCATCTTCTGTCACGTTGCTTAATTTGGAGATGATACTTAAGGAATCAAAAAAAACCTCGGTTCTGCCAAAAAACTCATCTTCGATTATTTCACCTTTGCCAAGGTCTGGAATTTCAATATCAGCTCCTTTGGCAATTATTTCGACTTTCTTTTTATATAAGTAATAATCTGGCGCTATGTCCCAGCCAATGAAGAGGGTGTTACCTTGCTGATCAAAATCAAAAACAAAGGCCTGATCCACAGGAAGAAAAGTTTGTTCTGCTGGTTGTTGCAGTAAATTTCCGAGTAAATTGCTATTACTTGCACTGGCTGGCAATAACCACAGTGCGCAGAGTAATAAAAAGAACGATCGCATTAATTAAGTACCTCATCCATCCAATTAAAATAGGCTAAATTGCCTGTTGCGACATCAACGACCTGAATTTCTGGCACCTCATAACTATGCAACTTCTTGATAGTTTGGATCACCTCATTCATTTTTTCTGATTTTGTTTTGATCAGTAACTTACTCTCTTTGGCTTGAGTCACTTCACCTTCCCACATGTAAATAGATTCAATGGTCGGCAAAATGTTCACACAGGCCGCTAGCTTTTCTTTAACTAGGTGCTGAGCCAGCAGACGCGCTTCATTCTCATTTGCACAGGTAGTAAAAATTAGTCGAAAATGCGTAGTCATAAGGAACCTTTATTTGATTACATGAGTCGCATCATAGTAGCCGATAGTCACTACAATGTGTAGCGGCCTCAATGATCCTTGGTTCTACCTTGAAAAAAGACCTGATCACCCATATTTATATTTCACTGACTCAAAAAAGAGCGACATTTTTAGAGAGCGTTATGTTTAGATTTTTGTTTTTATTATTTATTTTAGTGCCGATTGTTGAGATTGCACTGCTCATTCAAGTGAGTGAAGTCATTGGCGGCTTTGCAACCATAGCGCTTGTCATTGTCACCGCGATTGTCGGTGCAAAACTTGTAAAGCAGCAAGGTATCGATGCTATTCAAAACGTACAACTGCAAATGGCGCAAGGGCAAATGCCTGCAAAAGAGTTATTTACCGGTCTGTGTGTGATTATCGCCGGTGTCTTACTGATGACCCCTGGTATTATGACCGATGTGTTTGGCTTTTTATTATTAACGCCAGTAGTGCGCAATAAATTGGCGGCAGGCCTTGCCAGTCAAGCGACTGTGCGTATGAGCTCACAAATGAATCAAGGCGCTGCACACTTTCAATATCATAGTAAAACCAGCCAACATGAAGAGCCAACTCACCAGCCAACAACCATTGATGGCGAATTTGAGCGAAAAGATTAAAAATTTTTAATTTTTATACTTGGATTTTTTTAAGCCACCCCCATTATTGAAGGCAATGAAACGCAACGGGTGGCTTTAGCACTCCCCTGCATAACACAAGATTTTTTCTGTACTGTTCAGAAACTGTTAGGAGAACTAAATAAATGAACATTCGTCCTTTACATGATCGCGTCATCGTTAAGCGTCTAGAAGAAGAAACTAAGTCTGCTGGCGGTATTGTTTTAACTGGCTCTGCAGCTGAAAAATCAACGCGCGGAGAAGTTATCGCTGTTGGTAATGGCCGTGTATTAGACAACGGTGAAGTAAGAGCATTAGAAGTAAAAGCCGGTGACACTGTGCTGTTTGGCTCTTATGTTGAAAAAGCTGAAAAGATCGAAGGTCAAGAGTACCTGATCATGCGTGAAGATAACATTCTAGGCATTGTAGGTTAATCCTACTTTTCGTTTAGCAACCCGTTTACAGAATTTAAGAGGAATTAAATCATGGCAGCAAAAGAAGTACTTTTTGCAAGTGACGCACGTGGCAAAATGCTAACAGGCGTAAATATTTTAGCAAACGCAGTAAGAGTAACTTTAGGCCCTAAAGGCCGTAATGTTGTTTTAGACAAATCATTCGGTGCGCCAGTCATCACTAAAGATGGTGTGTCTGTTGCAAAAGAAATCGAGCTTGAAGACAAGTTCGAGAACATGGGCGCACAAATGGTTAAAGAAGTAGCGTCAAAAGCGAATGACGCTGCAGGTGATGGTACAACAACTGCAACCGTATTAGCGCAAGCTATCGTAAACGAAGGCTTAAAAGCAGTTGCCGCAGGCATGAACCCAATGGATCTTAAGCGCGGTATCGACAAAGCGGTTACAGCAGCTGTTGAAGAGCTTAAAGCATTGTCTGTTCCTTGTGCTGACACAAAAGCGATTGCCCAAGTAGGTACTATTTCTGCTAACTCTGATAGCGAAATTGGTAACATTATTGCTGAAGCAATGGAAAAAGTGGGTCGTGATTCAGGTGTTATCACTGTTGAAGAAGGTCAGTCACTAGAAAACGAATTAGACGTTGTTGAAGGCATGCAGTTTGACCGCGGTTACCTGTCTCCTTACTTCATCAACAACGCAGAAAAAGGCGCTGTAGAGCTTGATAACCCATTCATTCTACTTGTAGATAAAAAAGTATCTAACATCCGTGAGTTACTACCTACATTAGAAGCGGTTGCTAAAGCAAGCAAGCCTTTATTAATTATTGCTGAAGACCTTGAAGGTGAAGCACTTGCAACGCTTGTTGTGAACAACATGCGCGGTATCGTTAAAGTATCTGCGGTTAAAGCACCTGGTTTTGGCGACCGTCGTAAAGCAATGCTACAAGACATCGCAGTCTTAACGGGTGGTACTGTAATTTCTGAAGAAATCGGTTTAGAACTAGAAAAAGCAACAGTTGAAGACCTCGGTACAGCGAAGCGCGTTGTGATCACTAAAGATGACACAACAATCATCGATGGCGCAGGTGAAGAAGACGGTATCAATGGCCGTGTTGCACAAATCAAAGCACAAATCGAAGAAGCAACGTCTGACTACGATAAAGAAAAACTACAAGAGCGTATGGCTAAACTAGCTGGCGGTGTTGCAGTAATCAAAGTTGGCGCAGCAACTGAAATCGAAATGAAAGAGAAGAAAGACCGCGTAGAAGATGCATTACACGCAACTCGCGCAGCGGTTGAAGAAGGTGTTGTACCGGGTGGTGGTGTTGCATTAGTGCGCGCTGCAAACAAGCTGGTAGACTTAATTGGTGACAATGAAGACCAAAGTCACGGTATTAAAGTTGCACTTCGTGCGATGGAAGCACCACTGCGTCAAATCGTTACAAACGCAGGCGACGAAGCATCTGTTGTTGTTAACAATGTGAAAGGCGGTGAAGGTAACTACGGTTATAACGCAGCGTCTGGCGAATACAACGACATGATCGAAATGGGTATCCTAGACCCAACTAAAGTAACGCGTTCTGCACTACAGTACGCTGCTTCAATCGCGGGTCTGATGATCACAACTGAAGCAATGGTTGCTGAAATCCCAAAAGATGACGCTGGTGCCCCTGATATGGGTGGCATGGGCGGCATGGGTGGAATGGGCGGCATGGGCGGCATGATGTAGTCCACTCCAAGCACTTCGCTTAAAAAACCCAGCTTCGGCTTAATGCCAGTCAGTTAAGCAGTTTTTTGAATAAATATGTGAATATTATTCAGTTAAAGCTGCTTAAAGCAGGTGGGGATAAAATTAGCTAAAGACCATATAGCAAAAGGGCTACAGTAAGATTTTTATAAATCATCGCTGTAACCCTTTATTTTATTGGTTTTTCCTTAACTGATCTGCATTACAGCTTCGGCTGGGTTTTTTATCTCTACAGATCACTTGACTTTATAACACGCTCAATGTGTTCTAATAACACCTCTGTTGTCCAGTCAACGCCATGGTATGGAATATCAGGCCAGTAAAAATCCCCCTTACCGCGCGCTCTGTTTACATAAACTTTGTTAGGGATTATCACTTTGCTTAACCCTGAGGGAGTATCAACAAATCGAACATCCATATAGGTTGAATCAGCACTGCTCGGCGCACCAAATAACACTGTATTTGAAAATAACTTAAAAGTATCAATTGCATCCAGACACGCACTGGCACATTGTCCGGGCACTATAACGATGGCTTTAGTGTTAAAATCACTTTCAGATACTTCATCTAAGACCGGTGTCGTTGCTGGCTTCTTCTCAATATAAAAAGGTTCACCCATATCTAACGCCGTCTGCATACCTGCTGAGACTTGTTTTACTATAGCGAAGACCTCGGGCTGGTCTTGCACTTTTGTTTTTAATGACTCAAGGTATTGCGTATTATCTTTGGATGCTCGCCACCAAACGCGTGTATTTTTAGCTAACTGCTCTCTTCGCGATGTCACATGCTGCGGCCCCCAAAGTTGCTCAGCAATTTTCATACTCCAATATGTTGAGCCACCTTGATTATGGCGAAGATCTAATATCACCGCTTTAGCCGTTAGCAACTGTTCACGCTGCTCGGCTAAATCAGTGAAGAGTTGTCGGTAACGTGCTTTTTGTTCTTCATTTGGTGAAAATGAAGGCATTGCTACCCAAGCAATCTCTTGAGTTGCCCAGTGTAGGCCTACCTCGAGCTCATCACCATTGTAAGCATTTACTAAGTGCTGGCGAACATTTTTTGGGCGCTCAGACCATTCAAGTCTAACGCTATACGTCGCGCCACTGACTTTCACAAAATCACAACTTTTAAAGGGGGTTAGAAATGGGTTTCCATCATCCACTAATAATCGCCATCCTTGGTTCCACCAATGACCGGGTTGATCAACTTCACCATAAAATTTAAACAGGGTATCGCGCATTAAGGGTTCAATAGGCGTGTTATTACAGCGCACTATTTTATCCCCTTTCGTTACTTTATCATGCTCACTGTAATACACTTTTAAGCCATCACCACGCCATACTGCAGAAAACCCGGGCCAGCGTCGTGGCAACTTAACGTCGTCAGGTAACAGTGCAACTGCCCCAGCGTGACCATCTTGCAAAACCGAATTAAAACGTGCAATTGCGGCTGCGTAACCTTGTGCATTTTCTACTTGGTCGGCAAGCATTAAAGCGTGTTGCTTGGCATTAAACAGTAATTGTGGAAACCCTGGGTTATCGCTATCAAACATGCCGGGGTGATTATCGACTGATTGCTGATAAGCAGCTTCAATATCTTTTTGTGTTGTGGCTTTCCACTGGGTTGCTGTTTTTGGAAAGTGTTTTACGGGATGAGAGCTGTCAGCTTGCACACTCACACTTGCAGTGACTAAGGCTATGCCACTCACGAGTAGAGGCAAGTATAAATTAACCGCTTTATTCATATAAATCCTTTTAATTATTTTAATCCAAACAGTGGGTATACATGTAATAGCAACGCGACTTTTAATCGTGCTACTTATTGTTTAATTTATAACTAATGACTAAAAAATAAAACCCACACTGTCGACACAGGAGCCCATCATTTTGAAACACTCTGATACAACCCGCAATAATACTTAATGATTGTGAGCTGTTTATGAGGCGAATGGGCATAAATGAAATTGGCCCTTTGATTTATGGCTTGTTAAGGTGAATTAACTAACTCTCTGACTATCATAAACAAATCACTTGGCAACATACCACGCTCACCATCGCGCTCAGCGGCGATATCACCCGCTTTTGCATGTAAGCAGACCCCTAAGCTGGCTGCTTGCAGAGTATCTAGCCCTTGTGCAATTAGGGCTGCAATAACGCCAGTGAGTACATCTCCACTCCCCCCAACAGCAAGGGCTGGATTACCATCTGTGCAGACCCAGGTTTTATTGTTATTGCTAATTAATGTGCCAGCCCCTTTTAGTACGCAGGTTGTGGTATAGCTGTGCGCTAAACGTTTGACCGCTGCAAAACGGTCAGTTTCTATGTCTGAGGTGCTGCAATTAAGCAGCCGTGCGGCTTCACCGGGGTGAGGAGTGATAACCGTGTTTGTCAGTGGAAATGACGACGCATGTTGGGCAATTAAATTAAGTGCATCGGCGTCAATAACTAAGGGTTTATTATTGGTGAAACAGTACTGCATGACTGTTTCAAAGGTAGCCTCAGACCAACTATCAAGCCCCAAACCGGGACCTATGGCAATACAGCTTGCCCATTCAAGAGAAGCAATTAGATTAGCGTCTGTGACCATTAACTCTGGCCTTCCCATACTTACACTGAGAATTGAGCTGGTATGCGTATACACCTTAACCATACCCGCACCTGTTCTCAGTGCCGCTTCTGCCGTTAAGCGAATAGCACCTGCTGTACCTGCATTACCCCCAATGCACAATAACTTACCATGGCTGGTTTTGTGGCTATTGTTATCACGCGCTGGTAGTGAGTTGATTGTTTGCTGATTAATAAGTAAAGCACAGGGTGGGCACAGCAACGCAAATGCATCAGCAATGCCTAAATCTGCAAACTCACATTGACCTGCATGCGCGCGCCCTTGTCCCGTTACCAAACCTTGTTTAATACCCACAAAGGTCACAGTAACAGTCGCTTTAATTGCAATACCTTGAACAGCGCCAGTATCGGCATGAATACCAGAGGGTAGATCGATAGCTATAATGGGCGCTCGGCTATTATTCGCCGCGTTTATCAGCTCACTAAATGGCGAGCGAACGTCACTTTGAATACCCGTACCAAGCAAACCATCAACGATAACATCAGCCTGTTCAAGCACAGCAAAGTCTGTCACGATTTCGCCTGTGGCATCTAACCAAGCTTGTTGTGCGGTGAGTGCATCTCCTGACAAGGGTTTGTCAGGTACAGCGGCTATCACTGTCACGTTTTTTCCTGCTTTTTTAGCCAAATTTGCAACGATGTAGCCATCACCAGCATTGTTTCCAACGCCGACCAACACCACGTAATGCAACGCGTCCGCAAAGTAGTTCACGCTATGCATAAACACAGCCTGACCAGCACGTTCCATAAGCGTGTACATCGCAACACCACAACGTTTAGCCGCAATGGCTTCATTCGTTCTTATTTGTTCGGCTTTAAATAACTGATGTTCAATCATTGGTTTAGTCATTCTTGAGCAATCTATCAATTTACTGTAGCAAGCAACCCCGTAGATATAAACCTGTTATTCATCTTAATCTTATCGTCTTGTCTATTTATTATTGCTATGTTCTAAAGACACTGACAATAAAAAGAGTTAACCCATGACTAATAACAAAAAAACGGTTATTTCATTATTTTGTGCCTTATTAGCCCTGCCATTAAGCGCAAATACGGTCGATATTTTACCAATGAAAGCGCGCGCTGAATTTATTGATAAAATGACTGAATTACGAGTAAAAACGTTACTGCCCCCATTAATGAAGCAGCATAATATTGATATGTGGCTGCTAATCAGTAGAGAATATAACGAAGATCCTATTTTAAAAACAATGCTGCCTGCGACTTGGTTATCAGCCAGACGCACCACCATTTTGGTGTTTGCTCGAAACCAACAAGGTGGGGTTGATGCGCACGCTATCGCGCCATATAAAATAGGCAAGGTATTCAAAAAGTCATGGGATAAACAAAAGCAACCTGATCAATGGCTTGCTCTAAATGACATAATTGAAACATACCAACCTAAAAATATTGCCCTAAACACCTCTCAAAACTGGGCACATGCCGATGGTCTTGTCGTCGGTGATTTTAATAATCTTAAAAGCGCACTCCCTAAAAAATACCTTGATAAGCTCATTTCTGCTGAACCTCTCGCTATTGAGTGGCTCGAGCAACGTTTACCTGAAGAAGTAGACATGTATAAAAAGGCAGTGGCTATTGCGCATCAAATTATTGCTGAGGGCTTCTCAAGCAAAGTGATAAAGGTAGGTGAAACAACCACAAACGATTTAGCCTGGTGGTTTAGAGAGCGGGTAAGAGAATTAAAACTGCAAACATGGTTTCACCCCAGTGTCAGTATACAGCGTGCCGATAAAAAAACGTTTGATCATGAAACAAGCTTTAGCAAAGATAATGAGCACATTATTCAAGCGGGTGATCTACTGCATGTTGATTTTGGCATTACCTATTTGCGCTTGAACACTGACACTCAACAACATGCTTACGTGTTAAAAGAAAACGAAACGCAGGCACCAGACTATTTAGTGAATGCCTTAAAAAGTGGCAATCAATTACAAGATATTTTCACCTCACACTTTGCAGCCGGTAAAACGGGTAATGAAGTACTAAAAGAGTCTCGTGCAGAGGCGATTGCTCAAGGGTTAAAGCCCACAATATACACCCACCCTATTGGTTACCATGGCCATGCTGCGGGAACAACGCTGGGCATGTGGGATTCACAACAAGGGGTTGCTGGCGATGGCGACTATCCACTCCACTTAAATACCGCGTATTCGATTGAATTAAACAACGCCGTTTTTATAAAACAATGGAATAAAGAAATTCGAATTATGCTCGAAGAAGATGCGTTTTTCGATAAATCAGGGGTGTGGTATCTAAATGGCAGACAAACTGAGTTACTGCTTATAAAATAAAAAACGGCGCATAATAATTTTATGCGCCGTTTTTTTAATACGTTACCAGTGACTACTCAGTGTCAGGTAAGTTACGACCGTAGAAGATTTCTTGCATCTCGCGTGTTAGCTTAGAGCGGATCTCTTCTTCTTCGTCTTCTGACAAATCAGATGTAGATACACCGAATAAATAGGTATTTAAGTCGGTTTCTTTTAACATCATTTTAGTGTGGAACAAGTTTTCTTGATACACGTTTACGTCCATCATTTGGTACGCTTCTTTTGTATCTTCAGTCATGTAATTCTGAATAGAATTGATCGCATGGTCGATATAGTGTTTCACACCATCAACATCACGCGTGAAACCACGAACACGGTAGTCAATTGTTACTACATCTGACTCAAGGCTGTGAATTAAGAAGTTCAACGCTTTCAGTGGCGAAATAATGCCACACGTTGATACTTCGATATCAGCACGGAAAGTACAAATACCATCATCAGGGTGCGCTTCTGGGTAAGTGTGAACACAGATATGACTTTTATCTAAGTGTGCTACCACAGTTTCAGGAAGTGGACCCGGCGCTTCATCAACGTCGTACGTTGTTTGCTGCTCAATTGGCTCTTCTGAGATCAGAATTGTTACACTGGCACCTTGCGGATCATAATCTTGGCGAGAAACATTCAAAATGTTTGCACCAATAATGTCCACTACTTCACCTAAAATATCGGTAAGGCGATCAGCACTGTACTGTTCGTCGATATATTCAATATATTCTTTACGCTGTTGTTCAGTCTTCGCGTAGCAAATATCGTAAATACTGAAGCTTAAGCTCTTAGTTAAATTATTAAAGCCATGAAGCTTAATTTTATCGAAGGGTTTATTCATGCTAAACCAACCTTTAAACGAGTGAAACCTGCACCAGCAGAAATAAAAGTTCGCGGATTTTATACGAATTTTGCGTTTGGAAAAAGCGTTATTTTACTTGTTCTTCCACAACTTCATGGCTATGTGTAATTTCTACTGTTTTATCAAGCATTAAGGCTACAGAACAATACTTTTCTGCAGACAATTGAACAGCACGCGCAAGGTGTTTTTCAGACACGTTATCGCCAGTAACCACAAAATGTAGATGAATCTTGGTAAACACACGAGGAGCAGATTCAGCACGCTCAGCACTGAGCTTTACTTGCACGTCAGAAAATGATTGCTTCGCTTTTTTAAGAATACTGACAACATCAACAGATGAACAACACCCTGCCGACATTAATACCATTTCCATTGGACTTGGTGCAGCACTGTCACTACCCGCATCAAAAACGACATTGTGACCTGAATTTGAAAGGCCAATAAAGGTATCACCTTCTACCCATTTTACATTCGCTTGCATTTATTTTATCTCTAAAAGTTATTTTGCTTGATTGTAAGCAAGTCACACTCAGATGCAATCGAAAAACGATATTAGGTGTTAAAGGAGATTACGCACTTTCAGCAACGGCTGTATCGAATAAGTTTTTTACAAGTCCAGCAAACTCATCAATAAAGGCGTGTTGCTCAACAGTAACAGGTTGATTTGTGACACTGCTTAGTACTTCTTGTAAGTCATAAACGATGCCATCGACTTCGCGAACGATTTGGCTGCGTTGTTCGGTGTTCAATTCTGTATGCTGTTCGCAAAGCAGCATGACATTCTCGGCAATCACGTCTTCAATTAGCTCTAGCACCGTTGGAGCTCCTGGCTTTATTTGACCTGGCTTCTCAAATAGCGCTAAATTTTGAGTGAGATACATGACAAGATCATCGTACCCTTGCCTATCTAAAACCATACGACTGCACACCTAATAAAATGACTAACTCTATAGATTTAAGCAGAAAGCGCTTTTAATTGCTACCTTTGCTATAAAGCCAATACAAAAAAAGCAGCCGAAGCTGCTTTTTATAATCATTAATACTGATTTAGTCTATTTTTAAGCCAGGGCTTAATGTGGCTGGCATAGCCACTTTTTCAAGCTCAACTGACGCAACAGGGTATGCACAGTAGTCTGCTGCATAATATGCACTTGCTCTGTGGTTACCAGACGCACCAATGCCACCAAACGGAGCCGCACTCGATGCACCCGTAATTGGGCGGTTCCAGTTAACAATACCAGCACGAATACGACGTAAGAAGTGGTCGTAATCAGCTGCATTGTCACTTAATAGACCCGCTGATAAACCAAAGCTTGTGTCATTTGCTTTATCAATGGCAGCATCAAAATCAGTAAAGCGGAAAACTTTAAGAAGTGGACCAAAGTGCTCTTCATCAGGGAAATTAGTCACGTTTGTACACTCTAAAATGCCTGGCGTTACAAAGCCGGTATTTTCTGTATGCGTTAACTCAACTAATACGTCAGCACCTAGTTCTACTAATTGCTGTTGTGCTGCAGCCATACCCGCGGCAGCCGCAGCCGAAATCATAGAGCCCATGAACGGCTGGTCATCAGCATCATATTCACCTACTTTAATCGCTTTGGTTGCTTTTATTAGACCCGCTAAGATGGCGTCACCTTGCTCGCCCACAGGTAAGAATAACTTACGCGCACAGGTACAACGTTGGCCTGAAGAAATAAACGCAGATTGAATTATATCGTGAATAGCAGCTTTAGTATCCGCAACGTCAGTCACGATAAGCGGGTTATTCCCCCCCATTTCTAAAGCAAGGATTTTACCCGGTTGACCTGCAAATTGTTCATGTAGGATATGACCTGTACGCGATGACCCCGTAAAGAATAAGCCGTCAATGCCTTTATGCGCCGCAAGCGCCTTGCCTGTGTCAACTTCACCTTGAACAAGGTTAATAACCCCATCAGGTAAACCTGCTTTTTGCCACAGTTTTAAAGTCAGCTCTGCAACAGCGGGAGTGAGCTCAGAAGGTTTAAATACAACCGTGTTACCCGCTAGTAATGCTGGAACAATATGCCCATTTGGTAAATGACCCGGGAAGTTATACGGACCAAAAACGGCAACAACACCATGTGGTTTATGACGGATCATCGCACGGCCTTGTGGCATGGGGTTTTCAACGTCGCCGGTACGCTCTAAAAACGCTTTTTCAGAGATCGCAATTTTACCCACCATGGCGCCTGCTTCAGTGCGAGTTTCCCACAACGGTTTACCTGTTTCTTGCGCAATGATCAGCGCTAACTCTTCACTATGCTCTTTAAGCGTTTCAGCGAACGTTTTAACAATAGCTAAACGTTCTGCAAATGATTTATCCGCCCAACTATAAAAAGCTTGGCGCGCGGCATTTACAGCACTGTCGACTTGCTCAGCCGTGGCTGTATTTGCTTGCCAAATAACATCATTATTTGCAGGGTTTACAGAGTTGAATGCATGACCAAGGCCTGCTTGCCATTGACCATTAATAAATTGCGCTGCATGCGTCATTACTGTGTCTCCTAAATTCTATAGTTTTGCAACTGATACGGTGTCGCCAGCTTCTAAGTGAAGGGCTTTTGCAAGCTCACTTGAAAGGGTAATTGTATCGACATCACACGGTAGATTAATTTGTGTCACTGTGGCTCTAAAGTCAGTCAGTTTATCATTAGCGAGCATCACGGTGGTGTCGCCTTGGCTTTGACCTATTTCGACCTGCACCTTTCTTGAATTACGAATCGTAGCGATATTATCCACTTTAGCTTCAACCGTAGGACCCGCATCGAAAATGTCAACGTAGCCGTTAAAAGTGAAACCTTCACTCTTCAACAGCTCAATAGCTGGGCGAGTATTATCATGCACATGACCAATAACAGCTTGCGCATCTTTGCTTAATAGATTCACGTAAATTGGGTATTTAGGCATTAACTCGGCAATAAATACTTTTTGACCTATTCCCGTCAGGTAATCGGCTGTTGGAAAATCCATTGAGAAAAAGTGCTCTTCAAGCCATTGCCAAAATGGGCTTTCGCCATTCTCGTTTGACACACCACGCATTTCTGCAATAACAGTTTCAGCAAAACGTTCTTTATGTTGATTAATAAACATAAAACGTGCTTTTGATAGTAATTTACCATTGTTATTTTTGCGGTAACCATCTCTCAAAAACAATGTACATAGCTCTGTTGCACCGGTGTAATCATTACATAGCGTTAAGATATCAACGGCTTTATAAACGTTAAGTGTACGCGATGAATGAATCGCTTTACTTAAATGATAATGATAAAACGCGTCATCTAAACCCACGGCGGCTTCGATGGCTGAAGTACCCACTACTTCGCCTGTTTCGCTATCTTCAAGAACAAACAGGTAACCTTCATCACCAGGCTGCTGGGCTACTTTTGCAAATGAGCTCAGTGAATGATCGATTTTCTTTTGTAACAACTCTTCATTATTAGGCAAAGATGTAAAACCATGCCCTGATTCATGGGCAATTTTAAGTAATGCTGGGTAATCACTTTGCTGGATTGGGCGAAGGATCATCATGAGTCCGCTTGCTCCCTTATAAATAACGGTAAATTATGAACGCGGGCAAGCAGTGCTTGCCCTGATATGTCAGTTGAATGATTAGCCGTTAACGACTTTAGCAACTGCTTTTTCGAAACGAGCCATACCTTCGCGGATATCAGCGTCAGGGATAACAAGTGAAGGAGTAAAGCGAACAACATCTGCACCCGCTACTAATGACATGACGCCTTCTTCGGTCCCTGCCACTAAAAACTCTTTTGCACGGCCTTTGAATTGCTCAGTAACCACTGCACCCAGTAGTAGACCTTCGCCACGAATTTCACTAAATACGTTGTACTTGTCGTTGATTGCAGTTAATAGTTCGCGGAATAAAGCCGATTTTTCTTTAACGCCACTTAACACCTCTGGTGTATTCACCGTATCAAATGCAGCTTCTGCAACAGCACACGCAAGTGGGTTACCACCATAAGTAGAACCGTGTGTTCCTACTTTTAAGTGCTGAGCAATATCAGTTGTGGTGATCATTGCACCAATAGGAAAACCGCCACCTAACGCTTTAGCTGTGGTTAAGATATCAGGCGTGACATTTAAACCTTGATACGCATAAAGCTCACCAGTACGGCCGACACCTGTTTGTACTTCATCAAAAATTAACAGCGCATTGTGCTTAGTACACAGCTCACGTACACCTTTTACAAACTCTTTTGTTGGTGAAATGATCCCGCCTTCACCTTGTAGAGGTTCCATCATAACTGCACATGTATTGTCACTGATCAGTGCTTCGAAAGCCGCTAAATCATTGTAATCACAATGTACGATATCGCCCGGCTTAGGACCGAAGCCGTCTGAATAGGCAGCCTGACCACCTACTGTTACAGTAAAGAATGTACGACCGTGGAAACCTTTATTGAATGAGATAATTTGTGATTTTTGCTCACCAAAGTTATCAAGTGCAAAACGACGCGCAAGTTTTAATGCGGCTTCGTTTGCTTCTGCACCAGAGTTAGCAAAATAAACTTTTTCTGCGAACGTTGCATCGGTTAACTTTTTAGCTAAACGCAGTGCTGGCTCATTGGTCATCACATTTGATAGATGCCAGATTTTCTCGCCCTGCTCTTTTAATGCACTTACTAAGGCCGGGTGACAGTGGCCAAGGCAGTTAACAGCAATACCACCTGCAAAATCGATAAATTCACGACCTTCTTGGTCCCAAACTCGAGAGCCTTCGCCTCGCACAGGAATAACACTTGATGGTGCATAGTTAGGAACCATTACGTGATCAAATAATTCGCGATTGACTGTCATTTTATATCCTCTTTATCGTAAGCACACGCCATCTTAAGCGGCGCTATAAAGCTAAACTAAGCTATTTTACTAAGCTAATTGAGCTTAGAGTAAAATCACCTTAATTACTCTTTGGTTCAATTTTCATTCATCCATTATTTCAGAAAAAAATCCATCTGTCTCTTAGAAAACTTTCATGCAGCCCTTGAAAATAAAGGGTTTGAGATATTTTTTCATGGATAGTGAATAACTATTTGAGGGGTATTTTTTATACAAAATACACTTAAAAGGCGCGCTGCTAGCAAACCACGCATGGGCACGTTATCTAAATATTGCTATCGCTCAGCATTTACAATGAATGAATAGTCGCAAAAAAATTAACAATTATTTTAATTAATTTGGATATGGAAGTTCTCAAAGTTGCATTTTGCCAGTTCATCAAGCTCATTTTGTGTAAAACCATAATGCGTAAACCAGCGTTGAACTTCATCTTTCTCAACTAACTGATGTTCGTTCAAGCTTAAAAACTGCGCATAGCACCGTGCTTTTAAAATCACTTGGGTCAGAGGAAGGTATTCATCATTTTTAGCAAGGGGTGTCGTTAATTGCTGCAAAACGGCGTTAAACGGCAAATACCGAAATGCCATTTGCTCAATCACGGTGGCTGTCACTTTAAGTGACAATTTGCTTAATAACGAACTTAAAAATAAAGGATCGGGTTTTAACTCTAATAATGCAGTATGCAAATCTTTCTTTTGTTCTTCGCGCGCCATAGCCACCTTGCGTTGCCACACTCGCTCAAAAGTGCGCAAATAGAGCCTTACTAAGGCAATTTTCCCTACATCCAATAACATGCCTAAAGTAAACGCGTGTTCTTCATTAACGCCGTTTAGCTTTGCTATTTCTTGTGCTGCAATAGCGCATGCCATTGAATTATCTCGTAAGCGGCGCTTTAATAAAGGAAAGGGTTCTGTGCTGTGAGGCATCCAGTGACGTACTGCGAATGTCGGGACCACAAATTTCAGGTTATCAAGACCAATATAACGCAATGCGAGTAACGGGTTATCAACTTTAACGGAAGTGTGTTTACTGCGTTGCTGGCGATAGTATGGCAAATTAACAAACGCGACGAGCTCACGCCCAAGCCAGGTTAAATCTTTAATTAACGGCTCTAAGCGACCTACCGATGCTGAACGTGTCGCAAGAATATCTAAAATAGCGGGCACACTGTCTTGAATGCCAATGGTTTCATGTACCACTGAATCAATATCTTCCAGCTGCTTGTTCATCGCATTTTCAATCACTTGATGTAATTGCTGACTCGCTTGAGCACGATACTTATGGTGCGCTGTACTGCTTTTTTGGCGTTTCTTTTGCGCTGCAACTTCAACTTCTAATAAAGTTCGCTGCTCCATTTGCTCGCCATAATCAATTTCTAAAGTATGAATATAGCCAATCTGACGCTGTGCAAAACTGTGGCCAAGCAAAAGATCATGCGCACGCTCATTAAGCACCATCGCAGTCCTTTGTTGTCGGATTTCATCGGTCATTTGCACAGCAGTATTGTCGTTCATATTTGTAAATAATTAGCTTAAGATTAGAAGCGAGTTAAAAAGTTGGCAAGTAATTCAAGCCCTTGTTGCGTCAAAATTGCTTCAGGATGGAATTGCACACCTTCAAGTGCGAGATCCTTGTGCATTATTCCCATTATTTCATCAAAATGCGTATTGTGTTCGGTCCACGCTGTAATACTGAGCTCACTGGGAAGACTCTGTTTATCAACCACCAGCGAATGGTAACGACATACCGTCAATGGGTTGGCTAAGCCTTTAAAAACACCTTGGTTTGTATGGTGCACTAAGGAGGTTTTACCGTGCATAACCTGTCGTGCTCGTACGACCTCACCTCCCAATGCTTGCGCAATTGTTTGATGTCCCAAGCAGATACCTAAAATAGGCAGCTGCCCTTTAAACTCTTCAACCACTTGCAGCGAAATACCGGCTTCATTTGGTGAGCAAGGCCCAGGAGAAATGACAATATGTTCGGGCTTTAATTGCTTGATGTCGGCAACACTTATCTCATCGTTTCGTTTAACCAATACCTCTTGATCCAAGCGCTGAAAGTATTGCACTAGGTTGTAGGTAAACGAATCATAGTTGTCGATCATTAACAGCATTGCGTGTAACCCAAAATTACTCAGTCAAAATAATGAAGCGACATTTTACCCCAAGCGCCCAGAAATGTCGGCAAAAAACGGCTACTCAGAAACGAATAAGTGTGCAGAAAGTGCTGCTTTTTCTTGCTCATCTAACTTTTGCGAACATTTATTGGCAAAATCATACCGTACCAAGACCGTTTTACCCACCGCACAACATGTGCCTTGCTGCCACGCTTCTTGACGTAATACAAAGGAGCTTGAACCAATATGCTCAACACTCGTTTTTATCTCAACATCGTGGCCATAAAACAACTCTCCGACAAAGCTTACTTCAACCTTGGCTATAATCAATTTCCACTGATGTGGATTTAAATCCGGTGTAAAAAATCTAAAAATAGGCGCACGGGCGGCTTCAAACCACACGGGGAGTACGGTATTGTTGATATGCCCTAAGACATCCGTTTCGCTAAATCGGGGCGTGATTGATTCAATAAACATAGTAACCCTATAAAAAATATAAACTAAAGGTAGCTCATGACGGACTTTATTCGCGTATACGAAAACGCCCTTAGCAAAGAATTTTGCGATAATTTTATCACGGTATTTGAACAAAGCCCGCATTTAAAACAAGGCATTACCTCTGGTGGCGTTGATTTATCTAAAAAAGACAGCCGCGATTTATACCTAAATAATCACCCAGAATACGCCGAACAATTAAAACATATTCAACAAACCACCGCAGGGTACATCTTTAAGTATCTCGAAGAGCATATTTTTATGATGATTGGCGCGTTTGGATTAAAAGTCTATCACCCAAAAACCGGTCAACCCGTTGACTTAAACCAAGACAACTTTGAAGAAGTCGGCAAGCCGCAACTGCCTTTATTAGTCCAGCAAATTTTTAGAATGGGTAACATTCAGGCGCAAAAATACGATATCAATAAAGGGGGCTATCCATACTGGCACAGTGAGGTATACCCGCAAGTAGGTCATAACGAAGCGCTTCATCGCGTATTGTTGTTTATGTTTTACTTAAACGATGTAGAAGAAGGTGGTGAAACCGAATTTTACTATCAACAACGTAAAATATCGCCCAAGAAAGGAACCATGGTGGTGGCTCCTGGCTACTTTACCCATACTCACCGTGGCAATAAGCCTATCTCAAACGATAAGTATATTTTGACCTCGTGGATATTGTTTAATCGTGCCGAGCAAATTTACGGCCAACCACAGTCATAACGTTCAATAAGATAAGTGCGACACCCCTGTCGCACTTTTTAAGCAATCTGTCTAATCTGTCACGTTATTTCATCTACAACGGTAAATAGATTTGTGCACTTAAGCCACCTTCGGGGCGATTAAGCAACTGTACTTTTCCGCCATGCATATCAACAATACGTTTGATTATTGCCAGCCCTAAACCGCTACCTTCACTACCACGGGCAGCATCGCCTTGTTTAAACGGTTCAAACACGGTTTCAAGTTCACTCTCAGGAATACCTGGGCCTTGATCATTTACAACCACCATCGCGAATTTTTTATTGCTACTCAGGCGAGTTTCAACCTCAATATCACCCTGTGAATAACGTATCGCGTTTTCAATCATATTAGTGACAACACGTTTTATTGCCACCATGCTCACTGGTACATCATGAATACTGGGGTTTTCTTTAAAGGTGATGCTGCGATGATGCTTTTGCTCTGCTTCGACGACTTCTGCAACAAGCGCATTTAAATCTTCAAGCGCAAGCTCTTCGCGCTTGTGATGACGCAAGTACTCTATAAATTGGTCAATAATCGCATTCATATCTTCGATATCATGGATTATCCCTTCGCGAAGGTAGTCTTCATCATCTGACATCATTTCTGTGGCTAAACGAATGCGCGTAAGCGGCGTTCTAAGGTCATGAGATACCCCCGCCATTAGTAAACGACGGTCGTTTTCTAATGCCGCAATACCCCGAGACATCTGATTAAAAGCACGCGTTACTTCAATGACTTCGGTTGAGCCCTGCTCTTCGAGTTTGGTGGAGAAGTCGCCCACCCCCACTTTTACAGCAGCTTGTTGCAGTGCTTTTAAAGGACGGTTCAAGTGACGCGCAAACAACCAGCCACCTAGCACACTTAAAAAACCAATACTGGACAAGTAAAAAGTTAAAAATTTCAGGTTGTTTTCTTGCAAACCCGTTAAGGGTACGCGTACCCAATAACCAGGGGCTTGCGGTGCTTCAACCCAATATACAAGCGGATCCGTTTGGCTAATGCGCACACGTGCTGAACCATTCAACTCTTTAGACATGCTGCGCGAAAGCATTGAATATTCACGTGTTTCAGCCAGCCCTTCGCGCATTGCCTGGCGCTGGGTCATGACTTCTATCCCTGTTATTTCAAAGAACTTTTCAGAGGCTTCTTTGCTCACTTCAACGCCTTCTTCCCACTCGATAAACACTGTTTTAATTTGCTTAGCGAGGATCAGATTTACTTGCTCTATGGTTGGCTTTACAACATAAAAGCTGACCGTGATATATGACACGATCTGGTTGATTAAAAGCAACGCTGCGACTAAAAATACGGTTTGTCCAAATGCGCTTCGCGGAAACATGCCCATTATTGCTACTTTTCACCGTCTGGTACAAATACGTAGCCTAAGCCCCATACTGTTTGAATATAACGAGGATTAGCAGCGTCAACCTCAATCATGCGACGCAAACGCGAAACCTGTACGTCGATACTACGCTCAAGTGCGCTGTAGTCTCGGCCTCGCGCAAGGTTCATTAACTTATCACGACTTAACGGTTCACGCGGGTGTGTGACAAGCGCTTTTAATACCGCAAACTCACCACTGGTTAATGACATGGTGTTATCACCTTGCGTCATCTCACGCGTGGCTAAATTTAGTGTGAATTCACCAAAACTAATTTCGTTTTCCTCTGCAGCAGGCGCGCCTGGTACTTCTTTAGCGCGACGACGTAAAATCGCTTTAATGCGTGCCAATAGTTCGCGTGGGTTAAACGGTTTAGGAATATAGTCATCAGCACCGAGCTCAAGACCTATTATACGGTCTACTTCGTCACCTTTAGCTGTTAACATCACAATGGGTATATCGTTTTCTTTTTGTCGTAAACGGCGACAAATGGATAAACCGTCTTCGCCGGGTAACATTAAATCGAGTACGATTAAGTGGAAATTTTCACGCTCGAGTAAGCGATCCATCTGCTCTGAATTTGCTGCTGTACGAACAATAAACCCTTGCTCTACCAAATAACGTTCAAGCAAACTGCGTAAACGCATATCGTCATCAACAACTAATACCTTTGTCGTTTCGTGTCCCATAACTTTCATTCTTGTTGTAATGTGTTACTTGTTAATATAAATGAAAAACTTAAGAATAAAAATCGAATTGCACGCTTAGATTGTTACGGAACATTTCAAAATCCTACTCGACAAAGACAAAAGACTTTTATACCGTGCGGCAGGTTTTCTTGTGAGGCTAAGTAAAATGGCAAAAACAAATTTAATTACGCGTGAAGGTTATCAACAATTACAACAAGAACATGACTATTTGTGGCATGAGAAGCGTCCTGAAATTACCAAAATTGTCACGTGGGCAGCAAGCTTAGGTGACCGTTCTGAAAACGCCGATTATCAATTCAATAAACGTGTTTTACGACAAATAGATCGCCGCGTACGTTACCTAAGAAAACGTATGCCAGACCTAAAAATTGTTGACTACAATCCGCAACAAGCAGGCAAAGTATTTTTTGGCGCTTGGGTTGAAATTGAAAATGAACAAGGCGACATCAAACGATTTCGTATTGTGGGCCCAGACGAAATTTATGAGCGTAAAGATTATATTTCTATCGACGCACCTATGGCGCGTGCGCTATTGGGTAAAGAAGTGGATGACGAATTTTCGGTCATCACACCCGAAGGCACAAAAGAATGGTTCGTCAATGAAATAACTTACCCTAACGCACCCTAATTTATCTTTAAATATTCAGAAAACATTAATTAGTGATTGTCTACTCTAAAAATGTGTTCTATAACTAAAGAGACTCAAGACGCATTTAGTGCTTGAGGTTTTAGAAGGTAGTAAGTATGTCAAACCTAATACATCGCATCATGAGTAATGCCATTGTATTCGCACTTTTAATGAGTGCGAGTTTGATATCTTACGCCAATGACATTGAAAGCCACTCAGACAGTGTTACGCCAACCGCACATTTCATTGCGTGCGACAGTACAGACCCAGCCAATACAGATACTGACTTTGACAAACATACCCCTTCGCTGATTGCCAGTGCAGATCAACCACTGCCAGATGGCCGTGTTGCGGTGTATGTTAATCCTTGTTCTGTTATTTCTGTGTTCAGCGCGCATCAGCGAGGTCCCCCTGCTTTTTAATTAACTCAAAATTGTTTCAATTAAAGTTTTATTAAAATGTATGGTGATCAAAATGAATAATTTCAAAGAATTACGTCTACAAGACATTTCAAATGGCGCATTATCTAATGCTGTAAATGAAGTTGAGCCAACCCTAGACCTAACCTCTCCGGCGCTTAAAGTATTAAATAGCTTCACCAGTAAAGACCCGTTACGCGCTCATTACGACACAACGATTGTTAATGCGCTGAAACAAACTAGCAATCACTGTTCTGACTTTATCTTAGTAATTGATAGTGAAGATAAGTTACTGGGTATTACATCAAGTGCTGACCTGCAAAGCTCTAAGATTATGATGCTTGCACAGCGCTTAAACCTGCACCGTGACGAGATTACATTACACGATGTAATGACACCGCTTAGTAATTTAGCGGGTGCAAGCTTACAAAGCATTAGTTACGCATGCATTGGCGATGTACTACAAACAATGGAGCATCAAGGTATGATGTTCTTGCTAGTCACCAGTAAAGAGCATGAAATTTGTGGGCTAATTTCTGCGCGTCAAATTGCTAAAAAGTTACATATTCCTGTTAATATCAACCCCATTGCTAATAGCTTCAGTGAAGTGATGCAACACATCGATCACCCTCACTAAGTATTAAAATTTGCGTTGTGAAGAACTATTTCAGCGGGCCTTAAAAGCAGTGCTTTTAAGGCCTTCTTATTGTGATATTATTCAGGCAATTAATCTTCAGTTTTACTGATTTTCTATTTTTTAAAAAGGTTTATGCATGAGCAATATCTCTGCACGCTTAGCGACTGAGCTAAATGCCCAGCAACCACAAGTTGTTGCTGCAATCAAATTACTTGATGAAGGTGCCACAGTACCTTTTATCGCGCGTTATCGTAAAGAAGTAACGGGTGGCTTAGACGACACGCAACTGCGTTTACTTGAGCAACGCCTATCGTATTTACGTGAACTAGAAGAGCGCCGTAGCTTTATACTTGCCACGATTAAAGAGCAAGGAAAACTAACAACCGAGCTCAGTGCGGATATTAATAACGCGGACAGTAAAACGGAGCTTGAAGATTTATATCTGCCTTTCAAACCTAAGCGCCGTACCAAAGGGCAAATTGCAATTGAAGCAGGTATTGAACCACTTGCTGATGCCCTGTTTAATGATCCAAACTTAGACCCTGAACAACACGCCACTGACTACATCAATGCCGATGCTGGTTTTGCTGATACGAAAACAGTACTCGATGGGGCTAAGTTCATTTTAATGGAGCGCTTTGCTGAAGATGCTAAGTTGCTTGCAAAATTCCGCAGTCATATAAGTCAACATGGTCAAATTGAGAGCCGCGTTATTGCTGGCCAAGAAAATGATGGCGCAAAATACCGTGATTACTTTGAACACCAAGAGCCACTAAAAAAAGTGCCTTCTCACCGTGCTTTAGCCATGTTAAGAGCACGAAATGAAGGCGTATTGCAGCTCAATATTAACCCTGAACCCAGTGCTGAAAATCCGGCACAAATCTGCGCACAAATGATTGCCGATCATTATCGCTTAGATGTTAGCAACTCAGCAGCGAGTGCATGGTTAATGAGCGTAGTGCAGTGGGCGTGGAAAATTAAATTAAGCTTACATCTTGAAAATGAGTTTTTAGGGGCGATGCGCGAAAAAGCCGAAACCGGTGCCATTGACGTATTTGCAAAGAACTTAAAAGACTTATTAATGGCAGCTCCGGCTGGTCCTCGTACAACATTGGGCCTAGATCCAGGTTTACGTACGGGCTGTAAAATAGCTGTTGTAGACAGCACTGGTAAACTATTAACGACACAAACTATTTTTCCACATGCCCCTCAAAATCATTGGGAAAAATCACTGCGCACGCTTGAACAGTTATGTCGCCAGCATAAAGTTGAGTTAATCGCCATTGGTAATGGCACCGCATCTCGTGAATCAGACAAACTCGTCGCAGAGCTTATAAAAGCAAACAGCGAGCTTAACCTTAACAAAATTATGGTCAGTGAAGCTGGAGCATCTGTTTACTCTGCCTCTGAGTTTGCTGCGAATGAATTCCCCAATCTCGATGTATCGTTACGTGGTGCTGTTTCAATTGCACGTCGTTTACAAGACCCCCTTGCAGAGCTTGTTAAAATTGAACCTAAGTCAATTGGTGTGGGCCAATACCAACACGATGTGTCACAAAGTCAGTTGGGGCAAACTTTGACTTCGGTGGTTGAAGACTGTGTAAACTCTGTCGGTGTTGATTTAAATATGGCTTCAGTGCCGTTACTTACTCGTGTATCGGGTTTAAACAAAACTCTGGCACAGAACATTGTCAACTACCGTGATGCGAATGGCTCATTCAGCAAGCGTTCTGAGCTTAAAAAAGTAGAGCGTTTAGGGCCAAAAGCATTTGAACAAGCCGCGGGCTTCTTACGTATCACTAATGGTACAGACCCTCTTGATAAGTCATCAGTTCACCCTGAAGCCTACCCGATTGTTAAGCGTATTTGCGAAAAGAACAACCTGGATGTCAATAGCTTAATCGGTAACTCAGATATACTAAACAAGCTTGTTGCGAACGACTATATTGACGACAAATTTGGTTTACCAACCGTCACAGACATCATTAAAGAACTTGATAAGCCAGGCCGCGACCCGCGCCCTGAATTTAAAACGGCCGAGTTTAAAGCCGGTGTTGAAACAATTAACGATTTAAAACCGGGCATGATTCTAGAAGGTGTGGTGTCAAACGTAGCAAACTTTGGTGCCTTCGTTGATGTAGGTGTTCACCAAGACGGTTTGGTGCATATTTCTGCTATTACGAATAAGTTTATCTCAGATCCGCGTGAAGTAGTCAAAGCGGGTGACATCGTAAAAGTAAAAGTGCTTGAAGTGGATGCTGCTCGTAAACGTATTAGCTTTACCATGCGCTTAGACGATGATGTTGATACCAGCAATAAAGCGGCAACTACAAGCAAACCTGCCGCAGCTCAAAAAGTAAAAAACACGTCTAAACCAAAACGTGACTTTGGTAATGCAGCCATGGGCAATGCCTTTGCCGATGCCTTTGCCAACGCTAAAGTTAAAAAGTAGCCATTATATTAGGCTAATAAAAAACCGCGTAAGTTATGAAGCTTACGCGGTTTTTTTGTTTTTAAAGGCTCACTAAAATGAGCCTTTAAAGCGATTACTTACGACGACGTAGTGCAAGTAATGGAAGGAGTAATACGATGAAGTGACCGAATGAACCACTTGATGAGCTCTTCGCTTCCACCTCTGTATCAGGCGTTACTTTAACTGGATATTCGCAGCTACCATTATCTTTATTTGCATTCGCATCGTAGTTAGTTGCAGCTGAATCAGTACAACCTAACTCTATTCCGTCAGACTCAACCGTCAGTAAAAACTCTTGGCTTATTTTGTCTGATGGGTTTGCTTTATCATGCACTGTAACTGTAACAAGGGTTTCTCCAAAGAAATGTGGTTCAGGGATCAGGTTAAACGACATACCGTTCACCTCAGCTGACACATGTTCACCCGTGATTACTAGCTCATTTGGCGATTGATCAGCATCAATAACCATCACTTCAATGCCATCAATACGACCATTTTCAGCAACCGTCATATTAACCATATCAGCCATTTTCAGATTGCTTTGTACATCAATCGAGTGCATTAATGTACCTGACTCTTGGCTACCTAATTGATAATCAAGCGCGATGTCTTGCATGGTGCCTTTCGCTTCTGGCTTTATTGTCGCTGTAAAGTTAAATTCAACTTCACTTTGCTCAGGGCCCACGTAATCAAAACAAATGACTAAGTCATCTTGTAAGATTTTACCAAGGTCATCGAAACCGATCACATTGCTTAGAGCACCGTCTTTGTAGCCCGCGGTTGTAGCATAAACACTGTCACCACCTTCAATAAAGATAGTGCCTGTATCAATATCAGCACCTAGATTGTCGTATGCAAAAATCGCTTCAAACTTACCTTCATGGTCATCAATACCACTGCGTAAGATCACTTCATAATCATAAGTATCACCCGTATTCTTGTCGGTAACATTATCAAATTCCATGAACAGAAGGTCACCAAGATCAGGACGTTCTTCTGCATATTGACTTGCAATTGTTAACCCTGTTGGATCGCTTGGATCACGTAGATTAGTGATTTCAAATGAACCACGCCAGAACGGGGCTAATGCTTCAACTAAGAAACCTGGACCACGGTGCGCACTCATCATCCACCAAATTGGTGTAAATTGCATAGCACCTGTTGGGTGTAAACGTACTTCGTTGTTGTTTGCTTGATTATAAACTTCAAACTTAGCGCCTTGTTTGTAGAATAACCAATCAATTGGTACATCAAAGTAAACATTTGAGCCACCTTCATACCAAGAAGCATCAGGTTGAATGCGGAAGTCACCCCATAAATCGATGTAGCCACCTGTTGAGTACTCATCGATCATTGGCGTTTTACACATTTCATTAGTGATGTTATTCGTGACAACATAATCACGCTTAACATTGCGAGTAGCCTCTTGAGTCCCTTTAATTGTTAAAGTGTTGCCCTCTACTCCCAATGAAGCAGCAACTGACTCGTTGTTAGAAGTCAATGTATCAGGCCAAACTTCCATGCCCTCAGGAATGGTTAACGCTAAAGCGTAATCGCGCGCGTCAGATTCATAGTTAGCTTTGAGTTTCACGTTAACATTTACAAGATCCATAGCGCGTGCTGAGTCTTGATCAATATTAAGGGTTAACGCTTCAGCGTCACGTTTAAAGTTAACTGATGTAAACCCTAAAGTCCCTTCAGCACCTTCTGAATCACCCAGTTCAAAACCACCGTAATACACATCGTTTAGCTGCGCTTCTGGTAGATTCCAATTAATCGCAATTTCATAGTTACCATTACCTGAATGTTGTTGTGGAGCCGACACACTGAACTCACCCGTATTTTGCTCTTTCACAAATGCATAGTGAGTCACTGTTTGATAACCCACATCGCGTAAACCAGCTAACGCTGCGGTAGCGAACCAGTATTTACCAGGCTTAGGATCGATAATATTACAGTAGTTATCCTCAACACTGCTTGAAGAATAACAAATCATCTCTTCGTTCAGTGCTTTAATTAATGCATTTGGATCTTCAGCAATGTCTTCATCCGACACCATGAACGAGCCACTACCATTCGCATCATAACCCACCACTAAGTGTGCTTTTTTAATTTGCCAACGCGGTTCAACGATATCTGATAAATCAGTCGTTTGCTCTGTTGATGCCACTTTAATCATCAGGCGTTTTGTACCTTCAGGTACCTCAATTGCCTGAATATCCCATGCTTTTTCTACACGGTCTTTCGTTACATAAGGTGATACACCTAAGATATTGGCTGTTACTTCAGTTGGTTTTACAAGGCCATAATAAGTTGGTGTAAACTCACTGTAGCTGTCAGTATTCACAACGATTGACTCTGATGCATTGGCACGAGCCATATCGATATCAACCATGGCTGGAAGCTCATCAATGACATTTTTAGCCGCTAATGTGAAGTGAGCATCAGGTGAATTACCATCGGTATTTTTAAAAAGTACTTTACCGTTAAACCACGCATTTTTGTTTATAATGCTGTCCCATGGTGCGCCGGGTTCTGCTGGGTCTAGTTTAGACTGAATGATATTCGGTAACTTCATCGTTACCATCACGTCTTGTGTTTCACCCGCTTTAAGTGTGAAGTTACTTGGTGTAACACTCACTTCGACACCCGCACTTTCTTGCTCGCCTTCAATACCCCAACCATAGGCTGTTGTATCCCACGAACCATCTTTAGTCGCTTTCACTGTGCGCATCCAAGAACAGGTCAGTTCACAGTCTTGGTTTACTAATGTCGGCAGGTTTAACCACTCCACTAAACCGCCATTACGCGGGTTAGCATTGTGATAGTTTTCGATTGTCTCATCCATGATAAGACCTGCATTTGCCGCTTGCGCAACATCAATTGAGCCACTTCCCGTCATGAAGTTGTAGTAAGGGTCAACTAACGTAACACCGTTAGAAATGCGCACTTTATTCGCCGTCATCATCAGAGCCGATTGTACTTCAGCAGGCGTCCAATCTGGGTGCATTTGCATCAATAAAGTCATGGCGCCGGTTACATGCGGAGTAGCCATTGACGTACCACTCATGAATGTCCAGTCTGATGCTCTAGGATTGGCGGTGAATGGTTGGTCATCAGCATTCGCAGCATAAATATCAACACCTGGTGCCGTCAAATCAGGAACAAGGTTGTTAATATAATAACTTGGGCCCATAGAGCTAAAAATAGCGAGCTGGTTGCCAGCTTCTTCGTCAAACGAATAGTTATTTTGCGGCTCACCAATAGTCGCAATTGCAGCGCCATCAGGGTTAGCATTCACCCAGTTGCGAATAGCAAAACGCGCACTTGAAGATAAGTGAATACCTGGGATCACATAGTTATCTGCAACAACGTTCTCGCCAAAAGCAATATTTTGCAGGATAAAACCACCTGCGCCACCCGCAGCTACGTTTTTCGCTTTATCAACACGCGCAATATCACCACGTAAACACACCACTATTTGGTCTGCGGTGAAAGTACCCGCAGGGAATGGGGCATTACAGCTAGCTGCATCATAGCCATCGTCAGCATTAGGGTCGTCGTAATTCTCAGCCAAAACAACCTCACCAGTAATTCCACCAGCGAAACTCTTACCTGCATACTCACCAACAGAAGGTGCACGTGTACCTTGGAAGTTGTTAATGGTTTTAACACCTAATTCCATCACGCGATCATGCGTTGATGCCCCCACTGTCGTCACCCAAGGTGATGTATGATCCGCAGACATATAGTACGGACCTGAGTTACCCGCAGCAGCAGCAACAGAAATACCGGCCTCACGTGCGCTTAAAAATGCCATTTCCATTGGATCTTCCCACGGGAAGCTTTCACCGCCACCGATTGAGAAGTTAATCGCATCAACGCCATCTTCAATTGCATCTTCAAAAGCAGATAAAATCGCCGACTCAGGACAACCAGCGTATAAGTCGCCTGAGTTGCCCGCGTGACATACTTGGTATGAAATAATGTGCGCGCGCGGTGCAACACCACTGGTGTGATCAAAGGTAAATGGTAAGTTTTCACCATCACTCACTTTCTCACCTGTGGCTGCTTGAAGTGGCGTATTCTCTATGTAGTTACCCGCGGTTGTGCTTGCAGTATGTGAACCATGACCGTTGTAGTCTTCACCATTCTCTGGACGACGATCAGCACGTGCAAATCGATAGTCTGAATTCGCAGCCGTAATTTCAGGGTAAGAGCGAACACCAATTAACTTGTCATTACATAACGTAGGATCAGCTTCACAATCACCAACGAAATTACCTGCACCAAATGGATTTGATTTGCTGTACTCTTCATCGCTTGCAAACGCAGGGTGGTCAGTATTGATACCTGTATCAATAATACCTACAACCATGCCTTCGCCTTTAACACCCACTGATGATGCAGGTGTAGCGCCTTGCCATAATTGATCTGCGCCAATAAACTCTGGGCCACGGTCTGTACGTAGTTCGAAAATACGGTTTGGTGTGATGCGTTTCACACCCGATTGCTTAGCCAGTAGCTCAGCATCCGCCTGCGTCATTTCGACAACAACGGCATTGTTTGCTAACGTAAATTGTTTTTTAACATCAATGCTAGCACCCACGGCACGTGCCTTGCCTAATACAGATGTTTGGCGCTGCTTTAAGAAACCCTGATAAGCACGCACCTTATGTGCCGATGTATCCAAGCGCTCATTAACCATTAACGAACGAGATTCAGTAACCGCTGTTGCAGTAAAGCCCTGAATGTCACCTTGGTAACTCGCGACTGGCTCTTCAGTCATTTGAACGATATAAGTTTGAACACCTGTCACACCCTCTTGAGGCTGGAACACATGTTCTGGTTGTTGATTTTGATAATGTTGATTTAAACGCTCAACACTGCCCTTTAATAAGCTTGGATGATCAGCAATTTGTTTTTGTTCTTGATACTTTGCGATATCTTCAGCTGTAAATGTTGGCTGATAAAAGCCTTTGTCTGACACTTTATTAAAGCCCGGCTCTGCCGCAGCATAACCTGAAGTACCTACATACAATGCTGTAAGTACTGCAACTGAGCTCTTTTTCAAGTGTGCTATTTTATTATTGCTAGGTTGCATATGATTCCCACTGATTTAATTTAAAACAGCTTTGCTTACGCAAAAGCTGAGACACTAAATTCTATTAGCAGACAGACATATACAGGCGGCGTTATGAAGGGTCAAACTGTGAGGTATACATTTCAAACACAAAATTAACACTATGTAAACATTGAAGTGGTGATATATAAAGCGTTGCGGATTATTTATACAAAATGTAGCTTTTTGTAGAAAACACTATTGCAGGAACAGAAATAATATATAAAAAGAAGCTAGCGAAAGGTTCGCTAGCTTGCTAATTAACTAAAAATTATAACGAATTGAGAAGGTAAGATCTGAATAGTCGTTTACATCTCGATACGCTGCGGTCACTAACCAATCAGCTGTAATCGCATAATTTGCACCGACATGAAGCACGGTATTATTTTCGCTTTCTTCATCATGCAGACGCTCGTAACCGATACCCGCATTTAGCTCTATTGAATCGGTTAATAAGTGCCTAATTTGTGCATTTACAGATAAAATATCAGCTGTATCTGAATCAGAATATCTCTCAGAGTTGGTATCGAGTACTTGTTCTTGATAAGTGATATCTTGCTTGTACAGTACGTCACCTTCAAATTTTAGCTGGCCCAGCTTCGCTGAATAATCAATTTTAGTCACATCAGACAGAGAGTAAATATAGCCTAAAGCTAACTCATAACGCGTGATATCTAACTCTGTACGATAAAGATATTCGGTCTGCCCCGTACCGACTGGGTTGTTGTTCATATCATAAACAGTCACATTGTCGTAGATATCTAACTCTGTAAAGTCATCAGATACTTTTGAGTAGTGGCCTTGCACATACCAGTTTTGTGCAAATTGTTTACTGACGTTGATACCATAGCCCTTGAGAGAAAGATCATCAGCATCATCAATTTTCATTTTCTGATAGCCAGCATCAACATAATCATAGCTAAGAGGTGTGGTGTTTTGTGCCATAACAGCTGTTGATACAAGTGAAAGTGCACCGATAAGTACAGCATATTTCATGTTAAATCATCCTTATTTAAAATCGTGGACAATCTAACAGAGCTAATTTTTTACCACAATAGGAACAACCCTATTTATAGTAAGTAATGTGTAAGAAAATATGAGGTTAAATAACCGCAGAAAATTGGTTTTGAGCCGCAGCAGAGGTTGCCGCTTGATAGAAATTAGCAATTCGTTGAGCACGTTGATCTACTTCCACGTCACGCTTTGCTGTTTTAGTCTCCGATGCACTCACTTGCGGGCTATCTTCATTGGCAAATTCACGGTTAATTTTAAATGACGCTTGCCCATTTTGCTGCTTATCGTCATCAGACTGAGTCGCTAACTCAGCTTGAGCCGCCGCAAGTTTTTGCGTTGCATCTGCCGCTATAGCACGGTCAGCACCTGAGGGTTCTTGTGGAGCAAGCGCTGCTGCTCGTACAGTTTGCATTTTTTCAATGGTGGCTTTTGGATCCCCCTCGATTTGTGCAACATCGATTTGAACCTCTCCACCAACAGCGTAATTAGTACCATCGGGACCGCGCTGATACTCATAACTTGGCGCACCCGCATATTGCCCACCGACAGATGCATGTGCTTGCTCGTGAATGCGCACTTCAGTATCACGGGCTTTTAATTCCTTTATTTGTTCCGCATCTTGCTGCTCTTGTTCAGCAACTTGTTGCTCTTTTTTTTGTTCTTGCTTTGTTTCTTGTTGCTCTTGTTCCGATTGCTCAGAATCGCCTTGTTGGCGTTCTTGAACTACGGTGTTGTCATCAAGACGGCCTTTCGCATCATAAGTGCCAGCGTCAGTGCCTGGTTGTCTGGCTTTTTCGCCATCGTTTAAAGTTTTATTTTCAGCGTTACTGGGTTTGGTTGCCGTAGGTGCGGGGATTACCTCGCGCAACTGGTTATCACGGCGCGCACTTTCTGTATGCACATTCGCAGTGTTTAAGTTAATGGCCGGATAAGGAGTAACGATGTTCATGATATTTATACTTTAATATCGATTAAAGTGCCCAGTACCTCATCCGCGGTTTGAATGCTATTGATATTCGCCTTGGCATTAAACTCTTCTACTTTTAAGTTGACCAGCGACTCATCAATACGCGCGGGTTGTGATACAGGAGGCGTGACTGCTTCATCGGGGCGAGCGGCTTGTAATTGGCGCTGCTGCGCAAGCTGAGCATCATCTTGTTGATCTATTGAGGCACGGCTAATCTCAGCGCTTGCCTTTTCAATACCTTGGCTAGCACGGTTATAACCTTCTACCGCATTATTAAAAACAGAACCGATTGCCATGATGGTCTCCAACAGTGAGATCTAACCGTAATTATCGCTCACAAAACGAACAAAATAAAGTATAATCCCGCTATTTTTATGGCCTCAAGCTAGGTTTTGTTTAACACACTGATTTAAGAGCTGTTATAAATGCCTCTTTGTGAGAAATAAACGGGGCATGGGATGCTTTATCAATTACCTCGTAGTCAAAATTAGGCTGCAGCGCCTGCATTTTCTTAAGAGCACGATAAGGCACTAACGCATCTAAGCGACCAAAAATGCCGACTATAGGCACCGTTAACTGTGCAAACATAGCGCGTAAATCATCGTGCTGTAGTATATCGAGTCCTGCACTTAGCGCCTGCTCTTTGGGAGCGGGGTATTGATTCAATAATAATTTTAGCTGCTTTATATCATCACGAGCAGACTCACTGCCCATAGCTTGAATAGCGAGAAAGCGTTCTATGGTTTTTTCTCTATGGCTCACTAACTGATCTTTAAACGCATTCAGGACGTCCGGCTTAATACCAGGCCAATCATCGTGCTGGGCAAAAAATGGGGTTGATGCTACCAGCACAACTTTGGCCACTTTGTCAGGCCAGTGCGCAGCAATATACAAAGCAAACAGCCCTCCCAGTGACCAACCGACAAGTATTGATCCTTCATTTAGTTCGCTACTGAGCTGCTCTGCCGCAGCATGCAAAGTGTAAGGTGTTGGTATTGACTGTGCGTTACCAAACCCAGGTAAATCTAAGCAGCGAACAGCGCCATCATGAAAAAACGTAAGTTCAGGCATAATGACTTGCCACACACCTTGATTCATTCCCCAGCCATGTAACAACACCATTTCATTTTGCATATTTATAAACTCTCAACCACACTTAGCGCTCATAATAGCGTTTAAAGGAATGAATGCAATGGCGGGCTTAATTCAGGCGTTTAAAGTCGCTTTAGATGCGCTGTTCCCAAATTTTTGTTTGGGTTGCAGGGGCCACATTGAAAGTAATCAGTCACTCTGCCCACACTGTATGGATGACCTTGCACTTTTTGACTTAGCACGTCATCCAAACCTTTTACATCGCCCCGATATTTGTGACGCTTTTCCTGACTGTCATTTTGATCATCTCATTGCCTGTGCGTGGTATCAAGCACCCTATAAACAATGGCTCATACAGTTAAAATTTAACAATCAACAGCATTATAAAGTGGCTTTACAGCAAATCATAACCAAACAGCTGCAGCATGCCCTTGCAGCAAACACACACTGGCCTGATGTATTTATCATAATGCCGTTACATAAAAGGCGTTTTTTATCGCGTGGCTATAACCAAGTAAGCCAAACGTGGTTACCGGTTCTAGAGGGCTTACAGCAAGACGTTATTACGCCTCTTCATAAACAAAAAGCCACCCAGCCACAATCAAAACTAAGTAAAACAAAACGGGTAAAGAATGTAAAAAATGCGTTTGTATGTCAGCAAGATCTGACAGGGAAATCGGTGGCTATTGTTGATGATGTGATGACCTCTGGTGCTACATTAAACGCAGCAACAGAGGCATTAAAACAGGCAGGGGCCAAACAAGTATGGGCAATCCTTACGTGTTTGACTCCCCTTAATTAGTCACCCGATGCACTAAATGCATGACCAAAGAGCAATGCATTACTTAGTAATCGGCTTGTTCCATACCAGTAACCACGAAAAACGGGATTATCAGTCATACCAATCACACTGCCTTTTCCGTAAGAGTGCGCAATTAAACCTGCAGCACCTGCTACCTGCTCCACATTGACATCATCAGTAAAGCCTGCAAGTAATGGCGTGTCTGTATAAGTAAGTACATTAACAAATGGTGCCTCCGATTTTTCAAGTAACCAAGTGCTATTTTTAAATACAGGTAAGGTATTGCGCTCAAGCGAGAACGTCAGTGGGTGCGATAAGTCAACGTGAGTATTAAAAATGGCACCTGCAATGCGTTGGCGCCCTGCTAAGTCATCTTTATCGGCATAAGTAAGGCCTTTTGTATCAAATGCACTTGCAACATCACGGCGTGACAAATAATTCGCTTTTAATAGTTGCTGATCCGCTAAGAATTTAGCACCGCCTTTATGGCCCCAGATTACCCCGCCTTTACGAACCCACGCTTTTATTGCAATTTTAGTCGCATCATCAAGGCGATTATAATTACCATGCGCAAGCACAATATGGCTGTACTTATCGAGGTTAATATTATCTAAACGCTCCATTTCAATAATACTCGGGGCAATATCAACAAAGCGATCAAGGTAATACCACACTTCGCCTAACTCATATTGGCTGGTTCCTTCGCCACCAATAAGCAGTACCTTAGGTGCTTTAACAACAGCCATAGAACGAGACCCTAAATCAGCCCCTTTCACTGTTAAACCAGAGCTGATGGGAACAATTTCAATACCGAAATCTGTTTGTGCTTGGTTTAAATAACGCACCCAATTAGGGTCTGTTTGAATACCGGCTGGTAATAAAATACTGCCTGGCTCAAAAGCAACCTCACCTGCGGGTGTTTTTGCTGTAAGTGAACTAAGCGCAACACGTGCTTGAACACCTTGCTTAAGTAAGTTATTTAACATTTTAGGAGCAAGGTAGTCATCCCACTTAAATGCATAAGCATAGCTTTGTGGTAACGCAGCGAAGCTTGATTTAACCGTTTTCTGCCACGGCATTTTTGCAATGTTTAAGCCCCAATTGCTGCTCACTTTGGCAAACTCTAAATTAAATGCATGGGCCAATGTCCAGCCCGAAACATCATAAAAAGTATTGTCAACAAAGCGTTGTTGCTCGCTAAAAATCGCTTTTACTAAACGAAATTGTGGCTGTGCTAATGGCACGTAGTAGCTTTTTTCAGAAAAGCTCTGACCATTCACTTTTAAGGGCTCTTCAAGCAAATACGCATTGATTTGGTGTTGCTTTAACACGTCTAAAAAATACGCCATGCGGCTATTATCAGCGCCGCCTTTTACCACATAGCCTTTAAAATCTTCATCGCCAGCAAGATCCGTGGCTTTAGTGTAAAACTCAGCTTGATAGTCTAGTAAGTCTTGGCGATTATCAATCGCTGCTTGGAATGTAGATAAGCTCGTTAACAGTTGATTTTTAATAGTAAATGGAAAACTCAACGGGCCGTTAATTGTTTCTTGTAAGTGCCCACGAGAACTGGCTTGTTCAAATAAAATACCCACGCCACCATTTACATCCGGGTAGGTTGATCCCTTGCCATAGTAAAAATCGTCAAAGCTTTCTTCAGTAAAATACAGCGCATTGTGCTCATCAAGCGTCTTTGCATGATAATTTGCAATTGCTTTCGTTAATGTCACATTTTCTTCTGGTGTAATTGGGTGTTTACGCGTTGATATTCCCGGTTGAAAGAAGAATGTGCTATTTGGGCCCATTTCATGAAAGTCAGTTAAAATATTAGGCTTCCAGTGATGGAACTGGGCAATACGTGCACGTGACTCAGGATGTTGTAGTAACAACCAGTCACGATTTAAATCAAAAAGATAATGGTTAGTACGACTGCTCGGCCAGCTTTCACGGTGCTCACGTGTTTCAGGGTCCGATGATAAGTTCATGCCTCGATTGCTATTTGCCCAATTCGCAAAACGCGCTAAGCCATCAGGATTCAAAGAGGGGTCTAATAAAATAACGGTGTTGTTTAATAAGGTGTCAATTTCAGGCCCTTGTGCCGCTGCAAGATAATAAGCAACTAATAGCGATGCGTTGCTACCTGAAGACTCATTGCCATGCACACTGTAACCCATCCACACAACCGCAGGTTGCTTGCTTGAGTCAGTATTTCCACCGCTTAGGCGAGCTAAATGTGCTTTACGAATCTGCTCTACTTGGCCTAATTTATCTGGCGCAGTAATCGTTAACATGACCAAGGGTCGCTGCTCGTGCGTCCGGCCAATTACTTCAATGTTAATACGCTCACTTTTGTCTGCCAATATTTGCATATACTGAACAAGTTGATCATGGCGTACATGCCACTCGCCCACTTCGTAACCTAAAACCTCTTGCGGGGTTGGAATAAGCGGATCAAATTTCACATCTTCTTCAAAATAATAGGAAAGTGGTTTTGCTAATGCTGAAAAACTCACTAGCATGGTTAATATTGTTATTATTAAACGCATAGATAGCACCTGTTATTGTTTGATGTTTTCACGCTACCATTCGATAAAATAGATGCAACTTTTTACGCTCAACACTGGCGACAACACGATGAGCGGAGTATGATAGGCAGTATCCGAGTAATTTAGTCAAGTATAGTTCGTTTTATGATTTCTATTTCTGAATCTGCACAATCTCATTTTGCTAAACTTTTAGCAGACCAAGCTGAACAAACTAACATTCGTGTGTTTGTTGTAAACCCAGGTACTTCGCAAGCTGAGTGTGGTGTTTCTTACTGCCCTGAAGACGCAGTTGAAGCAAGCGACATTCGTTTACCATTTAATGGTTTTGATGCCATTGTTGATGCAGAAAGTGCTCCTTTCTTACAAGAAGCTGAAATCGATTTTGTGACTGACAAAATGGGTACTCAGCTAACGCTTAAAGCACCGAATGCAAAAGCACGTAAGCTGACCGACGATGCGACGCTTCAAGAACGTGTTCAACATATGCTTGAAACCGAAGTTAACCCGCAACTTGCTAACCACGGTGGCCAAGTAAGCCTTGTGGAAATTACAGCCGATGGTATTGCAGTACTGCAATTTGGTGGTGGCTGTAATGGTTGTTCAATGATCGATGTGACGTTAAAAGAAGGCATCGAAAAAGAAATGATCGCTAAATTTGATGAGATCACAGGGGTGAGAGATATTACTGATCACAACCCGGGTGAGCACTCATACTACTAATTAGCGCTTAAGATGCTTAAGCAGTGGGTTTTTCGCTTAGGTAGCGACCCCAAATTAAGCCTAAAACGCTTTCTTCGCGGCTTAGCACTGTTTGTGCTAGCCGTGATATTCATTGCTATCGGCTATTATGGACCCGCAATTTTCCAGCTCGTGGGGCTTGTCATTTTAGCTGTTGCATTGTTTTATGCGTTTTGGGGCTACTTAGGTATTTTTGCGAACCGTTTCGCACAAGTGCTTAAGCGTACATCCCCTAAAGATGATGACCCTGACCTGTGGAAATAACCACTCAAATTAACAACTGTTGTTGCTTAACCATTGCGCGATAACGTAGCCATAACGTAACGCCACGCAATAACATAAAGCTTGTCATAGCGAACCATAATCCATGATTTTGCCAGTCGCTTACCAACCAAAATAACCCAAAGAAACCAAATGTCGCGCTTATTAGCATGGTATTTCGCATGTCTTTTGCGCGTGTTAAACCAACAAATACACCATCGAATAAAAAGCACCCCATGGCCGCAATGGGCAATATAATGACCCAAGGTAAGTAGTGTGTAGCCATACTGACAACCTCAGGCACATCGGTTAAAAGGCGAATAATAGCGCTACCAAACACGAAAAAAATCAGGCTATAAAAGAGCGCAAAGAGTCCTCCCCAGAACAAGCTTAAATTCACCCAAAGTTTGATCTGTTCAACACTCTGCTCCCCTTTGGCTTTGCCTACTTTTGCTTCGCTCGCATAAGCAATACCATCTAAAGCAAAACTCACCAACATCAGAAAGTTCAGCAATACGGCATTAGCTGCTAATGTTGTTTCACCGATTCTAGCACCATAAAAAGTCATAAAGCTAAAGCACAATTGCAGTGCCAGTGAACGAATGAAAATATCGCGGTTTAAATTAAGCAGCTCGCCTATTTTAGCTACGCTTAACCATGCTTTAACGGCCAAATTAATACCTTGCTTTTTAGCAAGTTGTAACACCAGAAAAACAGCAAAACCGAATGCGATATAATCGGCAATAAGCGAGGCCCAAGCCGCGCCCGCCACTCCCCAATTAAGAAAAACCACAAAGTAAATATCGAGCACAATATTTGTGATATTGGTAATTAATAATAAATAAAATGGACCTCGTCCATAATGTACGCCAAGCATCCACCCTAATAGCACCAAATTACACAGGGCCGCTGGCGCACTAAAAATACGAACAGAAAAATAGCTATACGCCTGTTCTAACACAGCTTGATTGGCATTTGACAAGTAAGCCATTAAGGATTGAATTGGTGTGCTGAGCGCGATTAATAACAACGCAACCCCAGTTGCAAGCAACAAACTACGCTTTAACAGTTCACCTAGCAAAGTAAGGTCATTTTTACCGTAAGCTTGTGCCACCAGCCCCGTCGTACTCATTCTTAAAAAGCCTGCCAGCCAAAATAGTAACGAAATAACCGTAGAGCCTAATGCTATCCCCGCCAAGTAGTGAGCACTTCCTAAGTGACCAATCACGGCAGTATCAACTAATCCTAACAGTGGGACAGTAATATTTGATAAGATCATTGGACCGGCTAATAACAGCAAACTTTTATGGTGTGCCTTATGACGTTTAAGAAAATGTTTCATGTAATTTTTGCAGTCCTGTTAGGTTTATCAATGCGTGCCCACGGCGCCGTTATTTTACAGTATCATCATGTGAGTGAAACCCTTCCTGCGGTCACCAGTGTCAGCAGTGAAACATTTATAAAACACATGCAGTATTTAAAAGATCATCACTTTACTGTAGTGCCATTAAATGAGCTAATTAGTTCACTGCAATCTGGCAAAGAATTAACCGATAAAACCGTCGCAATTACCTTTGACGATGGTTATAAAAACAATTATGAACAAGCCGCGCCAATTCTTGAGAAGTTCGGCTACCCCTACACTATTTTTGTTAATCCTAAACTGATTGATGAAGGTAAAAGCTATGTCATGACATGGCAGCAATTAAAAGCGCTTTCTAAAAAAGGGGCACTTATTAGTAATCACACCCAAACGCATAATTACATGCATTTAAAGCAACAGGGTGAAACTGACGCACAATGGCAAGCACGGACTAAAAACGACATTCTCGCAGCACAAAAGCGTATCAAAGAAGAGATTGGTCATGACTATAAATACGTAGCCTATCCCTATGGCGAATTTAATAATTCACTTCAAGCACTGGTTAAGTCAATTGGCTTTGTTGGTATTGGTCAACACTCAGGTGCGGTGGGTATTCATTCTGACTTTACCCGTTTACCACGCTTCCCTGCATCAGGCTTTTACTCAAAACTTGATACATTATCGACAAAATTAGCGTCACAGGCTTTCACTATCAAAGCGTTAAATTACTCAGACAGTGTTACTAACGAGAATCCACCTAGCTTAAGCATTCAATTTGATATGCAAGACTTTCATAAAAGCCAATTTGCGTGCTATGTCTCGGGGATTGGTCAAGCAGACTTAAATTGGACAAGCAAAGACACGGTGCAAATTATCTCGCCAGCTAAATTGAAAAGTGGCCGTTCACGTTTTAATTGTACGGCCCCTTCGATTGAGAAAAAAGGCAGCTATTATTGGTTTTCACAGCCTTGGGTGATCACACCTTAACGGCTTGCTTAAGCATTTGCGCGGTAATTTTATCAAGACGCACAATTTCATGAGCCGCATCCAGTTCGATAGCGGCTTTTGGCATGCCCCACACCACTGACGATAACTCGTCTTGTGCAATTGTATAAGCACCCGCTTGTTTTAATGCCAGTAACCCTTTCGCGCCATCACTCCCCATGCCAGTGAGTAACGCGGCAATCGTGGCTTTTGGACACGCAACCAATAACGAATTAAACAATACATCCACTGCAGGTCGATGGCGATTAACTAATTCAGATGTATCGAGTTGGCAATACAAAGCAGAGCCCTGTTTTACAACACTTAAATGTTGATCGCCCGGTGCAATGTAAGCCCAACCGGGGCGTAATTTATCCCCGTGCTCTGCCTCTTTGACATTAATTTTACAGGTACGATCCATACGCATAGCAAACGAAGTGCTAAATACTGGCGGAATGTGCTGCGTAATGACAATAGGTGGACATTGCTCAGGCATACGCACCAAAACCTCTTTAATTGCCTCGGTGCCACCTGTCGAAGCACCAATCGCCAGCACACTATTTGCTTTAAATTGTAAGGTTGATAAGGCGCTATCGGCTTCTAGGTTCTGCTCCTTGAATGTACGAACCCGAGCACCAGCCGCTGTACGTATTTTTTGATGTAATAAATGCGCATACCGCTGCAAACTTTGAGACACGTTAGCAGTCGGTTTTGCTATAAAATCAACCGCTCCCGTTTCAAGCGCTTCGAGGGTAATGGGCGATCCCTTTTGTGTTAATGTTGATATCATTACCACCGGCATAGGCCGTAAACGCATTAAGTTTTTAAGAAAACTTAAACCATCCATTTTGGGCATTTCAATATCAAGCGTTAACACGTCAGGGTTGAGGCGTTTTATTTGTTCTCTCGCTTCGTAAGGGTCTTCTGCAGACCCCACAACGTGAATATCATCTGCTTGCTCAAGAATCTCTTTAAGCAATCCGCGTATCAAAGGAGAATCATCAACAATAAGGACTTTGATCATATGCTCTCCTAAAATAGCTCAATATCCGTTTTTGCATCTTGTTGCTCAATTTCGTGTAAGTATTTAACTTCACGTTCTTCAAGTTTATCTGTATGTAGTTCACGTAGCTTTTTCACCTGTGCTTTTCCCGTTTGCGGATCAAAGATGATCTTACGAGGCCAAGGTCCACCTACATCGTGAGATACTAAATCTAAACCCTCTTCAAGTACATAAGCATTTGCAAAACGAATATTACCCACCCCGATATCTGTCATGGAGCGAATAATTTTACCCCCGCCGAATAACTTTACTTTTAAGTTTCGTTTTGAGGCACCATTTTTCAGAATTTCATTGATCAAGTACTCCATAGCCCAGTTGCCATAACGACAATTAAGACTATGCGCATTAGCGGGATCAACGCCTTTTTCAATCGGTAACATAAAGTGATTCATGCCACCAATGCCTAACCCATCATCGTAGATACACGCTGCAATACAAGACCCTAACACCGTGGTGATGAGTTCATCCGATTTTGAAACATAGAATTCACCCGGCAATACTTTCACTATCACCTTTTGCCTGCGGTTATCCCAAAAGCGTTTTACATGCTCAAACCCTGGTAAAACTGCTTTATAATGAGTGTTCATAGACCACCTTTTGGTAGATCGTTTGGCCTAAATTCTTAAACTCTCTGTGATCTTTGCCGAGTGTCTCTGAGTGCCCCAAAAATAAATGGCCTGAGTTACTAAGTAACTCATAATAGCGTCGAAAGAGTGTATCTTTGGTCGACTTATCAAAGTAAATCACCACATTGCGACAAAAAATCACATCAAAAGGACCTTTCATTGGCCAACTTTGCAGTAAGTTTAAGCGCTTAAAAAAAATGTTTTTTTGTAGCGCTGGTTTCACTTTATAAAGCTGTCCATCGTGGCTTTTTAGAAACCAACGCTTAAGCTGACTGTCTTCTAAGCCATTTACATTCGCAGCCGTGTAAGTGCCTGCTTGTGCTTTCGCGAGCACATTAGAGTCAAGATCGGTGGCCAGTATTTTCACATCCCAATCTTTTGGAAATAAATCACTTAGGGTCATTGCAATTGTGTAAGGCTCTTCACCTGTAGAGCACCCAGCCGACCAAACACGTACTCGCTTGCTCTTCGCATTAGAAACGAGCAGCTTAGGTACAATGGTATTTTTTAGGTAACTAAAGTGATGAGGCTCACGAAAGAAAGAGGTTAAGTTGGTGGTAATTGCATTTATAAACTCGCTAAACTCATGCTCTTTATGCTTTTCTAAGTAATCTAAGTACTCTTTAAAGCTTTTAAGCTTATGAAGCCGTATACGCCTTGCTAGGCGTGAATACACCATTTCTCGTTTATGTTCAGCAAGCACAATACCGCAAGCATCATATACCTGTGACGAAATGTTTTTGAAATCACTGTCTGTCAGTAAAAACTCTTTCATGTCTGGACCCACTAGCCTCAAAGAGTGCGCGCATTATAGTCAAACCATTAACTTAAGTGGTTAATCAGTCCCGCGGGTAAAAACAGCGAGACGATCATAAGCGTGTTAAGCATGATTGCACCGATACGTAAGGTAACCCACTGCAGGTAAGCGGTTACTCATGATCCCCTTACCTTGGTCACCTTGCCGTGTCTTTTTGCTCAATAAGCTGTGTTAGTTCACACCATTGACATTCACTATGGTGAAACGGCAAGCGTATTAAAACTCTTCCCACTCATCGCCTGGGTCAACAAAGTTATTTCCTTTGGGAGCTGAGCGCCCAGACGGGCTCGATTGTTTAATCGGTGACGCTGTCACTCTGCTTGTGATGTCTGTTTCCTCTTGATTCGATAGCGAGAAGAAGTTAAGCAAGCGGCGCATATCATTGGCTTGTTCTGCCATTGATTCACCTGCTGCAGATGCCTGCTCAACAAGCGCCGCATTTTGCTGTGTCATTTCATCCATTTGTGCAATGGCTTTATTTACTTGCTCAATACCTGAGCTTTGCTCTTCCGATGCCTGCGCAATATCCGAAATCATGGCCGTTACGCGTTGTACCGCTGTGACAATTTCTTGTAACGTTGAACCTGATTCATTCACCAATAATGTGCCATCTTCAACTTTGCCGACACTGTCGCGAATAAGCTCTTTAATTTCTTTTGCCGCAGCAGCTGAGCGCTGTGCAAGATTACGCACTTCACCCGCAACAACCGCAAAGCCACGCCCTTGTTCACCAGCACGTGCAGCCTCTACCGCGGCATTTAATGCAAGTAGATTAGTTTGGAAGGCAATTTCATCAATTACACTGATGATATCTGCTATCTTCTTACTCGATTCATTAATAGCCGACATACTCGTTACGGCACGGTTGACAACCTCGCCTCCTTTTTGTGCCTTGCTACGAGTCTCTTCGGCAAGCTCGTTAACCTCTTTTGCATTATCGGCATTTTGACGAACTGTACTGGTCATCTCTTCCATACTTGATGCTGTTTCTTCAAGCGAAGATGCCTGCTCTTCAGTACGTTGACTTAAGTCTGCATTGCCTTGCGAGATTTCTTCTGCACCACTGGCCACCAGTGTCGCTGATGTATTTATGCGGTTAATAACCTCCGTTAACTTATCAGCCGTGGCATTCGCATCGCGTTTTAATTTATCAAATGAACCTTGGTACTCTTGTTCAATACGCTTAGATAAATCACCATTGGCCATAGCATCAAGCATATTGGCAGTGTCTTTTACGGCATCATCTACAATACCCACTAAGCTATTTAGGCCTTGTGCTAAACGTAAGAAGAAGCCAGTTTTACCCGCAATTTCAACTCGTGCCTCTAAATCACCTTTACCTGCAGCGGTTACCAGACCAGCGATTTCTTTCTCGATAGCAACTTCTGCGGTTCTATCTTCCCACTCAACAACCGTTCCAATTCGTTCGTTTTCAGGGGTAAAAATAGGGTTAGCTACCAAACCAAAAGTACGTCCACCTACTTGAATCTCAGTGCTGTAGGTATCACTCAGTTTTGATAATAAATTACGTTGATGTGCAGGGTTTTTATGGAACACATCAATATTCTGACCGAGTAAATTACTGCTGTTAAAGTTAGGCAAGTCTTTTCGAAGATCGCTCTCTGCCACTTTCATCATATTGAGTACCGCTTCGTTCATATAGATGATGTCGTTATTCGCATCGGCAATCATGGTGTTAGTGCCTACGCGGTCAAGCGCGCGACGTACCCGTAGATTCTCTTCAGCTTCACGCTTTTCGGCTTCTGCTTTATTGACACTGTCAGTGATATCTTGCCATTCAACAATTGTCCCTAAACGCTTACCCGACGAATTAACCCAAGGGGTTGCAATCAAGCTAAAAATAAGACCCGCTAAGCGCAGCGTCGTTTTATAGGGTTCAGATAAATTCTTTAGTAATTCACGTTGATGTGAAGGATGCTTATGAAAATCATCAACACAGGTGCCAATTAAATTTTCAACAGAAAAGCTAGGCAGCACTGTTTTCAATGCGGCTTCACGTGCTTTGAGCATTTGCTTCACTTGCTCATTTACAAACACTATTTCTAAATCATTGTTAGCCATCATCACATTTGCTTGGCATACACGCAGTGCATTTGACAGGTCAGCATCACGTTTAGATTGTTTTTCAAGCTCCTTCTGTGCAGTGATATCGCTGGCGAATTTAATCACTTTGACTACGCTACCATTGCTATCAATAATTGGGTTATAGGTTGCTTGGATCCAAATTTCTTTGCCGTTTTTACCGAACCGTTTAAATTCATCCGAAATAAATTCACCGCTGCGCAAGCGCTGCCAAAACTGTTGGTATTCGGGACTTTGTGCATCTTCTTCTGCAATAAACATTGAATGATGTTGACCCTGAACTTCTTCTAGCCGATAGCCCATGGCATTTAAAAAATTTGCATTGGCAGTAATGATCGACCCAGACGGTTGAAACTCAATCACTGCAAGCGATTTATTTAATGCTGCAACAACCAAATCATTATTTGACTCAACATTTTTAGGACTGCTAAACCATCCCATACCCTTCACCTTCTTGTTAATCTACCCAATTAAATGTCCATTGTTTTTTGTAGGTCGAGTAACGCGACCATTTTTTCACCCACATTTACTAACCCCGCAACGTACTGTGCGTTATCTGAGTCAGATAGATGTGGCACTGCTTTTGCCTCATGCTCAGCAATGCTATAGACATCCGAAACAGCATCAACAACGATGCCCATAATTTTACTTGCGTTCTCTAACTCTACTTTCAGTACAATCACCACGGTGAGTGGCCCATACTCAATAGCCGGAATACCAAATCGCAACCGCAAATCAACAATAGGCACTATCGTGCCACGTAAGTTGATCACCCCCTTGACGAAATCGGGTGAGTTTGGAATAACCGTTATTTCTTCCCAACTGCGTATTTCTTGCACAGTTAAAATATCTACACCGTACTCTTCTTCAGCCATAAAGAAGGTTAGAAACTGTTTAACATCTTGGTCTTGCTCAATATTCAGCTTATTATGTAGGTCATCGTGTGCTGCAATCATGACGCCTCCAAGTTAGCTTTTGACTCTATTATTAGCTCTTGACTGCCGGGCTTTCTAAGCCCTGATAACTTAATTAAGCCACTAATATCAACAATCAGTGAAACGCGGCCATCCCCTAAGATTGTTGCCCCTGAGACGCCATCGACCTTTTGATAATTCGCCTCTAAGCTCTTAATAACAACCTGTTGCTGGGATAATAAGTCATCAACCAATAAACCAATTTTTTGGTTATCACTTTCCACCACCACCAGTAAGGTTTTATCCAGTGTTTCAATCGCACCTTGATGATTAAAAATACTGTATAGACGTAAAATCGGGATGTATTCATCGCGTAGCCGCAACACATCCAAATCTTTTCCAACTCGACTGACCTTCGTGATATCGATTTGCAACGATTCAATAATCGAAATAAGTGGAATAATGTAGGTATGCTCAGCCACACGAACAAGTTGACCATCTAATATAGCCAGCGTGAGTGGTAAGCGAATGGTGAACGTTGAACCAACACCTGGGGCAGACGACACTTCAACGGAACCACTCAAGGCTTCAATATTTCGTCTAACCACATCCATACCAACACCGCGACCCGACAAGTCGCTCACTTGGTCAGCCGTTGAAAAGCCGGGTAAGAAAATTAGTTCGTTAACTTCATTATCAGATAGATCGTCTGCTTCTGATATCAAGCCATTTTTAATGGCTTTTTCGCGTATTTTGGTGGTATTGAGGCCTTGTCCGTCATCCATAATTTCAATGACAATATTACCACCTTGATGAAAGGCATTAAGCGTCACGGTACCAACCGGATTTTTACCGGCAGCAACACGTTTATCGACCGTTTCAAGGCCATGATCAAGCGAGTTTCTAACCAAATGCACCATCGGGTCAGAAATCTTCTCCATCACCGTTTTATCTAACTCAGTTTGCTCACCAAGTAGTTTCAGTTCGACTTGTTTGTCTAGTTTTTGCGAAATATCGCGGACTAAACGAGGAAAACGACTGAACACAAAACTAATAGGCAACATTCTGATACGCATAACACTTTCTTGTAAATCGCGGGTGTTATGTGCAAGTTGAGCAAGCCCCTCTTGCAACGATGCAATCGTGGCTTCAGTAATTTCTTGCTCACCTAATTGAGTCAGCATAGCTTGTGTGATGACTAACTCACCAACCATGTTGATTAAGGAGTCAACTTTATCAATACCAACACGGATTGAGGTGGATTCGGTGTTGGTTGTTGTTGATTTTACAGCAGAGACTTTCTTTACTTCGGCATCGGGCTTGGTGGCTGCTTTTTCATTTTTGTTGTCAGTCTCGACCTGCGTTGATGGCGCCGCGCTCACAGCGACTTCATCACCAAATAAACCGCCGCATAAGGTAATCGTAATATCGGCGTCATCCTCAACCCATTCGAAAATTTCTTCGATACAACTCTGGTCTTTTTCTGTGGTTAAGAAAAAACGCCACGACAAAAAGCAATCTTCGGGGGCGAGGTCGGTAATATCAGGAACAGCATCTTGAAACGCTTGAGTTTCTAAGTCACCTAACTCAGCTAATTCACTGATCATATACAGCGGTTCATTGCCGGTTTTAAATAGGTGATGATGTGGTTTAAAATCGATTTGGAAAGTATTAATACTGTTTTCGCTGAGTGGCTCCTGCACAGGCTCTGCCACTTTACTTGCCGCACGCATACCGAGTATTTCTTCGAATTTGATTCGCAGTTCATCCGCTTCGGTTAAGTCGGGTTGCTGCTCTGCTTGCAATGCTCTAAGTAAAGCTCGTAAACAATCTACTGATTTTAGTAATAAGTTTACATGTTCAGCCGTTAAATCTCGTGAACCTTCCCGAATTTGGTCTAACAGCGTTTCTAAAACATGGGTAAAATCAGCAACAGAATTAAAGCCAAATGTACCACTGCCCCCTTTAATAGAATGCGCGGCACGAAAAATAGTGTTGATTGTTTCTGAGTCTTCTTCGCCCGGAACTAAGTTTAATAACTCAGCCTCCATAGCATCCAGTCCTTCAAAGCTTTCTTCGAAAAACACTTCATAAAATTGGCTTAGATCTATACTCATGCCCCGCTCCTATTGTTAGCGAATCACTTTTTTTAAAACCGCTAACAATTGCTCAGGATTAAATGGTTTAACAATCCATCCCGTTGCCCCCGCTGCTTTTCCTTCGGATTTTTTATCAAGGCCAGACTCGGTCGTTAGCATCAATAAAGGGGTAAATTTATAGTTTGGTAAACTACGTAATTCACGTATGAGCGTAATACCATCCATCACTGGCATATTCACATCGGATATAACGGCATCGAAACCTTGCTGTTTAGCTATGTTCAACGCCTCACTGCCATCTTTTGCTTCCGTGACTTCAAAGCCTGCTTTTTTTAGCGTAAAACCTACCATTTGTCGCATAGATGCAGAGTCATCAACAGCTAAAATTCTTTTCATAAAAACCTCTTAATTGGTATTCTCAAGTACAAGATAATGACTTAAGCCCAAACTATTTATTGCCTCTTGCAACGGCTTGCTTTCGCCTACCCAAATAATTTTGTGTTGGACTGAAAGCAAATGCTTTTGTAATGAACATAACAGCTGAATTGAGGCCGTATCGGCACGAGTCACCTCACTAATATCAAGGCAAATATCATCGTTTGCTGACAACTCTTGCAACAAATCTTGATGTAGTGATTCGACTTGAGTGATGGCTAATTCAGTAGGAAGCTTCAACATTACTGGCACTTTCCCTGCTTAAAACAATTCATAACAAAAGCTTAGACCGAGTTATTAAAATTGCCATTAATTGAATTAAAAAATTGTAAAATTTTTTAGTAGCTTACATGTTGAAATCAAAAAAGGGAGCAATCGCTCCCTCGAAAATAATCACACTTGTCTATACAGATACTTAGTGATAATAATCTGCAATTTTTTTAAACTCTTCTGTTAACGTACTGGCGTTAATAAGCGGAACACTGCCCTGTTTAAACTCGGGTTTGAAAATTGCGCGTACCGCGCCATCGGGGTCAACCATCACGACTGACGCACTGTGATCAACAGCATATTCTTGCTCATCACTGTCATTAATCGCGTAAATGAGCCCTAAATCTCTAACAAAGGGAAAGAGCTGTTTATGAGGGCCTGATACGGCTAAAAAATCAGGGTTAAAATAATCAATATAGGCTTTGCGTTTTGCGGTGGTATCTCGTTTTGGATCAACCGCTACAAACCACACTTGTACCGTGTAATCTTGGCTCAGCTGCTGTTGCACACTGGTCAATTTAGCCAACGTCATTGGGCAAATATCAGGGCAACTTGTGTAACCTAAAAAGACTAAATTCCAATGACCTTTGAAGCGACTATTATCGGCGGTGTCGCCATGCTGATCAATCAATGTAAATGACTTAACAGGCTTGGCTTGCTGATACACCAGCGCATCCACATCGGGAGGTGATTTTTCGGGGCTACAGCCCGTTAAAAAAAACACCACTCCCAAACAAAGTGCCACTAAAAAACGCGTCATAAAAGCAACCATTTATCAATAAATAAGGCGATAAAGAGTAGCATTAAATGCACAATTGAAAAACGAAATAAGTCCATCGCGGTATCATCTTTCCCACCCAGTTTTAGCTTTAATGCTTTATAAACGAAAATGGCATTTAACGCACTTGCCGCCATTAAGTATATGCCCCCTGACATACCAATTAAATAAGGTAATACACACACCAATGCCAGTAAAACAGAGTAAGCGACCACACATGTTTTACAAAATTCGATACCATGAGTAACGGGTAACATCGGAATTTTTGCTCGCTCATAGTCACTTTTACGCGCAATCGCTAACGCCCAGAAGTGAGGCGGAGTCCAGGTAAAAATAATCATAACAAGTAGCCAAGGCGCTGCCGCCATATGACCCGTTTCAGACACCCACCCTAATAAGGGTGGCATAGCACCGGCCAGCCCCCCTATAACAATATTTTGGGGTGTGGCACGCTTTAAAAAAGAAGTGTAAATAAATGCATAACCCACTAACGCAAAAAGTGTCAGTATCGCCGTTAAGGTGTTTGCCCAAATGATCAACATCATAAAGCCTGCAGTACCAATAGCAGCTGCAAAACTTAAAGCATGTTGCTTGCTCAAACGCCCCTTAGCGACAGGACGGTGGCGAGTACGCGCCATCTTGCTATCAATTTCACTATCAACAACATGATTAATCACCGCAGCAGCGGCTGAGAGTAAACCTATACCCAACAAACTTGCCAATTGAACAAAAAGACCTCGCCCCATATCAGGAGCAAGTGCTAAACCGACCCATGCGGTGAGAACAAGCATCGCAACGACTTTAAATTTGCTAATCGCAAGATAGTCTTTTAACAACGCATGACCATGAGAAAATATTGATTTTTCAGTATGTAATGTTAAGGCCATTATCGCCTCCTAAGTTCTTGCTTTTAAGTGGAAACATAGTCTAACCATTGTTAATAACAACATGGCTGCCATTAAGTTATGAGCAAGCGCTACGCTTAAAGGGAAATGCCAATGAACAACCGCAAGGCCTAAACAGATTTGACACAGTAAGGCTATTAATACGGTGACCGTGCAATGCTTTATTTTTCGAGAATAAGAGTGCGAATAGATACGCCACATAATGAGTGCCAATACAACACAGGTAACAAGGGCCCAAATACGGTGTAATAAGTGAATAGACATACGTGCCTGCTGCGATAAAACACCATATTCATAAGTACTGTGTTCAAGTGGCAGTTGAAAAACGCTCTTTAACGAGAAAGGTTGAGCATAACTGCACAATGGCAACCCATTGCAGTGCGGTGCCGCATAATTAGCCGCAAGCCACCCTCCTAAGGCAATCTGAAGTATCAGGACGACTAAGCCAATCAAGGCTAATCGGTAATACGGCCGAGCTCCCGTATCCCCACCCACAATGGGTTTTGTGGTTAGCCTCAAGTACAACAAGAACACTAAAGACAAAATACTGAATCCCCCAAGCAAATGCCCCATCACCACTAATGGTTGTAAGTTCATGGTAACGGTCCACATACCTAGCGCGGCTTGAAATACCACTAACAAAAGGAGCAGTAACGTTAACTTAACTGGGGTAGTTGGGTATTGGCGTTTTAACCAAGCCAAAACAAACAAAGCCAAAATAAATAACCCAAGCGCACCGGCAAAATAACGATGGATCATTTCTTTCCACGCTTTTGCCGCTTCAAACATCATATCTGGGTAGTTTTGTTCAACATGTAGTAATGCTGTTTCGTGCTTTGGCACCGTTAAAAACCCATAGCAACCGGGCCAGTCCGGGCAGCCTAAACCTGCATCACTGAGCCGTGTATAAGCCCCCAGTCCAACGACTAACACCGACATAAAACACGTAATTAAGACTAAATATTTATAATTTTTATACATCTTTTGCATCCTTACTGAGCTTTAACTTGAACGCGCATAATTAAGTAGTTTTTTTAGATCTTTCAGTAACCCTTTTTGAATTAATCTGTTTTGTTCTGGCTCATCAGTGTAAGGATAGTGCAGTACCACCAAGCCCATATGATCGACCAAATATAAATCTCCCGCTTTAAGCGCTGAGTTTTCATCTAATTGTCGCCAACTAGTGGCTATATCTTGCTGATTTGTAAGAACGGCAACATCAACCTTTTGCTGATTCTTACCCAAGGCAATATGAAGGTTGTCTAAGCTGGCTAACTGGGCTTCACAAACCGAGTGACAGCTTTTTGGGTAGTTAAGCGCAATCGTCCATGGTTTCGGATCGCCCTGCTGCCAATTTGCAAGCTTTACTTCTGTTTCTAACAGCTCCCCGTAATTACTTGAACCGCTGGGCAGCCAATCAAGTTTCAATGCTGTATACGCTAACGCCAGTGGCACAAAGCAACATAGAGCAAATAAACTAAGTGGATTAACTTTCATTACGTCTCCTTCTCATCGCAAAATAAGCTATAACAACACAGGCCGCACCAATGAGCAGCCACTGCACAGCGTAGGCATAATGCTTGTCTGGCCCCATCACCACACTTTCGTAATGAGGAGTCGCTATGTCATCAGCTGCAAGGCGGTAGGCTAAAAACGGTTGCAGAGGTTGCGCTAGTTGACGACTAAAAATGTCTAAATCAATTGCTTGAATACGCTTAGGCCAGCCAGCTTCAGCGCCAATTTCATCTGCTAGCGTAAAGCCTTGCAGCTGACCTTGTTTGAGTTGCACTGTGGTAGATATGTGTGAAGGTTGAGGCCAATTTACGGTGGGGAGTTGACTACGATCAACCGGTGCCTTCAACCAGCCGAAATTAACAATGACAGGCGCTATATCATCATTAATTTTTACAGCAGCAAGTAGGTCGTATCCTACTTGTCCTTGGTAAATCTGATTATCTAACAGCCAATAACGCTGCGTATTGATGAGCCCATTCAAAGTCAGCTTTAAACCTGTTTTATCAACCTGATTAGGTAATAATTGAAATGCCTGCCAGTCCATTACACCTTGCTGTTCTGACTGCTCAAGCTGGCTTAATTGCTGTTGTTTTTGCTCACCACGTTGATACTGCCACACACTCAGCCGTAAACACACCAGCACCGCAAGTGACACAACGCAAATTGCAATAATTGAGCTAAGCTTTTGTTTACGCCTTAAAATCAACTGCATCTAGGAAACCTAAAATGATAAAAATCATCATTACACTGTTATTGTTATATATCGTGTTTAATCTGTTTCGGGCGCTATTTGTGATGATGTCTACTAAGCAACACTCGCGACCTATGTCTCACTATTTAGGTCGACGAGTGTTTTTCTCTGCCATGGTACTGATCATCATTATTGCGGCATTAAAACTGGGCTTTATTCACACTAACCCATCGCCAATTCATAACGCTACAGCACGTACACAAATACAAATAAACACAACCACACCACATCAACAAAGTGCCAGTACCAAGCCGCAGCTTGAAAGGCAAAATGCTTTTCACTGGTAAAGTGACCTTTAAAAATTCGCAGCAGTACCACAAATAAAATAATCGTCCCTAAGGTCACATGCATGCCGTGAAAGCCGGTCAGCAAAAAGAAGGTATTGCCATACACTCCCGCATCAAGGGTTAGACCCAAGTCTTGGTATGCATGCATATACTCATAAACTTGCAGAGCCAAAAACACCACACCAAGCAACACAGTGAGTGATAAGAACGTTTTGAGTGCCCCCCGCTTATTGTTTTCTATGGCAACATGCGCAAAGTGGATAGTGACCGATGAAGTTAATAGAATAAGGGTATTAATCAGCGGTAAGCCTTGCCAACCCATTGCTTGTGTTGTCTCTCCCGCAGGGGTTGTCAACAATGGCCATACGGCCTCAAATGAAGGCCAAAGTACCTCGTTGGTCATGGCATTATTCCCCGCACCACCTAACCAAGGTACCGAGATCATGCGGGCGTAAAATAATGCCCCAAAGAACGCCATAAAAAACATCACTTCAGAAAAAATAAACCAACTCATACCTTGTCTGAATGAGCGATCCATTTGTGCTGAATATAACCCTTTGTGCGACTCTTCAATCACGTTTTTAAACCAACTAAAAACCATATATATGAGGATCGCAATACCAAGATATAAGACGAACTGACCACTGTTTCCTTCGCCGTTTACTTGCATTACAGTGAGGCCTGCGCCTACTGCAATTAAAAACATTGCGACAGCCCCAACAATTGGCCAAGGACTCTCGGCTGGCACATAATATTTTTCGTAATTTTGATTCATTTTGTTTGCTCCTAATTAGCAATTAGCTTGGCGGCTTAATCGTTCTTGGCCACAACTTGCCCGCTAATATCAAACACGGTGTACGACAATGTTAGCTCTTCCACGTCATCGGGTAGTTCAGTATCAACATAAAACAGTAAAGTGAATTCCACTTCTTCTCCTGCTTTTAACGGCTGTTGATCAAAACAAAAACAAGCAATTTTATGTAGATACTTTGCTGCTTTACCGGGTGAAACACTTGGGATAGCTTGCATTACCTTGTCAGTATTACTGGTATTTTTAGCACTAAACTTAACTTCTCGCATGGCGCCTGGCTGCACAGCGACGCTGTACTGCTCAGACTCCACTTTGAATGGGGCGCCACTTTGCGCATGAGTTGTAAAACTCACATCAACCTGACGTTCAGTATTTACATGCTCACTGACTTTGGCTTGTTCAAGTGAGGGTTTACCATTGAGGCCCGTAACATCACAAAACACGTCATAAAGCGGCACCAATGCGAAGGCAAATGCAAACATAGCTAAACATGCTAACAACAGCTTTTTAAGCAAAGGTGCGTGATTCATTACTTAATCTCCGGTGGCGTCTCAAAGGTGTGATACGGTGCTGGTGAGTCAACTTCCCACTCCAATCCTTCAGCGCCATCCCATACTTTAGCGGGGGCTTTTTCGCCGCCTCTGGCACACTTAAAGACCACTAAAACAAACAGCAGTTGCGATAAACCAAACGCAAACCCACCGATACTGATGATGGCATTGAAATCAGCAAATTGAAGTGCGTAATCTGGAATACGGCGGGGCATACCTGCAAGCCCCACAAAGTGCATTGGGAAAAACAGCACGTTAACGCTAACAAGCGATAACCAAAAGTGCCATTTAGCCAAGGTCTCGTTATACATATTGCCCGTCCACTTCGGCAGCCAATAATAGGCCCCAGCCATAATGGAGAACACAGCACCTGTAACTAATACATAATGGAAGTGGGCAACCACAAAGTAGGTGTCATGATACTGAAAATCGGCCGGTGTAATAGCAAGCATAAGCCCCGAAAAACCACCCAACGTAAATAACACAATAAAGGCGATTGCAAACATCATGGGTATTTCAAAGCTAATAGAGCCTCGCCACATTGTTGCCACCCAGTTAAATACTTTTACCCCAGTTGGCACCGAAATCAGCATCGTCGCGTACATAAAGAACAATTCGCCAGCAACCGGCATACCTGTCGTAAACATGTGGTGTGCCCAAACAATAAAGCTTAAGAGTGCTATTGATGAGGTTGCATACACCATGGACGCATAGCCGAATAATTTTTTGCGCGAAAAGGTCGGCACAATCGTTGAGATAATACCGAACGCCGGTAAGATCATAATGTAGACTTCAGGGTGACCAAAGAACCAGAAAATATGCTGGAACATCACCGGATCTCCGCCACCAGCAGCATCAAAAAAACTGGTCGCAAAGTACTTATCGGTCAATACCATTGTCACGGCACCTGCCAGCACGGGCATAACAGCAATCAGTAAGAAAGCCGTGATCAGCCACGTCCATACAAATAGAGGCAGTTTCATCCATGTCATACCCGGCGCTCTAAGGTTTACAATTGTCACAATGACATTGATAGCGCCCATAATTGAGCTAATACCCATAATATGCACTGCAAACACAAACAGCGCGGTATTATCGTTACTGTAAGTCGTTGAAAGCGGTGCATAGAACGTCCAACCAAAAGCGGGACCACCACCGGGCATAAGCAGCGATGCCAATAAAATAAGGAAGGCAAAAGGTAAAATCCAAAAGCTCCAGTTGTTCATTCGTGGTAAGGCCATATCTGGCGCACCTATCATCATAGGTACCATCCAGTTCGCAAGCCCTGTAAAGGCGGGCATCACAGCCCCAAATACCATGATCAACCCATGTACTGTGGTCATTTGGTTAAAAAAGTGAGGATCAACCAATTGTAAACCTGGTTGGAATAATTCAGCACGGATCACCATAGCCATGGCGCCGCCAATTAAAAACATCGTCAATGAGAAGATCAGGTACAAACTACCGATGTCTTTATGGTTGGTTGTATATAACCAACGCTTGAAACCTTTCGCTGGATGATGGTGGTCGTGATGCGCATGCTCAGTGGCTTGCTCATTAATAACGTTACTCATTAGTTCGCCTCCGCTGCTGCATCAATTGCTGCTTGAATCTGACTCGGTTGAATGACATCACCGGTATTGTTACCCCACGCATTGCGTTTATAAGTGATGACTGCTGCAAGTTGTTTTATTGAAAGCTGTTTATCAAACGCTTGCATCGCTGTACCAGGCTTACCATGTAAAACAATATCAATATGATCGTTCACATCGCCCAACACGATTGGGCTGCCTTTTAAGGCTGGAAATACACCAGGCAATCCCATGCCAGTGGGCTGATGGCAGGCTGCGCAGCTGGCCATATAGACTTGCTCGCCTAAAACAACTAATTCATCTTTCGAAAGAGTTTGATCAAGTAATGCGGCATCTGCAGCAGCGGCTTGTTCTTTCGCTTGTTTTGCGTCTGCAAGCCAAGTCGCAAACTCATCTTCTGGCAATGCCTCAACAACCACCGGCATAAAACCATGGTCTTTGCCACATAACTCTGCGCATTGGCCGCGGTACATACCGGGCTCATTAATGCGTGTCCATGCTTCATTAATAAAGCCGGGATTGGCATCTTTTTTCACGGCAAAATCAGGAACCCACCAAGAATGTATTACATCATCAGAGGTCATTAAAAAACGTACTTTTTTGTTGATTGGTAACACCAGAGGTTTGTCGACTTCGAGTAGGTAGTGCTCTGTTTTTTCGGCTTGATTATCTATTTGATCTTTCGGTGTCGCTAAAATCGAATAGAAAGCAATATCTTCTCCCATGTATTCATAGTGCCACTTCCACTGCGACCCTGTTACTTTGATTGTAATATCTGCTTTTGAAGCATCTTCCATGGCAATAAGCGTTTTGGTGGCAGGGATCGCCATAGCGATTAAGATCACAAATGGAATTGCAGTCCAAAGTATCTCGACCTTCGTGCTTTCATGGAATTGGGCAGGCTTTGCCCCTTTAGACTTACGATGATGTATCAAAGCCCAAAACATCACCGCAAATACGATGATGCCAATCACACAACAGATAATAAATATCGTCATATGTAATTCATAAACATTATTACTTATATCAGTGACACCTTTACGCATATTGAATTGGCTATTTGCCAAAGCAAGTTGCGGAAGTGCTACCAATATAAGCCACAAGGTGTAACGCAGTTTACCCATGTGACAGCTCCTTTTAATGCTATTGCAAGACGCAAAGCGAAAAGGCGTTACAGCTGGTGCCCATTCGTTTTTTTTATTGTTTAAATACCCAAACCAATCGATGGTTGATGTGTCATCTGCAAACAGCTTGGGTCTGTGTATCATCACGACGCAGTGAACGACACACTCATTGTTTAACCCCCTTACACATTTGTTGTGTGTCTTTTTCGTAAATAGGTGTTAATACAATGTACTTAACCAATTAGTTAAAAAATGAGCAATAAGCAAGTTTTTGTGGTAATAAATGTTTATTTTGGTGCAAAAATAACAACTATAATCAGCGCGTTAATTAATACTTAAGGCAAGTATAAAAACTTAAAAAGAAAGGAAAACTGCGCCGTATAAGGCTTTATGTAGAAAGTAAGGGTGAACAAATCTTAGGTAAACGGTCAAAAACAAACAACGCACCAAATTGAATCAATTTGGTGCGTTGTTTCAAAAAAGTTTAGCAAAGCAGATAAAGTAATTACTCTGCTTGTAACGATTAACGCGTAATATAAAAAGCTACATCCAATCAGCGTTGCGAATAACCCCAACCGCTAAGCCTTCAATATTAAATGACTCATGCTCTAAGTCCACTTCAATCGGGGCAAATTCTTCATTTTCAGCATGCAAAAATACTTTACGTCCTGCTTTTTCTAAGCGCTTTACAGTCACATCGTCATCGACACGTGCCACAACAACTTGGCCATTTTCTGCAACTTGCGTTTTGTGTACTGCCAGTAAGTCACCATCCATGATGCCAATGTCTTTCATACTCATGCCGTTAACTCGCAATAAGAAGTCTGCAGCGGGTTTAAACAATGCAGGGTCAACCTGACAATGGCTTTCTACATGCTCTTGCGCCAAAATAGGTTCACCCGCGGCAACACGCCCAATCAGTGGTAAGCCAAGCTGTTCTGGCTCGTCTTCTTCGACTAATTGAATGCCTCGGCTTGCTCCAGGCTTCATTTTAATCATGCCTTTTTTTGCCAGTGCTTTTAGATGCTCTTCAGCGGCATTGGCACTTTTAAATCCCAATGTTTGCGCTATTTCAGCACGCGTAGGTGGCATACCAGTGTCTTTAATAAATACTTTAATAAGTTCTAAAATTTGCGATTGGCGTTTTGTTAATGGGCGCATACAACTGGTTTTCCATACAGTACATTTAACTGTGAGTATATACAGTTATCTGAAAATCGCAAATTTAAATTCCCCTTCCTCTCATGATAAAAAACAAGCATTGAACGGTGGGGATAGATACCATATTGTATACCGATATTTCACTTAAGAAGTTAGTTTGCGAAGGAAACACAATGAGCATTTGGTATCAACCATTCACCCTCGAATTATGTAAAGAACTCGAACAGGGTATTACTGGGCAAGGCACATTAATGAAAACAATGGGCATTGAAATAACCGAAATCGGCGACGATTATTTAGTGGCCACTATGCCCGCTATTCCAGAGCATCATAACCCTATGGGGATGGTCCATGGTGGTGCTAATGTTGTTTTAGCAGAGACTGTAGCAAGTTATGCAGCCAATTTTGTGGTCGACTTCACCGCATATTATGCTGTTGGCCAAGAAATAAATGCCAATCACATTAAAGCCTCTCGAAAAGGCCTCTTAACAGCCACGGCAAAGCCACTGCACTTAGGTAAGCGAACATCTGTATGGGAAATTAAAATAACGAATGCGGCAGGTGAACTATGCTGCGTATCACGAATGACCGCAGCGGTAGTCAAGCGTTAGTGATTAACGCTCAACAGGATAAATAGTAATTTCGAGCCCTGCGCCAATCGCTGAAATACGTAATAAGGTGTCTGCGTGCAGGGCTTGATTAAAACATTTAGGTGAGTCACCCGACTCAAACCCAATATCGAAAGTACGCTTTGAGCAAGACAACCATTGCTTTAATGCATTGCGTGAGCACGACTCTATAAGTTCACATAATTGGTTGATAGCTTTATCTGGTGTGCCGATATCAGCCGCGGCTTCAATACGTGCTAATTGACGGTATTCATCTTGGTCGTAATGTAAAACCATGGCGTTTTTCTTTAAATCAGCTACCAGCGCACTAATATCGTGTTTTGATTCAAGTTCCAGATCTACATTTAAAAATTGAATTTCCGACATACTCTCGTTTTTACCCTCTATTGATATCTCTGAAACTTTAACTCAGTTTTGTACATAAACCAAATTTAGAATACAGTAAATGCTGCAAGAGCGTTGAGTCGCTCTGTCTATACCGCTGCCCAATAAAAAAATAATAAGAGGTAATCAATGAATAAGCGCGTATTTAAATATGCCCGTAAAGGGCATAAGTGGCTGGGTTACTTACTCGCCATACAACTCTTTTTTTGGTTATTAGGGGGCTTAGTAATGAGCTCAATACCCCTTCAAAAAGTACATGGTAAACATTTAGCCAATCGTAGCTTAGATAATCCATTTACCTTGCATGATTACCCCGCTTCTCTTGACCAAATAACCAAACAATTTCAGCAAATTGATAGCATTCAATACCGTCATTTTTTAACCACTCCCATCATCGAAGTGACGACTAATAAAGGCGTGTTTAACTTTGACGGTCAATCAGGTCGTGCTATGAGCACACCAACTAAAACTGAAATTATTGCCAATGCCAATGCACACTTACTCATCAAGGCGGATGTCGCGGGTGCGCAGTTACTAGAAAAAGGAGCGAGAGAAGTCGGTCACCGCTCCAATGTGTGGCAAGTGAGCTATAACGATTGGTTAAATACAACCGTTTATTTAGAAGGCGACTCCGGTAAAGTCATTACTGTTCGTAGCACTTTGTGGCGCATTTTTGACTTTTTCTGGATGCTGCATATCATGGATTATGATGAACGAGAAAATTTCAACAACCCATTACTAATTAGCTTTGCCGCAAGTAGCGTATTATTTTGTATTACGGGCATTATTTTATTACTACAAAATGTCCGTATCAGACGCCGTAAACCGATTACACGTGCTGATCAATCAAAATAGGGTTACCATCAGGGTCGGTGACAATAAAACTGGCATCACCGACCTTTTGTACCGCCAGCCCCTGTTGTTTAAAGTGCGCCTCTAGTTCATCATAAGCACTAAACTCACTTAAAGGTCTCGCACTTTGGTCCCAGCCGGGGTTAAAAGTCAGCATGGTTTTATCAAACATCCCCTGAAACAAACCAATTAAATGTTCACCGTTTTTCATAATCAACCAATTATGCTCTATCTCACCCGCAAACTGAGTAAACCCCAACTTCTCGTAAAATAGCTTTGAAGCATGGATATCTTGTACATTTAAACTCACAGAAAACGCACCCAACCGCATTGTTCAACTCCCATAGACTGTATTTATTAATGACTATAGTTTACTTTTGGCGCGTGCTCTTTTTCTTTTCAGCTCTGCGTTTTACAATAGTGTTTCCAGTAGTTCACTTATGTGATGGATATGCGTTTACTTTTATCAGCAACTTTATGCCTGTTGTTATGCTTTACGGCGTCTGCAGAACAATTTTCAAACTTTTCTAGCGCCAAAAAATACCTTATTAAAACCTTACCCGAAAATGCTAAAAGCTTATATTGCGGGTGTGATATTAAACGCCAAGGAAAAAAACTGGTGCCCGACCCGAGCGTCTGCGGGTACATACCACGTAACGAAATCACTCGCTCTGGTAAAGAAAATGCACGCGCGAAACGAATTGAATGGGAACATATAGTCCCTGCGTGGGAGTTTGGGCACCAATTACAATGTTGGCAAAATGGCGGGCGTAAAAACTGCCGAAAAGTCAGTGAAAAGTTTCGTAAAATGGAGGCTGACATCCATAATCTAGCCCCTGCAATTGGTGAAATAAATGCCGACCGCTCAAATTTCCGCTATGGAATGGTTACAACCAGCAGCGCCAACTACGGCGCATGCCCTGTGAAAATAGATTTTAAACAGCGCGTATTCGAACCACCACTTTATGCAAGAAAACGTATAGCAGACACCTATTTTTATATGCAAAAAACCTATGACTTAAAAATATCAGATAAGCAACGCACCTTGTTTGAGTCATGGCAAAAACTCGAGATAGCCGAAATAAGCAATAGAAAAGCACTGTAAAATTTGTACACCTGTTTACAAAACTACAACCGTACTCTATTGCCTTACCTCTTTCTTGTTGATATTTTTTAAACAATCATTTACAGGAAAGTAAACAAATGTTTAAAAATAACAAACTCGCAGTAGCAATCTTTTTTGCGGTGTCAGGCCTCTCTTTATCTGGCTGTGGTGGCGGAGGTTCATCAACGCCAACCAACCCAAATACAAGCACGCCTACACCACCCCCAACAAATTCTGGACCAACATGGACTGCGGGTACTTTTGCCTCATCGAGTGAATTTAAAGACCAATGTGCAATACCACGCACGGGCAATGATCCTTACAACAATAACCAACCATACCCAGATAAAGCAGGCTCTGAATTTACAGAGAAAATGTGGTTACGCTCTTGGAGCAATGAAACTTACCTTTGGTACGATGAAATTGAAGATAATAACCCAGATAACTTTAATTCAGTGGCCGCTTATTTTGCACAGTTAAAAACGTTCCAAAAAACAGACTCAGGTGCTAACAAAGATAACTTCCACTTTAGCGAACCGACCGAAGATTACTTTAAAGAAGCGCAATCAGGTGTCGTATCTGGCTACGGAATTAACTGGGCATTTATTAAGAATACTCCTCCGCGTGAGTTGCGCGTTGCTTATCTAGAAGATGATTCGCCAGCCGCTAAAGCAGGTTTACAGCGCGGCGATACTATTCTATCGGTTGACAATGTAAGCATTGATAGCAATACCGCAGCAGGCGTCGATACATTAAACGAAGTACTTTTTAGTCCAACAGCTGGCGAGTCTCACAACTTTAAGTTGCGCAGCAATGATGGCACTGAAAAGTCGATTAATATCGTCGCCGGAAATATCACCCAAACGCCGGTGCAAAACGTTGGCACCATCACTACCGAAAACGGTTTCAAAGTTGGCTACATGCAATTTAATAGCCATATTAGTATTGCTCAGCAAGGACTTATTGATGCGGTCAATCAGTTTAAAGCCGACAATATTGATGAACTCGTAATCGACTTTAGATATAACCGTGGCGGCTTGTTAGCGCTGTCATCGCAGCTTGCTTATATGGTCGCAGGCCCTGCTAATACTCAAGGTTTCTATTACTATCAAACCATTAAAAACGACAAACAACCTGTCGAAAGCCCATTTCCGTTCGTTGATATTGAAGTGGACTACTCAACTTTTGAGGTAACTAATAATACCCTGCCAGATCTTAACTTAGCAAAAGTCTATGTACTGAGCACTGAAAGCACTTGTTCTGCCTCAGAAGCTTTTATAAATGGCTTAAAAGGCATTGATGCTGAAGTTATTTTAATTGGTGGTAAAACCTGTGGTAAACCCTATGGCTTTACCCCAACGCATAACTGCGCCACGACGTATTACACAATTCAGTTTACCGGTGCCAACTTTAAAGGTTTTGGTGAATACGCCGATGGCTTAAACCCAACACCAACACCACAATTTGCAGCTGATGTGAAAGGATGTGTCGTTGCTGATGACTTTGATCACTCTTTAGGCGACCAACAAGAAGGACTCCTCGCGGCCGCTCTTTATCATATTGAAAATGATAGCTGTCCTGTTGTGGCACAAGCATCAGCAACTAAACAGCTAAACTTTGCATCACAAGCAGAACAAGAGACTGGGTTATCGCTTTCACCAAATCGTCCTATTTACAGAGAAAACATGGATTTAACTCGTCCAGTTTCAGCGAAAGGAAAGAGCAATGAGTAAAAAACATGTGCTGACTGTCGCTATGTTAACAAGCTTAGTGGCGTGTAAAAGTACCCAAGCCGAACAACCACAAAATGCCACACTAACGCGAGTCAACCCAGGTGTCATCACTCAGTTGCAACAAGCGATTCAGTCAGCCAAAGGTGGGAGCTTAGTAACGCTCGCTGATGATGTGTTTACAAAAAGCGCAGAACTATTGATTGATCACGGCACCAGTAAAGGTCCAGATGGAATGCCAATTATGGGGGCACATAGCATTCCATCTGAAAAGTTCATATTGCAAAAAGCCGCTGATCAATGCGTACTTTACTACCCTAAAAAAGAGTTGCGTATTCCACTGCCCAATGTGGAATGCGAAGTCAAATAGCAAAAAAGGCGCAGTATGTTACTGCGCCTTTCATTTTCTAGTGCTTCTGATGAATAGCGTTGCTATCCATGCAATTGTCAATAATTAACCCTTGTCAGATATCGCTATTATAGGCTTTGATGAGGACCAAACACTTCGTAATGAATACGCTCGGCTGCCACACCTAAATTAACAAGTTGCTGTTTAATCAAAGCCATAAAAGCAATGGGTCCACAGATATAAAACGCGCCATCGCTAAGCGGTAACTTTTCAGTCAGTAAAGCAACATCCATCAAACCAGTAAAATCGGCTCCGGCTCCTTCTTTAAACCATGTAAAACAACTCAGCCCTTGGTGTGTATTAACTTCTGACAGCAAATAATCTTTAAATGCATATTGCGCAGCGTTATCACAGGCATGTAAATAATGAATAGGCTGGCTAGGTTGCTTGTCAAGTAAGCTTTGCAGCATGGCCAACAAGGGTGTTTGACCAACCCCTGCAGAAATGAATACCACAGGGCAGTTACTTTCACGTAAAACAAAATCACCCGCGGGTGGGTAGACCTCTATGTGCTCGCCCTCATCTAAACTATGTAAATAATTAGAAACCAGTCCTTCTCGCTTCACACTGATCCGATAGTTTTCACCGTTACTTTTTTGTGAGATAGAGTACTGGCGAATTTGAGTATTCTCAGTCTTTTTAGAGTGGACTTTTATACCTAAGTATTGACCAGGTAAGTGCGACACAACGGGCTTTCCATCACAAGGAGTGAGGGTAAAGCTGGTAATAGAATCTGACTCAACGTGTTTTTTAGTGATCGTAAACAAACGAGTACCAAACCAGCCCCCTTTAGCTTGTTTAGTTTTTTGATATAGCGCCATTTCTTCTGTAATGCATACATCGGCAAGCAATGCATATGCTTCACGCCACGCATATTCAACCTCAGGGGTAAATTGCTCTGGCAATAACTCTTTTAAGGTCGCAATTAAATGCCCACCAACAATCGAGTAGTGTTCTGGCAAAATATGGTAACTCGTGTGTTTATGGTTAATACGCGCTAACGCACTTTTTAAGACCTCAAGATTATCAATATTTGCAGCATAAGCAGCTAACGCATTGAATAATGCAAATTGCTGATGCCCTGATTTTTGATGGGTCATATTAAAAATATTTTTTAGCTCAGGATTATAACTAAACATACGATCATAAAAGTACTCAGTAACTTGCGGACCTGCTTCTGCAAGCAAAGGCAGTGTACTTTTTACAACCTGGATCGTTTTTTCAGATAACATATTTTTTCCTATTCAAGAGTAGTTAACCTGGACGGCCATCAACACGACGTTTAAGTAAAATGGGCGCACAATGAAATAAAAATAAAATAAAACCCAGCACCCATAGCAATGCACTTAATTGCCACGCAAGGTGATGGTTTAAAATAGCGGGGAGCAGAGCACGGACAATGGCAGCTCCTGCAATAAGCATAAAGGCGACATTCACGAGTACAGGCACCTGTAAAGGACGACTTGTATGGCCATGCGATACACGCACCATCATGGCAAGAATCATTAAGCCAATCGTCCCAACAGTGACAAGATGCAACGCATCTTTAAAGAGTATGAGTGGGCTGTAAAAGCTAACAGCGATTAACGCTAAACCTATTGCCAGTGCCCAATAAGCAAAATGCAGAGACCACAATAAAGGCACTTTTAATACACCTGCATGCCACCACAAAATACTGCGATAAAAATGCAAGGTAGCTAGCCATGCGAATACCCAGCCAACACTCAATGTGTTAAAAAATAACTGGCTTAAGAAATACCAAGCAATGGCAAATAACGAACTGAATAGCAGTAGCTTATCAAGCTTAGGGCTGCGCACTTGTTCAGTAATATTAAGACCGCGTGCGGTAAAAAAAGGCACAACACGCCCCGCAACAACCCCCACCAATAACACCATGAGTAAAACGGCGGTATCAACAATACTTAGCGCAAAGGAAAACTTTTGCAAAACGACCAAACTGAGGAAAATCATATTGCACGCGCATAGCATGGCGGTAATAAAAATGAACAAATAATTATGACGGCTTTTAGCCTGTAAGAGCATATCAGTCAAAATAGCAATACCAGCCAACCACCACACAAGCTGAAATCCCCCTACCAAGTAAAGGTTAAGTTGACTAATACCATTTACGTCAACAAAGAAACTGCCGCGTGCGATAACCCAAGTCACACTAAGTAAACACAATTTAATACCGCTAACACTTGGCACACCTGTCCACGTTTGCGCTGCGGTCAGTAAGAACCCCATAGCAACGACCCCTGCAAACCCAAATAGCATTTCATGGGCATGCCACAGCGTAGCAGGCATTGTTAACTGCCAACTTGCATAGCCACTCAGAATTAGCAGCCAGTAGCTCATAGATAAAACAGCCAAAATACCAGCCCCTAAAAAGAAAGGTCTAAATGCTAATCCCCATACTGGCCATTTACTTAGCTGATAAACATGGATTTTTTTTGGCATTGGCTCTGTTAAATTAATGACTTTCATTGCAACCCTTATTTGCCTGAATTAGTCAGCTTATTGCACAGTTCACGCCAAAAATAAAAACCATTAATTTTCAATCAATTAAAAACAAATCATTGCCTTATGTGTCATAATGACTCACCATTATAAAAGACAAAAGAACACATTTAGGTCAATTTGACATGACAAGCCAAAAAAGCATCCTCGATATTGCATTGGCACTTGCCCACGTAAATCCAAACAAAAACGACTTTAGCGATCTACTAAGCTGTATAAGTGAATGGATACACTGTGATGCCGTTGCCCTACTTATTAAGCAGGGCGAAACGTTAAAACCCGTCGCCCAGCGCGGCTTGTCTCAAGACACTCTTGGCAGACGCTTTGAGATAAACGAGCACCCTCGTTTATTTGAAATTTGCAGAAGCACCCAACCGCTCAAGTTTGCTAAAGAGTGTGAGCTTCCTGACCCTTATGATGGTTTATTACAAAGTCGTGAGGGGGATTTTCCTGTACATGCATGCATGGGGCTGCCCCTTTACAGTCAACAGCAAGATTCACAATTACTGGCTGTTTTAACCTTTGATAGCCTCAACGAATATGCTTTTGATGATGTCCCCCATACTCAGCTCACACAGCTTATGCAATTAGTCGCAGCACATGTTGAAACCCTCCTTACAGTGCAACATTACCAGCAACATGCACAGCACAATCACCAACTAGCTCAGCAACTTAATCTTGAGGCTTTAACCCGAGAAGGTGTTGAAATAATTGGTAATAGCCACTGTATGCAAATACTAAAAAATGATATTCAATTAGTGGCTGCATCGGAGTTTAGCGTACTGATACAAGGCGATACTGGAGTCGGGAAAGAGCTTGTTGCACGTAATATTCATCTCAATTCGAAGCGACGAGAACAACCCTTAATCCACCTTAATTGTGCTTCGTTACCTGAGAATCTGGCAGAAAGTGAATTTTTTGGGCACAGCAAAGGCGCATTTACTGGCGCCCATTCAACTCGCCAAGGTAAATTTCAACTCGCTGATGGCGGAACACTTTTTCTTGATGAAATTGGTGAATTACCCTTAGCAATGCAAAGTAAGTTGTTGCGCGTACTGCAAAGTGGCGAAGTGCAAACCGTGGGTGAAGATCAAAGTCGTTACGTTGATGTACGCGTTATTGCAGCAACAAATCGCGATTTAAAACAAGAAGTTGCTGAAGGACGTTTTCGCGCAGATCTTTATCATAGGCTGCGCGTTTACCCACTTAACGTACCCGCACTAAAAGAGCGCGAAAATGATGTGATTCTTTTGGCTGGCTTTTTTGTTGAGCAAACTGCGCGCAAACTTGCTATAAAACAGCTAAAACTGGGTATCGACACGCAAATATTGCTACGCCAATATGATTGGCCTGGTAATGTGAGAGAGCTTGAACACGTGATAAGTAGAGCTGCTTTGAAAGCCAAACAACAACAATGGCAACAGAAAATCATCACCATTGAACCACAGCACTGTGATATAGAAAAACGTGCTACAAACACGCACACAACGACTCAGCTTATCAATACCAATACATCCTCGCTGTCATTAAAAGAAGCTACCGATGCGTTTAGTTATCAGATGATTATGCAGCAACTAGAACAGCACAACTTAAACTGGGCAGCCACTGCCCGCACGCTTAAAGTCGACAGGGCCAACCTTGTGAGGCTGGCCAAACGCTTGGGTATTAACGTAAAAAAGTCGCTCTAGTTTTTTAATTTTTTAAAATAGGCTTTTAGTAGCTGGCTAAACGCCTGTACTTTCGCGGTGCGGTGCACCAAGTGATGTGTTACCAACCAGAGGTCGGTCGGCCAAACGAGTTCTTTTGCAAGCACAGGCACTAAATCTGGGTATTGATCTGCGACCTCATGCTGTAAACCACCAATGCCCAGCCCCCTAACAATAGCACGCGTTGCTTCTGATGTTTCTGATACTCTAAGCTTGATTTGTGCGGGTGCTATGTGCTCATCAACCCAAGCAAAATAAGGCACTTTAGCGTTGTAACCAGCTACACCCGACACAAAACTATGCTGCTCTAACTGCTGTAAGGTTTTCGGCAAACCATATTTTTCAATGTAGCTTTTTGACGCATAAAATCCGGACGATAACTCAGCCAAATGCTGAGCAATATAATCTCCTTCATCAGGGCGAGGGCCTGCACGTACAGCAATATGAGCTTGACCATGGTCAAGACGTAATCGGTTTTGGTCAAGGATCACTTCAAGCCGTACTTGCGGGTGTAGGCTCTGAAACTGTTCGCATACTTCACTTAATACATCAATGAAACCACTGACCGTTGTCAGTAATAAACTGCCACGCAGTTGACTGTCGGCAGCAATAATATCGTTGTGTAGCTTTTCGAGCTCTGCATTAATCGCTTTCGCTGTCGCAAAGAGCTTTGCACCTATTTCTGTCACGGTGTAACCACGCGCATGGCGATGAAATAAGCGTGCATCAAGATTCTCTTCTAAGTTATTAACCCTTCTGAGTACCGTGCTGTGATGAACACCCAACGATTCTGCCGCGGCAGTTAATGTGCCTAGTCGTGCGACTTCATAAGCAACTTTTACATCTTGCCAATCATCAAATTGAATTGCCATAGCGCCCTCTTGTGTGCGTATATGCACATAAGTTTTGCGTTTATTTGGCTTTTCTGCAAGCTGTTTTTTGCTAAAGTTAAGGTATCAACCGTGAAGCTTAAAAGGAAGCCATCATGACAGCACCAAAAATCATTGCCCTCGCAGGCAGCTTACGTAAAGACAGCTTTAATCAAAAACTAATTAATGAAGCAGCACGCTTCGCCCTTGAAAGCGGTGCTGAAGTAGAAGTGCTAAAACTAAGCGATTTAGACTTACCACTATTCGATGAAGATATAGAAGCACAGGGTACACCTGCAGGTGCACAACGTTTAAAAGATAAACTACGTGCTGCCGACGGTATTTTATTAGCAAGCCCAGAATATAATGGCTCTATTACAGCACCTTTAAAGAATGCCATCGACTGGGCTTCGCGAACTGAGCAAGGTGCAGTGCCTGCATTTCGTAACAAAGTAACGGCACTGTTTGCGTCATCACCTGGTGGTTTAGGCGGCCTACGTGGTTTAAATCATGTACGCGATATTTTATCCGGCATCGGTAGCCTAGTATTAGCTGACCAACTTGCAGTGCCCGCTATCCACACGAAATTAGATGAACACGGCCGCATTAACGATGCCGATACTGCCGAACAAGTTGCCAGTCTTGCACAGCAACTTGTCAGTGTCGCCAGTAAATTAAATAAGTAAGCGTTTAGCTCAACTTTGTCGCTGCTAATTTTGCAGCGATGAAGTCTTCATGAGTCACATACAGAAGACTCGCGACACGGCGAATAACTAATTCTTCATGTTTATCAAGTTCGCCATCAGCGTACGCTAAACGCCATAACAGCTCGATGATATCGATGCGCTGCTCGGCACTGCACTGAGCGTTAATTTGCTTAGAAAATTGGAAGTAATCAATCGCTTCATCTAAGTTTTTCGACGCACCTTCTACAAGCTCCAGCACTTCTTCGTCTGATAAAGAAAAGTATTTCTTTAAGGTGTTGTTCAGTGCCTGTTGCTCATCATCTTGTAACTCATTGTCAGCGCGCATCACCTCAATTAATAGTGCAGCAACAGCCGTTTTGAGGTCATGTTCGCTAATGTTAGATTGGCTGTTGTCCATTGCTGAAAAGAGCTGTTTTATTTTACTGAGCATCACATTGTCCCTTTTGGGTGTTAAACTACGTATAGATGTAACGTTACCTTAGTTTGACTATGGATGCTAATTCATGGTTCAACGATGCGATGAATTAACGCATTAATCACATGGAGTTAAGTGTTTATGAGTGGAGTTAGAAGTACACAAGCACTACTGTTCAGCGCGATGATATTGATTGCGGGGTGCAGTGCTGCCCAGGCCGCAAAAGGCGAAACCGAGAAACTCTACGACTTTGATGAGAAAGTCCATTACTATCAAACCAAATTGGCAGATGGTCGTTATCATCTTGAAATTCAATCTGATGATTACCCACATTTCAAGAATCAAAGCGTCTTTTTACTGCGTCATGCTAGCCGGTTATGTAAGGACAAACCTTTTATGTTAAGAGTGACTGATGGCGTACAAGAGTACGAGCGCTTTCCTACGAAACCACGTGCCTACCAGCCACCTTTAACCGTAGTATTGCAATGTGAAGACGACGCTAATTAACCAAAAGGCTGGATAATAAGTCGGTATCCAGCGGCTACTATTAACGCCAACTTCTTGAGTTTACTTGGAGCTAGTTAATCAGTGTAGCCCCACGGAGCGTTTGGAGGTGTAATCGGTTTTGTTAAGTCAAAGTCAACACGAAACTCACGACCCTCACGCACTAAACGGTAGGTGAATTGTTTTGGGTAAATATACATTTGCCACGTATTCCCCATCGACTGCGGAATACCTTGGCTTGCAAACAACTCTTTTGAATATTGATCTGCAGGAAATGACTGAGCATTCACAAAGCCAGCATCAACAGTATGACCGCCATACATTGTAGACGCATCATCGCTGCCATCTTTATGGCGATGGTCGTGCTTTAAACTCAAACCACTGCCCGTTTTAGTTATGATCCATGTACGCGACGCATCATCACCAACATGAAATGGTACTTGCAACTCACGCTCGTTACAGTGGCGCACATGCATAATAAGCTTTTTACCTGCAAATGAGCTTGGCCCAGTGGCATTATCAACCGTAACTTTTCCCTCATACGCTTTGCCACAATGCGCTGCAATATTATTAAAAAAGCCATCATGACTTGGTATTGACACTAACGGCGCTGGGCGTGCAATTGCCACTGATGATGCTGTCACTAGCATTGAAGCCACTAAATATTTCATGGTGTGTTCCTTAAATAAAAAATACGTGTTTTAGATTAGCGATTTATACATGACAAAGAAAGCAATCACGATAAGTAATAAATAAAAACGCGGCTTACGCCGCGTTTAGGTTCCACATGTAATACACGTTTATTGCCAAGGTCTCGTGGCTGCAAGTTGCTTTTCAAAAGCATCTATTTGGCCGTTAAGCGTCTCGGTTACTCCGATAAAATCTAGGCCACTTAATAAACGTTCTTTAATGTCATGACGAATATCAAAATGAATGGTCTCAAATTTATCGCTACGAAGTTGCTGATTTTCTAAATATACTTCGATATGAATATCATCATGCTGTTCACTCAGTACAAATAATCGCTCAAGTGTTTCTGCCGGTAATGCGATAGCAAGCATTTGGTTATTGCCGCAGTTATTAAAGAAAATATCTGCAAAGCTTTCCGCTAAAATGACTTCAAAACCATATTGCTTTAATGCCCACGGCGCATGCTCACGCGACGAACCACAACCAAAATTATCGCGAGTTAAAAGAATTTGCGCACCTTGGTAACAAGGGCGATTCAAAATAAACTCGGGGTTTGGCTCGCCATTATCTAAGTAACGCCAATCATAAAAAAGCGCCGCATCAAAGCCATCACGACTTGTCGAAGTTAAAAACTGCTTTGGAATAATTTGGTCAGTATCTACATTGTTTTTATCTAACGGGGCCATTAAGCCACTAAAAAATACGCTCATTAGGCTTCTCCTCTGATATCAACAAAACGACCATGAATTGCAGCTGCCGCAGCCATTGCTGGGCTCACTAGGTGTGTACGCCCACCGCGACCTTGGCGTCCTTCAAAGTTACGATTTGAGGTCGATGCACAGCGTTTACCTGCTTCTAATCGGTCATCATTCATGGCTAAGCACATTGAACACCCCGGCTCACGCCATTCAAACCCTGCTGCCTTAAAGATATCAGCAAGTCCTTCGTCTTCTGCTTGCTTTTTAACAAGGCCAGAGCCTGGAACAATCAATGCCTCTACACCGGCTGCAACTTGCTTACCTTCAACAATCTGTGCAGCGGCACGTAAGTCTTCAATACGACTATTTGTACATGAACCAATAAATACCGTATCAACCGTTGCTGAAGACAGCTTGTCACCCGCCTTTAAACCCATGTATTTCAGCGCACTGCGAATCGCATCGGCTTTTATTAAATCAGGCTCTTGGTCTGGGTCTGGAATACACTCATCTACGCCAATAACTTGTTCAGGGCTGGTGCCCCAAGTAATTTGCGGTTGAATGTCGGCTGCTTGTAATTCAACAACATGGTCAAACTGCGCGCCTTCGTCCGTTTTTAGTGTTTGCCAATAGGCAACTGCTGCGTCAAAGTCATCGCCTTTTGGTGCAAATGGGCGACCTTTTAAGTAATCATAGGTAGTTTGATCAGGTGCAATTAAACCGGCTTTTGCGCCCATTTCAATGCTCATGTTACACAGCGTCATGCGTGCTTCCATTGACAGTGCTTCAATGCCTTCACCACAAAATTCAGCTACATACCCAGTGCCACCCGCGGTCCCTAGCTTACCAATGACCGCCATAATTAGGTCTTTCGCTGTGACTGTTGGGCGCAAGCGGCCATTAATTTGAATTTTTAACGACTTGGCTTTTTTCTGCTGTAAGGTTTGGGTTGCTAATACGTGCTCGACCTCTGAGGTACCAATACCGTGCGCAAGCGCACCAAACGCACCATGGGTTGAAGTATGACTGTCACCACAAACAATGGTCGTACCCGGTAAGGTAATGCCCTGCTCAGGCCCCATTACATGCACAATACCTTGATTAATCGAATTTAAATCATAAAGTTGAATACCAAACTCTTTACAGTTTGCATCCAGTGCCATTAACTGGTTTTTAGACACTTCGCTTGCAGCATCTAACGAACGGCTTTTTGTTGAAACGTTATGATCCATGGTTGCAAAGGTTTTTTCTGGGCAACGCACTTTGCGGTTTTTCTCACGCAGACCTGCAAACGCTTGTGGTGATGTTACTTCGTGAACTAAATGACGGTCGATATACAGTAAATCGGTTTGATCATTAATACTGGCGACCACATGGGCTTGCCAAATTTTATCATATAAGGTTTGGGCCACTTGCTATTCCCTCGTTTTAGCTGCGCTGAATGACGAGTTCAGCGCAATCAATTTTAATTAAATACGTGCAACAATTGCTGCAGCAACATCACTGGTGGTATACCCTGCATTTGGATAGATATCAGGCGTACCCACACCGGCTTCAACCGCCTCTGCCACCGCTTTTTCGATAGTCCGTGCCGCTTCATCTTGTCCAAGCGAGTAACGCAACATAAGTGCAGCACTTAAAATTTGCGCAATCGGGTTTGCCACCCCTTTTCCTGCAATATCGGGGGCAGAGCCACCCGCAGGTTCATACAAACCAAAGCCAGACTGGTTCAAACTCGCCGATGGTAATAAGCCCATAGAGCCTGTGATCATCGCGCATTCATCCGACAAAATATCGCCAAATAGGTTATCGCAAAGTAGTACATCAAATTGGCTTGGTTGCTTCACTAATTGCATCGCCGCATTATCAACATAAATGTAATCGAGGCTTACTTCTGGGTAGTCTTTGCTGACTTCGGTGACCACTTCTCGCCACAGTACACTTGACGCTAACACGTTGGCTTTATCAACCGATGTAACATGGTTACTACGTAGTTTTGCCGCTTCAAACGCAAAGCGAGCAATGCGTTCAATTTCTTTACGCGAATAGGTTTGCGTGTCGAATGCGGTCTCTTGTTCGCCTTCACCGCTGCGCCCTTTTTCACCAAAATAAATACCGCCCGTTAACTCACGTACACATAAAATATCAAAGCCTTGTGCGCTAATATCTGCACGAAGTGGTGAAGCTGCACTTAAGGCTGGTAGCAACTGTGCGGGGCGTAAATTACAAAACAAACCAAAATGCTTACGCAGTGGCAACAACGAAGCACGCTCAGGTTGCTCATTCGGTGGTAAGTTCTCCCATTTTGGGCCGCCTACAGAGCCAAATAAAATAGCATCAGCATTTTCACACGCAGTAAGTGTACTTTGCGGCAATGCTTGACCAAATTCATCAATCGCAGCGCCACCTATCGCATGGTGATGACGAGTCAATGTAAAACCAAACTTTTCACTTACAGCATCCAATACGGTTTCTGCTGCAGCCATTACTTCTGGACCAATGCCATCGCCTGCTAATACGGCGATGCTGTAATTAGATTGACTCATCCTGCTTTCCTTTGTTGTTTTAAATCAGACACTTTTTGTGCACGATAAATTAAGTTATACACACGGATCATGGCACGCACTGAGGCTTCAACGACATCTGCCGCAATGCCCGCACCGTGATAAGGGCGACCATCGTATTTAGCAATAATATTTACTTGGCCTAATGAACTTGCGCCTTGCCCTGTGGCTTCAAGGTTGTATTCAATCATCTCAACCGACATACCCGTTAAACGCTCAATTGCCAAAAACGAGGCTTCTACCGGGCCATTGCCCGTTGCAGCTTCTTGCTTTGATACACCGTCAATGGTCATGCCAATCGTAGAGCTGGCAACCGATTGCGAATTAGACGTTGAGTTAACAAACTCAAGTTGATACTTCTCGTCTTTATCTCTGATTTGATTGAAGTAAATCATCGCCTCTAAGTCATAGTCATACACAGTGCCTTTTTGGTCTGCTAATGCTAAAAAGCTCTCGTATAAGCTATCCATGTCGTAGTCAGACTTTTGATAACCTAACTCTTCTAAACGGTGCTCAATAACATGGCGCCCTGAACGCGATGTCATGTTTAATTGATTACTGGGCACACCCACACTTTCTGGCGACATGATCTCGTAAGTATTCTGCGCTTTTAAAACGCCGTCTTGGTGAATACCCGAGCTGTGCGCAAACGCATTCTCACCAACAATGGCTTTGTTTGGCTGGACCGGCATATTACATATCTTCGCCACTTGACGAGAAGCGCGGTAAATTTCTTCACTGTGAATATCGGTATGCACTTTTAAGTGGTCTTCACGCATTTTCATGATCATCGCCACTTCTTCAAGCGAGCAGTTACCTGCACGCTCACCTATGCCGTTAATCGTACACTCAATTTGGCGAGCGCCCGCCTGCACCGCAGCAATTGAATTCGCCACTGCTAAACCTAAATCGTTATGACAATGCACACTTAAGCGCGCCTTATCGATGTTGGGCACATTATTCATTAAGTGATGGATCATCGCCGCATACTCGTCTGGCGTTACATAGCCCACGGTATCAGGTAAGTTGATGGTCGATGCACCTGCATCAATGGCCTTTTCAACGATACGGCATAAATCCCAATGTGGTGTACGGCCAGCATCTTCACACGAAAATTCCACGTCATCAGTATAGTGACGAGCAAGCTTAATCGACTTTACAGCCATGGCGGTGGCGTCGTCTAAGCTCATTCGTAGTTTATGTTCAAGGTGTAATGGACTGGTTGCAATAAAGGTATGAATACGCCCTTGCTCTGCTGGGCGAAGCGCTTCACCACAGGCTTCAATGTCTTTTGCAACCGCACGCGCTAAACCACAAATAATTGGTCTTTTTACTTCGGTCGCAATACGCTGTACTGAGCGAAAATCTGCCGGGCTTGATACCGGAAAACCCACTTCCATTACATCCACGTTTAAGCGGCTAATGGTATGCGCAAGTTGAATTTTATCGTCTTCTGTTAGGCTCGCTTTAAGCGCTTGCTCACCATCACGTAACGTTGTGTCAAAAATCCAAACCTTATCTTTCATAAACTGTCCTCGTTCCCAATGACCCATTAGCGAGATAAAAAAAACCCCGCGCTTGCGGGGTTTTATAATGTTTTACAAATGCAAATACACTAAGCCCCGCCTACTCGCTTAAGCAGTAAGAGGTTTAGTTTTAATGTAATTAAACGTGTCATTTGCATCTTTATTTACTAAATGTGTGTTCAGTGAGCTGTATTTTTAACATTCAACAAACAGGCTTGCAAGCATAATTTTTCTAAAAAGTAGATTGAAAAGCGACAATAATAGAAATTTAAAATCCGTTAAACCGTACATTTTGAATAATCAATCCAAAACCTAAGTCGACAGCGTTTAATTTATCGTTTACAGCCGACTCCCGTGTTTAGATTAACTTTTAAGAATGATTGTTGTCTCGCACATACATTGTGGCGCCGCGAGCAATATAACGTAGTTGCCAAATTAGACGCTCTACTAACTCTTCTCGCTGCTGTCCTTCAATATCAAGTGCCTCAGCTCCGGCGTTAAATACTAAAGTCACCATGGCCTCCGCTTGAATATACGCATGGGTGGCATCGCATGGGGTTTCGCTTTCAAGGTAGTGAGCAAGTTCTAAGATAAAGTGTTTAATTTCACGCGCGACAGCAGCACGAAATGCCTTAGAAGTGCCAGAACGTTCACGCAGCAGCAACCTAAACTGATTACTCGAGTTATCGATAAACTCCATAAAAGTCACAATAGATGTCGTAATGACACTGCCACCACTGGCTATTCGCCTACGTGCTTGACGCATTAATTGACGCAGCGTTAAACCCGCTTCATCTACCATGGTTAAGCCAAGTTCGTTCATGTCTTTAAAGTGACGGTAAAACGAGGTAGGCGCAATACCGGCCTCACGGGCAACTTCACGCAAGCTTAAATTAGAAAAACTATGATCCGCACTCAATTGATTAAATGCTGCTTCGATTAGTGCTTGTCGTGTTTTTTGTTTCTGTTGCGCTCTAACACCCGACATGGAAACTCCCAGCGTGAATTTTTAATGATTTTTCGGTTAATGAGACAGTCTAATACTTGACGCGGAGAGTTTGAAACACTATTTTAGCGTACAAGTGTACGCTCAGATTTTGAAAGATGAAAAAACCACCTATTATTTGGACCAACGTCCTATTCTTTAGCCTTACTTTTTTGGCTGCCGTTACTTTAGTGCCATGGTATGGAATTACCTATGGATTTACCAGCGCACATTGGATTGCATTCGTTGCGTGTATGTTTTATGCGGGTATGTCGATTACCGCGGGGTATCATCGCCTGTGGGCACACAAGACTTACGATACTCATCCAGTGATTGAAGCCTTTTTTGCCTTTGGTGGTGCATTTGCACTGCAAAACAGCGCACTGCATTGGAGTAGTGATCACCGTATTCACCATGGTCAAGTCGACGACCCTGTCAAAGACCCTTACGCAGCTACTAACGGCTTTTGGTATAGCCATATAGGCTGGATGCTACGTGACTATCAAGGTGATGAGTATGGCAACTACAACAACTGCCGAGATTTACAGAAAAATAAAGTGGTAATGTGGCAACACCGCCATTACATGAAGTTAGTATTAGCCACTAATATTGGTATTCCATTTGCGCTGGGTTTAATGCTGGGTGATGTGTGGGGCATGCTATTACTCGCGGGTCTGCTACGTTTGGTATTAAGCCAACACTTTACCTTTTTTATAAATTCAGTGGCGCACATTTGGGGCTCTCGTCCATACACAGAAAAAAATACTGCACGTGATAACGGTTTTTTAGCGTTATTCACTTATGGCGAAGGTTATCATAACTTCCACCATATTTTTGCCAGCGACTATCGTAACGGCATAAAATGGTATCACTATGATCCCACTAAGTGGATGATCCGCTCATTGGCCGCGATGGGTTTAGCCTCAAAGCTCAAACGTACGCCTGTTGAACGTATTGAAAAAGCGAAAGCAGAAACCTTGATGAATAAGACCCAAGATAAGCTCGCAAAATTGCCTTTAGCCCAAGATAAGCTTACATTATTACAATCTGAGTACGAATTATTGCTGAAAAAGCTGCAACACTTTTGTGCCCTGCAAAAACGCGTGTTAGAAATCAAAAAAAATAAAATGATAAAACAATGCGAAAAATCAGCAGTAATGACACAATATCATGAGCTTGAAGCCGCTTGGGAAAACCAAAAGCAGGCTTGGCTTGCACTAAATGCGAGGTTATTAAAAGCCTCTTTTAGTTAACATAGGAGCGGCTGTGGCCAAACAAAACGTAAAGCAAAAAGATACGCCTTCGTATCAGTACGACGCGATTATCATAGGCACAGGTCCTGGCGGTGAAGGCACCGCCATGAACCTGTCTAAAAGTAACAAAAAAGTAGCTGTTATTGAGCGCCAAGAATCAGTAGGTGGCGGTTGCGTCCATTGGGGCACTATTCCTTCAAAAGCCTTACGCCACTCTGTTAGTCGTTACATTGAATACAAAGCGAACCCACTTTTTAATATCAGCGAGCGCCCTAACCGCCTCACTTTCCCTGATATTCTTCGCCATGCTAGTAATGTCATTTCGAAACAATCTAACCTACGCAGTAGCTTTTACGACCGTAATCGTATTCATATGTACCAAGGCGATGCTGAGTTTATTGATAAACACACAGTGAAAATTACTCACATCGACGGTTCATTTGAAACGTTAACTGCACAAACCATTGTTATCGCAACGGGTTCTCGCCCTTACAGGCCACCAGGCGTTGATTTTTCGCATCCACGAATTTACGACAGCGATACCATTTTAGGCCTTGAACACGACCCTCATCGCGTGCTTATTTATGGTGCAGGTGTGATTGGCTGTGAATACGCCTCTATTTTTAAAGGCTTAGGCGCGAAAGTTGACTTAGTTAACACCCGTGATCGCTTACTAGCCTTTATGGATGCTGAGATTTCAGATGCACTGAGTTACCACTTTTGGAATAGCGGCATTGTTATTCGCCATAACGAAGAGTTTGATCGCATCGAAACCCGTGATGACTGTGTCGTGATGCATTTGAAGTCGGGCAAACGTGTCAAAGCAGACTGTATTTTGTTTGCTAACGGACGTACAGGTAATACCGACACTCTAAACCTCGATGCTGTGGGCTTAAAAGCCGATAGCCGTGGCCAGCTTAAAGTAAATGAAACATACCAAACAGAGGTTGATAACATTTATGCTGTAGGTGATGTTATTGGTTACCCAAGCCTTGCGAGTGCTGCCTTTGACCAAGGGCGTATTGCTGCTGATGCCATTGCATGTGGTAACTGCGAAGAAAAATTGATTATTGATATTCCTGCCGGTATTTATACGATTCCTGAAATGAGCTCAGTAGGTAAAACCGAACAAGAGCTTACCGCAGCTAAAATTCCATATGAAGTTGGCCGTGCACAGTTTAAGCATTTGGCACGCGCACAAATTGCCGGGACTGAGGTAGGTAGCTTAAAGATTTTATTCCATGTTGATACTAAAGAAGTGCTTGGTGTGCATTGCTTTGGTGAACGTGCGTCTGAAATTGTCCATATCGGGCAAGCAATTATGGAACAAAAGAACGGTGGTAACACCATCGATTACTTCGTAAATACAACCTTTAACTACCCAACCATGGCTGAGGCCTACCGAGTTGCTGCGTTAAATGGTTTAAATCGCTTATTTAAATAAGCGATTGAACGTATATAGAAAAGCCCGCATATTGCGGGCTTTTTTATAACTAGAGCGACTTACTTGTGATATTTAGCGCTTAACTCATGCACTGAGTTAATAAATATACCGGCATGTTCAGGGTCAACATCTGGGGTAATACCATGCCCTAAATTAAATACATGACCAGAACCTGTACCAAAGTCTTCTAAAATTGTGGCCACTTCTTGACGAATACGCTCTGGCGTACCGTGCAGCATTGATGGGTCCATATTACCTTGTAGTGCCACTTTATCACCAACACGACGCTTTGCATCACCAATATTGATTGTCCAATCAAGGCCTACTGCATCACAGCCTGTTGCTGCAATTGCTTCAATCCACTGACCACCATTTTTAGTAAATAGTGTTACCGGCACTTTACGACCGTCGTACTCGCGAATTAAGCCATCAACGATTTTATGCATATACTGTAGTGAGAATTCATTGTAATCACGCGGGCTTAACACTCCCCCCCATGAATCAAAAACCATCAATGATTGCGCACCTGCTTTCACTTGTGCGTTGAGGTAATCAATCACTGAATCAGCTAATTTATCGAGTAATAGGTGTAGTGTTTGCGGTTCTGCAAACGCCATTTTTTTGATTTTCCCGAATGTTTTGCTGCTTCCACCTTCAACCATGTAGGTGGCAAGTGTCCAAGGTGAACCTGAGAAGCCAATCAGTGGCACTTCACCTTTGAGTTCACGACGAATGGTGCTTACCGCATTCATCACATAGCCTAACTCATCAGTTGGATCGATATTAGGAATCTTTTTAACATCCGCTAATGATGAAATTGGGCGCTCGAACTTAGGACCTTCGCCGGTTTCGAAATAAAGGCCTAATCCCATCGCATCTGGGATAGTTAAAATATCGCTGAATAGAATCGCAGCATCAAGCGGGTAACGACGTAATGGCTGTAAAGTCACTTCACAAGCAAGTTCGGCGTTTTTACATAAGCTCATAAAGTCGCCTGCTTGAGCACGTGTAGCACGGTATTCAGGTAAATAACGGCCTGCTTGGCGCATCATCCATACCGGTGTAACATCGACAGGTTGCTTTTGTAGTGCACGTAAATAACGGTCGTTTTTTAATTCGCTCATGCGTTTTAGATCCTAGAACTGAATGAAATTGCGCTGATTGTATCACCATATTGCGCCGCTCACTATGGATAGATAACCGACCCTAGACATAGATCATAGTTTTTAGCTACGCCACCATAAAACCGCACAATTATTGAACGAAATTAAAATAATTTTAAAACTTTTTATTAATAAATTTGCAACATCGAAAAAAGCTTGGTATAACTTATCCCGCGTTAACAAAAACAATAATAAAAATTGTATAACAATAAGAATAAAAATCTTCCCATAACTATAAGAAAGCTTGTTTTAACAAGTCCGGAAAAAGAATTAAACCACCAATTTTGGTGGTTTTTTCTTTTCTTAATCAACAAGATACCTCCTCTACCTCATTAGATTGATAATCCAAAATAAACACTAGTAGTTTTTAATTATTTCCCATACACTGCTGTTAGAGCATAAAAGTCCAGCCTTAGACAACAGCGTAAAGAAGCAGAAAAACGCTGCTTAAATATGCGCCTCTAAGTTGGCTTTTAACAATCTGTTGCAATTAGACACTAAGAATTTAGTTGATCTTTGTGTCATATTTCCTTCTTATATAGGGAAGGAAAACCAACTCAGCGAGGAGATGAAATATGCTGACGCGTTTGGAAAAAGCTCAACAAAAGTGGGGAGGTAGCCATTCTGTCATCGATAAATGGCTTACAGAACGTCAAGAGCTACTTGTGTTGTTTTGCCGTATTGCGGGATTTTCACCGTATGAAAAGAAAGATCACGCCCTACCTGATCAACTGCAAATCCAAAACTTTTGTCAAATACTGATGGATTACCTGTCAGCGGGACATTTCGAAGTGTATGACGACATTGCCAAGGCCTGTGAAGAAAAAGGCCCAGAAAGCCAAAAGCTAGCCAATGCGCTCTACCCACGAATTTCTGAAACTACCGATGTTGCATTAGACTTTAACGACAAATACGCTGAAGTTGACTCAGATGACTTGCTCGACGAATTTGATAAAGATTTATCAGTGCTAGGTGAAGCACTTGAGCTGCGCTTTGAATTAGAAGATGAACTAATCGATAATCTCTATTCAAACCACACCAGCTAACACAGTAAGACGGCAGCAGAGAACACTTTCTCTGCTGGAAAGTCTTGTTATCTGCCTACCTTAATAGAATGTTATATTCCATTTCATAACAAAAATTTGAAATAATTATTTTAATGCGTTACTCATAGTAAAAAAATGAGGCGCACGATGAACAAACGTACTTTCTTAAAATCTCTTTCTGTTCTTGCAGCAGGTGCAAGTTTAGCAACCAGCCAACCACTGATTGGCGCATCACACACTGCAACTCCCACTTTAGTAAAACCAAAGCCATTAAAAAAAGGGGGAACCATTGGTCTGTGCAGCCCATCAGCGGCAACCGCTGAGCACGCTGACATCATACTCGCAAAAGGTGTAATAGAAGCACTCGGCTATAAAGCAAAGCTTGCCCCTAATATTTTAGCCCGACGCGGTCATTTAGCTGGCACAGATGCACAAAGAGCGAGTGACTTAAACAGCTTATTTGCAGACCCACATGTCGATGCGATTGTGTGCTTACGGGGTGGGTCGGGTGCGGCTCGCATCCTGCCACTTTTAGACTATGCAACAATTCGAAATAATCCGAAACCTCTTATGGGCTATTCTGATATCACGGCATTACATAATGCATTACTCGCTAAAGCCGGGCTTATTAGTTTTCATGGCCCTAATGCCACCAGCGATTGGAATCCATTTCATGTTGCGCAATTTAAAAACATGTTTGAACAATGTCAGTTAATGCGCTACCAAAATTTACCCAAAGCAGACGATGAACTAGTCAACAGCCAATACTTAACCCAAACCATCAATGCGGGTCAGGTCAGTGGCCGTTTAATCGGGGGGAATCTCACTGTACTCACAGCACTCGCAGGCTCTGACTACTTACCTGACTTTAATGGGGCTATTTTATTTTTAGAAGATATTGATGAAGCCCCTTATCGTATTGACCGTATGATGAGCACCCTTAAACTTATGGGCGCACTAGATAAAATAGCGGGGTTTGTATTTGGTGATTGTAATGACTGTAAGCCTGGTCGAGGCTATGGCTCATTAACCTTGGATGATATCTTTGCTGATTATATTAAGCCATTAGGCATTCCGGCTTATCGCGGTGCAATGATTGGTCATATTAAACGCCAGTTTATTTTACCGGTCGGTTCGATGGTGGCACTTGATGCCGATAAAGGCACGCTGCAAATGAAAGAAACAGCATTTAGCAGCTAAAAAAAGGGCCTACTTTAGGCCCTTTTCTCATTGAGTAAAAAATTACTCTGCAGCAGCTGCTTTTTCTTCGCTTTGAATTTCAAGTAGTTCTACTTCAAACACAAGCGTTGAGTTAGCAGGGATCTTACCTAGGTCGCGCTCACCGTAAGCAAGATCAGCTGGAATAGTGAACTTGTATTTAGAGCCAACAGGCATTAACTGTAAACCTTCAGTCCAACCTGGGATCACACGGTTAAGTGGGAAAGTCGTTGGCTCATTACGTGAATAAGAGCTATCGAACTCAGTTCCATCTAGTAAAGTACCTTTGTAGTGTACTTTTACCACGTCAGTAGCGACTGGCTTTTCGCCATCACCTTGTGAAATCACTTCGTACTGTAAACCAGACTCAGTTACTGTCACGCCTTCTTTCTTCGCGTTCTCAGCTAGGTATTTTTCGCCTTCAGCTTTGCTCTGTTCAGCTTCTACTTTTGCTTTTTCTTGTTGCTTAGTACGAATGCTTTGATCAAGCGCTGTTAACACTTCACGAATTTTTTCGTCGTCTAATTTTGCGTTACCTGCAAGTGCGTCTTCAAAACCACGCTTTAATAGCGCTTCATCTAATTCAACACCTAACTCTTTTTTGTCAGCTAAGTCTTGATTCAAGAAATTACCAACAGAGGCACCGATACCGTATGCTTGTTGTTGTGCTTCAGTCTCTAGTTTAACTTCAACTTGCTGTTCTTTTTTTGCTTCTTGATTACAAGCTGTAAGCGCTAAAACTGACGCTGCAATCAATGACAATTTAATCGTCTTTCTCATTTTATATCTCCGACACACTTTGCAGTTGTCAATTATTGTATTATTACTAGTTAAAGATTAACGACCTACATGGTAGGCTGCTTGTCTAATAACTAAACTTCATGCAAACGCATGATCAGTGATTAGAATAACAACCTAGGCCTTTAATGAGCCCTAGTCTAACCTCTCAATCACGAAGAGTTAAGGGGAAATACCCGTAATATGTCGATATTTCGTACTTTTTTGTATCTGCTAAGCCTAAGCTTAGTTGTTGCCTGCTCTGAGCAACATGAGCAATCCACTGCACGTTATGAACATGCAGCTAAAGGTGCGTTTGCATCTGCTATTTCGCATGATGGCAAATACAGCGTGATCTCATCTATACACCATGGGGTCGCGCTGTGGGATAATCAACAGCAGGTATTAAAATACCAATGGTTTCAACAACAAGCTCAAGATAGCCTCGTTCACACTGTGGCAATCTCTTACGACAATAGCCATGCTGTCACCGCTGAAAAGTCCACATTTGCTGTGTGGGACATTAATTCAGGTAAAAACACGGGCTACTATAAAATACACGCCTCAACAATTAGAGATATCGCGATTAGCAACCAAGGACGCAGCGTGTTATATGGCCGCGCCGACGGTGTAGTCGTTTACCTCGACTTAGAGACCGGAAGACGCATAGAGTTCCTTGGCCACCAAGAAAAAGTGAATGTTGTTGACCTTTCACCGAATGGTCATTACGCAATCAGTGGTTCTAATGACTATGTTGCCTACTTTTGGGATACCCGTACAGGGCAAGTTATACATCGCTTTAACCACCCGACTCGCGTTACTCAAGTCGCCCTCGATCCACAAGGCCGCTATGCATTTACAGCTGACAGTATGAAGCAAGCAAATGTATGGCAACTGACTACAGGTGATCTTGTTAGCAAACTGGCGTATATTGCGCGTCAGAAAATTTTTACCGCAGTGCGTTTTAACGATGAAGGCACCTTAATCGCAACCGGGTCACCCAATCGACTTGTTGAATTATGGCAGCTAGACTCAGGTAAAAAATTGCAAACGTGGCAAGTGGTTCCTCGTGAAGGAAGTCGCCCGAAATCGGCCGTGGTGTTAGATGTTGCGTTTACTGATAACAACCAAGCGTTATTAACCGAAAGCTCCAGCGGATTCGCTGAAAGTTTTAATGTAAGAGAATCAAATGAACACAATTGAACATCGTCTAATGGAACTTGAAGCAAAAGTCGCTTTTCAAGATGAAACAATTGAAATATTAAATGATGAGCTTAAAGCGCATCAGCAACAGCTTGCAAAAATGAAGCGCCAGACTGAATTGCTTGCAGAAAAGATTAAAGAAGCACAACAACCTTCTTTAATGTCGCAGATGCATGAGCCGCCTCCGCCACATTATTAATATTGAAAAATTTAGCCGGGTTAATCGCCCGGCTTAAACACCCCAATCACTTGTTCAAACTGGCGTGTTGAGGCTTGTACTGCTTTTTCTGGCTGAGTCATTTTATGGCCACACTGCACACATTCTACTTTCTCAACATCATGCTCTTTATAAAGCATCATCGTATCCATCGCATTACACTCTGGGCATGATGCCCCTGCGATAAAGCGTTTTTTTTGTCTCATACATGATCTCCGGTGCCATTTAGGCGGCTATTTTAGCCTAATAATTCTGTGTTTGATACGATTGCGAAGCCTAATACGATCCGTGTTATGATATGCGCAATTAAAACTGTGGTGTGCAAGTAAACTTTCATGATCCAAATTTCAGACATCGAGCTTCTTCGTGGTGGTAATGCCTTATTAAAAGGTGCCTCTGCAACCTTATTCCCTGAGCATAAAGTAGGCCTAGTCGGGGCTAATGGCTGTGGTAAATCCACATTGTTCGCGCTATTAAAGTCTGAATTACAACTCGATGCTGGTGAATGCAGTATTCCTAAAGACTGGTCCATTTCTTCTGTAAAGCAAGAAACACCGGCTCTCGATATTAGTGCGCTTGATTACGTACTCCAAGGCCATCCTGACTATTACACACTCAGAATCGCACTACGCGAAGCCGAGCAAAATAATGATGGTGCGGCACAAGCAAAGGCACATATTGGTCTTGAAAATATCCAAGGTTACAGCATTGAAGCAAAAGCCGGTGAACTGCTACATGGTTTAGGTTTCTCCAATGAGCAAATTGACAACCCTGTGAGTGCCTTTTCGGGGGGGTGGCGTATGCGCTTAAACTTGGCACAAGCCCTTATTCGCGATGCCGATTTATTGCTTTTAGATGAGCCAACCAACCACTTAGACCTTGATGCTGTTTACTGGTTAGAGCGCTTTTTACGCGCCTATACTGGCACACTTGTGCTTATCTCACACGACCGTGAGTTTCTCGATGCGGTGGTTGATCAAATTTGGCATATCGACCAGCAAAAAATTAATATTTATAAAGGCAATTACTCGCAATTTGAACGCCAAAAAGCAGAGCGCTTATTACAGCAACAGGCCATGTTCGAAAAGCAACAAGAACAAATTGCGCATCTTGAACAGTTTATTACTCGCTTTAAAGCCAAAGCAAGTAAAGCGAAACAAGCACAAAGTCGGGTAAAAGCACTGGAGCGTATGGAAAAGCTGGCGCCAGCACATGCTGATTCACCCTTCGATTTTGAGTTTGCTGAACCAACCGCACTACCGAACCCGCTCATGACACTTGACCAAGCCAAAGCGGGCTATGGCGATACCACCATTTTACACAGCATTAAGCTTAACCTCGTACCGGGCAGCCGTATTGCCTTGCTTGGGCGAAATGGCGCGGGTAAATCAACGCTAATAAAATTATTAGCTGGAGATCTCAAACCGCAAGCGGGCGAAGTGTTTCAGCATCAAGGATTAAATATTGGCTACTTTGCGCAGCACCAACTCGAATCGCTGGATTTAAGAGCCAGTGCCGTTACGCATTTACAACGTTTAAATCCGCAGGCAACAGAGCAATCACTGCGCGACTTTTTAGGGGGCTTTGCATTTTTTGGCGATAAAGCACTTGAGCCAGTTGCTCCATTTTCGGGTGGCGAAAAAGCACGTTTAGTACTGGCTATGTTGGTGTATCAAAAGCCCAACTTACTGTTACTCGATGAGCCCACCAACCACCTTGATTTAGAAATGCGACATGCTCTTGTAATGGCTCTACAAGGTTTTGAAGGGGCAATGGTCACCGTATCGCACGATCGCCACATGTTGAAAAACACAGCCGATGAATATTACCTTGTTGATAACGGAGAAGTAACCCAGTTTGGCTATGATCTTGACGCGTACTACCAATGGTTACTCAATGGGAACAAAGAAGCTGCAAAAACAACTGAAGACAGCGCACCGAAAGCGCATTCAAGCATCAATCGTAAAGAACAAAAGCGCTTAGAAGCCGAGTTTAGAAAATCAGTACAACCACTTAAAAAGCAAATTGAAAAGCTCGAAAAGCAACTTGATAAACACTCAGCGGAATTAGCTGAAATCGAAGAGGCACTTGGCGATAACGCGCTTTATAACGATGACAACAAAGCAAAACTCAAAGAGTTACTCGCAAAACAAGCGACATTAACGCCAAAAGTAAATGACATCGAAGAAGAGCTACTGATGGCCCTTGAAGAGATGGAAGAAAAAGAACAAGCGTTTGCCGATGAACTTGCTTAACAGTGACGATTTTTGGCAATTTGCATGTCAGCTTTATAGTAAAGATGACATGCAAGCACGCCTGTTAGATTACCAAAACCAGCAAGGTAAAAACGTTAACCTGTGTCTGCTATTGTATTATTTAGATTCTCTTGAGCTTGCTTTAAACAACTCTCAACTTAATCAGCTTGAATTATGCATTATTGAATTTGACGAGCAGGTATTAAAGCCTCTACGTAAGACTCGCGCCTACCTAAAAGCCAATCAAACCGAAATTGCTGATTACGCAGCTATTCGTATAGACCTACTCAACGCCGAGTTAAAACTCGAAAAGCAGCAACAAGGAATGTTGATAGATGCGGTAAATAAATTTAGATTAGTTACGTATCCGGAGCCGAATAATATTAGGTTGTATTTACTTGAACTGTAAATTGTAAGTAATTTGGGGCAAGCTTGTGTTTAGGGTGTAGTTAGGTCAATCATGACTAAAACCATTGCCCACGGGAATTCATACCTGTAGGAGATGTATGGACTCCTCCCCTAAATAGGGTAAGTACGGTATAAAGAAATTGCAAAACCACTTTTACCAATAAGGAATCCATACATGTCAAAATTTAACTTAATTTGTATCGACTTGGCAAAAAATGTTTTTCAAGTCGGTCAATTTTTTCATCAAAAACTACAAAGTAATAAAGCGGTAAGCAGAAAAGAGCTACTGTCGATACTCACCACGTCTCCTCGTTGTAAAGTTGTTATGGAATCATGTGGCGGTGCTCATTATTGGGCACGCAAGGCGCGTAGTGTTGGTCATGAAGTCGTGATTCTAGACCCTCGATTTGTCAAAGCATTTAGGATTGGCC
>NZ_FPAZ01000036.1 GCF_900116435.1 Pseudoalteromonas lipolytica | reverse complement strand
GTGTCTGGTTTAAGCGTTGGAGAGCATCAATTTACAGTAACAGTAAGCGATGGTGTTGACGCGATGGAGTTAGGTGTTTCAGTAACTGTTACTGCACAAGAAGTGACGGTACAACCTGAAGTAGAAGCGAAGTCGAGCTCAAGCGGCTCACTTGCGTGGCTAACACTTCTAATGGCAGGTTTTGCAGGCTTAAGACGCCGTAAAGCAAAGCGCAGCTAATCACTCCCTAAGTGTGTTATGTGACAAAGGGCCTTCGGGCCCTTTTTTCGTTTTTAGGATTCTTCATACCAATTCGCAATAATGCTTACTCATTTTGAGGGGAGGAAGCCGAGTGTTAAAAACGTCTTATGAGTGGCTGCAACGATACAGGAATTATAACTGTCATATTGTTGATAAAAATTAAATAATCAAAACGGTTTTGCTGCTGCCTATGAGTGTACTTACCCTAAAATAGTGTGCTTCTATTTATTAATTGCAAATAAAAATACGATTACAGGAGTTTTAAGTATCTTAAATGTTAACTGTGTGTACAAAACGCTACACGAATGTAGGTAATTTTTTAATTCTCTGTGGTTATATTATAAGCGCGAGCGGTGGAATGGATATCCACCCAGCTTGAATAATTATACTAATTAACTATCCAGGGGATACTTTATGCAAGTGAAAACTCTCTCGATTGCTGTTGCCGCAGCTATCTATAGTGCCAGCGCTGCTCATGCAGTCGGTGTTGATAGTCAGCTTAAAACACAAAATCAATTAAAAGCACCTAATATTACATTTGAAGAAATCAAAGCATTTAGCAAAGAGTACAATCAAGGCGACTCAACTAGCATGATGCAGAATGATGGTCTAAATGTGCAATTGAGTGGACAAAATAAAAAGTTTACTGAAGAAGGCCTAGACGGTGAGCATATTTATATTGTTCGCTTAAGAGATAACTCTGTTGCACTTGAAGCGCGTGAGTTCGATTCGCCTTTAGCGAAAACAATGCAAACTCAAGGTGTGACAAAGGTTTTCGAAAAAGGTCAGCCGTCGATTTCTGCCGTGACCGAGTACCAAAATAAGCTACTTACAAAACAACGCACTGTTATGCAAAGCGTAACGGCTGTAACAGGCCGTACAGAAATGCGTCGTCAGTTCACTAAAGCATTGAATGGTTTCTCTGTAAAAATGACTGAACGTGAAGCAATGAGTGTTGCTGAACTAGGAGCGGTCGCTTCTGTTATGCGTTCAAAAAATTACGATCTTTTATCTGATGAAGGCCCTCGTCATATTGGTGCAGACCAAGTGTGGGATGGCACAAGTGTTCCCAGCGGTATTAAAGGCAAAGGTGAAGGCCAGATTGTCGGCATTATCGATACGGGTATTAACTCTGATCACCCATCATTTGCTGCAGTAGGTGATGATGGTTATGAGCACATTAATCCATTTGGTAGCGGTAATTATGTGGGTGACTGTGTTGAAGAACCTGAAGAAATCCAATGTAATAGTAAGTTAATCGGTGTGCGTTCTTATGATGTGATCACTGATGCATTTGATGCCATGATCCCAGGTTGGCCTGCAATTGGTGAGGATTATCAAGGTCACGGTTCACACGTTGCATCAACTGCAGCGGGTAACGTCGTTAAAAATGTGCCTTATATGTTACCGAGTTTTGGTGAAAATACAGATGGTAATATCCTTGCAGAAGATTTATTCCCTGAGATTTCAGGTGTTGCACCCCATGCGAATATTATTGCTTATCAAGTCTGTTACCCGTCAAGTGACGAATACAGAGGGTGTCCGGGCGAAGCGCTTGTTGCGGGTATTGAAGACGCGATTTCTGATGGTGTTGATGTAATCAACTTTTCAATCGGTGGTGCAGATTCGAACGTGTGGGCTGACCCTGTGCAACTTGCATTTTTAGCCGCGCGTGAAGCGGGCATTAACGTTGCAGCAGCGGCTGGTAATAGCGGACAAGGGTGTGGCAGCGCAGAGTGTTTTGGTTATTTAGATAACTCATCGCCTTGGCTGGCGCAAGTTGCAGCGACTACACACGGCCGTAGTGTTGCTGTTGAAACCGCCGTTGAGTTCGCTGGTTTTGCAGATGCCTCACTTGGATCTGAGGTTCCTAGCTGGTCAGAAACGGGTCTAGTAGGGGGCGCAATCAACAGTGAAGAAATCACCGGGGTTGTTGTTTGGGCTAAAGACTATGAAGATGTTAATGGTTTCAAAGATTACAACGGTTATTGTACAGCTGATTACCCTGAAAATACCTTTAACTTCTATAAGGATGGCACGGAGATAGCGGGTGCGGCTGATGGAACGACTAACGTTATTGTTATTTGTCAGCGTCACTTAGCAGCTGATCCTGCTGCGAATGCACGTACAGCAAAAGTTGAACACGTGAAAGCCGGTGGAGCGGATGGTTTCATCATGTACAACCGTGATGGTGCTCAAGGTACTGTTGCAGAAAGCTATTCTTTACCTGGCGTACACTTTACGTATGATCAATGGAATGGTGTTGATGGTAATGATGGCCTAGAAGACTGGGTCGATAGTTATTCAGAAATGGGCCATATGATCACTATTAAACCAACGGTGATTGAGCGTCGAGTTAACGCTGAAGATGCTGATTGGTTAGCAACGTTCTCATCGCGTGGTCCTTCATTCTCAAATATAGAAGTGCTCGCACCAACACTTGCTGCTCCGGGTGTTGATATCTATGCTGCTTATTCTGATGAGCATCCGTTTGTAACACCACATGGCCAAGATTATGCGGCAATTAGTGGTACTTCAATGGCATCTCCACATGTTGCGGGTTCAATGGCGTTACTTCGTCAAATTCACCCAGATTGGACTGCAGCTGAAGTTCAGTCAGCATTATCAATGACGGCTGAAAATGTGGTTAAATATCACCGCTTAAATAATAAAAATGATGTAGTTGCAGATGCGAAGACTTATCGTTCAGGTGCGGGTCGCATAAATGTTGCGCTAGCAGCAAAAGCGGGCTTTGTCATGGATGAGTCAGCAGATAACTTCTTAGCTGCAGATCCATTCAATGGCGGTACACCGCATAAACTTAACTTGCCTAATTTAGTTAACTTCTCATGTGCACCAGAGTGTCAATGGGTACGAACTATTAAAGCGACAGAAGACGGTACTTGGACCGTTAGTCATGAGGATGTTGAAAACTGGAGTTATGATGTTAATTCACAATCCGCTCAAAATGGTGTGAATATTGATATCTTCCCGAAAACTTTCTCATTGAAAAAAGGTGAGACACAAACAATTATCGTTAAAGCGTCGATTATGGATACGCAAGATTGGTTTAGTAACTCTGAAGTTGAGCTACACACAAACCTAGTATTCCAAGCTGAGGAAGCGGGTATTCCAGATGCGCATTGGCCTGTAGCGTTTAAATATGATCGCGGTAACTTACCTTCAATGCTATCTACAACTGCGCATTCTGACGAAGGAACGTATGTTGCTAAAGGCATTATGTTACCTAACATCGAAGCACCTGTAGCACGTGTCTATGAACCAGTGAAAGCAGAAATTACTTCTGTAACACTGCCAAAAGATGACGATACTACTTTCCCTTGGACAATGAATCGTAAAGATGATGTAGCTGCTGAAGATATCTTAGATGAAGCAACATTCACTAAGTTTGTAACCGTCCCCGCTAATTCTAAACGTTTTATTGCGGAAACTGTCAGTGTTGAATCGGAACTTGATGGTTCACTGAAAAAAGGTAATCCAATCGTTTATGTAGGTAAAGACTACAATGGCGATGGTATTGTTCAGCCTCAAGATGAGATTTTATGCGTATCTAACCATCGAATCTACAACAACTTCTGTAATATTAATAACCCTGAAGAAGGTGAATATTGGGTTGTTTTATATAGCAGTAATAAAACCTCTGTAGGTCCAGTTGAAGAAACCTTTGAACTGGCAACGGCTGTTGTATCAGAGCAAGTTGCAACGGGGATGACTGCACGCCTTCCTGCGAGTGATGGTTTAAACAAAGTTGACATGACTGTTGATTGGAACATGGAATTTGATGCTAATAGTGTTTACTACTCATTATTGGATGTGGGCACATCAGCAGTTAATCCTGGTAACTTAGGTTCTATTCCATTCAAGATTAATCGTGGTAAAGATGTTGCGCACCTAGATGCGCCGAATACGGGTGCTAAAATCGGTGACTTCGTTCCTTATACTTTTGAAGTATTGGCAAATAACTCAGGTGTTGACCGTGAATTTACTCTTGAACTAGCGATTCCAGAAGGTCTGGATGTTAAAGCTGAAAATGTTGCAATATCAACAACATCAGAAATCAATATTGAAGTTGTTGATGGCAAGGTTATTGTAACAGGAATGCAGGCTGATACGCGCGATGTTGAGCCAGACTACATTGTTACCGATAACATTACTGATGAGATGTGTCGAACACCTGACTTTGGTAATGCAAACCCAGGTGGTTATGTAGATTTATCACAGTTTGGGATTATGCCGCTGCTATCAGGTTTTGATGATCAAAACCTATATAACTATCGTGATGGCTATACTTTACCTATCGCAAGTTTTTACAATGGTGCGTACGATAACTTCAGTTTGTATAATAACACTGGAAATACAAACATTCAGAACCAGGTTATCCAAATTCGCGGCATGGGTACGGTGAATACAAGCGGTAGTCGCTTCTTCTACCCAGTTCACAATCCGTTCCCATATAATTCATTCCCATTTGAAAACATGGGTCCATTATGGCGTGGTTGGGAATTCTCTGAACAAGGCTTACTACGCTCTGTAATGTCTGTTGGCTTATCGTCAAACGAGGGTATTTCACTAGCAAGTACTGCAACGGGATGGGGTATTGTTGAGTGGGATAATGCATCTGATTATGACGATCCTGTTTATGACCGTTCAACAGGTACATACAGTTATACAAAACGTGATAACTCATTCGACTTCCAAGTGCTATTCAATGCAAATACGCGTTTTGGTAAAGGTGAGCACGAAATTTACTATGCATACGATAATCTTGACTTTGGTACGACCCGTCCGCACGGCAGTATTGGTCTTCAAGGTTTCCGTGGCGAAGTATATGAATACGGTCCACTTGATAAATATCGCGGCGTTCAAGTTGCTTATAACAATCTAGATGAAGTTATTAGTGACGACTATGTTGTGTGTATGGATTACGTTGGCCCAGAATCATCACAGTTCGAAGTAACGGCATGGGCAGAAGTATTGCCATCAGCGGCAGGTCAAATGCTAAATATTGATGCGAAAGCAGCTATCTCTGGCCTAAATGACATGACAACGACTGCGACACTCAGTGTACCAAGCAACATCACAGTTGTAGCGCTTGACGATATGGTAACCACAGAAGAAACAGCAATTAGCTTTGATGTTCACTATATTGATGAAACAAA
>NZ_FPAZ01000034.1 GCF_900116435.1 Pseudoalteromonas lipolytica | reverse complement strand
CGTTAGCAAATAAAACAGTTCGGACGGCGTATGCCATGCTGAAAAAGGGCACGCGTTATGAACCAAGCCTACTAGCAAATTAACATTTAGTCTTCGATAACAGAAATAACTGTATTGACCAAGAACCTGCGTTAAGCGGTTAGACCCACCCTTGATAGCCTGTAAAGTGATTAGTGTGTTAAAACACCGAGTAGGAGAAGAGGCACAAGGGCGCGAATACATCATAGGGCCGAGGTAGCTCCTCATTATGAGCCCGCATATAAGTACGCAGTCTAACAAAATTAACGAAGGGTATTGTGCAATAGGAGGAGTCCATATAAGCCAGCTTTAACTGCGAATATATCTTTATCTGTCTCACCGTCTTTTCTTTGTAAAATTTTAAAGTAATTTATTCACTATGAGGTTAGAGGCGCTACGCTTTAGGGGGTAGTAAGTAAAAGCTATACAGCGCTTCTGTAGGTCGTGCTTTAGCGCGTTAATCTCAATAGAGTAGTCATTGTCACCATAAGCGACGACTTACAGACTCAAACCTTAAGCCATTCCATCAGTGAGCTTCATTGGATTTCACTCTACCCAACAGAATTCATAAAGTTAAATTTAAAACCTCCAGCCAAGCACAACTGAAAAATCTTGTATATCATGCTGATATTTAATTGTTCCGCTATAGTCGTATTCTTTAGACTCTTTGATACCTAGCAACGAATATTCTACACCCAAGTAAAAGTGCTCTGTAAATAAATATTCTAAGCCAATTGCTGCGTATAAATCATTGCCACTTTCTTGATACTGGATATTGTCAGTCGGCACTAGTTTGGTAGGATTAGCATCTTTATATTCCCAATGAGCTACACCAAACCTCGCATTGATAGAAAAGTCTTTAAATATTTCTGACTTTCCTTTAATTCCAAAACGAATTGATTCTACTTCTAAAGGTACTCTTACTTGCATAGATTGTTTATAATCACTGGGGAAATGAGCCGGTATTGATATCGTATACTCATTTACTGATTCGCCATGCCTATGCTTTGCAATTTCAAACGCAAGATATTCATTGAATTCATAACCTAATCGAAAGCCAAAAGAATCTGAATTTAATGTAGAAGAGTAGCTATCACCTAAATCATGATCTTGATATGTATGAATTTTATTTTTAGCTTTGCCAATTAATATTTCAGAAACTACAGTAGCCTGAGTATAGGTAGGTAATAAGACTAAAACTCCCAACAAAATAATTTTTTTCACTTTATTATCTCTATTTTAATAAAATTGAACTCCCAAAAACAGGGCGCATTTTAGCGTAAGTTAATTGAAGATATACAATAGTAATACTCTTTTTCACAAGAAATTAAATATAAACCAACTTGCCATTACTAGCTTGGTCCTCACTAACTCCTTTTAATTTTTTGATCCAAATCAACTTCTAAATCGCCTTGTGTAGCTTCAGGAAAATAGCTTGATCTGGATCATATCACCCACCCCAAAGCCAGCCTATGATTAACCCATAGACATTAGGAGGCACAACCATGAACGTATTCTTTAGAGATTTTTTTAGCGACCCCGTCTTATTTATGTCATTTGGCATTTTGGCAGTTGTTATCGTTTTATGCCTTTTTTACGTCGGATATTTCATCAAGAAAGTTCACGACGCAGAAGTTCCTAAGTAAGAATTAAGCACGACGCACAAAGCCCCCATCCAATTTTATTGTTTAGGGGCTTTTTATTTGCAACAACACAAAATTGCCACCTGTTCTAAAAAAGCAAAAACTTGCTACAATGGGCGCTTGTTTTGTCTTGAAAGTGTCAACTATGTTACCTGAGTTTAAGCCTGCGTGGTGGATGCGCAATCGCCATTTGCAAACCATAATGCCGCGCTTCTTTCGTCCTTTTCATAATACACGCTACGACTTATCAACAATCGACACCCCAGATGGTGACTTTTTAGAACTTGCTTGGGCACAGCCACACAATGAACATGCTCCATTAGCCATTGTGTTACACGGCCTAGAGGGCAACATTAATAGCTTTTATGCCAAAGGCATGATGAAAAAGCTCAAGCAGCAAGGCTTTGCGGTAGTGCTCATGCACTTTCGTAATTGCTCACGCGAAGTTAATCGCCTTGCGCGTGCTTATCATAGTGGCGAGACCGAAGATTTACGCTTTTTTATCAACCACCTAAAAAACACATTTCCCTCACGTCCTCTTTTCGCTGTTGGCTTTTCGCTAGGCGGTAATGTGCTTGCTAAATATTTAGGTGAGCAAGGTAGCCAATCGAACTTACATGGTGCAGCCGTGGTATCGGCTCCTTTTGATTTATCGGCATCATGCGAAGTAATACGTAAAAGTTTAGGTAAAATTTATCAAAAGTATTTGCTTGATCGCATGAAAAAATCAATGCAAAGAAAGCTGCCACAAATAGAACAGAAAATTAGTCTTACCCCAGAAAAATTAATGGCTATTGATGACTTATGGCAGTTCGATAACTTACTAACGGCTCCCTTGCATGGTTTTGCTGGCGCTGAAGATTACTATCAACAAGCAAGCGCCAAACCGTTTTTAAAAACGATCGCAACACCGACACTTATTGTGCACGCAAAAGATGACCCGATGCTATCAATTAAAGCCGTGCCCGATAGCACAGATGTCAGTGAACATGTTACTCTGCGTATCTCCGAAAAAGGCGGCCATGTTGGTTTTATTAGCGGTAATAATCCGTTTAAACCCGAGTACTGGCTTGAGCGTATAGTGCCTGAGTATTTTCAACAGTTAGTTAAAAAGAGCAGCGATGATCATTCCACACGAAAAACTTGATAAAGAGACACTTTACAATTTAATTGAAAGCTATGTATTACGTGAAGGCACTGACTATGGCGAGCAAGAGGTAAGTATTGAAAGTAAGGTGGCGCAGGTTACTCAGCAACTAAAAAAAGGTGACGCAATGGTGTTCTTTTCTGAACTACATGAATCTGTCACCATTATTTCAAAAGCCGAGTTTATCGCATTACAAGCCGACCCAGAGTATCAAGCGTCGTTTAACGACTAAACTTGTAACTTTTTCTACAACCCTTCACAATGGCTTTTTAACTTTAAAGAGCCATTAAGAATGAAAAAACTAAGCTCATTGGTTGCCGCTGTTTCGTTGGCCTTAATCAGCCAAGCTCATGCAAGTGAGACGACGGCATCAGATAAAGCCATCAAACTAGCAAAAGACACGATTTTAATTGATACACACATTGATGTGCCTTACCGTATTCACGATAAATGGGCCGATGTAACTAAAGCGACTGATGACGGCGATTTTGACTATCCGCGTGCAGTGCAAGGCGGCCTAAACGCCCCTTTTATGTCAATTTACATTCCAGCTAACCTCGAGTTTGAAGGCAAAGGTAAAAGCTACCAACTTGCTAATCAGTTAATCGATAGCATGGAAGCCATTGTACAGCGTGCCCCAGATAAATTTGCAATGGCTGATTCAACAGCAGATATCAAAGCACACTTTAAACAAGGTAAAATGTCGTTGGCAATGGGGATGGAAAATGGTTCACCGATTGAAGGTGACATGAAAAACCTGAAGCATTTTTATGACCGTGGTGTGCGCTACATCACCCTTGCTCACTCGCAAAGCAATCACATTTCAGACTCTTCTTACGATATTCGCCGTAAATGGAAAGGCTTAAGCCCATTTGGTAAAGAGCTGGTCAAAGAGATGAACAACATCGGTATGCTTGTAGACGTATCGCATATTTCAGATGATGCGTTTTACCAGGTCATGGAAATTTCGAAAGTACCAGTGATTGCCTCTCACTCATCGCTGCGTAAATATACGCCAGGCTTTGAGCGTAATATGAATGACGATATGTTATTAGCACTCAAAAAGAATGGCGGTGTTATTCAAATCAACTTTGGTTCAAGCTTCGTAACCGCTCAAGCTGGTTCTTGGTATGATAAGCTAAAAACAGCAAAAGCAGACAAGAAGAAGGAAGGCACGAAGCTCAGCAAAGATTTTGACGCAGCTTATCGTGCTAAGAACCCATTCCCGTTTGCAAGCCTTGAGCAAGTACTTGACCATATCGACCACGTAGTCGCGCTAATAGGCATTGATTACGTTGGTATTGGCTCTGACTACGATGGTGTTGGTGACTCACTGCCTGTAGGCTTAAAGGACGTGTCTAGCTACCCTAATCTTGTACAAGGCCTTATAGATCGAGGCTATAGCGATAAAGATATTAAAAAGATCTTAAGTGGCAACATGCTTCGAGTTTGGCAACAAGCTGAAGAGTACGCGAAAGCGCATTAAACTAACCTCATTATCACCATCTTAAAAGCGCAGCTAATGCGCTTTTTTATTGATTGCAACATCGTTTATTGATTAAAAAAATAGCATGATTTAATCTGATGATTACACTGAAGTAATTAGGATGATGTGATATGGCTTCATGGCAAGGAAATGTTGCGCTTGTATTTGCAACCGCTGCATTAGGCATAACGTTATACAACCAGTTTGGGGCATCTAAGCCACTCAACAAACCGCAACCCGCAAAGTACGATTTTTCATCTATAAGTGGCAGCGTTCCCCTTGAAGACAGGGAAAACCTCGTCGCATTGCATGGCTATATTCTAGACCTTGAAACTCGAATTAACGCACTAGAACAAAGTAGCCCTAAAATTGAGCCAACTTTAATTGCAGAACAAATCGATAAAGCCATCGAACAACGCGAAAAAGAACGTATTGCAGAAGCAACCAAAAGAAATCCATCGGTTAATTGGTTTAGAAACTTGCCTGATGATTATCGTCAGCGCATTAAGGCCGATCAACACTATGCAAACAAATCAATTAACGACGCATTTTCTGCACTACTAAATATCAATAATAGCGATGACGACCGTTTGGCAGCCTATGGGCAACTTAAAATGACGTTAGGCATGCTCAGACGTGATCTAGATGAAAATCAACACACAGCCGTTGTCGACGCGATGCTCAATATCAGTGAGTATACAAGTGAACCAACCACACGAATTCATGCCATAGAGAATCTATCGCGACTCGATTCTGTTTCACCAAAACTAGCCGACTACTTTCAAAAGCTCTTGCAAAGCGACGATAACGACTATGTTCGTAGCGTGTCAGCCAGTGCCCTTGTGAGCCAATTTTATCGCGCTAATCAACTCGATAAAAAAGAGTTTGCTCTTGAGCTTGCACAGCGTATTCAAGGCTTAGAATCAAGTGGCGATAGTAAAGTAGCTGATATTATGACCGACAGCCTAAAACACCCACGACTAAGAGAAGAATTAAACAAAGTACTTGGAAATAGTGGTTAGAAGCGAGAAGCGAGTAGCGAGTAGCGAGTAGCGAGTAGCGAGTAGCGAGTAGCGAGTAGCGAGAACAAAATAAAGCCACGTTAACCTCAAGCAAACTTTTTGATGTTTAATCACACCAGTAAGTAACCCCCGCTCGGTATCTAACTTCTAATATCTAATATCTACCTTCTAATATCTAATATCTATTTTCTCATCCATAAAAAAACCCGAGACTAAGCTCGGGTTTTTCTTGAATGCTTAATGCATCACTATAGTTGATTACTCAACGATAGTTGCAACAACACCAGCACCAACTGTACGGCCACCTTCACGGATAGCGAAGCGTAAACCTTCGTCCATCGCGATTGGAGCGATTAGCTCTACAGTCATCTTGATGTTATCACCAGGCATTACCATTTCAACGCCGTCTGGTAACTGTACGTCACCTGTTACGTCAGTTGTACGGAAGTAGAACTGTGGACGGTAACCTTTGAAGAATGGAGTATGACGGCCACCTTCATCTTTAGAAAGTACGTATACTTCTGAAGTGAATTTAGTGTGTGGCTTGATTGAACCAGGCTTACAAAGTACTTGACCACGCTCAACGTCTTCACGCTTAGTACCACGTAGAAGTGCACCGATGTTCTCACCCGCACGACCTTCGTCTAGAAGCTTACGGAACATCTCAACACCTGTACATGTTGTCTTCGTAGTTTCTTTGATACCTACGATTTCAACTTCGTCATTCACGTTGATGATACCAGCTTCAACACGGCCAGTTACAACTGTACCACGACCTTGGATTGAGAATACGTCTTCGATAGGCATGATGAATGGCTTATCGATGTCACGCTCTGGCTCTGGGATGTATGAATCTAGCGCTTCAGCTAGTTCAATGATTTTCGCTTCCCATTGCTCTTCGCCTTCTAGGGCTTTAAGTGCTGAACCTTGGATTAGAGGTAAGTCGTCACCTGGGAAATCGTACTCAGAAAGAAGTTCACGAACTTCCATCTCTACTAGCTCAAGTAGCTCTTCGTCATCAACCATGTCACATTTGTTCATGAATACGATGATGTAAGGTACGCCAACCTGACGAGAAAGTAGGATGTGCTCACGTGTTTGTGGCATAGGACCGTCAGTTGCAGCAACTACTAGGATTGCGCCGTCCATTTGAGCAGCACCAGTGATCATGTTTTTAACATAATCGGCGTGTCCTGGACAGTCTACGTGTGCGTAGTGACGAGTTGGTGTATCGTACTCAACGTGTGAAGTTGAGATTGTGATACCACGCTCACGCTCTTCTGGAGCGTTATCGATTGATGCGAAGTCTTTAGCTGTACCACCGTATACTTTTGCAAGTACGTTAGTGATTGCTGCAGTTAGGGTAGTTTTACCGTGGTC
>NZ_FPAZ01000033.1 GCF_900116435.1 Pseudoalteromonas lipolytica | reverse complement strand
GACCACGGTAAAACTACCCTAACTGCAGCAATCACTAACGTACTTGCAAAAGTATACGGTGGTACAGCTAAAGACTTCGCATCAATCGATAACGCTCCAGAAGAGCGTGAGCGTGGTATCACAATCTCAACTTCACACGTTGAGTACGATACACCAACTCGTCACTACGCACACGTAGACTGTCCTGGACACGCCGATTATGTTAAAAACATGATCACTGGTGCTGCTCAAATGGACGGCGCAATCCTAGTAGTTGCTGCGACTGATGGTCCTATGCCACAAACACGTGAGCACATCCTACTTTCTCGTCAGGTTGGCGTACCTTACATCATCGTATTCATGAACAAATGTGACATGGTTGATGACGAAGAGCTACTTGAGCTAGTAGAGATGGAAGTTCGTGAACTTCTTTCTGAGTACGATTTCCCAGGTGACGACTTACCTCTAATCCAAGGTTCAGCACTTAAAGCCCTAGAAGGCGAAGAGCAATGGGAAGCGAAAATCATTGAACTAGCTGAAGCGCTAGATTCATACATCCCAGAGCCAGAGCGTGACATCGATAAGCCATTCATCATGCCTATCGAAGACGTATTCTCAATCCAAGGTCGTGGTACAGTTGTAACTGGCCGTGTTGAAGCTGGTATCATCAACGTGAATGACGAAGTTGAAATCGTAGGTATCAAAGAAACTACGAAGACAACATGTACAGGTGTTGAGATGTTCCGTAAGCTTCTAGACGAAGGTCGTGCGGGTGAGAACATCGGTGCACTTCTACGTGGTACTAAGCGTGAAGACGTTGAGCGTGGTCAAGTACTTTGTAAGCCTGGTTCAATCAAGCCACACACTAAATTCACTTCAGAAGTATACGTACTTTCTAAAGATGAAGGTGGCCGTCATACTCCATTCTTCAAAGGTTACCGTCCACAGTTCTACTTCCGTACAACTGACGTAACAGGTGACGTACAGTTACCAGACGGCGTTGAAATGGTAATGCCTGGTGATAACATCAAGATGACTGTAGAGCTAATCGCTCCAATCGCGATGGACGAAGGTTTACGCTTCGCTATCCGTGAAGGTGGCCGTACAGTTGGTGCTGGTGTTGTTGCAACTATCGTTGAGTAATCAACTATAGTGATGCATTAAGCATTCAAGAAAAACCCGAGCTTAGTCTCGGGTTTTTTTATGGATGAGAAAATAGAGATTAGAAGTTAGATATTAGAAGGTAGATATTAGAAGTTAGATATTAGAAGTCAGTTACCGAGCGGGGGTTACTTACTGGTGTGATTAAACATCAAAAAGTTTGCTTGAGGTTAACGTGGCTTTATTTTGTTCTCGCTTCTCGCTTCTCGCTTCTCGCTTCTCGCTTCTCGCTTCTCGCTTCTCGCTTCTCGCTACTCGCTACTCGCCTTTATTAACCACCTTAAAACAGTGCTTCTTTCTTTTGGCTGTTAATCAGTTGTTTAATATTTTCGTCATTAAAAGTCACTTATTCAGTCATAAATACTTCCTACCATAAGCTCGCTAATTATCCATGTGCAGCTTAATTAGTCGCATACAATTCTTAAAATAACGTACTAACGGAACGTAACGATGAAAATTAATAAAATTGCCTCAGCAATTGGCTTTACGTTGGCATTGTCAGCGACGGCGAATGCCGGTGTGTTACCAGATAGTCAAAAACAAAATGAGTGGTACAGTGCCGCTGAAGCTAAATTAATCAAGAAAGAACAGGTAGCTCAGTCAGAACAGGCATTTAAAGCGAAGAATGTGATCTTATTTGTGGGTGATGGTATGGGGGTGTCGACACTTACTGCATCACGTATCATGGCAGGTCAAATGAGCGGTAAGTCTGGCGAAGAAGGTTTTTTAAGTTTTGAAGAGTTCCCTTACTCTGCGCAAATTAAGACTTACAACGTGGATGCACAAACACCTGATTCAGCGGGGACGATGACGGCTATTATCTCAGGAGTTAAGACTGACGTTGGCGTGATTGGTGTTAATGAAAATATTGAGCGTGGCAAGTGTGCGACAGTTGCTGGCAATGAATTAATTACCGCGACTGAACTGGCTGAAATTAAAGGCCTAGCAACGGGGGTAATATCAACGGCACGAATCACACACGCGACACCTGCTGCAACTTATGCAAAATCGGCGGATCGTAACTGGGAAGACATTTCTGATATGCCGGCTGATGCCGTTGAAGCTGGTTGTGAAGATATTGCATCTCAACTTGTTAACTTTGAGAAGAATTTAGAAGCACGTTTTGTCGGTACTGACGTGGATGGTTTAGAGGTTGTGATGGGCGGTGGTCGTCGTCACTTTTTACCAAAAGATGCGGCATTCAATTCAGCTGATGCTATTAGTGAAGTCGAAGGGGACCGCACAGACGAGCGAGACCTAACTGCAGAATGGAAAACACTCTACCCAGAGGGTCAGTATGTCACGGATCAAGCTGGTTTCGATTCACTAAATGCAGATACAAAACGCGTGTTTGCACTATTTAATGAGTCACACATGCAGTATGAAGCAGACCGTAGTAACGATATTGCGGGCGAGCCTTCATTATCACAAATGACCTCTAAAGCTATCGACATTCTTAAAAATAATGATAAAGGATTTTTCTTAACGGTTGAGTCAGGACGTATTGACCATGCTCACCATGCGGGAAATGCTTACAACGCATTAAACGACACCGTTGAATTTGCAAAAGCAGTGCAAGCGGCTGTTGAAAACACTAACCCAGAAGAAACGCTTATTTTAGTCACCGCAGATCACAGTCATGTGTTTACCATTGCGGGTTACCCAAAACGCGGTAATCCAATACTGGGTCAAGTGGTTGCCGTTGGTAAAGAAGCGCCGACTCTAGCTGCAGACGGTATGCCGTATACAACAGTCGGGTATGCAAATGGTTTAGGCTTTCGTGATTTAGGCGATGAGACTGATGCTGATGCGTCATATAACGACGCTGCATTTGCTGGCCGTGTTGACTTAACGGGTGTTGATACAACGACCCCAGGTTACCACCAAGAAGCCACTGTGCCATTAAGTTCTGAGACGCATGCGGGCGAAGACATTTCATTGCATGCAAAAGGTCCAGGTGCGCAGTTAGCGCAAGGCGTTGTGGAGCAAAATGTAATTTTCCACATCATAAATCAAGCTCTAGAACTAATTGAAGAATAATGGCGATGACAATGAAAAAACTAAATTTAATTTCTCTTGCTGTAGTAGTGGCATTAGCGGGTTGTTCTGATGATGATGACAAAGGCCCAATTGAAACAATCACAGTTGAAAACACCTTAGCTGTCGGGTCTGAGCAGTGTGTAAATGGCGGTACAGAAACCGTATCGGGTGAAGATACAAACCGCAATGGTGAGCTAGACTCAGCAGAAATCACAGAGACAACGGTTGCGTGTAATGACCCAGCCACATCACTGACCGCACAGCAGCTTGCGCCACTGACGAGCAATGATTGGTTTAAGGCCGCAAAAGTTAAGATGGCGGCAAGCGAAGACAGCATCGCTGCGGTTGCTAAAGAGTCAGGGAAAGCGAAAAACGTCATTCTATTTGTGGGTGACGGTATGGGGATTTCTACCGTGACAGCGGCACGCATTATGGCGGGTCAGCTTGAAGGCAAGCTGGGCGAAGAGCATCAACTGAGTTTTGAAGCGATGCCGTTTTCTGGTTTTGCAAAAACATACAACGTTGACGCACAAACGCCGGATTCTGCGGGTACGATGACAGCAATGGCATCTGGTGTTAAAACAGATGCAGGTGTTATCGGCGTTGATGAAGATATCGAACGTGGTAACTGTGCGACGGTTGCGGGTAATGAGCTGGTAACAGCAACAGAGCTTGCTGAAATTGCAGGAAAATCGACCGGGATTGTATCAACAGCGCGAATTACACACGCCACACCTGCTGCCACCTATGCAAAATCGGCTGACCGTAACTGGGAAGATGTATCTGATATGCCAGAAGCGGCTGTCGCTGCGGGATGTGAAGATATCGCCTCGCAACTCGTTAACTTCGAAGCAAACCTTGAAGCACGTTATGCGGGATTAGATGTTGATGGCTTAGAAGTCGTGTTGGGCGGTGGTCGTCGTCACTTCTTACCTAAAGATGCCGCGTTTAACTCTGCGGACGCTGTAAGCAGTGTTGAAGGTGACCGTACGGATGGTCGCGACCTAACTGCTGAGTGGAAAGCGAAATACCCAGCGGGTCAATATGTTATGGACCAAGCAAGTTTTAATGCTGTGAATGCAGACACAACTGAGCGTTTATTTGGTTTATTCAATGAATCACATATGCAGTATGAAGCCGATCGCGCTAACGATATTGCTGGTGAGCCTTCATTATCTGAAATGACCGCAAAAGCAATTGACGTGCTTGATAACAATGACAAAGGTTTCTTCTTAACCGTTGAAGCGGGTCGTATTGACCATGCTCACCATGCGGGCAATGCGTACAACGCATTAAGTGATACGGTTGAGCTTTCAAAGGCTGTTCAAGTTGCATTGGATAAAACCAGCATTGAAGATACTTTGATCATTGTTACGGCTGACCACAGCCATGTGTTCACGATTGCGGGTTATCCAAAACGTGGTAACCCAATTTTAGGTAAAGTCGTGCCTGTGGGGAGTGATGAGCCATCACTCGCAGCGGATAATATGCCATACACTACTGTAGGATACACTAATGGCGGTGGCTTTCGTGACTTAGGTGATGAAACTGATGCGGATGCGGGCTATAACTTTGCACCCGTGACTGGGCGTGTTGATCTCACCGATGTTGATACAACCACACCGGGTTTCCATCAAGAAGCGGTGGTACCGCTTAGTTCTGAAACACACGCAGCAGAAGATGTCGGTGTGTATGCAGTAGGCCCAGGAGCCCATTTAGTTACTGGTACGAATGAGCAAAGCCTTATTTTCCATGTGATGGATTATGCGGCTGACCTTGTGAAACAAGCTGATGCTAAATTAGCCCAATAAATGTTAGCAGAGAGCCCTTAGGGGCTCTCCTTACATCGAATACAACACCTTTAAAAGAAAAGAGACTCCCGTGAAAGCTGCGATATTAATTGCTTCATTACTTAGCCCACTTGCTGTTGCAGGTCAGTGCGATACAAACACCGGTTATGCGAAAGCAAACTATACAGTGACAACCGATGCTGTTGCTAACAAACAGCACACAGAAAACGCCTTTACGCTTTGGCGTACGCCTCATCAAGTGGCTAAGCAAAACCCACAATTTATCGAGTTGTGGCAACAGTTACGTAATCAGCAAATGCGACCAATCCGATACTTTCAACACGCACAGCGTGGTATTGAATATCAGCCTTCTGAGGTTCAGGGCGAACAGGATTGGAGTGCCAAATATCAGTTGGTAAGTAATGCACTGCTCGAAAAAATGACTTTAAAAAACAGTGCAGGCGAAGGTTGTGAGCTGACTGAACATTATCAATACCAGCAAGCAGAGACAAAAATAGAGTTAACGTGGCTTGCTAATCAGCAGCTGGTTAAAGAAATGCGTATTTCATCGCCTTCTTATAGTCGCACAGTTGCTTTAACTATGGTTGAGCACAATAAAGACGCGGTAACAGCACAATTTGCCAAGTGGGATAACTTTCAAACGACAGATTATGCCGACATTGGTGACAATGAAAGCGACCCCTTTTTAGCCAAGATGATTAATTTAGGGTTTGTAGAGCATGGCGCGACTGGTTTTTATGATGCGCAAGGTAATCAATTGCAAAGTGAGCATCAGCACCATCATTAACATGCCTTGCTAAACGTTGCCGCTGAATGTATTAAAGCGGCACACCCTTACAGCACGTCTTTGGCTGTGCGATTTATCATTTAAAGTACACAGTTCAATAAGCACCAGCCCTTGATTTTTTGTTATCAGTCCCAAGGTATAGGGTATACGCTAACGAAGGAGCAGACGAATGACAAAACATGTGGTTGTAACGGGTGCCAATAAAGGTATTGGTCTTAATTTCTGTAAGCACTATTTAGCACTAGGAAACCGTGTTACGGCGGTTGTTCGCACGCCAAGTGAAGAGCTAAAAGCGCTCGATGTGAAAATAATCAGTGATATTGATGTCGCTAATCCAGACGATGTTACAACACTTGCCAATCATCTTCATGGCGACAAAATAGATATTTTGATCAACAACGCGGGTATTTTTCATAACGAAACCCTCGATGAGATGGATTTTGCTGCAATTGAAAAGCAAATAAGTGTGAATGCCATCGCGCCTGTTCGTATTACTCACGCGTTATTACAAAACTTAGGGATTGATGCCAAAGTAGCGATGATTACATCACGAATGGGCTCAATCGCTGATAACGGCTCGGGAGGCTATATAGGCTATCGTATGTCAAAAGCCGCACTCAATGCTGCGGGAGTGAGTTTGGCTCATGAGCTTAAAGATAAGCAGATAGCCGTTGGGCTATTTCATCCCGGGTTTGTACAAACAGAGATGGTAAATTTTGCAGGTGATATCAGCCCAGAGACAGCCGCTGAACGTTTAATAAAGCGCATCGATGAGCTAAACCTTGATAATAGTGGTGGTTTTTGGCACTCAAATGGTGAAACTTTACCTTGGTAAAGAGTGAGAAAATAAGTCATTAACAGTAAAGCAGTTAGCAATAAAAAAGCGGTTAACTGCTGATAACTTTCGCTAATTTTTGCTCTTTTTGTTTGCTATACTTCTACAATGACAGTCATATTGATGTAGAGAACAGCACATGGAACTAGAGCAAAATAGCGATTTAACCCTTCCCCTTTTTTATTTCGATGAGCATCTCAATAGTCGTGACATTGAGTCGCCTGATTTACTTTTACACGTCACGTTAGATGAAAATCTCCTTACCCAGCTTTGCCAGAATCCTGCTGTTGATAGTAGTGTGGCTATTGCCTTAACTGATTATCGACTCGAAGCATTGGCTGAACAATATCAGTCACTGATAAAGGGTGAGCACCATGCTCAGCTAACCCTTGTTCGTGGGCCACTATTAAGTGCAATGCTCAGCGCTGAGGGCGACAGCAGTTTTGTATCGCCTCAAGTCGATATGATGCCAACCTTTGACTTAGGTGATGACCTAGAGGATAGCGAGGAAGAAGGATGAGAAAAACCTTCACGACACTATTTGGCTTAATCTTATTAAGTGGTTGCGCTTATTTAGGGGCAGCGCACTATGATGAGCTATTTGGTAAAGAGCAGCCTCAACAGCGTGTTGTTGCAGCATCAACCCCACAAGGTGCTGAGTTTTTGGCAGATGTAAAGCCAGTGCTCGATAGTCGCTGTGTGGTGTGTCATGGCTGTTATGATGCGCCGTGCCAATTGAAGTTATCCTCGGTTGAGGGCATCGACAGAGGCCTCAGTAAAGAACGTGTTTACGATGGAACGCGCTTACTGGCCCAAGAGCCTAGCCGATTGCTGTTTGACGCACTCGATACCACTGAGTGGCGAGAAAAAGGTTTTACACCGGTGCTTAATGAGCGTGTGCAAACTGAAGAGGCGAATTTGGCTGCCAGTGTCCTTTACAATGCGTTAGTGCTTAAACAAAGTAGCCCGCTTCCGACACAAGCAATCTTAGGTGATGAATTTGATTTTAGTCTCGATCGTGAGCAAACATGTACAACCATGAATGAGTTCGATGCGTTTGCAAAGGACAACCCGCACAGTGGGATGCCATATGGTTTGCCGGGTATTTCAAGTGAAGAATTTCAGCGTTTAGCAAAATGGTTAAAGCAAGGGGGCTATCTGGCACATATTGAGCCGCCAGAAAAAAACGTACTTAAACAAGTTGAGCGCTGGGAAGCGTTTTTAAACCAAGAGGGTTTAAAGCATCAACTTGCAGCTCGGTATATTTATGAGCACTGGTATTTAGCCCATATTTATTTCCCCGAACAGGGAGATAAACACAGCTACTTTAAACTCGTTCGCTCATCAACCCCACCGGGCCAAGACGTTAAAGTGATTAGTACGCGTCGTCCTTACGAAGATCCCAAGGTATCTCGGGTTTATTATCGTTTGATGCATGACCGTTCAACTATTTTGGCAAAAACACACCTGCCGCTTGCTCTTAATGATGAAAAACTTGCGCGTTTGCACGCTCAATTCATCGAAACAGAGTATCAGGTTGATAAGCTGCCAAGCTATAAACCGGATGTTGCTTCAAATCCATTTAAAGCATTTGCGGCCATCCCGGTAAATTCTCGTTATCAGTTTATGCTTGATGAAGCTGAACTGATCATTATGGGGTTTATTAAAGGCCCTGTATGTCGTGGTCAAATAGCCCTTAATGTTATTAACGATCAATTTTGGGTTGCCTTTGCAAAACCTGAAATGGCAGCAACCCCTAAGGTGGGTGAACTGTTATTACAGCATGAAGATGCACTGGCATTGCCCGCTGAAGAAGAAAGTAACGCACTGCCTATTTCAAGCTGGGTGAAATACTCAAAGAGTCAAAATAAGTATCTCTCTGCTAAAGTGGCTTTGGCCAACAAAATGTTCGCCAATGGCCAGCACTTAACCACCGATTTACTGTGGCGTGGCGATGGTCATAATCAAAATGCGGCACTCACCGTTTTTCGTCATTTTGATAGTGCAACCGTGGTTAAAGGCTGGATAGGCCAACAGCCTAAAACAGCATGGGTGCTTGATTATGCTTTGTTTGAGCGCATTCACTACTTGCTGGTGGCTGGCTTTGATGTGTATGGCAATATAGGCCATCAATTATTAACGCGTTTATACATGGACTTTTTACGCTTAGAGGGTGAGGGCAATTACTTAGCGTTACTACCAGAGAACAAACGAGAAGAAATCAAAGCACAATGGTATCGTAAATCACCGCCAAGTCTCACGAGCTTTTTTGAAGATGAACTGTCCTTTAGTCAGCCATCGGGCATTGAATATAAAACCACAGACCCACAGGCGGAATTATTCAACATCCTTAAAGCAAAGTTAAAGCCTATATTGAGTACGCGTTATGATTACACGCAAGTGCCAGAGCCTCTCTCGCAGATTAATGAGTTACCGGTAAAAGCGATTAACTTATTGCCACAAATTTCATTTGTGTTAGTGAAAGAGGGGGCGGATGCGCATAAGGCATACACCATTATTCACCATAATGCTCATTATAATATTTCGAGCTTATTGAACGAAGAAGGTCAGCGTGCCTATGATGAAGATACCGTGACGATTGTGCCTGGTTTTATTGGTGACTACCCCGAAGCGATTTGGTACTTACACAATACTGAGCAAGTTAATGCGTTCGCATCAGGCCTTGCTAAAGTCACTGATGAAGCAGCGTACAGAGACTTGAAAAGTGAGTTTTCCATTCGTCGAACGCACCCGCAGTTTTGGCAATACAGTGATATTTTGCACCACGTTGCCAAGCAATATCGCGGTGTTGAGTTTGGGCTATTTGATTATAATCGGCTCGAAAATAGATAAAGTAATTGATAGTGTTAACCGATAGTTTAAAGCCCACCTAGAGTGTAATGCCAGTCAGTTAAGAGCTGACTGGCATTTTCTTTTGTAAGGATACTTATTTGGTTTCCTTCTTATCACCCTTGGATAATGCCTGTCTGGTAGCCTATCGGGTAAGATAAACAACCTAAGTGTTGTCAGTAACTCATCATAATGAACAGGTAACTTACTTGCACTATGTATTGGCGTAAACATGAAGAAAGCGATTACCTGCCGCATAGATTGGCTAAAGCTTAATTGAGTAGGCAAGATATCTTCTTCTTTAGTTGCATCAAGCATGATTATGCGTATTAAGTTGTAAGCGAGTAGTAATCCCCATAACTCTTGGCGTACCATGTCTGGCTTC
>NZ_FPAZ01000030.1 GCF_900116435.1 Pseudoalteromonas lipolytica | reverse complement strand
CGCGAATTCAAGTCCGAAGTGCACCACTCGCTAAATTAGGCTGCTTTGCGTAATTCATCGAATATTACCGCTGGTTGCCTAAACCCTAGACATTTTCTCGGCCTCGCATTGAGCGCCTTTTCTATGTGCGCAATTTGCTTATCTGTCACCGTTCGTAAATCAGTGCCTTTGCGAATATATTGACGCAACAAGCCATTAAAGTTCTCATTTAACCCTCTTTCCCATGATGAGTAGGGGTTAGCAAAGTAGATGTCGGTTTTTAGCTTGTCTGAAACATGCTCATGTTCACAAAACTCACTCCCGTTGTCTGCGGTTATCGTATGAACATGGCGTCGATAGCGCCACAGCATACCTATCATTGCTCTGCTCACTTGCGCTGCACTTTTTGCTGGCACTTTGCGTATCAGGTAAAACTTACTTGTACGCTCGACTAAACTAACGATTGCTCCCGTACCATGCTTGCCAAGTACTGTATCCGCTTCCCAATCACCAAATCGTGTCTTAGTGTCAACAATCGCAGGTCTATGTTCAATGCCAACACGATTTGGGATGATGACACGTTTGCTTCGGCTGCCTTTACGATAACGTCTGTGCCCTTGTCGCAGATGTTTGTATAGCTTGCCACCACTCAATTTATCTTTTTGAATATAGCCATAAATCCATTCATGACTCACAGGATGCCCGATAATTTTGCTTACACCCGCAACCTGCTCAGGGCTCCATTTTTGCTCCAATCCAAACTCAACGAACGCAATTGTAAGTGCTGGCATGGAATACTTGGCAGCTAGATGTTTTCGTTTACATGCCTTTGAATGTGCAACCTCAGGCAAGTAATGACTTCGAGTACTATTGCGCCTAACTTCACGACTTATAGTGCTGTGGCTCACTTTTAGCCTTTTCCCTATCTCTCGATAGCTAAAACCCTCGCGTAAGTAGGCCTCAATCTGGTATCTTTGCCCTTCGATCAACTGCTTGTAACTCATGGTATCTACTCTTGTTTTTTGGCGATTACAGAGTACCACCAACAGGCAGTTGATCTCTTCTCACCGTTTAACCATGAGTGGTGCACTTATTATCTGAATTCGGGTTTCCTTTATTAGTAACTTTTATGATTTTTTGCACATGAAACACATTAAGTCAATTAGGCTCAATGTTTTAAACTTGTTTTACTACATAAATTATAATTAATTAGTACAGTTATTTACAGAACTCCAAGTAAGAGCTTTCTTGCCATTCTGGCAAGTGGGTAGCTAAAGGTTATTATTGAAGTTGAGTTTGGGGTTTGAACTACCTATAGCTCGTTTTATAGCTTTAGGTCTTCTGAAAAGCATCAAAACAATGATTTGAATATGACTTGGTAGCTAAAGTGATTGAGTTAGGTTTTTCTAACTGCCATGGGTAAAAGCGGGTAATAAGGTTTTTACTTATCGGTTTTTTAGAATATCTGTTTGCTGGTTTTAGGGGCTACCAAGTTGCATATCAACCCGAATAACCCCCGTTTTAGTCATTGTGATGACTAATCTGTTACCTTTTCTAATGCACCTGTGCGCCATGGTTCGATGATAATTTTAATGTGGTCGTTTGGTTTAAATAAGGTGTCGAATGCGCCTTGTACACCGTCGATGCCGACTTTGCCGGTGCGCATTTTTTGCCACGCTATTTTGCCTGAGGCGATATTCTCAAGTGATTGCGCGAACTCTTCAGGTTGATAGTAATAAGAGAAAATAAGGTCGAGCTCTTTTACGGTTGCATACGCAAAGTTCACTTCGAGTGGTGCGGTATGAATGCCTGTTACAATAATTTTTGCTTTGGCTGGCGCACGCAAAATATAGTCGTTTAGTAGGCGGCTTACACCTGCACATTCAAAAATTACTACCTTGTGATCGCCTGCGAGTGTGGCCGCTGTTGTGACTTCGTCATCGGTCATGGGGTTTACGTAGTGTGTTGCACCAAACTCAAGGGCGATTTGTTTTTTACTCTCTTGCGGGTCAGAGGCAACAATATGTTTTACGCCTTGCAGTTTTAGAGCGGCAATAGCGGCAAGACCAATAGGTCCGCAACCTACGACAACGGCGACATCATCTTTATTCATGTTTGCGCGATTAACGGCATGCAAGCCCACAGCAAGAGGCTCGGTAATGGCGGCGGCTTCTGACGGCACGCCATCAGGAATAGGTAATAATAGCGCTTCATCAACAATAAAGTACTCTGAATAAGCACCATATATACCGGGTGTTACTCCAACTCCAGCACCGCCTGCCGACATTAAAATAGGCACCGATGTTACGCGTGTGCCCGCAGCAAGCTCGCCTTTTGTATCTGGACCATAGCTAACAATCTCAGCGGCATATTCGTGGCCGAGTAATACTTCTTGATCGTTCCCTGCGCTTTTATCCATGATGCCAAGGTTCTTATAAATATCAAATACATCGCTCGTATGGCGAGTAATATGAATGTCTGATCCGCAAATTCCACACGCAAGACTTTTTACAAGTACTTGTCCAGGCCCAGGTGTTGGAATGGCTATTTGTTTTACATGTAGTTGGCCATTTTGCATAGCGACCGAATTCATTTGGCTCATATGTGTATCCTCAATTGAACGGGAAAGGTTTTCACCTTGTGTGCTATCTACACTAAGTAAACTGGCAGGGTATATCTTGACTTTTTACGACAAAAACATGATAAATTGCGACATAACAAAGCAATAAGAGCATTAACATGGACTATTGTGTACGTGCAGGTTCGTTAGCTGGGTATCAAGAGTTGGTGAATGAGCTGGGTGAAAACCCTATTAGCTTATTAAAACAAGCGGGTTTTTTACCTAGCCACTTGCGTGACGCTGATAACATGATTGTATACGAAAAAGTATCGCACTTATTAGAGCTAACGGCGCTGCAGCTGGCCGACCCTTTATTTGGTTTTAAGTTGGGATTACGCCAAGGGATCCGCGCGTTAGGATTAATTGGCGCACATATGGCGCAGCAAGAAAATATTGCGACAGCCCTGAGTATTGCACGTAAATATTCATTTATGCATGTGCAAGGCGCGCAGTTAGCGCTAACACATTTGACGGCAAAACAATGCGAGCTGCAAATAAGTTTAGTGATAAACGAGTTAAGCCGCAGCACACAAGTCGTGCAATTAAGCATTGCGCTTATTTACCGTATTTTACGTGATATGGCGGGGGCTGATTTTGAGCTTCAGTGTATTTGTTTACAGCAAGCCATTAGCCACGAACAGCAAAAAATACTCCGTAAGATGTTTCAATGTGAAGTTGTGCCACAGGCTCAAAATAATGCCTTATTGTTTTCGTCGCATATTTTGATGAAAAAACCAATTCGTCCAGATAATTTAATTACCGACATTATTAATCAGCAATTTCAACTAAATAGTGCATCTGTAGTGCTACCTATTAGCGATTTAGTTAAGCACAGCATTACAATGTTATTACCGACAGGTGAATGCAATAAAGACAGCGTGGCTTTAAACCTTGGTATGCACCCTAAAAAGTTAGAGCGATCGCTCAAAGAAGCCGGAACAAGCTTTCGGGAAGTGTTAAATGAAACACGAAAATCAATTACGTTACGTACCCTCGAAATGAGTAATATGTCGATGACCACCTTGGCATTGAACCTTGGTTATGCAGAATTCTCGGTTTTTAGTCGCAGTTTTAAAAATTGGTTCGGGCTGTCGCCTCGTGCTTTTAAAAGGCAAATAAAGAAGTAAGCCCTCGGCGCTTTACCGAGGGCGTATTACTGAGTTAGTTAAAATAACCTGTATTAAGGTATAAATGTGTGACCACCCCTGCAAAATAGCCGAGCAAAATAACCGGTGTCCATTTTAAATGGCTATTAAAGGTGTATATACCACGCGCTTGCCCCATAAGAGCCACACCCGCAGCCGAACCAATTGACAATAGACTGCCGCCAATGCCAGCGGTGAGGGTAATTAATAGCCATTGACCATGAGACATATCTGGCATCATTTGCAGTACTGCAAACATCACAGGAATGTTATCTACCACAGCCGACATTAAACCTAAGATTATATTTGCACCTGTTGCTGACCAGTTGTTATAAAGCAAATCAGACAATAAGCTTAAGTATCCGATAAACCCTAAACCACCCACACAAATTACAATGCCATAGAAGAACAGTAGGGTATCCCATTCTGCGCGAGATACGCGGCTAAATACATCAAATGGCACCACATTTCCTAAGCTCTCTAAACGTTGTTTATCACCTTCACGCTCTGCCATAGCACGTTTTCTTGCCAGTGAACCCGGTAGGGTTACACGTAAGAAATAACCAAAGAATTGTAAGTAACCAAGCCCCATCATCATACCTACAACAGGGGGTAAACCAAACGCTGTTTTAAGTACCACAGCCGTAAGAATGGTAAGTAAAAATAGGCATAAAATACGGATAGCACCGCGTTTTAGTTCCACATCTTCATCGGCTGTTTGTGGGTGTTTATTGTTAATAAAGAAAGACATCACTAAAGCAGGAATAATATAGCTGACTAACGCGGGTAAAAATAAAACGAAGAACTCAGAAAAGGCAACAACATCAGCCTGCCAGACCATAAGTGTGGTTATGTCACCAAATGGGCTAAATGCACCGCCCGCATTGGCAGCAATAACAATATTAACGCATGACATAGCAATAAAGCGGTTATCATCGGTTGCTACTTTCATTACCACGGCACATAGCAGCAATGCGGTGGTTAAGTTATCTGCCACAGGTGAAATACAAAAAGCGAGTACGCCACTGATCCAAAATAATTGTTTATAACTAAAACCGCGTGCGACTAACCAGCTACGCAGGCCGTCAAATAGGCGGCGCTCTTCAAGCGCGTTAATGTACGTCATGGCGACCAGTAAAAAGAGCATTAACTCAGAAAACTCAAGCAACGCATGACGAAATGCATTGGTGCTTAAGTCCGACATGTTTTGGGCGCTGTATTGCCAGGCAATTAAGGTCCAAATAATACCGGCAGCGACAAGAACCGGTTTTGATTTTCGTAAATGGATTTTTTCTTCAAGAATAACGAGTACATAGGCAAAAATAAAAATAGCGACACAGATAATGCCGACGGGGTGGTTAAGTAGGTCAATAGCGGCTGTTGTTTCAGCGTAAGCTTGGCTACTGAATCCTACCAAGGAGAGCAGGAGTCCTAGTATCAGTTTGTTCATTGTGTGTTCCATTTAGTCATATTTAGAGTCGACGGTGTTTACTGTGTGAAGCGGTGGCTATTTTAGATTTTTTTTGTACTTTTTGTAACAAAGAAGTAATAAAAATGTAGGTATATCCAATATAAATATGAGTAATGTTTAGGTATGAAGGTGCTAAAAATAGCAGGGGAAAAGTTCGTAAGGTAAATAGGCTGCGGTTTCTAATGGGCAGAATCGTTAAAGTTTTTATTTAAGGTTTATTCAGCGCGGTTTATAACGATTAAATAGCGTAAATACAAAAGGGCTACAAAGTAGCCCTTAAAGGAAGTTTTGCATTGCTTATGCAAAATGTTTTTCTAAGTCGTCTGAGCCGCCAATGTGCTGACCACCAATAAATACTTGTGGTACAGTTTCACGACCAGACAAGGCTTTTAAGCTCGTAAGTGACGCATGTTGCCCCAATACAATTTCTTCGTACACAAGGCCTTTGCTGTCTAGCAATGCTTTTGCTTTTATACAAAATGGGCAATTAGGTTTAGTAATAATGCTCACAGGCTCTGGTTTAACTTGCGCTGGGTTGATGTAATCAAGCATGGTATCAGCATCAGAGACTTCAAATGGGTCACCTGGCTTTTGTGGCTCAATAAACATTTTTTCAATCACGCCATCTTTAACAAGCATTGAATAGCGCCAGCTACGTTTACCAAAACCTAAGTCGTTTTTATCTACTAACATACCCATGCCGTCAGTAAATTCGCCATTACCATCTGGAAGCAGGGTAATATTTTGTGCTTCTTGGTTTTGTGCCCATGCGTTCATTACAAATGTATCGTTTACCGAAATACATACGATGTCATCTACCCCATTTTTCTTAAATACGGCTGCAAGCTCGTTATAGCGAGGCAAGTGAGTTGATGAGCAAGTGGGTGTAAACGCACCTGGTAAGGCAAATAACACCACGGTTTTACCTTTAAAAATGTCGTCAGTGGTGATTGACTGCCATTGCTCACCTACACGTGTTGCAAATGTAACGTTTGGTACTTTTTGACCTTCGATATTGTTTAACATTGTTTTTAATTCCTCTTGATTTGTTGAGTACTATTGTGACGGTTTGCTCTTAATAGTTCCAATCGTTTGTTTGTATTGATACGATAGGTAATACCAATCAGTAATAATGCTTAATCATTTTGAGACGGATATGAATTTAAAAGACTTTGAATATGTTAAAGCCGTTGCCCAATTTCAGCACTTTCGTAAAGCGGCCGATGCATGTTATGTCAGCCAGCCTACATTAAGCGGGCAAATAAAAAAGCTTGAAGAAGCGCTTGGGGTGACTATTTTTGACCGCTCAACCAAGCACGTTACTATAACAGCGCAAGGGCAGCGGCTAGTTGACCAAATTATTGTAATACTTGAGCAAACTCAAGTGCTAAAAGAACTGGCCGCGAGTTCACATGACCCCCTTAAAGGTAAAATTAATGTGGGTATTATTCCTACCATAGCGCCTTATTTATTACCTACTTTGCTGACCTCAATGAAGCATGCATTTTCTAAAACGCAGTTTTCGTTTATAGAAATGCAAACAGCACAAATATTAAGCGCCCTCGACAAGGGCGAAATAGACATTGCGATTGTCGCTGATGTGCCAGATTTAGAGAGTTATCATAAATCGGCTTTGTACAAAGAAGACTTTTTACTCGCGGTATCTGAGCAGCATGCGCTGGCAAGTCATAATGAGGTTGCATTAAAACAGTTAAATGGCGGCGAGTTACTGATGCTTAATGAAGGGCACTGTTTTAAAGAGCAAGCTGAGCAGTTTTGCTTTTCGGCAGGGGTTGAAGTGTCTAATCAATATAAAGGAAACAGTTTAGAAACCTTGCTTGCGCTGGTGGCGATGGATGATGGCGTGACCTTTGTGCCAAAATTGGCGTGTTCACCCAGAGGGGGTATTAACTATGTGTCTATTGCGCCTAATCAACAGCGTCAAATTGTAATTGCTACCCGAAAACATTACCCACATATCGCTGGGGTAGAGCAATTAGCCGCATGGCTAAATGCTCATAAGGGCTTACACGAACGCTTACTCAGCGCCCGCTAGTTCTATAATGTCGTTAATTTGAATCGCGGGCAAAGGTTGTTTATCGATACTGGTAGCAACCGCTGACTGCTGATACAGCTGTGTTACTTTCACTTGGTTTAAAGTGGTAATTTTGTGTGGCAGCTTATTACCTTGTGCATCTGTAATGTAGTTGTGATGCGCAATATTTAAAATTTGGCCTTGTTGCAGGCCATGAGCTTTGCCCAAGTTAATAATGAGCGTGTCGTTTTCAATATGTAAGATCTTGCCTTGAGTGGGCAAACACGCCATGGCTGCTTGCAAGTCGTAGGTCAGAGTTTGGTTTACATCACTGATTGCACGGCCATAATCGGTTGCCCAAAATCTATCGCTGTAAACATCGATGATATCGGTTTTTTTGTACGGCCAGACCCCTTCTGCTTGATAGCTTTTCTCCCACAGCTTTTCATAGGTTGTGCCATCAAATAAAACATAATCGACTTTGTAAGCACGTTTAAAGCTGTCGTCCTGCCAAAATGCATAGTCGTTGTTGAGCTTTTGATTAACCGACAGGTCGCGAATACGGCTAAGCAACACGTATTGCGAATTACTGCGACTGGTTATTTCTTCAAGTAGGGCATTACTGTAATCGTATTGTTGGGTAAAAAAGTGATCAACCCTAAGAGGCACGTTGTAATAGGCTGTTGGCTTGGCTGCCATTTGCGTATTACTTAAACTGGCATACAGTTGCTCACTGATCGCTTTATTAACGTCAAAAATTTGGCCCATTCTTGCTTGTTCACGATTTACTAATTGGCTTTGTGTAACCGCGATAAACTTAGTGTATTGATTTGCAGGGCATTCTTCGGCTTGAGGGAATATATCTAAGCGAAGTGTAATGGCATAGGTGTCGTTATGACGGTCTTCGCTGATTAACTCTATTTTTTGGATCTCGCCATGACTGCTGATCTTCAACTGATCTTGTGTCAAAACCCCGTCAACAAGGGTTTGAACAGACGTTACACGGGCCCCTGAAAACACCAATGCTTGGGTGATCGCATCTTTAATGGCGGCTGATTTTGCCTGACTCGTGTCGCCATTTTTCACTACTGCATGCCCTGTAGACTCAAACCATTGAGCTAAGCTATTGTTTGAAAACACAATTGTGAAGGCTAATCCGATACCTTGTAAACTGGCTATAATTTTACGTTTCATGCTGACACCTAGCACCGATAACTATTGATTAGCCTAAACGAGCAAGGAATGTACCAGAAGTGGCATTAAACGTGCATATTTGTGACAAATGAGTTTTAAGCGGAAGCAAATTATGCGAGCACTTCTATTTATTGGGCTTGTTACCTGCGCAGCATTAACGGGCTGTAGCAGTATTTTTGATAAGCATGTTGAGTATACTTACATTGAACCAGATGACTACCCAATACTAAAAGCGGTGGGTTACGCGCCTATTAGTGCGCAGCCAGGCGGCAGTGAATCGCAACGAGCGCTGCTTGCAATTAAAGCCTCTAAACTTGAAGCCTACCGAGAGCTGGCTGAGCAAGTTTATGGGCAAAAAATTTCCGCCGGCACCACGGTGCAAAATAGTGTTGCACACAACGATCAATTGCAAAGCCAAGTGCAAGGGGTGATCAAAGGCGCTCAGGTGATCAAAAGCTACGCTGTAGGCGATACGTATGCAACCGAATTACAGCTAGATATGAAACGCGTTCACGACCTATATATTGGTGAAATTAAGCCGCGTGAAGTAAAAAAAGTGACTTATTATTAACCGTTAAATTCTCATAGTTGCAGCTTGGGTGCTATGCTTTTAAGACTGTCGGTTTTAATAAAAGCATACTGGTGATAACACGTTACTTAAACCAAGCTGTTCTGTTCTTTGGCATGGCCTATGCTCAGTAAAGGCATTGTGAGTGCATGCCGCTTTGCTTGGCGCTATCGCTTTTTTTCGATCCTCTTTTTTTTGGTTTTATGCTTAACAAGCGTCGCGCTTGCTGAGCGTTTGGTGATTGAGTTTTCAACCTTTATCCAACAAATGCAACAGCGTTATGGTGCTAACCGAGTGACTGTCGCCAGACAGTGGCAGGGCATGCTGCAACATGCTGCAGGCTTACCCGAGCAGCAGCAAATTTTAGTTGTGAATGACTTTTTTGCCCGCACACTTCGTTATCAAACTGATATAGAACTTTGGAAGCAAAACGACTATTGGGCGACCCCTCTCGAGACCATGGGCAAAGGGTTGGGGGATTGTGAAGATTATGCGATTGCCAAGTATGTGAGTTTACGTGCGCTGGGTATCAGTGACGACAAACTTAGGCTTATTTATGTTAAAGCCCAACTCCCCGGTACTCGGCAAACCCAAGCGCATATGGTGCTCGGTTATTTTACTCAGCCTAATGCCCAACCCCTTATTTTAGACAGTTTGATTGTTAAGGTGCTGCCTGCAGCCAAACGCACCGATCTTAGTCCCGTTTTTAGTTTTAATAGTAAAGGCCTTTGGGCAAATAATTCGACGCAAAGTGTGGCAGATCCAACCGCGAGACTATCGCGTTGGCGTCATATTTTAGAGCAAACGCGTAAAGAAGGAGTTAAATGGTGAGCGTATTTAAAGTGTTAAAACGCAAAAGAAATAAAACCATTACCTTAAAACAGGAATTGTGGATTGCCATTTTAACGGTGATTATTATTGGTTTTGTAAGTAGTTTGCTGATTAGTACCAGCTCGGCGAAAGAATACTTTACCACTGAGCTTAGAATGAAAAATGTCGATAATGCTAACTCGTTGGCATTAATGCTGAGTCAAATGAATAAAGATCCGGTGGAAATAGAGTTACTTATTTCGGCTACTTTTGATACCGGGTACTACCATCGTATTGAGCTCAAAGACCCCCAAGGCGACACCATAATAAAACGCATTTACCGTGGTGAGCTAACCCTAAATGCACCCCGTTGGTTTCGTCATTTATATTCGCTAAATGTGGCGCCGGGCATCGCACAAGTCAGCGATGGCTGGCAACAATTTGGTACGTTATATGTCGAAAGCCACAGCGAATATACGCAAGATGCACTGTGGCAGAGCGCCGTAAATTTATTTTATAGCTTTTTAGCGGTTGCGGTGTCTGCATGTATTGCTGGTGCTTATTTCTTATCAAAAATATTAAGCCCATTGAGCGATGTAATGAAACAAGCGGTGGCGCTGGGTGAAAAGCGCTTTATTAAATCAAAAGTGCCAAGAACCTACGAATTTGCCAAGCTTGTCACGTCAATGAACCAATTATCATCTCGCTTTAGTCGCACAGTCAAAGAAGACCGCCGACGCCTAGAAGAAATGCGCTTTAAAAGTCAGCACGACGATTTAACGGGGCTTGCTAATCGTGAGTATTTTAATGCAACGCTCGATACCTTTTTACAAAACTCACAAGCACACGGTGCTTTATTTCTGTTTAGAGTGATTAATCTTGATGCATTATCTGACCAAGTGGGACGGGTTGAAATGGTGTCATTTTTACGCCGTTTTTCAGAGTCGTTAGTGGTGTTTTTAGAATCAAATGAAGACAGTTTTCGTGAGAGCCAAATTGCACGTATGTCGCATGTCGATTTTTTAGTGTTATTTAGTGATGTCAGCGAGCTAAAAACACTCAGCGATAATGTGCTAAATATACACAAGCAGTTAGTGGCAGAGTTTGCTCAAGTGGAGCTTGGGGTGTCTCATAGTTGTAGCCTTATTAAAGCCGATGATACTCGAGGAGAGTTACTAACACGCGTTGATCAGCTATTAAAAATTGCTATTGCCCAGCCAGGATGTAATGCATACATTAACGACAATGTGCCGGTCCATCAAGAACATATTGATGCCGACCAATGGCGCACAACAATCGAAACTGCACTTAAAGAGAATCAACTTGAAATTGCCTTATACCCAGTCAGTAGTTTTAGTGGCTCGTTACTCCAGCAGCAAATTTCATTGAGTTTACTGTTAAACGGTGAAAAATATCGCTTTGGATTTTACTACCAATGGGCACATCGCTTGCACTTATTAGCAAGGCTTGATTGGAGTTTAATGAAACTGATGATCCTTGAATATGGTGATAGTGAGGATGAATCAATACTTGCCATAGAGCTGAGCGCCGATACTTTGCGAGATGACATGGCTGTGGCCTCTATTTTAACAGGGCTTTCTGCTTACCCGAATTTAGCTAAACGCTTATGTTTTGAGGTAAGAGCGGGTTTTGCAGTGAAAGAGTTTAGTTTGTTTAGAAGCTTTTGTTCGCAAGTACACTGTATTGGCGCCAAAGTTGCGCTTAAAAGAGTGGGGGCTGAGTTTACTAAGCTCACTAAAATACAAGAACTTGGCCTTGAGATGATTAAAATTGACACGGTTTATTGCCACAATATTAGTTTTAGTGAAGACAACCAAACGTTCTTACGTGGCGTATGCTCTTTAGCTCATTCTTTAGGTATTAAAGTGGTTGCAGAGGGAGTTAAAAACCCGAGTGACCAAGCCATACTGCACAGTTTAGGATTTGATGGCTTAGTCGCAATTGAGGAACGTGTTGGTTAATGGCCTTTTACGGCCAACATTAATTGCATACGATCGCGTACTTTTAATTTATTAAAAATAGAGCTCATATGCTCTTTTACAGTCCGCTCTGTAATATGTAAGGTTTGCGCAACCTGTTTATTGGTTGCGCCAGTGACAACGTGATCAACAACTTGTTTTTCACGTTTAGTTAAACAGCTCAAATCGCATTGATGTTGGTAGCTAATAGGTTGGTTTGACAAAACACCGACCAGATTCGACAGTAACTGCCCCGGTAACCAAATACCACCTGAACACACGGTTTCTGCTACTTGCTCGATAATCACTTTACTCGCAAATGCCTCTATGTAACCACGTGCACCAAGTTGAAGTGCTTGACACAGTTGGGCTATATCAAGTTGTGTGGTCATTACGATAACGGGTATGCGTTGGGCGCTGTACTTCTCAACGAGAGACGGCCACTCAGGTCCATCGGCTAACAACCAAATTAATGTGTCTGCAATTAATTGCTTGGGCGACGAGGTATGAACGGCACAATCTGGAAACGCACTTTGCCAATGAGGCGATTGCAATTTATCTTGTGTAATAAAAATACTGCGGCGCATGAATACTCCGTAAAAATGCTGTAATTATCTCGTCTTACCTTTCGGTCATCGCTAAAGACGTTGCACGTAAAATGGGTTTGAAAAGGTATTCTAGTACGGTTTTTTTGCCGGTTATTATATCTACCTGAGTGGTCATGCCCGGAATAATGGTCAGGTTTTCTGAAAAATGATTGCGGTTCGTTTTTAACTGCACAATGTAAAACGTATTATCTCTTTCATCGGTAACGGTATCAGCACTGATATGTGTAACTTCGGCTTCTAAGCCGCCATAAATAGCAAAGTCATAGGCACTGAATTTGATCATCGCAGTTTGGCCTGGACGTAAAAAAGCGATGTCTTTCGGTAAAATTTTTGCTTCGACAACGAGCTGATCATCAAGTGGAATAATTTCAAGAGCATCACTGCCCGGTTGTAAAATGCCCCCGACGGTATTAACCAGTAAACGTTGAACCGTGCCATTCACGGGGGAGCGAATTTCGGTTTGTGTTACTTTGTCGGCAAGCCCTGATTCGGTTTCTTTTACAGCATCTAGACGAAGCAAAGCTTCTGATAACTCGTTGCTCCAGCGGTTGATCATGGCAAGCTCAACTTCGGTTACTTTGTTTTTAGCTTCGTTAATGGCTGACATGGTGCGGTTTATGGCGGCTTTGGTTCTGTTTATTTCGCCTGTGTGCTCTACTATTTGGCGCTCTAGGCGAATAATATCAATATCAGAAACAGCACCAGAGCGTAATAATGGGCGTGTGACAGACAACTCTCGATTGGCCAAACTTAACGAGTTAGTGTGTTGCTGAAGTGCTGCTTTTGCTTCGGCATAATCTTGACGGCGTTGCTCTAATTGCCGCTTGTGTATAGTAACTTGCTGTTCGAGTTCTTGATTACTGCTCTCAAACATGGCTTGTTCATGGGCGATTGCCTCAGGGGCTTTTTCTATAATTTCTGGATCAAACGCGAGAGGTCTTTTTTGGGTTAACGCTTTAAGGCGCTCTACCTTTGCTGTTAACGACAGTATTTTTGCTTGGTTTTCTCTAAATGAAGAAATAAAGCGTGTTGGATCTATCTTTATTAATACATCGCCTTCGTTAACTATTTGGCCTTCTCTGACATAGATTTGCTCAATCATGCCGCCATCATAAGACTGCACGACCTGTAGTTTATGCGACGGGATAACGCGTCCTTCGCCCCGTGCTACTTCGTCGAGGTGCGCAAATGCGGCCCACATAATTAAGGCTAACAGGCTGAAACAAATAATATAAAGCAGTACTTTAGCGCTAGCAGGTTGCTGTTGCATTTTTTCCCATTGTGCATCTACAACCCAGTCTTGACTGGTTGGGGGTGATAACCAACCTGAAAATAACTTTGAAAAGATCGAAGGGCGTTTTGTTTTTTGTTTTTCAAGTGCTTTGTTTAAGCGCTCAAACGAGCGCTGTTCAATAGGTAGGTTATTATCGCTCATGATACTTTTCCTACTGTTTGATGATTTAACGCTGATAACACTTGAGATTTAGGGCCATCGGCAACCACTTTACCGTTATCGAGCACAATGACACGGTCGACCAGTTCGAGTAACGAGGTTCTGTGAGTTACAACGATTAAGGTTTTTTCTTGGCAACTGCGTTTGATGTTATTAATGATCTTAGTTTCGCTGTTGTGATCAAGTGCCGAAGTTGGTTCATCCATCAACAGTATTGGCGGGTTATTTAACAGTGCTCGGGCAATACCAACCGCCTGACGTTGACCCCCAGAGAGTAATCGGCCTTGCTCACCAACTTGCATGTCGAACCCATCGGGGTGAGAGTTTATAAGTTCAAATAACTGACTTTGCTGGCATGCCGAAAGTATTTGCTCATCTTTAGCGTGCCACGCACTGAGGGTGATGTTGTCTTTTAACGAACCAAAAAATAATGAAATGGTTTGGGGTACATACCCAATGTTGTGCCTAAGCTCTGCGGGGTCGATTTGGTGGATGTCGTTATTATCAATTGAAATAGTGCCCGCCGTTGGCTCATACAAACCTAAAATTAGTTTTTCTATGGTGCTTTTCCCTGAGCCATTGCGCCCTAAAATAGCTACTTTTTCACCGGCTTTTATTTTAAAGCTAACACCACTGAGCGCTTCGTTGCTTTCATCGGTATATTTAAAGCGTACGTCGTTAAATTCTATGTCGCCAAGCAACACTGGATGACTTAACCAATGTTTGCCTGTGGGGCGCTCAACGTCTTTTTCCATGATTTCATTTAACGAGTGCATTGCAATTGCGGCATGATGAAATTGCGCGAGTACAGCCGCAGATTGACTAATAGGAGCCATAGTACGTGACGACAATAAGTAGGCGGCAATTAGCCCCCCTTGGGTTAAATCACCTTCGATAATTAGGTGTACACCTACTAACATAATCACCACACCAACACACTGCTGAACCCACGAGCCAGCATTGGCTATAGAAGATGATATTAAGCGACTTTGGGCATTGACTCGGGCTATAAAAATCGTTGATTTTTCCCAGTTTGACTGGGTTTTACATTCACTGTGAAAGCTTTTGACATCTTCAATGTTTGTTAAGCTTTCAACCAAAACAGCATTGCGCATAGAGCTTGCTTTCATGGTTTGTTCTGACAGGCTCTCGAGTTTTCGATGGGCGGCCAGCGCGTAACTCATTAATAGCAGTGCCCCAACGATAATAGGTAAACTTAATTCAACACCAATAATCGCGATGACTGTGAGGTAAAGCAGTACGAAAGGTAAATCGACAAGGGCAATTAAAGTAATGGAGCTAAAAAAGCTGCGCACTGCCTCAAATGATTGAATATTACTGGCAAACGAGCCTGCTGACGCAGGACGGTTTTTTAACTTCATACCCAACACGCGTTCCATGATCACTGCCGACACTTTGACATCAATACGACTGGCTGCCAGCTCTACAAAATAACTGCGCACGAGTCTGAGAATAAAGTCTGCGGTAAGGGCAATTAGTACGCCTGTGGCAAGCACCCATAACGTTTCAGTGGCATGGTTAGGCACAACGCGGTCATAAACATTCATGACAAACAATGGCATTGCAATGGAAAGAATGCCCAAAGCAATGGCAGAAATAATGACATCTTTGTATAAGCTTCGACACTCTTTAATGACACCCCAAAACCAGCCGTCTTTCGACAGTTTTTGCAGTACGGGGGAGCGCGCATCAAAGGCAAACTCGGGTTGTGCATAAATGATCATTGATGTACTGGTTTTATAAAGCTCTTCAAGGCTTAATGTCACAGCAGAGTCTGGCATCTCGGGGTAGATCACTTCGACTTTATCATTTTGAGTGTCGAGTTTTGTAATGACGCAAGCCTCATTCCCTTGCAAAATTAATACGGCGGGTAACAAAGCAACGTTTAAGTCGCAAAGTGCTTTGCGCACAACCTTGGTTTTAAAACCAATACGTTTTGCTGCTCGCGAGAAACCCGATGGCGTTAATAAGCCATCCTCAAGGGGAAGCCCACTAAGCAGTGTTTCACGAGAAAACTCTCGATCATGATAGCGGCATAAAATTTCTAGGCAGTCTACAAGACTGCCGCCGTGGTCGAGTACATCGTTCTCTTGCATAAAATGTCCATTATTAATAAACCTAAAGTTTAAGACCAGCCGTCTTTCATGGCGGGTGGGCGATTACCTTTTTCGGTTATTACCGCTTCAATGCGACGATTTGCTGCGTTTGCGCGAACAGAAATCTCATTTATTCTTGGCTGATCAATTCCATAGCCTAATGACTTCACTCTTGTTGGTGAGATACCGTATTGTTGAATGAGTATTTCAGCGACCGAAAAAGCACGTTTTTCTGACAGTTTTTTATTGTAAAGAGCAGGGCCTTCTAATGAAGCATGGCCTTGGATTTCGACATTTTTACTGGGGTGTTCTTTTAAGAAGTCTGCCAGTCTTGCAATTTCTTGCATATATTCAGGGCGTACAACACTAGAGTCGGCAAGAAAGGGAATACCTATTTCGACATTGCTAGTGTTGCTACGGTACTTTGTACAGCCTCTTTCATCGACCTCCGTAAAAGCAGGAGTTGATGGGCAATCATCATTTTCGTTAGCAACGCCGTCGTTGTCATCGTCAACGAAGGTGCTTGCGGGTGTTGTTGGAATGGTGAGATAACTCGGCATGGCTGTCACACTCATATACGCGTTATCTTGTTGCTTCTTTTTTTGTAAAAAGGCTTGTCGACTCAGGGTCGCTGCAACATCAAATTTAGGACAAATACTGTCAGCACTGAGTGCGATAGGATCGTCGGTTAGCTCACTGATTGCAGGAAATTTATCTGATTTTACATTGAGGGTTTCAAGTAATTTCCCCATTTCGGCTAGCATCGTTAGTATGGCTGCTTGTCTATCGTAAAGGGCTGCAGTGTAAGAGCGATTAGATTGAAATGATTCATTCTCTGCATCAAGTACATCGAGCAATGTGCGCTGACCAATATCGAATTGGTCTTTGTAGGCGTATTTAACTTTTTGCGACGATTCTTTATGGTTAGCGAGCGAAGGTATTTTACTTTGTAGAACTTGTACACTGTTGTAGGCGATTTGTAAGTTCTGCCTTATTTCTATACATGTTTGATCGCGTTGATATTTAGCAACGTTCACTTCTTGATAGGCTTGGTCTAGATTTGCGCTATCGAGTCCGCCGTTATAGAGGTTGTATCTCACATCAATACCAACACGTGCCTCAGAGCGGGTTTCGTTTAACCCTAACTCGTCTCGGTCTTGCATGCCGTAGCGTGCTGATAAATCAACATTCGGATGAAAGGCCGATTTTTGCGAGTCTGCATTGGCTTTTTGTGCTTCGATATTGTAAAGCGATGCATAAAAATTTGGGCTGTTTTTATAGGCGATATCAAGGGCTTGATTTATTGTGATGGGGATTGCGTCATCACTCAACTTTGCCTTTACCGTACCTTGAGTCGGAAGCTCGCCAATAATACGCAAATAGCGTGCACTGACATCATGCAAGTTTTCATATTCTGTCATCACGTTTGACTGCGCTAATGACAGACGACCACTAATTTGTTCAAGATCAGCAGCACGCGCAACGCCAGCTCCCACACTTTGTTCAATCTGCTGATAAACCGATTCATGTTCTTTAAGGTTAATTTCAGCAAGTTCAACAAGCTCGGTAAACTTTTGTACGTCTAAATAAGCGATACTTGCAGCGAGTGCTGTTTTTTCGGCTTGATCTAATAATTCGAAATAACGTATTAATTGGATTCGTTCAAAACGTTTTACGTTATTTGAGGTTCTGAAACCATCGTAAAGCATTTGCCCGAGCGTTAATTCTGCAGTGTTACGGTTATATTCTTCTTCAATACCGTAATTGCGCTTTTCGTACCCAGCACTGGCCGACACATCCACTGTGGGTAAATAGCCAGAACGTGCCGCATCAATACCATGCATAGATGCTTTAAATGCATGCCAAGCTTGTTGCACTTCAGGGTTGGTTGAAATTGCTTTATCTGCCACATAATTTAGCGGCATCACTGAAACTTGTTCTGCATTAGCATTAAAAAAGCTGCCGTTTGCAGCAAATAATAAAGTGAAAAATACAGAGAGTTTCTTGGTAGTGAACTTTTCGCTAATAGTCATATCATCCTCTTTTATCGACTAAATTTAATTCACGCTAAGTTAGTTTTAGTCAACAAATTTAGATACTGCAAATACTTCTTTTGTATTATTTTGCGGGTGTTTGATCACATTTTTCGTGTACCCGCACTTTAGTTCTATAGTATTAGCTTTATGTAAAACCTGTACCATAGTCCAGTAACTAAGTGCTGTTTCTCTACTAGATTTACGTTATACGCGTGCAATTTAAATATGTTGAGGAATAGCAAATGGATGCGAACCAATTATTAGTTATTGATGTACAAGGCTCTGCCGGTATTATTCAAGCCGATGGGTCAATTAAAGCACTGAGTGTGGGTGATGTTATCACTGTGGGTGATACCGTTATCACTGCGGATAAGTCAACATTGTTAATTGACGTGCAAGGTGAGTCTTTATCTATTCCTGCTAATAAAAAGGTCACCATTACGCCGGACCTACTCGCAAAAGAGGTCAAAGATAGCTCTGAAAATACGGTGTTTGATGACAGTATTGACGACGCCATTGCAAGCTTGAATCAACCAAATCAAACAACCGCAGACCCGCAGCAAGGTGGTGACATAAGCGACTTTTTAGATGCGCTTGAAGGCGGCGGCGATATTCTCGATAGTTTAGAAGCCACTGCCGCTGGTGGTACAGGGGGAGCGACCTCAGGTGGCGGTACTTCATTTGTAGAATTAGCACGTATTGCAGAGGGCATTGACCCTTCAAGTCTCGCATTTGATGATAGTTTTAATAGCGATAGCAGTAGTATTTTTTCGCCGCGTGATACAACCGATGGTGTTGTCCCAACAGACACCTTAACGGCAACGGTTAGTATTGATGACCCAGGTGTTATAAATAACTCTCAACCTGTGATCACAGGAACCACTGAAAATCTTGTTGGTGAAACAGTCACCGTGACTGTCACCGATGTGAATGGTAATAACCAAGTGGTTACAGTGGTTGTTCAACCCGATGGTACCTTTACGACTCCACCTTTGGATCCACTGCCTGATGGCCCTATTGTGATTGAAGTGGTTGCTATTGACCCGAATGGCGACCCTGTGAGTGACACGATTGGTGCGAATATCGATACCATCGCGCCTGTTGTTACCATTAATGAATTGCCCGACTCTGCGTCACAAACGGTGGTGATTAATGGCTCTGTATCAGGCATTAGCGCAGGTGATGATGTCACAATTACGGTGACAGACAGCGCAGGCCAAGTACAAACATTTGTCACCCAAGTTGATGAGCAAGGTAATTGGAGTATTACCACAGAAGCGCTTGCTGAAGGTTTATATACCGTATTGGCTTCGGCTGTAGATGCGGCAGGTAACGAAGGCACCGATACAGAAAATGGACTCGTTGATTTAACGGCACCGGTGATAAACATAGACCCAATTGGTGAAACTAATGACACAACCCCCACGATTTCAGGCAATGTGAGTGGGGTGACTGTTGGAAGTGAGATCACGGTGGTGATTACTGCAGCCGATGGCGCTATTCAAACCGTGATAGCGATTGTTGCTGACGACGGTAGCTGGACAATTGATGTGCCAGTTGCGTTGGTTGAAGGCGAATTTACCGTCACAGCCACTGTTTTAGACGCAGCGGGTAACGAAGCACAAGCAAGCACCACTGGTATTATTGATGTAACCGCCCCGATAATAAATATTACCCCAATTGATGATACGCAAGACACCACGCCAACCATAACCGGTAATGTAGTCGGTGTGGTTGAAGGTAGCGTTGTGACGGTTGTGGTAACCGATATAAATGGCCAAGTACAGACTTTAACCGCCCTCACCGATGCTAATGGTAATTGGACTCTCGATGTTCCAAGTGAACTGGCTGAAGGGCCGTTTGAGGTGACTGCAACTGTCAGCGACTTGGCAGGAAACCAAGCACAGGATAGCGCAACAGGGGTGATTGACTTAACGGCACCAGACATCACCTTAACTGCCATTGCCAATACGAATGACACCACGCCTGTGTTTGTTGGTCGTGTTGAGGGTGTGCCAGAAGGCACACAAGTGACTATTCAAGTTGTGGGTAGTGATGGCCAATCACAATCGCTTACAGCGTTTGTGTTAGCTGATGGCAGCTATAGTGTGGAGGCGAGCACAGCATTACCTGAAGGCGGTTTTACTGCGATTGCAACAGTATCAGATCCGGCAGGAAATTCTGCGACGGCTAATACTTCTGGGACAGTGGCGTTTTCGCCTATTTCAATCACGATCGATTCTATTGCAGATAGCAACGACACCACGCCATTACTAAGTGGTCAAACTGAGGGAGTTGCGCCGGGCACAACTATCATGCTGTCTGTTACAGCAAGTGATGGTAGCGTATTTAATTTATTAGCAATTACACAAGCTGACGGAAGTTGGTCTATTCAAATGACTCAACCTCTTCCTGAGGGGGATTTTACGGTTGTAGCAACCGTGCTAGACCCACAAGGTAACGAAGCGCAAGCTACTGCAATCGGTAATGTTGACCTAACAGTCAGTATTAACTTTATTATTGATACCAATGACACAACCCCCAGCGTATCGGGTTCGACCCAAGATGTTGCCCCGGGCGCAGTGGTTACCGTGACCTTTATAGGCAGTGATGGCGCGACAGAAACAATACAGGTTATTACCGATGCAAATGGTGATTGGTCTGTAGAGGCCACCATTCCTCTGGTCGAAGGCCAATTTACCGTCACGGCAACCGTTACGGATGAGGTGGGTAACACGGCCACAGCCAGTGAAATTGGTGAAATTGACTTAACCGATCCAACTATTTTCATTGATCCCCTTAATGATACCAATGACACAACGCCAACAATTTCAGGGTCAGTACTTGATGTACCCGCAGGTACTACCGTTTCATTGCTTGTGACAGACAGCAATGGAGTAACGCAAACACTAACAGCTACAACCGATGCGCAAGGTAACTGGCAGGTCGATGTTGCCAGCGAATTAGCCGAAGGCGATTACACTGTCACAGCAAGTGTCAGTGATGAAGCTGGGAATACCAGCACCGCCACTGCAACAGGTACTATCGATTTGACCGCGCCTATTATCAACATTGATACAATGGCTGATAGTAACGACACAACCCCGACAATATCAGGCACGACGCAAGGACTTGATGCAGCAACGACAGTCACGGTAAGTGTGACAGACAGTGCAGGCAGTACACAAACATTCACAACAATTACTAATGCCGATGGTAGCTGGTCAGTTACAGTCACTGATGAATTAGCAGAAGGTGAATTTACGGTTGTTGCACAAACACAGGACAAAGCGGGTAATAGTGCTGAAGATACTGAAACAGGTGTTATTGATTTAACCGCTCCGAGCATTGCGATAAACGAATTTACGGATTCAAATGATGTTACACCCGTTATATCGGGTGTTGTTTCGGGCGTTGAGCCAGGCACTTTAGTCACTATTACGCTTGTTGATAGCAATGGCAATCAACAGGTCTTAACTGCGGTTGTAAATGCTGACAACACGTGGCAAGTCGGTGCAAATCAGGTCTTAGCAGAAGGTGAGTTTACAATCACCGCCACGGTGAGTGACCCTGCGGGTAATCAAGCACTTGATACAGCAACAGGCGTTATTGATTTAACAGCTCCTATTATTGCTCTTGACTCCCTTGGAAGCAGTGCAGACAACACCCCGACTATCACGGGGACGGTGCAAGGCGTTAATGCGGGTACAACCGTCACGCTTGTGGTCACTGACTCTAATGGCAATAGCCAAACGTTCACGGCCTTAACCAACAGCGCAGGTGGCTTTAGTGCGGATGTACCAAACGGCCTAGCAGAGGGTGAATACACGGTAACTGCTTCAGTGGCAGACGAAGCTGGTAATCAAGCGCTTGATACCGCAACGGGTAATATCGATTTAACCGCGCCAATTATTGATCTTGACCCCTTAGGGAGCAGTGCAGACAACACCCCGACCATTACAGGTACGGTACAAGGTGTTAATGCTGGAACAACAGTCACGCTCGTGGTCACTGACTCCAACGGCAATAGCCAAACATTTACAACGGTAACCAACAATAATGGTGGCTTTAGTGCAGATGTGCCTACAAGCCTTGCTGAAGGTGAGTATACCGTAACAGCCTCGGTGGCAGATGATGCAGGCAACCAAGCCTCTGACACTGAAACAGGTCAAATCGATAGTTCTTCACTGACTATTTTAATAGACGCTGTCGGTGAGACAAATGATATAACCCCCACTATTTCAGGGTCTACATTAAACGCGACAGCGGGAGATCAAATCACCGTGGTGATTACGCCTGAATCTGGCGTGGCTCAAACCTTTACCACACAGGTTGATGCAAATGGTAATTGGACCATTACAGTATCGCAAGCGTTAGCTGAGGGTGAGTTTACCGTTGATGCAACGCTGACAGATCAATTTGGTAATACAGCAAGCGACTCAATTACAGGGGTGATTGATATTACGGCCCCTAGCGTGACAATTGATACGATAGGCTCAATAAACGACAGCACACCAGTGATTTCGGGTACATCACAAGGTGCCGTGAATGGCAGTACAGTGACTGTGACAGTGGTTGATTCGCAAAATAATAGCCAAGTGTATACCACCACAGTCGATGCCAATGGAAATTGGTCTGTGCCTGTAACCAGTGCAGTCGCGCAAGGGCAATTTACAGTGACGGCCAGTATCACTGATAATGCGGGTAATACAGGCACAGATACCGAAATTGGTAATTTTGATGGTGTGGGTCCGCTATTAACGCTTGATTTCGATCCGCTTACAAATGATACAACCCCACTTATTTCGGGTACTACAGATGCAGTTGCTGGCACGGTTGTGTCGGTTGTTGTTACAGATAGCAATGGAGCGACGCAAACTCTTTCGGCTGTTGTAGCTGCTGATGGTACGTGGTCTATCAGCCCTGATACGCCTTTGGCTGAGGGCGCATTTACAGTCACAGCCAGTGTCGCGGATGAGTCAGGTAATCAAACTCAAGTAACGGATACTGGGGTGATTGATATCACTGCGCCGACCATTTCGATTGATAATCTGGGCACAGTGAATGACACCACGCCAACGATCAGTGGTCAAACAAATGAACCTGCGGGCAGCATCGTAACAGTGGTGGTCACTGATGGTGTCGCAAGTTATGAATTTACAGCAATTGTGAATGCCGATGGCAGCTGGTCAGGCGATGTACCTGCTCAGTTAGAAGATGGCAATATTAGTGTTACTGCTACTGTGACCGATGCGGCGGGTAATTCAGCGCAAGCTAACAGCGCCTTTATTCTTAATAGCTCTGCACCGAGTATTGCGATTGATGCCATTAATGATACCAATGACACAACACCGACAATTAGCGGTACGTCTGATGCCCCTGATGGCACGCTAATAACAGTCATCATTGAAGACAGTGATAATAATAGCCAGTCTGTTACTGCGACAGTGCAAAATGGCGTATGGAGTGTAGAACCAACACAAGCACTTAGTGAGGGGAGTTTCACGGTGTCGGCGTCGGTCACTGTGGATGGCTTAACCAGCGATGCCAGTGCACAGGGTTTAATTGATATAACCCCTCCGACAGTCACTATTGATGCACTTGCAGATACCAGTGATGTTACGCCATTAATTTCAGGCCAAACATCGGGTTTAGTGTCGGGTAGTATTGTAACCGTGACCATTACAGACAGTAATGGGGATTCGCAGGTTGTTTCAGCGACGGTGGCACAAGATGGTTCGTGGTCTGTGGCGGCAAGTACAGACTTAGCCCAAGGTCAATATACAGTAACCGCGGTGGTTGCCGACAGTGCAGGTAATCAAGCAACAGACACCGAAACAGGCATTATTGATTTAACAGCCCCTACAATCAGCATTGATAATATTGCCGACACAAATGATGTAACGCCCGTGTTGTCTGGTCAAACAACGGGTGTACCTGCAGGCTCACAAATTACCCTCTTGGTGACAGATAGTAACGGTAATACGCAAACCCTGATTACGACTACCTTAGCAGATGGTTCATGGTCAGTTGAGGCTGATGTGATTATTGCCGAAGGCGCATTCACCGTTGAAGCAACAGTAAGTGACGCGGCAGGTAATACAGCCTCTGATACTGCGATTGGTGTTGTGGATACTACCGCACCTACCATCACGGTGGATGCACTTGCACCAAGCTCAGATGTAACACCAGTGATCAGTGGTATGGCAGAAGGAGTTCCTGCGGGCACTGTTGTCAGTATAGTGATCACAGACAGCCAAGGCGTGCAGCAATCACTCTTTGCAACCGTTAACAACGATGGTAGTTGGTCTGTAGAGGCGTTAGATGCGGTCGCTGAAGGTGAATACACCGTTGTTGCAACAGTGCAAGACGCAGCCGGAAATCAAGGTACAGACATCGAAACAGGTCTTATTGATACCACAGCACCGACAGTGGTCATCGACCCACAAGCTGTGACAAACGACACAACCCCCGTCATTAGCGGACAAACCTCAGGTGTGCCAACCGGCACCGAAGTTAGGCTGACAATTACAGACAGTGCGGGCAATGTGCAAACGCTGGTGGCAACAACGGGAGCCGACGGTAGTTGGTCAGTTGCTGTATCTCAAGCATTAGCGCAAGGCAGTTATACTATTGACGCTGAGGTGTCAGATGCTGCTGGTAACACAGGAAACGACACGGCCTCAGGCGAAGTAGATATCACCGCGCCAGTTGTCAGTATTGATGCGATTGCCGACAGCAACGATGTAACCCCTGTTATTAGTGGTCAAAGTACAGGCGTGCCTGCGGGGACGCTTGTTACATTAACCATCACCGACAGTGCGGGTAATGTTCAAACAGTAACAACAACTGTACAAGCCGATGGTAGTTGGTCAGCTGAAGCAGCAACGGCACTCGCCGAAGGTGATTACACCGTTGTTGCAACCATTGTGGATGCCGCAGGTAATACAGGCACCGACACCGAAACCGGCACAATTGATGTGACCGCGCCAACCATCACCATTGATGCGCCAGCGCTGACCAATGACAACACGCC
>NZ_FPAZ01000043.1 GCF_900116435.1 Pseudoalteromonas lipolytica | reverse complement strand
CTGGTTGACTCGCCGCATGCGTTGGATAGCAACCAGCTCAATTTATTGCAGGCATTTGCCGAAAATATCAGTTCTGGCTTTGTTAATCAGGCATTGATGAACAAGCTTAGTCAGTTAGCCTACCTCGACACCCCCACCGGTATCCATAACTTTAACTGGCTGGCAAGAGAACTGGGACAGCAATCTACCTATCATATTAATAACAGTTCCTTAGTACTGTTCCGGTTACTCAATTACGACACGGCAGAAATAATGGCCGGGCATGATTATGCCACCAAAATGTTTAAGGCATTCTGCTTATTCATTAACGAGCAGCTCCCTAAGCATTACCTGCTAGCCGTGTGGGACAGAGAAACCGTTGCCCTGGTTTTTACCCTCGACAAAAAACCAGGCGAGGATAAGCTTAAAGCCATTCGTAACACCACCATGGAAATGGATGAACTGGATATCCAGTTACAATTCCAGGTAGGCACCATGGATTTTAAAGATACCCAGTCTTTAAGCCTTGCCGAAGTGCTTGTATTGGCTAATACAGCACTGGGCAAAGCCCGTAGTTCAGGCGTAGATGTTTATAATTTTGACTATGCGCTTATTCAGCGACTCGCCAATCGCATGCGCATTCTCACTGCATTAAAGAAAGCCCTGACTACCAGAGAATCGTTCTTTTTGGTACTCCAACCCAAAGTTAATCTGGCAACGGGCAAGCCGGTTGGCTTTGAGGCTTTACTGCGCTGGCGCGTGGAGGACAATACCCTGTGCCCGCCATCAGAGTTTATTCCCATTGCCGAGGCCTCAGGCCTGAGCCTGGAAATTTCTGAGATGGTAGTAGCAAAAACCATTGAAGTGATTCAACGCCTACAAGCCGAGGGCTACTCGCTACCGGTTTCGTTTAACCTCGCCAACAGCGATGTGGTGAGCCCGATTATCTTTAACGAAATTCACCGTTGTATCGATGAACAGGAAATTGATGCCTCCTTACTGGATATCGAAGTTACCGAAACCCAGGCCGCCGAAGACTACACGGTAATTAACCCGCTACTGCGCTCTTTTATCGATAAAGGCGTTGGCGTGAGCATTGACGATTTTGGTACCGGTTATTCCTCCCTGTCGCAGTTGGCCGACCTGGCCGCTACCACCATTAAGCTCGACCAAAAATTTGTTAACGATCTTACCGCTGAAAACAGGGATAAGGCGCTGCATATTGTGCAGATGATTGCCCGCCTTGCCGAGCGCTTCGCCTTTAAGCTTATTGCCGAAGGCGTAGAGACGGAGGAGCAGCGACAGCTGTTGATGGAGAACGGATATCAGCATGCTCAGGGGTATTATTTTGCCAAGCCCATGCCGATGGACGAGCTGTTAGACTGGCTGGCTAAAACTTAACCTGAATAAGAAGGAAGTACCTTGTTTATACCGGCCCGTTGGCGATATCTGTGGTTATTTTTTGTTGTGCTGGTGTGCGCTCTGGTATTTCGATTAGCCTTCGTTGACCGCTTTAATGAATTAAAACAGCCCTATGAAATTGGTCAGGGCGCGCTTATCGACCAGGCAGCCCTGCTTATTAATACCCGCCTCAGTCTGGTAGAAACGCAAATCCGATTATTTCGCCACGAACTTGAGTTGCTCAACCCCACGCAAGCTGAGCTTGAGCCTGCCATGATCTCCATGTTTAAGCTTTACAGCGACACGCTCCAGGTGCGCTGGATTGACACCCAGGGCTTTGAACGGGTAAGGCTCAACAAATCCGCCAACAGCAGTGTGGTAGCAGTGCCTACCGATGAGTTACAAAACAAACGCAAGCGTTACTATGTTGAGGCTGGTCTTGCGCTGGCTAACGACGACGTGTTTATTTCTCAAATTGATCTCAATGTAGAACAAGGCAAGGTAGAGTGGCCATTCCAACCCACTTTACGTGGCGTAATCAAGGCCAGCTTAGCAAGCATGGGCGATGGCCTGTTGGTCATTAATTTTGATTTACGCTCATTACTGAATGAAGTGGCTGCCTTAAGTGAAACAAACATTCAGTTATTGGTAGCTGCCGGTAAGGACCGCTGGATAGTGCACCCGGATCAAAGTCAGCTCTGGCGCAGCGATCTTAAACTGGGAGCGACAGGGATTGAGACGGACCTTCCCAAACTGGCGCGCTTAATTGAGGATGACGGCCTCGCGCAG
>NZ_FPAZ01000028.1 GCF_900116435.1 Pseudoalteromonas lipolytica | reverse complement strand
TGACTCTCTCTACTTTGTTTACGCTAAAACTTACCCTAAACTACTATGGCGCATTATGACGCCGTTGGGGAGTGGAGAGAGTCCATTCCATTAATTTTGAGTGATTAAACCAGTCGCTACCTGCGTTAAAAATGTCTGATTTACGACTGCATTGATTGAGCTGGTAGAGCGATGCAAAAGCAATTGCTAAGAGCAGCTAAAAGACAAAATTTTGTCTTGTTACCATCGAGATTTTCTTGCCTTTAAATAATGCGCTTAATTAAGCAAATAGGGTTAAACGCACTGCTAATGACCGCTAAAGCAGATAGGAATGATTCTTAGTTAATAAATATTCATTTGAATAGCTTTTTTTTCTACCACTATTCATGTTATTTATAGTGAATATAAAGTGCCTAACCGCAGCATGGATTTTCATCTATACTTAAAAGCTTTATAATTAACCGTCAGAATACTATAAGTACTGGGTAATGATTGTATTTAGTTTAATACTACCGAGTACTCTCACGTCACCAAGAGGGCAATATTGTGCTACAAGAATATCGTAAACACGTAGAAGAACGTGCCGCGTTAGGTATCGTACCAGCGCCACTAGATGCTCAGCAAACGGCTGATCTTATTGAACTAATTAAAAACCCACCTGCAGGTGAAGAAGAGTTTATCGTTGATCTTCTTGTTAATCGTGTACCACCAGGCGTAGACGATGCTGCATACATCAAAGCTGGCTTTTTAGCGGCAGTAGCAAAAGGTGAAACAAGCTCACCATTAGTATCAAAAGAAAAAGCGGCTGAGCTATTAGGAACCATGTTAGGTGGTTACAACATCGCACCTATGATTGAACTTTTAGACGACGAAGCGTTAGCGCCAATTATCGTTAAAGGTTTATCAAACACATTATTAATGTTCGATGCTTTCTACGACGTAGAAGAAAAAGCGAAGGCTGGTAACGAATTCGCGAAACAAGTTATCGAGTCTTGGGCAAATGCAGAATGGTTTGTAAATAAACCAGCCGTTGCTGAAAAAATCTCTGTTACTGTTTTCAAAGTAACGGGTGAGACAAACACTGATGATCTTTCACCTGCACCTGATGCATGGTCTCGTCCTGATATCCCACTGCATGCTTTAGCTATGCTTAAAAACGAGCGTGACGGTATCAACCCAGACAAGCCTGGTGAAGTTGGTCCAATTTCACAACTAGAAGAGCTTAAAACGAAAGGGTTACCGCTCGCGTATGTTGGTGATGTAGTTGGTACGGGTTCATCGCGTAAATCTGCAACTAACTCAGTGCTTTGGTTCATGGGTGATGATATCCCTCACGTACCTAACAAGCGTGTTGGTGGTGTATGTCTAGGCGGTAAAATCGCGCCTATTTTCTTCAACACGATGGAAGATTCTGGTGCATTACCAATCGAATTACCTGTTGATGAACTAAACATGGGTGACCAAATCGATATCTTCCCTTACGAAGGTGTGGTTAAGCGTCACGGCACTGATGAAGTTATCTCAACGTTCTCTTTAAAATCAGACGTAATTCTTGACGAAGTGCGTGCTGGTGGCCGTATTCCACTTATTATCGGTCGTGGTCTAACAGACAAAGCGCGTGCATCTCTAGGTCTAGAAGCAGAAGATATCTTCCGCAAACCTGCTCTTGTTACTGACTCTGGCAAAGGCTTTACGCTTGCACAGAAAATGGTTGGTAAAGCATGTAACATGCCTGGCGTACGTCCTGGTCAATACTGTGAGCCGAAAATGACTACCGTTGGTTCGCAAGATACAACAGGTCCTATGACACGTGACGAACTTAAAGATCTAGCATGTTTAGGTTTCTCGGCAGACTTAACAATGCAGTCTTTCTGTCATACATCAGCATATCCTAAGCCAATCGATGTAAACACTCATCATACGCTTCCTGATTTCATCATGAACCGTGGCGGTGTATCACTTCGTCCAGGCGACGGTGTAATCCACTCATGGTTAAACCGTATGTTATTACCAGACACCGTAGGTACGGGTGGTGACTCGCATACGCGTTTCCCTCTAGGTATTTCATTCCCAGCAGGTTCGGGTGCGGTAGCATTCGCAGCTGCAACAGGTGTAATGCCACTTGATATGCCTGAGTCAATCTTAGTACGTTTCAAAGGTGAAATGCAGCCAGGTATCACGTTACGTGACCTAGTACATGCTATCCCTTACTACGGTATTAAAGAAGGTCTTCTAACTGTTGAGAAGAAAGGTAAAATCAACGAATTCTCTGGTCGTGTACTAGAAATCGAAGGTGTTGAGCACTTAACAGTTGAGCAAGCATTTGAGCTTTCTGATGCGTCAGCTGAGCGTTCAGCGGCAGGTTGTACCGTTAAACTTTCTAAAGAATCTATCGCTGAATACCTTGAGTCAAACATTGTCATGCTTAAGTGGATGATCTCTGAAGGTTACGGTGATGTTCGTACTATCGAACGTCGTATTAATGCAATGCAAGAGTGGTTAGCGAACCCAGAGCTTATGGAAGCGGATGCCGATGCAGAGTACAAACACGTACTTGAAATCGACCTAGCTGAAATCAAAGAACCTATTCTTTGTGCGCCAAATGACCCAGATGACGCACGTTTACTATCTGACGTTACAGGCGAGAAAATCGACGAAGTATTCATCGGTTCTTGTATGACTAACATTGGTCACTTCCGTGCTGCGGGTAAACTTCTTGATGGCTTCAGCGGTCGTATTCCAACTCAGTTATGGGTTGCTCCTCCAACGAAGATGGATAAAGATCAGCTTACTGACGAAGGTTACTACGGTATCTTTGGTCGTGTAGGTGCGCGTATTGAAACTCCAGGGTGTTCATTATGTATGGGTAACCAAGCACGCGTTGCTGATAAGGCGACAGTTGTGTCTACGTCTACTCGTAACTTCCCTAACCGTCTTGGTACTGGCGCAAACGTATTCTTAGCATCAGCAGAGCTTGCAGCGGTTGCTGCAATTCTAGGTAAGCTGCCTACACCGGCTGAATATCAAGAGTACGCAGATAAGATCAACGCAACAGCAGCTGATACTTATCGCTACCTGAACTTCCACCGTATGCCTCAATACACTAAAAAGGCAGATCAAGTAATTGTTCAGCAAGCTGTGTAATAAGTAACTAATTGAGTTTTACTGTAAAAGGCCCGCATTATATATGCGGGCTTTTTTATTAACTTTTTGTTCAGTTTTATTTGAAATACTAATACGTTTGTCTACACTGATTAATGTAAAAAGTTAATTAGTGTAACTTAATGTTTAAAAGTGTAACCAAGGAAGGGCTGCATCTATTTCTTGGCGACGCAGACTCTGTATTTCAAGGAACTGAATAATGAAAGCACTTCTTTTTCTACTCCCATTTAGTGTTTCGGCTCTTGCTGTTAACCCCTCTTTTAGCGAAGTTCGACTCGGTTTTGAAATGATTAGCTATAGTGAGACTCTCAATGATGTAGCAGGGTTTGGCAAGTTGAGCCAGTCAATTGATGTGACCAATCCCGCAATACGACAAATTTCATACACAGGGATTGATGATGATTGGGGATTCTATATTGAAAGTGCTGCAACAATTTCTACTGAAATTGAAACTGAAACTTGGCATTTGGCAGAGTTTGGCGATATTCAAGAAAATGCATTTAAAACAAAAGCGAATGAGATCGGTTTCAAAGGTGCTTATAATTTTTCAAAAGCCATACAGTTTACTTTAGGCACTAAGTTTTTTACTTCTAGTTTTACACGCTCAAATTTTGCTTTTGTGCAACCAGGTGCAGCGGCATTTGATGAGGCACTGATTGCTATCTCAGATGATCCAGATAACCCCGCTCGTTTTACCTTACCGGGTATGAATAACGCGAACAATGTGGGCGACCAACAAGATTATAACTCCCAGCTACGCCCCGTGGTCTCTGTGTCAGAGGATCAAATGGGTATTTTGCTTACTTTAGGTGCCCGTTACGATAGTCGTTTAAAGGACAGTTTTAATAAGTACAGTTGGTATGCAGAAGCTGAATTGAGTACACCCATGTACTCTGAAATTCAAAATACTCAATTTGAAACAACTACATTAACCGACAGTTTTAATGGCTGGGGTGTGTTAGGACGAGTCGGGCTGCGTTATCAAATAATGTCACATATTGCGTTAATGGGCGGTATTGATGCGCAATACAAGTCTCGCGATATTGTGACCAAGAATCTTGAAAATGGTCAACGTCTGCGCGTGCCTGAAGTTGAATATAGTAATGTGTCATTTGCCGTTGGTTTACAGTGGAGCTATTAATGAACAAGTTAGTCATTGTTAGCTCGATATTCATTTGTGCTTTATCTGGATGTAAAACTATTGATTCTGTACAGCAAGATTTAGGTTCTCTAGCTAGTAGTATTACCGGCGAAGAAGCAACACCTGAGCAAATACGTGCAGCATTTGATAAAGCCCAAAGTGTCTTCCAAGAAGCCCTTAGTGCTTATAATCAAATAGATGCAGATAACCTAGCGCAATTTGATGAGGAGCGTGTAACTAAGGCTCGCAAAGTATGGGCGGTGCTAGAACCTGAATTCAATGAGCTGCGTTTAGCTCCTGAATATGCGCTAAAAAGCGCGTCACTATTTTCATCGGATACGGTTTCAGATGAAATCATGTCGCAAAGTCAGGAAGTCATTTCGTTGGTTGCTGAAGCGCAGCTTTCTAAGCAGAGGATCACTTCTGTTTTACAGCCAATAAGAGATGAGTTTGCAATTTTAGATCAATTGGATGCGGAAACCTCTTATGAGAAGCGTTACCGAGGGCTAGATAAGCAACATCAGCAATTAAAGGAAATGCTCATCAATGGGCAAGAGCAGCAAGTTGCTGAATATGTACCTAAGCTATTAGGACAACTCATTGACTTAGAAAAAGACGCCGTTGTGCAGTTTTATTTTTCTCAGTATATCGAAAAAATTTATGCACTCGCTAACTCAAAAAAAGTCGATATATTTCCGACTGTTTATCAGGACGTTCGCAATCAATTAGAACAAGGCGAAGCATACAGCAAAGCGAACTATCGTGAGTACGAGCAAATTAAACAACAAGCAGCATTATTGTCACTGCAAATAGATCGTATTGATAGCCTCTATGCTGAGTACTTAGCGCAAAAAGTAGCTATTGATAAAGACACCGTTGAAGCACACATGTTGAGTCTAGAAAGTGAAATTTATGCACTGACTATGGCAGCAGGCTTAGGTGACCTTAGAGGCCTGCCATTCCAAGAGCAGCTTCAGCAAGTAAGAAAAGCAATTAATTGAGTAAACCAAGAGCCACAGTTCGCTGTGGCTTTTTATCAACGTTAAGGGATTTAGCGTTTAAATAGCTAAGAGTTTCCCTGCTATAAGCGAATGTAATGGAGTATAGATATGTTAATTCAAAAGCGGCTGTTAGCCGCGGTTTTTGGTACCTTATTTTTAGTTGGATGCGGGGGAGGTGGAAGTAGTGACTCTGGAACTAAACCAGATCCTGTAGACCCAGTTAATCAAAGTCCAACAGTTTCTATTAGTGCTGACTCAGAGGGCACAGAGCAAACCTCATTTAAATTAAGCGCCGTAGCTGGTGATAGCGACGGTAGCATTGCTTCTTATAGTTGGACATCTGATGCTAGTTTTGATTTTGCACAAAGCGGTGGCTTAACAAGCGCAGAAGCTACTTTTCAAACACCTGATATAGATGCTGATACAACTGTTAACTTCACTGTCACTGTAACAGATAACGATGGGGCAACAGCTTCAGCAAAGCATAGCGTTATATTTAAACGAAATGTATCAACAGTGACAATTACCGGGATAGTAACGGATCAACCAATTGCTAATGCAGAGTTAGAGATTAATGTTGGAAGTGATGTCTTTTCGGTCAATGCAGACCCAACCGGGCGTTATACAATAGAGCTTGTTGTGGACGAATCTGCAAGTGAAAAGCTTGTGCTGGTTAAAGCAAAAGGTCTTGATAGCACCAATCCTGGGGTTGTTTTCGTTTCACAGTTAAGCTCAATTCAAGCGTTATTGGAACAGGCCGGTGAGGATAATACGCTTGATAGTGAAGACAACTTTGGCGTCAACATCACGAATGTGACGACCGCAGAGTATGCGCTTTTAACGCGTAATAATGAAGAACCTCAATCTGTCGAAGAGCTAAACGCAGCGTTACTAAATGTTGATGCTGATGAAAAAATCCTATTGGCAACTCTTATCAAAATCATCGTGGATAATGCTGACTATGTTCTCCCTGAAGGCGTAGAAAATACACTCGATCTTGTCAGTGACGTAGATACCGCCAAGAGTTTTGAAGATGAAGTAAATGAGAAAGATCCTGATCTCATTGAAGAGACGAAAGAAGAAATTAAAAAAGATGAAAACTTAGTTTCTGATAGCGATGAGCCTATTGTTGGTGATTTTATCGTTAACTCACCTCGTTATTATAACAATGATGCATATCACCTTGTCCTGGCAAGTGACGGTACGGGTGAACTTAATGCAAATACAAGCTCAACACTGACAATGAGTAAAGAATCAGGAGTGTATACTTTAGCATTGGCAAATAGTGTAGTGACTTACACTGATGAATATAACGATGGCAATGAATCTTATATTGCGCAAACAAAATTAACAGATATTAGTTTTCAAGTTTTAGCAGAAAACGAGGTTTTCAGAACGATTGAAGTAACTCAAACCACACAGCGAACATTGGACTACCAAAATGGTAGTGAACCCGTTGTGGAGCCTTCAAGTACTCGAACCTATACAACAAACCTGATTGATAAAACTAAAACAATAGCACTAAACATTGCCGAGTTAACAGAAAACACGTGGGTTTTAGACCTAAGAGACAATGATTACGATTCTGCGTCATCTGATGATGAACCTGAAACTTTACGCTTTTATGCCGATGGTACAGGAGATGTAACGGGTGAGAGTAGTGAGGTATTTAGTTGGGTACTCAATGATACTAAGTTATCTATTAGTTATGATGAAAATGGTGAAACTGGGCTAATTGAGTTTTGGTTCACGAAAGCCCTCTCTGCGGGCTACCAAGTTGTAGCATTAGACACTAGTTTTGATGAGCCAAGTAATACATTAACAGGCTTAATGGTTAAAAAAGCGAATGTAACAACAACCGATGAGGATATTATTGGTCGTTGGCATGGTTTTGTTGGTACTTCTCAATCTTATGATTTGAATATTTACCCTGATGGTAGTGTCGCTATTGGTTTAGATTATTCAGGTTTCCAAGGTCATATTGAAGATGGCAATTTCTCTAGAAAACGCTTTTATTCAGAAACATATGGTCTTGTATCAAGCTGTGATGGCTTTGCTGATGACTGTTACCTTGAAAGTGAAATGCAACATGAATTCATTAATATTGTTGGTAGCACCTATTACATAATTAGAACGCTAACTTATTACACTATGGGTGGTGAGGCATATGATGAAGTTAAATCGGTATTCATTTATGAATATAGTAAAGACTTTTCATACTCTGCCTTTACTGAAGAGCTATTAGATGGTTCTATTTCTCTTTACAAAGATGATAGTTCAACAGATGCTATTTACAGTCAATATAATGATTTAGGTGAAGTAAAGTATGTTGTCCGCTTTGATGGTGTTGAGCATATAGCAACATTCAATGATGGCGTATTAAGCTACCAAGTTGATGGTAATACGTGGTTTGTTGAACTGGTTTCTGCAGATGAAAATGCTGTTACTATTTGTCGATATCAGCAGGGAACCAGTTGTTCAACTGATACGCAAATTAGTTACTTACCTAAGCGCCCTAAAATAACGTTAACAGTAAACCCATCTCAGAATGGTAGCCTCTCACCTACCAGTCAAACTTCGTATTGGTACCAATATGCGTCTTTCGTAATTAGCCCTGATGAAGGGTATGTTGTTGATGAAATTACAGGATGCGAAGGATATATCGAAGGAGATTATTACCTTGTCTATACCACAGGTGCGGATTGCGATATTACCGCAACGTTTAAACCTGCATTATTAGCCGCTGGCGAATATATTATAAATAACAGTGATTTATATAATGCACCAGCTTATGAGCTTTTATTAAATGAAGATCAAAGTGGTTCTTTCACTTATGATAGAAAAGATGCCATTACTTGGTCTGAAGTTAATAATAGTATAGAGATAATACCAGTAAACAGTATTGTTATTGATGAATATATTGCTTTTCCATTTGTTGGTGAGCAGCAAGTTGAAACTCATTATCGTACAGAGATAAGTAGTGTTAGTCTAACGATTTATCCTGAAAAAGGGACTAACTGGTACTGGTCTATTATTACTTATGAATATTATGAAAATGACGTTTTGGTTCGCTCAGGTACCGAGCAGTCCAATGTATATTTGCACACTGAGACTAATTATATTACCACAACAGAATTGGAACTACTTGGAGAGTGGACAGTAGGAGATGCTACTTATGATAACACCATTTTAATCATGTCATTAAATGAAAACGGGGAAGGTAGTTTCACTGATGTAGCAACGAATGAACTAGAAAATTTTAGTTGGCAAATTACCGATGAACACTTAACGATAACTTCTATTGAAAATAATTCTATAGAGACTGTTTATTTCACCAAAGATATTAATGTGGGCTACCAATTTCTCGTATCAGGCTCTGATGATGATGGCAGTTATACTGACTCAGGTATCCTAGTACGCAGAAATGTGCAAGCAATCTCTGCTGCTAATTTTGCTGGTCGGCATGAGTTCAGGGAAGGCCATGATTTAGACTCGCACTGGGCTGATATTCAAGTGTATGACGATGGTCAGGTTTTCTTTACCTTTAACACCAGTTTATACCAAAAAGGGTTTGAAGATGGTCACTTAAAGCGCGATCTTTATTATGATACTGAAACTTGGCAACCTGTAGACTGGTGTGATATTTCACAGGCTAATTGCGAGTTATATGGTGAGTTTGAATATACATTAGTCGCGGTAGATGGTAATCGCTACTATGTTGAACGCTTAACAAATTTTTATGATGATAATCAACTGACTGATTCTTATGCTTATTTATATGTCCATGATTATTCAAGCTCAACTAAGGTTGATCAATTTGAAGATTACGATATGGGCTTTACCTTATATCAAAATGACGATAACGGTATTGCTCGCTGGTCAGTGAGTTATGGTGATTATGATGCTGAACTTGATAAGCAATATTATACTTTCCAACTAGATGATGCTGAGCCGATAAATATTGAGCTGCTTGACGGTAAACTGGAGTTAATACTTGATGGTCAAGATACGGTTATAGAGCTTATTGATAATAACCGTCGTGATATTACTTTTTGTAAATACTTAAAAGGTAATAGTTGTCTTGAGGAAGATAAAGTTAACTTATCGTTTGATGCGCCAGAGCACACGATTACAGTTAACAGTGATGGAAATGGCTCATTAGCTGTCGGAGATGAAAGTATTGTTCGTCATGGCTCAAACTGGTGGACATCAATTAATCCAAATTCGGGTTATGAATTAGATGCAATTTCTGGCTGCGAAGGTTTTATTAACGATGAAGGAAACTATGAAATTTCCTTTGTGAGCCAAAGTTGCCAAATTGATGTGACATTTAAAGAGTTAGTCCCACTATCTATAAAGGCAAATATCACCGACACTGTACTTGCAATGTGTGTAGATAATTCGGGCTACACTCGATTAGAAGAAACGACAGAGCTATTTTGTGCATGGCGTGGAAACGGAGAAGTAAAATCTCTGGAAGGATTAGAGTCTTTTAGTAACTTAGAAGCATTTCATATAAGTGAACTGAATCTAGGAAGTGGGGATATTGATTTATCACAGTACTCTAACCTAAGAATTATAGGTATTCATAATTCTGGAGTTACCTCACTATTGGTTTATGATCCTAGTGTTATTACAGAGCTTTATTTAACTTCAAATCAATTAAAAAGTATAGAGTTGTCTGAATATACTAATTTAATACGTTTAGATTTATCGCAGAATGAATTAACAAGCATAGACTTAAGTCAAGTCCCAAACCTTAATCATCTTGCTCTTAAAAATAATGAATTATTATCAATTGACCTAGATACAAATATACTACTAGAGGAGCTAATAATTAATAATAATCGTTTATTAGAGCTTGATCTTTCCCAGAATAATCAACTTGTAGTATTAAATGCAAGCAACCTAGCTATTAATGAATTGGATTTATCCAATCTGAATACCCTTGAGTCTTTATCTCTTGATTATACGGCTATTAGCAACTTAGACTTCTCTCTGTTGTCCTCGCTTACAAATATAAGTCTTAGAGGTGTTGAAGAGTCTTTAGTTCCTTGGGAGCAGATTTACCATGTGTCTAGACTTGGTATCGGCGGTCATGACTATACAAGCTTTGATTTCTCACCGTTTACTCATTTAATCTATCTGTCTGTGGGGGACTCTAGCATTAATGATTTTTCAACAATTGCTAACCCTCAACAATTACAAACATTAGATATTTGGGGGAATAATTCATTAACCCAGTTAGATATAAGTACAATGACATCTTTACAGCGCTTTTATTTACAAAGTACAGCTGTAACACAAATTGACTTTGCTAATAATGCTAATCTGGAGTTTGTTTCTGCATGGAGCAACCCGCTAGATACTGTGAGCGGGATAGAAGGTATTACAAATAACTACGCAAACTTATATTTTGAAAATAATCCATTATCAGTGGAAACACAGGCTTATTTAGATGATCTTCGTGATAATCAAGGTTATTACAATATTTTTTATAGTCTAAGCTACGAAGTAACTGTGAATATCACAGGAAATGGTAGCGTTAGTGAGACCAAAATGTTTTTACAGGATGGTGAAACTAGGGGCATCTACTTATACCCGGACACAGGTTATGAAGTAGCAAGCGCAACAGGGTGTGACGGTACTTGGCATTCTGCGGATTACTATGAAGTAGGGCCAATAACAGCCTCATGTGAGGTTGACGTTGAGTTTGTTGAATTAAACCCGTAAATATCATCTCTTGTTGTTTAAATAGCCGCATATTGCGGCTATTTCTGTTGCTGCATTAAAATTTCACAAAATAACGCCTTTAGATCTTAATCATGATCAACTTACCGCTCTGGTTTACATTTAAACGCAAATTTTCCTCTCTGGTTGCATTAAAATGCTCACATTATTAATGGATGAAAATTCATAACTCAATCTCAATTCTAACAAGCGAGAATGTAATGACAGCCTTAAACAACCAGAACCTCCTACAACTTCGTTTTGTAAGCCAATCACATATTGACGCAGTAAAGCCTTCTTTTGCTAATTTACCCGCTAACCCATACGCAGATGGCGCATTTCGTAAACGTCGCTATTCGGTAATTAAAGTGGTTGATGGCGAATTAAAATTACAACCAACAAAAGCATTTGTTCAAGATGATTCAATCAATACGTTTCAAGGTAATGTAGAGCGTACCTATGAGAATCTTGAAGACAGCTTATTAGCCAGTGATGGCATGAAGCAAATTGTTCATCAATTCCGTGAAATGACCGGCATCAGTGCTGACCGTGATATTGAAATTCATCAATTTAGAATGCTTGCGATCGACAGTGACACACCTGCTGCACCTGAAGGGGTTCATCAAGATGGTTTCGACCATGTATGTGTCTGTGGTGTATCACATGAAAATCTCGAAGGCGGTGAGCTACTTGTTTACGAGAATCAACAAGCTGATCCTTGCTTTAAAATGGAAATTAAAGACGGCATGTTCGCACTCATTAATGACCGTGAAGTGTGGCACAACGCAACACCAATGAATAAATTAGATGCAAGCAAAGAGGGTTACCTTGATTGCTTCGTGCTAACTGCGTAAGGAAAATACGATGAACTTAACGCAATTACGTCGTCAATTTCCGGCATTAATGCAAAATGTGGCTGGTACATCGCCAGTTTTCTTAGATGGTCCCGGTGGCTCACAAGTACCGCAGTCTGTTTTAAGTGCCATGAGTGCGTATTTAGGTTATTTCAACTCAAACCTAGGCGGTGCTTTTTTCTCAAGTGATAAAACTGTTGAGCTAATGGCCGATGCTCGCCAAGCAGCGGCAGACTTACTGAATGCGCCTTCTAAAGAGCAAATCGTGTTTGGTGCTAACATGACAAGCCTCACGTTTAGCTTTAGCCGTGCGATTTCTCGAGATTGGACTGCTGATGATGAAATTATTGTCACTAACGCAGATCACTACTCAAATGTATCCTCTTGGCAGCAAGCAGCTGAAGATAAAGGCACATTAGTTAAAACGGCTTTAATTAACGAAGCCGATTGTAGCTTAGATATGGCTCATTTTGAGAGTTTATTATCAAGTAAGACAAAACTCGTTGCCGTGACATATGCATCAAACACCACTGGTTCAATTAACGATATTAAACGAGTTGTCGAGCTTGCCCATACTGTTGGTGCTCTTGTATACGTGGATGCAGTTCACTTTGCACCGCATGAGCTGATTGATGTTCAAGCACTTGATTGTGACTTTTTAGCATGCTCTGCCTATAAGTTTTTTGGTCCTCATTTGGGTCTTGTATACGGTAAGCGTGAGCATTTAGAAGGTTTCACCCCGTATAAAGTAGAACCCGCGAAAGACGTCATCCCAGGCCGTTGGGAGACGGGGACACAAAGCTTTGAAGCTTTAGCTGGCTTAATTGCTGCCGTTGATTACATTGCTGCTATTAGCGAGTTGGATGATAGTCATTCGCGCCGAGAAAAATTAGCGGCTGCTTTTGCTATTACTAAACAACATGAAATGACGCTCAGTAAGCATTTCTTAACTCGCTTAGCCGATTACTCACGTATTAAATTGTTTGGTATTAATGACGTTGCGCGCTTATCAATGCGTACTCCAACCTTTGCATTAATCTTTGAAGGCATTGAACCGCGTGTTGTATCTGAATTTTTAGGTAAACATCACATTTGTGTCTGGGATGGCAACTTTTATGCACAAGGTTTATGCAAGCAATTAGGTGTATTAGACACAGGGGGTGTAGTGCGTATTGGTTGTATGCATTACAACACAATTGAAGAGCTTGATCAGGTGTTCGATTTGTTTGATCAGTTATTAAAAATAAATTAATACCTTTAAACATGATGCTACAACGTGGTTGTAGCATCATTTTCTTGTGACTTTATTTTACAGCGCTTTAAAACGAATCGCGACACCACCACTTGTGGCAAGTTTTAAAGTGAGTTTATCGCTTGCAGACACAATGCGTTTCTCTACTTTTAAGTCGTAGGGATTGTTAACCCATTCAGCTTTATCGCCATCACGGTAAATTTGCGCCTCAAAGCGTTTACCTTTCTCTAAAAAGTCGAGTTTAACTTGCAGTGTACGTGCATTTTCATCAGTGACAGCACCTAGGTACCAGTCATTGCCTGAATAGTGATCGCGTTTACGCTCTTTGCGCGCAAAGACAACGTAATCACCTACTTCACCTTGAAGCGCAATACTGTGTTGCCAATCTGTAGGCACATCTTGAATAAATTGGAACGCATCCGGTTTTGCTAAGTAATTGCGTGGTAAGTCAGCAGCCATTTGAATAGGGCTGTACAGTACTACGTATAACGCCAGTTGCTTTGCAAGTGTTGTTTGTGGACGATTACTATCAGCACCCAACCCATTGAAACCCATATCAAAAATACCAGGGGTGAAATCCATTGGTCCCGCTAACATACGTGTGAAGGCAAGCATTGGAATATGCTCCGGTGGATTAGGCGGTGTGCCCCAAGCATTAAACTCTTGGCCTCGCGCGCCTTCACGTGCAATCCAGTTTGGATAAGTGCGGCGTAAGCCAGTATCTTTAATGGGTTCGTGAGTGTTGATGCTGATTTTGTGCTTTGCTGCAAGTTTCACGTTATAAAGGTATTCATTCACCATGAATTGACCATCGTGCCACTCTTTACGCACTATGCCATTTTCATCAACACGTTTAATATTGCCACCGTCTGCAACATAGCCCGTTTTTACTTGGCTTACGTTTGATTTTTCATACAGTGCAAAGGCATCTTCCATTTGGTTACGATAATTAGTGACATTCCCCGAGGTTTCGTGATGACCAATTAGCTGTACACCTTTCTCTTTGGAGTAGCGAGTAAGCTCTGCAATATCAAAGTCGTCATAGGGTTTGGTAAAACTAAATACATCACCGTTATAGAACCAGTCGCCATCCCAACCAATGTTCCACCCCTCGACAAGTACACCATCAAAACCATATTGTGCGGCAAAGTCCATATAGTATTTGGTGTTTGCGGTCGTTGCGCCGTGAATTTTTCCACTTCCCCACGTATTTTCATTAATATGCATACCCCACCAAATACCCACATATTTACCGGGCTTAACCCAAGATACATCACCGAGTTTATTTGGTTCATTAAGGTTGAGAATGATGTCAGAGTTAATTAAATCAACCGCTTCATCCCCAATTTGAATAGTACGCCACGGCGTGTTGAATGCGCCATGTTTCTTAACGGCAACCCCATCGGACCACGGTGTTAAGTCAGCTTGGAAAGTACCATCACGGCGTTGGTTTAATACCATACCCGCGTAATCGACCAGCGCAGCTTCGTGGATGCTGATATGAACACCTTCTTTGTTTTTAATAGTAAACGGAGTGTGTACTAAAGGGGCTTTGTGAACAGGCGTGGTGTTATAAACATATTCGTACCGATTCCAACCGCGAGCAGGTATCCACCATGCAGTTGCATTGGCTGAATCGGTGATTGCAAATTCAGTGAGCTCTTTGGTGATCTCTACATCTTCAAAACCTGATTGATTCGGTAGTTCGTAGCGAAAACCGACCCCATCATTAAAGGCACGAAAACGCACGGTAAAGGTGCCACCTTGGGGTTGTGGCTTTTTAAAGGTGACAGCAACTTCGTTGTGGTTATCAACTACCGTTTGGCGTTCACCCCAAGGTTGTTCCCAGCTGCTTTTTACAGAATTAGTCGTTTGGCTGCTAATTTTATAGCCTTCACTCATTGCAGGTTGTTGTTTAAAAACAAGTCCTAAAACAGAGTGTGCAATAACTTGCTTTCCCGCAAAGCTGATTTCATAGCTAGGGGTGTGTTGTTCATCAGAAATCGTGACTTTAATTTGCCCATCAGGCGAACTGACCGTGGTAGTGTGTGCTAAACACGTCCCTGAGAAGGCTGCGAGTAGTAAGGCTGTATATTTCATTATTATTCCTTGGCGATGCAGAATATGGATTGTTGTCGTATATGTTCCTATAAGCTTTAAGCATAAATTGACTTGCCTGCTAATACGAGTGATCTGCATACGTATTCAATTTTCAGGTTGTAATAGCCGCCTTAATTAAATCGCCTCATTTTGTATTTTTAATTTCGCACACTTTTACTATTTTTCTACTAAGATCTTAAGGAATGAGCTGGTTTCGAATTTGAATTAGGAAAACGTATGAAGTTACAGAGTATTCGTGTCAAAAGTTCACTGCCCATTGTGTTGCTTGGGGTCGCTATTATTATATTAATAGCTGGCTACAGTTATTTAATTAACTTACAAAAAGAAGCCATAGATACGCAATCGGAGCGATTTTTAAATGCGGTGTCAGTTATCGTGAATGCAGATCGAGATTTGTATCAAGCGAAAGTGGCAGAGCTGCATTTAGTGACAATGGATAAAGGTGATCAGTCTTTTCTAGCGGAACATCAAGAAAATGCTGACCAAGTGCAAGAGCGCTTTGAACAATATTTATCTTACATGTCACCTTATCCAGAAGTGTTAGCACAGTTTCGTAATTTTAATAGTGCTTTTGATGCATGGTATTCGGCATCGACAGCCTATATTAATAGCGCAACCAGTGCGTCTCAAAGTCAAATGGCAGAACAGTCCTTTTCGGCGCTTCGTGACATTTTAGATAAAGCGGGTGAGGTGGCAGAACAAACCTCGCAGTCCGAAACTGAAAAGCTAATGGATAAAATCACAGGTTTTAAAGCATTACTAATGATAATGATTGCCGTGGTATTAGTGGTTGCGGGTTGGTTTAGTTATGTCATTCCACGACAGTTAACGACCCAAATGAATTATGTTACTGAACGAATAAACGAAATTGCGTCTGGTGATGGTGATTTAACTGGGCGTATTAATGTTAAAACCCAAGATGAGTTTGCAGATTTAGCAACCGCGTTTAATCGCTTCTTGGATAATTTACAGCAATTGATAAAAGACATACTCGAACAAGCCAAAGAATTACAAAGTCTCGGGCATGATCTAGATTCGTTTTCAAATCAGAACCATCAGGTTAATCAAAAGCTTAGTCAGGCGTCCGAGTCAATTGTGAGTGCAGTACACGAAATGAGTGTTGCAAGTCGTGAAGTCGCAAATGTGGCACAACAGTCTTCTCATGAAGCAGATAATTCTCAGCAATTGGCTAAGAAGGGGTTATCAGCGGTTGATAATTCCAGTAAGAAAATCGTTGCTTTGTCTGAGAATATGGATCACGCAACGCAGCGCTCTACCGAGTTACAACAAAGCTCAGATAATATAGCGAAGGTACTGGAAGTGATCCGTGCAATCGCAGAGCAAACTAACTTACTGGCACTGAATGCCGCAATCGAAGCTGCGCGTGCCGGTGAGCAAGGTCGGGGCTTTGCAGTGGTTGCCGATGAAGTAAGAACATTGGCAACGCGTACTCAAGAAAGCACGAACGATATTCAAACCATGGTTGAACAATTTGCTTCAAGCGTTGAGCAATCTTTGCAGGCTATAAACAGTGGTAAGCGTTTTGCCGATGAAGCTGTTGAATCATTCACACAAACGAATGACGTGCTTAATGCGATGCAAGCCTCATCGGTAAAAGTGAATGATATGGCAATGCAAACAGCACAAGCCACTGAAGAGCAAACGGCTGTTGCAGATGAAATTAGCCAGAATTTATCTGATTTAAATGATCAAACCCAACAAGGAGGCGGCTTGGCAAGTTCAACACAAGAAGTGGCAAACCGAATGAATCAGCTCACCAATGAGCTAAATCATTTAGTGAACCGTTTTAAGGTGTAATGCCCCTCTGCGTAAACTATTCTAAAGGAATTAAAAAAGGGCTCAGCGAGCCCTTTTTTAATCAATAAACAACCTTACCTTACTTTTTCTCAAAAGCGCGCTTCATGTAGTTAGGTGTTGCTAGTGCGCCGTAGTGAATACCAGCGTTGTAGTATTCAGTTCCTTCAGCTAGTGTATTCGCGTCGTCTTCACGAAAGCCATCAAATGCCTGTGATTTACGTGCAAGAGTAACTGACCATAAACCGCTTGGGTAAATTGGTTGTGGAAATGGCAGCGTTTGTAGGTCATTAAAGCCCACGTCTTTCATCGCGTCACGCATCTCAACTAATAAAGGCATGTGCATAAGCGGTGATTCACTTTGTTGAATGAGTATGCCGCCAGGACGAAGTGCTGTTAAACAACTTGTATAAAAAGCATGGTTGAATAACCCTTCACCAGGGCCCACCGGATCGGTGCCATCAACAATAACCACGTCAATTGATTCTGGTGCAGCTTCACGCATGTATTTAATGCCATCATCAAACATCACTGTGGCACGCGGGTCTTGGTTTGACTCACATAATTCAGGGAAGTATTTAAGCGACATTTGCGTTACAACTTCATCAATATCAATTTGCGTGACGCTTTCAACACCAGGGTGCTTTAATACTTCACGCAATGTGCCGCAGTCACCGCCACCGATAATCACTACATTTTTAGGATTAGGGTGCGCAAGAAGAGCAGGATGGCTGATCATTTCGTGATAAAAAAAGTTCTCACGGCTACTTACCATTGTACAACCGTCAATAATCATAAGATTACCGAAGTCAGTTGTTTCATACATCTCTACTTTTTGAAACGGCGATTGCTGTTCATCAAGCTTTTTGTTTATACGCAGTGAAAAGGCGCTACCATCACGGTCACTAATTTCAGTGAACCAGTTGTTTTGATCTAAATTAGCCATCTTGCTTATACACTTTTAGTTAATGGTAAAAAAGGGGGCAATTCTGCCAGTGCTTGGCCAATTGCTCAATCAAATTTTAATCAGTATAGCGAATATTTTTTATCACTTTGGCATATAGGGCAATTTTTGTTAGCGTGGTAGGCGCGAGCGTATTAAAATGCGCGTTTATATTTAACGAATTTACAGAAGACATGGCCATGACTTGGGGTTTAGACAAAGCACGCGAAACGTATAATGTTGCTCATTGGAGTGACGGTTATTTTGATATTAACGCACAAGGTGAGCTGGTCGCTTACCCTGACGGTGATCAAACTAAATCTGCAATTTCTTTATCTGAACTCACCGAGCAATTTAAGAAACAAGGTCTTACCTTACCTGTTTTAGTTCGCTTTACTGATATCTTGCAAAATCGTGTTGATACGCTGACAAGCGCTTTTACTAAAGCTCGTCAAGCTCGTGATTACCAAGGCACATATACGTGTGTTTACCCAATTAAAGTGAACCAGCAACGATCGGTCGTAACAAAGCTACTTGCTCACCCAAGTGGTTTAGTGGGTCTTGAAGCGGGTTCTAAACCTGAATTAATGGCAATTTTAGGTGTTGCCAAAGAACCGATTACCATTGTTTGTAATGGCTACAAAGACAGTGAATTTTTACGTTTAGCGTGCATCGGTCAAGGTTTAGGTCACAAAGTGCATATTGTGGTAGAAAAACTGTCAGAACTTAGCACCTTATTAGCTGAAATTGATGACTTGGGCATTGAACCATCGATTGGTATTCGTATTCGTTTAAACTCTGTGGGCAAAGGCAAGTGGCAGAACACGGGGGGTGAAAAAGGTAAGTTTGGTTTAACTGCTGGGCAGGTGCTGTCTGCGGTTGAATTACTTCAGTCGCGAAACAAATTACATTTAATGCAATTGGTGCATTTTCATATCGGTTCTCAAATTGCCAATATTCGTGACATTCATCGCGCACTTCGTGAATGTGCACGTCATTTTGCCGAACTAACCCAGTTAGGTGTACCACTTAATACCGTTGATGTAGGTGGGGGTCTAGGCGTTGACTACGAAGGGTCTGGTTCACGTAGTGCGTGTTCTATGAACTACAGTGTTGATGAGTATGCGCGTAATGTTGTGAATGCATTTGCAGAAGTGTGCCAACAACATGACTTAAAGCAGCCTGCAATAATCACCGAATCAGGGCGTGCGCTAACGGCGCATCACGCGGTATTGATTACCGATGTGATTGATGTCGAGCGTGCGCCAAATCATGTAAATCCAACTCCGCCAGAGTCAAACAATGTTTTAGTGCTAGATGAAATGTGGCAATGCTTACAGCGCTTAACACCTCGCATGGCGCTGGAGATTTATCATGATGCAATGCATTTATTTAGCGAAGCACATGATCAATATGTCCATGGTCTTCTGACGATGCTGGAATGGGCGAAGCTTGAGCAACTTTATTTTACTATTTTACATCGCGTTCGCGCTTCACTGAGCGACAATGCGCGTGCACACCGTGAAGTGCTCGACGATTTAAATGAGAAGCTTGCCGATAAGTTGTTTGTTAACTTTTCACTGTTTCAGTCGTTGCCAGATGTGTGGGGGATCCAGCAATTATTCCCTGTAATGCCTGTTGAAAATTTACATAAACCACTCACTCAACGCGCGATCATTCAAGATATTACCTGCGATTCAGACGGTCAAATTCGCAATTATGTTGAGGGAACCGGTATTGAAAGTAGCTTACCTATCCCTGAGTATAAATCAGGTCAGCAGTACCACATTGCCATGTTTTTAGTCGGGGCTTATCAAGAAATCTTAGGCGACTTACATAATTTATTTGGTGATACCGATTCAGTGCACGTAGAGCTGACAGAGGCTGGCTACCAATTAACCAATGCGATTAAAGGCGACAGTGTTAAGGACGTATTAAAGTTCGTTGATTATGATAGCGATATTCTGGCTGCCAACTTCGCAAAACGTGTGGATGAGCTGGAAATTGATGCGCAATCTAAGGCACAATATTTGTCTGAATTAAATGCGGGCCTTGCTGGCTATACGTATTTTGAAGATTAAAGGTTAAAGGAATAAGTAGTAATGTCCGTTATTCGTTGTGTATTGAGTATTTTATTTTACACCCTAAATACGCTGTTTTGGTTCGTGCCTATTTTTTTGTGTGGTTTGGTTAAACTCATTCCAATTAAACCATTACAAAAGTTGATGAGTTGGATTGCTAAGCAATGTGCCACAGTGTGGGTTACGTGCAATGGTATAAACCAAAATGTATTTGCTTCTTATCAACTGAATGTAACGGGCCTTGAGCAACTTCGTTCAAAAGACTGGTACTTAGTGATTGCTAATCATCAAAGCTGGGTTGATATTTTAGTTATGCAGCGTATTTTTAATCGCCGTATCCCGTTTTTAAACTTTTTCTTGAAAAAGGAATTGATATACGTTCCTTTTCTAGGGCTTGCATGGTGGGCGTTAGACTTTCCATTTATGACGCGTACTAGCAAGTCACAGCTTAAGAAAAATCCAAAGTTGCGCGGAAAAGATTTAGAAACAACGCGTAAAGCCTGTGAAAAATTTAAAGAAATGCCTGTAAGCATCGTAAATTTTGTGGAAGGCACGCGCTTCACCGCTGAAAAACATGCGCGTCAAAAGAGCCCTTTTCAGTACTTATTAAAACCGAAAGCGGGTGGTGTGGCGTTTGTTATGCAAGCTATGGGTGAGCAGATCTCAAAAGTTGTAAATGTCACCATTCACTACCCGGGTGGTATTCCAAGTTTTGTGGATTTTGCCAGTGGCCGAGTGAAGCAAATCGATGTTCGCGTTGAAGTGATGGATGTCAGTCCTAATTTAATAGGTGATTACACTGGTGATGCAGACTTTAGAGTGAATTTTCAAGCGGAGTTAAATCGTATTTGGGAAGAGAAAAACCAGCAGCTTGCCCAGTTTGAATCGCAAGCTGAGTAGATGCTGCTGGCACAGCTGAGAGCACACATATGTTAAAGAAATTTTTACCAAATTGGTTAACCGGATTGTTGGTCAGTATTGTGCTGTTTGCCAATGTCATTCTTTGGGGAACCCTTGTGTTGCTGTTTGGTGTGTTGAAACTTATTTTACCATTCAACATCATTAGTCACATTTTGCATGGTGCTTATCGGGGATGGTGCAAAGGAAATCGTTTTGCTCTGTGGCTAGGTTGCCAGAATATTGAAATTAATATTAAAGGCAATGTTAATCGCGATAGCTGGTACTTACTTATTTCTAACCATATGAGTTGGTTAGATATTGTGGTGCTTAGTGCGATTGATGTATTACCGGCGCCAAAGTTTTTTCTAAAAGATGAGCTAAAATATGTGCCTTTCATAGGCACGGGTGCGTGGGCGATGGGAATGCCTTTTATGAAGCGTGTCAGTAAGTCGCAGCTGGCTAAAAACCCAAAGCTTAAAGGCCTTGATGTTGAACGGACCAAGCGAAGCTGTCGTGATTTTCGTAATCACCCAACCACCATTATTAATTTTGTTGAAGGGACACGTTTTACCCCGCAAAAGCATACAAAGCAGAGCAGTCCATTTGGTTATTTACTCAAGCCCAAAGCGGGAGGGATTGCGTTTGCGCTGGAAGTGCTGGGTGAACAGTTTGATGCGTTACTTAATACTTCTATTATTTACCAAGGTGAGGGCAGTCATATTTGTCGCAACTTAATGCGTGGCCGATTAACGCTCATTAAAGTAGATATACATGTGCAGGCTATCAGTGCTGAGATGATTGGTGATTATCAACATGACCGTGAATTTAGAACCGCTTTTCAGCAACGAATCAATGAAATTTGGCTTCAAAAAGACGCGCAATTATTTAATTATTATCAGGCCAAACAAGGTAGTCTGGTAGCAAATATCAGTAAGGAAGTTGAAGCACCATGAAGCAAACTCACCTGCAACAATTGGTTATGCCTTGGTTTGAAGCAATGCCAGATGCGGAGCTTTTCAGTGCGCTGACAGCCACCGCAATTGGTGTGAGTGCTTTATTGCTGGTGTATGTCTTTACTCGGCGCTTAATGCTTCCTGGAATACAAAGTGTTGTAACGCGCCTTTCGCCAGAACGCATTGGTGCATTAGCACCCATGCTAACTAAACTTAATAGACGTTTTGCAGGCACCTTATGTTGCGTGTTGTATTTAGCAACATTCGACAATGTTTACCCTGTCACAGAGGTGGCAGCGTTAGTTTTAAAAACCATTGGTCAAATTGTTCTGATTATTTATGGCGGTTTTATCATCAGCAGCATTGTCAGTATTGCTGGGGGCATTTATAACCAGCTGGAGTTTGCCCGAGAAGTCCCCATACAAGGTTTGATTCAAGTTGTGAAACTGATCACCTTCATGATCTGCGCTATTTTGATCGTCAGTATATTACTTGAAAAGTCGCCCACCTATATTTTATCTGGTTTTGGTGCCATTGCAGCGGTGACCTTGTTAGTGTTTAAGGACACTATTTTGGGGTTTGTTGCCAGTATTCAAATTGCTGCTAATCGCTTAGTTACTTATGGTGATTGGATTCAAGTTGATAGCTATGGCGCTGATGGTGAGGTTATCGACCTTGGTTTGAACACGGTAAAAGTGCGTAACTGGGATAACACGATTACCACCATTCCTACCTACATGTTGGTGGCCGGTTCATTTAAAAATTGGCGGGGTATGCAGGAGTCGGGTGGTCGTCGAATTAAACGCTCTTTAAATATAGATATGAACAGCATTCGTTTAGTTGATGAGGCTTTCCATACGCAAATAAATAGCGCGATACCTCTGCACGACTACATTCGTGTGACAACGTTACCTGATCCTGTTACGAATTTAGGTTTATTTCGTCGTTATGCTGAAGGATACTTGAAACAGCATGAAAGAATTAACCGTGATTTGACCCTCATGGTGCGAGAACTTCAGCCATTTAATCATGGCTTACCAATTGAGTTTTATTGCTTTAGCGAAGACAAACGTTGGATATCGTACGAACATCTACAAGCAGAGATCATGGATCACCTGCTTGCAGTATTGCCTATTTTTGGATTGCGCCCATATCAGAGTGTGACGGGGCAATTTTCGGCTAATGAGCAGCATGTCGTAGATAAACCAAGTATTAAAGTGGTTAACGCGGCGCCTAAAAGTAAAGACTAGAGCGACTGCACTGCCAAAGCGATACCAATAAAGCCAAGTAATAACCACCAAATAGGGGGCTTAGCGACCCTTAACCATGTGAAGGCTGTAACCACTAATACAATCTGCCATATGTTGTTGATTGTGCTGAGCCAAATCGGCGAGTAGAGTGCTGCTGCTAAAAACCCGACTACCGCAGCATTGAGAGCGGCAATACTGCCAGCAAAGCGTGGTTTATCAGCCAATTGTAGCCAGCTTTTTAAAAATGCAAGCATCAATAAAAAGCCCGGTAAAAAAATCAATAGCGTCGCAATAAGTGCTCCCAATAGGGGAGAATGAGGTGTCAGTTCAGCCCCTAAGTAGGTCGCTATTGTAAACATAGGGCCAGGAATTGCTTGAGCACTGGCATAGGCTGACAAAAACTGCTCGGTTTCAAGGCTTGGTATGCTTGCTTGCAAAATAGGTAGCACAACGTGCCCCCCACCAAACACCATTGCCCCTGTTTGATAAAATGGAGCAAATAGTGAGGACCACTCGCCAAAGGGTAAAAAGCTCGCGATAAGCAGTACTGCAAAAATGATAAAAGGTAACCACGATACTTTAACGGGTTTACTTACATTCTCATGCTGAGGGAGTTTATGTTGTGGATAAAGCCAGCCAATAATCGCAGCTATAATTAACACAAAAATTTGGCTGGAAAACTGTGAAAAAATAATCAACGATAACGTGCTTAATACCGCGATAAGTTTAAGTAAATGTGTTTTACAAAAGCTCACCGCCATACTGTAAGTTGCATCAGCGACAATAACGATGGCAAATAATTTAAGTCCCGCAATAACAGCAAAATAAATGTTACCAAATTGGTGGGCACTCAGTGCCAAAAAAAACATAATTAAAAAAGACGGTAGAGTAAACCCAATAAAGGCACACAAACCGCCCAATAGACCGCCTTTCTCAACCCCAATCGCAAAGCTTACTTGGCTTGAACCCGGACCCGGTAATGCTTGGCTTAAGCTTATTAGTTGTGCGTAGCGCTCGCTATTTAACCATTTTAAGTTATCGACAAAGTGACGTTTAAAATAGCCTAAGTGCGCTGCGGGGCCACCGAAACTCATGCAGCCTAATAAAAAAAATTGCTTAAATATAACTAGTAACATTGTTTTCGCCATCGAATCTAATCACCTAATTATGACAAATTTCTATGACATTTTTGTGGTTTTTATGACATACACATCGCTAGGATATATAGTAAGGTATGAACGTAGTAACGAGTAACCCTATGAGACTGAGTATCGTAAGCCTATTATTAGTACTTATATCAAGCTCCTTGTATGCAGAACCTGTGCAGAGGGTTATTGTTGCGGTTGATCATTCTCCTCCCTACGGCGTTGTGTCTGAAAAAGGGCATGTGAGTGGCGCGGTGGTCGATATTATGCGTGAGCTGCAACGTACCATACCGATGAAATTAGAATTTGTCGCTTGCCCATTTTCTCGCTGTTTAAAAATGCTCGAACAAAATGAAGTGGATGTGATGGGCGGGTTAATTCGTACCAGCGAGCGTGAGCAAAAAATGCAGTTTATGTCTCCTCCGTACATGATGTTGTCTTCTTCTTTTGGGTTCTATGCAAGAGCAGACCGTGACATCGTTATAAATCGTTACCAAGACTTGCTAGGAAAGCGCATCGCGGTCATGCGAGGAGCCGCTTATTTTTCGCGTTTTGATAATGACAGCTCACTCACTAAAGTGGAGGCTTTGAGTGAAGGTAATGCGTTTGAAATGCTGCTTAAAGATCGCGTCGAACTCGTTATTTCAGTTGAAGATACCGCGGATCATGCCTCGGGTTATTTACAACTCCCTTCACAGCAGATCGTCAAAATGCCTTATCGCTATAAAGACATTATTTACGGCCATATGGCTGTTAGTAAACAGTTTGCCGACACCTCGTTAGCAAAGGAAATTCAATCTCAGTTACACGCTCTTGTACGTAATGGACGTTTAACAGAATTAGTTAAAGCGTATAACCTACCAGCTGTTACACTTATTAAAGAGAACTATTAACCTAATGTTCATGATTTAGTGTTCATAATTGTTAATAGATCAAAATTACTAAATGCCATGGAGAGACACATGAGTTTCAGCAAGTCGATTTTAACAGTGGGTGTTTTAGCCGTTTTATTAACGGGGTGTGAAACAACTAACACAGGTAAAGGTGCTGCAATCGGTGCCGCAACAGGTGCGGTATTAGGTAAAGCAACAGGCGATCATGATGATAAGCGTATCTTTATTGGTGCGGCCATTGGTGCGTTAGCGGGTGCTGCTGTCGGTGACTACATGGATAAGCAAGAAGAAGCATTCCGTGACGAGCTAGCAGGCTCGGGTGTTGAAGTGGTACGTGAAGGCGATAATATTCGCTTAGTTATGCCATCAAACATCACTTTTGCGACAGATCAATCTTATATCTCATCAGGCTTTCACAGCACCCTTGATGCCATTGCACAAGTGATGAACAAATACGAAAAAACCTACTTAAGTGTTGAAGGTCACACTGATAGCACAGGTAAAGACAGCTATAACATGACACTGTCGCAGCAACGTGCGCAAAGTGTTAAAGATTATTTAGTTAATCATCAAATTATGTCGGCACGTATTAGCACACGTGGCTATGGCGAAACACGCCCTGTAGCGAGTAATGATACAGCCAATGGTCGTGCTTTAAACCGCCGTGTAGAGATTCAAATCGTACCAAACACACAAGGTTAGGCTTAATGTAGTCTAGATTTGTGGTCAGGTTTGATATGCCCTTTCAAACCTGACATCCTTCCTTGAATATTAATCTCGATTAAATTGCAATTCGCAAAGCTGCTTATACAGTGGGTTACTGGTCAATAGCTGCTGGTGTGTACCTGTCGCTATAATTTCACCCTTGTCCATTACCACGATGACGTCTGCATGTTTTACGGTGGCTAAGCGGTGGGCAATAATGAGTGTTGTTCTGTCTTTCATTAAGTGCTCGAGTGCCGCTTGCACATGAGACTCGCTTTGTGCATCAAGTGCGCTGGTTGCTTCATCGAGTAATAAAATAGCTGGGTCCTTTAAAATAGCGCGAGCAAGCACAATCCGCTGCTTTTGCCCACCAGAAAGACGTACCCCTTGTTCACCTAAAAAGCTGTGATAGCCCTGCGGTAGCTGCGTGATAAATTCATCGGCGTGTGCATATTTGGCTGCCGTGAATACCTGCTCGTCACTCGCATGGGGATTGCCATAGCGAATGTTATGCATAACATCGCAGCTAAACAAAATGGGGTTTTGTGCCACCATGCCCATTTGTTGGCGTAAACAGTGAAGGGATAATTCTTTAATATTAATGCCAGCTAATGAAATACTCCCTGCGCTCGGATCGTAAAATCGTTGCAATAATTCAAATAATGTTGTTTTGCCTGCACCAGAGGGACCAACAATGGCGACTGTTTGGCCCTGTTTTACTTCCAAATTAAGTGTACTAAGTGCTGCTTTATCGGGTCTAGATGGATAGTTAAATGATACATTGTCAAAACGAATAGCAGGATGGTCAGCTTTATTTAATTCGAGCTGATCATCTTTATTGTGTGCGGGGTTTTGAATCATACTTTCAACAGCGAGCAGCTCTAACAGTCTTGCTGCCGCACCTGCTGCGCGTTGTAACTCACCGTACACTTCGGCAACTGTTGCAACCGACATAGCCACCATAATGGCATAGAATACAAAGGCACCTAGCTCGCCGCCCGTCATGGTACCCGCGAGCACATCACTGCCGCCTACCCAAAGCATCACGCTGATGGCACTAAAGGTTAGAAAGATCACTGCAGCAATTAAAAGTGAGCGTTGTTTAATACGACTTTTTGCGACTAAAAATGCTTTATTCGTTTCTTCAGCAAAAGCCGCTTTTTCGCGCGCTTCATGACTAAAACTTTGTACGACCTTAATATTTTGAATAATTTCGCCTGCATAAGTACTGATATCGGCAATGGCATCTTGGCTCGAACTTGCTAGTTTACGCACTTTACGACCAAAAATTAGCATAGGAACTAACACCATAGGTACACAGGCAACGACCACTAAGGTTAGTTTTAAATTAGTAATTAGCAGCATAGCAAGGCCACCCACTAACATTAAGCTGCTACGAAGCGCCATAGAAAATGATGAGCCAATAATCGATTGCAGCAATGTGGTGTCGGTGGTGAGTCGTGACATCAGCTCGCCGCTACGGTTTTCTTCAAAGTAGCTTGGGTGTAACGTTACAATTCGCTCGAAAATCGCGTTACGAATATCATTACTGACTCGTTCACCTATCCACGACATTAAATAAAAACGACAAAATGTGCCGATTGCTAATAGGCTGATAAGGCCAATAAGAACCATCACTGCTTGTTGAAGTTGTTCTTGAGAGCCTGCAATAAAGCCATGATCAATAACAAACTTCACTCCTTGGCCGAGTGACAAGTTAACGCCTGCGGTGAGTAATAATGCCCCAAGGGCTGCAAATACCACCCATTTGTAGGGCTTAATAAACGCTAAAACGGGTAACAGGCTACTGAACGCGGCCTTTTCTTTGTTAATTGCCATGCTAGATTCTTATTTGTGAATAGGGTATAGATATGGTTATCATCGCTTTAAAAATCAACAGTAAAATAAGGGATTAGTATGGAATCAACAGTGATAAGCGGTCAATTTAACGTGAAATTAAACCCAATTGGGGGGTATGCGACAGGTCAAGATGGCGTGAATCTTGGCCGTATGTCGATAGATAAAACGTTTACAGGCGCTCTGGAAGCAACTAGCCAAGGAGAGATGCTGAGCGCAATGACGGCAACCCAAGGCAGTGCAGGATATGTTGCTATTGAACAAGTGGTTGGTAGTCTGAATGGCAAACAAGGTAGCTTTGTATTACAACATTTTGGCACCATGGATAAAGGCACAGACAGGTTAATTTTAGAAGTCGTGCCAGATTCAGGCGCTGGTGAATTGGTGGGGCTTACGGGTAAAATGGCAATCCGCATTGAGGCGGGAATTCATTACTATGATTTTGAGTATGAGTTAACAAGCTAATATGCAAAAAATTATTGAATTTAAAAAGAAACGTTTTCTGGGTGGACTTGATATCACTGCGTTAAATCAGAAAGTGTACGAGTTAGGCCAATCTGGCTGGCAGGTTAAAACAATCACCACAGCCACCGGTTTTTATGGTCAAATAACGGCCGTTTTATTGTTAGTAGAGAATAATGAATTATGACACTCACAGAGTGGTTGAGTTTAGTGTTAATTTGTATCATGGGTGCTATGTCGCCAGGGCCAAGTTTAGCGGTTGTGTTAAAGCATAGCCTTCACGGTGGTATGAAAAACGGCATGCTGGCGGCCGTGAGTCATGGTGTGGGAGTGGGGTTTTATGCGAGCGCCTCTTTGCTTGGATTAGGTGCACTGATGACCAAGTTACCTACACTTTATAACGTACTCGTGTATGGTGGTGCCGCCTACCTTGCTTATTTAGGTATACGTATATTACTGGCAAAACCCAGTTCGCAAGCCGTGAAAGTTGAACAAGCCATACCTAGTCAACGCGCTGCGTTACAAGATGGTTTTGCTATTGCGTTTTTGAACCCCAAACTTGCGGTGTTCTTTTTAGCGCTCTTCTCACAGTTTATTGACCCAGAAAATCTCACGTTACAGGTTGGCTTGATCATGTGCTTAACTGTATTTGTACTGGATACTGGCTGGTATTTGTTGGTTGCCTTACTCACAGAAATATCAAAAAAGCGCTTTGGTTTTACTAAAGCGAATCCACTTTTTGAAAAACTACTCGGCATGATCTTTATCGCACTTGCAGTGCGTGTCGTGATAACACTTTAAAGCTCTCTATTGCTCCTCTCTCAATAGTAAAACGTGAGAGGAGCTCCTGCTTATCCCCAGGAAACGTATAGTGCATACGTATTCATCACACAATATTTACCTTTTGGTTACACTTTGTTGGTTGTTTTTTGACAACAAGAATAAACATAACGCCTCCAATGACAACAGAGTGGGAATCCAATGGGGAAATTTAAGCTAAGTGCATTAATGCTGGCAATGGTTGCAGCAAACAGTGCTATGGCAGCGAATGAAGCAGAACGCACATCTGCAAAGGAACTTGATCCTGAGCTTGAAGTAATCGAAGTGCGCGGCTTTAGTCGCAGCTTAATTCAATCATTAAACCAAAAACGTTTTAGTGACACCGTATCAGAGCAGTTATCTGCTGATGACTTAGGTGCACTTCCCGATGTATCTATGGCAGATGCATTAACACGACTACCGGGTATTTCGGCGGTACGAACAGGTGGCCAAGCTGCCGAAATTAATATTCGAGGTTTATCTGGTGGATTCGTGTTTTCGACTCTCAATGGTCGAGAACAAGTATCGACCAGTGGTAGCCGTAGTATTGAGTTCGATCAGTATCCGTCTGAGTTAATTAGTTCGGCAGCTGTGTATAAGTCACCCAAAGCATCATTAATCGAAGGGGGCGTTGCCGGTACTGTTGAGTTACAAACAGCCAGCCCACTGGATAATGACCAGCAACACAAATTTACCGCTAATGTGCGCGGTATGTATAACGATCGTGCTTCAGAGGTTTTTGATGCCACTGAATATGGCGACCGTATTAGCTTTTCTTATCAGGGTAAGTTCTTTGATGATACCCTCGGTGTAGCGTTAGGTTATGCTCGCTTATTCCAACCTAGTGTTGCCACCCAGTTTATCGGTCTAGCATATAACGGTAATAAAGATGTTGACGGACTTGCAAATGACATCGATGGCCCTGCAGATAACCCCGCTAATGAATATATCAGTGAAGGTTTCGAGCTTCAGCATTTAGGTGGTGAAGAAACGCGTAATGGCTATTTAACATCGATTGAATGGGCACCAACCGATAACTTTAAACTGAAAGGTGATGCGTTTTTATCTCGTTTTGATAGCGAATCATTTGCCCGTGGTTTTCGGGTTAAATTTGGTGGCCCCTCAGCTGTCTATGCGAACCCCTTACTTGACGGCAATGCGGTAATCGGTGGGGCAATCAACCGCACATCAAATAGCTTTACCCGTGTTGAAATAGTCAATGATGATAATCAAGATTTTGATGAAGTTGATAGCTATGGAATTAACGCCGATTGGCAAGTAACCGAGCGCTTGAATGTCAATGCTGATGTGTCGTTATCACGCGCGAAGAGCAGGGCAACCGCATACTTTTACCCAAAAATAAGCTCTGCTCTGAATTCATCGGCCCAGCCAGCCATTTTGAGTTTGCTTCTCATGCTGGCTTTCTTGGGGTGTAAACGAGCCATATTCAAACAAAATCGCCTAATCACTCCGACATTTTCCGCTCCGTCCTCTTTGCGTATTCGGCTATCATCTTCTTTAAACGTCACGTCTAACACCCAGTGGACTTTATTTTCGACTTCCCAGTGTGCTCGGATAGCCTGGTTGACCGCAGCGGGGTCAATATCCAGTGAACTGATGTAATATTGCGTTTCAGTGCTCACCTCTTTGTCTTTAAGGTGG
>NZ_FPAZ01000027.1 GCF_900116435.1 Pseudoalteromonas lipolytica | reverse complement strand
GCCATTGCGTTAGCAAATAAAACAGTTCGGACGGCGTATGCCATGCTGAAAAAGGGCACGCGTTATGAACCAAGCCTACTAGCAAATTAACATTTAGTCTTCGATAACAGAAATAACTGTATTGACCAAGAACCTGCGTTAAGCGGTTAGACCCACCCTTGATAGCCTGTAAAGTGATTAGTGTGTTAAAACACCGAGTAGGAGAAGAGGCACAAGGGCGCGAAAACATCATAGGGCCGAGGTAGCTCCTCATTATGAGCCCGCATATAAGTACGCAGTCTAACAAAATTAACGAAGGGTATTGTGCAATAGGAGGAGTCCATATAAGGTACTTTAGTGCCGAAAGTGTCTGATATGCTCTTCACACATAACCAGAAACATTCATGGCTAAAGCCGTTCCTACGCTTTGTAATCATGATGTTCAATCACAGTCCTAACGTTGTTTAATCATGATGACAAGATTGGAGGCTCTAAAATGGGCTACTTCACCTTACGCTAATCCGTCTCTCATTAATGAGCAACACAACAACGCGGTGCTTGACGAATAAATACGAAAAAGCCCAGCAGGTTTCCCCGCTGGGCTTTTATATCATATATTCAGTACTTACTGTTATTTAATCATGCTGTAAATAAGCGCAAGAACAGCAAGAGAGCCAATAGCTAGCACAAATAAAGTACTTAAGCGGTGCCTGTATTTTTGCAGGCTAGGGACTTTATACACGGCAATCATGGGCATAATGAATAAGATCATGGCGATAATTGGGCCTGATAGCTGGTCCATCATGTCTAAAATACTTGGGTTGATCACCGAGCAATACCAAATAGCGAAGAACATGATAACAGTGCCAATCTTATCAACGAGTTTAGGGTTCATATGTGCTTGCTTACTGGCAAGACCATTGAAACTTTCGCGGGCTCCTAAAAAGTGGCCTAAGAAAGATGACGTAATGGCGATAAACGCTACCAACGGGCCTAGTGTGGCAATGAATGAGTTATCAGTAATATTGGCAAGAAACGACAAGATAGAAACGTTTTCGGCCTTAGCTTGCAGCATTTGTTCTGATGATAAAGACAACACACACGAAAATACAAACAGCAATACAAATACGATTAACAATAAGCTGGTGCGCTTCAGAATTGCTTCTGACTTCATTTTAGCATTATTGCCGTAATGAGCTCGCTGTACATGGACAAAACTTGAGATTGCAGCGGCGTGGCTGAATGAGAACACAATAATAGGAATTGATAACCAGAGCGTTTTCATAAAGCCTGAAAATTCAGGAATTGATACGTCAGGCATCTGCCAGCTTGGGATCAAATACAACGATAAGAAAAACAGAATACCGACGAGTGGATAGACCAAAATAGCAAAAGCACGCAACATGAGTGCTTCTCCACCTAGCATTAAGCTAATCATACCACCCACTAAAATGCCTGATAGAAGCACGCGTGGTGGTGATTCCATACCTAATTGATTAACGATAAAGCTGTCTACGGTATTGGTTAGGCCAACGCCATAAATAAGTAAAATAGGAAAGATAGAAAGAAAATATAAAAGAGAAATTAGCCGCCCAGCATTCATGCCAAAGTGCTCTTCTACCACATCGGTAAAGTCAGCATCTGGTTGTTTTGATGATAATACAAAACGAGCTAAGCCACGATGAGCTAAGTAAGTCATAGGAAAGGCTAAGCACGCCATAATCACTAATGGCCAGAACCCGCCTATACCGATATTAATGGGTAAGAATAAAATGCCGGCACCCACTGCTGTGCCAAATAAACTTAATACCCACTGGGTGTCGTGAAGATTCCATTTCGAGTTACTACTTGTTGTCGATGCACTAAACTGCGCAGCATCTTGTTGTGTGTTCATTAGCACTCCACTATTAGAATAATAATTGTCGCGCAGCATATAGAAAAGCAACTAAGAATGCATGTTTTAGCGTTGTATTTAGATAACTATGCTGTAAGGAGAGACTTACAAAAGGAAATGCTGGGCTAGTTTAGTTAAGCCCAGTTGTGGTGTTTACTCTGCTGCTGCAAGTGCGCGGGCTTTTATATCAGCAGCAAATGCTAAGCCTTTTTTAAAGCGAGCTTCAGCTGCTGTGATTTCACTTTCATCGCCATTAGCAGCAAGCACACCTTGTGATAGTGCTTTGTAAAGAGAAGTGATTTGCGCTTGGTAAGCTGCCTCAATGGCTTTTTCAACAGTCGTCATCGTCATTCCTTTAATAGATTAAGAGGGCAAAATATTATCGGAACACAGGCATAAAGGCTAGTTTAACGTTAATTTAGAGAGGGTAAGTTTTTACTTTAAGTCGCTGGGTTTCGCTTCGCGTTACCCAGCTTATGTAGTATTTCACTCTATAACATCGACTGCTAAAGACTAGTCCTGTAACGCCGATACTATAAAATACGGATTCAGATATTCTTCTTTACTGTTATACAGCAGTGGACTGCCATCGAGTTTGCTAACCGTTGCTCCTGCTATTTCGGCAATCGCATGGCCTGCGCCTGTATCCCACTCGCAGGTTGGGCCTAAGCGAGGGTAAATATCGGCGCTGCCTTCGGCTACTAAACATAGTTTTAGTGAGCTGCCTTTTGAGACCATTTCTACGTCATCGAATTGTTTTACAAATTCAGCTAGGTCAGGGGAAGGGTGTGAGCGACTGCCAACAACACGAATAAGCCCTTTATTTGGCTTGCGGGTAACTTTAAGTTCGATGCGTTCATCGCCCTTATCTTTAAACGCACCAATGGCGTTGCTTGCAATATATGAGACACCCAATGCAGGTGCGTCGACGACGGCTAAAATAGGCTTACCGTTTTCAATAAGCGCAATATTTACCGTAAACTCACCATTCTTTTTGATGAACTCTTTTGTGCCATCAATCGGGTCGACTAGCCAATAACGTTGCCAGGTTTGACGAACATCCCAGCTAATATCTGCACTTTCTTCACTTAGAATCGGAATGTCTGGCGTTAACTGTTTTAAGCCATTAACAATCACTTTATGAGCTGCTAGATCGGCGTCGGTTACTGGGCTTTCATCGGCTTTGTATTCGACGTTAAAATCTTTTTCGTAAATACCCATAATGGCATTTCCTGCTTGGCGCGCCAGCAGTAAGATTTCTTCTAGCAGTTCCGTATGATTCATGATTTAACCTATAATTTGCTGTTGTTTTAGATACGCTACCAGTTCTTGCACCGATTGGTCTAGGGTGTTTTTGCTCGTATCGATTTTAATTTCGGGTGATGTTGGAACTTGGTAGTCTGAATCAATACCTGTGAAATGCTTAATTTCACCCGCACGTGCCTTTTTATAAAGCCCTTTAGGGTCACGAGTTTCACATACGTCGAGTGGAGTATCTAAAAACACTTCGATGAACTCACCATCATCTACCAAGTTCCTTACCATATCGCGTTCACTTTGGAAGGGTGAAATAAATGCGGTGAGTACCACAAGACCGGCATCGACCATGAGTTTCGCTGTTTCGCCTACGCGGCGAATATTTTCAACACGATCTTCATCAGTAAAGCCTAAATCTTTACATAACCCATGGCGTACGTTATCACCATCAAGTAGATAGGTGTGAACACCAAGTTGGTTTAGTGCGTTTTCTAGCGCATTGGCCACGGTGCTTTTACCAGAGCCAGAAAAGCCAGTGAACCATAAAATAGTCGGCTTATGCTTTTTTTGCTCACTACGTTGTGCTTTAGTGATTGCGTAGTTATGCCAAACGATATTCTCATTCATTGTATCTGTTCTCGTTGTTTGTTATTGAAATGGGAAAACCAGTGGTATCAATGTAAGTACCGTAATCGAATAGATAATCGATAAAGGAAGGCCCATGGCAATGTAATCTTTTAAGCGGTAATTTCCCGCACTGTACACCATAAGGTTGGTCTGATAACCAAATGGTGAGATAAAGCTGGCCGATGCACCGAAGGCCACGGCCATAATAAAGGGCAGTGGGGAAACATCAAAGCCAATAGCCAGCGCATACGCAACAGGAAATGAAAGTGCGGCGGCTGCATTGTTGGTAATCAATTCGGTAAACATGACCGTCATTAAGAAGATAGCAATAAATGCCCCGTAAGGGCCAAAGTCACCTAACACATAAAGCATGCCATTTGATATTTCACCAGCTAAACCGGTGCCAATCATGAGTTTGGCGAGTCCAATCGCACTGCCTACAACCGCCAGTAATTCGATAGGGAAGCGACGTTTAACTTCACTGAGCTTAATTGTGCCGCTGAGCATTAGGCCAATGAGTAACACCAATAAGCCTTTTACTAAGGGGACTAAACCGATAATGCTTAACGTTAAAACCCCGGCAAAACTAGCCAGCACAATGTTTGATTGCTTTGCTTTTAAATGTGTTTGTAAATCGAGACCCGAAATATAAACAAACTCACGCTTTAAGTTTGGGAGTGTGTAAAATGCTTTACCCGGCGCGAGAATCAAGGAATCACCAGCTTGTAATTGCACCTTACCTAGGCCTCCTTGTAAACGGTCATGACCTCGACGAATTGCAATTACTGCCGCATGAAACTGTTCGCGAAAGCGAATTTCTTTAATCGTTTTGCCAATGTATTTAGAGGAGTGACTCACGACCACTTCAACAAGGTGTTCAACATCTTTCTCGTGCTTGTCATGAACCACTTTTAAGCCATCAAATTGAGTCAGTAAAGGAACAGACTTTATATCGCCGACAAATAATAATACGTCACCTTCTTTGATTACTTGTTTTGGGGTGACGGCACAAATACGTTTGTCACCACGAATGATTTCAGCAAGGAAGAGATCTTTTAATTCACGCAGACCATTTTCTTCAACACTTTTACCAATCAGCTTTGAATCAGCTTCTACTTTGCCTTCTAAGTAAAATGGCACGACTTCTTGGTTATTTTTACCGTTATCGGGTAGGTATTTAAGCATTACAATAATGGTGATCAGGCCCACACTTAATGCGCCTAAACCAACCAGTGTAAAATCAAAAAAACCTAAGGGAGCCATGCCCGCTTCAACAGCAAAACCATTGACGATTAAATTAGTTGAGGTGCCAATTAAAGTAATTGTGCCGCCGAGTATTGCGGTGTACGACAAAGGCAGTAATAGTTTTGATGGCGAATGTGTCGGGCTCTCTTTTATGGCACTAATAAGAGATGCCACAACGGCTGTGTTATTAGTAAACGATGACAAAAAGGCGGTCGATAAGCCAAGCTTAGTGACAGAGCTTGTCAGGCTACCTTTTGATAAGGATTGGGCAAGTTTCTGTACCAATGTGGTTTTTTCTACCGCAATTGATACCAATACTAAAAGTATCAGGGTGATTAACGAGGGATTGGCATAATTAACAAGCATATCCTCAAGGCTAATAAGCCCAGAAAGATAGCTAATTCCAATGGCGCTCACAAATAACCATGCTGGTTTTAATCGTGTGCCAAATAGGCACCCGACTAATACCAGCATAATGCCTGTTAATACCAGCTGTTGATACATGCTTTTTACTTCCTATAACAGGCGAATTGTGATTATTTAAGCTTAGTTATATCAAGCGCTTGCCAATGAGGGAAGTGCTTGCGAACAAGTGCATTAAACTCAACTTCAAAGTCGCTAAAGCCACTTTGTTGCTCTTCAGTGCTTAATAACTGCTCGATCATACCTGCTGCAACCGTTAAGTTTGATAGGCGATCGATTAAGATAAATGCCCCTGTTTCATGGTTGTCGTGATACTCATCTGCCAAAATTGTTTCTGTAAGCTCGAGGGTTACAATAGCAATTTCGTTTAGCTGCAGAGAGTCTGCTTGGCCATGCTCTAAGGTATTTACATCAATCGTGTGATCAATTTTTTTCACCACCGCTGAGGTATTTTTGCTGCCTAACTTAAAGTTATAGTTTTTACCTAGCACCAAGGGAGATTCATGCATCCACACAAGTTTGGCTTGAATACGGTTTGTTACAGCGGCTTTAGATGCGGCTGGTACAATTACATCACCACGACTGATATCAATTTCGTCGTTAAGCGTTAGTGTAACTGCTTGGCCTGCTTCGGCTGTATCAAGGTTCCCATCGAAGGTGACAATCTCTTTGATACTTGAGCTTTTTCCTGATGGTAATACTTTTACGGCATCACCCACACTGAACGTACCTGAAGTGAGTGTTCCTTGGAAACCGCGGAAATCTAAGTTAGGGCGCACAACATATTGCACAGGTAAGCGTGCTTCAAAGCCAGTATCAATTTCAGCCGCAGGGGAATCTTCGAGTAATTCTAGAAGCGGTTTGTCGGTGTAATAAGGTGTATGTTCAGAGCGTACTACAACGTTGTCGCCTTTCAATGCTGACATAGGTACGAACTTAATGTTTGTGACGTTTAACTGCTCTGCAAACTTAAGGTAATCGGCTTTGATTTTCTCATACACGGTTTCGTCAAAATCGACGATGTCCATCTTATTGATAGCAACAACAAATTGTTTAATCCCTAAAGAGTCACAAATAAAGCTATGACGCTTAGTTTGTACCTGCACGCCATAACGTGCATCGACTAGGATAATTGCCACATCGCTGGTTGATGCACCTGTTACCATGTTGCGGGTGTATTGCTCATGTCCAGGCGTATCCGCAATAATGAATTTACGTTTTGCTGTTGAGAAATAACGATACGCAACATCAATCGTGATGCCTTGTTCTCGCTCAGCTTGCAAGCCATCAACGAGTAGGGCTAAGTCAAGCTCTTCACCTGCATTACCAACTTTTTCGTTGTCTTTGTGAAGGGCTGCAAGTTGATCTTCATAAATTTGGTGGCTGTCATGCAGAAGGCGGCCGATTAACGTTGATTTACCGTCATCAACACTGCCACATGTCAGCATACGTAAAAGGCTTTTGTCTTGTTGACGCGCAAGGTAGGCGTCGATGCCTAGCTCTCTTACTTCATTAATCGTGTCGTTAGTTTTAGACATTAGAAATAACCCTCACGTTTTTTCTTTTCCATAGAGCCTGCAGAGTCGTGATCAATCACGCGACCTTCACGCTCAGATGATGTTGATAACAACATCTCTTCAATAATTTCAGTTAATGAGCTGGCGGTTGATTCCACAGCACCAGTAAGTGGGTAACAGCCAAGGGTACGAAAACGGACCGACTTCATTTGCGGTACTTCGCCTTCTTCAAGCGGCATGCGCTCATCATCAACCATAATGAGAGTGCCATTGCGCTCAACAACAGGGCGTTCTTTGGCTAAATATAGTGGCACCATTTCAATGTTTTCTTGGTAGATGTATTGCCAAATATCAAGCTCAGTCCAGTTAGATAAAGGGAATACACGAATACTTTCACCCGGATTAACTTGGCTATTGTAAGTATTCCACAGCTCTGGACGTTGATTTTTAGGATCCCATCTGTGGTGCTTATCGCGGAAAGAATAAACACGCTCTTTGGCACGTGACTTTTCTTCATCGCGGCGAGCACCGCCGAATGCAGCATCAAAACCATATTTATCAAGCGCTTGTTTTAAGCCTTGGGTTTTCATGATATCGGTATGCTTCGCTGAGCCATGAACAAACGGATTAATATCAATCGCTAAACCTTCAGGGTTTTTATGGACGATTAAATCAAAGCCATATTCTTTGGCTAAACGATCGCGAAACTCGATCATTTCCTTAAATTTCCAGTTGGTATCAACATGCAAAAGAGGAAATGGAATTTTTGCTGGGTAAAATGCCTTACGTGCTAAGTGTAATAACACCGATGAATCTTTACCGATTGAGTAAAGCATAACCGGGTTTTCAAACTCAGCAGCAACTTCGCGCATGATCTTGATACTTTCAGCTTCTAATTGCTGAAGGTGTGTTAAAGCCATTGTTAGTCGTCCTACTAAAATGATTAAAAGTTAAATTACGCTACGCCTGTTAAAGGCTGGGCAAAGCTGCTGGTTTGTGCCGTTTGGCCAAACCAAGCAAGTTGATGATGCAGTGATGCAACTTCGCCAATAATTAATAACGCTGGTGAAATAATACTGTGCCGTGAAATTAAATCGGCTAATTCACCTAGCTGCCCCGTCACGACACGTTGTTCTTTACGTGTGCCGTTTTCAATGATGGCCACTGGTGTATCTGCACCGCGACCATGTTTTAATAATTGTGCTTGGATATGAGGTGACTTAATCACCCCCATATAAATCGCTAAGGTTTGATTAGGTTTAGCAAGCGACTGCCAATCGAGTTCTTGACCCTCTTTTTTACAGTGCCCAGTAACGAATTGGATGGCTTGTGCATGGTCTCTATGTGTTAATGGGATACCCGCATAAGCACTGCAACCGGCTGCAGCAGTAATACCAGGAACAATTTGATAGCGGATCTGGTTGGCAGCAAGCACTTGTACTTCTTCACCGCCACGGCCATAAATGAATGGATCGCCCCCTTTAATGCGGCATACTTTTTTACCCTGCTTAGCAAAATCAACTAACATTTGATTGGTATCTTCTTGTGCTACACTATGATCGCCCAAGCGCTTGCCAACACATACTAAGTCGGCATCGCGACGCACCAGTTCCATAATTTCATCAGACACAAGGTAGTCATACACAACAACATCGGCTTGTTGCATTAATTGCAGGGCTTTTAACGTTAATAGCTCTGGGTCACCTGGGCCTGCGCCCACAACATATACTTCACCTTCGGGCTCAGGCTTGGCTTCGAGTAGTTGCTCTAGTTGCGCCGACGCAGCGGTGGTGTCGCCTGCTTGCACTTTACTCACAACCGATGAATCAAACACACCTTCCCAAAACTGGCGACGGTCGGCGAAATGTTTAAAACGTTGCTTTACTTTGTCGCGAAAACTCCCGACTAAAGTAGCCAAAGGGCCAATATGTTGTGGAATAAGCGTTTCGAGTTTTTCACGTAAGCGACGTGCTAAAACAGGGGCTGTCCCCGCGCTTGAGATAGCAATAGTGATAGGGTCACGGTCAACAATCGAGGGGAAAATAAAACTACACTTTGGTTGATCATCAACGACATTAACGAAAATGTTGCGTGCGTTAGCAAGCTCAAAAACCGTGCTGTTAACCGCATCGTTATCTGTTGCGGCAATAACCAACATTTGTTTATCTAAATGGTGTTCTTGAAATATGTCGTTAATTAGCGTGACTTCACCCGTGTTTGCAAGGGTTATAAGCTCATCACAAAATTCAGGGGCGACTAACGTCACGTGTGCGCGCGCTTTTAAAAATGCGCGGCATTTGCGTAACGCAACATCTCCACCGCCGACTACCAATACGGGCCTGTCGTCTAATTTGGTAAAGATAGGTAAATATTGCACGTTGTTTATACCCCTAAAAAACATCAAAGAAACTGCTTATTGCAGACAAGCAGAATATAGTGCGTATTGTTAAGTAAAAAATAATTAAAACCCAATTTATATAACTAAAAGTTATATTGGGTGGTTCTATTTGGCTTAAGACTTAGTTAACAAGGGATTGCGGCGAGTTACAAGAAAATAACTAGGCTTATGGTGATTCGTTATGAGTTATAGCCAGAACATAAAAATTTGCTACTATGGGTCACTATTATGGCAACACAAAAATACGATTTATGAAAAACATGCAAACAATCGCAGCCCAAGCTGTGGCGCTCATGGACTTAACAACCCTCAATGACACCGATACGGCACAAACAATTGAAGATCTTATTGCTAGTATTCAGCCAAAGTTAGGCGTGCCTGCGGCGGTGTGTGTTTATAGTCAGTTTGTTAGTGATGCTAAATTAGCGTTGGCAGAGCGTGCGCTAAAGCAAGTAAAGGTGGCCACCGTCACCAATTTTCCAACAGGAGAGCAGCCTTTAGAACAGGTGATAAATGAAACCTTGTTTGCTATTGAGCGTGGCGCTGACGAAATTGATTTAGTGATCCCATACAAAGCCCTTATTGCAGGTGATGAAGAGAAGGTTTTAACGTACGTCAAATCCTCAAAAGATGCCTGCGGCAATAAAGCCGTGTTAAAAGTGATTATCGAAAGTGGCGAATTAACAGATGAGTTAATAACTAAAGCGAGCCAACTTGCGATTGATGGCGGGGCTGATTTTGTCAAAACGAGTACGGGTAAAGTGGCGGTTAATGCAACCTTAGCTGCAACAGAGATAATTTTAACCGCAATTAAAGCAAGCGGTAAAAACGTCGGTTTTAAAGCCGCAGGGGGAGTGAGAACCGTTGCTGATGCCGCTCAATACTTGGCCTTAGCTGAATCTATAATGGGTGAAGCCTATATAAAGCCTAAACTATTTAGGTTTGGTGCTTCGGGGTTATTAAGTGACGTATATGCGACATTAAATGAATCGTGATAGTGAGCAAGAAAAAATAGCCCTTGAGCATGGCGCCGCAAAATTATTTTTGCGCTGTTATGAAAAAGAGTTTGGGATCAAAATGCGCAATATTTGGCATAATACACCAAGTAAGCCTGATGTGAGCTGCTATAAAGGTGAGCAGCGTCTCGATATTGAAATTGCGCATTTATACGCCAGTGAAACAGAGGCGATGGCCGTATTAGGACGGCCCTTGTCAATTGGTATGCAGCGCGACCTTGCTGAGATGGCACTTGAGCCAAGCGATCAGCGTTTACATTGTGCACTGCATCGGTTACTCGCGCAAAAAGCGAAAAAACAGTATGAATCAGAGCATCCATGGTTATTGATCCGTAATGCCAGCACTATTTGGCACTTAGATGATTTTAAGGCCGTGCTCACTCATCTCGATGTACCAAAAGGGCATCCATTCCAGCAAATTTGGTTATTGTGTGACTTTTATCGTGGTGAACTAGTACAAATTTTATAAATGGAAGATGTTAGCAAAAATGAGAATAAAACGTTCAGGGACACCGTCACTCATTTTTGCCAATACAACCAGTGGTTATTACTGGCTGTATAAGGCTAATTAACGCTATTAAGCTTGGTTACTTCAATTAGTTAAATTTAAACATACTGCCTAAGCTTTCCAGCCCTGATTTATTCGTTTTAGCAATACATTGGGTATTATCGAGTGACTGTTTGGTTTTTTCATCAGCCAAACCTGTGACGGTGAGTTTATTTTCTTGTTGATATTCAGTGAGTGCAATAACCGTTGCGCGATCGTATTTTACATCTTCTGTTTCAAACTCTTCGTAATGAGGTTGGTTTTTTAAGTAGCCCAAGCAGACTAAGTTTAAACGTGACATTGCCAAGTCCATTTTTTCGTAATGGGGCATTCTATGAGTGGGCACTGTGACTGACGGTGTGTTTGCGACGGCGGTTTTTGCGCCAGTTGCTTTTGCTGTCGCTCTTAGAGGGGCTGGAGCAGAGTGTCCTGTAGCAATGGTATTATCACTATTGTAGCGATAGTAAGTGTTAGGTACTTTGCTTTCTAAAAACTCGACGGCTTTAACAATCACTTCTCGTAAGGCTTTTTCTTTAGGGGTGTTTGACCATCCGCTGAGATTACCCCCGACGAGTGCGCCGCCAAAGTTAGTGGCTGCTGAGGTGAAGTCAAAATCCTTACTTCCGCCTTCTACGCTGGTGGCTGCCAGAATACGCGAAGTGCGAGTGTCTATTAAGCGTAGATCAATTGCCATATGCGAGCCTGAGAAGCCTGCCGATACCGAGCTAAACACATCACCAATAAAGCCGCCACTGCCAACACTGGCACCTGAGCTGTCGTCATCAAATTCGGTTACTGCGGCCACAACCACAATTTCAGCCCCTTCAATTTCACCGTAAGCCGCCCCCGATGCAGCGCTTACTCTTCCAGAGACCGCTAAATCTTGCTCTGACAAGACGGCATCAAGTGCTTGACGCTCTAATACAATAAAACGGTTCGTACTGACCAGCGCAGTCGTTAATTGATCTGCCATGCCTTCACCAATTTCTTTTCGCCACCATCGTGAATCATTTGATTTATCAGTAAAGCGCGCCACGGCAATACGTGCTTTTGGACCGTTATACTGTTGCTGTGCTACTTCATTCACATTTGGACTGTTTTGATTTGTTGTTGAAGTTGTTGTGCTTTGGCATGCGCATAATGCAGCACTGAGTAAGGCCACCGTAATTGTAGGGTATTTTTTAGCGAACATTTGATTTCCTTAACTTATATCCATGCAGTAAATAAACGTCATAACGGGGAGGCAAAGTTATGAACGATAGTATGGATAAGCTATAAAAATCAGTGCCTTATTAATAGTACATATGCGAAGACTTTATTCACTTAGGCGAAAATCAGGCTGTTTCTGATGCTTTTCTCTATATTGCTTCGGCGATACACCAAAGTGTCCTTTGAAGCTGCGAGCAAAATAGCTTTGAGAACTAAACCCATTATTTTCTGCTATTAAGCCTATGGCTAATGAACTTTCTATTAGCTGTTTAGCTGCATACTCAATACGTGTGTTACGTAAATAGTCAGAAGGGGTGAGTGAATACAGTGCTTTCATTTTTAACTGCAGTGCCCGAGGGCTTAAACACAGTGCTGATGCCAGCTGTTCAATTGAAAACTGATCCGACTGATAGTTTTCTCGGACCACCTTTTTAAGCTTCTCTGTAAATACAGAGTCTTTAGTTTGCACCGTAACGTACTCATTATTGTCGCTTTGTATCTCAGAGGTAAGTTGAGCCGCTAAGTGTTGATTTAGTAAATAACGCAAACTGAGCAGGCCTTTTACTTTGCTTAGTAAAATAGACGGTTCAAAGGGTTTACTTAAAAAGTCGTCAGCCAGTAAATCAAGGCCTTTTAAACGGCTAGGCGTGTCAGCTTTGGCAGATAATAATAAAACCGGTATATGACTGGTCGCGTTATCAGCACGAAGCTTCGCAAGCATTTGGTATCCGTCCATGTTAGGCATCATAACATCACTGATAATAAGGTCGGGTAATTCAGACTGACAAAGTGACAAGGCTTGTTGGCCATCGTAAGCACAGATGCAATTGAACTGCTCACTAAATAGTGACAAGAGCAGCTCACTCATATCACTATTGTCTTCAACAATCATGAGTGTTTGCCTTAAGCCAGGTTGGGTGGTGACCGTTGGCAAGTTTTGTTTTGTTGCACTGATAACTGTAGGCAGCGAGACCGTAAAACAGCTGCCCTGCGCTGGCGAGCTAGTTAGTGATATTTCACCGCCATAATCCTCGACCAGTTGCTTCACTAATGTAAGCCCAATACCACTGCCGGTTTCTGAACATGTGTCTAAGCGAGTAAACCTTTCGAATATTTTCACCTGTTGGTCTTTTGCAATGCCAATTCCTGTGTCGGACACACTGATATGCGCGAGGTTATCGCTGTGATGTAAACACACTCGAACCTCACCGCCTGCCGGAGTGTATTTAAGCGCATTACTGATCAGGTTACTGACGATAGAGTGCGCATGATTAGGCGCGATATTTATAGTGCACACAGTTTCACAGTGATCCTGAAAATCAAATTTAAGCTGTTTTTGGGCGAATAGCGGCGCAAAGTCATCGATGAGATCGGTTAAAAAAGTCGTTAATGAATAAGCGGATACATAATGCACGGCCGTACTGGGTCGTTTGCTTAGTTGCAGTAGTTGATTTATTAAGTCAAGCAAGCGTTGGCAATTACGTTTTATGCTTGCTAATTGCGATTGAGACTGCGAACTGTGGGTGGACTGCTGTAACTGGCTAATGGGAGCCAGAATCAAGCTCAATGGGGTTTTAAGTTCATGACTTATATTATCTAAGAACTGATCTTTTAATTTATTTAACTCAATTTCTTTTTGTTTTTGCTGTTCGGCCAGCTTGCGCTGATAAATTGAACTAATAACCAGCCATGCTAATGTCATTGCACATAGTGTGTAAGATAAATAAGCGACATTGCTTTGCCACCAAGGTGGAACAACCTTCAGTTCGAGTAGGGTGGTACCCTCACTCCACTGCCCATATTGATCCCTTACTTTTAGCTGTAATTGATAATGTCCAGCAGGAAGCTGCGGGTAGTTTATTTGACGTTGTGATGCATCATTATATAAAAACTGTTGGTCAAACCCCGCTAGTTTATAGCCATATTGATAATGCTTTGGAGTGGCGGCGTTATTCAATGCACTAAATTTAAAGCCAATAACCCCCGCTGATTTTGCGAAAGAGAACGTGCTTGTCGCATTGATCAGCGTGTCGGTGCTGTGGTCAAAAAAATCAGTGCTAATTTCACGGTTATTAAGCAATAACTCGGTTAATACGGGAGTGGGGGGAGTGTGATCTAAGGTGAGTTTGTCAGGGTAAAACTGATTAAAACCATTTATCCCGCCAAAGAATAGCTCGCCATCTGTCGCTTGAAAACTAGCCCCAAGAATGAAGGATTGATGCTGGATTCCATCTTCAGGTAAAAACGGTTGTATGCTGCCCGTTATTGGATGATAACGCGTTAATCCACCATTGGTAGCTAACCATAAATAGCCTTGTTTATCGGCTAAAATGTCAAAAATATTGTCATTTACTAGGCCATGTTGCTCGCTAATATGCTCCACATCAAAGTTTTGTTTATTGACTTTGTTGAGGCCTTGCATTGTGCCGACCCACAGCGTTTTATCGTCGCTGAGTAATAACGACGTGACCATGTTATGGCTCAGACCTGTGCGTTCATTAAGTAATGTAAATTGCTCTGTTTCGATGGAAAACTTATTGAGTCCCGCACGCGTACCCACCCACAAAGCGTGATCATTCTTATCATACGCAAGTGTGAAAACGGTATTATTGGCTAAGCTGTTATGGGTTGCATTGTGCTGATAATGGGTCACTGTTTCTGAATCTGGATCAAAGCGAGTTAATCCTTGGTTACTACCGAGCCACACTATGCCGTCTTTATCACTCTCAATTGCATAAACGCGATCACTGCTAAGCTGGTGGCTTTGCATGGTATAGCTGACAAAATCATCGCTTTCATCTTGGTATTTAAGAAGCCCGCCGCCGTATGTCCCAACCCACAATTGCTGCCTTTTATCCTCATGTAAGCTAAATATGTTGGTATTGGGTAAGCGGGTTGTATAGTGCTGATAGCCTTGCGGTATCGCACGATTTAAACCCTCGCGCGTGCCAACCCACAACTGGCCATTTTTACGTTTAATAATCGCACGAATAAAATTATGCGTGAGAGAGTGAGGGCTTGACGTTGTGCTTTGATGTCCAAATTGTTGCTGTTTCGGATCGTATCTGTGTATACCAAAACCATCGGTCCCAATCCAAATAATTCCTTGTGGGTCTTGATATATAGAGAGTAAGTAATCATTTTTGAGTCCGTTAGGCTTTTGTACATCATGACGATAGTGTGCAACGTCAGTGTATATATCTGCCCCCGCAGCTAAAAAGTATACGCCTTGCCCATAACTTGTTAGCCACAGGTTATGCTGATTGTCGAGAAGACTGTCAGTGATCCAAACTCCCTTAAATTGCGGCAATTCGGAAGATGTCTCTGTATCGATTGAAAATATATACAGCCCTTGTTTTGCACCGATGAGCAATTGATTTGAACTTAACTTGTTAAGATGCCAAAGTGGCGAGGTGAGGGCGATGTCATGTTTAAATTGTTTGGTTTTAGGGTTAAACGACAGCAGACCATGGCTGGTTGCAAGCCACAGGGTATTTTGTACTGCAATAATGTCTCTGATGACAATGTTTTGTTGTGTATTTTCAGCAACCTGATAAGTCTCAAATTGCTGCGCTGCAATATCAAAGTAGCTGAGTGTGCCTTGTTCATGACCCAACCACATATTGCCACTCTTATCAAAAGCCAAAGACCATATTTTATCATCACTGAGTTGTGGGTTTGTAAAGGTCGAATAGGTGTAAAATTGGCCCGTGGTGGGATCAAGCCGGTTTAGTCCTTTACTGGCTGTTGAAAACCAAAGGTCGTTATCAGTGCCTTTTAAGCATGCGGTAATCCAATTACCGGAAATACTGGTCGCTGAAGTATGTGCTTTAAAGCGTTTAAATTCATAGCCATCAAATCGATTGAGCCCTCCTTGTGTGGCAAACCACTGAAACCCTTGCGCATCAGTGAGACTGCAATTGATGGAGTTTTGACTTAAGCCATGCTCGCTATCAAAGATGCTTAAGTGAAGTGATTGCGCACTTACAACATGACTTTTCAGAACAGCTAAGCTGAAAAATATTAGGCATAATAGGGTGTTTAAATACAGCACAGAGATCCATCTTGTTGGTGTTTTTGTTCCTTTATTAGGCTGATAGTAAACTGCTTTTTAATCAATGTTAATATTGATTTTTATACTAACAGGTGAGATTTTAACTTCTGGGTATCTTTTACTCTTGTGTTAATGAATTGCGTAAGTATAATAGGCATCCACTTTGCAGGGGCGTAGTTCCAATTGGTAGAACAGCGGTCTCCAAAACCGACGGTTGGGAGTTCGAATCTCTCCGCCCCTGCCACTTTTTACACAATAAGTGTGGAGTCTGAAATTAAAAATCGGTTTAAATAAGTCTGTTTTTAAGTTTAGATTTTAATGGATTAACCCTGCCTTCGCGCAGGGTTGTTGTGTCTGTAGTTAAGGTAATAATATTATGAGCACGAATGTAGAAACACCATCAAGTGCGATGGATTCAGTTAAGTGGATTGTAGCGATTGCGCTACTTGCAGGCGCAGTAGTTGGTAATCACATGTATGCAGATCAGTCTGTATTGTTGCGTGCTATTGGTGTAGTGGTCGCTGTTGCAGCGGGTTTAGGCATTGCCTCACTAACAGAAAAAGGTCGTACATTTTTAGCATTTGCTAAAGAAGCACGTATCGAAGTACGTAAAGTTGTGTGGCCAACACGCCAAGAAACAACCCATACGACATTAATTGTAATGGTTGCAACTGTGATTATGGCACTTATCCTTTGGGGATTAGATGGCATTTTATTCCGCGCCGTAGGCTTTTTAACTGGATTGGAGATCTAATCCCATGTCGGATGAGAAGAACGAAAAGAAACTACGTTGGTACGTAGTACAAGCTTTCTCAGGTTATGAGAAGCGTGTTGCACAAACTATTCTTGAGCATATCAAGATTGAAGGTTTGGAAGATAGTTTTGGTGAAGTATTAGTACCAACGGAAGAAGTTGTTGAGATGCGCGCAGGTCAAAAGCGTAAATCTGAGCGTAAATTCTTCCCAGGTTATGTACTTGTACAAATGGACATGAACGATGCAAGCTGGCACTTAGTAAACAGCACTGCACGTGTAATGGGCTTTATTGGTGGTACGTCAGATCGTCCAGCGCCAATCAGCCAAAAAGAAGCAGATCGCATCTTAAACCGTCTTCAAGAGAACTCTGAAGCACCTAAGCCAGCTACATTATTTGAGCCAGGCGAAGTTGTTCGTGTTATCGATGGTCCATTTGCTGACTTCAGCGGTGTTGTTGAAGAAGTGGATTACGAAAAGAGCCGCGTAAAAGTATCGGTACTTATCTTTGGTCGTTCTACGCCAGTTGAGCTTGAATTTGGTCAAGTTGAACAAGACAAGTAAGATAAAAAATTAAAGCAGCCAAAATCGTTTAATATTTTGGCAATATGCTTGAAAAAGGCCGTTGATTAACTTATAATCAGCGGCCTTTTTGTGTTAGGGCAAGTAGTAACTTGTTTTATCACATAAAGTGAGAACCAATTTTTAAACTGGGAAGCCGTTAGAGTACGCGTCCTCGCGCGCACAAGGCTATGACCCACCAAATGAGGTATTTATTATGGCTAAAAAAGTTGAAGCTATTATCAAGCTACAAGTTGCCGCTGGTATGGCTAATCCTAGTCCTCCAGTAGGTCCAGCACTAGGTCAGCACGGTGTAAACATCATGGAATTCTGTAAAGCGTTCAACGCACGTACAGAATCTATCGAAAAAGGCGCTCCAGTTCCTGTAGTGATCTCTGTTTACGGCGACCGTTCTTTCACGTTCGAAATGAAAACGCCACCGGCTGCTTACTTACTTAAGAAAGCTGCAGGTATCAAATCAGGCTCTGGCCGTCCTAACACTGAAAAAGTGGGTACAGTAACTCGTGCTCAACTTGAAGAAATCGTTGAGACAAAACGACCTGACCTTACAGCAGCTGATATGGATGCTGCAGTTCGCACTATCGCAGGTTCTGCGCGTGCGATGGGCTTGAACGTAGAGGACTAAGATAATGGCAAAATTAACTAAACGTATGCGTACAATCCGCGAAAAAGTGGATGCGACTAAAGATTACGAAATCAACGAAGCAGTTGCTCTTTTAAAAGAGTTAGCGACAGCTAAATTCGTAGAAAGTGTTGACGTTGCTGTTAACCTTGGTATCGATGCTCGTAAATCTGACCAAAACGTTCGTGGTGCAACTGTACTACCTAACGGTACTGGTCGTGACGTTCGTGTTGCTGTATTCACTCAAGGCGCTAATGCAGAAGCTGCAAAAGAAGCCGGTGCTGAATTAGTGGGCATGGAAGATCTTGCTGATCTAGTTAAGAAAGGCGAGATGAACTTTGACGTTGTTGTTGCATCTCCAGACGCTATGCGCGTTGTTGGTCAACTAGGTCAAATCTTAGGTCCACGTGGTCTAATGCCAAACCCTAAAACTGGTACTGTAACACCTAACGTTGCAGAAGCAGTTAAAAACGCGAAAGCAGGTCAAGTTCGTTACCGTAACGACAAGAACGGTATCATCCATACTACTATCGGTAAGGTTGATTTCACTGCTGAGCAACTTCAACAAAACCTTGAAGCTCTTATTGTTGCGCTTAAGAAGGCTAAACCTTCTCAAGCAAAAGGTACTTACGTGAAGAAAGTAACTATCTCTACAACAATGGGCGCAGGTGTTGCTGTTGACCAAAACTCTCTAAGCACAACTGTTGCTTAATTAAGAGTTTACATGGCGCGAAATTTGAACTATAATTTTGCGCCATTTTGTTGAGAAAGTTAATTTCAAAACAAGTAAAGAATTCGGGTTGAAGTCCATAATTTCGTACGCCTTCGGGTATAAACGATAAATTGGGCTTCCGTCCAAGACCGTAGGCGGCTTCGGCCTTAATATTTTTACCTACGTAGACGGTGTGAATCCCCAGATAGATTTTTCCTAATCTTCTGGCTCTCGCCGTAAAAAGCATCTCCATCATTGATGGGGAAGAGTAGAACAGGGAAGCCAATATCGGCGACCCATTAAACCAGGAGTAACACCCATGGCTTTAAATCTTCAAGGCAAAAAAGCAATTGTTGCTGAAGTCAACGAAGCAGCCACTGGTGCTCTTTCTGCAGTTGTTGCAGATTCTCGTGGTGTAACAGTTGGTGCTATCACTGCCCTTCGTAAAGAAGCTCGTGCAGCTGGTGTATGGATGAAAGTTGTTCGTAACACTTTAGCTAAACGTGCTGTTGAAGGAACAGATTTTGAGTGCCTTTCTGACTCATTTGTTGGTCCAAGCTTAATCGCTTTCTCTTCAGAGCACCCTGGTGCTGCTGCGCGTATCTTCTCAGATTTCGCGAAGAAGAACGAGAAATTCGAAGTTAAGACCGCTGCATTTGAAGGTAACGTAGTAGACGCAGCTATGCTAGCAACTCTACCTACTTACGACGAAGCTGTTGCACGCTTAATGAGCGCTATGAAAGAAGCGTCTGCTGGCAAATTGTGTAAAACAATTGAAGCAGTACGTGTACAGAAAGCTGAGCAAGCTGCTTAATTTTAAGCTGTTTTTTTGTTCACTTTCGGTGTAATATTTTTTTTGGACTAAAATTAGTCCGTAATAATTAGGAAATTTGTAATGTCTGTAACTAAAGACCAAATCCTTGATGCTATTGCTGAAATGTCAGTAATGGACGTTGTTGCTCTAGTTGAAGCAATGGAAGAAAAATTCGGCGTAACTGCAGCAGCTGCTGTTGTTGCTGGTCCAGCTGCTGAAGCTGCTGAAGAGAAGACTGAGTTTGACGTAATCCTTACTGGCGCTGGCGCTAACAAGGTTGCTGCAATCAAAGCTGTACGTGGTGCAACTGGTCTTGGCCTTAAAGAAGCTAAAGCACTTGTTGAATCAGCTCCTGCACCTATCAAAGAAGGTGTATCTAAAGAAGAAGCTGAAGCGCTTGCAAAAGACCTTACTGAAGCTGGTGCTGAAGTTGAGGTTAAGTAATCTAGCTTACGCTAGGTTCGCTGCCTGAGTAATCAGGCAAGGGCTGGTGATTATTTAATCACCGGCCTTTTTGCGCTATGGAGCGATGTTTTCCTATAGTGCAAATAAAATCTAATTTTCTCTTTATTTTCAAGTTGTTACCTGTAAAGGTGTTGAAAGTAGCAGAGTGAACTAGAACAACAATTTAATGTTGTACATCTTGGCATAGATGCCAGTTAAGTCTGTTCTTACAAGAACAGGTCGGGTCAAAGATCAGCAAGCTGAGGAACCCCATGGCTTACTCTTATTCTGAAAAGAAACGTATCCGTAAGGATTTTGGTAAACGTCCACAAGTTTTGGATATACCTTTCTTACTGTCGACGCAGTTAGAATCGTTTAAAAAATTCTTAGTCCCTGACGCTGATGGCGATCACGGTTTGGAAGCTGCTTTCCGTTCTGTGTTTCCGATCAAAAGCTACTCGGGAAATTCTGAGCTTCAATACGTAAGTTATCGTATTGGTGAGCCAGTATTCGATGTAAAAGAATGTCAAATTCGCGGTGTGACTTATTCTGCTCCACTTCGCGTAAAATTGCGTCTTGTGGTGATGGACAAAGAAGCACCAGGCACAGTTAAAGACATTAAAGAGCAAGAAGTTTACATGGGCGAAATTCCGCTCATGACTGATACCGGTACCTTTGTAATCAATGGTACAGAGCGTGTTATCGTTTCTCAGCTACACCGTAGCCCTGGTGTATTCTTTGATAACGACCGCGGTAAAACTCACTCGTCAGGTAAAGTACTTTATAACGCGCGTGTAATTCCTTACCGTGGTTCATGGTTAGACTTCGAGTTTGATGCAAAAGATAACCTATATGTACGTATTGACCGTCGTCGTAAATTACCGGCGTCAATTATCTTACGTGCACTAGAGTTCTCTACAGAAGAAATCTTAGATATCTTCTTCGATACTACTGCGTTTGAAGTAACTGACGGTAAAGTTCTTATGGAACTTGTGCCTTCACGTTTACGTGGTGAAACTGCCGCTTTTGATATCAAAGGCGATGACGGTGAAGTCCTTGTTGAAGCGGGTCGTCGTATTACTGCGCGTCACATCAAGAACATCGAGAAAAAAGGTATTAACCAATTAGAAGTACCGCATGAGTACATCATTGGTCGTGTTGTAGCTAAAAACTACGTTGATGAGTCAACGGGTGAGATCATCGCTAACGCGAATGACGAGCTATCACTTGAGCTAATGGCTGAGTTGGTTAAAGCAGGTCACACTAAGATTGATACGTTATATATCAATGAAGTTGACAGCGGCGCCTACATGTCAGATACCCTTCGTATCGACACAACAAGCAACCGTTTAGAAGCATTAGTAGAAATTTATCGCATGATGCGCCCAGGCGAGCCACCGACGAAAGACGCGGCTGAAGCCTTATTTGATAACTTGTTCTTCTCTGAAGAGCGTTATGATTTATCAACAGTTGGTCGTATGAAGTTCAATAGCCGTGTAGGTTATGACACTGATACAGGCCCTGGCACATTATCGAAAGAAGACATCGTAGCTGTTATGAAAGTGCTTATCGCTATTCGTAACGGTGTTGGCGATGTTGATGATATCGACCACTTAGGCAACCGTCGTATCCGTAGCGTTGGCGAAATGGCTGAGAATCAATTCCGTGTTGGTCTAGTACGTGTAGAACGTGCAGTACGTGAGCGTTTAAGCTTAGGTGACCTTGATGCGGTAATGCCACAAGATCTTATTAACGCTAAGCCAATTTCGGCAGCGGTTAAAGAGTTCTTCGGTTCGTCTCAGTTATCACAGTTCATGGACCAAAATAACCCGCTTTCAGAAGTAACGCATAAGCGTCGTATTTCTGCATTAGGCCCGGGTGGTTTAACACGTGAACGTGCTGGCTTCGAGGTGCGAGACGTTCACGTAACCCACTATGGTCGTGTATGTCCAATCGAAACACCTGAGGGTCCAAACATCGGTCTAATTAACTCATTGTCTACGTACGCACGTACAAACGACTATGGTTTCTTAGAAACACCTTACCGTAAAGTGGTAAACGGTGTTGTAACTGATGAAGTTGATTACCTATCAGCCATTGAAGAAGGTCAGTTTGTAATCGCTCAGGCGAACTCAAACTTGAACGATGACAATGAGTTTGTTGATGAACTAATTCCATGCCGTCACAAAGGTGAATCAACCTTTATGGGCAAAATGGACCAACAATATATGGACGTATCACCACAACAGGTGATCTCTGTAGCGGCCGCGCTTATCCCGTTCCTAGAACACGATGATGCGAACCGTGCATTGATGGGTTCAAACATGCAACGTCAAGCAGTACCGACACTTATCGCGGACAAGCCGCTGGTAGGTACAGGTATCGAGCTTACACTAGCAAAAGATTCTGGTGTAACGATCGTTGCTAAGCGTGGTGGTGAAGTAATGTATGCCGATGCAAGCCGCATCGTTGTAAATGTAAATGAAGATGAGCGCGTTCCAGGTGAAGCGGGCATCGATATCTACAACCTTACTAAATACACACGCTCAAACCAAAACACATGTATTAACCAAAAACCAACGTGTATGGTTGGTGAGCCGGTTACACGTGGCGATGTGTTAGCAGATGGTCCTTCGACTGACTTAGGTGACTTAGCACTAGGTCAAAACCTTCGCGTGGCATTCATGCCATGGAATGGTTATAACTTCGAGGATTCAATCCTACTATCAGAGCGCGTAGTTCAAGAAGATCGTCTAACGACTATCCACATTCAAGAACTACAATGTATCGCACGTGATACTAAATTAGGTCCTGAAGAGATCACAGCAGATATCCCTAACGTAGGTGAATCTGCACTAGGCAAGCTTGATGAATCAGGCGTTGTTTATATCGGTGCTGAAGTAAAAGGCGGCGATATCCTAGTAGGTAAAGTGACTCCGAAAGGCGAAACGCAATTAACACCAGAAGAAAAGCTACTACGTGCGATCTTCGGTGAGAAAGCGTCAGACGTTAAAGACAGCTCTTTACGTGTACCAAACTCTGTAACAGGTACCGTAATCGACGTACAAGTTTTCACCCGTGACGGTGTTGAAAAAGATAAGCGTGCGTTAGAAGTTGAAGACATGCAGCTTCGCGAAGCGAAGAAAGACTTCAACGAAGAGTTCCGTATCTTAGAAGCCGGTGTATTAGACCGTGCTCGTAAGCTACTTGTTGACGCTGGTCTGAACGCAGACACAATTGCATCACTTAATGCTGAAAAGCTGCTTACTCAAAGCCTTGCTCAAGAAGACAAGCAATCAGAGCTTGAGCAACTAGCTGCCCAGTACGATGAGCTTAAAGCTGAATACGATAAGAAGTTTGAAAACAAACGTCGTAAGATCACTCAGGGTGATGACTTAGCACCAGGCGTACTTAAAATTGTTAAAGTATACCTAGCTGTTAAACGTCGTATCCAACCGGGTGATAAGATGGCGGGTCGTCACGGTAACAAAGGTGTTATCTCGACTATCGTACCAGTAGAAGATATGCCATACGATGACAAAGGTCGTACGGTAGACATCGTTCTGAACCCGCTAGGTGTACCATCACGTATGAACATCGGTCAGATCCTAGAAACACACATGGGTCTTGCTGCACGTGGTGTGGGTGAGCGCATTGAAGAAATGATGAAAGAGCAGCGTGAACTGCACGAAATCCGTAGCTTTGTTAAGAAAGTTTACGATTTAGGTGATTGTCGTCAGAAAGTCGATATCGACTCATTCTCTGATGATGAAGTTCGTCGCTTAGCTGAAAACTTGAAAGGTGGTTTACCGATCGCAACTCCAGCCTTTGATGGTGCTCGTGAAAGCGAAATCAAAGACTTACTAGAGCTTGGTGGTTATCCAAGAAGCGGTCAAGTTACACTTTATGATGGCCGTACTGGCGATCAGTTTGAACGTCAAGTAACCGTTGGTTACATGTACATGCTGAAACTTAACCACTTGGTTGATGACAAGATGCACGCGCGTTCAACTGGTTCTTACAGCCTTGTTACTCAGCAGCCGCTGGGTGGTAAAGCGCAGTTCGGTGGCCAGCGTTTCGGTGAGATGGAGGTGTGGGCACTAGAAGCTTACGGTGCTGCATATACACTACAAGAAATGCTAACAGTGAAATCGGATGACGTGAACGGTCGTACTAAGATGTATAAGAACATCGTAGATGGTAACCATAAGATGGAACCAGGTATGCCAGAATCGTTCAACGTATTGTTGAAAGAAATCCGCTCACTGGGTATCAACATCGAGTTGGAAGAAAATTAAGCCATTTAGGTGCGGCATAAGCCGCACCTGTTAGGCCGAATAGAATGTAGGGGCGAGTTATTCGCCCTCAAGATTAACCTCCGACAGGAGAGCTAAGGTGAAAGACTTACTTAAGTTTCTGAAGCAACAAAATAAGACCGAAGAATTCGATGCAATTCGCATTGGTCTTGCTTCGCCAGATATGGTTCGTTCATGGTCATACGGTGAAGTAAAGAAACCTGAGACAATCAACTACCGTACTTTCAAGCCTGAGCGCGACGGCTTATTCTGTGCCCGTATCTTCGGCCCAGTGAAAGATTATGAGTGTTTATGTGGTAAATATAAGCGCCTTAAGCACCGTGGTGTTATTTGTGAAAAGTGTGGCGTTGAAGTAACGCTGACTAAAGTGCGTCGTGACCGTATGGGTCATATTGAGCTTGCTAGCCCAGTTGCGCATATTTGGTTCTTAAAATCATTACCGTCACGTATCGGCTTAATGCTAGACATGACACTTCGTGACATCGAGCGCGTACTTTACTTCGAATCATTCGTGGTAACTGAGCCGGGTATGACAACGCTTGAGCGTGGTCAGCTTTTAGGTGAAGAAGAGTACCTAGATGCGCTAGAAGAGCACGGCGATGAGTTTGAAGCGAAGATGGGTGCAGAAGCAGTATTAGACTTGCTTCGTGAACTTGATCTTGGCCAATTAATTGCTGAAATGCGTGAAGAGTTACCAACAATTAACTCTGAAACGAAGCGTAAGAAGATCACTAAACGTCTTAAATTAATGGAATCGTTCCACCAATCAGGTAACAACCCTGAGTGGATGATCATGACAGTACTTCCAGTATTGCCACCTGATCTACGTCCATTAGTACCACTAGACGGTGGTCGTTTTGCGACATCTGATCTAAATGACCTTTACCGTCGTGTTATTAACCGTAATAACCGTCTTAAGCGTCTATTAGATTTAGCGGCACCAGATATTATCGTACGCAACGAAAAACGTATGTTACAAGAAGCGGTTGATGCGCTACTTGATAACGGTCGTCGCGGTCGTGCGATTACAGGTTCTAACAAACGTCCTCTTAAATCGCTTGCTGATATGATCAAAGGTAAGCAAGGTCGTTTCCGTCAGAACTTACTTGGTAAACGTGTAGATTACTCTGGTCGTTCTGTAATCACAGTAGGTCCTACGCTTAAACTACACCAGTGTGGTCTTCCTAAGAAGATGGCACTTGAGCTGTTTAAACCATTTATCTACGGCAAACTTGAGCGTCGCGGCATGGCTACGACTATCAAAGCAGCGAAGAAGATGGTTGAGCGTGAAGTGGCAGAAGTATGGGATGTATTAGACGAAGTAATTCGTGAACATCCAGTGTTACTTAACCGTGCACCAACACTTCACCGTTTGGGTATCCAAGCGTTCGAACCTGTGCTAATTGAAGGTAAAGCGATTCATTTACACCCATTAGTATGTGCGGCGTACAACGCTGACTTCGATGGTGACCAAATGGCGGTACACGTACCGTTAACGCTTGAAGCACAGTTAGAAGCACGTGCTCTAATGATGTCTACAAACAACATTCTGTCTCCAGCGAATGGTGAGCCAATCATCGTTCCTTCACAGGACGTTGTATTAGGTCTTTACTACATGACGCGTGATCGCATTAATGCGAAAGGCGAAGGTGCAGTATTTAAAGATCCTAAAGAAGCTGAAAAAGCATACCGCAGCGGCAACGCTGAGCTACATGCGCGCGTAAAAGTACGTATCAGTGAGACAATTAAGAATGAAGAAGGTGAAGCAGTTGATTACGTTACTATTGTTGAAACAACAGTAGGTCGTGCGATTCTTTCACTTATCCTACCTAAAGGCATGCCGTTTGAGCTAATCAACCAAGCCCTAGGTAAGAAACAGATTTCTGGCTTATTAAACGAGTGTTACCGTCGTCTAGGTCTTAAAGATACTGTTATCTTTGCTGACCAAGTAATGTACACCGGTTTCCACTACGCAATGAAGTCAGGTGTTTCAATCGGTATTGATGACTTAGTTATCCCACCGGTTAAAGCAGAAATCATTGAATCAGCGGAAGCTGAAGTAACTGAAATCAACCAACAATTCCAATCAGGTCTTGTAACGGCTGGTGAAAAGTACAATAAAGTTATCGATATCTGGTCACGTGTAAATGAAAACTTATCACGTGAGATGATGGCTAACTTATCAAAAGACACGGTAATCAACGCGAAAGGCGAAGAAGAAGAGCAATCTTCATTCAACTCAGTGTTTATGATGGCCGACTCAGGTGCACGTGGTAGCGCCGCTCAGATCCGTCAGTTAGCGGGTATGCGTGGTCTAATGGCACGTCCAGATGGTTCAATCATCGAGACACCAATCACGGCGAACTTCCGTGAAGGTCTAAACGTACTACAGTACTTCATCTCAACGCACGGTGCGCGTAAAGGTCTTGCCGATACAGCACTTAAAACAGCAAACTCGGGTTACTTAACACGTCGTCTAGTAGACGTTGCACAAGACTTAGTAATCAACGAAGACGATTGTGGCACAGAAGATGGCTTAACAATGAAACCGCTTATTGAAGGTGGTGACGTTGTAGAAGCACTTCGCGAACGTGTACTTGGTCGTGTTGTTGCTGAAGATGTTGTTATTCCTGGTACTAACGAAGTACTTGTTGAGCGTAACATTATGCTTGACGAAAAACTGTGTGACCTTTTAGAAGAGCACTCAGTGGATGAAGTACGCGTTCGTTCAGTTATCACCTGTGATAATGACTTTGGTGTATGTGCTAAGTGTTACGGTCGTGACCTTGCGCGTGGCCACATCATCAATCCAGGTGAGTCAGTAGGTGTTATCGCGGCACAATCAATCGGTGAGCCGGGTACACAGCTTACAATGCGTACCTTCCACATCGGTGGTGCGGCATCTCGAGCGTCTGCTGAGAACAGTGTACAAGTTAAAACTAACGGTACATTGAAGTTACACAATGCGAAGTACGTATTAAACACAGACGGTAAGATTGTTATCACGTCTCGTTCAACAGAGATCACTATCATCGATAGCTTTGGTCGTGAGAAAGAGCGTTATAAAGTACCTTACGGTGCCGTGTTAACAGTACAAGATAATTCGGAAGTTCAAGGTAACGATATCGTTGCTACTTGGGATCCGCATAGTCACCCAATCGTTCTTGAGCATAAGTCAAAAATCTCGTTCAGCGATATTGATGACTCAAATACCGAAGCACAAACAGATGAGTTAACTGGTTTAACACGTGTGGTTGTTAAAGACTTAGGTAAAGTAAATGCGAAAGAACCTAAACTAATCATCGAAAGCGATGAGCGTGGTCTGCAAGAAACACGTCTTCCTTCATTCACAACGATTGAAGTAACAGACGGCGCGACAGCAAACCCAGGTGACGTACTTGCACGTATTCCGCAAGAAGGTTCGAAGACTCGTGATATCACGGGTGGTCTACCTCGCGTAGCTGACTTATTCGAAGCACGTAAGCCGAAAGATCCTGCAATTCTTGCAGAAATCACCGGTACAATTAGCTTCGGTAAAGAAACGAAAGGTAAGAAGCGTCTTGTAATCACGCCAGCAGAGGGTGACGCATACGAAGAGATGATTCCTAAATGGCGTCAACTTAACGTGTTCGAAGGTGAGCAAGTGTCTAAAGGTGAGGTTATCGCCGATGGTCCAGAATCACCACATGACATCTTACGCCTACGTGGTGTAACTCATGTTGCAAACTATATCGTTAACGAAGTGCAAGAGGTTTACCGCTTGCAGGGCGTTAAGATCAATGACAAGCACATTGAGACAATTATTCGTCAGATGCTACGTAAATGTATCATTCTTGACGGCGGTGACACTGAGTTCTTAGCCGGTGAACAAGTTGAAGTGGCACGCGTTAATATCGCGAACCGCGACCTTGAAAAGCAAGGCAAGATCCCAGCTAAATTTGAAATCCAGTTAATGGGTATCACTAAAGCGTCACTTGCAACAGAATCTTTCATTTCAGCAGCCTCGTTCCAGGAGACAACACGTGTCCTTACTGAAGCCGCTGTAAATGGTAAGAGCGATGAGCTTCGTGGTCTGAAAGAGAACGTAATCGTGGGTCGTCTGATCCCAGCCGGTACTGGCTTTGCGTATCACCAAGACCGTTTGAACCGTCGTAAGCAAGGTGAAATCATCGAAGAGCAGACTGTTAGCGCTGAAGAGGCAACTCAAGCATTAACTGACGCACTTAATGCTGATATCTCTGGAAACCAATAATCTCAACTTAATCAATAGATTAAGTAGTCGCGAGGCAGTTATCTGCTGCCTTGCGATGAGTTAAGGTTGACAGGTTAAACTTTGCTCATTAAAATTCCGCCACCCATTTGCCTGCACGTTTTGTAACGAGCATGTAAACAGGGCGGATTTTTTTATTTTTTCAGTAGTAATTTTAATTTCAGGAGCTATTTAAATGGCAACTATTAACCAGCTAGTGCGTAAGCCACGTCGTAGCAAGGTTACTAAAAGTAACTCAGCTGCGCTTAAAGCGTGTCCGCAAAAGCGTGGTGTATGTACTCGCGTATATACAACTACACCTAAGAAACCAAACTCTGCATTACGTAAAGTAGCGCGTGTACGTTTAACAAACGGTTTCGAAGTAACATCTTACATTGGTGGTGAAGGCCACAACCTACAAGAGCACAGTGTAATCCTAATCCGTGGTGGTCGTGTTAAAGACTTACCAGGTGTGCGTTTCCACACTGTTCGTGGTGCACTTGACTGTGCAGGCGTAAGCGACCGTCGTCAAGCTCGTTCTAAATACGGTGCTAAACGCCCTAAGGGCTAATGGTTCTCCGTTAGTAAGGCCAAGCACTAAATTTTTAAATTAATTGTTTTGGGTATTGACTCTAAAAGAGCAAACCTGAAGATACCGGAGATACAAAATGCCTAGAAGACGCGTAATAGGTCAACGTAAAATTCTTCCAGATCCTAAGTTCGGATCGGAACTTCTTGCTAAATTCGTTAACGTAGTAATGTTAGACGGCAAGAAATCTACTGCTGAAAAAATCGTTTATGGTGCGTTAGACGTGGCTGCTGAGAAATCAGGCAAGTCGCACCTAGAAATCTTTGAAGCTGCACTTGATAACGTTCGCCCACAGGTAGAGGTTAAATCTCGCCGTGTTGGTGGTTCAACGTACCAAGTACCAGTTGAAGTACGTCCAGTACGTCGCAACGCATTAGGTATGCGTTGGTTAGTAGACGCTGCACGTAAGCGTGGCGAAAAATCTATGGGCTTACGTTTAGCTCAAGAAATCGTTGACGCTGCTGACAACAAAGGCACTGCGGTTAAGAAACGTGAAGACGTTCACCGTATGGCTGAAGCGAATAAAGCATTCGCTCATTACCGTTGGTAATCTGCCCTTAACCTTTAAGAGGATTTTATGGCACGTACAACTCCACTTGAGCGCTATCGTAATATAGGTATTTGCGCTCACGTAGATGCAGGTAAAACCACCACAACAGAACGTGTTCTGTTCTACACCGGTCTTTCTCATAAGATTGGTGAAGTACATGATGGCGCTGCAACTATGGATTGGATGGAGCAGGAACAAGAGCGTGGTATCACAATCACTTCTGCTGCAACAACGTGTTTCTGGAAAGGGATGGACGCGCAATTTGACGACCATCGTATCAATATTATTGATACTCCAGGACACGTAGATTTCACTATCGAAGTAGAGCGTTCTTTACGTGTACTTGATGGTGCGGTAGTTGTTCTTTGTGCTTCATCAGGTGTACAGCCGCAAACTGAGACAGTTTGGCGTCAAGCGAACAAATATGAAGTTCCTCGTATGATCTTCGTAAATAAAATGGATCGCACTGGCGCTGACTTCTTAACGGTTGTTAGCCAGGTGAAATCTCGTCTTGGAGCAACGCCTGTTCCAATTCAGCTACCAATTGGTGCTGAAGACGATTTTAAAGGTGTTATTGACCTCATTAAGATGAAAGCCATTAACTGGAATGCCGAAGATCAAGGCATGACTTTCTCTTATGAGGCCATTCCGGCAGACCTTCTTGAGCTTGCAGAAGAATGGCGCTCTCACTTAGTTGAAAGCGCTGCTGAAGCGTCAGAAGAGCTAATGGATAAATATCTAGAAGGTGAAGACCTGACCGAAGCTGAAATTAAATCAGCGTTACGTCAGCGTACATTAGCAAACGAAATTGTTCCCATGACGTGTGGTAGCGCATTTAAAAATAAAGGTGTTCAAGCTGTGCTTGATGCTGTTATTGAATATATGCCTGCGCCAACACAAGTGAAACAAATCCAAGGTATCATTGAAGATGGTACTGAGGAAGAGCGTCCTGCTGATGACAACGCACCGTTTGCCGCACTTGCTTTTAAGATTGCGACAGACCCGTTCGTTGGCACCTTGACCTTCTTCCGTGTTTACTCTGGTACTGTTAAACAGGGTGACGCGGTATACAATCCAGTTAAAAGTAAGCGTGAGCGACTTGGTCGTATCGTTCAGATGCATTCAAACTCACGTGAAGAGATCAAAGTAGTCTATGCAGGCGACATCGCAGCGGCTATTGGTCTTAAAGACGTAACAACAGGTGAAACACTGTGTGATCCGAACTCTATTATTACGCTTGAGCGTATGGAGTTCCCAGAGCCAGTTATCTCTGTTGCGGTTGAGCCTCGCACAATCGCTGACCAAGATAAGATGGGTATTGCACTAGGTAAACTAGCAGCAGAAGATCCATCTTTCAGAGTACAAACTGACGAAGAATCAGGCCAGACTATTATTTCTGGTATGGGTGAACTTCACCTTGATATCATTGTCGACCGTATGAAACGTGAATTCAGTGTTGAATGTAACGTTGGTAAGCCGCAGGTTGCATACCGTGAAGCTATCCGTTCAACTGTTGAAGTTGAAGGGAAGTTCGTACGTCAATCAGGTGGTCGTGGTCAATATGGTCACGTCTGGCTTAAACTTGAACCGATGGATATTTCGGACAACGACGCCCCAATTTACGAATTCGTTAACGAAGTCGTTGGTGGTGCCGTTCCAAAAGAATACATCCCTGCGGTAGATAAAGGCATCCAAGAGCAAATGGCTCAAGGTGTGCTGGCAGGCTACCCATTACTTGGCGTTAAAGCGACTTTATATGATGGTTCATTCCATGATGTAGACTCGAATGAGATGGCATTTAAAATTGCAGGTTCAATGGCGATGAAGAAAGGGGCGCTTGAAGCAAACCCTGCTCTTCTAGAACCAGTAATGAAGGTTGAAGTTATCACTCCTGAAGCAAACATGGGTGATGTAGTTGGTGACTTAAACCGTCGCCGCGGCATGATCGAAGGCATGGAAGAAGCATTCGGTGGTCTTAAGCAAATTAATGCACAAGTGCCACTTTCTGAAATGTTTGGTTATGCAACTGATCTGCGATCTGCAACACAAGGCCGTGCATCTTACTCTATGGAGTTTTTAAAGTATGCAGAAGCCGCTAAGAATGTTGCAGATGCAATAATTGCAGCTCGCGCTGTTATATGATTTAGCTTGTCTGGCCCAATAGTGGGTCAGGCGTTAATTTCTTTATAGGAATTTTTTAAGATGGCAAAAGAAAAGTTTGAACGCGTAAAACCGCACGTAAACGTTGGTACAATCGGCCACGTTGACCACGGTAAAACTACCCTAACTGCAGCAATCACTAACGTACTTGCAAAAGTATACGGTGGTACAGCTAAAGACTTCGCATCAATCGATAACGCTCCAGAAGAGCGTGAGCGTGGTATCACAATCTCAACTTCACACGTTGAGTACGACACACCAACTCGTCACTACGCACACGTAGACTGTCCTGGACACGCCGATTATGTTAAAAACATGATCACTGGTGCTGCTCAAATGGACGGCGCAATCCTAGTAGTTGCTGCGACTGATGGTCCTATGCCACAAACACGTGAGCACATCCTACTTTCTCGTCAGGTTGGCGTACCTTACATCATCGTATTCATGAACAAATGTGACATGGTTGATGACGAAGAGCTACTTGAGCTAGTAGAGATGGAAGTTCGTGAACTTCTTTCTGAGTACGATTTCCCAGGTGACGACTTACCTCTAATCCAAGGTTCAGCACTTAAAGCCCTAGAAGGCGAAGAGCAATGGGAAGCGAAAATCATTGAACTAGCTGAAGCGCT
>NZ_FPAZ01000026.1 GCF_900116435.1 Pseudoalteromonas lipolytica | reverse complement strand
TGATCAAACTCTTCAATTAAAAGTTTTTTCTGTCCTTCCCATAAGGGAGCGGACATGCTCAATGAATTCTGAATTTATTTAACATCTTTCGATGTTGAATTGACTGTGCTGAAATAAGTAAACTTATTTCCGTTGGTCACTCAGTTTAAATTGAGACTCTAAATTTGTTTGTCTTACTACCTAAGTAGCTCGACTGTTAGAACTCAATCTGTACGAGTACCCACACAGATGATTGCTTTATATTGTTAAAGAACGTTGCGATTAAAGCGTTTCACTTTAACTCGCTAGGGCTGCGTATATTACGCTTTCCTATTTTTTTGTCAATACTTAATTTTGAGAAAATTTAATTTTTCGAAACTAAGTTTTACTTAACACTCTGAGTTGCTCTTGCCTCGCTAAGCGTTGCTGTCTGCCGTCTCAGTGGGGTCGCATTATAGGGAGATCCGAATTCAGATCAACTGTTTTTTTACGTTTTTATTAAAAAAATGACTGTTCGTGCAAAATACGAACGAAACGGGTAAAAACAATACTAAAACCTCGTTAAGAAGTGTAATTTGAACAGAGATATGTAGAAACCGATAAAAGATAAACACACAGATTGAGGTTTTATAGCTGTCGCTGCAGATCTAAATAACCGACAAAGTACGCAAAATAACCCAAGCTTAAACACTGTTTAGAACATTAACACTTTATATTAGTAGCGCTCACGAGCTAAAGACACTAAAAGGGCTCATGATAGAAAGTGCCGAAGTAGCTTCCATCAGTTTTATTGTTCTCATGAATGCTAGCTGCTCCCAACACTATACACTTCATATTGTGTCGATTTATATTCTGCTTAATGGAATGTTATGTTCAGGCGAAAGGTACCTTAGTTCAACCACACTACTTGCAAACTCCTCGCACTATTTAATTGAGGGTATGTGTTTTTTGACCGAACGTACCAACACACTAGTTGGTTTAACACTCTTTGACTCAGCGAAATCATTCTATACTTGCATGTCTTCCCCCCAAACCAAATAAAACTGCATCATTAAGTTTGTAATAAAGGCTCAACTAAAATTCAAATCGTGAAAATGTATATCATCAGCTCTCGCTGATACAGTATTCTGGTAATAGGCCATTCTTGCGTATGTTCGATTTAGTTACATGTTCGATGTAGTTACACGTTCTATATCGTTATAAGTATCGACAATTATAAGTTCATCAAAACTAATCTATTCACTACCATGAGCTTCTGCTATTTACTGATCGTTGTAATACGACTTAGCGAGCTCAACGCTCTATAAATAAGACCATTAAACAGACTAAACTTTAAAGCCGATGATTGTTCTAATGGTAAAGATTCATTACTCACCTTGATCTCATTTTTATACCATTGTGCTTAATTAAGTGGTCTATTTTGAGGCAATAAAACCGCGTTAATAACAAGGCAAAAATGTCGTTATTGAGGTGTTCTCGGCAATTGCTCTACCTCCTGCATCTATGCAGTCGTAAATCAGACATTTTTAACGCAGCTAGCGACTGGTTTAATAACTCAAAATGATTAAGTATTATTGCGGATTAATATAAGTACCAAGCAGAAATGTGGCTATTAATAATAAATGGTAAGCGTTATCGAATGTCTAAAAGAGCTAACTGTCGAAAAGAATCTGCTGGTGAAAAGAATAGACTGGACGAAACGTGCCTAAAAAAGAGGGCTGCTGTTTATAAGATACCTGACCACAATTTACTGAGAAATTAGATGGCAATAGATCGCATACCAAGAAAGTAAAAAGCCGAGCATAAGCTCGGCTTTTTGGTGTCTTTACGACTTACTCTGCAGACTGTGCGTCTTCTTGAACTTCTTCGTTTGTCGCTGGGCGACCAACTAGTTCAATATAAGCCATTGGTGCATTGTCACCAGCACGGAAGCCACACTTAAGAATACGAGTGTAACCACCTGGACGGTCTGTATTACGAGGACCGATTTCGCTGAACAATTTGCCAACTACTTCATTATCACGCGTGCGAGCAAACGCTAAACGGCGGTTTGCTACACTGTCAGTCTTAGCCAGTGTGATTAAAGGTTCAATTACACGGCGCAACTCTTTCGCTTTAGGCAAAGTTGTTTTGATGATTTCATGTTTCACCAAAGAACCAGCCATGTTGCTGAACATCGCTTTGCGATGGCTGCTGTTACGGTTTAATTGACGACCACTCTTACGATGGCGCATGACCCTATCCTTCTAACTAAACTAATATAGTGATTTAGATTATTCAGCTAGGCTTGCAGGCGGCCAATTTTCTAGGCGCATACCTAGAGATAGACCACGTGAAGCTAGCACGTCTTTAATTTCAGTTAGAGACTTCTTACCTAAGTTAGGTGTTTTAAGAAGCTCAACTTCAGTGCGCTGAACTAAATCACCGATATATTGAATTTGCTCGGCTTTCAAACAGTTTGCTGAACGTACTGTTAGTTCAAGATCATCAACTGGACGAAGTAGAATAGGATCGAATTCTGGCTTCTCTTCTTTCTCTTCTGGCTCAGTTACATCACGTAAATCTACGAATGCATCTAATTGCTCAGCTAAGATAGTAGACGCACGGCGGATCGCTTCTTCAGGATCTAAAGTGCCGTTCGTTTCCATATCAATGATTAACTTGTCTAAGTCTGTACGTTGCTCAACACGGGCTGATTCAACCGAGTACGCAATACGTTCAACTGGGCTGAATGATGCATCAAGCAGCAATCGACCAATTGGACGCTCATCGTCATCAGAGGATAAACGACTAGATGCCGGCACATAACCGCGACCGCGCTCAACACGAATACGCATGCTGATCTCGCTGCTATCTGTCGTTAGGTGACAGATAACGTGATCTGGGTTGGCGATAGTTACATCACCATCGTGCTGAATATCAGCCGCAGTCACAGGGCCTACACCAGATTTAGTCAGGGTCAGAAAAACTTCATCTTTGCCTTCTAAAGTTACTGCTAGACCTTTAAGGTTTAACAGAATTTCAATGATGTCTTCTTGTACGCCCTCTTTCGCGCTGTACTCATGCAATACACCGTCGATTTCTACTTCAGTTACTGCACATCCAGGCATAGATGATAACAGTATACGGCGTAAGGCATTACCCAGAGTATGACCGAAGCCACGCTCTAATGGTTCTAAAACTACTTTAGAACGCGTTGGGTTGATAGCGTCGATATCGACTAACCTTGGTTTTAGGAATTCGGTAACAGAACCCTGCATTTTATCCTCTCTTAACTCTTAACTTTACTTAGAGTAAAGTTCGACGATTAGTTGTTCGTTAATGTCCGCAGACAGATCTGAACGCTCAGGTAGGCGCTTGAAGCTACCTTCCATTTTCTTACCGTCAACTTCAACCCAAGTCGGCTTTTCACGTTGCTCAGCCAACTCTAGAGCAGCGATGATACGTGCTTGTGTTTTAGACTTCTCACGAATTACAACAGTATCTTCTGGTGTAATTACGTATGAAGGAATATTCACAACACGACCATTAACTAAGATCGCTTTGTGGCTAACTAACTGACGTGCTTCTGCACGTGTGCTAGCAAAACCCATGCGATATACAACATTGTCTAAACGTTGCTCTAAAAGCTGTAACAAGTTTTCACCTGTATTACCTTTAAGGCGAGCAGCTTCTTTGTAGTAGTTACGGAATTGCTTTTCTAATACACCGTAGATACGACGTACTTTTTGCTTTTCACGTAACTGTAAACCGTAATCAGATAAGCGACCTTTACGAGCGCCGTGCTGACCAGGTGCAGTCTCAAGTTTACACTTAGAGTCGATAGCTCTTACGCCGCTCTTAAGGAACAGGTCAGTACCTTCACGACGACTCAGCTTGAGCTTAGGGCCCAAATATCTTGCCATGTTATTTCTCCTAACCTATTGTTAAACGCGACGTTTCTTCGGTGGACGACAACCATTATGAGGGATTGGCGTCACGTCAGTGATGTTGGTGATACGGTAACCAGCAGCATTCAAAGCACGTACAGCAGATTCACGACCTGGACCTGGACCTTTAATGAACACTTCTAGATTTTTTAAACCGTATTCTTGAGCAGCAGTACCTGCACGCTCTGCAGCAACCTGAGCAGCAAATGGAGTAGATTTACGTGAACCACGGAAACCTGAACCACCGGCAGTAGCCCATGATAGTGCATTACCTTGACGGTCGGTAATTGTTACAATAGTGTTGTTGAAAGAAGCATGAACATGAGCCATACCATCAGCAACTTGCTTTTTAACCTTCTTACGACGAATTGGTGCTTTAGCCATAATCTACCCCACCTTATTTCTTGATAGGCTTGCGAGGACCCTTACGAGTACGCGCGTTAGTCTTAGTACGTTGACCACGTAGTGGTAACGAACGACGGTGACGTAGGCCACGGAAACAACCAAGGTCCATAAGGCGCTTGATATTTAATGTAACTTCACGACGAAGGTCACCTTCTACAGTGTACTTGCCAACTGCTTCACGCAATACGTCAAGTGTTTCGTCTGAAAGCTCACCGATTTTTGTGGTCTCGGCGATACCAGTCGCTGCTAAGATAGCCTTAGAGCGAGTCTTACCTATGCCATAAATAGCAGTTAAACCGATAACTGCATGTTTATGATCAGGGACGTTAATGCCAGCGATACGGGCCACTAACACATCTCCTATATTTGAATTTGGTTATCATCTGTTTGAAAAGCCCGTAAGGATACTCAAACGAAGACCAAATCACAACTAAAAACACAGGCCGAGTAAATAACTCAGCCTGCACGACTGTTTAATTAGCCTTGCCTTTGCTTATGCTTAGGCTCACTGCAAATTACGCGTACTACACCAGCACGTTTAATAACTTTACAGTTACGGCATATTTTCTTAACGGAAGCACGTACTTTCATTGCTCAACTCCGTAAACTGACCTTATCGGCCGTAGCCTTTAAGGTTTGCTTTTTTCAGCACAGAATCATACTGATGTGACATCAGATGCGTCTGTACTTGTGCCATAAAGTCCATGATTACAACAACGATAATCAAAATTGATGTACCGCCGAAATAGAATGGCGTTTGCCATGCCATAGTCATGAATTCGGGCACCAGACAGATAAAGGTTATATACAAAGCACCTGCCAATGTCAGGCGTGTCATCACTTTATCAATGTATTTAGATGTCTGCTCACCTGGACGAATACCTGGGATAAATGCGCCAGATTTTTTCAGGTTATCTGCTGTTTCACGCGGGTTAAATACCAACGCGGTGTAGAAAAAGCAGAAGAAGATAATAGCCGCAGCTAAAACCATCGCATATAACGGTTGACCTGGAGTCAATGTTGTAGCGATTGCTTGTAGCACATCAGCGACCGGACCTTCACCCTGGCCGAACCAGCTTGCAATTGTACCAGGGAACAGAATTATACTGCTAGCAAAGATTGGTGGAATAACACCCGCCATGTTTACTTTCAGCGGTAAGTGCGTGCTTTGAGCAGCAAATACCTGACGACCTTGTTGACGCTTAGCATAGTTAACGACGATACGACGTTGACCACGCTCGAAGAATACAACGAGGTAAGTAACAGCGAATACGATTACAGCAATCAATAACAGTACAAGTACATTCAGATCACCTTGGCGCGCCATTTCGGCTGTCGAACCAATAGCAGACGGCAGGTTTGCTACGATACCAACAAAAATCAGAACTGAAATACCGTTACCGATACCGCGTTCTGTAATTTGCTCGCCCAACCACATAAGGAACATAGTACCGGTAACTAAACTCACTACAGCAGTGAAGTAGAAACCAATACCAGGGTTAACAACTAACCCGTCCATCATACCCGGTAAGCTTGTGGCAATACCGATTGATTGGATAGTAGCAAGCACAAGCGTGCCATAGCGTGTATACTGGCTGATTTTCTTACGCCCTTGCTCGCCTTCTTTCTTAAGCTCTATAAACGGCGGATACATATGCGTTAATAGTTGCGTAATAATCGAAGCCGAGATATACGGCATAATACCCAGTGCCAACACTGAAGCGCGCTCAAGCGCACCACCGCTGAACATGTTAAACATTTCAACAATGGTGCCCTTTTGTTGCTCGAAGAAATCGGCAAGTACAGCGGCGTCAATCCCAGGGATCGGCACGAATGAACCTAGACGGTAAATAATGATAGCACCCAATACAAATAGTAATCGACGCTTCAATTCCGAAAGCCCACTTTGTGCACTTTTCATATCTTGACCTGGTTTAGCCATTAGTACTTCCTTAGTCTTCTACCTTGCCTCCGGCAGCTTCGATAGCTTCGCGAGCACCTTTGGTCACTTTAAGACCTTTAACGGTAACTGCGCGTGAAACTTCGCCAGATTTTACTACTTTAACGAACTGGATGTTCTTTTTAACTAGACCAGCTGCTTGTAACGCGTTTACGTCTACTACATCGCCTTCAACTTTAGCGATTTCAAAAAGGTTTACTTCAGTAGATACTAATGATTTACGTGAAGTGAAACCAAATTTAGGTAGACGACGTTGCATAGGCATTTGACCGCCTTCGAAACCAACGCGTACTTTACCGCCAGAACGTGATTTTTGGCCTTTATGACCACGGCCACCAGTCTTACCAAGACCAGAACCAATACCACGACCTAGACGTTTCTTTTCAGTTTTTGCACCAGCAGCAGGTGAAAGTGTATTCAAACGCATCGAATTAACCCTCAACCTTTACCATGTAAGAAACTTGGTTAATCATACCACGCACACATGCTGTGTCTTCTAACTCAACAGTGTGATTGATACGACGTAAACCAAGACCGCGTAATGTAGCTTTATGCTTCGGTAAACGACCGATAGAGCTCTTTACTTGTGTTACTTTAACAGTTTTATTAGCCATGGTTTACCCCGTGATTTCGTCTACGCTAAGACCACGTTTAGCAGCGATTGACTCTGGAGAGTTCATGTTCTCTAGAGCTGCAATCGTTGCACGAACGATATTGATCGGGTTAGTTGAACCGTATGCTTTTGACAATACGTTCTGTACACCAGTTACTTCTAGTACTGCACGCATCGCACCACCGGCGATGATACCTGTACCTTCTGAAGCAGGCTGCATGTATACTTTAGAACCCGCGTGGCGACCCTTGATTGGGTGCTGTAGCGTGTTACCGTTTAGGTCTACACTGATCATGTTACGACGTGCTTTTTCCATTGCTTTTTGAATAGCAGCTGGAACTTCACGTGCTTTACCATAACCGAAACCTACTTTACCTGCGCCGTCACCAACTACAGTTAGTGCAGTGAAGCTAAAGATACGACCACCTTTAACCACTTTAGACACACGGTTTACCGCGATTAGCTTTTCAGCCAAATCAGGCTGTTGTTGCTTTGCTTCTACGTTAGCCATTGTCTACTCCTAGAATTGCAAACCGGCTTCACGCGCTGCATCAGCAAGCGCCTTCACACGGCCGTGATATTTAAAGCCACTGCGATCAAAAGCAATCTTTTCGATGCCTTTGTCAGCTGCACGTTCAGCAACCGCTTTACCAACTGCTTGAGCAGCTGCTACGTTACCTGTGCCTTTAACTGTTTCGCTAATTGCTTTTTCAACAGTAGAAGCAGCAGCCAGTACAGTACCCTCAGCAGTAACTACTTGAGCGTAAATGTGACGTGGCGTGCGGTGGATAACAAGACGCGTTGTGCCTTGTTCAATGTAATTTCTACGAGTGCGCTTAGCACGACGTAGACGAGCTGTTTTTTTATCCATCGTCTTACCTTACTTCTTCTTAGCCTCTTTACGGCGTACATTCTCGTCCGCGTAACGAACACCTTTACCTTTATAAGGCTCAGGTTTACGGTATGCACGGATGTTAGCAGCTGTTTGACCAACTAACTGCTTGTCTACGCCCTTAACTAGAACTTCTGTTTGGCTTGGTGTTTCAATCGTAATACCTTCAGGTACTTCGAAATTCACTGGGTGTGAGAAACCAAGAGTTAAGTCTAAAACTTTGCCCTTAGCCGCTGCACGGTAACCAACACCTACTAACTGAAGCTTCTTCTCGTAACCTTCATGCGTACCAACAATCATATTGTTGATTAGAGCGCGAGCAGTACCTGCTTGAGCCCATGCATTGACTACGCCTTCACGAGGTAAAGTTGTAATAACGTTGTCGTTAACTTGTACTTCAACAGCATCGTTGATAGTGCGAGTTAATTCACCGTTTTTGCCTTTAACTGTGATGTCCTGGCCTTTTAATGTAACTTCTACACCGGCAGGAACATTGATTGGTGCCTTTGCTATGCGAGACATAGTTCCCCTCCGATTAAGCTACAAAGCCAATGATCTCACCACCAACGCCGGCACTACGTGCTGCGCGGTCTGTCATTAGGCCTTTAGAAGTTGATACGATAGCGATACCAAGACCACCCATTACCTTAGGTAATTCGTCACGTTTCTTATAGATACGTAGACCAGGGCGGCTAACACGCTGGATATTTTCAATAACAGCTTTGCCTTCGAAATATTTTAATTCGATTGCTAGCTCAGGCTTCGCTTCACCGCTTACAGCGTAATCTGCGATATAACCTTCATCTTTTAATACTTTAGCTACTGCTACTTTCAGTTTTGAAGTTGGCATCGTTACTGATACTTTCTTCGCTGACTGACCGTTACGGATACGTGTAAACAAATCCGCAATAGGATCTTGCAAGCTCATAGTCTTACTCCCGTGATACTATTACCAGCTAGCCTTTTTAAGGCCAGGAATTTCACCGCGCATAGCTGCTTCGCGAACTTTAATACGGCTCATGCCGAATTTGCGAAGGTAACCATGTGGGCGGCCCGTAACGTTACAACGATTACGTTGACGTGAAGAGCTAGAATCACGTGGTAAAGCTTGTAGCTTTAATACCGCGTCCCAACGATCATCGTCAGATGTTTTCACATCACTGATGATAGCTTTTAGTGCAGCACGCTTTTCAGCATACTGAGCAACTAATTTAGTGCGCTTTGCTTCGCGCGCTTTCATAGAATTCTTTGCCATAACCCTACCCTTATTTCTTAAATGGGAAGTTAAACGCTTCTAACAACGCACGGCCTTCCTCATCTGTTTTCGCAGAAGTAGTGATAGTGATATCCATACCGCGTACACGGTCTACTTTATCATAATCAATTTCTGGGAAGATGATTTGCTCACGTACGCCCATGCTGTAGTTACCACGTCCATCAAAAGACTTAGCACTTACACCACGGAAGTCACGGATACGTGGGATAGCGATTGAAACCAAACGCTCAAAAAAGTCCCACATACGCTCGCCACGTAGGGTTACTTTACAACCAATTGGGTAACCTTCACGCACTTTGAAGCCAGCAACAGATTTGCGTGCTTTAGTGATTAGAGGTTTCTGACCAGAGATTGCTTCTAGATCTGCAACAGCATTATCTAGGATCTTCTTGTCAGCTAGAGCTTCGCCCACACCCATGTTTAATGTGATCTTTTCGATCTGAGGGACTTGCATGACAGAGCTGAAACCAAACTTCTCTTGAAGTTCAGCCACTACTTTGTCTTTATATACTTCATGCAGTTTCGCCATCATTCTACTCCAACTATTAGATAGTTTTACCAGTAGATTTAAAGATACGTAATTTCTTACCATCTTCAATCTTGAAACCTACACGATCTGCTTTACCCGTTTCCGAGTTGTAGATCGCAACGTTTGATACGTCGATAGACGCTTCTTTCTCAACAATACCGCCAGCTTGGTTCAACTGAGGAACAGGCTTTTGGTGCTTCTTGATTAAGTTGATGCCTTCGACAAATACTCGACCAGACTCAGTAACAACTGAAAGCACTTTACCGCGCTTACCTTTGTCTTTACCGGCTAGTACGATTACTTCGTCATCACGACGGATTTTTGCTGCCATGATAGACTCCTTATAGTACTTCTGGTGCTAGTGAAACGATTTTCATGAACTTTTCAGTACGAAGTTCACGAGTCACAGGGCCGAAGATACGAGTACCAATTGGCTGTAAGTTATCATTTAAGATAACAGCCGCATTGCTATCGAAACGGATCAAAGAACCGTCCGGACGACGAACGCCTTTTTTAGTACGCACAACTACTGCGTTTTTAACATCACCTTTCTTCACTTTACCGCGAGGAATCGCTTCTTTTACAGAAACTTTGATGATATCGCCAACCGCTGCATAGCGACGGTGCGAACCGCCAAGGACTTTAATACACTGCACTTTGCGAGCGCCGCTGTTATCAGCAACGTCCAGCTGAGTTTGCATTTGGATCATGTTAATGACCTCCGGTGTAGATATTACAACACGTCTTAATTTTGTTTAAAATCAAGACATTTCGGTTAAATTCCACTCAAAAAACACACGAGTTGTCTCTTAAGGGCGGGCAATTGTATCAGCAATAGCAATGAAGTGGTAGGTTATTTTTTAATTAATTTATAATAAAGGGTCGCTATATCAAGGTGGGCTTACAACCGTTTACTGGTTTGTTATTGATTATAAAACAAACAGGGCGCCGATGCGCCCTGCTTTAAGGATTAAATTAAATTTTTATTAATTTCCAAATAAGCCTTTAAGCTTATCTTTTATTTTATCTTTCGCTTTTTCTTTCACTTCTTCTTTGGCCGCATCACTCACATCGAGGCTATAACCCACATCATGGAATGGGCCTTTAATACGCAGTGGAATTTTAAAGCCTGTGCTGTCATCTGTGGTACCTTGCCCTTCAATTGAATCAACGATGCCTGTCACGAGACGATAATCAACGTTGGTCATCGGTAAATCCACCTTACCAGCCCCCGAAATACGAATAAGCGGGCTTAATAATGACAAGTCACGGTTTTCACCCACCCCATTAGTGAAATTAAAGCTGCCTGTTAACGCTGAGAAATCTGTTTGCTCAGAGTTATCGAAGCCTGTATCGAGACCTTCTGATACGGCCCCCAAGTTACCTTTGATTAGCTCTTTTGCTTTACGGACCATTTCAGCAATGTTTGCGCCTTTAACTGCCCCATCTGCAAATTCAAATGCTAATTTACCATTCAACGCATTAATAAAGCTTTTCTGGCTTTGACCCGTTGTCGTTAAATTCCAGTTTAATGAACCTTTACCCATTAACTTATCAAAACCTGCTGCGTCAGTTAATAATGGCTGCGCATCGATTTTATCTAAAGCGAAGTTAGTTGAGATTGCATAAGGAGCTTGCTTTGCATTGAGTGTAATAACACCTTTACCATTGCCCTCATAAGCAACAAATTTGTCTAGGCTTACTTTCGCTACAGCATTTTTAAGGTTTACAGTGAATTGGTTCTCACCGAGTGTGATCTTCTTGGCTTTTAGACCACTTGAGCGAACAACTACACTCGCATCCAAGGCATTTAAACCACTTAAATCAATTTTAGTATCATCCCATACGATAGGCTGAGCGGGTGCATCTTCTGCAGGTAAAGGTTGTGCCTCTTTTGCAACGCCTTCTGGAAGGTACGGATTTAAGTCGAGCATGCCTAAATCAATATCCGCATTGACCGCTAAGCGATTACCAAGGTTAATGTCGCTTTTACCTTTGATTTGTAATTCATCTAATGTTGCCAAAAGCTCTGTTAGTTTGAATTTGTCACCTTGTAGATGCATGGCCCCTTTAACATTAAAGGCATTAAAAGCATTGTCTTTGGCATTTAAGTCCACACCTTGCCAATTAGCAATATTTTTAACCGAATCACCACTGATAGACAATTGACCTTGTACATCTTGACCCATTTCAGCAATCGCACCTTTAAAAGTCATATCTACCAAACGTGAATCAACCTCTGTACTGACATTAAAAGTCGCTCCTTCAATCACTTTCACGGGTGTATCAAGGGTTACATCAAGTTCAAAGCGCTCACCCATATAGGTAATCCCGCCTTTGAGCTCTAATGTTTTACGCAGTGATGGGAGTAAAATAGCTAGCTCTAAGTCACTGATCTGCTGTTTTGCGCCTGTTTTACCATCTAGATACGTGAAGGTTCCACCATAAATTGCCACTTCACCTAACTGAATATCAAAGTTATCAGGCAAATTTACAGCTCCTGAGCTCTTTTGTTGCTCAGTCTCTGGTTGTTCGGCTACGCCATCAAACAGCTGCCAGTTAGCTTTGCCATTTTTATCAGTTTCTAACAAAATTGTTGGCTCGTTGATAACGAACTTATCAAGTTTAAACTCACCACCGAAAAGCGACATCCAGGGAATATGAATGGCCAACTGTTGCATGCTTGCCATGTCTTTTTGTGAACCCGTTTGCATATTAGCAAAATGCACATCATTCAGTTCAAGCTTCAACGAAGGGAAAACCGACAGTTTTTTATCACCGTTAATGGTGAGGCTTCGACCCGTCGTTTGTTCAACTTGCTGCGAGACTTTGTTAAAGATTGCATCAGTTGGAATAAGAAACGGTGCGGCGATTACTAAGGCAATTAGTAATACGAATATGACACCAATAATCTTTAGTAAGGTTTTCATAATCATCCTTAAAAATGGGCAAACATTGTTCATATCATAGCGGGTGTTAAGCCGAAAATCATTGCTAAACAAATAAAAAGGCTATTCAGCAAGCTTAGGTAGACAAATATGAATCGTCGCTGAAATATTTTGAAACCTTTAGGTTACATTAAATAGTTGACTAGATGATACCCAAAGGTTACATTGATACCTAGAGGTTACAATTAAAATTAAAAGGAAGATTTATGTCAAAGCAAGATATCCAAACGGAAGAGAAATTTATGAGCCAAAATGCATGGTTTTCAGTGTTTATGGGGATCACTCTACTCATTATCAGTGTTTACCCTGCGCTTAATCAAACATCGGCCCCCTTGTTGTTTTTAGGCAGTGCTGCTTTTCTGGGATCATTCTGTATGTTTGTGATAAGAGGTGGGTTTACATGGAAAATGAAATATCGCCTTACTTATAAAGATGAGTTTTTAAATACGATTGACACCATTGCCTATAAACATGTTGTACTTGGTTTACTCTTTAGTATGGGTGCGGTGTATTTATTGTCTGATGAGTTAGCTTTAGATGTTTCTCATAGCATGATGGCTACCTTTTACCTGGCTGAAATGAGTTTAATATATGGCATCTCAATTCTTTGGCAAAGTAGAGACTAGGAGCAATAGTGCAAAATCATATTGCAAAATATCGCAAAGCCGCAGGGCTTTCGCAACAAGAGCTAGCCGATGCTATCGCTGTTTCACGTAAAACAATTAGTACGGTCGAAACGTCTCGCTTTACGCCTTCAGTGATCATTGCATTAAAGATAGCCCGGCAGTTTAATACAACTGTCGAGCAATTATTTTCACTAGACGAAGCAGATTAACGCCTTTAAATGCAATCTTGTGCAGATTTAACTTATCAAGATTGCATCCCATGTATTCTTCGGTATGATGCACGCCCCTGTTGCTGTTAGCTTATTTAAGCTAAAATAAAGTGACTAAAAAATATATCAAACTGGAGAGTCTACAAGGCATGAAGAAACTGCTTATTTCACCGTCAAAAATGGCGCTTAGCGAGCAAGAAAGTCAAATTTATCAAAATATTCTCAAGCAATCTTCAGAGCTAAGCCTCAACCTAATGGCCGTGAAAGTAGACAACCACCCAGAAGACTTTTTAGGTTGGTGCTATGAGCTACTCAGTGCAAGCCGCGATCGTATTAACTATGATTTATTAGAAGATAAGCAGTTACCGACATTAAAAAAACTTCACGACTTACTGATCTCTGCCATTAGCTTCTTGCAATTGAAAACGCTGCGCGTTGCACCTTGGCCTGTCGTTACAGGCTTTATTGAGCAACATAGAGAGCTCATTGCGCTTGATGAGCAATTACGTTTAGCAAACTACATTGGCGCAATTAAATCACAAACTTTAAAAGAAATGATTCCAGAAGACCGCTTGGCTTTTGCAGGCAAACACACGGCTTCTCTTGACCCAAGTAGCTATAACTTTGATGTTGAATGGTTTGCTTCAACCAAAAGCGCCAAAGGGTTCCATCAAATGCTGAGCGACCTGCCTGCGGCTTTTGACGAAGCCCTAGCGCACATTCCCCTAGAAGGCGATGTGACACAAGAACACTATCAACATTTTATGGTTGCTTACTTTATGGCCTTTACAGGCAGCGAAGAGAAACCAACGCTTGCGCCTGCAACGCGCTTATTAGCAATGCGCCGCCCTGATGTATTTACGCCTATTACAAATAGTAAGCTTGATGCGCTTTGCGCTTCGTTGGGAGTTCCTAAATTAAACAACCGTGATTTTGAACGTTATTGGCAAGACGTGGTTACTGCAATTCATAGCATGCCTTGGTTCAAAATGGCCAGTGCAGCAAATGAGCTTGAGCAATCTTTAGTTGAAATCAAAGCCCTATTACCGAGCTTCTTCTATTATGCAGATAAGAGCACCGCAGATAACTCTAATTATATTAAGTTGTTAAACAAGCCTAAGAGTACAACGAGCTCAGCAGGTAAAAAGACGGTGCGTCGCGGCAAAGAGTCTGCTGAGATTTTAGTAGACCGCGCGCTTGCAAGTGACGATATCCCCGAGCATATAAAAACAAAACGAGACTCTATCGTCAGCGAAGTTGAAAAAGGACGTAGCGTTGAAGAAACAATCAGCCTAATGCGTGCCATTTTTGGCTAAGTCTCTATCAAACAAGAAAAACCTGGTTGCTTCGCGATTGTGCAACCGGGTTATTTTTTGCACCACAGGTGTGCGCATGAACAATTCAAATAAATCTAAACTTTAAAAAATAACACGCTTAAAAGGCTGTTTTTAAAGCAGTTAAACATAAAATATCCCTTTCAGAATTAACTTGGCACAACCAGTGCTACATCGTATCCAGACAACACATAAAAACTGTCCTCAAATAATAACCAGACTGCAATCTGAAATGGGGCAAATCAACATAACAACAGGATACGAGAAACATGCTAAAACTAAAAAAAACGGTCGTAGCAAGCGCCATTGCGCTATTAACTTTGAGCTCAACATATAGTTATGCAGAAGTAACAGCAAACGCTGCGGCTACTTCAAACTATTTATGGCGTGGTCAAGAGCAAACTGGGGGTGATGCTGCAATTCAGGGCGGTATTGATTACGCAAGTGAATCTGGCTTTTACGCAGGTACTTGGGTATCGAATGCCAGCTGGGCTGACGACATGACTTACGAGCTAGACCTTTATGCAGGTTTTGGCGGTGATATCAATGAAACATTTAGCTACGATGTTGGCTACATTTATTATGCTTACCCTGATGCAGCATCTTATACTGACGCTGACTTTTCAGAGATCTACGGTAGCATCAGCATGGGTAGTTTCACTTTTGGTGCTGCAATCCTTGCTACATCAGCAGCCAGCGGTGACGGTACAGATTTTGGAGATTCTTTATACTTAAATGCTGACTATAGCTTCCCAGTTGGCAGTACCGGTGCAGAAATGGCTCTTCATCTGGGTCATTACTCAGGCGATTTCATTGGTGATGATAATATCATTGACTACGGTGTTTCTGTGTCAAAAGACGGCTTTACATTTGGCGTGTCTGACACAGACATTGATGGCTCTGATGTAAAAGTGTATGTCGCTTACGCAGTTGACTTTACGCTTTAAAAAAGAATGTGTTACTTGCTGCAACACGAAGGGCCGAAAGGCCCTTTTCTCGTTAAAGCGCACTTTAAAATTATGGCACACTGTGGCCTGTAGAGCCTTGCCAAATACGATACCATTGCTCACGATTCATCGTGAATTCTTTCGCTGCGACGGCTGATTTAACCCGGGCAATGTTGCCTGTACCCAATACTACCGATGGCAAACTTGGGTGCATGAGTAACCAAGTATACACAACTTGATCGATAGAGCTGGCTCCAATTTCGTTGCCAACTTGCTCCAACACCGCACGCAAACGCACTGCTTTTTCATCGTCATTTGAAAATAAACGCCCGCCCGCTAAAGGTGACCAAAGCATGGGTTTAATATCAAGTAATTGGCATTGATCCAAAGTCCCATCATCAAGCGCTTTCATCTCATAAGGCGAAAACTCTATTTGATTCGTGACTAAATCAAAGTCTAAACGGGACTGCAGTAAGCTGAGTTGTGACGGCGTGAAGTTTGAAACACCAAAGTCAATAACATCACCATTTGCTTTTAAAGTATTGAATGCTTCAGCTACTTCATCTGCATTCATTAAATAATCAGGGCGATGGATCAATAACACATCTAATCGGTCGGTATTAAAGTGTTTAAGCGATTGCTGAGCGGATGCGATGATATGTGCTGCACTCGAGTCATAATGATTCGCTTTGCCTTGCAAGCCTAAACTGGGAAATGCGGGTTTAATTCCACATTTAGTGATTATTTTTATTTCATCACGAATACTCGGCTTTAATTGTAACGCTTTACCAAATTCAGCTTCGCAGCCGTATTCACCATAAATATCAGCATGGTCAGTGTGTGTAACCCCTACTTCAATGGCTTGCTCTAAAAAGCTTAAGCATTGCTGTGGTGATATTTGCCAATCTAGCAAGCGCCAAAATCCCAGTACTAATTCATCAATACAACGCACATTGTTATTCACTATATATACCTACTTAATCTTGATTATTCCACCTATCTTACTCTTTAAAGAATAACACAATTTCCCTATTCACAACTGTTAACATATAGTTACAAATCAGACTTCTAATTAATAATAAATCAGGGTATTTTAGTACCTAAAAATAAATGTTACTTAACAAGGAATAATAATGAAATCGTCGAATGCAGTGACAGCACTAGTTGATATTTTTATCAGCCCAAGCAAAGCGTTTAATGGAGTGAAGGAGGCAAAAGGCTGGTCTTTTGTTGCTTTCATATTACTTGCAGGCATGCTCGCGGCAAGTATGCTCGCTTTTTATAACAAAGCAGATCCTCAGTTTTTAATCGATCAGCAAGTCGCTGCAGCCAGTGTTGATGCCACAATTGCTGAGCAAAAAATGATCCGTCAAAGCATGGAGCAAACGCTTGATATGCAGGTATGGTTTGCGCTCTTTGGTGGTATTATTGGCTTAGCTGTTATTAATGCATTGATGGCGGGTTACTACCTATTTGTATCAAAGCAAGATCCAGAGGCTAACTATAGTTACGGTGCGTGGTATGGGTTTGGCGTGTGGACCATGATGCCAATGGTTATTTCAAGCTTGGGTATATTGATCCTCGTTTTAACTGCCAGCAACAACCAGCTTTCACCAACCCTCTTTAATTATGCCTCAATCAATCAATTGCTCATCGGCCTTGAGGTCGGTCATCCTTTTTATACCATGCTTGAAAGCCTAAACATTTTCTCTATCTGGGGCATTGTACTAGCGGCAGTCGGTTTAAAGTGTTGGACTAACTTCAACTTTAATAAAGCACTCCTGTTTGCTGCCCTACCCAGTATCGCGATCTACGGTATTTGGACAGTTATTGCAATCATCTAGCTATCAAATGAGCGGCATTGCCGCTCTTATTCCCACAAGGAAGTAACATGAAAAAAGCCATCATTATTGGCCTTGCTATCACGGCATTTGCAGCATTACTCATATCTAAGCAAATAACAAACAGCAAAAAAGTGCCTGAAATGCATGTAGCAAACGTTGAACAAGGTAGTATTGCTGATTCAATTTTGGCCTCTGGTAATCTGGTATTTAACACCCAAGTACAGTTACGCTCAGAAGTCACTGGGCGGGTTGCGAAGGTATTTGTTGAAGAAGGTGAAAGTGTCACCGAAGGCGATATTTTAATGCGCCTTGATACCACTGCATTTGAATCTGAGGTGGCGCGAAACAAAGCGGTGTTGCGTGCAACCGAGATTGATATTAAACACAGCGAAACACGCCTGAAAAATATTGAGCGACAATTAAGTCGACAAAAAGAGCTCTATGAAGTCGGGCTTGCAGGCCAAGAAGTGTATGAAAACCTACAAAACGCGCGTGATTTAGCCGAAATTGATATTGAAGCGAAACGTGAAGCCTATCATCAAGCACAAGCGTCGTTACTGATTGCCGAAGACCGTTTAAATAAAAGTGTGTTTCGCGCTCCCATGAGTGGGCTACTCGCTTCGGTCAACATTAAAGAAGGTGAAACCGTGATAGCCGGTACGACAAACATTATTGGTTCAGACCTAATGCTAGTCGCCGACCCCAGTGCAATTTTAGCGGAGTTACGGGTTGATGAAACTGATATTGCTGGCATAAAGTTAAATCAACATGCCGACATTTATGCCGCAGCCTACCCTAATCAACCCTTTACAGGAAAAGTCATAAACATTGGCACTTCAGCAAAAAACCAACCAGGTTCGCAAGGGCTATCGTTTAAAGTCAAAGTGCTGCTTGATGCCACTGAGCGTCAACTTTATGCTGGTATGAGTTGCCGAGCTGAAATTGCCACAAGCATTACCGAAAATGGTTTAAAACTCCCCATTGAAGCAATTCAAAAGGAAGATGATACCTACTTTGTATGGAAGCTAAACGCCGATAACACCGTCACTAAATCGCCTGTTAAGGTGGGAATTTCATCAGATATAGAGCAAGCGATAACACAGGGTGTAACGGTGGGTGAGCGCATTGTGATTGGTCCTGCAAGACCGCTTAGTTCATTAAAAGATGGCGATACCGTGGCAATTAAAGACAGCCTTGTAAAAGGGGCATCCTGATGTCTGTGGTAATCAAACTGACTAATATTAATAAACAGTACAAAATGGGCGAGCAAGTTTTCAAAGCCCTGGATGACATCAATATCGAAATTGCACAAAATGAGTATGTTGCCATCATCGGCCCATCGGGTTCAGGTAAATCAACCTTAATGAATTTGCTTGGCTGTTTAGATACCCCAACCAGTGGTGATTACTATTTAAAAGATAAGTTAGTTAAACAAATGAGTGAAACTGAGCTTGCTCATCAACGCAATGAAAGCGTGGGTTTCATATTTCAAAGTTTTAACTTATTACCCCGCGCTTCCGCACTGGAAAATGTTATGCAGCCGCTCGTTTATCGTTTTATCTCCGCGAAAGAACGCAAAAAAAAAGCGCTTGAGTCATTACAGCGTGTTGGCCTTGGCGATAAAGTGAACCATTTATCTAGCCAGCTATCTGGCGGTCAACGACAACGTGTAGCCATTGCCCGCGCGCTCGTAACCAAGCCACACATTCTACTTGGTGATGAGCCAACCGGTAACTTAGATAGCAAAACGACCACCGAGATCATGGCCCTATTTGATGAATTACATAACGAAGGCCACACCATTATTTTAGTGACTCACGAGCAAGATATTGCCGACCATTGTCAACGCGTTATTCGACTCGTCGATGGGAAAGTGGTGAGCGACACTCGTAAAGGTGAAGGAGCAAGGCTGCATGTTTAGATCTGCTATTGCAATAATGGAAGGAAGTAAAGCGGCACTCATGGCAATTAAAGCCAATGCCATGCGCAGTGCCCTCACCTGTTTAGGGATCATCATCGGGGTCGCTGCGGTTGTCACTGTGGTGGCCGTTATGCAGGGTTTTACCAAACAAATTAATGACCAACTCGCTGATATGTCTCCAGATGTAACCAATATAAAGCCCTATACCAGTGTTGAAAAAGAAATGGTGGGACAGCAAGCCAAGCTAACTTATAGCGACTTCTTAACCTTAAAGGCGCGAATAAAAGAAGCTGAAACCTTCACTGCATTAATGTTTACATGGCGATTTTCTGGCGCTGCTGAGTATGGCAACAAAAGCCACTCGTCACGAGTGATGGGCACCGAACAAGATTATCAAAGAGCCTACCGTACCTACCCTGAATTAGGCCGATTTATTCGCGCAGAAGATGACGAAAAGCGCCGTCGCGTTGCTTTTATTGGTCCATCGATAATTGAAAAGCTTAACTTACCCGACAACCCCGTTGGCGAGTACATTAAACTGGGCGGTGAGTGGTTTCGCATTATTGGTGTTGCTGAAAAGCAAGGGAGCTTACTTGGCTTTGATCAAGACGATTATATTAATATTCCGATCAGCACCATGAGTGCCCTCGAAGGGGGTAGCGTTGATACGAATGTACAAATGATGTTCCGCTTAAAAGACGACGCTAACGAAGCACAAGTGTTGGCTAAAATTCGTCGAATTCTCAGACAGCTTCATAAATTAAAAGACGGTGATGAAGACGACTTTGAATTTGAGACCGCGGAAAAAGTCCGTGCTAATGTTGATAAATTTACAGGTAGCGCAACTGCCATTACCGCTGGAATTGTAGGTATAAGCCTAGTCGTCGGTGGAATTGGTGTGATGAATATCATGCTGGTTTCGGTAACGGAACGTACCCGCGTTATCGGCACCTTAAAAGCCTTAGGGGCAACACCTGGTTTTATCATGCTGCAATTTCTAGTTGAAGCTGTCGTGCTATCGCTGTTTGGCGGCTTAATTGGTTTAGCGATTGGTTATGGCGCTGCCGCACTGATTTCAATATTAGTGCCGAGCATGCCAGAAGCCTACATACCGGGTTGGGCGATTATGCTGTCGTTTGGCTTTACTTCATTGATTGGTATTGTGTTTGGTTTAGCGCCCGCTATTAAGGCTGCGCGTTTAAACCCAATTGATGCGCTGCGTTATGAGTAAAACATCGCAGTGTTTATATGTGATTGAGTACCAGAAAAGCATCTCTTTTTTAGCATGCTTACTTTGAACTAAACTTAAGTTGTCTTCAACTAAGGGTTAGGTCAGCAATTTAGGGGCATTATGGCATCGTATCTGCACTTATTGTTTTTGAGTTTATTATCTTGGCACAGTCTTTCAAGTGAGCCACTTTCTGATGAACAACAAGGGATCACAAAAACGGCGGCTAATTTAGCTGGCTGCCAGCAACAATTAGCACAAAGCCGTCTGCAAACTTATGCGGGACACTATATATTGCCATATCAATTTGAACTGCTCAGTTGGAATATTTATAAAGCCCAAATTGACGGCTTACTCAACGACTTAAACACACTCAATGAAAGTGCAGATATTGTCTTATTACAAGAAGCCATTAAAGACTCAACCCTTACCAATCTAAAGCCTTATTGGCGTTTTGCCAAAGGCTATAAAAGTGGTAACGTGCAATCTGGTGTCATGACCTTAAGCCGCTGGCCAGCTACAGTACACTGTACATTAACGCATGTAGAACCGTGGCTGCGCAGCCCAAAAGCGACCAATATCGTTGAATATGCCTTACCAAATCAACAGTTATTACTCAGTGTTAACCTACACGCTATAAACTTTACCTTGGGCATTAGCGACTTAAAACAACAACTCGATGATGCCGCAGACATTATGCGCCATCACACCGGCCCCATTATATTTGCTGGCGACCTCAACACCTGGAGTGATGAAAGACAACAACTCGTCACACAAACACTCAAAAACCTTGGTTTACATGAAGCCATCTATTTAGACGATAAACGCACCAAAGCATTTGGATTAGCACTTGACCAAGTGTGGGTACGTGGTGTCAAAATAGAAACAACGGTTGTGCCTGAGCTTGAAAGTTCAGATCACAATCCCATAATTGCAACCCTCACGATAGAGCAAGAAGCACGATGAAAGTAATGATCAAAGGATATTGGCTACTGAGCCTGATGTTACTATCTGTTAGTCAATTAAGTTATGCCAACACTGCAGAGCAAGAGATTAATCATTTAATAGACTTTGTGGCGCAGAGCGATGCTATTTTTATTCGCAACGGGACCGAACATTCAAGTAAAGATGCCGCCGAGCACTTGGCGATGAAATACAGTAAAGCAACTCGTTACGCTAAAACCGCCGAAAAGTTTATAGAGAATCTCGCCAGTAAAAGTTCATGGAGCGGTAAGCCCTATAAAGTCAGACTTAGCAATGGCACGTTACTTACATCAAAAGACTGGTTAAGTAATGAGTTAGAAGACTACCGCCGAAACCTGCATACACAACTATAATGTGATGACATCATTAACAGATAAGAAGCGAAAAGCCATGCAAGAACACAAAAATAAGCCACTCAATGATTTTATTGAATACCCTCACGACGAAATGCTCAAGCGTGCAGAAGAATTTTTAGCCGTGAGTCAGCGACGACACAGTATTCGCAGTTTTAGTGACCGCCCAGTCCCAAAAGAAATAATTGCAACCTGTATTAAAGCCGCAGGTACTGCACCGAGTGGCGCAAACCATCAACCTTGGCACTTTGTTGCGATACACAGTCATGACGTTAAAAAACAAATTCGTGATGCGGCAGAAAAACTGGAACGCTCCTTTTACGAAGGCCGTGCTGGCGAAGAATGGCTGAACGCTCTAAAGCCACTTGGCACCGATGCCAGTAAACCCTACCTTGAGCATGCCCCTTGGCTTATTGCTGTATTCAGTCAAAAGAAAGGCGGTATTACATCCGATGATAAAAACACCAACTATTATGTGCATGAATCTGTCGGCCTTGCCACAGGCTTTTTGATTCAAGCCCTGCACAGAGCAGGACTTGCCACACTAACGCATACGCCAAAACCAATGAGCTTTTTAACCGAGGTTTGTGGTCGAGATAAAGATAACGAACGCCCTTATATGCTCCTTATCGCAGGCTACCCGAGTGCTGATGCAACCCTGCCTGAGCATGCCTTAGTGAAAAAGCCACTGGACGAGATAGCAACCTTTATTTAAGCTCAAAATCGACAGCCAGCACATCACCAGGGGTTAAGCCTGCAACGATGTGCTGCTTATTACCCACCATTTCGCCTAAGCGTACGTAGCGACGCACAATATGACCGCCTTCTTTCACATACACCATACTTAATTGACCATATTGATGCACCCAGCTTGGGTCAATCAATACGCCTTTGGCAGTGACCAATGGTAAACGTAATTGCGCATACAATCCCGGCATTAACCCTATTTGAGCCTGCGTTTCTAAGCGGATTTCCATACTGCGGGCTGCGCTATCAGCTACGGGAACAATTTCGGTTACCGTTGCGCTCATAGATGTCGATAATGCTGGAAGCGTTACTGTTAATGTTTGCCCAACAGCCAACTTAATAGCTTGCTGTTCTCTGACATTAAACGCCAATTGCAATTGTTGTGGGTTATAAAGCGCAAGTAACGGTTTGCCCGGAGTGGCGGTATCACCCGGTTCAGCAAATCGCTCTACGACCACGCCTGAAATAGGCGCTTTAATTTTTGTAAAACTCAATGCCACTTGCGCTTGAGTTTGCTGCTGCTTAGCAATGGCTAGATTTGCGCTTAAATTATCAAACCTTGCTTTCGCATCATCATAATCACTGACTGACACTAAACCTTGTTTGAAAAGGTCATTAACTCGCTTGAGCTGCTTTTCAGCTTGGGTAAGCGAGGCATTAATAGCATTAATTTGTGCGTCACTTTGAGCAAGCTGTGCTTTAAAATCGTCTTGTTGCAAGGTAATTAATACATCACCTTGGCGCACAGTGTCACCAGCACGCGCATTTAAACGTTCAACTTGCGCCATAACGCGCGATGATATTTGGGTATTTTGCTTAGCAATAACGGTCCCTGGCACAATTTCATCACGTGCAATATCAGCCAATGTCACAGTAAGTAACTGACCTGTGTACTCACTCGCCGCGGGATTTTTTATGCCTGGGGCTTGTTTATCAGAAAAGCTGCCAGCCATGTAAAGTACCGCAACAATAATGACCATTAACGCGATAATTGAACCAATAAGTTTCGATTTACCCTGCATGAGCGTGTTCCTCTTTGGCTGCATCCTTTGCAAACACTAAATAATAAACCAATGGCACAACAAACAATGAGAACAGTGTTGATGCCACAATACCAAAAATAATCGCAATCGCTAGGCCACTGAACACAGGGTCTAAAGTGATTACCAAGTTACCTAATAAAGTGGTGCCTGCGGTCAGTAAAACAGGTCGCATACGCACAGTACCCGCTGCAATAAGTGCTTCTTTAATAGCCATACCTTGCCCGCGCGCTTGATTAATAAACTCAACTAAAATAAGTGAGTTACGCACAACTATCCCCGCAAGCGCAATCATGCCTATCATGGCCGTTGCAGTGAACAGCACAGGCTCAGGGGCGCCAGCAATACTGCGCTCACCAAATTGATTCAATAACCAAAAACCCGGCATGATACCAATGACTGTCAAGGGAATAGCCGACATAATAATCAGTGACAAACTGGCAGAGTGTGTTTGAATACGCAGAATGATAAAAATGGCCGTTAATGCAAACGCAAACGCAATCCCCATGTCACGGAATACATCAATGGTTATGCGCCATTCACCTTCACCACTGAAAGTGACCTCTGTCCCCGCAGGCAATTGCCATGACGCGGTGCCACCATTACTAAAAAAATGCCTGCTTTGCCAATCACTTTGCTTGAACGCATTACTGCTAACAGCTAAATCTGCATTAACATCGGCAATTACCTCAGCGGGTGTCCGGCCATTGAGTTCAGCCATGACGTAAACCACATTTCGCTGATCTTTACGCATAATCGGTTTTGCAACATCGTGATATTTAAATGCCCCTAACTCAGATAATGCCACCAGCGGACGTGGCGCACTTTGCAGCCCAAACTCATCGCTGGTTTTTGCAAGCTCTCTGTCGCCACGAACTTGCAATGCGAGTAACTGAGCAAATTGGTTACGATCTTGATATGGTAGCTGCAATTTAATAGCGACAGGGTTAGTTTCTCCACTAACATACAGCACACCGACATTTTCACCGTGCGAGGCAATCGCTAAAGCGTGTGCGATATCTTGGGTTGAAACAGCCGATAACGACGCTTTGGTTTTATCTGTTATGAAGCGTTGTAATGGCGCATTAGCAGCCATACTGGTATCAACTTCGACTACATGCGGTTCTTGTTTAAGTCTATTTGCAACAGCAGCTGCAGCCTGATGGTGCGTGTGTGTATCAACAAATGGATCACTGTATACTTCGGCCACCAAGGTGCTTAGGACAGGAGGCCCTGGCGGTACTTCAACCACTTTTAGCACAATACCCTCGGTTGCCAGAGGGGCTAATGCAGCACGTAAGCGCATAACCACACCATGAGATTGATGGTCACGCTCGGTTTTATCAACTAGTAATACTCTAAGCTCAGCAAGGTTTGCGGCTTCTCTTCGGTAATACCCACGGACCATACCATTAAAGTCCATGCTTGATGGCTGGCCAACATACGCTGCCGCTTCGCTCACTTCATTTAATTGCCAAGTGACCGATTGCACTTTTCGGGTAAAAGCGGCTGTTTGCTCAAGACTGGTGCCTTCTGGCATATCGATTAAGACTTGGAGTTCGTTTTTATTATCAAACGGCAGCAACTTTAATGGGACAGCGCGCATTACTGGCAACATGGCACTGGCGATAAACAACCCTAAGGTGGTCCATAGTACTAGTTTTGCACGGCCTTTAGATTCAAGTAATGGCGACAAAATACGCTCATATAAACTATGAGGGTTGGCCTCTAATTGCATGTTGTCATCAACGGGGGCTTTGAGTAATTTCATGGCCAGCCATGGCGTCACAAAAAACGCCACCATAGTTGAAACCATTACACTAACAGGCACATTGAATGCCATAGGTGCCATGTAAGGGCCCATCATGCCAGTAATAAACGCAAGCGGAAAGAATGCCACCATAATGGTTAGAGTCGACATAAATAGAGCCACTCTAATTTCACTCATGGCATCAACAATATTTTGTTTTTTATCACCTTTTTTAGTTATAAAACGACTGATATTGTCGATTCCTGTAATAGGATCATCAACAAGTAAGCCCAGAGATAAAATCAGTGCAAACAGGGTTACTCGGTTAATGGTATACCCAAATGCGAAGTCGAGCGTTAAAGTAATACCGTAGCAAATAGGCACCGCAAGACCGACCACAATAGCGGGTCGCCAGCCTAAAAACACGCCAACAAAAATAACCACTGTAAATACTGCAAACACCAAACTAGAAGTGAGGTTATTCACTTTTTCATTGGCAGTTCGGCCATAGTCACGCAGTACCGTGTAGCCAACTTCATCAGGCAATAATGTCACCGATAGCTGGTTCATCACATCATGCACTTGATTCGCAACAGCCACCGCATTTGTGCCTGCTTGCTTGGCAACACTAATCGTCACTAATGGCAGTTGCTGCTCAGTATCTGATTGAGCAAGCCATTGATAACTTTGGGCTTCGCTGGGGCCATCGGCGACAGTCGCCACATCATTCAAATAAACACTTTTACCATTTACTACGTTAACAACGAGGTGTTCAATTGCCGACTGAGTACGTAATACATCCCCCACTTGCAAAGCAATGTGCTGTTTACCATCTACAACACTGCCAACATTAACCAGCTGGTTAGACACCTTGAGGGCATAATATACGTCGTTTAAAGTGGTTTGGTGTGCCGCTAATGCGCTGGCATCAAGGTCGATAGTGAGCTGCCGAGTTCGACCTGCTATCACTTTGACTTCGCTGGTATTTTCAATGCGCTGTAAGCTTGTGGCAATTTCATTCGCAAAACGCGTTAACTGGTAGTCATCATAGAGTTTTGAGTCTTTGCTGAACAACCCAAGCATCACAATTGGCACATCATTCACCTCAACGGGGCGAATTTGCCACGATGTAATCACTGACGCCATAGTGTGCTGGTAACTGTAAAGCTTGGCATACGTATCGAGTATCGCTTTTTCGCGATCATGGCCTACTTCAAAGCGCAATGTAACCACGGCATTATTACTGTGTGTCGTCGAGTAGATGTGTTCAACACCGGTTAATTGCGCTAATAGCTTTTCTAATGGTTCTGTCACTAACCGAGCGACTTCTGGGGCTTCAACATTCGGGGCAGCAACATAAATATCGAGCATGGGCACCACTATTTGTGGTTCCTCTTCGCGTGGTGTTTGCTTTAGCGCCATGAGACCGAGCAGTATCGCCATTATAAAAATAATGACTGGAATTCGCCCACTTAAGCTATTTTTTACGGCATTATCGATAGCATTCATCCCTTAACTACCTTTACAAAATAAACCATGAAGTGTTTCTAAAATAGCCATCACACTTTTATCAACGACACGATAGTAAATTGTTTGGCTTTCACGACGAGTCGCCACAATTTCAGCTTTTCTGAGTGCAGCTAAATGCTGAGACAAAGCAGACTGTGCCAGAGGAACCGCTTCATTAAGCTCACTGACACTCAGTTCTCCCTCTTGCAATGAGCATAGAATCATCAAGCGATTTTTATTCGCTAAGATCTTTAATATTTGCTCTGCTTGTTCAACATTGTCGGCCATTGCCGCAAAATCGATGTTCATAATCACACCACTCTATATTCTTAAATACCCGTAAAGTATAGATAGATATATTAGAAAAGTCTAATATTAGAATTTACTAATGTAGTTTTTTCTAATATATTAATTACATCACCCTTTGTTATTGAGGTTTAATTATGAAACTAAATGACGCGCTCCGCCTTATTGCTGGTGTAATGATCTGTATTTCATTGTTGCTCCAACAGTTTCACAATCCTATGTGGATTTGGTTTACGGTATTTATTGCTCTAAACTTAATTCAATCGGCATTCACTAAGTGGTGTCCTATGATCACCCTATTACGCAAACTTGGCATGGAGGATTAGTATGCTAACCCCAATTCCTGACCTAATGAAAATTGTTGCCCCTAATCAGCGCCGCATTAGTGCAGAGCAAGCAAAACAAGAATTAAGCGAAAATCATGGTTTATTGATTGATGTACGTGAGCCCGCCGAGCATGCCACAAAAGCCGCAACAGGTGCGATTAATATCCCGCGCGGTGTGCTTGAAATGAAACTAATGGAAATTGAAAAAGACCCTGCTCGGCCAATCTATTTGCACTGTGCAAGTAGCGCCCGGGCCACACTCAGTGCTGAAGCACTAACCCGCGTAGGTTACGAAAATGTCACAGTAATTACGTGTAATGCTGAACAAATCTGCCACGTTTTTTAGCTTCACAGAACAGTAACACTGGTCGGATAAGCTCTTACTTTTCTTTTAACAGGTACAGAGCAATGACATTTACACGAAGACATTTTTTAAAAGCATCGGCGGCCGGATTTGGGGTCGCCGTTTTATCTTTAGGTTTAACGGGCTGCACTTTAGACGACGATGAAGATGTCAGCACCCATGTCAGTTTTGACCATGGCGTTGCAAGTGGTGACCCACTGGCCGATAGCCTTATAATTTGGACCCGCGTTACGCCTCTTGATACCGCAACCTCCAGTATTAAAGTCAAGTGGCAAGCATCTACCGATGCTAATTTTGACACGATTAGCCACGATGGCGAGACCGACGTAACAGCGGCAACTGATTTCACCTTAAAAGTTGATCTACAAGGATTAACTGCAAACACCACCTATTATTTCCGCTTTATAAGTAATGGCAAAACATCACCTATTGGGAAAGGTAAAACACTCCCTACGGGCACCATTGAACAAGTAAAATTTGCAGTTGTGTCATGTGCCAACTACCCCGCAGGCTTTTTCCATGTGTATGGTGAAATAGCTAAGCAAACCGATTTAGATGCGGTACTGCATTTGGGTGATTACATTTACGAATACGGTAATAACGGCTATGCCACAGAGGATGCAGCCTTACTTGGACGCTTACTGCCCGATGATAACAGTGAAGAAATTATTTCGCTTACTGATTACCGCAAACGCTATGCCCATTACCGTACAGATAAAGACTTACAAGCCGCACACGGTAATTGCGCATTTATAACGGTGTGGGACGACCACGAAATTACCAACGACACGTGGAAAAATGGTGCTGAAAACCATAACGAAGGAGAAGGCGATTTTACCGAACGTAAGCTGCACGCCTTACAAGCCTATTTTGAATGGATGCCAATACGCAATGTCGCCGATAAAGAACGAATTTATCGCCGTTTTGAATTTGGTAATTTAGTGTCATTGCACATGCTCGATACGCGTGTTTTAGCCCGTGATGAACAACTAAACTATGCCGACTTTGATTTAACAAGTGCACAAGGACAAAGCGATTTTGCCGCTGCAATCAGTTCACCATCGAGAGCCCTATTAGGAAACGAGCAACTCACTTGGCTTACCGACGGGTTAAGTACGGCAACAACACAATGGCAAGTACTGGGTCAGCAAGTATTAATGACTAAAATGCACTTACCTTTTGAAATACTGCAACTGTTAATGTCAATTCAAATAGCACAAGCCGGAGGCAATGATCCCAGTGAGTTACTTGCAAAAGCCAATGTATTATTCAGCGAACTTGCGCAAATTAAAGGACGCATTTTAGCGGGGGATCCAAGTGTGACAGCACAAGAACGAGCACGGGTAGAAACAACAGCACCTTATAACCTAGATGCATGGGATGGTTATGCTTACGAGAGAGAAGTGATACTTGGCACGGCAATCACTGCAGAGAAAAACCTCGTGGTCCTCGCTGGCGACACTCACAATGCATGGGCAGGCCAACTCGTTACCGATGCGAGTAATCCGTTTGCAGCGTCACTCACTGCCGGCGTTGAGTTTGCAACGTCTTCTGTATCATCACCTGGCCTTGAAAACTATTTGGCACTCAACAGCCAATCAGCCGAAACAGTTGCACAGATGGAACAAGTGATCGCATTACTGGTTAATGACTTGGCCTATAATAACCTAGTTGAACGCGGTTATTTAACAGTCACTTTCACCGAACAGCAAGCGCATGCAGAATGGCAATTTGTAAGCAGTATTAAAACGGCCAGTTACACCATGCTCAATGATCGCAAAAAAGCCTTTACGCTAAAAGCTGGCAGCACAACGTTGCAATCTGTTTAACGCTTTTCATCTAATAGCGTAACTAACATTTGCTCAATGTTTTTTACGCTATAGGTCAGTGAACGCAAAAGCGCTAACTGGCTATCCTCAGATTGTGGCTCAGCCTTAGCGCTTGTTTGGCTTATTTCATCCTTTTGCTTTAGGATGGCTTCACGAAATTCAGCAGCATCAATCACGCCGAGTAAAGACACCAAAGCCCCCTGACCAGATTGCCCAGCCGTTTCGAAGCTGAGTCGGTACAAACCAAACTGGCGCATTAAAGGCCCTTGGCTCAATGCCACATCAGTGATTTTTTCAAGCGGTATTGATTTTTCTTCTTTGAAGAACACACCCCGTTTAACGACCAGTTTTCGCGTTAATAGCTGTGCCGACATAGCAGCTAGAATACGCCCTGCCACCAGCCAAATAATAAGAGCAACAATAGGGATAAAAGGAATACCTATCATACTAATCACACAGGTAAACATACCCAGTAATAACCAATACTGTTTTACTTTAGGATTAAAGCGGGCGCTCAATATACTTGTCTCTGACATCACAGGCTCCTTTATAGGTGATTTATGACCATAAACAATCTTCAGCTCTGCTTCAATAAAAATAAAAAAAGCCGAGCAAAGCCCGGCTTAAGGGTACTGCAGGGAAAGCTATTCCACAGCTTCAACCATTACTGTTAGTTTATTCAGATCAGGTCCTTGCACTGTAAAACGATAGTTACCCGCCTGTGTAATACTCAATGAGATATTGGCACCGACAGCTTCTAACGCGGCCGCTTCGCCAAGAACAGCGAGTGGCGATTCACCACTACCACCTAAATTCACTGTGTTCCAGTCACTAGACGCAACTTTGAATTCATAATCGTCAACATCGAGTGCTATTGTCGTACTATATGTAGCATCGCCTGCATAGGTTAATAGGTTAACTGGATCCCAATTGTTCATACTTCCACGCAGATAGACAGGGGTTTCACCAAACATTTCTGCGTTAAACACGGTCATGAGTGGCTCTTCAAGGTTGCTAGCATCAAATACAAACTGATATTGGCCATCCCTTGCAATGTCGATAGTCATGTTTGTACCTTTCACTGCAAGCAGTTTCTCAGTTCCTACGGTAACAACCGCACTGCTTTCACCTGAACCATAATCCACCGTTTTCCAATCTCCAGAGGCTACTTTGAACTCATAGCTGCCAGCTATTAATTGCTTAGTGAAGGTGTAAACGCCTTTACCTTGATACATCAATTCGTCACTGGTACTCCAATCATTTAAATTACCACGTACATAGATTGAAGTACCCACAAATGGCTCCTCGTTATACACTTTAAGCACAGGGTTCTCGATGTCGGTTGCATCAAATGAGAACACATAGATAGCGTCCATTGCTGCAGTAAAGGTCATATTGGCCCCACTGCGTGCAAGTGGCTCGTCTTCACCTTCAATCACTTCAGCAACATCTGCAGAAAGCGCACCAAAATCAACCGTAGACCAATCTTCAGATGCCACTTTAAACTCATAGCTACCTGCTGTAAGTGGGATGGCAATTTTATATTCGCCATTACCTACATAGTCAAAGCCGTTTGCCGTACCCCAATCGTTTAATGAGCCACGAACATAAACGGTTGTACTACCGAATGGCACGATATCTGGTGCACCCACAGTAGCATTAGCACTTAGACCTTCACCTTGCGTAACACCTTGTGGTTTCACAAACACAGCAATCGTGTAAGCAGGAACTGTAAAAGTCCCCTCTCCCTCACCTGTCATAAAGCTTGCTGCTGACATACTTGAATCAACACTCGCTTTTAAAACAGGATGTAACTCAAAACCGTAGGCAGTAGATACCGTATGCGATAAGCTTTGCTCGGTTCCATTCATAATCACTACAATCGCATCATACTGGCTATCAAGGTCCGTCAAACCAACGCCATCATCAATGCTCATAACCACTAAACCTTGCTGTTGACGTTTTCCAATATTATGGAAACCTACGCGGTCTAAAATGTCTTGTTCCGTGGTTAGGCTAAATAGCGGGCTGCTACTGCGAATTGATAAGAACTCAGTAAATACATTACTTGCATATTCAATGTCGCTTGCCATCGCTTGCGCATTGGTATTTGCTGAAATTGGTGCGATTTCGCCCCATTTAGCTTGGTTATCTTGTGCCGGTGGTAAACCGACATTCCAGTTATTAGTTTCTTTACTGAAATCAACAAAATTGAACCAATCGCCAGAATCATAGCTATTACGATCCATTGATTTAGAACGCAACATATCCGCACCCATTTGCATAAATGGAATACCTTGGCTCATTAATGGCATCGCTAGAGCCATATTGTGAATACGCACACGCTCTTCAATATTAAGGTTATTGCCGTGTTTATATTGCAGCTGATCCCACAATGTTTCGTTATCATGCTTAGAGACATAGTTAATACTATCAGCAGGGTCCAGAGCATAGGCTGCAGGCTGCGTATTCCAACTAAAGCTACTGCCTTTTGCTGAATTGCCTTTAAAGTCTTTAAGAATGTAGTTTTGTAAGTTACCGGCAAGCGATAAGCGAAGCGTATCTTGCTCGGCTAAGTTGCCATCTGTCGCACTATTACTAAAGAAAGCACCACCACGAATTGCTTCACGAATTCGGTCATTAAAGGTGCCGACTTCTGTGCCAGCCATATCTATTTGCTTAGCTTGCACAAACAATCGATTATCAGCTACTTCCTCAAAGTTCCAACCTTCACCGTAGAAATAGGTATCAGGGTCAACCGCTTGCACTGCACTAAGAGCCGTCATAATTGACGCTTTTGGCATATGCCCCATCACATCAAAGCGGAAGCTATCGTAACCAAAATCACGAGCTAGAATCACCATAGAGTCAGCAACAAACTTATCCATCATGACATGTTCTGTTGCTGTATTTTCACAACAAGTTGAGCGTTCGATATCACCGGATATTTCGTTATATCTGTGGTAATAACCTGGTACCAGTTTATCGAAGACTGATTTATCCCAGACACCTGATGACGTAGTGTGGTTATAAACAACATCAAGCACGACACGTAAACCAATTTCTTGTAAAGACTGAATCATCGCACGCGTTTCTTTAACTCGTGCTATACCTTCAGGCGATGAAGCGTAAGAGCCTTCTGGGGCAATAAAGTGATGCGGATCATAACCCCAGTTAAAACTATCAACACCACGCATTGCATTGGCAAGTGCTTGTGCATCATCAGACCCCGGTAGGTATGAAGCCATTAGGTCAATAATCAATGCGCTCTTATCTTCGGTTTTACATGCATCGGCATCATCGTTAATGCGTGTACATAAATCACCTAACGTTGCTGTAATATCTACACGTTGGCTCGCATCTTCGTCAATAGTGCCAATATCTGTCAGTGGCAGTAAGTGGAAATGTGTTAAGCCATTATCAGCTAGCTTTTTAAGATGTCGCATTGGCGCACTATCAAGCTCAGTAAACGCAAGATACTTACCACGGTTTGCTTCACTTACCGTTTCATCGCGAACACTAAAGTCACGTACATGGCCTTCGTAAATCACCGCTTGTTCGGGGTAATCAATGGTTGGTACAACACGATCATCCCAGCCACTCGGTTTAGTATCGTCATCATCAAGATTAATTAGTTGGCTGTATAAACCATTAGTTGAAACATTTAAAGAGTAAGGATCTGTGCTCCATAAACGTTCAATTTGCTTGGTAGTAGGATGATAAACATCAAACATAAAACGGTAGTAATGGCGATCGTGACTGATATCGACATTACTAGACCAAATACCCGTTGTGCTATCAAAGGTCATAGCAAGTTGTTCAAGCTCAGTTTTATTAGCATCGTAAAGCGCTAATTTCATATTGCTTGCAGTAGGCGCCCATACCGAGATATCAATGCCATTATTGGCGTAATGCACACCTAGTTGTGCTTCATTGGCATCACTTTCACCGCTGGTGTACAAGTCATCGAGAGCTTTAGCGGTTTGCACATAAGTTGCTTCAATTAGCTTGCCATCAGCATCATAGCCTGCCACAACCAACTGGTGTTTAATCAGCTCTTTTGCAGCGGCTGCATCCCAGCTACCTTGGTAAGCATTCCATGCAGCAAGGTGTGGCACTTTAGCTACTTGCTCATCGTTCAAAGACGTCGATGTTAGTTCAACCACTTGACCATTTAACTCACCAGTATCTTCATCGACAGCTAAATCTGCACTGCTTGAAGCGTGCAATTTAATAATACTCGTAAGCTCATTGCTTGGTTTATAAATCACCGTTGAAAGATCAATCCAATGCGCAGACGCACCAGAAATACTCACCGGACGCTCACCTAAGCTAACAATTGGGTATTCAAATACGGATGGTTCACCATGAATGGTAAAGTTCATACGTTGGAACTTTTCATCGTCTTGCATCAATGGCATTTTTAAATCGACATCACCAAACGCTTTGCCTGAACCTTCAGTACCAATATGTACAATGAAGTTGGCACACTCGTTGTAGCCGTCTTTGAGTTTTACAATCCAGTACGCGCCATAGTTCGGATCGATACCATCGTATTCATGACCATTTGCCCAATCCGTCGCATCAAACGGTGCTGCATATGCATCACACACATCATTATTCCACGTGTGCAAACGATACCCTTCATAAGCATCATCACTGGTACGGTTATAGAACAAAATGGCTTCGTCATCCGCTGGAAAAACCACAGGATCAGGCAGTGTTGGATCAGCCCCAACTACACAGCTCTCATTATTTTCATCAGGCACAGTTGGGGCCGGACAATTAATCGGGGGTGGATCAACACATTCAGTACCCGCTGCATTGGGGATCTGCGGTACGCTACAGGTCAATAAAACTTGCCCTGAATCAATATCATTACTAGCTCCACCACCACATGCAGCTAGCAACGCTATGCTACAGGTAATGAGTAAGCGGTTAAAATCAGCTATTATTTTCATATTATTATCTCCAGCTTACTGATCAATGGTTATAGGTAAAACCTAAGTAAAATTGGCGACCAAAGAATTGCGTGGTCCCTGTTTTACTGGTTGTACCGAAGTAGCTTTGTGTAGGCTCATCAGTCAGGTTATTCACTTGTAATAACATGCCAAATGAATCTGTGAACTGATACGATGTTTGGAAATCGATAACGGTTTCCGCATCAAAGTTCACCACTTGCTCATTGACAGCAACTTGCTCAGAGACAAAATCATCGCGATAGCGCACATTTAAGCGTGTTTCAAAGTTTTCGTAGCTGTAAAAAAGTGTCCCGTTAAAGACGTTGTTTGAGAGACCCGGTAAGTCTTGCGAAACAGAATCACCACCTAAATCGGTGATTGATTGCACTTCACTCTCGGTATACGAATAACTGGCATTAATCCCTAGCCCTTCAAACGGTGATGGCAAGAAAGAGAAAACTTGCGTATAAGCAAGCTCAATCCCGCGAATATACCCCCCTTTAGCATTGTTAACCGCAGTTGTGTACACACCATTAGTGGTTTCGATTTGCTCACCGCTTACAGGGTCGACAATGTACTCAGGGACGTTGAAGCCATTCCCTTTAAAATCAAAGTTTTCAATAGCTATCGTATCTATGAATGAATCAATATTCTTATAGAACGCCGCCACGACTAAGGCACCATCCGTATCTTCAAAGTATTGCTCATAAGAAATATCGTATTGATTCGCATAAAAAGGTTTTAAGAATGGGTTATTCGTACTTGAACCATTAATTTCGCCATCATTATTAACCGATGCACTGGCGTCACCCGCTAAACGGTTAATCGGAGCACGTGCCATCACTTTTGCTGCAGCAAAACGAATTTGCGTTGCATCACTGATTTTAAAGTTAAGGTTTAATGATGGTAGGTAGTCTGTGTATTTAATGCCTAATATGTTTGGTGCATAAAGGTCGTTAACAATGCCGTTATCATCGACAATGTATTGCGCACCGAGTTGTGGATCACTCCCAACGTTTTCAAGCACCGTCGCTGATTGGTCCGTATCAACACGACGAATACCAATGTTACCTGTGACAGGCAGTTTGCCAATTTCGGTATCAATATTGAGCATGAGATACGCTGATACCACTTCTTCATACACTGAACCACTTTGTAGCATGGTCCATGAGTAGTTAGTGGTATAACCTTGTGTATCTGGCTCACCATCACCATCTAAATCAACAACCCCCTCAGCGTTACCCCAAGTTTGAACAGGTTGTGGGATGCCATTAGGGAACCACGCGTTTAGTGCTTTATCCAAATCTATCGCTAAGTATGATGGGAAATAACTAAACTCACCCTGCCAATCAACCACGGTGGTCATGTCATCAGTCAAACGAAGTGGAGGTTGAGTGGCTGAGAATGTGCCGTCATTACCGTATTCAAACACTGACCGGTTATTGCTGTACTCACGGTCTGAGTAACGCGCACCAAATTCAATTGAGCTAAACCAGTTATTCTCTAACTCATATTTAAAATCGAGTCGGAACGCTTTGACTTCATCTTCATTTTCATACGGGTAAATGCCGTATTTACTAAGCATAACGCGATCAATATCGCTGAATGCATCAGCTTGATTAAAACCAATATCAGGTAAATCAAGACCGTTTAATTGATAATTTAGTGACACATTGGTATCAAATACCGGATTATCAATTGTAGCGTCTTCCGCTACCAGTGCCCAAAGTAAGCCATTGCGGAAATTACTCTTCGCGCCAGGGCAAGATCGTACTTTTGTTAAATTACTCTGATATCTGATCGATTTAATTCGTTATATTTATCATCATTAGTGTGATCAAATAGTTTTTTTGATGACACGAGTTAATTATGAGTTTTCTAAGCCATTTTTCAGAAGTTACCGATCCCCGCACGCAAATTAATGTTCAACATGACTTTATTGATGTGATATTTCTGACTGTGAGTGCAGTCCTTTCTGGAGCAGAGGGTTGGAGCGATATAGAAGTGTTTGGTCGAGATAAACTTGATTGGTTGCGCCAATACCGTCCCTTTGAAAACGGCATTCCTGTTGACGATACCATTGC
>NZ_FPAZ01000025.1 GCF_900116435.1 Pseudoalteromonas lipolytica | reverse complement strand
TAATTTTTTCAACATAGCTTTGCAGTTGATTAAACCAAAGCTGCTTATCGTAATCGGGTACAGGAACCTTAATTTTCTCTAATCTTTTCATCGCTAAGGTTCGGTTTCGGTCTGCACTACCTGGCGAAGCGGCCTGTACTTGCTCAATACCCTCTTGAGTCAGAAGATAAAACGCCAGAAAGTTAGCAGTTGTTACTCCTTCTACAGGAACACATGTGATATACCTGTGCGATCCAACTCGACCGTGATCATTGTCTCCAGCAGCAGCAATAGCACCTTCCCAAGCCTTAATATTACTTAAGACCAGATCACCAGAGTGGACGGTATACAGCTTTTGCCAATCGAGTTCCGCACCGATTAACGTCGGCTTGTGGAAAATACCTTTGCCAAAAGACCGAGCGCCCAGTTCTGGATATTCACCATCAACTGTAATTTCAATTTGTCTTCTAACAATCGGAGCCACTTCCGACATCGGCTTATAAACAGCGCCTTCAATTAATTTATTAAAGGCACTACTCAGCATTGCTTGCGCATCATCTAACAATGATGATCTAAGAAGCTTTATCTCTTCAAGCTTGTCCAGTGCGAAGTCGACTTTGTCAATGACTAATTTTTGGACAGCTATGTCAGGTAGGGGTATTTCAATATCAAAGAACCGTGGTTCTTTAAGACGTACTCGGTTTGTCGTTCCCTCACTCGCTCTTTTACACGCATCAACGAAAAAGTGGGTTTTGCTAATCAGTTCAAGATACCTAGGTAAAATCTTATTCTCTTTAGGCGTATAGACAGGAAAATCATTTGTAACCACGGCACCATCAAGGTTTTTTGGAACGAGTCCGCACGCACCATGTCTCGCATCAATACGAGAAATAATGAATTGCCCTTCTGAAACAGAAAGTCGACGAGACGACCCAATTTCACTGCCGATTTTGGTTCCTCGCAAGTTCACGCCTTTACCCCAAAGCCTAACTGTGACTTCGCTATACTCTTTGTCAGGCTGCACTTCGATCCAGTTTTCTGATTTATCGAGCACTGAACCTAATTTCTCAAGGGGCCAAGCTCTCATTGTTTTGAACCTTGTGCTAGTAAATCAGCAATTTCACCAATTAGATCAGTAATTTTTCGCTCTTTTTTCGCCATGCTTGCTAACAACTCTTGAGGGTCTTTATATTCCATCGCCTCAAGACTATTTGGGTTCTTAATATCTAAGTTGACAGAAACCAACTTGCCGCTATCGTCATACAGGATAACGTCTTGTGCTTTCACTGACCAAGCTTGGGCGTTTTCCACACGGCTAGCCCACCACTGTAAGCAGTCTTCAAATTCGAAGTACTCCATTGGTTTAGTCTTGGTGTATTTTTTTCTGCCTTCTGGCGTCGATATTTGGTAATACCAAATATCCTCGGTTGGGCCAGAACGATCGAAGAAGAGTAAGTTGCCTGCAATATCGGTATAAGGCGCGAATACCCCTTCCGGCAAACGAACAATGGTATGCAGATTAAAGTTCTTTAACAGCTCTTCTTTAATGCGTGCGCTGATACCATCACTGAATAACGTGCCATTTGGTACAACAACCGCCGCGCGACCACCATTGTCTGAACCATGACCAGGGCGCTTGAGTTTACGCATGATCAATTGAAGGAACAGCATTGCGGTTTCGGCGGTTTGCATGTCTTCTGGGAAGTTGCCAAGAATGCCTTTCTCCTCCTCACCGCCAAAAGGTGGGTTGGTTAAGATCACATCTACACGATCTTTGTCACCCATCTCTCTTAGTGGAAAGCGCAGGCTATTTTCTGGGTCAATTCTTGGGTATTCCAAACCATGCAGTAACAGGTTCATTTGTACCAGCAGGTAAGGTAACGACTTGGCTTCACCACCAAAGATACTGCTTTCTTGCAATACTTCGCGGTCTTCGACTGTTTTACACTGGCGCTCCAGGTGTTCGAACGCTTCAACCAAAAAACCACCCGTGCCGCAGGCTGGGTCCAATACGGACTCACCCAACTTCGGGTCCATCACCTCTACCATAAAGCGGACCACTGGGCGCGGGGTATAAAACTCGCCGGAGTCACCGGCGGCATCACGCATTTCACGCAGCATGGTTTCGTATAAGCGGCTTAAGGTGTGCATCTCTTCAGATGAGTTGAAATGAATGCCGTTTATTTTGTCGACAACATCACGTAACAAATAGCCGTTGATCATGCGGTTTTGCATGCCTTTAAACACGGTCGCAATCACATCTCTGCGATCACCACCGTTGTCACCTTGCAGGCTACGCAAGTAGGCAAACAAACCGATGCCACGGGTACCATCAGGTCGCATTGCTTCATCATTATTAATAAAGGCAATCAGCTCGTCGCCGGTGATACCACCTTCAATTGCTGCCCAATCTCGCCAGCGGTATGGCGCTTCGATGGCTGGCTGAAAGCTTTTTCCTTCTAGCACGGCTTCGGTTTCTCGCATTTGTTCTAAGTCGTCGAGAAACTTCAAAAACATGATCCAAGTGAGCATTGGCAGGCGATCGAGGTCGCCATTTAAGCCTTTGTCTTTACGCATGATTTGCCGAGACGATTTAACAATCGCACCTAATTGCTGGGCGGTGGTCATCGGCTGATCTGCTTTCTTTGTTCGTGCCATAAATCGTGTCGTCACTTCTGTTATTGCTGGCTATAGAGCAGCGTTTGTAATTGGTCCACGGCGGTTTTCATTTGCAATGCGCCGCCAAAGAGATTGGCTATTTCCATCACATTGCCATATTCAGAAATAGGCGGTACCTGTAGCGAATCCGGAATACTGAATTGCTTGGGGCCGTGGTCGGTGTATTTGTCCAGTAAAGACGTTAAGATCGCGCGGGCCTCTGGGCCGTACTGATCAAAAAAGTCCGGTTTGTTTTTCTTCAAGTAGTCCGCGCGCTCTTTTCTGGTTCGCAGCGGCACGTTGAATGCAATATGGCAAAGTAAATCCAATGGATCTGCATCGGTTTTGCCCGACTCTGCGACCAAATCATCAAACTGGATCCCGCGTTCTTGTAATTCGAGAATGATCTCTTCTCTCTTTAACGGATTAGCCCAGCTATCTTTTAGTTCGTCCAGTGAGGAAAAGAGGGTCTTTACCTTTTCTGCGGTGTAGTCGGTATATTGGATGACGCGAAGCTGTTTACCGTCTTCGTCTAGCTCATAGACCAAATGAGACGTAATTTTAACGCTGCCACCGTCTACGTAGTACTTTCTCGGTTCGTGCTCCTCTTCATCATCAGCGCCTTCACCTTCAGTGTTCACTTCGTATTCACTCGTCTCTTCAGCAACCTCTAACTCTTCACTCTCTGGTGTTAAAGTGTCATCTACCACTTCTTCACCGTCTTCATCAATCACCACTTCATCTTCAATTTCTGGGTAACCGTCAAAGTCAGGATCAGCAAAATTTTGTGTGGCGGAGCCGGTATAATCAATGATGTTGAACCACAGCTTGCCGTAATCTTCGCGCAGGCGAGTACCACGACCAACAATTTGCTTGAACTCACTCATTGAGTTCACAACACGCGCAAGCACAACATTTTTACAGGTTGGCGCATCGACCCCCGTTGTTAATAACTGTGAAGTGGTCAGTATCACTGGAGTACTGGTTTCCAACTCTTGAAAACGACTGAGGTGCCCTTTGCCAATTTTCCCTTCTTCTGATGTCACGCGTGCAACGTAATCTGGATGCTTGCGTGAAAGGTCAGAATTCAAGTTATTAAGCGCCCGACGCATTTCATCGGCGTGTTCTTGGTCGACACAAAACACGATCGTTTTTGCAAAACGATCGGTTCGCTTCATAAAGTCGGTGAGATGCTTAGCAAACGCATCTGTTCGAGCCTTTAACGCAATAACCCGTTCAAAGTCCTTGGTTTGGTATTCACCATCTGGGATTTCTCGTCCAAAGCGGTCTACATCGCCTTTGCTTGGTCGCCAACCTGCCGCATCGACTTCCGAAATAACTCGGTGTACGCGGTATGGCGCAAGAAATCCGTCATTAATACCTTGGCGCAAACTGTAGGTGTAGATTGGGTTGCCAAAATAACGATAAGTATCGCGGTTATCTTCACGCAGCGGCGTCGCCGTCATACCGATTTGAAAGGCTGGCTCAAAATACTCCAGAATTTCTCGCCAGTTACTGTTGTCGCGGGCACTGCCTCGGTGACATTCATCAATGATAATTAGATCAAAGAAGTCTTGCGGAAATTCTTTATACAAGCCTGGACGACGCTCATCACTGGCAATGGACTGATAAATGGCAAAATAAATTTCACGACTTTTAACAACTTTGCCACCTTCAATTTTGTGCCTTGCATCACCAAACGGAGTAAATGTTTTATCCTTTGGATCATCGACCAACACATTTCTATCTGCCAGAAATAGAATCCTAGGCTTTCTGTAGTCTCCCGTACGATTCCAGCGAGCACTCCACAGCTTCCAACTAATTTGAAAAGCGACGACAGTCTTACCCGTACCCGTTGCCATCGTAATTAATGAGCGCTTTTTACCTTGAAGCACCGACTGAACTGCGCGGTTTATAGCTATTTGTTGGTAGTAGCGCGGGGAATATCCCGAAACATGGTGGTAAGGGGACAGCAAGGTATCAAGATCTTCATCCTTTAAACCTTCATCGCCACAAAGACGCTTGAATAACTCATCAGGGGTTGGAAAGCGCGACAACAATTGCTCTTCACCAGTGGTGTAGTCAAATTCTAAGATCTCATGGCCATTGGTTGAGTAAGCAAACTTTAGCCCTAAGATTTCTGCGTAATCTTTTGCCTGTTGCATCCCTTGGCCGACAGGGCTGTTTTCAGGTTTAGCCTCAACAACAGCAATAGGAAAGTCGCGAGTGTACTTAAGTAAATAATCCGCTCGCTTTTGCTCCCCACGTTGAACTTTACTGCCCTTAAACTGAACACGACCATCGGTAAATGTGTACTGTTCAGTTATTGTGCTAGGATTGTTTTCCCATCCAGACTCTTTGAGCTTTGGCGTCACGTAGACCCGGCAAGTATCTGCTTCGTTTAAGGCCATACTATTTTTCTTCCTTGCTGTCATCTGATGCGCCACCAGATCTAACCCACTGATCCACCTCATCTGCTTTAAACTTCCAAGGCCGACCAATTCTATGAGCTGGCATACCCTTTTTACTTATCCATGAGTACACAGTATCTTTGCTTACGCCAAGATATTCGGCTATTTCTTCAACAGATAACCAGCGGTCTGAATTCACAAAAGGTACCTAACGTTATGAGCTTGAGGCTTTAGTAAAATAGTCACATATTCGCTCAGCAAAGTAAACTTGATTTAAGCTGAATAGTGAGGATTTAAGAGGATTAAAAAGTAATCCATTTTACCTTGGCGGTACACAACCAGTACACTAGCAGTATTGTCCGCCTTAGCCTTTAATCCTCGCCCAGCCCTTAGGTTGACTGTCGGCACACTGCAAGGCGACAAGCCTACACAGGATTCATCGCCATTTTAGTCATCCAAGATGCTGCCTTTCACGCAGTACATTCGTGGGCGGGTGTTATCGGGGAGGCTGACTTTGCGCTGTGGCCGATTACCATCGGGGACTAGGTAGCCTGCGGCCATCAGTGCTTTGGCGGCGCGATCTGGGCTTAGGCCTTCGGTGGCTTCACGCCAGCCAGTTGGGTAAAACAGGTAGAGGGTTTGTGGGCCAGAAGTATCAAGCCAACCCGCGCGCTGGCGTACTTGGCTGCTGTAACCGGTTTGTTTAGGCGTAAAGCGGCTTTCGCCATGCTGCTCAATAAAGCTACGCACTTGGCGAATGGCTTGTTGGTCTTCATTGGCGGCCACACCACCGCGGGCAAGTATCCATTGGTTAAGCTGGCTTAAACAGGCAGCTTCGACACTTTGAGCTGGCCAATCAAGTACTTCGGCTTGAATGGCTAACAGGCCTGCGCTGGCCAGTAAGGCAAATTTTTCGGCGACTCGGCGCACTTGGCCGTCAGCCTCGGGTGGTAAACTGGCTAAAAAGCGTTGGCGTACGTTTTGGAAAACGGGTCGCACCTGCGCGCTGTGCTGCGTTAAATAACGTAACCAGTCCAAGGCCAAGCAGCCGTAGTGTTGGCGACTTTGTTGTTTTAGGTGGTCGGCTAAATCGGCGGCGTTCATACCATGACTCTGGTTAAACACGCCCATTTGCGATCCGGCATCGGCACTGAGATCAATTACGCGCACTTGCTGGCCAGCTTTTACGCGCTTGCCGATACTGGCAAGATGGCTTTCAAGCGTCACTTCGCCAGTGGATAAAAACACTAAACGCCAACGCGCGGGTAAGCGCATTTCACCGTATTTGCCTGCACGGGTTTTACCTTGGCCATTGGCAAGCATATAAGCGACATCGCCCGCCTCTTTTGGGTCAACTTCGCCCATTTCATCGAGCGCCAGCAAGGCATCGTTATGCGCTAAGGCTGTGCCTTCTAAACCGTTGGCCGTGGCGCGCCAACTGTGGCGTAGCTGATTAGGCTCTCCCCACACCGATAATGCTGGATACAGCGCTGCGGTTTTACCAGTACTGCTGGCACCGTAGAGGTGTAAACCAAAACCATCCACCCCGCACAAATGCAACAAAGGCGCGGCCAGTGCAGCGCAGACACCAACAATTAATAACGGGTTATCTAGGCAATAGCGGCCAACGTGCTGCCGCCAACTGTCGCTACTACCTTGCTGAATAAAGCCTTCTATCGGGTGCATGGTTTGCAGCACCATGCGCGGGTTGTTGCTGTGTTCGCTTGGGTAAAAGGTGAGGCGCGGATGCACATAAGCGTTATGATGCCAGCCAATGCAGTTGACGCTGATGGCCTTTTGCGTGGCCAGTTCGCCCATTTGTTGAATAAACAGGGAGAGCAACTGCCGCGCTTTGACACTGTTACTTAGCCGCATGCCTCGGCTGAGTAGGGTTCGACGGTACTCGCTGCCGTCTCCGGCCAATAGTTCTGCGGGCATAGCCCAATAGCGATGGCGATTGTCATCGTCTAACCAGTGCAATAAATAGCCGTAGTTGTCCCCTTGCGGATCGCGAGTACGGGCGGCCACTTGCAACCAAGAGCAGATTTTAACTGGGCTATCTTGCCCCGCAGGTTGCATCACCAGCCAGTTTTGCGCGTTATAGGCAAAACCTGGCGGTAATGTTGGCGCGTTGTTATGCATATCACTGGCAGGTAATTGGTTTGATGCTGATGGTTTATCCACGGCCATAAGCAGCACCGATACGGCGGGTTTCAATCCACTGGTCGATATCGCTTTCTAACCAGCCCACGGCACGCGCGCCAATACGAATGGAACGGGGAAATTCACCATTGGCCATCAGGGCATAAATGGTACTGCGGCCAAAGCCTGTTTTTGCCTTTACCTCGGGCAAGCGCAAAATCCGCTGCTGACGCGCTGGGTGTAATGTGTTTGTGGGTGATTGTGTGGTTGGGTTCATCGTTTGCTTCCTCACTGATCTGTTAAGTTCAGTTAGGAGTTTGCCAGTACTAAACGGACGCAGTAGGCAGATAAATGCCCGGATCGTGCAGCTTTCTGAGGGTACAAGTAGCTACTTGCCCCAGAATTGACATAATGCCCCAAGTCATAAATACCGTATGGGCAGGGTTAGTGTGTGCCTAAGTGGCGTGAACTAAGGCTTTGCCCAGACTGCCCCAAAAGCCCAAGGGATGAGTGCCAAAAGCTTTTTCAAAAAGGGAGAGTCTTGCTCAATTAGAACGCCACAACACTTTTACGCGCATAAAAATGTAAAATTCCTCACTTTTCTGCGCGTAAAAGTGTAGACTGAGTTATACTACAGGCAGTTAACAGTCTTAATTGGCGGGAAATGACAATGCAGCGCAACTTACTAAACGCCCTAATAGCATGGAAAAATCAACCGGTGCGCAAGCCATTATTGATCGATGGTGCAAGACAAACAGGTAAAACCTATCTGCTACAAGAGTTATTTGGGAACACCTTTGCCAACATCCTTCGTATCGACTTCCTTGAAAACCCAGCTTACAAAGAAGCGTTCGATGGCTCGTTGTCACCTGACGAGCTAGTAATGAACATTGAGTTGTTAACCAACCAAGCGTTCAACCCAGAAACCGACTTGCTGATATTTGATGAAATTGGCGAGTGCGAACGTGCCGTTACTTCGCTTAAGTATTTTGCCGAAAAAGCACCGTCTTATTTTGTCGCAGCCAGCGGCTCAAATATTGGCTTGCTCAACACCTTCCCTGTGGGCAAGGTAGAACAGTACAATTTACGACCACTGACCTTCCAAGAATTTATTTACGCATCCAACGAGCAAGCACTGATCAAAGCATTTGATAGTCAAGCAAGCACACCGGCGGTGCACACTAAATTGATGGATAAACTAACCGACTATTTTTTTACCGGTGGTATGCCGGAAGCCGTTTCTGCTTGGTATCAGTATAAGGATTCAAGCATTCTAGAGCGTGTTGAAAAAGTCACAAAAATTCATGCCGACTTAGTTGAAGGTTATCGCCGCGATTTCGGTAAGTACGCGGGCAAGGTCGATGCCACACTGATTGAATCGGTGTTTAATAGCATTCCAGCCCAGCTATCACTTGTCAGCGATGAGTCAGTTAAACGCTTTAAATTTAAGCATGTGCATGAGCGTAAATCTCGTTATAGCGATTTTGAAACCGCGATCCATTGGCTTAACTGCTGCCGCTTAGCTTTGCCAAACTACCCTATTGAAGGATTACCGAAGTCTCCGTTGGCGGCCTATAAAAAAGACAATATGGTTAAACTATTTCTGTTTGATGTGGGCCTGCTCAATCATATGCTGGGCAGCAGTTATAAAGAGATTAAGCAACAAAACTATGAATACAAAGGCTATGTGGCTGAAAACTTTGTGCAACAAGAGCTCACAGCTATTGGCGTTGACCCAAGCTATTCATGGAATGACGCCCGCGCCGAAATCGAATTTATTTTGGCGACCGATGAAGGCGATATCATCCCTGTGGAAGTCAAAAGTGGTAAACGTACAAGAGCAAAATCGTTGGCATCCTACGTTGAAAAATGTACTCCAAATAAAACCTTTAAGTTAACGGGTACACAAGGCTCTTCAGCGTTAGAACAAACCAATATCGTGATGCCTTTGTATTTCACGCAGTATTTACCAGAGAGATGGTAAAGGCGCGTTGCCTAGCCCCGAAGGTCTACACAAAGTTACCTTAGGGATAACAATTTGTAGACCTGATGCTTATCATTCGACACTCAGTCTTATCTCTCTTGGATACCATAGTATCCATATTGAGCTTATTCCTATTAAAATGGACACCATAATGTCCATTTCAGGCTAAGTGAGCTTTCTGCTGACTCATTACTATTGTGTAGAACCAGTGAAAAAATGGCAAAGCTATATTGACAGAAATCGTGCTCGATAAAGCCTTTCAAAACTGCTATTTTTAAACCCTAACAGCAGCATAAAAACGGCACTGTTTTTCCATTGCTAACCACTAAGATTTCGTAAAAGCCATAGACAAGTGGTGGGCAGTTTGGTGGGCAAACAGGCATTTTTGAACGGTTTATTCTCGGTAAGTTATTGAGTTTGTTAGGGTCTAGGCCGCTACTCAATGAGCAAATTCAGAATATTGAATAGTATTTCAAGTCATATCTAGTCACTACATAACTGGCTAAAATCATTGTACTTAGCCAGTTTTACACTTCTAATCATTTCCATTCACTTCATAAATCATCTAAAATTTCGGTCACCTAACTGGTTACCTAATTTTTAGTTATGACTGATAAAAGACAAACACGTAAAAGAAAAGCAAACGGCGAAGTTAATAAAGGGCCGCTAACGCAAGCTGAGATACAGTCATATATAAAAGATGGTCGCCCAGCACAAATCTCAGATGGTAATAGTTTCTACTTTGTTATTAACGATGCAGGACACCCTTTTTGGGCGTTAAGGTACACAAAGCCAAATGGTAAACGCGCCTGGACTTATTTTTCATCACCGAAAGAAATGTCTTTAGCTGAGGCTCGAGCTGAGGCCGCAACTATAAAATTAAAGATAAAGCGTGAAGGCTTAGACCCTGCATCTGAAAAGAAGAAAGCTAAGTCCCAGAGACTTCATACCGTAGCGGACTTATGGGATGACTTTTATGAAAGAGAATCGAAGCGCATAGAAAACCCGAACATTATCGCCTCACTGTATAAGCGTGAAATCCAACCTGTTATCGGTAAGTATGAATTAGCAAAAGTAGAGCCTACTGATATTCGCTTTATCATCGAAAGAATTAACGAAGGTTATGGAAGCAAAAAGCCACGTAAAACAGTTGCAAATAAAACCTTGTACCTGCTAACCAAGATCTTTAACCATGCTCAAAAGCTCAATTTAGTCCAATATAATCCAGCCTCTATCTTTACAGCAAAAGACGCTGGAGGCACTGAAAAGCCTAAGGAGTTTTCCCTTAACGTTGAGCAGGTAGCTGAACTTTTTAATGCTTTACGTAAAAACATTGGAAAAATTGCCATCCAAGACTATTGGGGGTTAGCATTACTTCTCTCTACAGGGGTACGCAAAATGGAACTATATGCAGCTCAATGGAGTGAATTTGATTTAGACAATGGAACTTGGCACCTTCCAGCTGAAAGAACAAAGTCAAGACGAAGGTTTACCCAGCCCTTAGCACCACAAACTATTGAGTGGCTGCTACAAATTAAAGCCTATTCAGGGAACTCAACCTACTTATTCCCCAGTAGAAAAAAAGGCAAATTAGATAATACGCATGTGTGTGAAAACACAGTTAATCACTCTTGCTTGAAGTTAAAGAAAGAAGGGAAAATTCCTTGGCCAGAATTTGACCCTCACTCGCTTAGACATACCTGCCGCTCTTTACTGTCAAAGTTAAAAGTTCCTACTGATGTTGCTGAACGTTACATAAATCACTCGTTTGTTGGGTTACAAAAAGTGTATGACAACCATGATTATTATGAGGAACGCAAAGAGGCAGCTGTTAAGTTAGCTGATATCTTGGCCCCTCTTATAAATATAGATAACTTGCATAGGAAGTAGTAGAGGTAGTAGAGAGGTAACTTTAGCACAAGAATAACCTGTATTGCTTCGCCTACAAAAAATACAAAAGATAATTAGGTAAGTGCTACCCACATATTAAGTGCGTGATCGAATATGAATTATTACAAAGTATTGTACAATGATTTGAAATGTTATTAATAAGGACTTGAAAAAGATGACCACAGCCAACCAGATCAATCAGGATGATATCAACAAGGCGGTATGGGCTGCTTGTGACACCTTCCGTGGTGTGATCAGTGCCGATACTTATAAAGACTTCATCCTCACCATGCTGTTTTTAAAGTACATCTCTGATGTTTATAAAGACGAATATAAAAAACTAGTTGCGCAGTATGGTGATAACCCTGAGCTTATCCACGCCATGATGTCGAAACAGCGCTTTGTACTGCCAGAAGGCGCAAGTTTTTGGGATCTATATGAAAAGCGTTATGAAGCAGGTAATGGTGAGCGCATCGATAAAGCCTTACACGCTATTGAAGAAGCTAACGGAAGTAAGCTTAAAAACGTATTCCAAGACATCAGTTTTAACACTGACCGATTAGGCCAAGAAAAACAAAAGAACGACTTACTTCGCCATTTACTGGAAGACTTTGGTAAAGATATTTTAAACCTAAGCACAGAGCGTGTGGGTAGCTTAGATATCATCGGTAATGCCTACGAATACCTTATCAAGCACTTTGCTGCTGGCAGTGGCGCTACCGCTGGCGAATATTATACCCCGCCAGAGGTTTCTACCCTTTTAGCAACCGCTTTAGAGCCAGTTGAAGGCGACCAAATATGTGACCCATGTACAGGCAGTGGCTCGCTGCTATTAAAGTGTGGTGCGATGGTACGTAAAAACTCTGGCTCAAAAAAGTACGCCTTGTTTGGGCAAGAAGCGATAGGTTCAACATGGGCATTAGCCAAAATGAACATGTTCCTACATGGTGAAGATAACCATCGTATTGAATGGGGCGACACCATTCGTAATCCACTGCTAAAAGAGAAAGACGGCAACGGCTTATTGCACTTTGACGTAGTTACGGCCAACCCCCCATTTTCACTCGATAAGTGGGGACATGACGATGCCAGCAACGACCCTTATGGGCGCTTTAGACGAGGTATTCCGCCAAAAACCAAAGGCGACTATGCGTTTATCAGCCATATGATTGAAACGTTAAAACCCGAAACGGGCCGAATGGGCGTGGTAGTGCCTCATGGTGTGTTATTTAGAGCATCAAGCGAAGGCAAAATTCGTAAGCAACTGATTGAAGAAAACCTACTAGATACCGTAATAGGTTTACCAGAAAAGTTGTTCTTTGGCACGGGTATTCCAGCCGCCATTTTAATATTTAAAAAGCACAAAACAGACAAAAACGTATTGTTTATTGATGCCAGTCGTGAGTTTAAGTCAGGCAAAAACCAAAATCAGCTAACTAACGAAAATATTCAAAAAATCATCGACACCTACAAGGCTCGTGAAAGTGTTGATAAATACGCCTACCTTGCCAGTTTTGATGAGATCAAAGAAAACGACTTTAACCTAAACATCCCTCGCTACGTTGATACCTTTGAAGAAGAAGCGGAAATTGATTTAGTGGCAGTGCGCACTGAGCGCCTGCAACTGAAAAATGAGCTGCAAACCCTCGAAGTAGAGATGGAAGGCTACTTAAAGGAGTTGGGTTATGGTGCCTAATAAAGAAATAAAAAAATTGACCGACTTAACTAGTCTTATTACTAAGGGATCTACTCCAACAACATATGGTTATCAATTTGTTGATGAATCAAAAGGTGAAGCAACATTTATTGGTGCGTATAACTGTTCGTTTGATGGTGTAGCAAAAATGGATACAAAGAAATGGATTACATCAGAAGCAAATGAGATGCTTAAACGTTCCAAATTGGCTTACGAGGATTCAGTTCTATGTATTGTAGGAAATACTATCGGCTCAAGCTTTATGGTAGAACAGTCGATACTACCAGCAAATATTAATCAAAATGTTGCTCTCATTAGGCCAGTAAAAGAGAAAGTATTTCCTCCTTATCTTAAATATGCAATTCGTTCACCATTCGTGCAATGGCAAGTTATACAAGAAGCGTCAACTCAAGCTCAACCAAGTCTTAGTTTAAAGCAAGTTGGTGATTTTAAAATATTCAGTCCGCCCCTCCCCGAACAACGCAAAATCGCCAAAATCCTATCCACTTGGGATAAAGCGATTAGCACCACCGAGCGTCTAATCGACAACAGCAAACAGCAGAAAAAAGCCCTGATGCAACAACTGCTCACAGGCGCTCACACCCAAAGAAAGCGCCTACTTGATGATTCAGGTAAACCGTTTGAGGGTGAGTGGGAAGAAAAGCGCCTTTCAGAATTAGGAGATATTTCTTCTGGTGGCACACCAAGTACAAAACAGCCTGAATACTGGGATGGTGATATAAACTGGGTAACACCTACCGATATTACTAAGCAAGATAGTATCTACATTGAGTCAACTGCTCGACTAGTTTCTTTAGACGGCATTAAAAATAGCTCTGCAAAACTTCTCCCTAAGGGGACATTGTTAGTTTGTACTCGTGCAACGATAGGTGAAATGGCTATTGCAAGTCATGAAATGAGCACTAATCAAGGTTTTAAAAACATCGTTCCAAATGAGAATACAAATATTGAGTTTGTGTATTACCTTCTAAATTTCTATAAGCATAAACTAATTAGCAAAGCGAGTGGTTCAACTTTCTTAGAGCTTTCTAAGAGTGCTTTTGAAGGACTCCACTTTCATATCCCTAAATTTCAGGAGCAGCAAAAGATTTCGGCAGTATTACTGAACGCTGACCAAGAAACTGTGTTGTTGGAACAACAGCTTGCTGACCTAAAACAAGAGAAAAAAGCGCTGATGCAGCAACTGTTAACGGGTAAGCGCAGAGTGAAAGTTGATGATGAGGCGGTGGCATGATTTCGCAAAAGCGACCTCGCACCATTCAAATATTTTTGCCTACGGGCGACCCTGCGGGTATTCGCATTGCCGAGCAAACCACGTCGATTATTCGCTTAATAGAAGTGCCGCGTAGTGATATTGCTGAATTTGTGAAAATGCCAGAAGCCAAGCAGGTTGGGCTTTATTTCTTGGTTTCTGGCGATAACACGTATACAGATAACGACGAGCTGTATATAGGTCAGTCGGGCGATGTGGGCAGCCGCTTGATGCAGCACTACAAAGACGAAAAAAAAGATTGGGAGCGTGCGTTAGTGTTGGTGTCGCTCACCAATAACTTAACGCAAACTCATGTGCTGTATTTAGAATCGCTGTCGATAGAAAAAGCAAAGCATTGCCAGCGTTATGAACTACTCAATGGTAATGGTGGGCAAAAGCCACATACACCTGTGCCGCTTAAAGCCGATTGCGATGAAATTCATGAAATTGGTAGCTTGTTATTAGCGACTCTTGGCTACCCCATTTTTGAACCACTGACAGAAATATCACCAACCAAAGCAGAACAAGTTTTTTCTTGTAGCCGCACAGGTGTCGATGCCAAGGGTATTTATACCAATGAAGGCATGGTGGTATTAAAAGGCTCTTCCGCCCCTATGACCACTAAGCGTAAAACCGAACAACGGTTTTATGATAAGCGTGACCAGCTATTAGCCAAAGGGGTAATTGCAGAGCAAGGTGGTCGTTTTGTATTTCAACGTGATTATTTATTCCCTACACCAAGCGGTGCCTCGATGTTTTTGCTACTAGCCAGCTCTAATGGTTGGGTAGACTGGAAAACAGAGCAAGGGGTAACGCTACACGATCACCAAGGTCGAACATTAGAATCAGCCAGTGAGCAGGTAAGTAATATTAATTAGGCAGTAAAGGATTAAGAATTAATGAAAAAAATTTTAATGACAGGCCACTTAGGATTGGTTGGCCGTCATTTATCTCCCCTATTATCTCAACTAGGTTATGAAGTGGTTGGTTTTGATATTGCTGATGGAACGGGTGATATTTGTAATACAGGGCAGTTAAGCCAAGCGCTCAATGAATGCTGTGGCGTAATACATTTAGCGGCTGTTTCGCGCGTTGTATGGGCACAGAACGCCCCTGAAAAGTGCTGGAAAACTAATGCATTGGCTAGTGAACAACTTCTTAAATTAGCGGCAAACAGTGCGCATAAACCTTGGGTGCTGGTTGCCAGTAGCCGCGAGGTTTATGGCGAACCAAAAACTTTACCCGTTACAGAAACCATGCCTTTAGCGCCCGTTAATATTTATGGTCGCTCTAAGCTTTTTATGGAAGATGCCGCTTTAAGCGCACGAAATGCAGGTATTAACACCGCCATTGTTAGGTTAGCTAACGTGTATGGCTGTACGCTTGATCATGAAGATAGAGTATTACCCGCATTTTGTAAAAACGCCGTATTGGACTTGGATTTACGTGTTGATGGCTTTGAGCATTTATTTGATTTTACCCATGTAGATGACACCGTAGCGGGTTTAGTAAAAGCCATAACCTTACTGAGTGAAGGTGAAAAGCAATTGCCTCCCATTCATTTATTACCTGGACATGGCACAACTTTAAAGCAAGCCGCACAAATGGCCATTAAGGCCGCAAATAGCTCTTCAACTATTGTTGAGGCGGCGTCTCGTGATTACGATGTTGCGCGGTTTATCGGCGACCCGACTCGTGCTAAATCGCTATTAGGCTGGCACGCGAGTGTTTTACCAGAACAAGGGATTGCAAGGTTAGTTGACGCATATAATAAAAAATTAAAATTAGGAGCGCATTCGTGAAAATATTAAAAGTAATACATGGCTACCCTATGTTGTATAACGCGGGTTCGGAAGTTTATTCACAAACTATTTGTCATGGGTTGGTTAAAAAAGGCCATGAGGTTCGTGTGTTTACCCGTGAGGAAGATGCATTCAGGCCAGATGGCGATATAAGAATTAGCCACGACGCTGATGTGCCAGAAATTACATTACACCTTGTGAATAATCCTCGCCACAGAGATAGATATCGCTTGGCAATTATTGATCAAAGATTTGCCGAGTTACTCGATGAATATTGTCCTGATATTGTGCACATTGGTCATTTGAACCATTTATCGACCTCTTTGGTGTTTGAAGCCAAAAAGCGCAATATTCCTGTGGTTTACACGTTGCATGATTATTGGTTAATGTGCCCGCGTGGGCAGTTTATGCAAATGCATTCTGCTGACGATAATCTGTGGGCTGCATGTGATGGACAAGAAAATAAAAAGTGTGCCACCCAATGTTACGCCCGTTACTTTTCAGGTGATAAAGAAGAGCTAGACCAAGATATTGCTTATTGGGAAAACTGGGTTGAACGCAGAATGCGCCACGTAAAAGAGGTTGTTGAGCAGGTTGACCTGTTTATATCTCCTGCCAAATATTTAAAAAACCGCTACGAAAAAGATTTTGGCTTGCCAACCGATAAAAGCATTTACTTAGATTACGGTTTTGATCGTTCCCGTATGTTAGGCCGTGTTCGTAATGAAGGCGAACCTTTCACATTTGGCTATATTGGTACGCATATTCCGGCTAAGGGTATTCACCAGTTAATTGAGGCATTTGGAAAAATAAAAGGCGATGCTATTTTACGTATTTGGGGGCGAGATAGAGGCCAAGATTCACGTGCTTTGCGTGCCATTGCTGCAACATTACCACCCGAAAAACAAAACAGTATTCAATGGATGCCTGAGTACAAAAACCAGCACATAGCTGTTGATGTATTTAGCAAAACCGATGCAATTGTAACGCCCTCGGTTTGGGTTGAGAATTCTCCGCTTGTGATACATGAAGCGCAACAGTCTAGAGTACCTGTGATTACAGCTAACGATGGCGGTATGGGTGAATACGTTATAAATGGCGTAAATGGCCTGACCTATGAACATAGAAATGTTGATGCACTGGCTGAAAAAATGCAGGTGTTTGTTGACGACCCACAATATGCGAGACAACTTGGAGAAAAGGGCTATGCATATAGCGAAGATGGCGAAATTCCATGTATTGACCAGCATATTATTGATTTAGAGGCGCGCTACAAGGAGTTAATGCAGTGAGGGAAACTGATTTTTGGCGCATTACCTTGGACACCAACCCAGATACCTGTAATTTAAACTGTGTTATGTGTGAGGATCATTCGCCTTATTCTGATAGCCCTAAATTGCGTAAACAGCAAGGGCGATTGCGCCCTAATATGGATAGAGTGATGCTTGAGCAGGTGATCCGCGACGCGGCTGCAATGGACATTAAAGAAGTGATCCCCTCAACAATGGGAGAACCATTACTTTATCCGCATTTTGATGTGTTTTTAGATTTATGCCATGAGTTGGGGTTATCGTTAAATTTAACCACGAATGGCACTTTTCCAAGCCCCGATAAACACCACAATGTTGAATACTGGGCTAATCGTATTGTACCTATTGGTAGTGATGTAAAAATTTCGTGGAATGGGGCAACCGACACCACTCACAGTAACATAATGCTTGGTGCTCAATTAAGCGAACATATTGAAAATGCGAAACGCTTTATTGCTGTTAGAGACAGCTGGGCCGAGCGTCATTATTGTTCAATAACAATGCAGTTAACGTTCTTACGCAGCAACCTAGAAGAAATTCCTCAAATGGTTGACCTTGCTATTGCTCTGGGGTTTGACCGTATAAAGGGTCACCAGTTATGGGCGCACTTTGATGAAATTGCAACTGAAAACTTACGTAACGATATTGTGTTTGCAGAGCGTTGGAATCAAATAGTTAAGTACTGCCATGAGCGCGTTGAATCACACAATAAAACTGCAAGCAGACCTTTTAAGCTAGATAATTTTTCTGAGCTACACCTAGATAATTTAGACGATATAGCACCGAATGGTCACTGCCCATTTTTAGGTAAAGAGATTTGGATTGATCCATCGGGTCGTTTTAATGTGTGTTGTGCTCCGGATCAAGAGCGTAAATCATTAGGGGATTTTGGCTCAGTTGCCGAGTCGTCACTATCAGAATTAGCACAGAGTGAGCAGTATGTTGAGTTGATGAATACATATCAAAATCACCCTTTGTGTAAGCAGTGCACTATGAGGCGCCCGTAATGAGCATATTAGCTAAACTCTCTGTTTCGGGCGATGGTAAATACCATACTTTTGCTGATGGCACTCCAGCTTACTCTGCACGTTTTGATGAAGTTTTATCTTTTCATGATATAGACAACGCCTACCAAGTTGCGCCTGTTTGCTTAAATGGCCAAGCGTGGCACATAAACGAAACAGGTGAAGCAATTTACCCGCACAAATTTAATCGTACTTTTGGTTTTTACTGTGGCTTAGCTGCTGTAGTAGAAAACGATGATTGGTTTCATATCTTGCCAAATGGCTTTGCAGCTTATGCGCAGCGCTATGCCTTTGTAGGTAATTATCAACAAAACATTGCTGTTGTATGTAATAAGGACGGTTTTTACTTTCATATTGATAAATTAGGCCAGCCTCTTTATGAAAATAAGTGGATTTACTGTGGCGATTTTAGAGAAGGTATTGCCGTTGCTCAGGCTGAAAATGGCCTGAGTACGCACATTGATAAGCAAGGTCGGTTTATTCATTCAAACTGGTTTTTAGACTTGGATGTTTTTCATAAGGGATTTGCAAGAGCCAAGAGCGATGATGGTTGGCATCACATTGATAAAAGTGGCAAACCTATTTATGCACAGCGCTACGCAAGTGTTGAACCGTTTTATAATGGGTTTTCGCGCGTTGAAACGCACTCAGGTGCACTGCAAATTATTAACGAGCAAGGCAATGTAATTAGAGAGCTTAGAGCTGCAAAGAATGATGACTTTGGCGCTTTATCTGCTGATATAGTTGGCTACTGGCGAACCTTTACTATTGCAGCCGCCGCTGATTTAAAAATATTTGATTACTTACCTAACAACACAGCTCAATTAGCCATACACACAAATACACTAGAAAAACGGTTAACTCGCCTACTTAATGCCTTGGCAGAGTTAGGGTTGGTAAAATGTGAACAACACATTTGGCATGTATTACCCAAAGGGGCTTTTTTAAATACAAACCATCCTATGTCGCTTGCGAGTGCAGCGATAGAGTATCGTGGTGAGTTAATGCAAAGGTGGCATAGCCTCACACAATTAATGCAAGAAGACATTAAAGCTGATGATATTTTTAAACAAGTAAGTTTGTCCAAGGAGCATACCCAAAGGCATCACAATATGCTGCGCAGCTACGCTTTAAAAGATTATCAAGAGCTTGTTTGCTATTTAGATATTGATAAAGGCGATGTTGTTTTTGATGCTGCGGGTGGCAATGGTTTATTAGCGCAGCTTATTCTTGATCAGTTCCCGTCTTCAAATGTGATTTTGGGTGACCTTGCAGGTGTTATTGATTCTAGTGAATTCAATAATAAGAGAGCCTTTGACCTTTTTGAAACATGGCCTGTTAAGGCAAATAAAATAATGCTTTCGCGTGTGCTTCATGACTGGAACGATACCAATGCTTTGCAAATTCTTTTAAATGCAGCAACCTCGTTACAACATAATGGGGCGATTTATGTGTTTGAAATGTTACTTGATGAATACAGTTTTGGTGGCTCCCTCTGCGATTTACATTTACTCACAGTGACAGGTGGACAAGAAAGGACGCAAAGCCAATTTGAAGCGCTATTTAAAAAAGCAGGGCTTTGCATTGATTCGGTTATTAAAAAAGATGGCTTAGTAACTGTAATGAAGTTAATACGGACATAAACAAATGAAAAGAGTGCTCATTGTAAGACATGCTGCTCGGCCCGATATTTCACCGAACACTGTGGGTAATGATGTAATGCTGACTGATGAAGGTATTGAGCAGAGTAAATTATTTGCTTCGCTAATAAGCGGTCAAGTATTGAGTATTAGAACCAGCCCTATTGGTCGATGTGTGCAAACAGCCGAACTAATAGCTCAGGCGACTCACTTTAAACCTAATGATATACAGCAGTGCCGCCTATTAGGCGATCCTGGTTTTATTATTAAAGATGGTGACTTAGCTTGGCAACATTGGCTGAAAAAAGGTCATAAAGCAGTAAATTTACATTTGCTTTCAGGTACTGAGTCATGGGATGGTTTTTATGATTTAAACAATTCGGCTGCACGTATTTTTAGTGATATTAAAGCACTGTTGAATAACTCGGCTGATGGAGTACATATATGGGTTACTCACGACACCATATTAGCCACCTTAGCGGCTCGTATTGGAGACAAACGATTAACGCTTCAAGATTGGCCTGACTTTCTGGGTTACTTGGAAATAAAGTTAAGTGATGAGCAAATATATGTAAGTTATTCGCAAAAACCTAACTTAGTAGGCGATGTAATTTAAGGATGATTAAGCATAATGACAACCATTAAGTTTCAAGAAGAATTTAGCGCAAAAATTCCCGCGCTTACACTGCTAACTAACTTAGGCTATACGTTTATTCCACCGAGTGAGTGTGAAAGACTTCGCGGTAATACGTTAGCAGGTAACAAAAGCACCCATCAGGTGGTGTTGTTACCTGTAATGCGTGCCTTTTTAGCCAAACAGACATTTTCGTTTGCAGGTAAGCAGCATACGCTCTCAGAAGCGGCTATTGATAAGGTAATGCATGAGCTGAACCCTGCCATGAACCTTGGGCTAAAAGCCGCTAACGAAAAAATTTATGATGCGCTAATGTATGGCGTGAGTGTGACTGAATTTATTGATGGTAAAAAAGCATCCCCCACTATTAAGCTGATTGATTGGCATAATATTGATAACAATGCGTTTCATTGTACCGAAGAATTAGTAGTACAAAATACTGAGGGTACGGGCAACCGCAGACCTGATATTGTGTGTTTTGTAAATGGTTTGCCATTAGTGGTGATTGAGGCAAAACGCCCCGATTCAAACAAGGAAGGTAAATCGACCAATGCAGAGGCAATTTCGCAGCACATTCGTAACCAAAAGCAAGATGAAATTCCTCACTTATATGCCTATAGCCAATTATTGTTAGCCATAAACGGGCATGAGGGCTTGTATGCAACGTGCGGCACCCCTGAGAAGTTTTGGGCGAAGTGGAAAGAAGAGCAAATAACGGAGGCTGAATTTGTCAGGCTTAAAAACCATACGCTACGAGATGAGCAATTAAATGCGCTCTTTAATCATCGCCCTGCAAAAGATAAAGATGATTACCTTTCACTTGTTGCTGCGGGTGAGCTGACGATAACTGACCAAGACAGGCTGATTGTAAGTTTATTACGCCCTGAGCGCTTACTGGATATGACCCGCCTGTTTACTTTGTTTGATAAAAAAGCAGGCAAAATTGTTGCGCGTTATCAGCAAGTATTTGGTATTAAGGCGCTGATAGAGCGTATTAATACGTTTGATGACACTGGCGCACGTGAAGGCGGTGTTATTTGGCATACCACAGGTAGTGGTAAGTCGTTTACTATGGTGTTTTTATCTAAGGCGCTTATATGGCTTGAAGAGCTTGCGCAGTGCCGCGTAATTATTGTTACTGACCGCGTTGATTTAGAAGACCAGCTAAGCCGTACTTTCGCCTCTGGTGGTGTACTCACTGACCGTGATAAAAAAGATGCTATGGCGACCACAGGTAAGCGTTTGGCTGAGCAAATTGGTCAAGGTAACGAACGCGTTATTTTCTCGATTATTAATAAGTTTGGCTCTGCCATAAAGCACAAAGACTGTTACAACGATAGCCCTAATATTATTGTGTTAGTGGATGAAGGTCACCGCAGCCAAAACGGTGAAAATAATATCCGTATGCAGCAAACCCTGCCTAAAGCTGCTTTTATCGCCTTTACAGGTACACCGCTATTAAAAGACGATAAGACTGAAAACAAGTTCGGTAAAATCATTCACTCTTACACGATGCAGCAAGCAGTTGAAGATAAAACCGTGACCCCACTTTTGTATGAAGAACGTATTCCTGAGCTAAACGTTAACGACAAAGCCATTGATGCATGGTTTGATCGCAGTACCAGTAAGCTGAGCGACAAACAAAAAACTGATTTAAAGAAGAAATTTTCACAAAAAGGGCAGATTTACCAAACAGAAGGTCGTATTGAGTTAATTGCTTACGATATTGCCGACCACTTTCAAAACTTTAAACAACAAGGTTTAAAAGGCCAGTTGGCATGTGACTCAAAAGCCTCTGCAATACGCTACAAAGAGGCGTTAGATAAAATTGGCACTGTGACATCAGTTGTTGCAATGTCGGCTCCTGACACACGTGAGGGCCATGATGTAGTTGATCAAGAAAGCAAAGACATTGTGCAAAATTGGTGGAAAGCCAATGTTGATAAAATGGACGAAAAAGCCTACACCAAAGCCATTATTGAAGACTTTGGCAGGGATGACGGCCCTGACATCATGATAGTGGTTGATAAACTGCTAACGGGCTTTGACGAGCCAAAGAACACCGTACTGTATATTGATAAACCTCTAAAAGAACATAACCTTATTCAAGCCATTGCCCGTGTAAACCGTTTACATAGCAAAAAGCAGTTTGGTTACTTAATTGATTACCGTGGCATATTAAAAGAGCTTGATACCACCATTGAGAAGTACCAAGACCTTGCGGAACGTACCCAAGGCGGCTTTGATATTGATGATCTGAAAGGTTTGTATAACCGCATGGACACGGAATATAAGAAGCTTCCGGGGCTGCATAGCGATTTATGGGCAATATTTGAAGGGGTTAAAAACAAGCTTCAGCCCGCAGCATTGAGTCAAGCACTAGCACCTAAAATACAGGACGTTAACGGGAGCCTAGTTGATACGAACCTGAAAAAGCGTGAAGATTTTTATGATGCACTAAAAGCTTTCTCAAGCTGTATGAAGGTAGCGCTGCAATCGGCTACCTACTTTGAAGATAAGTCGTTTGACAACAAGCGTGACCTTTACAAACGAGATCTAAAGGTTTTTGTGAGTTTACGTAAAGTCGTAATGGAGTTAGCGAACGAAACCATTAATTATGACGAATACGCAGAAGATATTCGAAGCCTTCTAGACAAGCATATTGCAGGTATTGAAGTTAAAGAGCCTGACGGTGCGTACTTGGTTGGTAATTTAGGGAAAGACGTTAAGCCACAGGATATGAGCGATGACGAAGCTCGTAACCAGACTGATAAAATCACTGGCCGAATCACTAAGATGATCGAGCAAGACTTAGCAGATGATCCTTACGCTCAAGAATATTTCTCGAAGATGCTTAAAAAGGCAATTGAAGATGCCAAAGCAATGTTTGATGCGCCTGTTAAGCAATACATCCTTTTTGCAGATTTTGAACAAGAAGTGAAAGACCGCAAAGTCGCTGATGTTCCCAATGACTTTGTAGATGACTCTGGCAAGCTAAATAAACATGCACAAGCCTACTTTGGTTTGTTTAAGCACTTATTTGATGGTGACTTCTTGACTGACAAAGCCTTAGATAACGATAAGCTCGTAGCGTTGGCGTTTAATATTGATGATGTAGTGAACACCGCTGTTGCTGAGTATTCAATCAATCCTGCGGAGATTGAAAACGCCATTCACATGAAGTTATTACCCATACTGTTTACTGAGCTTGGCCTTGATAACGCACAAAAGCTGATTGAAGAAGTGTTAAAACGAGCAAGGTTAGGATTATCACGAGGTGACTTTTAGTGTCTAATTTGACATTAGCTGCTGAGATCAGAACAACAACAAATGAGCGTGGTGTTTTTACCTATGGTAACGACACCATTCACTATGATGTTATTCGTAAAACCAAGCCTGCTGAAAATGCTAAAAAAACAGCACGCAAGGTCGTTATTAAGGTTCACCCTGATCAGCGTGTTGTCGCTACAGTGCCTCATGATGCAAGCGAAGATGCTATTCAAGATGCTATGCATAAGAGAGCAAGATGGATTTGGCAAAGCATTGATGAATTTGCTAAGCAAAAAGAGTCGGTTTTACCTAAGCGTTGCGTGAGTGGTGAAACGCAATTTTATTTGGGTAAGCGTTATGTATTAAAGATCATCACTGATGCAGAGCAAGTGCCCAATGTGAAGCTAAGCCGTGGCAAATTGAACGTCACTATCAAGTATGACATTAGCAAAGATAATGATGATCGGCTGGTGAAAATTAAACCACTAATCGACAAGTGGTATCAACATAAAGCAAAAGCAATTTTCCATGAACGACTAGCCGAGCTTCTTCCGAAAGCGACTTGGGTAACAGGTATTCCTTCATTTCGTGTAATGGCAATGAAAAAGCAATGGGGAAGCTGCTCAAGCAAAGGCAACTTGATGCTCAACCCTCACCTAGTTAAAGCACCGAAAGAATGCATTGATTACGTGATATTACATGAGCTTTGTCACATTGCAGAACACAATCACAGCGAGCGTTTCTGGCGTTTATTAACCCAAGTAATGCCAAACTGGAAAGAAGTAAAAGCCAAATTAGACGACATGGCGGAGATGTATTTGAATGAATAAGGACTGCTGAATGAAATGCCCAACTTGTGAAAAGTATATTGGCTGGGATTGGCTAGAAGATGAATGCATTGAGCCTAATGAAACCTTTGATTGCCCACACTGCGATGAAACCTTGCGCTATGAAGTCGATGAAGGTACGTACTTTGGTGCCCAACATGTAACGATTGAAGTTGTGGATGATTAAAGGTGGCTATGGCAAATTTTGAGTTGAGTCGTCGCAGATTAAAAAAGCTTAATACAGTAAAGTATTAAGCTTGAGAAAGTTATTAGCTATTTACGATATCAGCAACTTTCAAGCGATAGTGCTTAACCGATCCCATACCAGGAAGGGTAGAGTTAAACTGATAGCCCTTCTGGCTCTTCTGGCCCAGCGCCTCCGACGGCTTCTGCATTAAACCATTTTGGACACAAACTTTTGCAAGCTCAGTTGGTTTAAGGCCTGAGCGCTCTGCAATCGTACGCCAACCATTAGGTGGAATCTTCAAGGTTAACTGCTTCTCTTTCGTTTGAGGACATTCCTCTGCTTCTTTCCAACCGATTAGCTGAGTATTTTTAGCATCCACATCAGTCACATATGCAAAGTGACTGTTAAGGCGAGAGTAAATAAAGTCACGAACATGCTGTAGCGCCTTAATGTGTTCTTTATTACCTTTAAAGCCGCGGTTATTTAACCATGAATTGAAACATACTTTAGCTGCCCATAGAGCTTGTCCTTCATCCCAACCTGTAATACCAAACTTAGTGGCTAGCTCTCCCGCAACTCCAACAAGTGCAAAACGATTGGCAACACGAAGTACCTGACTTTCTACTTCACTTGTATTCCAAGATTCAATTAACTCAGCCATTTGTTGATTAATGTCTGATGTATATTGTTTTAAATTTACAGTTAGGTGCTGTAGATAAGCCTCTAAGGCGACACCGTAGTTTTTAGCAGCGTTTACTTTCAATTGTTCGGCAAATTCTTTAGGTGACTCGAACTCATGAAAGTGTTCAAATGCACCGAAATGTCCTGTGCTGCTTGGAATTTCAGGGAAACGCACTTCAATGCCAGCAAAAGACTCCTGATTAGCATCTTTAATCATTTCATCAAAACCGAGCTCTCCAGTTGACAGTGCTAGAAGGTTCCATTCTTTAATCTTATTCAAGTCGCCATTTCGATTAGCTCTAGCCTTACCTTTACCATTAGCAAGCATATAGGCTGTCGCTGCAACTTCATTACTATTAGCCTGTTTAATTTCATCCAATGGCAGAAGCATATCGTTGTATTTACATGCAGTCGCTTCAATGGCATTCCCTGTCGTTCTCCAACTTTGTAAGGCATTAGGGCTGCCAAATACCGAAGACGCGACATACAAACAAGTTGTCTTACCGTCACTTGAAGCACCACCGAAGTGAAACCCTCCACCCTCCATATGCATAAGTGTGAGCAAAGGAGCTGCAAATGCTGATGAAACAGCGAATAATAAACGACTATTACCAGAACAATAGCAACTTACTGATTCTTGCCACATTTCCAAGCTAGCATTAGTCGAAGTGCCACATGGATTATCATGTAGTACTTGTGGATCCATACGAGTCGCTTGAGCATTTTCACCGAAAGACTGATGTGGCAGAACGAACGTATGCCCCCCTTCTTTACTGACATGCCAGCCTGCACGTTTTGTGAAAGTTAGTAACTGTGGCCCTTCATTCTCCATAAAGAATTTACGCATATGTTCAGATGTCCACCCTCTTGTATTAGCTACATAGGGCATTCCCTGAGACACTAATTCACTCATAGCTTCTGTCAAGTTACCCGTGATTGAATTTAATGGGAGACATGCCTGCTTGAACTCTCCTAATCTATCACGAAATTTAACTAACACCTTCCAACAACTACCTTGAGGGTCTCTTCCATATCCTTCAACTGTAATAGGCGAAAAAATTCTCACATGACTTGCAGTATCCTCAATGGAAGACTTACTAACATATACGCCATCAGGTTTATAGATAAACTCCCCCTGTTGCTTTGTGGTATTTTCAAGGCTAGGGTTGTCAGTCTTTTCACATGCAGGTTTGAGTGTTACTTTAATCGGCTCGAAAATCGCATTAGTAATTAACTCTTTTAATTTGCTACTTGTTTCTTCTTGGCCATATAACTGTCGAAAGTCATCCCAATCTGAATATTTACGTTTAGTGCCTTTTTTCTCCCCTTTCTCATTGCCGCTGAAAGGCGGTAGCAAAACAGCACCACCGACTAACTCTGCCGACTTATTTGCGGCATTAACACCAGGGTTATTGCCGCCATCAACCTCGTCATCATCAGCCATAAAGATAAACTTAATATCTGGGTATTTTTCTCGTAGAGCCTCAGCTACTTTATGCATGTTATTTGCTGCAAAAGTTACAACAACAGGATAGTCTAAACATAACCTTAAACTTACACCGCTAGCGTAACCCTCTGTAACTAATATGACCTCAGTATCATCTGAAATGTTACCGATACAGTGAAAGCCAGCACCTATTGGCGCAGGAAAAAAAAGCTTATTTCCATCTTCATCAATTACTTGGCAGTTCATCAATCTGCCGCGGATGTCATAAATAGGAACAACAATTGAACCTCGTCCCATGATCATTTTTTTGAAGTTAACAGTCTTTTCACTAACTAAAACGTCAAAATCTTTAATACCTTTATTTAGCATATAAGGGTGTTTAGATGAGAGTTTTGCTGAACTAACAATACGCTTTACCCTGTTTGCCAGAGGCTTCTTCGATCGAACAGCTTTACGCTCTTTCTGTTCGTGTACATATTTTTTTTTAGTATACGAATTAGGAGTTCCTCCTAAATACTCTTTTAAATTTTCATTCAGCTCTTTGGTTGTCCAGCCCTTATACTCCATCGCTAGCTGGCTACCTGTACGTGCTTTATCCCCACCATCACACTTTCGGCAAAATGAACTGCCTAGTTCATTCTTATCATCAAAGACAAATCGGTCGGTACCACCACATAAAGGGCAAGGGCTTGCTTGGCCTATCGCTTGCAATGGAACTCCTATGCTTGACAAATATGGGTGCCAGTCAACATTTGAATAGTCGATTTCATAACTCATGTTATTCAATCTCCGCATTAGAAGATTTTGATTCATACAGCCACTCAAGAATGTCACTGAGTAACCATATATTTGTGCGAGCACTCACCTTGGTAGGTTTCGGAAACTTGTTTTGAGATTCAAGTCTCCATCTGGCCAATCTAGAAAGGCCTGTCAATTGCTCACACTCTTTTTCATTAACTCCCCGATCAGGGATGTTCATTTCATTCATCAACAACTGATGATATTTATTGGATAAGTTTGTTTTCATTGTTCACTCAAAGGCTATACTGCTGCTGTATCAGCTGAGCCTAATTAATAGATCGAGAAAACGTAAACGGAGTCGTGCGGAGGGGAAGAGTTAGACGCTCGAGTTATCGTGCTAATGCATACTCGCTAAGGACTGGGTCTAAACTATTCACATAAATGCGTAAGGTTTCAAAACGCTTCACAGCAGTGACGTTGATGTGGAATTTACACATCATAATTAAAGCTGTCAACAATAAAATCAAAACTATAATACATTGATTATTATGAAAAAATCGTTGTACAACGATATACCCCTTGATACATAAGGAGGGGTTGCAGTTACCGAAGGATATTACCCCTAGTAAATATCCATATTCCCAAAAGTGTCTAAACCGATATCGAGACGAAATCACTTATGCCCTAGCTAGTTACAAGAGTTTACGCTTAGTACTACTTTAAGTATGACCTTGTCCTCAGCTGCACAAAAGCATATAAAGTTAGCTTTTTACCACTAGAATACAGTGAAATTTTACAGTCTCTAGGTGTAAGAGAAATCTCGTCGTAAGGCCTATTCTACTGCGCCTCAAGGAAGTAAGTCGCAAAATAGATACCATTCCAGTTCATGAGACTGCTAATAATTTTATATTTTTGACAAATTCTAGTTATGAAAACGGTTGCGCTGTAGTTGATTACATCGCATTGCAGTCTCTAAAACGAGGTGTATTTTTGGTAATTATTTACGAACCGATCAATAAATCTAAGTAGTAGAGCTACAGAGCAAGCCAATCAAGGGCTCTACTACCTCTACTACTAAAATTAAACAAATAGTATATAATGTAGTGAGAAGTTTAGATTCATTATTAATGGCTATAAGCAGAAACCAGCCTACCAAGAAACAAATCGGTTACCTAAGCGGTCACCTAAAACATTAAACAGCCACAAAAAAACAACATTATCCCTATAGAATCAAGGGTTTAAAGAATAAACCTAATAAGCAGATCCAGAATGTTGAATAATTCTGTTGTTATTTTAAAATAAGAAAGACCCAGCTGTTGCTGGGTCTTTTGTTTTAAAAACCACTCTACAGGGGAATAAAGTGGTATTAGCATCGGTGAAGGGAGGCTAATTATTGTAAAAACGTGTTGCAGCTACAGCGTAGTCAGCACGCGTTACCGATTCATCACCATTGAAGTGTACGGTTACTTTTGGCTCTAAGTCGAAGCGGCCTTGGTGTACATCAAAGTACGCATTCAAAATGCCAAGGTCTAGCGCCAGCTGTACATACCCTTTTAGGTGGTCAGGAATGGTATGTTGATCTTCCAGTGTATATCGCTCATCGTTGTAAACCACTGTAATATCACCGCTAAATGTAGCTGCTGTTTCTTGCAGTGCTAATGATTGCACGAGTGAGTAAGCAAGTTCACTTCGACTCACCTGCTCTGTTGGTGAAAACATCGTTGTATCAGTCAACATTACAGGCGCTTGATCTTGTGCTGTATTACGAAGCGCAGCCCCTTTTTGTGTTACTGCATTAATTGCTGCGCTATACGAGGCATCAACATCGGTATAGCTTACTTGTGTCGCTTTGTTTGATTGTCTCACTCCTGCACCGAGTGTTAAAAAGTCGGCTAATTCTTGGCGAAGTAAAAAGTCATCGGGTTTAAATCCATTCTCTGTTGCATCGACTAACTGCTCACTCACTGCCATTTCAATAAACGCTTTTGCAGGGTGATCAGCAGCTACATCATCAAGTCCAGTGTAACCATCTGTTTTAACTATTTTTACTTTAACAGGAATCGAGCCTGGCACAGCATAACCATTGGTTACACCAAGGGGGTCAACATCTACCCCAGACAAACCACCAATACCACTGGCTTTTAGCACCCATTCGCCGGCTTCTGCAGGGGCTGTTACAGCAATATTTTGGCCCAGTACTGGCAACGCAATACTCGAGCCATAACGTTTACCCGAAGGACTGGTGAGTGACAACCCAATGGTGTTGTCAGAAACATTGGCACTCACCATCAACATTGACGCATCTGGGCTAACATTAATAAGGGTGCCTGAATTATCACCCACGGGGCTAAAATCAACGGTGTCATTGTACTCAGCCTGCACTGATGTTTGCGCTTGAGCATTAAAGTTACGGTTAAGTTTAGTCGTGGTACCAAACGTGCGTTGTTGATCAACGACTGACTGTACTGCGGCATAAGCATTTGCATAACCTGCCCCAACTTCCCAATCTTCAAGTCCGGGCATATTTGTCGCGGTTTCTTGCAAAATGGTTTTCACTTCACGCCATGTCAGGTTTGGATTCGCCTCTAACATCAGCGCGACAATACCTGAAATATGTGGTGCAGCCATTGAGGTGCCGCTCATTGATGTGTAATACGGCACATGATTAATATCCATAATTTCACTATCATCAGCTAGACTCAAGGTGCTCAAGCTTGAAAGTGAAGCTCTTGCTGAAATAACATCAACACCTGGCGCCGTAATTGTTGGTCTATCTTGCCATTCGAGCTGTTCACCATTAATGCTAACAACGCCACCTTTACCTTTCACACCGCGAGAACTAAAGCTGGCCAAATTACCGGTTTTATCACCGGCTGCCACAGTAATAACCCAAGGTGCTTTTTTGAAGTTGCCTGTAATCGTACCTTCACCGCTTCCTGAGTTACCCGCTGAGAAAACAACAATTACCCCATTGTCTGCCAGCTTTTTGGTTGCGATATTTGTTGGATCATCTGGGTTAAAATCTGTGCCTGTGTCGCTTGTATTACCAAACGAGTTTGAAATAACACGAATGTTATAATCGAATTGATGTGTTAAAGCGTAATCAAAACCACCCAGTGTATCTAGAATAAATAAGCCCGCACCCGACCCATAACCGATAATTTTTGCACCCGGCGCGACCCCTTGATACTTACCACTCGACATTGCACCATTACCACCAATAATGCCCGCTACATGTGAACCATGACCGCCCGCAATATCAGTGTTATCAACGTCTTCTTGGTAAGTAATGGGTAATACACTCGACAACGAGTTTAAGTTTGTTTGTGCCAGCACGTTTTGTACTACGTGGTTAGGGTATTTGATGTCGCCATGCGTTCCATCCACCCCTGAATCATTAACGACAACACCAATGCCGCGACCAGAATACGGCATGCCTTTATGTCGTAAAGAGCTATCGGCACGTAATCGGTCAACACCAGTAATTTGAGTTGAACCATCATTTTCTAGTGATAGTGGCGCGTTGTACCAAATTGAACGAACTTTGTCTGATGCGTAGATAGCCTCGATTTGAGCTTTAGTTGCCGTAATACCGACCATAGGCAGGCTTTTTAAACTCACACCGCCTAACACACCTGCCGACTGAATGATGCTCATCAGTTCAGAGTCGACCGCTTTATTACCTTCAAACGTAACAATAACTTCGAACACATCTTGTTCTGTTGCTTGGGTCAGTAACTGACTAATTTCTGGCCCCAAAGATTTAGCTGATAAATTCAGTGACATTAAGCTTAGTCCTGCGCCAACAAGACCCGCGAGTAGTTTTTGTGATTTTAATTGAGTGTTAAGCATGAGAGTAAACCTTAATTTGTTTTGACTCACTCAGCATGGCAAACACGCAGGCTTTTAAAAATGGGGGAAAACCCCTAGAGCAAGAAGGTTAAAACACCTTTATATGAGTAAATTATATTTTGCAGCGTAACGGACCAGTTCAGCCGCATTGGCGACTTGTAACTTATCAAGCACTTTACCACGATGATTTTCAGCCGTTTTTACACTGATATCTAATGAGCGAGCAATGTCTTTGGTGGTTTTACCTTCGATAATAAGATGAAAAACTTCACGCTCACGACTGGTTAAATTACGATAAGGGTCATCCCAGGTTTCAGCCGGTTTTAATGACATGGTTGCTAATACACTGGCAGCGTATTGGCTAAAATAGGTTTTCCCTTGAGCAAGTGCTTTTACGGCATCAATAAGCTCATCACTGGCGCTGTCTTTTAACAAGTAACCAGATGCACCAGCCCGCACCATATGTATTACGTATTCTTGCTCTTCATGCATGGTTAACACCAGTACTTTAGCTTCTGGTAACTGCTCATGAAGTCGTTTAACCGCTTCCATGCCGTTTAATTCTGGCATGCTAATATCAATAACAATCACCATTGGCTTTAATTCAAGTGCTTTTTGTACGGCAGATAAACCATCTGCCGCTTCAGCAAGTACTCGAATATCAGGGTCATTGCTCAGTAAACTCACCAGACCTTGGCGCAAAATAGTGTGGTCATCAGCAATCAGTACGCTAATCATATTAATTATTTCCTGTTACTAGCACTTTAATTTCGCAGCCCTGCTGTGGCGCAGTCGTGACCGTTAGCTGACCACCGTATGCCATAACTCGGTCTCGCATTGCCCCTAAGCCAAAGCCTGTCGTTAGATCATCAGGTTGTAGTTCCATACCTTGACCATTATCTTTTACTTTGACCATTAACATGCTTTTTGTTGCTATCACATTAATGGTAATTAGGCTTGCCTTTGCATGTTTAATGGCGTTGGTCAGCGCTTCTTGTACCACTCTAAATACCAAGGTTTGTATATCACTGGCTAGGTTATTATCAACTTGGTGATGTAAGTTAATAGTAAACGCCTGCTGTTCAGACATCACTCTTACCAACCACTCAAGTGCAGGCACAAGGCCTAAATCGTCTAATATGCGCGGTCGCATAAGCCGTGATATAACCCGAGTATCTGATAATGCTTGGCGAGCTAATTCAATACTCTCATTGAGAGCATGGCTGGGAGCTTCATTTTTTGCTTGCTGTAATTGATTTATTAAAGCGGTGAGTAGCTGCCCAACCCCATCATGCAGCTCTTGTGCTATTTGCTTTCGCTCATTCTCTTGCACCTGCCAAACACGCTTTGCTAAACCACGCATTTGCTCATTAGAGTTTGAAAGTTGCTGCGAAATTTGCTGCTGCTTTTGGTTAAGCTCTGCCACCAGCGAGGTGATATCCTTATCATTATTCATAACCAGCCAAGTCCTGTAACGAATCATCAAGTTGAAAATAACTTTGATAGTTTAAAAATTCAGCCTTTCTGTCTTTAGGAAGATTGGCCAATAAAGTGTTTAACTCTGAATTAAGCTTTGCTTTTAAGCTACTGGGTGCTTGCTCATTGTGATAAGCAAACTGCACTCTTAATCGATCAAATTGAAAACTCCGCCAGTACCCTCCCATCTTACGAAGCAGAATATCAGCCTGTTTTAGCGTTGCCTGAAAATCAGGCCATTGCTGTTGCATAAACTGCTGTACAGCAAGCAGCTCTAAATACTCAAGATAGGCGTATTGATATAAGGTAAAATCAACATTACCCAGCGCCGCTAAATGAGCACTAATATCTTGCTGTTGACGCAGTGCTTCACGAGCCGCATAAATGAGCTTGGCAATATAAATAGCGCCCTGGCTATAATCTTTGCTCATGGGCTCACTCATTTGTTGTTGAGTGATCATCTCACCCGTTATGAGCTCACTGTAAAATGCAAGTCGGCTAACATACTCACGGTTGCCCTTATCGGCGATATCTTGTTTTAAGCTCGCGATTGTTGACGCTGCGCCGGTGATATCACCTAATTGATACGACCAATCAACAAGCCACAAGCCAAATTCACTCATCGCGCGAATATCTTGCAATGACTTTGCTTGCTCATAAATGGCGCTTAACTCAGTGATGCTATTTGCAAAATTTCCTTGTAAAAAGGTCAATTTAGATAAGTAACTACGCGATACCCATTGCTCAAAGGTGCTATTGAGTTGTTTAGCATCTGCCAGTGTATTATTGAAAAGATGGTACGCGTTTCGCCAATTTCCCTGTGCTAATTCAATTTGCCCTAAATTCTGCCTTACATGGATGATACCCAAGGGGTATTGAATACCTTGATACAGTTGCTCAGCCTGACGCCAATAAACCAACGCATGCTTTTTATTTAACAGCATAAAATACATAAAACCGATGTTATTCATACTCTCGGCTTGCAGCATTTGGTTGCCAAGCGTCATGCGTATGTCGAGGCCTTGCTGATAATATTCAAGTGCTTTTTGATACAAAGCCTGCTCTTCTTCAAGCACCCCTAACTCGTTAAAGGTATGCGATAGTCCTTCTTGATCGCCTAGTTGCTCGTACAATGAAATGCTCTGTTGTAAATAGCGTTCTGCTTCTGTGTACTGTGCTTTAGCAAGGTGCAATGAAGACAGGTTACCCATGGTGGTTGCCATTCCAGCAATGTCGTCAATGTTTTCGCGGATAGCGAGTGCTTGACGGTAGTAATCAAAGGCTAAATCAATCTCCCCGAGTTGATTGTAAACAACACCAAACGCATTCAGCGCTTCGCCTTCTTGATACACATTTTTCGATTTTTTGGCAGTTACTAAGGCTTTAACAAAATACTCATCAACCGCTTTTTGATACTGCCCTTGTAAAAATGCAGCTCGGCCAAGCATAAACCATGCATCGGGATGGTAAGGGTCAAGGTTAACGACCTCAAGCAACAGCGCTTCCATTTTTTGATGTTGCTCTGTCAGAAAATAAAACTCTGCAAGGGCTATTTTTAATTCCACATCATAAGGAAATGCCTTTACAAGGGCTGCATAGTCAGCTTGAGCTTGCTCTGCTTTACCGGCGAGATCATTAAGCCTCGCACTGGCAAATTTTGCTGTGTAGGTTTTATCTTCAGCAAACTTAAGGGCCTGATTGTAAGCATTCTCAGCATCGAAAAATTGCTGGGTGGCAAGCAATAATTCACCTTGCAGTAACCACCCTAGTCCTGAATTTGGGTGCTTGGTTAAAAACTGCGATAACGATGTTTGCGCTTTTTCAAACTCACCTTTTTGCAGGAACGACTTCACAATAAACAACTCACCTGCTGGTTGAGGGTCAACTTGTAATGCCTTCACTTCAGTTGATAATTGCAATTGCTGTGAAAAACGCTCGGTAAAACTCGACACGCTTTGTTGCCAATTAGCTTGGTTAAAATTGCTCGTTAAGAGTGTATTTTGCTGTAATGTGTGTCCTTCAAGCTGATAAACATTAAATTTAATATCGTGTTGCTCTGAACCACTTGGGTATAGTTGCGGAGCAATCAGGTAGCTTACATTTAATAAGTCAGCCACCAGCGCTAGCTTTTGCTCATCTAACGGCATTGTAATTCCAAGTTGAGAGAGCAACTGACTTAACCTGCCTTGCTCTACTACTCGTAAATGACCTAATTCATGCAGTTGATAGTTAATATATTCAGCAAGCCCTTGTGCAACGCTATCGTCGCTACTTTGTAAAGGTAAAACAGCCACTGCATAGTATTCTTTCTCAGGCTGTTGGGGAGTATCGTGTGGCATGCTTAAAAATACCGCAGCCATAATAAACAAGCCTATAACCACCACGACAGCCATCAACATAGAGTGTTTTTTAATGTTGTGCGGTTTTTCTTTAATTTGTTTTAAAAATGCCGTTTGTGCCTCAGTGGCATTTTTAAAACGTGCGTTAACTTGAGAATGAATAAGTTTGTTGATAAATGGCGCAATAAAAGCCAGTTGTTTATGCTTTACGCGACATTTTGCTTTATTAAGCTGCTTTGCCGTTAATACCTCATCAAGGCTTTGTCCAGTAAAGGGAAGTTCACCACAACACAGCTGATACAACACCACGCCAACCGCGTATAAATCAGTAGTCGAATTTACAGCCCCAAACTGCAAATACTCTGGGGGGGCATAATGAACCGTCCCCACAATATCACCCACATCTGCGCTGCCTTCTAACACCGATAAACCAAAGTCTGAAATATACAGTCGTCCCTTTTTATCGAGCATAATATTGGCGGGTTTAATATCTCGGTGAACAACATTGGCTTGCTCCACAAAAACCAATGCTTCTAATAACTGGCTTACAAATGTAATAAGCTCTTCACGACTCTGAAAAGTTAGGCTAGCCTCTTCTAGCGATTGGCCATCAATCCAATCCATCGTTATAAAATGTAGATTTTGCCAATGATAATATTCATGAACGCGTAAAATAGTCGGGTGGCTTAATTGACGTAAATGCAGTAATTCTTGTTTGAACTTTGCAATCGCATCTGATTGCTGACTAATTGATTGATTAAGTACTTTAATGGCAATGTGTGTATCAAGCTGTTTGTCGTAGGCGCGGTAAACACACCCATACTGACCTTGACCACACATGGCTTCAATCTCAAAACGGCCAAGTAAACATTCGCCAGGCTTAAGATAAGTCGGTGAGCTAATTACCTGAGTTTCATGCAATTCATCACTGCTATTTTTAGAAACGTCGTTATTGCTCATATCACCTATTTAACAGGGGTTAATGACATAAATTAAATAAAGTATAGCCAGTATTTTCGTTAACGTGCTTATCTGTAACCACTTTTTGTAAGTTATCAATAGATTGTTGCAACAGTAAGGCTTGCACTGCGGCCTCAATTTGAAGTCCCATGCTGTGGAAAATTTCGATGTCTAAATCAGTCAGTACTTTTCCCGCTAATTGGCTGTCGGTATACACAACCCCAACAACTCGACCGTCAAATAGTAACGGGATACACGCTAGCGAGGATATTTTTTTCAACTGAATACTGTCGCGGTGTTTGAGTAAGTCATGTACCGACACATCCATAGCCACCACGGGTTCTGCTTTTTCAAAGCAACGAGAGATTGCACCAACACTGCCTTCAAAGCGTTTCAATTTAAAATCACCCGTTTTGAAACCTTGTGCGATACATACTTGTAATGAATCTAATTGTTCGCCTAATAGCAACACACCACGCTGCGTGCCTGTTAACGTAATTAGGTTATGTAATTGGGCAATTAAGCTTTCTTTTAAATAGTCTGTGTTAGAAGACGGTGAGGCTAACTTACTTTGTGTTAATCGCCAGGTGTTATGCTCATTAATGGCCGCTATTTGCGACATTGACTTTGCTTCAAACAAGCAATCTAAATCACCAATCGAAATGATTGCATCATCAGCAAGGGTTGAGTGAGTGACAACGGCACCGTTTACTTTCGTGCCGTTTAAACTGCGTTGATCATTAAGTTGCCATGCATCATTACTGTGCGACACACGAGCATGCTGACGTGACACCGTTGGGTGTTCCAAAATTAACTGACACTCTTTCGCACGTCCTATGAGGTATCCACTCTGTTCGTATAAATAGCTTTCCATCGCAGGCTGATCAGTATAACAAACCGTAATTCTAGCGGGCATACACAACTACTCTACAAACCTTATTATTCTTAATTGGCAAGTCTCAAACTAAAGCGTAACGTATTTGCATAAGCTATGAGCTCACCCATCACGTTATCGACATCTCGGCTTGAGCGCCACACATCTGGAATTGCTTGGCCTCGATTAGCTTTCACATTATTAATAAACTGGCTAACTTTGCTACTCGCTGAGCTGTAATCAAGCGTCATAATTGCTTGATTAATATCGGCGACGTCTTGCAATAGTGTTGAATAAACAACACTGTCAATCTGGCTAGAAAAAGCATTTAACGCCGTTTGTAAGTCGTTAAACTTTGTATTGATCACAACGGTTGCAGGGCGTAAGTCAGCGACAATTATAAACTGTGAAAAGCGGCCTGTTGAACCGCGAGCACGGTAACTCCCCGCCCCCATTGTTGTAGTAATATCTTTAAACTCACCGCCCAAAGGCGCTTTAAAAAAGCGTAGCGGCGTACCCGCTGTGTACTCTAAATTGTGCGTATGAATGTCAACACTCGCGACTCCCGAAAACGAAAAACCGCCACTGGTATCAGGCTCAATAGTAATCATCATTGGAAAAAGCGCTTGCAAAGAAATATTGCTACTGTTTGGTAATCGCTGCAAAAGATTAAGCGACGTGATATCAATAATTTCGGCTGTAATACCTATATTATCAGCGGTAAGGCCTACTGCATTTTCAAATTCAAGGGTGATATCTGCTGAAATATTTGCAGGGAGGTTAATCACGGCCTCAACAGTATTACCTTGAACATTGACACTAACTAATTCTGTGCTGTGTGATACTGGGCTTGAAAGCATCATTATTAAAGCAAATGCAATGATGTAAAACGTCTTGAACTGGCTCATATTCTCAACTCTCTCGTGACGACGGCAAGCCGAAGTGACACGTTTATTTAACAAACTACAACATTAAACTTACTTTCGACTGGGGTATTTCGCAAGTTTTTAATGAAAAATAACGAATAAAAACCAACCATTTTTCAGGTTGGTTTTTATTCATCAAGGACTTAACTATCTTAAATATTGATTGAACACTCGACCAATAATCACCGCGTAATCACCCCGGCTTACTACGGTGTTTGGTTCAAAGTAAGCAACAAGCGTCGGTGTTAAATCATAGCGACCCTGTTCAAGCTCAAAACGGACACCTAACAGCGACATATCAACAGCCAATTGCACATACCCTTTTAATTCGCTAGGTATCGCATTGCTATCACGAAGCGGGATTTGTTCGCCGTTGTAAGCAACCGTGATATCGCTCGTCTGATTGCCAGCCTGCGATTGTAAGCCAAGTGCTTGCACTAATGAGTACGCTAAATCGGTTTTGCTAACTGTGCCCGTCGGATTAAATGACTGCCCCGATACTGACATTACTGGATTTTGCTCTTGTTTACGGTCTTTTAACGCTGAGCCTACTGACGTAACGGCATCGACAAACGCTTCGCTACCAGACATAACATCCGCAAAGGCCGGTTTTTGTGTCGCCAGAATGTCACGTTGTTGTCTGATTGCCATTCCCATCACAAGATACTGAGCAAGCTCTGCACGTGATAGGTTTACATCAGGTCGGTAGTAGCCATCATCGTGACCATCAACGAGTCGTTCACTAACCGCAAACTCAATCGCTTTTCGAGCTGGGTGAACAAAAATATCATTAAGCCCTTGGTATCCACCTGACTTCAAAATACTAATTTCACCACTAATAAACTCAGGTAAGCCTGGGCCATTTGTGACTCCTGTAGGATCGGCTTCTACACCTGATAACGAGGTCAAACCAAATGCAGATAACTTCCACTCTCCGGCTTGTGCTGGCGCTGAAACACGCATTGAAGTATCAAGTACTGGCAAGGTTAAGTTGCCAAAATAAACCGTGCCATCGGGTGCTTCAAGTTTGAGTTTAGTGGTGTTCGCCAGCACATCTGCAGCCACATTGATAAACGCAGCATCACTGCCAACAGTAAAGGTAAATTCCTCTGGTTCACCCACTGGTGAGTAGAACACTTCAAATGGGGTGGGTGAGCTGTCATCCACAATAATGGCATTCGCATTAAAGTCGTTTAAGTTATTTACTGTGACACTATTTTCAGCGTTATAACCCAATGCGCCAGCTACAGCGGCATACGCATTGACATAACCAGCGCCCACTTCCCATGCCTGATAGCCCGGCATGTTTGTCGCTGTTTCTTGCATAATTTGTTTAATTTGCAGCGGTGTTAAGTCGGGGTTTGCTTCCAGCATCAGCGCAGCCACACCCGCAACATGGGGGGTGGCCATTGACGTGCCTGAAATCATTGTGTAATAAGGTAAGTATTCAGCTTCAATTGCGTCAATGTCATCTGCACCGCCGTTCGATACGATGTTCGTTTTTGCGCGTGTCGAAATAATATCCACTCCCGGTGCGACTATTGTTATTTCATTTTTATACTGCCACTCACTGCCGTCTGGCATAGTAAAGGTGCCTTGTTCACCACTTTTACCCCGTGATGAAAAATCAATTAAATCACCTTGCTTGGTGCCTGCACCCACCGACATTCCCCATGGAATTTGTGCATATGGGTTGTGAGTATCTTCGCCTGAACCTGAATTACCCGCAGCAAACACTGATAACATACCCAACTTGTAAGCTTTGTAAGATGCCAATGAAATAGGATCATGGCTTTCGAACTTACCACTGCTTCCCCATGAGTTACTCATGATACGAATCGGCGAGTTAAAATCCCAAATATGGGTAATGGCATAGTCATAACCACCCAGAGCATCCAAAATAGAAATACCTGCGCCAGAACCATAACCAATTAAATCAGCACCCGGTGCTGCACCTTGGTACTTACCATCAGAATGACTTCCCCAACCAGCCACAGTGCCCGCACAGTGTGTGCCATGACCTACATTTAAATCGGTGTTAAGTTGGCCTTCAATCCACACACCACTTGCGCCGGTAATTGAAATAGCACTGGCATGAGTAATCCCTTGCACGTTTTCAATGACTTTAGCGCCATACTCTAAATCAGCGAGTGACGCATCAATGCCAGAATCATTGACAAGAACGGTGACGCCTTTACCTGTGAACGTCATCCCATTATTAGCCGTAAATTCGTCTGATTGAAGCTTTTCGACCCCCGTAATTTCTCGCGCTTCTAGGTTGTAATAAGTTAAAGGTCTATTTGCAAAAATAGAGCGAACCCCTTCCATTGCTGCTAACTTTTTAATTTGTGTAGGTGATGCAACAACACCAATCATTGGTAATGACTTAAATTGCACACTTTGTGTGATACCTAGATTAATTAACTTACTTATTTGTGTGGCTTTAAGTGCTTCCATTTGCTCGTAACTTACAACCACCATCGCTTTGTCTGTGAGCGACATAGTTTTAAGCTGTTGCTCTAATTGAGAGCCTATCACTGCGGCTGCCGCTGCGTTTAAACTGAATCCTGCAAGCGTTAAACCAACCGCCATATTTTTCATTAATAGTTTCATCTGACACCTACCTTGCGTGAATTGACGCCTAAAATGGTTAATGTTTTATTTACATTTCTAATTAAATAGCCGAATGAAGTTGGCAGCTATCAGGATCAATCCCTACATGGCATGAGGGAAATCCCCTATTAGGTAAGGTATTAAATGAATTTTTACGGGCACTACCTAGTAAAGGTTAAGCGTTTTCTATCCCCTTTGAGGAATATCTTTCGTCCTATGTTTCAACTAGATTGATTAAACCATTCGTCATTTAAAAGTAAGGATTGAGAATGTCTGCTCGTACAGAAACATCAAATGATATAGCGAGCGAAAGCGCTAATGCTATTGACCTTGTCAATGAAGATAACTCAACCACCAAGCAACACACTCATATTGGACAAGCTATTTCAGGCAGTAACATAAACTGGGAGGCACAATCGCCCATCAAGCTCATTGCGCATATCATCGATAATTTTCATGAAAAGCACAGAATGCAATTTCAACAATTGATCCAATTAACCAAAGCAGTGAAATTAAAAAATACTGATCATTGTGACTACCCTCATCATCTGGAATCTCATTTATCGCAAATGAAATATGAACTTGAAGAACATATGATGAAAGAAGAGGCCATTTTATTCCCAATGATCATGAAAGGTTATTATCCATCGGGTCCTATTAGTGTGATGGAAGCAGAACACTTAGAGCACGAGAAGGCACTCGAAAAATTAACCACACTCACCAATAAGTTTACTCCTCCGCACGATGCTGATGAAGACTGGCAGCGTCTTTATGCCAAAATACATGAGCTCTACAACGATTTAAACGAGCACATTCATTTAGAAAATAATATTCTTTTTATGCAAGGTTAAGGCAAAAGGGGCAGTAGACGCCCCTTTACATTGTTAGGCTAACGCTGATTGTTGTACTTTTGTGCATTGGTAATGTCGCAATTTGTGCTCTTTGCGTCGGCCATGACTAAATGACGACACTCTTTTTAAGTAGCCAATCACGCGTGTGCCATAATCAATATCTGTTGAACCACACTGTGAGCATGATTGCCTTGAGCGTTTGTCGATATACTCACAGTGATTACAAATGGTGATCCTCACATTAATGCAAAAATAATTGCACCCCGTTCGCGCTGCCACATTAAATAACTGCATATATTGCTCAGTGTCTAAATGCTCTTCTAAGTTCAAATGAAGTGCTGAGCCACCATCTAAAAACTCTGTCATCGATTTACCATGCAATATAAACTTATCAAGGTGATTTAGTGTTGTGTCTTCTACTAAATAGAAATAACTGTTGTAGCATTCTCTTGGCGTGAAGTAGCCATCTTCGCTATCCCATTTGGCATTTTTTATCCCTAAATTTTCAGCAGGAACAAACTCAGTGTTAAATAAAAAGCCGGTCTCTTTTGTTGCTAAGCGATTCTCTTTATAAATCACTTCTAACTGACTTTTCACCCACTCTTTATACGCATCATTAACCCCCACTTGAATACCTAAATACTCTGCGGCTTCAACCATGCCATTAATACCAATGGTTAAAAATTGCTTGTTAAAGGAAATAAACCCTGCGTCGTACACCGGTAGCATGCCCGCTTGCTGGTACTCTTCCATTAAGGTGCGATACGCGATTTGATAAGCATGTATTTTTCTTATTTCTGTTGCTAGGTCTCTGCCATCTTGCACCAATCGATTCATATTCAGTGTAATAACATTGATAGAGCCCGTCGAAACGCCCCCCGCGCCTAAACTATACGAAAAACTATGATCGCTAATTTCATTACGAAGTCGACAGCATGAGGCTAATGAATCAGCATCGGTTGATTGATAAACAAAAAATGAGCCGCCTTGACTTAAGTTTTCGGCACACATCAATGCAAATTCTTTATCTTTAGGTTCATTGTCTTCTACTAGCATGGCAGCGGTGACAACAGGAAATGTTAAAACAGCTTTGTTTCGCTCTTGGTTAAACCAATTTAAAAACATGTCTTGCAGTGCCTTTAAAGACGACCAATCGGGAGCCGTCATATCAGGAAACACAAAATGACCAAACATAGCCTCAAAGTATGCACTATCGTACAACGAGATATTCCAAAATACGCTTTGATAACCTCGTGCAGCAGCGGGTTGATTTAAAGCGTACACGACGTGCTGTAAGTGATTTTCTATCTGTTTATAGTGAGTAACTAAATAGTCTTCGCCGTAATCCTTACGCGCAAAGTAATCAAAATACATTAAAAATTCGACCGTCGCGACAGCCCCTGCAAACTGCGCGCTAATTGCAAAAACAAGATTCACAAAACTGCCGCAGAACGATTCTAAATGTTTGGGTGCCTTAGACTCTCCCCCTAATTTGGTTAGCCCATCCAATAAAAATGGATACATGGTGATAGAAGTACAGTAAGGCTTTAAGCTCGTTTCATCATGCACATAAATTTCATGATTCTCAATTTGTCGAAGGTACTCTTTGCCCAATGACTCGCCGAAAAGCGCGGTTATTTTATTACTCATCTGAGTGCGATTAACGTGAATGAAAAAGTCTTTCATTATTTCTGATTCTAGCGTCGCTATATTTTTTAATGTCACATTTGCATTCGCATCCACTTTAGAACCATCGGCCGCATTCTTGGCCTGTGTATAGTTTTCGATGAAACGCATTTTTTCTTTTAATTGTTCACAATTCAGCATAGACATTTTTTTTATCCTTTTAAAAATAATGAGTTAAGTACCTTACCCGAAGCAATTTCAATAAATCGTTGATTAGTTAAATGGCTCGCCAGGCCACCTAATTCAGCGACATAACGGCCCGTTTTTACATAAGTCAGCTGTGCTTTTAATTGCTCCGACACATCCTCAAGCCCGGTATACAAACACGTTGCTAAGCCTTGCTGCGTTGCTAACTTTAAAAAATAAACTAAATCACCTTCCTGCCATTCTCCGCCAAAAAACACCACACAAGTCATCAAGTGCTTATAGCGCTCAAGTAACCCTAGAAAGCGTTGCGATGTTAACCGCTCACCATGCTTTGGATCCCATGTATCAACGCTATGACACCCAGGACAGCGCAAGGGGCACCCCGTGCATACAAAGCCTAACGCAATGTGTCCGGGGACTTCTTGAAAGCAAACTTGGGGTTCTAATACATTAAACATAAACCACTACATATTGTGTTTTAGATTTCAATATTATCAATATATAGTACCAACACCGTTTTAAGCCAGTTTAAAACTTGATCTAGATCAAAGCAGCTTAGTTCTGCCAAAAGAACAAAATGGGTAGCCAATCAAAACCCCGCTCCTGTCAAAAATAAAATGCAGCGAAACGGAGCGCCACCCAGACACCTCTACCTACTTTGGAGGAGTTACCTTTACCCATCACTTTGCTAGAGTGCGAATAAATGAATTGTAAAGAGATGAAAATGACTGCGAAAATTGGAATTTTGACTGTTAGTGATCGCGCAAGCCGAGGCCAGTACGATGACTTATCGGGACCCGCTATCACCGATACATTAAATGACTATTTAAGTTCACCATGGCAGGCATGCTATCGATTAGTCGAAGACGAGCAACATTTAATTGAAGCGGCATTATGCGAGCTTGCCGATCAAGAACAATGCGCTTTAATCATTACCACAGGTGGAACGGGTCCCGCCAAACGAGACATAACCCCCGAAGCCACAGAAGCGGTGTGTGACAAAATGATGCCAGGATTTGGTGAGTTAATGCGTACTGAAAGCTTAAAATACGTGCCAACGGCTATACTCTCTCGACAAACAGCGGGGATAAGAGACCGCTCATTAATTATTAACTTACCGGGCAAACCCAAAGCGATTCGTCAATGTCTTGATGCCGTATTTCCTGCGGTGCCTTATTGTATTGATTTACTTGAAGGGCCTTACTTAGAATGTGATGAATCTGTGGTTCAAGTATTTAGACCTAAGTCATAAATAAGGTTTGTCATAACGTTAAAACATCCCCTTAGTTAATAACGAAAAAAGCCAGCTTAAGCTTAATGCAGATCAGTTAAGCATATTTTTATGATCACTTGACTGATCTTTTCATAGCTTCACAATCCGATATTAGAAATAGTATCGGATTTTTTTTATGTCTCTAATTCAACACTTTGATGATATGTCCTCCTTTTTAGATGATGTACATACACTCGACAAACTTAAGCAGGTTCTTGACCCTGATATTCTTGAACAAGCATTTGAACATGCGGGAGTTGCCACTGTTCGTAAAAGGCGGTTACCGCTAGAAGCTATTATGTGGTCTGTAATTGGTATGAGTTTATTCCGAAACGAAACTGT
>NZ_FPAZ01000015.1 GCF_900116435.1 Pseudoalteromonas lipolytica | reverse complement strand
ACCTTAAAGACAAAGAGGTGAGCACTGAAACGCAATATTACATCAGTTCACTGGATATTGACCCCGCTGCGGTCAACCAGGCTATCCGAGCACACTGGGAAGTCGAAAATAAAGTCCACTGGGTGTTAGACGTGACGTTTAAAGAAGATGATAGCCGAATACGCAAAGAGGACGGAGCGGAAAATGTCGGAGTGATTAGGCGATTTTGTTTGAATATGGCTCGTTTACACCCCAAGAAAGCCAGCATGAGAAGCAAACTCAAAATGGCTGGCTGGGCCGATGAATTCAGAGCAGAGCTTATTTTTGGGTAAAAGTATGCGGTTGCCCTGTACAGTTAATGAAAGCATGCTCTAATTTAAAAAGATAAATTTTTCTATGGTTTAAAGTTTTTCGGACAAGGAAAGAAGTGTGAAGAGTATAGCTAAGAAGTTTACGCTAGAGCTAGTTGGGTTATTACTGTGTTGCATGGTACTGTTTTCGCAGCCTGTGACTGCAACGACAACTCCCGAAGTGACCGTTAAGTCGCTTATCGATAAAGACAATAAAGAAGAGCACACCGAAACAAAACCCGAGAACCAAACCCAACAAGCCGTTACCTCACAACCTGATTCTAAGTTAGTTGAACCGACTGATGAATTACCGTTCGATGCCTTTTCTCGGATGACCCCGAGAAGTTCAATGCAAGGTTATTTAAAAGCAACCCGTGCCCGTGACTTTGAACGTGCCAGTTTTTACCTCGATTATCGTAACCTGCCGAAAGATGTTGAAGCTATTGGTAAGGCACAACTTGCCGAAAACTTATCTGTGGTCCTCGACCGAACCTTATGGGTTGATGTTGATAGCTTAAGTAATAAGCCAAAAGGAAAGCAAAATGAAAGTGTGCCGAGTTATCGTGACTTAGTGGGAGAGATCTCGACATCACAGGGCAAGGTGCAAATTTTATTGCAAATCGTGCCAGATGAAAAAACAGGCAACCGTATTTGGAAAATTTCAAATGCAACGGTAAGTCAAATTCCCTTACTGACGAAAGAGTATGGATATAATCGAGTGGGTGAATGGTTATATAAGCGCTTGCCTGATGTCGAGTTTTTAGGGGTAATGCTCTGGCAGTGGATTTATTTTGCATTCACATTTTTGTTATTTTTAGTGGTTGCAGTCATTTTAACGCGCATAGTGACCTTTGTGCTTGCGCATTTAAAGGTCCCAGTCGAAAAAGATGTCGTACGGTTTATTAACGGGCCTGTTTGTTTATTACTGGCCGTATTAATGTCGCGATCGTTAAGTGATCAATCTAATGTGACCATTGCCGTACTGGCTCTATTTCATGGCGCAACGGTGTTATTAATAGCTTGGGCATGGGTATGCTTAAGAGCGGTTGATATCGCCAAGCATAGGCTAAGTAATCGCTTCATTATGCAAGATAAACCACAGGGAGTGTTCTTATTACGTCCTGTAAGCAATGTACTTAAAACCAGCATCGTCATTATTGTGCTGTTTATGTGGTTTGAGAATTTGGGGTTTAATGCGACGACGTTATTGGCTGGTTTAGGGATAGGTGGCTTAGCAATTGCGCTTGCAGCACAAAAAACGGTCGAAAATATTATAGGCGCAATCACCTTATATATCTCTGCACCGGTCAAAATTGGTAGCTTATGTAAATTTGGCAGCCATCTTGGAACAATTGAAGAGATAGGGCTTAGAGCCACGCGTATTCGTACATTAGACCGCTCTGTTATCTATGTGGCCAATGCTAAATTTGTTGATATGCAACTGGAAAATATTTCTGAGCGAGAGCGTATTTCGTATCGGCCAAAGCTGATGCTTAGTGCAAACACACTCAAGCAGAACTTAGAAAGCTTCATGCAGGCAGTGAGAGAGTTATTAGAGAAACATCAATACATAGCGTTTGAGCCATGTCGGGTACGCTTTAAAGGCTTTACACCTTGGGCTTTGCAAGTTGATGTACTAAGCTACGTAGAGACTGTTGATTTTGCATTTTATATGGAAGTAATTGAGGAGTTGAACTTGGCTATTTTGGGGTTGTTGAACGAGCATCATTGTGAGCTTGCTAACCCAGAATTTGCGCGAGTAACCGATTAGTGGACAATGGACGCTTAAATGACAGTCGTTATCATTTGCGCATAATGTATACACATTCTTGCATTTAATTGAACAGGACATATGTCCGCTAAAATAAAAAATATTTGCATAAAATCCTCTAAATGTGTCGATGTTGTCGCTAACTGTTGTAAAAAACTTGTTTATTTATCATTTTTAATGCAGTAAAAGCGTTATGAAGTGTTATAATCGTCAGCGTTCGTTCAGCCTCTTTACCTCGTTTTGCACTCTCGATTAAGAGGTCCGCGCAGCTTATTACAAGGCGCGAAAAATTGGCCGAACCCGTCAAATGAATTGACGCAACATCATCACCGTTGAATAAGAGTGCATTAAAAAGGTTAAAACCCGACATGAAAGCAATGAAAAGATCTACGTTAGCAACCCTAATTAATGCAACGTTGTTCTCTGCAGTAGCAGGTACTTCATTTTCTTCTATTGCAGAAGAAGCCACTGCTGAAAAAACCAACCAATTAGAAGTCATTCAAATCACCGCGCGTAAGCGTGTAGAGAACGCACAGGAAGTACCTGTTGCTGTTTCGGCTCTACAAGGTGATAAGCTTGATGCTTATAGTTCAGCTGGTATGGATATTCGTTTTATGAATGCGAAAATTCCAAGCTTATCAATTGAATCTTCGTATGGTCGTACATTCCCTCGCTTTTATGTTCGTGGTCTAGGTAACACTGACTTCGATTTAAATGCTTCACAACCGGTATCGCTTGTTGTTGATGATGTCGTTCAAGAAAACGCAATCTTAAAAGGTTTTCCTGTATTTGACGTGGCACGTGTAGAAGTACTTCGTGGTCCACAAGGTACGTTGTTCGGTCGCAACACGCCAGCCGGTCTTGTTAAGTTTGACACAGTAAAACCAAGTCAAGAGTTTGACGGGTTTAGCTCAGTTTCTTACGGTACTAATAATGCGATTGACTTTAGAGGTGCTGTTGGTGGTGGCCTGACAGATAATTTATCAGCTCGTGTTTCTGTTTTATGGCAAGATAAAGATGATTATATTGATAATCGCGCCCCAGGTTTTGAACAAGATGACATACTAGGTGGCTATACCGATAGAGCTGCTCGTATACAGTTCTTGTATGAAAAAGACGATTTTTCAGCATTACTTAATTACCACGTTCGTAACATGGAAGGTACTCCAATTCCATTCCGTGCGAATGCCATCAAAGCGGGTTCAAACGACTTAGTCGATGGCTTTCAAGACGATGTGGTCTATCATGATGCCGCTGCACGTGAATTCCAAAGAGTAGATGCTGAAGGTGTAAGCTTAAAACTTGAGTATGATCTTGAAGCCCATACAATTACTTCAATCACAGGCTGGGAAAGTGCAAAAGTTAACTCTCGTGGTGATATTGATGGTGGCTATGGCGCAGCATTCTTAGGCGACTACCAAGGCCCTGGTATTATTCCTTTCCCTTCAGAAAGTGAAAGTGGTTTACCAAAGCATGACCAATACACACAAGAACTTCGTATCTCGAGTAATTTTGTCGGTGATTTTAACTATCAAACGGGCTTATTCTATTTCGACGAGTCAGTAAGCATTGATAACTTTGGTTATAATACTTTGGCTGGTGGTGCATTGAATGGCTATGTTAATCAGCAGCAAGATACTAAAGCTTGGGCTGTATTTGGTACGGTCGATTACACTTTAACCGACGATTTGAAGCTAACTGCGGGCCTTCGTTACTCAGATGACGATAAAGACTTTGTTGCGGTCCGTAAAATTGTACCAGCCGATTTAAACGAATGTAACAATGACCTAATGCAGTGCCAAACTGATATAACGCGTACAGAAGATGCGAGTGATGATCATATCAGTTGGGATATTTCAGCTTCTTACAAGTTTAATGATGATGTAAATCTATATGCGCGTGTTGCTAATACATTCCGTGCACCTAGTATTCAGGGCCGTATTACTTTTGCAGACGAAGTAACCAAAGCGGATTCAGAAACCGTGACATCTTATGAAATGGGTGTTAAATCAGATGTATTAGACGGCCGTGGCCGTGTTAATGCGACCGTGTTCTATTTTAATATGGACGACCAACAGTTAACTGCTGTTGGCGGTACAGCGAACACAACTCGTTTACTTAATGCTGATAAAACAACTGGCTATGGTTTTGAGTTAGACACAGAGTGGATGTTAACTGATGAGTTAAACGCAACATTTAACTTAAGTTATAATAACACTGAACTTAAAGACAAAAACGTATCTATTGCGGTTCCACAGCGTCCAAGTTTAACAATTACCGACCCGGTTGTTGATGGCAAAGCGTTTATTGATGGAAACAGCTTACCACATGCACCTGAGTGGATTTCAAACCTTACACTACGTTACAGTAAAGAACTCGCTGGCGGTGAATTCTTCACCTATGCTGACGTGTCTTACCGTAGCGAAATCAACTACTTCTTATATGAGTCAGTTGAGTTTGAAGGCAAGTCATTAACAGAAGTGGGTTTACGTAGTGGTTATGCATGGTCAGAAGGTGACTATGAGTATGAAGCTGCTGTATTTGCACGTAACTTATTTGACGAGCAACAAGCAATTGGTGCAATCGACTTCAACAACAACACAGCAATGGTTAATGAAGGCCGCTTTGTTGGTGTAGAGTTTAAGGTTAAGTTCTTCTAACCTTAAACGTTACGTTTTTAAAACCCGCTTTATAGCGGGTTTTTTCGTTTATAAACCTTCTTGTTACTGATAAAGTACGGGTTATAACTTAATTTATAAGAGAACTATCATGGCTGGATTTTGGAATTACCGTGTCATTTTTTGTGAAGCGACTAAAGATGAGGCTGCACAATATCAAATTCACGAAGTTGAATATAATCTCAATGGCAAAGTGACCAATTGGTCTGAAACAGGTGCCGCACCGTTTGGTCATACTGTTGAAGAACTAGAAGCCGATGCAGATCGTTTAAAAACCGCTTTTTCAAAACCTATATTGAAAGTGGTTAGAAAGCAGCGTGGCTATGAGTTGGTTGATGTTGAAACGGGTGAAGAGGCTTTTGCAGAGCCACCTGCGGGTTTAACTGAGTAACATATTATATTTATCGAAGGTGCCAAATGGCACCTTTTATCTTTTAGACTGTAAAAGGAATGAGGATGACTTTAAAAGCAGTATTGTTTGATATGGATGGCACACTTGTCGACTCTGAAAGTGTGCATTTTAATATCTGGAATGACATTTTAGCGCCGTTTGGCGTTCACTATGATGAAGCCACTTTTTGCCAGCGATTTTCGGGCAGGCCAACCCTTGAGGCAGCGAAAGAAGTGGTTGAAAACTATCAATTAACTATTTCGCCTCAGGCGCTTACAGACGCGAAATACACTGCATTTGGTCATTTTGTGAGTGCAAACTTACCGGCTTTAATGCCACACGCAAAAGACGTGCTTGAGCAAGTTAAAGAAAGTGGTTTAAAAATGGCCTTAGTAACAGGAAGTGCTAAAGATGAAGCGTATCCGATTTTAAAGGGATATGGCATATTTGATTGGTTTGATTGTATTGTCACGAAAGACGATGTCAAAAACCCTAAACCTGCAGGTGAACCCTATCAACTCGCCCTTAAAAGCCTGAATATTAATGCCGATGAGGCTATCGCTGTTGAAGATACATTTACCGGTGTTACAGCAGCAAATAACGCTAATGTTAGTGTGTTTGCAGTGCCTAATCACTTTACCGTTGAACACGATTTTTCAAAAGCAGCCGCGGTCATGGCAAATCTTCAAGAAGTTTTCAAATGGGTACAAACTAAACTATAGTAAAGGAAAACGTGACTACTCGATTATGGTCACGTTGTTATTAATTACTGCAAGGAAGCAATTATGATTACCTTTATTAAAAAGCACCTGTCTGTGTTTTTACTCGTTATCAGTTTTTCATCCACCGCAGCAGTCACCCCAGATGTTCTCCTTGCTAATGTTTATGATGCAGACAAGGTAAATATTAATGATTACTTAGTGAGCGAAAAGTATGACGGTATAAGAGCCATTTGGACAGGAAATAAACTTGTCACTCGTAATGGTCACCTCATCCATGCACCCGTTTGGTTTACAGCCCCATTGCCTGATGTTTGGCTCGATGGTGAGTTGTGGACGAAACGCCAAGATTTTGCCAACCTTAGCGGGATTGTTCGCACACATCAACCGAACGATAGCGAGTGGCACACAGTAAGTTATCAGGTATTTGATATGCCTGATGCTACGTTGCCATTTAGTCAGCGGTATCAGAATTACGCAGGCTTAGTAACGCAAATTAACGCAGAGCATATCAGAGCAGTCAAACAAAGACGGTTTACCGATAACCATCAGCTAAGCTTATTTATGGATGAGCTTGTTGCGAAGGGCGCTGAAGGCGTAATGTTGCACCTTGCTTTAGCTACACATAAAGCGGGTCGCAGTGATGCTTTGTTAAAGCTTAAGCCTTATCTTGATGCAGAAGCGGTCGTGATTGCTCACTTTCCTGGCAAAGGTAAGTATAAAAATATGTTAGGTGCACTTAAGGTGCGCAATGCCGAGGGTGTTGAATTTAAAATAGGTTCGGGGTTTTCTGATAAGCAACGGCAATTTCCTCCTGCGATAGGTAGCACCATTACTTATAAATATCATGGATTTACTAAAAATGGTTTGCCACGTTTCGCGAGCTTTTTACATGAGCGAGTACCGCTGTAACGTTTAAGCATTCAAAAATGGCCGCGACTATGGTAAATTTCGCGGCCTTTTTGTTGATGTATAGGTGATAGAATGTTTGCAGGCTTTGATTACGGAAGCTCTAATTGTGCAATAGGTGTGATGAATAATGAGCAGCAAGTATCATTGGTGCCGCTTGAGCAGGGCAAACACTATTTACCATCAACGTTATATACCCACCATAGTGCACTTGTTGTTGATTTTGTTGCGAAACATTTGACAGGGAGCGATCAAGAAGCTGAATTTAGGGCACAGCGCCAAGCGCTACTCAATACCATACCCCGTGTGAAGTCTGATTTAGATATTCAAACAGGCGATGAAACCTTATTTATTGGTCGTGAAGCGATTAGCGAGTATGTTCAATTTCCAGAAGAAGGTTATTTCGTTAAATCACCCAAGTCATTTTTTGGCGCAGTCGGCTTAAAGCAAGGTCAAATTAACTTTTTTGAAGACATAGCCACAGCGATGATCTTAAAAATTAAGCAGCGTGCAGAGCAGTCTTTACAGCAAAACTTAACTGAAACAGTGATTGGTCGGCCTGTAAACTTTCAGTCAGTGGGCGGGGAAGAGTCAAACCAACAGGCACTGGGAATTTTAGAGCGAGCAGCAAAACGTGCGGGTTTTAAAGAGGTATCATTTTTATATGAGCCACTGGCTGCGGGGATTGATTATGAAACGTCGCTACAGGCGGATAAAAAAGTACTGGTAGTTGATATTGGTGGGGGCACCAGTGATTGCTCATTTGTGCAGATGGGTCCAGGCTTTCGTCAAAATCAATGTCGCGACAATGACTTTTTAGCACACAGTGGTAAACGAGTAGGGGGCAATGACTTAGACATCGCCCTGAGCTTTCATGGCTTAATGCCATTATTAGGCTTAGGCACTGAGTTTAAGTCGGGCTTACCTTTACCAAATCAGCCATTTTGGCAAGCGTGCAAAATTAATGATGTGAACCTGCAAAGCCAATTTTATAGTGACGCTCATCATCGAGAACTTGTTACGCAATTGCGCGAAGTGCAGCAACCTGATTTATTTAAGCGCTTAATTCATTTACAGCAAAATAAGCAAGGTCACCAGTTGGTTCAGCAAGGTGAGGCTGCAAAAATAGCACTTTCATCAACAGACACATTCAATACTGATTTAAGCTTTTTAGATTCAGAGTTGAGTCAATGTTTAACGCTCAATGATTTAGCTTTAGCGGTAGAAGATTCAATAAACCAAATTGTGGCACTGGCTAAACAGGCGATACAAGAGGCCGGCACTTCACCCGACGTAATTTATTTAACGGGAGGCAGTGCCCAGTCGCCATTAATTAAAGCAGCGTTAAAAACACATCTGGGAAATATTGATATGCTCAATGGAGACCATTTTGGTAGCGTAACAGCCGGATTAACTAAATGGGCACATACGCTTTATCGCTAAATGTGCTCATTGATAAAAATTACAATGTTACTTGGCGCGTAGCTAAGTACTTCTCGTAATCAGGTAGCGTACGATTAAGCTCACTTTCCATCATTGGTGAGCTTAAGAGCATATCTGCACTGACTTCATTACACGCTACAGGTATGTTCCACACTGCAGCTAAACGCAGTAACGCCTTTACATCGGGGTCGTGAGGTTGAGAAGCCAGTGGATCCCAGAAAAATACCAGCATATGCACTTCGTGTTCAGCGATTTTAGCCCCTAGTTGCTGATCTCCACCCATTGGGCCACTTAACAGCTTAATAACCTCAAGACCTGTTGTACGCTCTATTAAATGGCCTGTTGTGCCTGTGCCATATAAAGTGTGTTTACTTAATATCGCTTTGTGTTTTTCACACCATGCTTTCAGTGCTGCTTTTTTACCATCATGGGCAACAAGGGCAATATTTTTTTTGGCGGGTAAGGCTTGTTGTTTTTGTTCCATAAGTGCTCTTATATTAGAAGGTTAATTGCCAGTGCAATAAAGACCAGTCCTGTGATTCTATCAATCCAAAGTTGGGTTTGCGGGTGATCACGAAAGTAACTGGCTATCTTATCGCCGAAATAAATATACGTGCAGTCGATAGGAAAAGCAAAAAGAGGATAGAGTAATCCAAAAAATGCTAACTGAAATGTGGTTGACGATAAGCTCGGGTCGACAAACTGCGGTATAAAAGCAATAAAAAACAACGCAACTTTTGGGTTAAGCACTTCGGTCATCATGGCTTGAAACATGACATTCTGCTTTTTACTGGTGCTTACATGGGGCTTATCTTCGCATTGTGGATTAGGCTGGCTAACCGTTGCTTTTAACGTCGTTAATCCTAAATAACACAGGTAGGCAGCACCTAAATATTGAACCGTGGTATAAGCAACTGTAGAGGCTTTTAAAATAGCGGTTAAACCTATAACAGCAAAAAAGGTATGCACAACCCCGCCTAACGCAAAACCAAATGCGCTTTGCAAGCCTGCCGCTCTTCCATTTGCAAAGGTTTGTGCCATTAAAAAAGCGTTAGAAGGACCGGGGGCAATAGCGATTAAAAAACTGGCGCCTAAAAACGACAGTAAAAACTCAGGATTGATCATTGGCACAGGTGAATAAAGCTAGGTGCTTGATGTTAACAAGTTTTCAAGAAAAGAAAAAGCGGGCAATGTTGCCCGCTCATCGAGGTTGGGGAAAGTATTAGAACGCGACTGTGCTATTGTTTGAGCAAACAGTTGTGCTTTGTGCTTCACATACTTGATAAGTGTAAGAACCGCCGCCTTTCGCTGTAATTGTGTCTGTGTAACTGTTGTTATTTGCTACAGACGTTACTTTGCTGCCGTTACGGTAAATATCTACATTACTGGTTGCTGCGCCATTCCAGCTAAGATCAACATACGCAACACCTTTTGATTTATAACCTGATGTTGATAAGCTAATTTCATCACCACCCGGTGTCGTACCGCCACCGTTATTACCACCCGCACAGCCATTAGCTGTTAGGTAGGCATCAGCCGCAGCCGCTTTAACAATACCGTGGCCGAAGTAAACGTCGTGACCCGCAGCGCCTTGGTCTTCGGCTGTTGCTTTAAGTGCAGCACGGATTTCAGTACCAGTACATTGTGGATGATTTGACCAAACCAGCGCTGCCACACCTGAAACTGCAGGGGTTGCCATTGAAGTGCCGCTCATGTAGCCGTAATCGCTAGTACCAATGTTAATGCTAATGTTCGTGCTTGCAAGTAAAGCTGCACGGTCTTCAAGTGCTGCGCCTACGGCTGGAATGCTTGTGTTGTTTGTATCGCCTAACGTACCGTATAACATACCCGCTTCGTTATTGATGATAACTGCACCAATACCGCCAGAGTTTTCACAGTTTGCCACTTTGTCGTAGAACGAAATGACACCACGGTCAATCATACATACTTTGCCTGATGCCGCTGTATCAACGCTTTCTGCTGTACCCATATAATAAGCTGTACCCGCAGCATTTCCTGAGTTTTCCATTGCAGATGTAGCATAGCCGGTATTATCCGCGGTTAAGCTTGCAGCCGTTGCCATGCCAGCAGGGTATGTAGATAAGGTATCAACACCACCCGCAGTGACTTCTACACAGATTGTTTCGTCAGTCGTTACATTTTTACCACGGCCCGACGTACAGCTTGGGAATTGTGAGAAATCAGCAATTTGATTGTTTGCATCGTTTGCACCTACCATCATTACTGATGGGTAACCAGCAGGGTATGAACGAACACTGTTTCCATCATTACCCGCTGCTGCTACAACAAGGCCGCCAGCGTTTGTGAAGTTTGCGAATGCATTTGATTCTGTGCTGTTTGAGCCACCACCGCCAAGGCTCATACTGATAATATTAGCGCCTGCTTGAGAACATAAATCAGCTGCATGAGCTAGATCAGACGAGTAACCCCATCCCTCAGCGTTAAATACTTTGATGATGTGCATAGCAACACCCGGAGCCATACCAACAACACCTAGGTTGTTGTCAGCAGCACCAATAGTGCCTGCTACGTGAGTACCGTGAGGACCGCCGTTGTCAAACCAGTTGCCTGTGCCACTATCGTTATCACCTGTGATATTACCCCACACAAAATCAGGGTTTGATGCATCAAGGCCTGAGTCAATGACACACACTTTCATACCGGCATTGGCATCAAATGTTACTTGATCAGCTTGTGACTGATAAACTGCATAGGGAGTTAACTGTTGCTGCATTGCATTGCCAGCATCATCATTGTATACCGCCATGGGTACACGTTTATGATCTTCTTCAATGAGTTTAATATGTGGGTTATTAAGTAAGCCTTTAACGCTTGCTAAATCGTGACCAGTAAATTGTGCTGCAATAAAGCCATTACCATCAACTTTGATATCACCACCCAGTTTTTTAGCAAGGGCTTTCACCACGCCTTTTTTATTGTTGTCTACTTGGATGATATAACGGTCGTTTGCTGCGTGTGCAGTTCCTGCTGCGCACAGACCACTGATGATTAACGCTAAAGCTAATTTATTCTTTTTCATATTTCGTATCCCAAACGTGTTATTGGGTTAACTAAATGTTAACTTAATTAAACAATAATTTAATAAAACCGTGGGTACAAGTAAAATTATCCATAAAAACGGAACAAAAAATTCTAGAAACAGGTCTTTTATAATCTAATGTTATATTGAGAAGTCTAAACGGGTAAATAGAATATAACTATTCTCATTTACCCGTATTTGGTAACGAATGTGAACTAAACTCTATGACAAGTGTTTGTGTTTTAAGAGTAAATAAGCAAAAGGTATAAGCATTAAGAAGTGCACACCAATTAAAACGGGCGTAACTAAGTTTAAATACTGTGTTATAAACACCAGTAAACTTGCGCCACTCATTTGCATTAAACCAATAAGTGCAGATGCAGTCCCCGCTTGTTTTGGGTATAAGCTTAACGCTCTACCGGCTGATGACCCTAAAGTTAATGCAAAGCCAAATGCAGCTATAAACATGGGGAACATGAGGGCAATAGCGCTACGCTGCTGGCTTAAAATGAGCATTAAACCGCCAGAGAGCACTAATAACATAAGGCCAATTTTTAATGCGCGTTTAGGTTGTCGCTTTATATACAGAGGCATTATGAAACTAGCTAGAATGCTAAGCACGGCGTTACAGGTAAACCAAAAAGTAAAATCGCTGACGCTACCGCCTAATTCAGTAATAAGCCAGCCGGGTGCTAAGGTCACAAACACCAAAATTGCTGACATAGTCACTAAACAAATTAAGCTATGAAATAAAAACAGAGGGGTGCTGATTATGGGAATAAAGCGCCGTAAATCAAGAATGTGACCACTGTATACACTGTCGGCAGGGCGTGTTTCTTTATAAAGTATTAGCGTAATAAGTAAGCCTGCGAGGGCAAAGGCAGCCATAAATAAAAAGTTCATACGCCAGCCAAATTGCACCGTTAACCACGCACCTAAAATAGGGGCGAGGGCAGGGATAAAACACACGATACCATTGAGGTAAGTAATTATCTGACCGCTGCGTTCACTGCCAAATCGGTCTCTAACTATGGCAAATGCCACGACAAAGGTTGCACAGGCGCCCAAGCCTTGCAGTGCTCTTGCGATCATAAGACTAGTAAAGTCAGGAGATAGGTAAGCGCCATAGGCAGCCAAACCATATAAAGTTACTCCTGCAATGGCGACAGGTTTACGGCCAAACTTATCTGCTAAAGGACCTGCGATTAACTGCCCAAGTCCTACGGTCAGCATAAAAATTGCAACGGTTTGTTGTACTTGTTTCTCCGATGCATGAAACTGGTCTGCAATAGTTGGAAAAGCCGGTAAATAAATATCAATAGCTAACGGGCTAAAGATAACCAGAAGGCCTAAGATGAATAGTAAACTGGGGTTTTTGTGCTGGCGTGACTGCATTCGCTCTCCTTAAAACGGTATTTTATGTGCCCCTTAAAGAAAAGAAAAGCGTTGATGCGGGTTATTGTGTGATACATACGTTGTCATTATGTTTGCGCGAGTAATGGTTACTTTAAATTTTCATTTCGCTATCTGGTCTGATGTGTTAGTTTTTATTTCTAATAAAAAAATTGGATAGATGTCGTGAGCTCACAATCGAATCTGTTAAAAATTTGGTCGAAGTGCCAGTCTTTGCCAAAAGGAAAATGGCTTTTTAGTAAAGCCGTGTGTTTTAAAGCGCCTTACTTTGCTTCAATAAAGCCTGTCGTCAATGAATTGAAATTGGGCTATTGCAGTGCAACGGTTAAAAATCGCCGTGCGATACATAATCATATTGGTACGATACATGCCATTGCTCAGTGTAATATTGCTGAATTATGTGCAGGGCTAATGGTTGATGCCACCGTACCTGCTAAAACGCACCGTTGGATCCCAAAAAGTATGACGGTTAATTATTTAGCAAAAGTGGATAGTGATATGCGCGCAGTGGCTGAGATAGATTTCCCTAGGCAATGGCTAGATAAAGAAGATTTAGTTGTACCCGTTAAGGTGTATAACAGCCGCGATGAATTGGTATTCACCGCAGACATTACAATGTATATAACGGCTAAAAAGCGTTAAGACTTGTCAGCGGCTTGTTTATTAACAAATGACAAGTCGTTGTCATCATCGACTAGCAGCGAGGATGTACTTTCTTCGCCTGCTTCAGGTTTAATAGGGGCAACGTTGTCTTCTTCGTGTCGATGTTTTAGGCTGCCTTCTATCATTGCGCCTGCTTCAATGCTTAAAGTGTCGTGAAAGACATCACCATGCACTTCGGCACTACTTTCAATCATCACTTTGTTTGCAATCAACGAACCAATAATTTTACCTTTAACGACCACGCTATCAGCTTCGATCATGCCTTCAATCATACCGGTTAGGCCAATCACTAAATGCTTTACACGCAAATCACCTTCAATGCGACCATCAAGTTGAACTTCACCTTGGCTGGTGAGTGAGCCCGTCAAACGCATATCTTCTGCAATGATAGAGGGAGTGTGGTTGGTTCTTTTTAAAGATGAGCTACTGCTGGTTGCTGCTTTTTTTTTCTTACCGAACACGAGAAAGCGCCTTTGTTATTTTAACTGGATTGACATGTTTACCATTCACTAAAACTTCGTAATGTAGGTGCGTGCTGGTGCTTCGACCAGTGCTACCCATTAAACCAATTACATCGTCTTTAGTGACTGTTTGGCCTTTTTTCACCTTAATTTTATTTAAGTGACCAAAGCGTGTTACGAAGCCATTTTTATGTTGTAGCTCGATAAAATTACCATAGCCGCCATTGCGACCTGCGCGAAGTACGGTGCCATCAGCAGGCGCAAAAATTTCTGTTTTGTGCCAACCTGCCAGGTCTACTCCTTTGTGAAAAGCGCGACGGCCATTCATTGGATCTTTACGTAAACCGTAACTGCTTGAAATATAGTAATCGGCTGCAGGCAGTGTTTGCGGTAGTTCACTTAATAAATTTTCTAAATTGTTTAATGCCAAGAGTTTGTCTGCAATGGCCAAAAATTGACTGGGTATTTTAGACTCATCAAATAAGTCTAACGGACCCCCTTGTGCAGTGTCGGTATCTTCAGCTACAGAACTGCGAGCAAGTGCGCTGTCTAATCCTGCCCCTTCAAGCATTGCGATAATCTCTTCGTGGCGTTGCTTAATTTGCTGATCTAAAAAATTGAAGGTGTAGTCATAGCTCTTATTAAGGCGTGTAATGCGCATTGAGGCGCTTTCGTATTGTTTTGCCTGTGCAGGTAGTTGCTCGTCTTCTAATGGGGCATGAAACTCGTCTGCGTTCTCTTGAATCGGCAGTAGGATAGGTTCAGCCTCATTATTTAATGCTGGTTTGTTCATTGACTCAGGTAAAGACTCAATCATGCTTTGCAGTAAAGCTTGTTTTTGCTCTAACACCGCCAATTGTTCAAGTTGTTTTGTGTAAATGGCTTGCTGTTGTTGGTATTGCTTTTGCCATTCTTGTTGTTTGCTAAGCTGGGTTTGCTCTATTTGAGACATTTTGTCAGCTTGCGAAATGATTTGTAATGTTGACACGCTCAACCAAACAAGAGCGGTTAAAACGACGAGTAAAGTCGTTAATTGTACCCAAGGTGCTAATATAAGGTGTTTTACTTCGCCGTTTTGACGGATCAGCAGCTGTCGAGCTGGAAAAAACGTGCGATAAAAAGACTTAAGTTTAACTAACATGGCGTACATAAATCGGCTAATAACCGAGCTAAGATAGCAATCTGAACTAAAAAAGCTAGCAAAAAATTGTAACTCAGTTAAAAAAAGTACAAAAAAAAGGGCAAAAAATGCCCTTAGTTTATGAAAATAGATAAGTATTTCTATTTAGCAGGTAATACGGTGCCTTCAACTCTGCCGAAGCCAATACGTGCAAAACCTTCTTTTTCACACCAGCCACGCATAATAACGTTGTCACCATCTTCTAAGAAAGTACGTTGTTCACCGTTCTCAAGTGTGATTTTTTCTTTACCACCACGTGAAAGCTCTAATAAAGAACCCGCTTCTTCGTGCTCTGGGCCAGATTGCGTACCCGAACCTAGCATGTCACCAGGTTGGAAGTTACAGCCGTTTACCGTGTGGTGTGTGACCATTTGTGCCACTGTCCAGTATGAGTGCTTGAAGCTTGATTTAGAAACTAGCGTTGGAGCGTGACCTTCTTTACGCATTTTTTCAGTTTCAATTTGCACATCCATCTTAATATCGAACGCGCCAAATTCACGGTTGTGCGTCGATTCTAAGTAGTCCATTGGTTGCGGATCATTTTCATCGCGCGTCCACTGTGTTCTATACGGTGCAAGTGCTTCTGTTGTTACAATCCATGGTGAGACAGTTGATGCAAAGTTTTTCGCAAGGAATGGACCTAAAGGTTGGTATTCCCATGCTTGCAAGTCACGTGCTGACCAGTCATTGAATACACAGAAACCAAATACATGGTTTTCAGCGTTTTCGATGGCAATTGCATCGCCCAGCTCGTTACCTTTACCTAAGTAAATACCGAGCTCTAATTCGTAATCTAGGCGTTTACACGGGCCAAATGAAGGTACTTCAGCGTCAGGTGCTTTTGTTTGACCATTTGGACGGTGGAATGTTTGACCTGATACATCAATCGATGAAGAACGACCATGATAGCCAATGGGTACCCATTTATAGTTAGGCAGTAAAGGATTATCAGGACGGAATAAGCTGCCGACAGCCGTTGCATGGTAGATAGAGGTATAAAAGTCTGTGTAATCACCAATGCGACATGGCAGTGCAAATTCTATATCAGCCTGTGCAATGAGGGCGTCAGTAAGCTGAGCTTGCTCTTTGGCGCCTTCGCGAAGTGCGTTTGATAATGCAAGACGCAGTGCAGACCAGTATTGCTGACCTAAACCCATAAACTCATTAAGCGTTGCTTTGCTAGCCGCTGCAACAGCAACCTGTGCATCACCTGAGAAGATACCAAGTTCATTCACTTTCGCTAAATCAATTACTTGATCGCCAATAGCAACGGCACCACGAAACGCTTCGTCTGAGTTTTTACGACGAACTTCTGCGAATGGTAAGTTTTGAATCGGGAAGTCACAGTTCGCTTCGTTTGCTGAACTCACCCAGCTTTTTAAATTAATATCATGGGTTTCGTTAATTAGGCTCATACTCTTTCCTTATTAGTTCGCGCTGATGTGTTAGATAGTGATATGGAGGCAATCTGCGCAATTTAAACAGTTACGTTGAAAACAGAAATCAAAACGACAAAAAGCAGCGTGTTAAACACGCTGCTTTTTTGGTTACGTGTGGTTTAGATTACACCACGACGCTCTTGATCACGTTCAATAGACTCAAACAATGCTTGGAAATTACCTTCACCAAAACCACCGTCGTCTACACGTTGGATCATCTCAATAAAGATAGGACCAAAAAGGTTCTTCGAGAAGATTTGTAACAAGTAGCAGTTTTCGCTCTGGCTATCGACAAGAATTTGGTGCTCACGGATTTTTTCTTTGTCTTCTTTAACCCAAGGTACACGGTCAAAAATGGTGTCGTAGTACTCAGGGATGATATCTAGCGTTGCAATTGTTGATTGGTCTAGCTTATCAAGTGAACCTACTAGGTCATTCGTTAGGAATGCTAAGTGTTGTACACCCGGACCATTGTACTCATTTAGGTACTCATCGATTTGGTTGTTGTTGTTATCTTTACCTTCGTTGATTGGAATAGAGAAGGTTCCGCACGGTGATTTAAGTGCATAAGATAATAACGCTGTTTTTTGACCTTTAATGTCGAAATAGCGAACTTCAGTAAAACCAAATACATTTTTATAGAAGTTAGCCCATGTTTCCATGGTGCCTTTGTAGACGTTATTTGTTAAATGGTCGATACGAAGGAAGCCCTTGTCTTCAACAACGTTTTGCTCTTCTAAGTCTTCGAAATCAGACTCATAGATTGAACCTTTGTCACCAAATTGTTCGATGAAGTAGATTAAGCTGTCACCAATACCGTAAATTGCAGGGTAAGGTAAGTCTTTGTGTGCTGAATCAGTGGCAGGTTTTGCGCCACGTTCAACCGCTACTTCAAATGCTTTTTGAGCATTCTCTACACGCCAACCCATTGAACAGATTGCTGGGCCGTGGCTTTTAGCAAATTCGGCCGAGAAACCTTCACGCTCATTGTTTAGTAAGAAATGAATGTCGTGCTGGTTATAGTAAACAATGTCTTTACCTTTGAATTTTTTGAGTTTCGAGAAACCAAAATCAGTAAATACTTTGTCCATGTAATCTGCATCAGGTGTTGCGTATTCAGTGAATTCAATGCCCACTAAACCTAACGGATTATTTACTTCGCTCATTGTCATTACTCCCGCAATTATAAGCACTGCGCTAAAAAAGTTATTGTTGTGTAATGAGCGGATGATTAACCAGAAAACCGATAAGGGGAAGATCTGAGGCTTATTTAGCGACGGTGTGTTTTGTAAATTAAATGGGACAATGATTTTAATTTCAACAATCACCCTAGGCTTAAGCAAATAGAAGGCTTAATAGGACGCATGATGCACACTGTTTTTTGTTATTAAGCTTTTGAATTTAAATGCTTTAAATGCTTTTTTAAAAGGAGTTAAAAAGGCCAATATTGGCCTTTTTATTTAGCTTGTGTGTATTAATTAGTTTACACTTTGGCGTTGTTTGTTAAAAAACTTACTGCGTTGTTGTAACCACGGATTATTCATTATGTGTGGTGCCGTTTGGTAATGACGTTCAACAACGTTATTTAAGATGCGTGTTGAGCGGACATAATTCAATTGTTGTTTTGCTGCGCCTAAGGTGGCTATTTCATTGTCTGTCATGGCTCGGCCTGCAAACAGCAGCGCATTTAAATACCCAGGCTCCGTTTCATAGTCATTATCGGTCAGCAGTAAGGTTGCTTTATCAATCGCCCAGCGCTGGTTTATTTCGCCTTCGTCTTTCACACCGATAAGCTTACCATCTAGGTAAATTTTTAGTGCTCCGTTAGTCGGCGCTGCATAGAATACAAAAGCAAGGCGATGCCACTCACCAGCGTTTAGGTTACCAAAGTAACCACTCTTAGTTGTAGCAATACCTATCGCGTTAGCTTTATTCGTATATAAGTCGGCATCGCTTATATTGGTGATATCGGTTTGTAACAGAGCGCGCCATTGTTGACTGCTTTGTTCAGGCCACAGTAAATCCATGACGAGTGTGTAATCGGCAATCAATCCGTCATTGGTAAAGTCGCCATTGGCAGCACTATTTGCTGTTAGTAGTAAGCCTTGACTTGGACTGTGCCGAGAAAACGCTAATACCCCTGATATACCGTCTTTTAAATCAGCAATTTGTAATGCGCTGGTCGTCGAAAATTGGCTGTTTTCTTCTCCCCAATTACGTTGTTCTGGGTCGAAGAAGTTAAGAGTTGCGGGACCTAAGTCACTTTTAAACCCTTGGCTTGGATCATTAAAATTCCAGACAGTGACTACATCCTCATTTTCGCAGGCACTCAGTGTATTCTCTGTGTCTAAATATAAACACTGGCTGGTACGAAAACGGGCATAGTTATCCAGTATCCACCAACTTTCGGCCAATAAATTTGCCTCTAATGCTGGCACAGTCGGGAAGAATAAGGTGCTATTGAGGGCAGGGCCTTTAAAAAGTGCCACTTGATACTGTGCAGCATCGTCAATACTCGCGGGGGCTAAGTAAACCCACTCAGGTTGGCTTTGTACCATGGCTTTAAGCTCAGCGCCTGTGACATTGACTTGGTAAATTGCATTGAAGCCTGATGTATTTGAGGGTTGGCGCTCAACTTTAAACGCAGCATGAAAATCTTCTTGTGTGAGTGTGCCGGGCAACCAGCGATCTTGTACTTGGCTTGCATCAAAAAGGGCTGCATCAATAGCTGCAAATTGTTGTTTTGTTGCTTTCGCTGTGAGCAGGGCTACTTCCTCAGCGCTTGGGTAGTTTTCAGACACGGCAATTTCGGTATTGGCGTCGGGGGCATAGCGGCCCATAATTTCGTCTATTGCTGTTTTTGTGTTTGTGCTAACTGTCATTATGTCGCTGGTCGACACCGTATTGTAATCAACATCGGTGATACTTTTATCTTTAAGGTCGAAGGTTAAGGTTAAATCGGTTAGACCTTGGGCAAAAAAGTTTGGCTGAATTACAAGACTGCCGTTTTCGAGAGTTTGATAATTTTCGCCGCCATGGGTGTGCCCACCGAGCACTAAGTCAATGCCAGATACAGTGGTAGCAATACGCGTATCAGTGCCTTCCCCAAGGTGGCTTACCATCACCATGTAGTCTACGTCTTGTCGATATTGATTAACGATTTGCTCTGCCACTTCTTGCCATTGCCAGTTCATTTTGAAGTTAGCAATAAAATCTGGAATTGGATCATCTTCAATCGGATTATCAAGCTCATTCCATGGCACTGAAGTCATGCCAAAAAAACCAATACGCAGACAGCCTACCTTTACCACTGAAAAATCAACCGCTGCAAATTCAATGTCGGCATTACCGTCGTATTCCGTGTTGCTGGCAAGCACAATGGCATTGTCGTCATCGGCAAAATCAAGTAATTGCTCAGGACCCCAGGCGTAATCGTGATTACCAATAACCCTCACATCAAATGCCATTGCTTTAATGGCTTCAACCGTAGCTAAGCCTTGCGATGTTTGTTCAGCAACCGTGCCTTTTTCATAGTCATCCCCACCATTCGTAAAGAGGGTGTTTGGGTTCGCTTGCTTTGCATTGTCGTAATAACTGCGGATACGACTAAAAAGCTGCTCTTTAAACCCAAAGCGAGCATGTAAGTCAGCTACATGGATAAAGCGGACGGTTTGTGATGTTGCATTCTCATCACATTGTTCACCAATCGTTTTACTGACCGCAGGCACACTGCGCGACTTTAAAGCAAATGTGCCAAACTCAGTGATTTGACTGACTGCAAAGTCATCGTCATTTTTTATTGTCGTAAGGGGCTGCCATTGCTCATTTTTTAAAATTACGATGCTAAAAACAACATCAGTTTGTTGCTCTGGTAGCTTAATCGCTAAGGTTAGTGGGTCTGAAAAAACCACATTATTCGGTCTGAATGTATAGCGCGCAGAGACAATGCCTTGGTCAGTATCGGTAGGTGTCGCAGCTGTTGATGTATACGTGAAGGTTGTGTCTGTTGTGACGGTATTCTTTGGGGCTGTGAGAATGACTTTGCCATTATCAAACTGCTCAGTTAAGCCATTATCGGCAGAAATAATTAACCCGGTTTGAGTCGGGGGGACTGCTGTTTCTTTTGTTGTTTTGTCACCCCCGCAGGCTGCGAGTAATGAAATAGTTAAAAAAACTGACAGTTGAATTAAAAAGCGCAATGTAACGTCCTTGCCGATATACCGATTAACGTTGGATTATTGTATCAGTATTGAGGACGGGGAAGTAGCCTTTAGAAAGAAAATCCCCACAGCAGGCGCTGTGGGGAAACGTATTATTGCTTTTCAGCAGTCACTTCTAGCTCTTCTGCAAGAATGTGTTCTTGTGTGTGAGGCGCATGCTGACCTTCAGCACCGTGCATCCACTTAACAAGTTTATCGCTTAATAAGTACATGATGACAGCAGAGATGATTGCTGTCGCACCTAAACCAATAAAGATACCCATTGCATTTTCAACAGCCGCTTCGCCTTCACCTAGGAAAGAACCTACGAAACCAGCAATCTTGTTTGCAACAGCTGTACACAGGAACCAAATACCCATAAGCATTGACGCTAAACGCAGTGGTGCTAGTTTACTTACCATTGATAAACCAATTGGTGATAAACATAGCTCACCTAATGTATGGAATAAGTAAAATAACACGAGCCACATCATGCTGATTTGCAGGTTATCGCCTTGACCTTGCGTCATTAGTGCCAAAATCATGGTGATAAAGCCAAGTGCTAAGAAGATAAGTGCAATAGCAAACTTAACAGGTGAGTTAGGCTCACGCTTATCAAGTTTTAACCAAATAATGGCAACGAGCGGTGCAAATACAATGATGAAAATAGAGTTTAACGATTGGAACCAAGATGCAGGTACTTCAAAGTCAAATAGCATACGGTTAGTGTAGTCGTTGGCAAATAGGTTCATAAGACCACCTGCTTGCTCAAACCCCATCCAGAAGATGATACTGAATACACTCATTGTGAAGATAACTTTAATACGGTCAGTTTCCACTTTAGTCAGTGGCTCTTTCGTGTTTGATTCTGATTGTGCTTGTGAAAGCTTAGCAGAAGGAACCACACCGATATCGCCTAGGTATTTGTTGCTCAGTGCAAGTTGCATTAGTACAGAGATCACCATACCGATACCTGCCACTACAAAGCCCCATTGCCAGCCCATTGATGCAGCAGCATAGCCAGCGATAAGTGGGCCAAGCGCACCCCCTAAGTTGATACCCATATAGAAAATAGTGAACGCGCCATCACGACGTTGATCACCTTCTTTATATAGATCACCTACCATTGTTGAGATGTTTGGCTTAAATAAACCATTACCTAAACACAGTAGTGTTAAACCAAGATAGAAAACGTTTTCTTCTTGGCCTGCTAAATAGCTGTGAGGAATACCCATGGTAAAATGGCCAGCAGCCATTAATAAACCACCGAGGATAATTGCTTTACGCTGACCTAGCACGTTATCAGCTAACCAACCACCAAGTAATGGCGTAATATAAACAGCCATAGTGAAGGTACCATAAAGGCTCAATGCATCAGCATTTGACCAACCAAAACCACCTTCTTGAACAAGTGCAACTAAGTACAGCACTAAAATGGCACGCATGCCGTAATAACCAAATCGTTCCCACATTTCTGTGCCGAACAACAGGAATAACCCCTTAGGATGCCCTAAAAAGTCACCTGCTTTAGGTAATGAACTCATATTTACTTCCTAACTTTAAGTTTTTGTTGAGGCCTTATTATTTTTGCATTGGTCGTTCTGTGTATTTTATTGTTGAACGGGCGGCCATGTGTGTGATGCAGCTAAGATAATGGTTTGTTGTTCAAGTTATGAACTTGAGGGTAAGAGACACACCCTTATCCTAGCTACATGCGCGCTACAGTATACATAGACCTTCAGTTCAGGGGAAGGGTTATAGGCCAGTGTTTAGTAGCTTTGGTAAGGTACAACAGGCTTTCCAGGGAAGGTCAGTTCACTATAAACCGGCTTAAAGTAGTACCTAAAATAGAACTGTGCATAGTTTGGTTCGTAAAAATCTGCACGATCTAAATTTAAATATCCGCCAAAAAACCAATGGGGTGTAAAACGGTATTCAAAACTGGCTCCTAAGTTATAAGAAAGCCCATTACTTTTATCATCTTCAAAAATAGGCGTCACTCCGGTTACGTCTGTTTGCGCGTGTGCTTGAGCCTGCAAAAGAGCATCGTTCGGGAAAAATTCAATTTCGTCAGTCGTTGTTGTTGACCACGATACACCCGCACGAAGACGATAAATAAAATTGTGACCAATTCGGTGATCATAAACCACGGGAAAAGAAGCCCCTAAGTAGTTTTGCGGGCTGTAATAGCCACCATGACCCCACGTTTCTTCACTTAAATTATATTTATAAGACCAGTGTAATAGGTTAATGCCCAAGCTTAACTCTTGATCCCGCTGTCGGATGGCTCGGTAGTAACTGCCCCCCATAAGACTGTAACTTTGATTGTCTTTAACGTTTTTACCTTTGAGCAATTGATAGTTTGTGCTGCCCCAAAATCCCCAGTCGAGTCCTAGATCGTGAGAAAGGCTGAGCTGAAGTTGTGTAGCGCGTACGCCACCCCACACTTGGTTAGTGAATACATCTTCTAGACCCGCATACGATAAAACTGAGCTGGTGACAGGGCGTTTATTCACTGTAACACCATAGCCAAAATCACCAATATCGCCGTTGTAATCAATGCCCCAAACAATGTCCTCAACTAAAAAGCCCAGTGGGGTCGTGCCAATATCAAAGCGCCACTGTTCGTTTTGCCACGCAAGGCCAATATCGATACCTTGTTGCTTCGGCTTAATGCTGGTCAATGGGCAATCGAAAATACACAACGCACCTTGTCCGTAGCGGCTACCCGCGAAGGTTTCATCAAAACGTGTTTCTTGACTTGAAATCGTCATCGGATCGAGCTTTACAATACCGGTGCCACCAAAAAGCGGGAAACCAGCCTCTATGGGAGTGGCGCCTGCCCCTAATGATGACTCATTTTGAGTACTGGTTTGGCTGCTAAGGTTGATGGCCGCAGTAATATACGCCTGCTCATTGCGCTCAATACGCTGCAACTGGCGTTTCGCATTATTGACGTACCAAGGTGCATCGTCGTTCAGCGCGTAAAGCGCATAATTTTGTTCATCACTGAGAGTGGTCTGGTTGTGTGTTTGCGGGGCGATTGCAGTACGATACCAATTCTCTGCACGGGTAGTTTGTTCAAGCGAATCGGCAACGGATGCCGCTTGATAATAAAGCTCGGCATTATTGTTTGACTTGGCGAGTAATTGTTGAGCGAGCTTGAGGGCTGTTGACTGGTTTTCAACATTACCGAGGGCAGCCATTAGCTGTTGTTGGCGGTATGCCTCTTGTGCATTAACAGCATGGACCTGTTCTGCAATGATGTGATCCGCTAAAAGGTGCTCACCTTGCTCTCGACTTAATTTAGCAACTGCCAATGCGGTATCAATCGAAACACTGAATCCGGCCGCAGTGTGTTGTTGGTATCGGTTGATTGCAGCGTCGCCTTCACTTTGTTCAATATACGCAGTGATAAGGGCTTCAGCTAATTGGGGATTATTATTGTGTTGCTGATCGAGTGAGCTCAGTTTTGCAATACGACGTTGTCCTTGCTCAAAGGTGTTAATGTAGTCAATTTGCAAAGCTAACCACTGCGCTTGCTCGGCCTCAGTTGCCTTAGTGGGTAATTGGTAATGCGCAAGCCATGTGTCGGTGTCTGCTTGATTAGCGCTTTCGATAAGCCAGCCACCATAGAGCATATGCCAGTAAGGGTTGAGACTTGGATCGCGCGTAAGCGCCTTCTTTAACTGTCGAATAGCATAGTTATTTTCATTAATTTGTCGCCACTGAGTTGCCAGCTCTGCCTGCATAAGCGGGGTGAGTGGTTGCGCTTCTAATTCCGTGAGTTTATAAATAATTGTGGCTTTATTCGTTGCCGTATTATTTGTCGCAAGCTTTTCAAGTTTGGCATTAATACTCAGTTGCTCTGTTAATACATTAATTTGCTCAGTGCGTGCGTTATTTGGAATATAATCAAGGGTTGCTAATGCCCCCTCGTAGTCATTCAATGAGCGTAAAAACAAAGCATGGCTGTAGCGAAGTTCAGCATCAAGAGGGAACTGCCATAAGGTTTTTTTGTAAAGAGCTTTGGCATGATCAACCAACCCCTGTTGTTGGTATAAGTTTGCTAGATCATAGTACAACCAACTTTGGCGCGGGCTTTGTTTTATGGCGACTAATAAGCGTTGTACTGCTCCATCGAGGTCACCTTTAGCGGTTAATTCATCGGCTTGTTCACGTAATTGCTGAGTTTGTAAAAGTGTATAATCTTGGGCTATAAGCGCTTGCTGCTGAGTGCTTAAGCCATTATAAAACTGATGGCTTCTCGTATAATTACCATCTGACGCACTGAGGCGAAGCATTGCGCTTAGGGTCGACTCTGCCAGTGGATCGTTTTTTAATACTTGCTTATACAAATTCATAGCCGTTTGATATTGACCACTTTGTTCAGCAAGTTGTGCGCGGTAAAACAGCACGGTGTCTGGGTCTTCATCGAGAGTGTCGGCTAAATTTAGCTTAAGTTCAGCACGTTTAAAGTGTGATGCACTGAGTGCCGATTTTGCCTCATCGATGTACTGCCAAAATCGTGCTGTGTTTGCTAAGCCTTTTAATACGGTAATACGATTTACATCTGTGCTGAATTGTTGTGCTTTTTTAAAAAAGTTGTAAGCCTGCTCATTATTGCCTTGCCGAAGATTAAGCAAACCCAAACTATTATAGATTTCTGGGTCTGTTGGACGCCCTGATAACGCAGAATTAAAATACCTCTGTGCTTTTGAAAAATCTTTCTTTTCAAGTGCTTGGTTGCCTCTAACCCACGCTTTGTAGGCAGGATCTGCAAGCTTTCTTTGCTCTGCTTGGTATTTTTTTTCAAAATCACTAAATTGTAACTGCCCCTTACTGCTTTTTGGGTACGCTTCAAAATAACGTGCATAGGCACGCATGGTTTGTTGGTTAAGCGGCATGTCTTCGAGTGCTGAAAGCCAAGCAAATTCGGCTTCTACACCATATTGATTACTGTGTGCGTAGTGACTTAGCAGGTCAATCGCGTGTGCATTTTCAGGATTTTTCTTAATAAGATGACGGGCATAAGCCAACTCAAAACGGCCGCTATTTGGGTAGCGTTTCATTAAAGAACGATACCCCCTTAGGGCGTGTTGATATTGGCTGCTGTCTTGGGCTAGCCAATTAATATGCTCAAGCTCGAACTCGATATTCGGATAAGCCGATTTAAATAACGTATTGTAAATTTTAACTGCTGCAGCATATTGACCCGCACGCGCACGCAGGCGAGCCTGTTGAATCGTGGCTTTATCTTCGTTATTTACTCTGGCCAAAAGCGCAAGGCTGTCAACACAGGGGTGGGGCTGTTGAGCAATGCCTGCAAGCAAGTTGTTGGCTTGCTCTGTTTCTTTCAGCGCATACAGCACGCGTATCTCTGCACACTGCACTTGCGTGTCTTTAGGCGCGATACTCAACAGCTTATCTAAACTATTGGTCATAAGTTCAGTGTCTAGCTCTATCTCACCGAGTTGCACTTGGCTTATTAACCAATCAATAGATTGGGTATCAAGGCTGTTTTGTGTCGAAGAGGCGATTGCACTCGGACTTGCTATAATTGCAGCAAGTAACCATTTTATTGGCATTCAGCACTCCAGTTCGTAATGAGTTCGCCATTTTTATTAATGCTGAAGCGTTTGTTTAATGCGCTCGTGCCAAATAAATACAACACACTGTCATAGTAGCGGCTACTAATAAAACCGGTGTCCATCATCATTTGCTGTTGTAATGCGGTGATTGATTGCGATGCATTCTCTGCCGCTAAAAATGGCAACAGTGCAGCCCCAAAGCCAATAGGTCCCGTACCTGATACTTTCCCCGTGACAGTCTGTGTTTCTAGGGGCACTTTGCCTGAAGAAACAATGTGCTCAACCATGGGGGTTAATTGTTTCATTAATGCTGATTTGTAAGGCGCATCTTCAGCCATCAAACTGGCCCATAAATAGACCCGTATTGCATTATAACTTCCAAGAGCAGGTGCGTGTTTATCATGAAAAAAGCCTTGCTCTGCATTGTAATTAACCCAGTCAGGGCTAAACCCTTTAGCGGCTGTGCTAATAAGCATATTGGCAGAGTTGTCATGCAATTGCTGCCAAGGAGAGTGCGGATAAAGTTCAGCAAATTGCTTAAGGATAAACAGTGGGGCATAGCTTGGATTAAGCTTCCAAGTGTTTTCGTCCTTAAAGCCATTAGGTCCAGGCAGTAATGTAATCCCCAGTTTAGGAAGCTGTGCGGTTTCTTCACGAATAATACGTTCTGCAAGCACACTGCTTAGCACTGCATAGCGCCTGTCTTGCCATAGTTTGGCTGCTTGAGAGAGAGTGTATGCTATCCATAAATCAGAGTCAGAGGCTGGGTTTGAATCTAAAATTTTACCTTCACCTTCCTTTATACCCCATTTCCATGCAGGCAGGCGCGTACTTAAATCGCCTTCAGAAAGATTAACTTCCGTCCACTCTAATAATGTATCAAAGCTGGCTTGATCGTTGGCAACTAAGGCGAAGAAAAGTGAATATGATTGACCCTCCGATGTCGTTATATCATATTCGCTGCCTAAATCGATAACACGTCCTTTAGGCGAAATAAAATGCGTTTTAAACGTATTCCACTGTGGCCACGCTGCACAGGTTAATTGTGCAAAAGCGGGTGTTGAAAATGCTAAAACGAATAGCAAAGAAGCAAGAGTTTTCATTATGCTATATCTCCTTCAGATAAACGTTTCTTTGTTAACAACATTAATAGTCGCCATAACATAAATGAAATGAGCAGTAGGGTAAGAATTGATAAAATAGCCAACAACAAAGGTTGGTCTGAAAAATGGAACCAAATTAGCGTGTGGATTGGCACGTGGCCAACAAAATACTGGTCATCGGTTTTTATGGTTTTAATGCCTTGGTTATTAATAATTGCAGAGCTACCCATTATTTGTGATGTTTTCGCGTTATCTAATAGTGCATCTGTAAGCAATGAGTAAGCATTGTCGTTAGTGGCAATTAAAGACACTACTGAGCGGTCAGAATCAAAAGGCGATTGGAAACCAGATATAATGGCTAAACGGCCCAAACTCCGTATATTGACTTTAATTTTTTCGGCATCGGTACTGTCATAAGCACCATTATAAATAGCTTGATCGACAATACGTTGATTATTATCAATCAATACACTGAGAGAGCTGTTTTCGGCGACCGAGCTTAAAAATGAATCTGGTTTACCAATAATGACAATATCTTTGTCAGCAAAATCTAGCTGACTACTTGGAAATTGAATACTCAAACGATGAGCAGGATAACCGGTAATCGCCCCTAAATGGCCTGTAAAATTCAGCAGTAAGCTAATCGCATTTGTAGAGCTATTAGCCTCCATCACTAAAGTGCTTTGATGTAAATCGGCATATTTCGTAAAGGGGAAACCGCCACTCGCAAATGCTCGTAAATTGGGTAAAGCAATATAGTGATGGAAGTTACTCACATCAATTGTAGAGCTGCCATCGATAGCACCAAATTCGCCACCGGCAGGAATCGCACTGCATTCGCCTGTTTTTACAACGGCAAAGTTAAAGTCATAAGTGAGTTGATTGTTAGTGGTTAAATCAAGCCCTGTTAGCTCAAAATCTTGGCGTGATTGGCTCGGGTTTATGTCTGATAATAGCGGCAGTAAGGTTTGCGTAGTAATGGTTTTACCATGGTCGTTCTCAAGAATAAAACCATCTACAAATTTGCCATTTATAAGCATATTTAAGCGCGACAACATGCCATGCTCAACAGGGGTATTGCGGTAGTTTAGCGTAATGGGAATGCCATTTTCGCGCCATGTAAATAAGTCGGGCGCAAAGCGTAAGTCTAAACGGACAGGTTGTCCACGAAAGCCTTGTGATTGTAATTGGGTCGGGTATTCGATAAATTCATCAAAACTCACAGCACGGTCTGAACGAACCCACAGCGGCGCATCGTAAGCTTTTCTTAAAGGCAGGCTGGCAATTGCGTCAACGGTGGCGCTTCGACCTGTCATGACTTTATAGCCAAACACTAATCCAACAACTGCCTCTTTTAATTGCTCTGTGTTTTTGCCTAACACTAATAAAACTTTTGCATAGCGATGTGTCGGGCTGCTGATGATTTCGATTGTTGGCTTATCGACATCGGGATAATTTAGTAAAAAGTCAGGCTTATTATCATTGGTTGCAAACACCACGCTATGTTCAGTGGGCGTACTATTGATATGGACAGGAAACTGCGCTTTACGCCATTTCGCTTGCGCACCAAAAAAACTTGATAGTGCAGCGGCAGCTTCCAGTGTTGGCTCATCGGGTTGCGAAGAAAAAATAAATGGCAATGTCAGCTTGGTGTAATCACGCGAGTCAAAAAACGGCGCCGGGAAATACTCAAGTAAACTTTCAAGTGCAAGTGATTGGCTCTCAATGCTGATATGACTACTTTTGCCAATTTCTGCCCAAATTGTTTTACTGTAATCGTCTTGGCACACTAAATCGTAGTAACCGATGAGTTCAAAACGCACTTGGTTAAAATCTTTAATTAGCTTGGGATTAAGCGCAACACTGTGCTCGGTTACACTGCCGAGTACCGTATTTTTATCGTCAATAGGTAATACAGTGACTAAGTTTTCATTGAAAAATATTTTTAGATGCGAGACTCGGCCTATTAAAGAAGGTGAGTAAGTATATGAAAAGTTAAGCGTTAACTTTTTCCCGAGCCTGTCTAAACGATTGGTAAACTCAACACGTGTATTACTACTCACGCCATCGAGTTTAAACTTACTAAGCCCTAACTGTTCAAAACTGAGCGTTAAACTTTCGACAGGGGCACTTTCAGGGTAACCATCATCAAAAATAGATTTATCAGGGAGTGGCTCTGCGCTCATAGCCCAGCCAGATAAACTGAGAGTGCCAACTGCTAATAACAAGGTTAATAGTGATTTCATCATGATGGTTTAAACGCTTTTGTTGGTTTTTTAGGTAATAACGAGGCCACAAAATATAAGACCTGCGATACAAATACAATGACGGGTCTTAATTCATTTGGAGCGTGGAAAATCAAGTTCTTAAAGCCTCGAAGGCTGGTGTAAAATACATTTGAAAAACTGTATGACGGTTTATCGTGTTTAAAGTTTTCTTGCCAATCAAGCCAGGCATCTGCACGAGAGAAGGTGCATTGAATAAACGCTTTTTGTTTTTCTAAATCTAGATCACGAAGCGTTAAGCCCAATTGTTTGTCGCGTGTGTTGCAAATGTAGGTGGCAAATGAATACTGCTTAAATCCTCGACTCATTAGTAGTTCAACTTTATCGTTTACACGGCACAGGTGGCTATGTTCTGTTTCAAGCCCGACGCCGTTATCAGAGTAATCGGTGATTTTGACCTTTATCGTGTGTCCGTTGGCTAATCTAATTGCAGCAGGGAAGTTAGCTTTAATTCGGTGTGAGCTACGTACTTGTTTTGCTTCAGCTGCAACGGCAACCGCAGCACCCAGAATTATAACGTTGTAGCTTGCCCATAACATACTGATAATTAACACACCTATCTGTGATGTATCACCAAAAAAGAGTCTGAATACGCCATAGGTCATGCCGATAACATTGATAAGTAAAAGGATGATGTAAGGCCTTGAAATAGTCCAGTCGTAATGATCGGTGTCGTTTAATCCCCCTTTTTCGGTCACATTAAACTTTCCTTTATTAGGGTTAATTAACGCAACTGTGGTGGGCTTTAAAATATACCACGCAAGAACAGACTCATAGACCTCCCCCCAAAAAGAGTAACGATACTTACCTTGAATACGAGAGTTAGTAATTTTTACCTGCAATAATGTTGGCACTATATATAAGAAAATAGCCACAAAAGGCGCATAGATAATTTGTGCATTGAAGTAAATTAGTGCAAGCGGGGCCGTTAAAAAGACAATGCGAGGGATACCAGATAAAAAGTGTAACATTGCATTGAGATAACAGAGTCGTTGAGCAATATTCAGGCCTTTACCAAACAAAGGGTTATCTAAGCGGAAAATTTGCGCCATCCCTCGTGCCCAGCGAATTCTTTGACCCACATGTGCCGATAAACTATCAGTAGCCAACCCTGCAGCTTGTGGAATATTGATATAGGTGGTTTTGTAGCCTGCACGCTGCATTCTTAATGCAGTGTGAGCATCTTCGGTGACGGTTTCAACGGCAAAACCGCCTATTTCTTCAAGCGCACTTCGCCTGAGTACAGCACACGAACCACAGAAAAATGTAGCGTCCCACATGTCATTTCCGTCTTGAATTAAGCCATAAAACAGCATGTTTTCATTCGGGATTTTTCGATGGTTTTTTAAATTTCGTTCAAATGGATCCGCAGAGAAAAAGTGATGTGGAGTCTGCACTAGACACACTTTGCTGTCGTTAAGAAATTGCCCCATAGTCATTTGTAAGAAAGAGCGGGCAGGGATGTGATCGCAGTCAAAAATAGCGATATATTCGCCCTGTGTCACTTTCATAGCCTGATTCATATTACCCGCTTTAGCGTGATTATTGTCTGAGCGAGTGAGGTAGCCAACCCCAATTTGTCTTGCAAATTCAGCGAATTCAGGACGCTTACCATCATCTAAAATGTAGATGTTTAACTTATCAGCAGGCCAGTCGATGCTTTGGGCAGCAATAGTGGTAGGTTTAACGACACTTAATGGCTCATTGTAAGTCGGAATATAAATGTCGACGGTTGGCCACGTTGACGTGTCTTCATTAAGTGGTAAAGGCTTACGTTTTAGTGGGTTAATGGTTTGAAAAAAGCCTAAAATAAGCACCAGCCACGCATAGCTTTCAGCTAATAATAAGCCAATACCTAACGCTAATGCGACGGGGTCATCCCAGTTAAGCGTGTCGGTGTAGCGCCACCATAAATAACGTGTTGATGTTGTGACTGCCAGCGTGATCATGGTGATGGTGGCCATCTGTCCTTCAACGCGCCTTAGCGAGTAGGCAACGATAAGCAGTAAACTAATGAACACCGCTTGTGCTTCGATACTGAAAGGCACCGTGACAAAAACTGCCACAGCAAAAATGAGTATGGTGAAAAACGCGATTTTCAGTATGCGATTGTTCCAAATTTCAGCTTTACTAATACGCTGGTAAGATTCTGCTGATGGGTTTGTTTTAGCAAACAGCCAAAGTCGCTTAAATGCACGCACTAATTTTTTGTCGACAAGGCGCAGTATTCTGAGTGAATGCTTTATTTTTCGCCATGTTTTACGCTGCTCATAGCTTATCTGTGCCTGTGATGTTGTTGTGGTGTTGAACAAGGCTAAATAAATACTTTGCAATACAATGCGTACACAGTTACTGGGTGTGACAACGGGGCGCGTTACATGCGGATAAAAGTACTTTAACTTTTGTTTTATTAGGTTTTTTCTGTTTTTATCCAGTTTTATAAACAAGGATAAAAATAACACCAAAAAAGGCAGAATAAATGCCCCAAGTAGGCTTATTTTATGCTGATTAAAGTAGCCATGAAATTTAAAAAACACAAAACGAGTTATCTTCTTTGTAAATAAGAAGCCTAAACAGGTTTTGATGATACGTTCAGGTAATTTCATTGCTGTTGGCTTATGATTCATTATTGTTTGCACGACTAACGAGCCAACCGGCTAAGGTTTCAAAGTCATCGTTGGCAACACTGTATGGAGCACAATTAATCGCGACATTACGAAATGCGGTTGCTTCCATGATAGCTTCGTCTTTGTTGATGTATAAAGGCGCAAAAAGAGGCAATTCAGATTGCCATAGCTGTAATAAGTCAGACTCTAATTCAGACGCTGAATTAAAACGATTAGTCAAGAAGTAGTGCTGCCACGATGAACCAGACTGCTTTAAAAAATTCAGTTGCTTATACATCAAACTATGGCATATGGCGTCACAATTGATGACTTCAAGAAAAATATCTTCAGGGTCAAGCGGGTATTCAAGTGCATTAATATGTGCAGGGCAATCAAATAAGAACCACGCGTCATCGCTGTCATGAAGTTGCTGGCAATGATTTATTATATCTTTAAAGCTGCTTTTTGTGTTTGAGCCACTTCCGTAAGGTAAGAATGTGACGCCGTCATTATCTTGATGGAACTGCTCACTGGCAGATGCAAAATCGGCGTAATCACTCCATCCTAGTAAATGGTCCCATGCAAGCCCTAGGTGTAAGCCTATGTCGCTTTTAGGATCGAGATCTATTACATAAACTGTTTCATGTGATTTTCTTAAAGCACACGCAAGGTTTGCCACTACCGATGTGGTTCCAGTACCTCCTTTTATCCCTTTCACGAAAATCTTTTTCATTCTTTAGTATGTGCTTTTGTTAAATAATTTATCTTGTTGTGTATCTTTAATAGATAAAGCGATATCTTTAATTAAAGGATATTTATCGATCGTTTGACGGTTTTTTTCAACGTCGACTATTTCAATATAACCTTGATTTTTTCCGCCAAATTGGCGTAATAAATTGTCAATGTCATTTTTTGTTAAAACAGTTGATTTTTTTAATGCTAAGTCATTCATCTAATAGACCTATAACGGCAAAATCTGAATTTAATTTGTCTACGATACATGGACATAAGCCGCATTATATATAGAATAACGCTTAAAACTAGTGCTAAAGTATCTTTTAAAAGGATTTTCTGGTGCCCCATTTACAAATTACAGGATTACAAAACGCTTACTCAGTGCTCAAGCGTTGTGCAAATTATGCACTGTTGGCATCTTTAGACAATCAGTTATTAGAGTTAGTAAGACACCTATTAGCTAGTAATAAAGACCCTGTGTTCCTGCTCTCCGAACACGTTGAGGTGTTTTTTGAGAGTGAAAATAACACGCTATTATTTAGCCTTTTTGAGCAAGGTTTGCTGCATCCTTTTCATTTACATCACGATGCAAATTTAGCAAAAAACTTACATTTCTCTCGCGGCGTGATTCAGGAATTAAAACAATATAAAGAGCTTCGAAATAGTACACTGATTTTACACTTGGATTCAGAGCTGCTAGTACCTCTTACTGAAGCGCAATTAACTAAAAAGCTCGGGTTTTACCGTGATTTATCTATTGCTAAAAACGTAACAGTTATATTCTTGATTTCGGGCTCGCGTATTAGTGATGTAAGGCGCCAGTTTCTGGCTTTAAATACGCTTTTTGATGGCCAAATTTTTATTACTCAAGAAGCCTCAATTCGTACCTTAGAATATGACTATTGGAGCCATAAAGATGGCGTAATTGCGGGTCATTCTATAAATTGTGAGCTTTTGCAGGGGCAATTGAGCGTTTTTGATGCTCATTTAGAAGAGTCGAATGAGCAAACATCATCGCAACAAGGATTAGATGAAGATGAGGTATGGCTTGTTAAACATGCGTTGCCGCAAGGGACGAAGTTACCGCTGTCTTATAAAATAGTCGAAGATAATAATGCACTGTATAAACTAGGCCTTACAAAAAAAGCTGCTACATTAGTGTTTTCGGTAACGCGCTACACTGATTTGTCTGCATTGGCAGGTGAGTGCTTTTCGCTTCGCAAACAATGTGGTCGAAAGTTAAAGCTAGTCATTCAAAATGTAGATGGCATTATTCGCCATCAAGATGAGTGCCTCTTTTTAACGTTAGGCGTGAACCTTATTTTATACAGTTTCTCTGAGCCTTCGCGGTTACAATCACAAATTCAATCAATCCAAGGATTCCAGTTTTCAAGACCACTTCCTAACTCAATTGATGAGGTATTGAAATACAGTGAAAACGTACTGACTAAAGGGTACCTGCCGATAAATAAATTTGTTGAACAAGTTGCTAAGCATAGTGACTCAGCTGCAAATTTAGGTGTTAGCGGGGTGCTTGTTATGTTACAACTTTTACCCCGTATAGATGCAATACACCCGCTGCATTTGTTTCATGTAAAACGTGAAGGGGATATTTTTAGCTTTGCTGACGATTATATTTACCTGTATTTACATGCGTGTCGTGAGCATGACGTAGAAAGTGCGATTAAGCATTTATTTAAGCTTGAAATTAGCGACTTTTTTATGTCGAAAAATGTGATTGCAGATCATTTCTACATTCAGCAAGAATGCCGTCATCTGCAGCGCAGGTATACCAATGTTGACGTGCCTGATTACACCGAGCAATTAAAAGAAAATGTCAGTTATGTTTTTGATGCTAAAACAGCTGATATTTCTTCATTGAATAAGGAGACTCCTGAATTTAAAAAGGTGATTAGGCCTATCTCTAAACCCGTAAAAGTAACTTTAAAAGGTGAGCAAATATGAGTTTAAATCAGTTCTTTATTACTTTTATTATCGCTTTATTATTGGGGGTTTTGATTAGTAATACAGGTAAAATCCTGTTTAAAAAAATAGTAAGCATTTACCGTACATTGACTTTTAGGCATGTGTTATTAACGCCCTATACTCCCAAAAAACAGAAAAAGGATTCTCAGTGAGGCTTTCAGGATTAGGTGTTTGGAACTTATACTTTTTAGTAAAGTTTTTTCTTTATAGTCGTGGTGATATTTCATTTGATCTCGTCGCAAATTTAGCGTTTTTTGCTTTTTTAGCCGTGTCATTTCAAATCAAATGGTTAACGTATTTAAAACAGAGTATCAGTGTCGTAGTTGGGGCTGCACTTTTGTATCACGATTCGTGGCTCCCCCCCATTTCACGTTTAACTAAACAAGCTGAAAATGTACAAGACTTCAGCTTTGCTTACTTTGTGGAGATTGCGACGCGAGTGATCAGTGTTGATATATTACTGGGGCTGTTTGTTTTAGTCGTGGTGTATTGGTATTCAGTAAAATGGATACGCTACACCAGTATTTCAGTGATCGGGTTTATTTACGTTTATTGGCTGAGTGCGACGACAGTAACAGATACACTCTCAACCCCTGTGGTTGTGAATAATCAATCAACGAAAAAACAGGTACCTGTCGCAGTGTCGAGTTCGTCACCACAAAAAACGTTTGATCAACAACTCGATGATTTTTATCAGCAACAAACTCAACTAAAAAGCCAATTTCCGACTAACTTCAATGGACAACCCTTTGACGTAGTTGTGCTTAATATTTGCTCTTTGGCCACTGCGGACCTGGACGCCATTGATGTGAGACCGCGTGATTTATTTGATAACTTTGATATTTTGTTTAGTAATTTTAATTCAGCAACCTCATACAGTGGTCCTGCAGCAATAAGGTTATTGCGTGCGAGTTGTGGGCAAACTCCTCAAGACCAACTGTTTAAACCTGTAGCTAAAGAGTGTCAATTATTTAGTAACTTATCGCAGCTAGGTTATAACACGAGCGTGGCATTAAATCATGATGGTCATTTTGATGACTTTATTGGCTTGATCAAACAATACGGTGGCGTGTCAGTGCCTAATTTGGATTTTAGTCAATTTCAAGCTGCGCAATATGGTTTCGATGGAAAGCCTATTTATTCAGATGCCGCTATCTTAAGTAATTGGTTGGAGAGTCATAAAAATACCAAGCAGCCACGTGCGCTTTATTACAACACGATTAGCTTGCATGATGGTAATCAGCTAGCGGGCCGCTCTCGTATGAATAGCCTAAAGAGTTATCCAATTCGCCAGCAGCATTTATTTAGTGATATTGATGACTTTATTAGTCAGCTTGAAAGAGAAGGGCGCAATGTACTGTTAATGGTTGTGCCTGAACATGGTGCAGCATTAGAGGGTGATAAACTACAATTTGCAGGTCTTCGTGAAATCCCAAGCCCGTCAATTGTGTCTGTACCCACTGCCGTGAAGTTTATTGGTCCTGATGTTAAACACAGCGGTTTGAATGATGTACAACAGACGATGAGCTATTTTTCGTTGTCTGAACTTATCAATAACACCATGAAACTGGATGTATTTGCGGGTACGGTGCCTGTTAAGCGTGTGCTTGATAATTTACCAAGTGCTCCGGTAGTCGCTGAAAACCAAGATACCGTTATGATGTACATTAAAGGACAGCCTTATATCCAATTAGATGGCCAAGAGTGGACCAAGTACCCAAGCAATTGAGTTTTTTGCACACGTTTGTCCAAAAATCTTTACAATAGACTACCCAGAAATGGGGAGTTAGCGTATTATTCTCATACTATAGGTTCCCGTTCTTTGAGGATGTAATGCGTTTAGATATTCACTGTGCCGACCGAATTGGTATCGCACAAGAAATTCTCAATATTTTGGTAAGTTACCAGGTCGATTTAAAAGGTATCGAAGTTGATTCGGTTAATTGCCGAATGTATGTGAGTTTTCCACCGATAGAGTTTGAGCAGTTTCAAAAAATTATGCCATCAATTCGTTTAATTGATGGCGTAAAAGATGTGCGAACAACTGCATTCTTACCTTCTGAGCGAGAACATAATGAGCTAAATACACTGCTGAGAGCTTTGCCCGACGGCGTTATTTCTATAGACGCAAAAGGATGGGTGCGTTTATGTAATGATGCAGCATGCCGTGATTTACAGTTATCAGAAAAAGAAGTCATTGGCGCTAATATAAATAATTTATTGAAAGGCTTTAACTTCACCCGCTGGCTTGAGGGTAAAGAAGTATTAGGACAAACCACGCGTGTTGAAGTGGCAGGTGAAGACTTTATTGCCGATATTCTGCCTATTTCAGTTCCCCAAGGCGTTGAAGGGGATGTGCTTGCAGGTGCTGTTATTAATATTAAATCGCAAAGCCGTCTTGGTCAGCAGGTCAGTGCTTTTCGTCGTTATGGGCAAGAAAGTTTTGCCACTATTCATAACTTTAGTACTGCTATGCGTCGTGTTGTCAGAGAAGCACGGAAAATGGCGCAACTCGAAGCACCTATTTTAATAACCGGTGAAACAGGTACGGGTAAAGAGCTTTTAGCGCGTGCTTGCCACTATGCGTCTAATCGTTCTGTAAAACCTTTTATTGCTTTATCGTGTGCCTCGTTACCAGATGATGTTGCTGAATCTGAACTGTTTGGCTATGCAGGTTATGAGGAAAATGCAGCCCCAAAACGAGGCGTGTTAGAGCAAGCTGATGGCGGCACCGTATTCTTAGATGAAGTGGGTGAAATGTCGACTCAGTTGCAGACTAAGTTATTACGCTTTTTACAGGATGGAACTTTTAGAAAAGTAGGCGATGAAAACGAAGTTAAAGTGAATGTTCGTATTATTGCGGCGACTCAAAAAGATTTGCCAGCCATGGTTCAAGAAGGCACCTTCAGAGAAGATCTTTACTATCGTATCAACGTTTTGACTCTTGAAATAGCGCCACTTCGCGATAGAAAAGCGGATGTGGGTCCACTCGCTGAGCATTTTATTCAAAAATACGCTCAGCAAAACGGTCATTCGGTGCCTGTTTTATCGGAGGAATGTTTACGGTTTTTACAGGATTATCCGTGGCCGGGTAATGTGCGACAATTAGAAAACGCGATTTATCGCGCTGTTTCATTGTTAGATGATAATGAGCTTAGAATTGAGCATTTACAATTACCAACATTTACACATGATTTAGGCTATTTGGAGTCAGACTTTGAAGGCACACTTGACCAAGCCGTAAAACGCTTTGAAGCCACGTTACTTCGTAAGTTGTATCCGGCGTATCCAAGTTCTCGTCAGCTAGCGAAGCGTTTAGGGTTAAGCCATACCGCGGTGGCTAATAAGCTTAGAGATTACGGCATTAATCGTAAAACGGTGAAAGTGTAATTACCCTCTGGGCACTATTGTTTAGTGCCCATGTCTTTTGTGACGCCATCAATGGCGATGTTTTTTATACCCTCGTTATCAAATTTAATAACAATACTGATATTGTTGCGCGCAAAAAAGTAGTCTCGGTTATCTAGGCTTATCACATAATCGCCCTTGACTGCTTCAGAAAACTGACGTTTTTCTAATGCCAGAGTGTGCTCGCCAATTTGCCAACGAAACCCTTCGAAGAACCCATTATTAAATTCCTGTACCCATATTTGTTGCTCATCTTTACTTAATGTAATGGCGACAGAGTAAGACTCAGGCAACGACATATCATAGGTTTTATTACCAATGGTGAATTTCTCTGTGTCTTGTTGCCAGCCAAAACCAAACTTAAAGGGTTTCTCAACCCCGGTAGGGTAACTTAAAGTCCCTTCGCCCGGGTAATTAAAATCAGCAAAGGCAGATTGAGTATATAAGCTTGCAGTCAACAAGGCCGCTAAATTAATAAATTTCATTAGATTATTCTTTTTTTATACTAATATATGCACAGATTAGAGCAGAATATTCGCCATAGCAATATGCTGTGATACACTTTGCTCATTAACAACTGGTTAGACCTTTATCGTGAACCTCTATTTCCGACTCATTTTATTGTTTTTTAAAATTAAACGTAATCGTGATTACCAAGACTTACTTGATACGATTGATATTGAATTTAAAGCATTACCCACTGATTGTGATATAAATTTTCATCTGACTAACTCTCGGTATTTAGGCATCATGGATTTAGCGCGTACTTGGATGACTGAGCGGGTTGGATTGTTGCAGCATATTATGAAGCGTCGTTGGTTTCCAATCGTTAACGCGACGGCAATCACCTACATTCGAGACATTAAACCGATGCAAAAATACACAGTAAGCACGCGTTTAGTCGGATGGGATCATAAGTATTTTTATATTGAGCAAAAGTTTCATTCAGAGCGTGGCTTACATGCCATTGCTTATGTACGCGGTGTATTCAAGCGTAAGAAAGGAGTGGTTAGTGTTGAAGAAATGCTTGAAGTTGCTGGGTTTAAAGGTGTTGCGCCTATTTTACCGGCAGAGATAATGCATTGGAAAGAAATGCTTGAGCAAAAAAAGATCACTAATCAATGATGTTAATACGCTGCCAAAACACTCACTATTAGCGCGTACAGGTATAATGCTCAAAGTAAAAAAAATGCCAGCGATTTGCCGGCATTTTTGAGGCTTTGAACACAATTTATTTCGCTGTACACACCGTGTGGCTAACAAACGTTAAGTCGTTTTATAACGAATACTGTCTCTGCAATGATCTATTCTGAACAGGTATCATCTTACTGCTTTAGAGTATGCGTATTCAAACGAGGAACGGTCCTGTTTATATGCGAAATACCCTAATAATTAGGTAACTTATTGACGATAAAACAGTTGTTTTATCTTTGGGAAAATTCTGATTTTTCAATTGTTTTGAGGTTTAAAATGCTAAACCTCCTTTAGTATGGTTTTTATTTTACTTTGTCATTATTTAGTTAATCTTGTTCTGACTTGTTCGCAAACCACCCCGCTTTTTGATTTCGATTTAACTTACCCAATACTTTTATGGCTTTTTCTAATGTGATGCGTTGATCAGCAATGTCTTGGTAAATTTGATTCGCGCGCTTTTTACGTTTAACAGCAGCCCCTGCATCTAAAAAAGATTCAACGACTTGGTTAAAGTAACGTGTAAAAGCATGTTGATGTTGTTGTGTGTGTTGTTGCTTGTTATCTGTTTTATCTAGTTTGTTGAATAGACTTGTGATCTCAGCTTGGCAAAACTCATTTTGCGCCAATGCACTTTTCTTTAAAAGCGCTAGTTTTTCTTGAAGATAATCAATATCTAAACGATTGAAAGACACAATCATATTTAAATTAGACAGTGTACTCCTAAACTCTTTGGCCGTGCATTGCTCATCAAAAAGGTGTTCTACCGAGTGTGAAATCTTTTGCCACTGTTGCCATGCATAAACATAATTGAGGCCGACACCTTTAATATTTTGCATCCCAACAATGACTTGATGAGTATTTGCTAATGCTAAGTCAGAGATTGTGTCGGTGAGTGCATCCGCAGATAAACTACTATCATCAAGCAAGGTCACTTTTGATTTTGCAATACTGAGGAGTTGCTGCTTGATTTCTTCACTGTGCTTAGATGTGTCTTGTTTTAAAGAGTCTAAGGTTGTTCGGGCTTGATAATGTTTTAGATTTAATAGGATTGTCGAAATTTCCTTTTTACTCGCATCCGTGAGTACTTCGCTGATATCGGTTTTATCTACTGAAGTGCGGTGCGCTAACAAGAGTAATTTCTCAGCAATATCTTCATCAAAGGCGATAACTAAACGTGCCTTTAGTTGACAAGATGACATTAAATTAAGCTGAGTGAGTAAAATCTCAAGGGCCTTGGTGTCATTATTGCTGATAATTTTATCGATGCGCTCTGTGAGTGCTTGCAGGTAATAACTATAAAAACCATCGACGTTAGTACCAATGACAACGATGCGGTCGAATCGCAAATCATGGCTTAAAATGCCGGCAAACACCTTGGAGCGTGCCACACGATCATTACGGTTATTGATTAAGGCGATCACTTGCGTATCTGCTTTATTATTTAAATCATAAAGGCTCAATCGCTGCCAATTTTCTAGTGTTGCTAGGCGCTCATTGGCTGACATGCTATTAACAAACGACTGAGATATTGCGCCTATGCGTGCCTGTGGGTAGTGTTGCAATACGCCGATATCAGGAATAATGCGTGCAGAGGTTTCTTTAAACACATAGTCTTTACTAAGGCCGATGTGTTGCGCCATTTTACACACAAGGGCAATATTAGCGGGGTGTTCTTGATATGGGTATAAAGCACGAATATCGTCAGTAACTTGCATACCATCTGCCCAATGCACTTGAATTAAACTGGCATTTTTTCGTTTGGCATTGAGTTCTAAAATCGGCGCCATATTTTGTTCACTGGTAAAAACAAGGCTATTCTCACCAATGAAATGACTTGTTTCGTTTGCAACATCAATGCCTGTGGGGCCTAATATATCTTCATGATCTGGGTATGCATTGGTTATTGTTGAAAAGTTATCTTGCATCCAGTTTCTCAGAATACGGACATAACGAGGTGTTAACCCCATGCATTCCCACAAAAACACATCGGCCTTAACATTTTTTGCAAAATGAAGCACATCACCTTGCTCCCAAATACTGGCTTTATCGAATGGTCTGAACAAGGGGATTTCGAATTGCTCACCACTGGCTCTTGCATAAATTAATGTGGCTTCACAGCCTGTTGTTTTACTGATTAGCTTTAAACTCAAGCTACTAAACAGTGCTGCTTTTAATCGCTCTGTACCTGATTTTCCGCGAGTACCCCAACCACCAATAGATACAGGAATTTGCGCTCTGTCGGCGCGAATTTGGCGGCTCACTTTTATGTGGCGTGTCCAAAAGTAACCTATGAAAGCCAGCACGAAAAATACCAGCTGACCAATACTGTTTTGATAAATTGAATAGGCATATTCTTTAAAGCTCACCCAAATATTAAACATAAAAGGGGTAACGGCGAGTTTTTTATACAGAGTCGCAATACTTGATTCTACCGGGAAGTCGCTATCGAGTACCGCACCATATTGTTGGAAATCAAATGTAAATCCTTTCGCTCTTAAAGCATTTAAAAAATTATTTTGCTCTATGTCTGAGCCGTTTCGTAAATTATTAAGTTCTTCAAAGTTAAATGAAATCCAGCAGTATGCTTGAAGGCGTTTAAATACTGTTTTGGGTGGTGTTACGACTAATATGCCGTCAGGGGTATAGGTTTTCGCTGGGGATTTTAAGTTATCTTGCGATAAAGTACTTAAAAGAAAGTCGAGCAATGGCAAATGAGGACGCGAACTAAATTGTAGGTCATCAAATCGCGGTTCGCCGGGGACATCTGTTTGGCTAATTTCTGCGACAGTGCAGCTAGGAACATGCATGTATGCACTGGGTTTTCTTGCTTGTAAATGGTTATAGCTTTGGCGCTTACCTGTACTGGGGTTTTTAAATTCATGCCAAAAGCGCCAAAAGCGGAAGCCGCGTTGATAACCTTGATTTATGTGCCAACCTTGTTTCTTTTGACTCACATTGTAGGCTTCATATTTTTGCGCCTGTTGACTTAAAAGCCGGCCTAGTAGTGCCTCGTCAATGTTTTGGTTATTGATTGACGAATGGGTGTTTAAGTTTGCCTCGAGTTGAGCAACGTGTTGTTGGTGCATAAAACTGACAAGTTGTTCACGGACACGGCTAATAATCCGCTTTATGGCAAGGTTTTGTTGTGCTTCAAGGTGTTTATTTAAGGTGTCGATGAAGCGCTTGAAAATCGTATTGGCTTGTTGCTCCTCACACTCAACCTGTAAATTAAACATAATACGTGGTGCAAGTTCGAGCAATAAACGTTGCTCTGCAAAATGTTGAGCTTGCATCAGTTGCTGTTGCCAAATAATCAAGCTGTGTTGCCCATCGCTAAATCGGGTTGCGGTTAATTGTTTAATTAATGTGAGCCTGATTGCGAGGTGGGTTTCTTTTTCTAAACGCTCGGTTATTAGTGCAAGTGCGAATGAGCACGGCAAAATAAAACATTGTTCTATCACACTTTGACGCACGCGCGGGTAGGGGTGAGCTGCCAGCAACTGTAACAGGTTTTGATTTGCCTCATTGAGCGTTTGTTGTTTACTGATGATGGCTGAAAAAGCGCTTAATAAAAATAATTGCTGGCGGTCAGCTTTACCCGTCTTTGGGACCTCTAAGTCAATGTGCGAACGCATGAAATAACGGGTAAAGGTGGGGCGAAGGTTGATCAATATTTCTAATATATCCACTTTGGCTGCATGTGGTGTGGTTGATTTCTCAAGTGAGAGTAACAGCATTTCAACCAGATCCGCGCTAAATTCCGGATCGTCCACATGCTCGCTTAATAAAGTAACTTGGTTTGCCAAGGCTCTAAAAAGAGAGTTTTTTATTGCATCATTATCAGTGTGTTCGAGTAAATCTAAAAAAAAGCTTTCTAAATTTACGGTTTGCCATGACTGCTCTATTTCATGTAAATGAAGGCATAAATAACGGTGCGTTAAGTCGCCCAGTTTACCAATTAAAAACTTTAATGATTGCTCAAGTTCAGACACTTTATCTTGATAACGGTTGATCATGGCCCCTTCATCAAACCAACGTGCGAAGGCTTCTTGATCTTGTTGTAACTGTTGTTTATCAGCCCCTAACGTGGCCGCATAATCCAGTATATGGAACTGTCTTTCTGCTTTGAGTTCGGCATGACTTAGCTTTTCTATAAAACGGCTGTGATCTGCATCTAACTTTGTAAGTTGATGTTGTAGGGTATCTATTTTATGAGTTAAAAAGGCAATTGCTTGCAGTAATAGCCAGTCATCTTCGTCGTGTCCGTCTGGTTGGTTCTTGATCAATTCCCATTGACTTAGCTCGTTGACTAATTGACGGTATTTTTGCCTGTAGAGATCTAACCAAAAGCTTGCGATATCTGCAAAAAGTAAGGTTTCTAAGCGTTTTTTAAGTTCTTTACTGCTCATAATCTCTTCGCTCTAGCAAATGGTTAAGTTGAAGTGTCGGAAAAATAATTTCATCATGGGCATAGGGAGCAAAGCCAGTATGCTGATTATTGCCCGATGAAAATTCCAGACTGATATTATGGTTATTCCATCCCCAGTCTTGCTGCCAACTGATTTTTAGCCAACCCTGTGAGAAGGAGCCGATATCAATTTGCTTTTGCCAAGCTACGCGACTGATGTACTGCCACGTGGCTGTTGCACGATGATCATCGGCAAAACGGTAGTAGCTATCAAGACCAACTTGCAAAATGTGACCATGGTAATATTGGTTCCAACTGCTGTTAAACCGCAAATAATCAAGACTTAGCCAATCATCATTTGAGCCAGATGCAACACCAAAGTTGAGGTAGTTATCTACCCAAGGTTGGTAGCGATATTGGTAAGAACCTTGCCAGCCAGAAGCATGATTTTCACGATAAAAATTAAAAATATTAGAGTTTAGTTTCTCGTCATTAAGGTAGTCGTTTAAGTCTGCGCTACTGATGTGAATAAAGGGGGCAACAGACCATTGATGCCGATGCACTGTATCTTGGCGCCATACTTGTCCAATACTAATCGCGCCATTTAACGCGTATTGGCTATCAGAGTTATCACGACTAAGCTGCCATCGACTAGTGATCTGTGAATCGATAAACCAATGACTCGTGTCATCAAGCCAAGAGTGGTAACCATTTAAGGCAATGAAGTCATGCTGCTTTTCGTCAAACGCATAATAGCCTTCTAATTGATACCAATGTTGTTGATCATTAAAGCGAAGCCTCACACCTATGTCGGTTTCTTGTTGTGCAGGAATGTCTTCTGCACTTTGAAATATATGTTGTCGATCAAAGCGAATAAAGCCTTGTAGGTTGGTCTCATCGCTATGCAAAGTGGCTTGCTTATTCACTATTTTAGGTATTGATGGGGCCTGATAAGTGACTAATTCTGGCAGTGGCGTATTGATGTCAGAAAAACTCGTAATCTTGTTGTTTCTTTCACTTAAATGCCAACGATAGAGGCGTACATACTTTAATTGATCCGTGCGCACTTCAATTTTACCTGCTGGATGGAAAAAACGACGCTCGCTGCGTTTGTTTTCATTCATCTCTTCTAGTTTTACTAATGTATCGGCAGGTAAGTTAGCAATAAGTGGCGTATCAGCTGATACAGTATAAAACGCTAAATTTGTTGGTAGCGGCAACGCTCTCCATTGCCCCGCAATATATTGCTCTGCTTCAATAGCAAGCTGTTGCGACAGGTATGGGTTGAGCCAACGTACGGCAATTGTATTGTTGTTTAACTCTCGCTTATTAAAAGTGAATGGAATGCTTTGCTGCTCAGAAACAGACCACACCTTTTGTTGATTTGCTAACTGAAAAGAGATATTTGCTCTATTTGCACGCGCTAATTCTGCGCTAGAAAAGTTAAATTTAAAGCGAATTTGTGTGCCTTCAGTCTTCGTTAAATCAACGTATAAAGTATGAAAAGGGCGTAATAAAATCCCTTGCTCAGGTGCGGATTGAGTCGTGTGTTGAGCAAACCTGTCGGCAAAACTACGTTGTTCAGTCTCTTGCATATTAAACAGGCGTGTACCAGCGTAATCGAGCATGTTTTCAATGGGCTGCCACTGACCAAAGCGTTCAATTCTATTTTGTAAGAAAACCGAATGGGCAGAGGGGGGAAATGTGTCGATTCGTTGCAGCAGTTGTGTGTACTGATTATTGCTGAGGCGTTTTTCAGATAGTAGATACAACCCATTGATAAGGAGTTTGTTTGGCGTTGTATCGTACGCATGAATAAGCGAGCTAATATCATCGCTGGTTGCTTGAGTGGTGGCATCAGAATAATAATCAAAAAGTGCAAATAACGGCTTTGGAATAACACTTATATCAAGGTAAGCAGCTTGATTGGTGGTCACAGTGAGCGTTTCACCGGCTTGCAAGCTAATAACCAAATTAGCGGCAATAGAGACTGCTTGCTGATTACTGACGAATTGGGATGTGGCCGCTATATCACTAAAAATGGGCATTAACTTATGCTGATACTGACTATCAGCTTTCAACCACGCGGTATGATATTCACCACTTTGATCGGCTTTAGTCCGCGCCTTTATGCTTAAATGCATTGCGCGGTTAGCGGTAAATACCCAAGGTATATCGTTATTAACGAGGGTGCTTTGTTGCTTTCCTTCTGGGTTAATAAACGCGTATTGCGAGCCAATAGAGCGTTGATAAAGTGCCTCTTCAGGTTTTTCAAGTTCCGTTAAACTCTGATAATTGAGCGCACTAAAACTGTGTTCAACCTGTGTTTGCGCCTGGGTTTGATGTGCAAGCCATACTGCTAAACGGTTCTTTTGCTGTTTTACTGCGAGGTTTATAAGTTGAGCTTCACATTGCTCTATTGTCCTCACGTTCCCCGCACATAATGCAAAAAGTTTATGTTCGATTTGTTCTGCTTGATAGGCACGAACAAGGGCTTGTGCGGCATAGTGTTTTAACTGAGCGTGCTGCGCGCTTTTATACAAGCCTTCAAGGTAACTGTTGGCAAGGTGAAACTGATGTTGTTCACGCAGTATGGCTACTCTTAGCTGCCATGCTTGAATTGCAATATCAGGGTCTGGGCTTGTGCTCAACGGTTTTAACAAAGCCAGTGCTTCTAGAGGCGCTGATGTAGCAATATGTTGTGCTTTTGTGAGTGACGCTTGCCAGTCTATATCGGGGTTATTTTGCAAAGCCGGTGTATAGGGTTCGATTGAAGCCACATAGTCGTCATGTTGTTTGTTTAAATAGCGACTCAATAAATTAGCGATAATAGGGCTTGTTTCAGTGAGGTCTCCCTGTTGCTGATACAGTAATTCGTCACTCGGTAAAGAGGCGAGTGTTCTCGCATACAGGGCAAAATCGATAGGCTTCGAGGTGTTGGTTAGCCTTTTAATCGTTACCGATGAGGTTGAAATAGGCACCGAAATCATAAGTGTTTGATAATGTTCGGTCGCTTTTAGGTTTATAAGCCAATTACGCTCACCCGCGGTTAACTGAAATTGGGTGTCTTGTTGTGTTTTTGCAATAAGGGTTAACCACGGCGTTGCACGTTGTTGAATGCTTAAATCGAACTCAATGGGTTGGTGTCCAAGGTAGGTTAATTCGCGCACTTGCTGATTAATACGTGGGTAAAACCGCTCATCAACGAGGCGTTGCTCCACTAATTCGCTAATGGTTTTGCTATGCATTTGTAGTGATGAATGCTCAGTGCTGCCAGTGAGTTTTGATTGCACTGTCATCATCGATAATAAGTTGTAATGACGTTTTATAGAAAGCGGGTTGTTTTGTGTGTACACATCATCGCTAAACACACTAAAAGAGTGTGTGTTATAAACCGATTCAATCGCTTCATTTGCGGTGGTTAGCCAATAGGGGAGTAACAGTTTTTCTTGTTCTTTTTCGGCTGCGCGGTCATCATAAATAGCGCGGTGGCTTTGCTCTATTTTAATATACGCATTGGTGTGACTTTTAAGAGTTAAATACTGCCCAGCCGCAATGGCAAGGTAGTCACTGTTTACGAGGCCTACATCGTATTCGCTAAACTCAAATGCTTGGCTATTTATGGTATTTACTCTAGCAACCAGTTCGTTATCAATAGATGCGTACACCACACCATTAGGATCGGGCTGCTGCATATTTTGACGTACAGAGATCGTTAGTTTTTTTGCAGCAGGAAAAAACAGTTTCACTTCTTCATTTTTTTTGAGCGCATAATACCGCTCATTTCCTTGGGCAGAGCTTAGTTGTATGGAAGGAGCGGCTATTTTTATGGCGCGCCTAAAGCTGTCTCTTGCGCCTTGGTAATGGCCTATCATGGCAGTAAATTCAGCACGCTCGTCGAGATGATTTTGTATGGCAATAATGCGGTTATGCCCAGTGGCTGGCAGCTGACAGCGTTTGGTATTACAAAGTAAGTCGCTGTGAACGCGTAAACGTTGTTGTAAATACTGCGTGTTACCTGCACTTAGAATAAACTGATTTAAAAGTGCGGGGGCTATTTCAAGCCAATGACCTTCAGGTAGCCACAAATAACGGTGCTGTTTGGCATCAAAAGTTAGGTGCTGCGTTGTCGCCAAAGGCGATAAGTGTGGTGATGTGTTTAACCAAGTAGGGGGCATCAGCACGGCGTGTTTTGGCTGTGAGGCTTTGGCTGGCTGACATAGCAGCAGCGTTATACTAACGAGAGCAATTACGAAGTAAGGCATTGTTTAAACAGCTTTAATAAGTGGTTATCAGTAATTAATTTTTCGCGAATTTCGCGGCTTAATTCAATATGGATAAATTGACTATTGCTTGGCGCAAGGGTTGTGAGTATATTTTTTGTTCCTCCAAGCTCATAAATATCTCGGCCATAGAGCATCACAGTAACGTTTAGTTTTTCATTTAGGCAGTCGGTGATATTACGTGTAAATAACGATGCATTTTCACGACCTTGACTGACAATAATGTCGGCTTTTCTGCCTTGATTAGTTTTACGTTTTTCTTTGGCGAATCCATGTAATTGGAAAATGGTAAAAGACTCAACGGTATCCGCATAGGCTAAAATAAATGCATTTGCAGCACTTTCTTTATATTTACCAAAGTCAATCAGCACGCCATTTGCGTCGCGACTTGTGCGGTGCTTGGTATTGGTAAGGAGTACCTGGCAGTCATTAAATAGGGAGCGTGCAATATCTAAAGTATGCAGGTCATAGAAGCGGTGTGGGGCATACGCAATACAGGCATATCCGGTTTCTTTAAAATGTATTTCACCGCCAGAATCTAATGATTCCTTTGCGTATAACCCTCCATCCTTTAACGTGAAATGGGAAGGGACGGCCTCGCTATTTTTTAACCACTGTTGAAAGTCGGTATGAAGTTCAGAGATGTTTGATTCAGCTTGGCATGCCGAGACCAATAACCCCATGATAATGATGATAAACTTAATATTCATTGTTCCACCACCTTACTTTTTGCTCCCCCAGCGGGTACTCCTGAAGTATCGATAACCAGACTGTCTCAGATGCGCTAATTGTCAGTGAGTGCAGTTTATTTATGTCACTTGATACCGTATGCGTGACGCTAGGGTAGCTATTTAATTGGCTATTTTTTGGATGAATTAGAAACGCGTTAAGTAATTCTGAGCTATGCAATTGAACACGCTGTTTAGCGATACTGTACTCGCTGGTTAATCCTGATTTGTAATTAGCTTTTTCAAGAATGTTAAACTCAATAGGCTGTGCACTGCGCGAACGAAACAGCTTAAAGACCACACTCATTGGTTGTTCTTGCGCATCAAAGTTGAGTGTTAAAGGCGTATTTTTATTGAGTTGATAGAGGCGTTGTTTAATCCACGGTCTCTCACCATGCCAGTTTTGATAGGTTGCCGTTGCTTTATTTTGTAATTGTTTTAACTCAGTCGCTGACACATCTGATGCATTACGTTCTTGAGCACGGGTATTAGACAACCTAAAAATCAGTTTGTTATCACCCGTATCAGAATAACTGGCTGGGGTCTTAGGTGTGTAAAGTCCAAAGTTAAAAATTTGTGCCGGTTGTTTAGGTATAAAGTAACGGTCAGGGCTAAGTGCGAGGGCCACATTTGAAATAGGCAGTAGAGTGTAAAGCTCTCTTGGCTGATAAAAGGTCGTCATTGGCTCAACTTCAGCAGGGGGCGTAAAGGTTCGAATATTGGCAAAACGTGCCTGCTGCGTTAATTCAAAGTGATTATTCGCGCGTAGTTCGTACCACGCTGCAATATCATAAAATTGATCAATCGGCGTTGTGATATTTTGATGAGCAACTACACGCTGATAATGAAATTGTGCGTAACGAGCGCGCAACAGGACATAAGCGTCTTTATTCGCGTTTATTTGTACTCGATACGCATTAGCTGGCGTGCGCAAATAATACGAGGTGAGTAAACCAACACGCTGCCTTTGCGTTGTATCGTCGATAAGGCGATCGTCGTGTGAGACGTCGCCTTTATGCGCTAAAGAGTAGCGTTCGATTTCTGTGTGTGTTTGATCAAATAATACGACTTCTAACTGACTTGTTTCTAAAGCGCGTACGTCTAGCTTTAAGTCACTTTTGGGGTCAATATCAAACTCGACATTGCCTTGCTCATTTATTAAATAACTGCCAGCATAACTTGTTAAAATTGGGGTGTCTGAGAGAGTTTGCCATTGAGTAAGTATCGCTTCATCACTACAAATACTCACTAATCCAGCTGCAATGAGCTGTGTTTGATAGCGGTTTTCAATATCGGTAGGAGCAAAGCTGACAGGCGTCGGCGCCGAGAGTTGCAGTTTGTCATACCACATTAAATGTGGCAGTTTTGCGCCTTCTTTGACGGTGAAAATAAGGCTGTCGGGTTCATCTAAGCGAACGCTGGCGCATAAACCCTCTTCGGTAAAGTAAGCACCTAAATCGTGCTGCTCAGCACTAAAGTCATAGGTCAACACGTTATAGGGGAGGCTTTCGTAGAGAATATCAGATTTAAAGTCGATATCTGGAATACCCTGTGGGGCGATTTTCTGCCACCAGTAAGCCATCGCATTACTGATTTCGTTACTGGTTAAGGCATTTTCACCTAATGTTAAATAGTTTGTTGCCCGTTGACGGCGATCTAATGGTCTTTTAAGCCATGTGTTAAGAGGATCAATACCTTGTTCAGGGGTTTTAGCATGCACACGAACGACCACTCCTTGAAGATTAGCCTGTTCGGGGATCATAGTCAGCTCTAAGCTGGTTGCATGTGGGTAATGAGCTATGGGTAAGTAAAAAGATTGTCCCGAGGCAACACTCAAGGATTGTTTGTTTTCAATAATTTGCTTAATTTTTTGGCCGTCTAAGTCGGTGTACAGCTTAGAAGCATGATGATAAACATCGTCTAAAATCACACGCTCTTGTTGGTCATACAGAACATACTTAATAGCGTAGTTAACCGGTTGATCAAAAGAAATCGAGTTATCAAATACGGCATTAGAAAGAATGCGCAACGAGTGGGTCCGCTGATTCGAAAAATTGAATCGCAGCGGCTTATCGCTACTCAACCATTGCACATTAGAGCGTGTTTCTTCGCCTGTGCTGGCACCAATAGGCTCAGCTGAATCGAGCCAAACAAAAAAGTGTCGACCAAAGAACAGTAGGGTGAATACCACACTGACAATAACAAGTAGCGCAAGCAAGCGTTTAATTAAATACACTGTCGCCTCCGCTCATCATAAGATTAAACCCATCTAGGTCAAATAGCTGATTTTTAGTGGGGTAATATATGGCTGTGATTTTGCTGTTGTGTTTGAACATCAAAGCATATTTATTGACATGCTCTAACTCAATTGTGTGCAGTGAACACTTATTCATTTCGTTGCATAATCGTGCTAAAGACGTGAGACGTTGGTTCGCGGCGTAGCTATCAATAATGCTCTTCATATTTTGCTTATCAAGGTCGCTTAACGCTTGCCAGTTCGACGGCGACAAAGTAGCGAGATTGATCACTGTCAGTGTTGGGGTGTTCGAAATAGCCAGTAAACGCTGTAACAAACTGGTTTGGCTTACTGAAAATTGTGTTTTGAAATCAGACGCTAACCACAAGGTTGTCAGCTCGCTATTCGCATTAAATTGTTGATAGCCCGCTTGAGGAGAGTTACCAATTTCAAGCCCTCTGGTTGCTGCTTGTCCTTCAACAACTTGATACTTAATTCCCAAAGCTGTTAACTGATTACTCAGTTGATTCATCAGTGGTGTGGCAAGCTCATTAATCTGTGTCGTCGAGAACGCGATAGCATTCGGGCGCACCCAAGAAGGCGCGCTGTGGCTTCTTATCTGAATGTTTAAACTGGGTGTCATTTCATTAAAGCGTAAGTAGCTTTGATGAACGATATTAAATAACGACTCTACATTATCGACGGCTAATACATTCGCTTTTGGATGTGCATACGGATGAGCACCCGCAATTGCTAAGTAAGCTGCATTGGTGCGGCTGAACAACTCGCTGGCAACAGCCAATGTATTACTTTCAAATAAAGGGCGGGGAACACTAAGAGTGATAGACTCATGTTCACTTAACTTAAAGATATATAAGCCCTGACCTTGCTGATACGCTTGGTTTTTGTCCTGAGGGCTCAATAGTAAATAGCGGCCGTTCATTGTCTGGACCTGTTGTAATTGGTAGTTAAGTAACTCAGCAGTGCCATTAATTTGTTTTAACTGATTTAGGTTATTCTCATTGAGAGGATCATTTCCTATCTGTGCAATTAATTTATACAGTGGTTTGAGTATTTCGAACTCCCAAAGGGCCACCTGGTTTTTAGACAGCGGTTGATATTTAAAACTGCCTTTTTCACTGATATGCACAGAAAAATCATCAATGATTTGGTTAATGTCTCGTTCTAATTTATTAAACTGAAGTGTGCTGTAGCGTTTATTATCGCGATAAGCATTGGCTAATATACTCGCGTAGTTGTCGCTATCTAAAAACACCTCAAGCAAGGAGCCCGAAAATTGTGAGGTGGGTAGACTATTTACTGTTGCGCTACCAAAGAACGTTTCTTCAGACCCCATAAATTGGTGAATTTCTCGTTGGCTTATTGATGCAGGAAGTTGATTATAAATCCAATATTGGCTCTGTGATTTTGCTGGAGAATCAGTTAAAGAGACTTTAGTAAAGTGGTTAGACTCACGTACCTGCAATACTTCATCAGCGTTAAGTGCTGTAATAAATGCTTGATAGAAAGGACTTTGTTGATTCTCTTGTGCTAACGTTTGTTGTGGTGTCTTTGCGGTACCATAAACCAGCGCTTTGCTATTGAGGTGCTGAAATATAAGCCCTGCTGAATCACTTGCTAAACTTTCGGTGATAGGAAATGGTACGGTGATCAATAAAGGCGTTGATTGCGGATTTTTATTTAATACGAAAAGGCCGCGCTGCTGATCTTCAAACGTGTCTATTATATAAATATAGTCTTCATCACTTTCAAGTCTGAATCCTATCGGGTTAAGCAGCGCGTTAAGACTGGCTATCGATTGATTATTTTTAATCGCCTGATTAACTTGGTAAACCCCATATTTAAAATCAGTGACAGCTTGATTTGCTTTATAGCTACTCACGGTGACTTTGCTTGACTGTGCGGTATATAAATAACTTTTGTAACGGCTGATTTGCTGGTCAAGGGTGAATACGTGGTGACTCTGAATGTCTGAAGTCTCAATGTGTTTTGACAGCATTGACGGAACAAGCATCACAATAAAACCAACCAAAATGGCAAATGCCCCCCCAACGACTGAAGTTTGAAACGTTGCCCTGATCACCAGCCCTAATGCGTTTTTTTGGTAAATTTTGAGTGCAAGTAAGGTGGCAAGCATATAACCAAATGCAAACGTATCGGTGACCTTTATAGCGGGGAAATACCACACCACAATGTAGTTGAGAATAAGTTTATACACGAAGCCAATAGTGAAGAAGAATAGCAGTAATCGAGCGCCTTCAATATTGGCGTGCTTAAGGCGAGTAAAGTGAATTAACGAGCCGCCTAACACTAAAATGACCGCTGTTTCAGCGAAAGAGGTCAACAGTTTACTGGGTTGAGTTAACTGAAGTGCTAATAAGGCGGGTAGCATTATTCCGTTAAATTCCCAGCCGTATTTTATGTTTGCTCTTGAGGCAATAAAGGCCGTGATCACTAAAATAATATAGGCCTTGGGAGCGGCAATAATGGATGCCGCAACGGCTTCGTACATAATACCTAAATTAGCAATACTGAAATTAGTAAACGGCATCAGTACGAAGCGAACGAGCACAAAGGTGATCACAAGTTGAATAAAGGTGACTTTTAGACCGTATTTGAAGCCGCCATTCCACATTACATTTGCTGTTAAAGCAATAATCACAAGACCCAAAGAGTACAGTTGTGACGCGTAGTCTAGGGTAATATCCCACTGACTTAATTGATTGGCAACGGGAGGCCACACTAACGTGTCCATACAAACACGTACTAAAATACTCAGCAATATAATGGCAAAAAACCGGTCACGACCAAACATCTCGCCATAACCACATTTTTCCATTATGTAATGGGCGCTAAATCGCATTAAGCCATAAACAACGATTGCTTCAATAATGATAACGACGGCAGATGTGGGACTGATGATGAGCAAAGGCACGATATAACCTGGCACCACAAGCCCCGTTAATGGGAAACCAAAACGTAAGTTCAATAGACAAACAACGGCCGTACCCACCCACACGGTGGTAATAACTGACTGTCCAAGGCCACTGCCTGCAGGAAAGAGAGCTAAGACAAAGTCCATTATTGCTCACTCAGGGTTTCATCAAAACCGTCGTCGAGTTGTGGCTCATTCTCAAAGGTATCGAGAAATTCAAATAAAATACCCGATACTTGAAATGGTTCACCCGAAGCGGTTTGCGATCCATCGGTATGAATCGCTTTTATATTTAAAACATAATGTTGATTATTAAGGACTGCCGGTAAATGAATATCCGCCTTATTTAATGTGACATAGCGCAATTTACCTTTGGCTACTTCGCTATCAAGGGCGCAGCTATGACATAACAAATCTAAGGCTGTCATTTCAAAAATGGTAAGCTGATGTTGTTTAGCAAAGTGTTCTAACGCTGCATTTGTTTGTACGACTTGACCGAACAGGTTAAAGAGAACTGTTGCGCAGCGTGTATGATTAAACACCAACTCTAAGGTTGTTAACTTTTGCTCCATGTCATTGAGCGAACGTTTAACTTGCTGATCGATTGGTTCATGCAGTCTGAACGAGACAAGTCTATTGAGTAAGTTCTGATTCTTCGCCTGAGTTGTTTTATAGATATGATAATGAAAGAGCAGTTCAGCGACTTGTGCTGCAAATTTGTTCACATTTTTCTCAAAGGCGTGTCGATCAAAAGTCTCATTTGGAATAACCGATAAAGCCCAAAAACCCCGAACATCACCCGCGTATACGAGGGGGACCATAAACTCTATTTCAGTGTTGAGCACATTTTTAAAAAAAGGTCGGCTAATCTTTACAATACCCAGTGCTTTTAATGCGTCACTGTACGGGGAACGTTTGTAGTCACGGCGCATTTCTTGGATATTGTCGAGTTCGCAATTGATCGCTCTTATTTCAACAATGCGATGATCATCTTCTTTTCTCGCCAAAAAAATTGATTTTTCGAGATCTAATTGCTGGCTTATTAGTTGAATTATTGGATCCCATGGAGAGGCTTGCTCAATAAAGGTTTGCGGAAAAAAACGGCCCATCATTTTCTGTTGGATATTATTTACAACCCCCGTTAGCGCTTTATCTTCAGATAGTTTTCGTACAATCAAAGCCGAAAAAAGGGTCGAAAAGATAACAATAATGTATTGGCCAACAGGGATATAAACAGCAGCAAACACGATACCAAGGTAACTGACCACGACCCAGAAAAGGCAACTTGCCAAGGCAATGACAAATGAGTAAATAACAGCCAGTTTTTGAAAGCTAAACAGCAGGCTAATTACCAGAGCAAGTTCAATGAGGGCGCTATAACTAGGTCTAAGCTCTATCACCGAGGTTGTTTTTTCGATACTGTCTGCGGCATAGGCCATAAGCAGGAGAGGATCGTTCAATCCCGTTAACTTAGGAGCATGAATATTTACATTAAACGCAGAACTTGTTTGGCCAACAATAATGACTTTATTCTTTAATTGTTCACTCATAACATCAGAGCTTAGAACCCGCTCAGCACTGAATTTAGGGAGAGCACTGACCGCTAATTTAAAATCAATTAGCCGAGGTTGCTGACCTTCATAGCCAAAAACAGTTTGCCAGATGCTATTACACAGAGACTCTTTATCATTGGCTGGGATTCGCATGTGGTAACTTGACCACATTTCAACACGTGGTACACAGTATTCGCTTTGCGTTATAGGATAATAAACACGGTTGGTAATTGAAGGTGTTATATTTTGGTTTGATAAAACGATAACGGCCTTGGGGTTATATTCAGTTATTTTTTCAATAAGTTCTGAATGGTTTTTAGCCAAGTTCTTACTTGTTATAAGTACGATATTGGTGTGCTGTGTTTCACCAAACGATGCTAACTTTTGATAGAAATAAGCATTGCTAGCTTGAAAAAGATTCAAAACATTATTTATCACCACTAAAGCAAACAAGCCAAGCGTAAGCCAAAAAATATGGTGATTCTTTAATAACAATAATCGTTGAGCGACAGCCACGCTTCTTCCTTAATCAAGTGAAGTAAAAGTGAGTGTTAAGCTTGCTGTATCATTTACAGAGACTTTTAAAAAGTCATATCCGTGCATTTTATCTGTGTTCCACTGACTGTTTTGCAGTGCAACACTTTTTTGCCATGAAATCATCGCAATATCATCAAAGCGAGTCATGGCCTCTCCCTTATTAGGAGCATAGTGCCTAAATTGTAGTTTTACACCCCGAGGTGGTTGTTTTTTTTGATCTAATGTAAATTCATCAGATGGTAATGTGAAATCGTGACTAAAGGATTGCCATGCTCTGTCACCACCTTCACTAATTAAGACCTGATGTTGTGAAAAAGCCAGATCATCTACCTCTGTGGTATAGGTGAGTAAGCTTTCTTGCTTGCCGCCGTTTTCAGATTGAATGTAGCCAAATAAAGAAAACTGCTTGCTAAGCATTGGTTGAAAATTTTCATCAGTTAGTTTCATCACACTCATTGTGTGTCTGAAGGGAATGATTGAGGGGGTATTATCAAACTCATCGCGTGTTGAGCATAAAGCTTGAATGCCATTGTGCGGGTTTTCAGTGCACGGTAAAACGCTATTACTGCTATGATCCCAGCGGCTAATTTCAAATGCATCGCTGTCGTTATCCCAATCTTCAAAGTCCCCAAAAATCATTAAATCTCGCCCAAAAGTAAGCTCATTTAAAGTGCCATTGGTGACTTCTATTGCCGATAGATAGGCGGCATGAGAGGGAGCATACTCACGTAAATCAAGGATAGGAGTCTGTGAATTTACTTCAACGCTGACTTTGTGATTACGTTTGGTTGCGTGTGCTTTTTTAAAGTACACCTCAGCATAATTATCGCGGGGGATAAGCGTAATATTATCGTCTGAAAATTCGGCTAGGCGCCTTAATAAATAGTGACTTAAAAAGCCCGTTGTAAAACGTGGTTTGTAATCTTCAATAAAAATAGGGTAAGCAAATGCACGCTGAACGGTTTGAGTTTGTGAGTCTAGTTCGACCATCACCGTTACCCCTAATAATGTATCGAGGCGAGCTTGATCAAACACGAGGTTACCTAACCCTAAAATGGCAGGCACATTATTATATACTGCAAAGCCTTGTGCTACATGAGGGTGGTGAGCAATGAGTAAGTCGGTATTTTGCGTTGATAAATCAATTAAGTGACTTGCAATAAAACGCGAAGGAGAATAGGTGTATTCCTCACCACCATGTATTTGCGCAATAACAAAATTACTTGGGTGTATTTTTTCAAGCGTTTCTTGCACGTACTCTGCATTTGTTAAATCTGCGGCACCGCCTTTCATTGCATCGGTGACGTAAGTAAGTTCGTGTTCTTTTCCGGTAACTGTTGTAGCGGCAAAGAGTACTAAGTTGAATGTGTCGAGCTGAGCTGTAATAGGGCTGAATGCAGCAAATTCATCAAGACCTGCACCACTATACAGCAGCCCTGTGTTTGATATTTCAAGTAGTGTGTCTTCTAAACCTGTTTGTAAATAATCGTAGATATGATTATTACCAAGGCCCACGTAATCAATCCCAATTTCTGTTAAGCCTTGTAACGAATCAGGTAACGAAAAAAAGCTAAATTCTTTGGTCGGATGAACGACAGCAGGGTTACTGGTAATCGGTGACTCTAAATTGACTGAAGCAAAATCTGCGTATTTAAACAGGGAAGCAATATCTTTAGTAATTGCGATGCTATCAGCTGCGGCTGTCGCTGGACGAATGAGTGCGTCACTCACATTGGGGATTGTGGTGCCCATTGTTGCGAGACTCGGGTCTAAGTAACGACGTCCAAACATTGAATCACCCCCAAATACCAGGCTTTTACTCGTTGCAGGTTTGGCATGGAGTTTGATTTGTGTGGTTGTCGAGTTTGGGTGATTTACAAGAATACCTACTTTGGTAAAGTAACCATTCTGTTGAATTGTAATGGCATGATTACCGTAACCCAGCTTATCAATGAATACCTGACCATCATTGTCAGTCGTATATTGTTGCTCTGCAATAGTCAGAGGAATGTTACTTAAGGGAGTTAAGTCGTCATTAACTATAGTCAGCGAGACACTAGCATGGCCTGTTAAAAGTGATTCATGTGCGTCGATCACATCTTGCTTTTGTTGTTGAGGTTTATCTTCATTTGGATCTTTTACTTTGCATGCCGCTAAACCAAGACAAACAAATAAAAGCAAAAAACTCACAACTACTTTAAACAAATGATCCTCGTTTTTACTTTATTTACATTTCTTTAGGGCAATATTTACTGCGGACGCATTCTATCGACGTTAACAGATTGGAACAACCAAACATTGACTCTGAAAATTCAGATATTGTCCTCATAAATGCAACATGCCATCTACTTTTATAACCAAAACTGTAATTTTAGTGCTTTGTTTGTGCACCGAGTGTTAAGTGTAGTTTAGATTTAATACTTCGCAGATTTTTACTTTTAATTTTATACAACTAGCGCTGTGAAGAAAGGAATAAAAAGACAATAAAAAAGGCCTTTGCGGCCTTTTTGTGCGTATGGGCTTTTACAAAATGAAAGTTAGAATTTGTATTTAACACCAAGCATAGTAACAACTGGATCGATTTCTACCGTTGATGTGAGTGCTTTTGCGCCATCTGCATACACGGTTGCATCAGTATCGATATCGATTAATGCAACCATACCGTGTAGACCCCAGTTTTCATTCATCATGTAGTTGAAACCAGCTTGTGCTGCAAAACCAAATGAATCATCTAATTTTACTTCTACATCGTTTGTACCCAGCGTTGCTTTTAACGCTGCTGAAGGCTGCTCATCAAAGAACGTTGTATAGTTGATACCGACACCCACAAATGGACGGAATTTGTAAGTTGAATCTAAAAAGTGATATTGCGCGATCAACGACGGTGGTAATTGTTTAATGTCAGCAATCTTGTTGCCTGCTAAGCCACCCGTGCCTTGAACATCATGACTAAATGGGGTTGCTGCAACTAACTCAAGTACCCAATTATCATTAAATGCGTAATCGATAGTGATACCCACTTGTGTATTGTCATCACCACGTAAACCTAAAGTAGGTGCTTCGTTGATTTTTGAACTGTCGTTATCAGGGTTAACATTAATCGCACCGACGTTGACGCTTAAGTTAGCGTTTGCAACAGGAGAGAGTGCTAATAATGAAGTCAGTAATGCAATGCTTAATTTAGTTTTCATGCTGTTCTCCACGAACTACTTGTCTTGTTTGGTTGAGGCTATTATTACCGAGTCGACACAGCTAAAACCTGTTCTAGATCAAAGTTTCAAAAATGTTTGAACGAAGTGAAGCTTTTTTTTGATTTAGATTAAGTTTTTAACCAAGAACAGAAAAAAAGTAATTGACTTTTATCGGTTTTTTGAACCTCTATAGCCGCTCTTTTTTATTGTTTATTTGTATTTAGTACATCTTAATCATTACTAAAAAAGGGCCTGCAATTGTGCCCTTCCTTGGCAGAGAGGGGCATTATTCATCATGGTTTTCGCAACAGTAACGTGCTGTGCAAAGTAGGCTTATTAATGAATGCAAATGACGATAATGCATGGCGAACAGTCATTACTTTCACTTTCACATTGCGGTAATAAAAGCGCGCTGTAATACCCTTACTTATCTCAGTGGCTAGGGTTATTATGAACTGCGTACTAAATTCACACGTTGAGCAACATTTATCTGCCTATGATGAGGTGGTTGATGTTTTACAAACCTTAATTCGATTTAAATCTGTCACACCCGCACAAGCAGGAGCGATTGATTGGTTAGCAAAAAAATTAACCACGGTTGGTTTTGAGTGTGATGTGTTTAGCGATAATCAAGTAACGAATCTAATCGCTAAAGTCTCATTTGGTGATGGACCTGTAGTGGCTTTCTCAGGGCATATTGATGTTGTTCCTGCTGCACAGGGGGATTGGAAAGTTGATGCGTTTTCGGGTGACATTGTTGATGGCGCTGTGTATGGACGCGGCGCCGCAGATATGAAAGGCGGTGTAGCTGCCATGTTATGTGCAACACAGGCGCTGCTGCAACAACGCAAAAACGTGCGAGGAACCTTTTATTGGTTGATCACCTCAGATGAAGAAGGCGAAGCCGAGTATGGTTCTCTTTTAATTGCACAGAAACTGGCTCAACAAGGCGTCATACTGGATGGGTGCCTCGTGGGTGAGCCAACCAGTCATTTGCATGTTGGTGATACGATTAAAAATGGTCGCCGCGGAGCGCTTTCTGCACGTTTATTTATAAAAGGGAAAGCGGGGCATGTTGCTTATCCTGAGAACACCGTGAATGCGGCACATATTAGCGCAGAGGTCGTAAAGCGACTCATCGCCATTAACTGGTTTAAAGATGAACCAAGCTCAGAAACGACATTACAAGTAACCGGTATTAATATTGCCAATGTGGTCGATAATCTTGTGCCTGCACAGTGTGAATTAACGTTTAATGTACGTTACAGCCATGGCTATAAAAGTACCGATATAAAAAATGAAATTCAGGCTGCCTTGGCTGACTTTTCGCAGCACCTACAGGTGCAGTGGGAGCGCCCATGTGAGTCTTATTACACCCCCCATAAATCAGGCGGCTGTTTGCTCAAACAGGTTGAGCAGGCGATACATCAAGTAACAGGCACATTTCCAGTCTTAAGCACTCACGGTGGTACATCAGATGGCCGTTTTTTTGCGAGTGAGCATACGCAAGTAATTGAATGTGGTGTGCGAAACCACACTATTCATCAGGTGAATGAACATGTTCCTGTGGCCGACTTACAACTCATTGAAAAAATTTACAGCGAGCTGTTGGTTAATATCTTTAGCAATGTTAACACCTAAAAAGCTTAGATAATCGGCCGATTGGCCGATATCCACTGTGTGTTTTAGCGAGACTCGCCCAAATAGCGTTTAGCTTTACTGGCCTTTACTTTATTAAGATCAACCAGTACAAGACCATCGATACAATTATTAAACTCAGGATCGATACTAAAGCTGAGAAATTGTACGCCGCCGGGTTCGCATAATTCGGTATATTGTTTAAACAAAGTGGGGACTTGAGCGCCAATATTAGCCAGAATATGCTTCAGCTCTACAAAATCCTCTTTAATATCATTTCCTGAAAATAACTGAGTACATTGTTCACGCTGTTGTTCAGTATGACGAAATTCATTGTTGGGTATCGCTAATGTTTGCTGCGCACCGTAATAATGCTGATAGTAATGAACGAGTAAAGATTTTGCTTGTTCAGGTAAGGCATTTGATACACTAACAGCACCAAATAAATAGCGATATTGCGGGTACCTATTTACAAATGCACCAATACCAAACCATAAGTAATCGAGGCTTTTTCTGCCCCAATATTTGGGCTGTACAAAACTGCGACCCAGCTCAATACCTTGTGCGAAATATGGCGCCATTTCGTCGCTGTAACTAAATAAGCTATCGGTATACAGTCCCTTTTGGCCATGTTTTTCTATAATATCTTTTGCACACGCAAGACGATATGCACCAACTAGTTCCAGTTGTTTTGCATCCCACAGTACGAGGTGCTGATAATCCATATCGTATTTATCAATATCACGTCGCTTACCACTGCCTTCACCGACAGCACGAAAGGCTATTTCGCGTAAACGACCGAGTTCACGAAAAATCGGAGAGCTACCGCTATATTGATAAAGATAAATTTTCATTCCGTCTGATGTTTCACCGAGCAGTTCGCACTGTTCAATGGCTTTCTTTAAATCCTTAGTGGCCTCTGGGCTTGCGATTGGCGTTTGTGTTTTTAAAGGTAATGGCTTTTTAGTGATCAGGCGATAAAGCTGCTTTCTGATTAATTGCGCAATTTCTTTATCTTTTAAATTCTCAATTAAATATGACTCAGGCGGTATTGATGCACCAATTTCAAACTCTAACGATTTTTGTCGTTGTTTAAACATTTCTTTGACCAATAACAAGCTTGCTAATGGTTTGTAGATCATCGAAGTGCCATAAAATAGTGGGCTGTTTTTGGCTTTAATATAAATTGGCAAGATCGGCGCGTTGGCTTTTTTTGCCATGCGTAAAAAGCCGCTGTTCCACTTACAATCTTTGATACCTGTAGGGCTTAGTCGTGACACTTCACCAGCCGGAAATATTAACAATGCGCCTTCTGATTTTAAATGCTGTTGAATATTGGCCAGCTCTTTCTTTTTACTTGTCCCCGATAAGTTGTCGACGGGTAATAACAATGAGTGCATTGGCGTGATTGACATCAGCATGCGGTTAGCAACGACTTTAAGGTCGGGTCTAATGCTGGATAGCACTTTGATTAATGCTAATGCATCGAGCGAGCCAATTGGGTGGTTCGCAACAATAACAACATGGCCCTCACTGGGGATGTGTTCCATTTGTTTTGGTTTGTAACGTGTATCAAAGTCAAGTTCATCGAGTACTTGCTCAACAAACTCGAGTCCCTGTAAGTGAGGGTAGGCATCGCCAAAGGCAACAAACTCTTGTTCATGTAATAAATAGCCTAACCCCTTTTTTACCAACCCTTTTACTTTTGGTGAATTTTCTAACTGTGGTAAATTTGCTTCTATTACTTTATCAACACTGATCATACACACCTCAATCTTAAACGCATCTAGCGATATAAGTAGGGTAAAAGCTCGCTGTGACAGTTAAGTTGCAGTTGTGTGACTTTTTAAAGAGCGCTAACGATAAGCGGAGAACAAAATGATTTTACTTGTGGCAATCACTGGCCGAGATTGCAGTCAATTAATTGAACGATTACGTACTTTATTACCCGAAGTGGAAGTACAGTTGTGGTCAGAATGTACAGATTATAGCGCCGTTGAATTTGTATTGGCGTGGAATGCGCCTGCAGACTTATGGGCGAAACTCCCTAATTTAAAAGCTGTGTCGTCGTTTGGTGCAGGCGTAGACAGCATTGACTTAACGGCGATTGCACCCTCTGTTCCTGTGGTACGTATTGTCGACGAGGCCCTTGCCAGCGATATGGCTGAATATGTGTTGACCCATGTATTAGCGCAAAAATTAAGATTGAAAGAATATTTTTTAAAACAATCACAAGGAGCATGGAAACCCAAACGAGCCTATGCACATCAGCATGTGGGTATTTTAGGCTATGGTGAGCTTGGAAAGGCATGTGCCAAACGTTTAGTGGCGAATGGTTTTACGGTAAGTGCATGGTCAAATAGCGAAAAACAAGAACAACAGGTTACTTGTTACCATACAGAAAATGGCTTGAATACAATGCTAAAACAGGTTGACTACTTGGTGTGTTTGTTGCCTCTTAATCAACATACTACAGGCATTATTGATGCTGCATTATTAAGTAAGCTGCAAAATCATGCGGTGCTCATTAATGTCGCCCGTGGTAAGCATGTCGTTGACGCCGATTTGCTGGCGGCTTTAGATAACAATTCCTTACGTGGCGCAACGCTTGATGTGTTCGCTGAAGAGCCTTTACCTGAAGGGCACCCATTTTGGTCTCATGATAAAATTACACTCACTCCTCATTGTGCTGCTTTATCGGATATAAACACGGTAACTGAACAAATTGCAGGTAATGTAAAAAGATTACTAAATGGGGAATGGCTAGTAAATCTGGTTGATAGAACAAAAGGTTATTGACATCTAATAAATTATTTTATTAAACAGCTTGTTAACATCTGTAACTTTGCTATGCTGTTGGTGGACAATAAACCAACAACAATAATAATAAGAGGTGTTATGAAATCTAATCAAGGTGGGGCAAAACTTAGCTTAGTGGTGGTGTCTGTAATCGTATTAGGTATATCTGCATGGTTTAATCAAGCCAATGCTGCAGGTGTTGACGTACCAGAAATTGTACAAAGTCAATCATAACGTTTTAAGAGGTGCTTCGCAAAGTGAGCGTTGCACCTGATTACATCTAAATTATGTTATTAACTTCTCTTAGAATGGCGCTCTCTATTCTCGTGCTTTTTCTCATCTGACTTTTTGATCATTACATAGGTAGCACCGTTGCCACCATGCTGCTTAAGTGCGCTGTGAAACGCAAGTACAGCGGGTATTTCTTGTAGCCACTTATTGGTGTAGCTTTTTAAGATACCCGGTTTTGATTTATTTTTAATACCAATTCCATGGCGAATTAACACCACGCGAATATTGCGCAGGTGGCAATCATTAATAAAATTGAATAAGGTGCTACGGGCATGTTGGAGTGCCTGTCCATGCAAATCTAGGGTTGCATCAAGCTGATATTTCGCTAAGCGAAGATTTTTATAAACTTGGGCTTGAACGCCATCTTTCTTGAACGCTAAAACTGCGTGTGGATCAAGTAATTCAACGAACTCACTGCGAAGGTAGTTTTCATCGATTGCGAGATCAGACTCAGCGGCTTTACGTTTTTCTTGTTGTGACAGAGAAGGGCCTTGCTTGGTGGTATCGAGTTTTACAGTATCGTGCTTGAGAGGCTTTACATCTTCCATAGAAGAGAGAAATAAGTCGAAGTCGTTTAATGACATAAGGCACCTCTAAAATATCTTTATACGGAATATATGGTATCTCAGTTCAGTCATATTGTAAGTAAAAAAAAGCCCAAACATAGCGATGTTTGGGCGTAAAGGATGATAGAAGCGTTAAAGTGTTCTATCAAATAATCTTGGGAGAAGATTAACCTTGATTAATATTCAATTGGCCAAAAGTGTAGACCTTGAATAAATAAAATGTGTTGATCAACACTAAGCTCATATTTGAGATCACACTTGATGACATCAGATCTAAACTAAACGATAAAAATAATAAACTACACGCGCTAATAGCAGCAAAACGCAATAAGGTTAACTGATTAATAAAAAAAGCACCTAATCCTAGTGCAAGTAACGTAAAGTTTAAAAGCCAATCTAGCTCGTTTAGCATGGTCGTATCTAATAGTGTCTGTGTTGAAAAAGGAGCGCCATTATGGTGATCTTTTACACAGCTTTCAACCAAGTAATTTTTTATTTTCAGATTAGATTTTTTAATCCATTATTAGCTTTTTCATTGCCGCAAAAAAACCGCTTTGCTCTGTTACACGGTATTTTTGGCAGCTCGCAGGGTCGCGTTTATCTTGGCATAAGTAAATCACATTACGGCTAAGGTCTGCACGGGGTATAAGGGTTGAGTCAAAGAGGTTTGCCCCGAAGCCAAAAACACCTGGCCAATACACGCTTTGAGATACCATCCCTAGTTTTTCATAGGTAATGAGAACGGGCTTGGGCGTAATTAGCATAATTAATACAACAGCGGCAATTGCATACCAACGGCTTGCACTTTTTTTAACCGGTTCGGAGGCGCCAGCCTGCTGCACCGTTTGGGGGGGGACACGTTGCGGGTTTGCAGGTCGTCGTTTTGTTGTCGATGTTGGTTTTTTTCGTGCTGGTGTTTTACCTAACAGCGATTGTTTTTTTATTTTATTAGACATAAAGCTTATCTGGCCTTTTATACATAGCTCTCTATAATGAGATTATAACGAAGTTTTTGATATAATAGTCAAATTCAGATCATATAACACTGATTGTCTTATTGCGTCACAGAGTTACATTCAATTAGTGTGAACCTTTATTGCTTAAGAGGAATAGTATGGATACGCAGCTTTCAATTCTTATTGTTGACGATGTGGGAACAGTCCGTAGCTTTTTAAATCAAACGCTCATGCACTTGGGGATTGATGACGTGCGTGAGGCTTCAACGGCTGCGCAGTGTTTAAGTGAATGTAAAGAGAAAGAGTTTAATATCATTTTTTTAGATATTGAATTGCCAGATGGCGATGGTAAAGAAATTATTTCTCATATTAACGACATTTCACCAGAGGCGAATGTGGTGATGGTGTCAGCCCATTCAACAGTTGAAAATGTGAAAGATGCAATTGATAAAGGCGCTAAAGGGTTTGTTGTTAAGCCGTTTACACCGAAGAAAATTGCGGCAATGTTGAAAAAGTTCTACCCAGAGCTGGAAATTGTGTAACGTCAAATTTCAGGTAAAAAAAAACCGGCAAAAGCCGGTTTTTTTATATCTTTCAAAAACAAATTATAGCGCTTTGATTTTAGCTGCTAAACGGCTCTTATGACGAGCTGCTTTGTTTTTGTGGATTAGACCTTTAGTTGCGTAACGGTCTAGGATAGGTGTTGCAACAGCAAATGCTGCTTGTGCAGCTTCTTTGTCGCCCGCTTCAATTGCAGCAACTACTTTTTTGAAGTAAGTGCGCATCATTGAACGACGGCTTGCGTTATGTTGACGATTTTTTTCGCTCGTGATAGCGCGTTTTTTTGCAGACTTGATGTTAGCCAAGGTTTGCTCCTAACAATCTTAAAATAAGCTTAATTTAAAGGCCGTGGAATATGCCTGTTTTTATCATGAATGTCAATGAATTTTTGACAGCTCAAGAAAAACTGCTCCTTATAACGAACATCAATTTGCCGCTTTAGCAGTTAATATCGCCATTGTAACAAAGCGTCGTGTCCGAGCCTAGTGCTTTAGAGATATTTTAGGCATAATCGCCCATCTTAAAGGTTTTTTGATAATAGGTTTAAGGTGGCAAAAGGATTATTTCGTTCCGGGATGATTGTCAGTGCGATGACGATGATTTCGCGTATTTTAGGGTTAGTTCGCGATGCGGTTGTTGCTAACTTGCTGGGTGCAAGTGCGGCAGCTGATGTGTTTTTATTTGCTAATAGAATCCCTAACTTTTTACGACGTCTATTTGCCGAAGGCGCATTTGCACAGGCATTTGTGCCCGTATTGTCTGAAATAAAAGAGCAGCAAGGTGACGACAAGGTTAGACTCTTTGTCGCGCAGGCTGCGGGCACTTTGGGCACAATTTTGCTGCTCGTCACTTTATTTGGTGTGATAGCCTCGCCAGTGATTGCCGCTTTATTTGGTACTGGCTGGTTTATTGATTGGTGGCAAGGGGGAGAGGATGCCGCTAAGTTCGAATTAGCGAGTGCGTTATTAAAGCTCACGTTTCCGTACTTGTTTTTTGTGAGTCTTGTTGCTCTTAGTGGCGCAGTAATGAATGTGTATAACCGCTTTGCCGTGGCCGCATTTACCCCTGTATTATTGAATATTTCAATTATTGCCTGTGCTATTTTTCTGCATGATAAATTTGCAGTAGGTGCTTATGCATTAGCAATAGGGGTGTTCATTGGTGGCTTGGTGCAACTGATTTTTCAGCTGCCATTTTTGTATCGAGCGGGCATGTTGAGCCGACCTAAGTGGGGGTGGCAAGACGAAAATGTCGTGAAAGTACGAAAGTTGATGTTACCGGCCTTGTTTGGTGTATCGATTAGTCAAATTAATTTATTGCTCGATACCATGATTGCCTCAATGCTTATGACAGGCTCTATTGCGTGGCTTTACTATTCAGACAGATTGATAGAGTTCCCTCTTGGGTTATTCGGTATTGGTATTGCAACAGTGATTTTACCGGCACTGTCTAAACTACATAGTACGAAAAGCACGCTTGATTTTCAGCATACGCTTGATTGGGGGGTGCGATTTGTTATTTTCTTAGGTTTACCAGCCATGTTTGGTTTAATGGTGATAAGCCCGTTGATCATCACGGTGCTTTTTGACCATGGTGCGTTTCAAGACGGTGAAATTGATCACGTTCAAGCGGTTAGTTATGGCGTGATGGCGTACTCGGTAGGGTTAGTCAGTTTTATGTTAATCAAGGTGTTAGCGCCTGGTTTTTACTCGCGACAAGACACTAAAACCCCCGTGAAAATAGGCATAAAAACCTTGGTTCTAAACATGGTATTTAACATCATGTTAGCGCCTTTTATTGGTTATTTAGGGTTAGCTTTAGCCACGTCTATGTCGGCCAGCTGTAACGCGTTTTTACTTTATCGGCAGTTACGCAAAGAAGGGGTTTATCAGTTTTCTTCAATGAGCGTCGGTTTTACATTTAAGTGTTTGTTTTCGAGTATTTTGATGGCGACTGCGGTATGGTATGCAGGTCAGCACTTTGCATGGCGAAGCTGGCACTTTAGTGAACAAGTTATGTTGTTGGCAGGGCTGCTTGTGCTGGCTGTATTGGTATACTTTGTTGTGCTCTTTATTTTAGGAATACGACTAAATACGATAAAAAGTGTTGCAACTACTGAATCCAACTAAAAAAAAGATTATAATCGGCGCTTCAAGCCCGATGAACATGTTTTGGGCGTGCTGACAAAGGCAAATAGGTGGCATGGAGTTAATTAGAGGTATTCATAATATTCGCGCACAACACTATGGTTGCGTGTTAACGATTGGGAACTTTGATGGTGTGCATTTAGGCCATGCTGAAGTGATTAAAGGCTTGCTACTTGATGCGCAAAAACATCAGTTACCCAGCACTGTTATGTTATTTGAGCCTCAGCCACAAGAGTTTTTTGCTAAAGATAACGCACCCGCTCGATTGACACGTTTGCGTGATAAGCTTCGATTGTTAGCAGAGCTGGGTGTTGAACGCGTAATTTGTATTAGTTTTAATCAGCAGTTTGCTAACATGGAAGCAGAGCAGTTTGTTAACGAAGTCTTGGTTGATAAGCTCGGCGTGAAAGCGCTCACTGTCGGTGATGATTTTTGTTTTGGAAAACGTCGCAGTGGTGACTTTGCGTTGCTAAAAAATATGGGTGCAGCGCTGAATATAGATGTTAAAAGTACGGCCAGCTTTCGTCGTCTTAATGACAGAGTAAGTAGCACACTAATCCGCCATGCGCTAGCAGCAGGGCAATTAGAAGAGGCTAAAACGATGCTGGGTCATGGGTATGCGATTTCTGGACGTGTTATTCACGGTTGGGCAAAAGGCCGTGAGCTTGGTTTTAGAACGGCAAATATTGCCTTGAAACGTCAAGTATGCCCAGTAAATGGCGTATTTGCGGTGAAAGCGACCGTTGGCAATGAACAGCTGTTTGGGGTTGCAAATATTGGCAACAAACCCACATTTAACGGGACACGCGCATTATTAGAAGTTCACCTTTTTAACTTTGCGCAGGACATTTACGGACAATTTATGCATGTGGAGCTTGTAAAAAAGCTTCGCGATGAGAAAAAATTCGAGACATTAACACAACTGACGGCGCAGATTGCAGATGATGTAACCGCCGCTAAGCAGTGTTTTGGTTTAAATTAGGTAGCCGATACGGAAAGTAGGATTAATGAGCGACTACAAACATACTTTGAATTTACCGGAAACAGCGTTTCCAATGCGCGGCAATTTGGCACAACGTGAACCAACTATGCTTAAAACATGGTATGAAGACGATCTATATGGTCAAATTCGCAGCGCTAAAAAAGGTAAAAAAACCTTCATTTTGCATGACGGCCCTCCGTATGCAAACGGTGACATCCATTTAGGCCACTCTGTAAACAAAATTCTTAAAGACATTATTGTTAAGTCAAAAACCTTGTCTGACTTTGATGCACCTTATGTGCCTGGTTGGGACTGCCATGGTCTACCTATTGAATTAATGGTTGAAAAGAAAGTTGGCAAGCCTGGTGTTAAAGTGTCAGCGGCTGAGTTTCGTGAAAAATGTCGCGAATATGCTAAAAAGCAAGTTGAAGGTCAAAAAACAGACTTTAAACGCTTAGGGGTATTTGGTGATTGGGACAAGCCTTACCTGACCATGAACTTTGACTTTGAAGCGAATGCAATCCGTGTATTAGGCCGTATTATTAAAAATGGTCATTTACACAAAGGTGCTAAACCGGTTCATTGGTGTACAGATTGTGGTTCAGCACTTGCTGAAGCAGAAGTTGAGTACCAAGACAAACAATCACCTGCTATCGACGTACGCTTTGAGTTTGCAGATCAAGATGCCGTTATTAACGCATTTGAACTTGCCGATGGTCATCAAGGTACAGGCGCTGTAAGCACTGTTATCTGGACAACTACACCGTGGACACTTCCTGCCAACCGCGCAGTGGCTGTTCATGAGAAGCTTGAGTATGCATTAGTTCAAGTTGATGACGAGGGCGCGCAACAGCGTTTGATCTTAGGCTCTGAACTCGTTAAAGATGCGATGGATCGTTACGGTTTCAATCATTACCATGTACTGGGTTATGTTAAAGGTGCTGCCTTAGAAAACTTACACGTTGCTCACCCTTTTTATGACTTTACAGTGCCTGTGATTGTTGCTGATCACGTAACGACAGATTCGGGTACGGGGGTTGTTCACACTGCACCTGGTCATGGTCAAGAAGATTTCGCGGCTGGTCTTGCATATGGTTTAGAAGTAGCAAACCCGGTGGGTGCAAATGGTGTTTATTTACCTGATACGCCACTGTTTGCAGGTCAACATGTATTTAAAGCCAACGCGAGTGTTATTGATGTATTAACAGAAAATAACGCGCTGTTGCATCATCATGCACTCAATCATAGTTACCCACATTGCTGGCGTCATAAAACGCCAATCATCTTCCGTGCGACACCACAATGGTTTGTAAGCATGGATCAAGCGAACCTTCGTCAAGATTCATTGAGTGAAATCAAAAAGACAGAGTGGTTACCTGAGTGGGGTGAAAGCCGCATTGCGAACATGGTTGAAGGCCGACCTGATTGGTGTATTTCACGTCAGCGTACATGGGGTGTACCTATTGCGTTGTTTGTTGATAAAGACACAGGGGCGTTACACCCGAATACGCAAGCATTAATCGAAGAAGCGGCTAAGCTAGTTGAAAAATCAGGTATTCAAGCGTGGTACGATTTAGACCCCGCAACATTACTTGGTGATGACGCTGATCAGTACATGAAAGTACAAGATACCTTAGATGTTTGGTTTGATTCAGGTGTGACTCACGCGTGTGTTGTTGATGCACGTGAAGACTTGACGGGCCCAGCAGATCTTTACCTTGAAGGGTCTGACCAACATCGTGGTTGGTTTATGTCGTCAATGATGACATCGGTTGCAATTAATGGCCATGCACCTTACAAGCAAGTGTTAACGCACGGCTTCACCGTTGATGAAAACGGCCGTAAGATGTCTAAGTCACTGGGTAATGTTATTTCACCGCAAAATGTGATGAACAAGCTGGGTGCTGATATTCTTCGCTTATGGGTTGCATCAACTGACTTTACCGCAGAGATGACGGTTTCGGATGAAATCTTCAAGCGCTCGGCAGATCGTTACCGTCGTATCCGTAACACGAGCCGTTACTTACTTGCTAACTTAAATGGTTTTGATCCAAAAACAGATCACGTTGCTATCGACGATATGGTTGAACTAGACCGCTGGATTGTTGGTCGTGCTGCCGAGTTACAAGATGAAATTTTAGCTGCTTACGACAAGTACCAAATGTTACTTGTAACGCAAAAATTAATGAATTTCTGTACGGGTGAGCTTGGTTCATTCTATTTAGATGTAATCAAAGACCGTCAATACACAGCGAAAAGCGATAGCCATGCACGCCGCTCATGTCAAACAGCGCTTTATCACATTGCAGAAGCAATGACGCGTTGGATGGCACCAATCTTAAGCTTCACTGCACAAGAGATTTGGGAAGCATTACCGGGCGAACGTGATAAATTTGTATTCACATCAGTGTGGTACGATGGGCTTAAAGCCTCTACGCAAGGTAAGTTCAGTAACGATGATTGGCTCACAATTCTGAATGTACGTGATGAAGTGAACCGCGTATTAGAAGCGGCGCGTAAAGAAGACATCATTGGTGCGACTTTACAAGCAAATGTCAGTATTTATGCAACTGAAGCGTTAAGTTCAAAACTTGCCGCATTAGGTGATGAATTACGCTTTGTATTATTAACTTCTGGTGTCACTGTTGAAACGGTTACTGAACAACCACAAGGTAGCCAAGCAACTGAAATTGATGGCTTGTTCATCAACGTTACAGCAACAACGGCAGAAAAATGTGAACGTTGTTGGCATTACTGTGATGATGTAGGTGCTGAGCCTGCTCATCCTGAAATATGTGGCCGTTGTGTTAGCAATGTTGATGGCGACGGTGAACAACGTCAGTTCGCATAGGAGTTGTTTGTGAGCAAACTAGCCGGAAAAAGTGGCTTAGTATGGTTATGGCTGAGTCTACTACTTTTAGTAGTAGACCATGCGACAAAAACACTTGTTGTAAATACTATGACCTACAAAGAATCTATTGAAATTTTGCCATTCTTTAATTTTACCTATGTGCATAACTATGGTGCTGCCTTCAGCTTTTTAAGTGATGCTGGTGGTTGGCAACGCTGGTTTTTAAGCTTAATTGCTGTGGTTATTAGTGTGCTTTTAACATGGTGGTTAAAACGTTTACCTGCCAGCAATAAGGTGTTGTGCTCTGCGTATGCACTTGTACTCGCGGGTGCGATTGGTAATTTATACGATCGTATTGTTTATGGTTATGTCATAGACTTTTTGCATGTGTATTATGAAAATTGGCACTTCCCAGCATTCAATATTGCCGACAGTGCAATTTGTATCGGTGCAGCATTACTTTTATATGATGCCTTTACAGGCGAAAGTCCTAAGGAGCAAAAAGCATGAGCCAAGCAGTAATTGGTGAAAAGTCTGAAGTGATCTTCCATTTCTCAATTAAATTAGAAGATGGCTCAGCAGCTGATTCGACGAAGGTGCACAATAAGCCGGCAAAATTAAGAATGGGCGATGGTAGTCTAACCGCCAACTTTGAAAAGTGTTTGTTAGGCCTAGCCGCAGGCGAGAGTAAGTCATTTGAACTTGAACCTGAAGATGCCTTTGGGCAACCAAACCCAGATAATATTTACTATGTAGACCGCAGTAAGTTTGGCGCTGACACTCCAGCTGAGGTGGGGAACATTATTGCCTTCACTCAACCTGATGGCACTGAATTACCAGGACTTGTCCGTGAGGTACAAGGTGAGTCTGTAACGATTGATTTCAATCATCCACTTGCTGGCCAGCGTTTAACCTTTGAAGTCGATATTTTAGAGGTAACAGGGTAATGGATATTTTATTAGCTAACCCACGTGGTTTTTGTGCAGGTGTTGACCGCGCAATCAGTATCGTTGAGCGAGCACTAGATATCTTTGAAAAGCCTATTTATGTGCGACACGAAGTGGTGCATAACCGCTATGTAGTAGACGGTCTTAAAAACCGCGGTGCTGTATTCGTTGAAGAACTTGATCAAGTTCCTGATGACAGCATTGTTATTTTTAGTGCTCACGGTGTATCTCAAGCGGTACGCAGTGAGGCTAAGCGTCGTGAATTAAAAGTTTTCGATGCAACCTGTCCGCTAGTTACCAAAGTACATATGGAAGTAACGCGCGCGAGCCGTAAAGGCATCGAGTGCATTTTAATAGGTCATCATGGTCACCCTGAAGTAGAAGGCACCATGGGGCAATATAATAACGAAGCAGGGGGGATCTACTTAGTAGAAACACCGGAAGATGTTGCAAATCTGACGGTTAAAAATCCTGACAATTTATTTTATTGCAGTCAAACAACCTTGTCGGTTGATGACACTGCCGATGTTATTGATGCTTTACGTACAAAGTTTCCTGCAATTGATGGTCCGCGTAAAGATGATATATGTTATGCGACACAAAACCGTCAAGATGCGGTGCGTGACTTAGCAGATAAAGTTGATGTGTTACTGGTTGTGGGAGCTAAGAATAGCTCAAACTCAAATCGTTTACGTGAACTTGCAGATAAAATGGGCACTAAAGCGTATTTAATTGATGATGCAAGTAACGTTGAAGCTGATTGGTTTAACAACGTCAATGCCGTAGGGGTTACTGCGGGCGCATCTGCACCAGAAGTGTTAGTGCAGCAAGTAATTACTCGTCTAAAAGAATTGGGTGGAAACCAAGTTGTTGAAAACCCTGGCGAAGAAGAGAATATAGTATTTGCCGTTCCTGTTGAGCTACGCTAATCTAAACGAGTAGTTAACAACAGATACTAGGAGAGCCCATGAGCACACAGCCAAATCAAAACGGCTTGTTGATTGCGGCTCTTTTTCAATCCCGAGGTGTGCTTGCTACACTCGTGGTAAGTCAAGTTATTGCTATTTTACTAGCGTTTGCCCCTGCAACCGAAGGCGATGTATGGCTTCGTCTTGCCATTTTCAGTTTCTTTTTGCACTTAATCTTTCTGACAAGTGTTGCCGCACTGTATATTTTTAGAAAATACTTGGCACGCTGTTCTAATAATTTCCAACTACTTATCCTGACTATTTCATTATTGCTATCAACGTGTTTTTACAGTGTGGCTGTATTATCTCTCTTTGCAGATATTTATTATATTGAATCAGCAGGCTATTTTATCGCGAGTAATGTACTCATAATCTTTTTAGTGGCGGCATTATTTAGTCAATTTGTTGTTATACAAAACCAAAAAGAGCTACAAACCAAAGCATTAGCGCATGCTGAGTTAGATGCGTTACAAGCACGTATTCGTCCACACTTTTTATTCAATAGCTTGAACACAGCTGCCGAGCTAACGCATTATGATGCCGAAGCCGCCGAGCAAGCTATTTTGGCTTTAGCTGCGTTATCACAAGCTGCAATGAAAAGCGGTAAAGCGATTTCTTTGCAAGACGAGCTGATATTATGTGAGCAATATATTGCACTTGAGCGTTGGCGTTATGGCGAGCGATTAACGGTTAATTGGCAGATGCCAGCGTGCGTCCCAGACGTTGAAATTCCGTGTCTAACGATACAGCCTATTATTGAGAACGCGGTGTATTATGGCCTTGAACCGGCTTCTGAGGGCACAAAAATTACCATAGAGATGCATATAACCGATAAAAGCTATACGTTTATTATTATTAATCCTGTGGTTGAAAATGCAGAGCAGCGCCGCGCTGGCAATGGCATGGCACTTGAAAACATTCGCCAAAGGTTGGCGCTGTTTTATCACTATCGCGCCAAGCTAACCACCACACATCGCGATAGTGAGTTTAGAGCTAAACTCGTTATTCCAAGGCAGGAAATTACATGAGCAATGTTTTGATTGTTGACGATGAACCGCTCGCTCGGGCACGTGTTAGGCGTTTATTAACCATGCATCCTAACTACCATGTTGTTGGCGATGCAGACAATGGTGAGCAGGCGGTAAAGCTGTGTAAAGAGTTGCAACCAGATATCGTGTTATTAGATATTAATATGCCAAAATTAAGCGGCTTAGAGGTCGCAAAGGCATTAAAGCTGCTTGCTATACCTCCGGCTGTGGTGTTTTTAACGGCCCATTCTGAACATGCTCTAGAAGCATTTGAGTTAGCGGTAGATGGCTATTTAGTAAAACCTGTAACCGAGCAAGCACTTACAAAAACCTTACTGCAACTTAGCAAACTAAATCGTACACAAGTTAATAGGCCTGTTCATTCACATATCACTTATCAGTTAGCGGGTGCTATGCGCCGAGTCAATATCGACGATGTGGTGTGCTGTGTTGCAGAGCAAAAATATACGCGACTCATTTTTGTTGGCGGTGAAGCTATTATCGAGCATAGCTTGAAACAGCTTGAAAGTACGTACTCACAACAATTATTGCGTATTCATCGTAATACCTTGGTTAATAAGCTGCATATACAGAGCCTTCATTGCTCTGTGTCAAGTGGTCATCATTTAAGAGTGCGACATTATGATGAACCTCTCACCATTAGCCGCCGAGCACTTAAAACCGTAAAACAAGCGATGGGTGAATAGTTTTATCACACAGTTTTACGGTGCCAATTTTCGATGCTTTTTAGTCGGTATGTACGGACCGCTTATCAATTAATTTGACCGTTCATCTAAACCCTCATTGCTATTTATTATTGTCCTTTTATGCTTATTGTATGGAAATCTATGAGCTGATTTTAATATGACACGGCATTCACATGTTCAAGGCTTTACCTTAGTTGAAGTACTTATTGCTTTTGTGATTTTAAGCTTTGGGTTGTTAGGCGCTGTAGCGCTGCAGGCAAAAGCTAAGCAAGCTAGTTTTGATTCAATGCAGCGTGCTGCAGCGGTGGCGTTAGGGAACGATATTATTCAACGGATGCGAGCAAACGATTCCACAGGATTTGCAGCCCTCTATAATGGCACTTTCACAAGTGACACTGCGTTAAATACCAATTTACAATGCTACAACGCAGCGTGTAATGCTCAGCAACTTGCAGCCCTTGATAAACAGCAATGGGTGCGGGCTATCCAAGCGCGTGAAAATACCGGGGCGCTAGATGATGCAACGGTGTGTATCAAGAGCACGCCTGTCGCAGCGGGTAATGCAAGTGAATTTAATATTAACGTGGTGATCAGTTGGCAAGGTCGACAAGCAATTAAAGCAAATGCAGGTACGTCGGCAATTGAATGCGGTGCAGCCAATGATAAGCGTCGTTTAATTGTACTTGAAAGCTATATTTACTTAAGGTCTTGATATGAGAAAGCATGCAGGATTTACGTTAGTTGAAATGATGGTTGCGCTATTTATAGGCGGACTTGTTTTAGGTGGCGTTATGTTCACCTATATTAGTATGAAAGTGACCACGCGTGACACCATGACAATTGGTGAGTTACAAGAAACAGGCCGATTAGCGATTAATATTATGCAACGTGATATTGAGCAAATAGGCTTTTGGGGAACGTTTTATGAAGACTCGTTTTCGCCAGCAAATACAGAGTCAACCGCTAATCCTACTCCCGATTGTTCTCAGGGGCTTAACAATGGCAGTTTCCCGGTTAAAACAGCTACGAGTAACTTTCGCTCGGTGTATGCAGTGTTAACCGCGACTGGTGATGCATTAGGCTGCATAAAAAACGCTAAAAAAAATACAGATGTTCTGCAGTTAAAGTTTCTTGAAGGTTTGCAAATTCGACCTGATGATACAGGTGCTGGCAGTTATTACTTTGTTGCCGAACAAGAAAGAGCTCAGTTTGTACAAGGGCCAATTGATGGTGCCTCACTTAATGTTAACGCGACTGTGTGGCGTTATCGTCATCACGTTTATTATATCTCAGAGCAAAATTACACAATAAATGACCAACCTGTCACTGTGCCCGTTTTAATGCGCAGACGTTTAAAACCAGGCTCAGGCATGGTTACAGAAACGATAATGGAAGGTGTTGAGGACATGCATTTTGTATTTGGTCTCGATACAACCAATAATAGTCGTGTTGATACGTATAAAAGTATTAACCAAATGACGAATACTGATTGGGAAAACCGTCATGGCATCTTAACTGTGCAAGTTTTCCTATTAGTCAGAGCGCTTACCCCAGATGGCGATTTAAATATTCAAAATCAAACGTATACCTTGGGTGAAGATCAAAGTAGTAGAGAGCTAACTTTTACTGATAATTACCGTCGAGCATTGTTTACCACGACTATTCGCTTAAATAATGTGGGAGCTAATTTATGGCGTATATAACGTTAGCAAAAAGACAACAAGGCGTTGTGTTAATTGTTGCTCTTATTATGGTTGTCGCGGTTACAGGCATTGCAGTTACTCTCATGAGTAGCAGTAGTATTGACATTAAAATCACCAATGCAGCACAAGAACGTGAAGCTGCAGAAAATGAGTTAATTGGCACGGTACAGCGCGTAATAGCCAACCAAGCTGCTGCAGGGGCAAATAGTGCCTTTTTTAAAAGAGCATCAGCAATACCTGGCGGAGTTCATGATTTAGGGAATATTGGCGATGCATCAAGTTCGATGGTTAATTTAAATAACGGCCCGAGTGATATTCCTTGTCCACGCAAGTTTAATTTTACAGCGGGTGTGTCATGCAACATGTTGCAAATAGATACGTCAATTACCTATGGCTCTAAAAGTAATCACACACTCACAATCACAACGGGTGTTGCTCAAGAGATGGTAGGCCGTAATTCAGGCCGTTAACGGAGACTCATGATGAAAATGAAAACGTTAGTGCGCAGTATACTGACTGGTTTTGTAACCTGTATGGTTACTGCAGTGTATGCTGAAGACATTGAGCTATACGTTAACTACAATGTTAGCAAAAATGAAAAACCGCGTGTTTTACTTATTTTTGACACCTCTGGAAGTATGGCATTTTCCTCTACAACAGGTGATGATTGTGGGCAAGATCGTAATGGCTGGATTGTCTGTAGTGATAGCCGTTTGGCTGCAGCAAAAAATGCAATGAATCAATTAATTGATACAAATCCGGATATTGACTTTGGGTTAATGCGTTACAGAGAAGTAAGTGGTGGTTATGTATTAAAAGGGATTGGTAGCCCTGCATCTGAAATTAAAAATTCTATTTCGAACTTACCTGCCAACGGAGGCACGCCACTGGCTGAAACACTCTGGGAAGCTTACTTATATATAACAGGCAAAGACTTGTTATACGCACAAAATGTAAATGGTAGAGACACTAGCATTGAATCAGCAATAAATAATCCGATAAAAAAGCAGGAGTGTAGATGGACTTGGTCAGGATATCGTTGTAAAGATGTCTGGATAGATAATTTTACTTATTCATATATCTCTCCCTTTGCTGATAGCGTCGCAGAAGCCAAACGATGTGATAACTCCGTTAATATCATTTACATGACTGATGGAGACCCCTCTACAGATAATGACAATGACAGTGATACAGATATTAGTAATCAACACAACTCATTATTTGGTAATGCTTTGGGGAGAAATGATTATATTTACAATAATTATCTTCACCAATTAGCCAAGGTGATACATGGTACAAAAGATATAAAAGTAGATTTATATCCTGCCACACCTGATATTCATGAAACAGGGCGTCTTTACACCATTGGTTTTGGCTCTGGTATGAGTGCTGAGGGCCAAAATTTATTGAAAGCAGCCTCAGAAACCTACGGTGGAGGCAAACATTTAGTGGCAGGCACTCCTGAAGAGTTGGTAAAAGCGTTGAATCAGGCTGTTTCGGCTATAAGAAAAGTGAATGATACTTTCACATCACCGTCCATTGCCAGTAATAATGTAGACCAAACACGTAGTCGTGATGGTATTTATTACGCGATGTTTTTTCCTAAAGAAGGCGCTCGTTGGCGAGGAAACCTCAAAAAGTTAAAAGTATCGGGTGATGAAATTGTTGATTTAAACGGTAAACCAGCACTTAATGAAGATGGCCTGATTGACGATGAGGCAAAAACGTTTTGGTTGCCTGTAAATGAAAGTGCAGATGGGAATAGCGTAGAACAAGGTGGGGCTAATTTGATGCTCTCTAACCTTTCATCGCGGACCATTTATACCGATGCCGGGAGCGCTGGATTAGTTGATTTTACTAAATCTGCAGTTTCCTCGGCACTAGGTGGCGACTTAGCGGCAGCGTTAAAGTTTAATTTAACTACAGCAACAAGTGTCAATTCGTTGACTCTTGGGCTCTTATCGACCGAGTTAGATAAAACGATTAAGTGGAGCCGAGGAATAGATGTGGATGATGAAGACGGTGATGGCAGTACCAGTGATCAACGACAAGATATTTTTGGTGATCCTCTGCACTCAAAACCTGTGACAATTGATTACGGTAATGATGATGTGCGCATTTTAATTGGCACCAATGCAGGTTACCTACACTTTTTTCAAGATAAAAATGATGTATTAAAAGAAAGCTGGGCTTTTATACCCAGTAGCTTATACAAAATTATTAAACCATTACGAGAGAATCAAGAAAAATCAAAGGTCTATGGTGTTGATGGACCTATTTCTGTGTTCTTTGATGATAAAAATGGTGATGGAGTTGTAAATGGCACTGATCGTGTTTGGGCGTTTTTTGGCTTAAGACGTGGCGGCAATAATTATTATGGACTGGATATTACAAACCCAGATTCACCTCGACTCATGTGGGGGGGACCGATTATTGGTGGAACGGGAGACTTTAAAGAACTTGCGCAATCATGGTCTAAACCTACGGTGACATACATTAACTTAAAAGGGTATGAAAATCGACCACTGCTTGTTTTTGGTGCAGGGTACGACACCAATAAAGACAATGTTCTGCGTACTGAAGACACAAAAGGGCGCGGTATTTATATTGTTGATGCACAGAGCGGCAAAAAAGTGTGGGCTTTAACGTCGAGTGAAAATGGCTTTGCAGGTAAACACAGTATTGCTTCTGATATTAGTGTTTTGGATTCTGATTATGACGGTTACACTGATCGATTATATGCATCCGACACAGGCGGTGATGTATGGCGTATTGATATGCCTTCAAATAGCCCAACGAGCACAGAAAGTCCTTGGACACACTTTAAACTTGCGAGTTTAGGCAGTGCACTTGCATCTCAAGATCGTCGTTTCTTTTATAAACCGATGGTTGCGAGAACAATGTTTAGTAAGGTCTCTGAAACAGACGTAAATGGTAAGTCGGTTAAAACACGTATTGATACCCCCTTTGATGCAGTATTACTAGGTAGTGGGAATCGCTCTAAACCAACGGGCACCACAACGAGTGATCAATTGTTTATGATCCGCGATATCAATACAGTGACGCGCTCATTCCAAAGCGATGAGATTCCAGCGGCGATCACCCAGGCTAATTTAATGAATATGGATGCTGACCCGTTTGGTAATGCACTTGATAGTGTAGATAAATTTACCGATTTAGAAGTTGAATTAGGTCAATACCATGGTTGGTATTATACCCTTCCAATGGCTGGTGAAAAATCACTGGCAGCAAGTACGGTTATTGGAGGAGTCGCTTATTTCACCAGTTACGCACCCGCTTCTTCAACAGAAACAGCGAATCAGTGTTCATTAACGGGAGGCTCAGGGGGATTATATGCGTTCCACTTACACTACGGTACAAAAGTGTATGATAGTCTAAAATTTACGACCTCAAATGATGTACCTGATACCCCTCAGCTTTATTTCGGTGTTGGTGATAGCTGTGTTGATAGTAATAACAATGGTTTTTGTGATGGAAGCCCGGATGCTGATAACCCAGATGAGATTAAGGATACAGACGAAAAAGTCAAAGAGATGAGTCAGTTCTTAACCATAGGACCAGGTCTTAAAGGCGAGCAAAACCCCTTTAAAGTGAAAGAAATACAAGGTCCGGGTTTAACGGTTAAAGATGGAAAAATACAACTGGTTAATGATGCAACTCCGATTGGTTTTGGTTTTAAAACACAGCAAACCTATATTTATAAGCGAGAAGTAAATGACAAGAGTAACTAATAAAGTAAAAGGGTTTACCTTAATCGAACTGATGATTACCGTGGCAATTTTAGGCATTATAGCCAGTATTGCGTTACCAAGTTACTTTGAGCATGTTAAACGCACCGCCAGAACAGAAGCCATTACTGCATTACTTGATGCTGCCAATAAGCAAGAGCAGTTTTTTGTCGATAACAGGCAGTATACAACAACTTTGGCTAACTTAGGGGTCAGTGCTACAACTGAGAATAATTTTTATAAAATTTCAGTTGTTGTCGATAACGATGCCGGTACATTCGCGTTTACTGCTACACCCGTAGCAGGGCCCGTTTTACAAGATGGCGAATGTGCAACATTAACTATTTCAGATACAGGATTAAAAACCTCAACGGGCTCTGCGAGTGCGAGCACCTGCTGGGGTAAGTAATCCCTCATTGAATAATTGAAATATCAGGATTGGCATTTGTTGGTGTCTTTTAGCCGAGTACGCCCAATAGAGCTTATTGAAATAGCAAGCCCTTTAAGGCTTGCTATTTTGTATTCAGGACAGTACACAAAGGTACCATTATTAAATCCCACAGGCGTGCCATCTGAACGAAATGTGATTGAATGGCGGGGGTAAGTTAGCATATCAAGTTTATCGACTGCTTCAAGTTCCCAAATAATAGTATCACCTTCATCAAGCACTCCAATATCGCCCCTGTCGATAAATACGGTGAGTGCTTTGTGCCAATGCTCTCGATTGCATTGATTTTCTTGTAGCCCACAAAAAGTAACGTATGTGCTGTGGGTTTTTGCGTTATGGCGGCTTACGCTTAATGCGCGTTTAACTAAGTGAGTGCGGTTTTCTAGGCGACTTTTAGCTAGATAAGGCTTATATTCAAACAGCGCAATATTCATAAGTATTGCGACTATTGATAGCACCACTAAGCTTTCGATGAGTGTTGCACCATTCCTATGGTGTAATGTGTTTAAGGTCTTCATCCGTGAAGACTCCAAATTGTGACAGTTTAATTAACTATAGTTGGACCTGAAATGGTGTCAAATTATGGGGCTTAATCACAGGTATTTGTTGTATCACCTAGGTATAAAACAGTGCCAGATTTAAATACCTGCAATGCTTTGTTGTTATCATTTGCGCCAGAAGGGCAAAAAGTAAAGGTGCCTGAATCAGAGGTGATCATGCCACTAGTATCAAAAATAAGTGCGTTATTGCCACTGAAACTCAGTTTACTCGTTTTAGGGATTTCTTGGAGGACTCTCAAAGTGGTATCGCCATTAGCAGGGTTATAACTGCCATTCTGATCTGAATCAAAAAATACAAAGACCGTGCCTTGGTCCCACCCATTAGAGCAATTCATTGCTGTATTACTCTCAATATTTGCTGTTGCTCCACTACAGACTACAACAATTGCATCGCTACTGGTGGCTTTTGCCCGTGCAAAGCTAATACTGCGCTTTAATTCTTGTAAGTAGCTTTCGGCGCGGTCATTTTCTAGCAAATCAGAGCTATCCCACAGTGCTATGGCAGCCACAATGCCCACGATTGAAATGGTGACCATCAGTTCGAGGAGTGTAAAGCCCTTTTGTAATGATTTCATTGTTGTCTCTACTTTTAATACTTTATTTAATAATATCATGATTGTTGATTTTATCACCGTATTTCATAGCTTTGTTTGCTATAGAGAGCCGTATTGTCTAAAATCGAGGCAATCAAGAAATAATAAGTAGCCTTAAAATGAAAAAAATCGAAGCAATTATTAAACCATTCAAGCTTGATGATGTTCGAGAAGCATTATCAGAGGTAGGCATCACCGGGATGACGGTTAGTGAAGTTAAAGGTTTTGGCCGTCAAAAGGGGCACACAGAACTTTATCGCGGTGCTGAATACATGGTTGATTTTTTACCCAAGGTAAAACTAGATATTGTACTAAGTGATGAAGATGTAGATAGAGCCATTGATGTGATTGTTAAAACGTCACAAACAGGCAAAATTGGTGATGGTAAAATATTTGTCACAGATGTTGAGCGTGTTGTGCGTATTCGAACCGCAGAAGAAGATGAAGACGCAATTTAACGAAACCGCAGTCACACACTGTAAAAAAGGCGCCAAATTTGGCGCCTTTTTAATGCTTATTCAGCGCTTAGGTTATTTACGCTTATTTGCTTCGCGCGTTTCTTTAGCATGCGCACTTAGCTCAGGTAAACCTAGCTTCTCGTAGCTTTTCTCCATGATCTCTAATGCTTGATCCAGGTAACTGCTTTGCGAGTAGTGTTCAACGACATATTTACCTCGGTTTGCAGCGGCAAGATAAGCTTCACGCTCGTAATAGTACTCTGCTACTTTTAGTTCATAACGCGCCATTTTGTTAAGTAACCATACTAAACGTTTTTTCGCTTCTGGCGCATAAACGCTATTTGGGAAACGTTTCAGTAAGGTTGATAAATCGGTAAATGCAACCCGAGTGCGATTTGCATCTCTATCAGCACGGTCTACACCAAAGTATTCTTGGAATGCGTTTTTGTCTGCTTTGATATTAACCAAGCCACGCATGTAGTACATGTAATCTAAATCCTTGTGATTTGGGTTTAAACGAATGAAACGGTCAATTGTTGCGAGAGCTTGTTCAGTATTGCCTGCTTGATAATGTGCATACACGAGATCCATTTGTACTTGTTTTGATAGTGGACCAAATGGATAGCGTGAATCAATAGCGCTTAATAACTCAATAGCTCGTGCATAAAGGCCCGAATCTAACGTTTGTTTCGCATCTTCATATAAAGCTTGTGCAGATTTATTCGGAACGCGTTGAATATCTTCTTGATCAGGAGCAGATGAACAGGCTCCTAGGCCAAGTAATGAAACTGAAAAAACAATGGCGAACGCACGTTTCCCTATTTTATTTATCATTTTATTTATTACCTTCGATGTCTTCGGCTAGGCCAAGTGAGGAAAACCGAGTAAACTATACATACAATGCTAATTAAAGCGATTCTAACCCAGTCGAGCAAAGCTTGCACTGGTAAATTGGGTAAAGTTACTAATGTCAGAGCAAATTTCTCTCCAAGCCGAGGTTCCAATTGACCTTGGCGGTAAACGTCTAGACCAAGTATTGGCGCAATTGTTCCCTGATTATTCTCGTTCACGTATAAAAACGTGGATTTTGGATGATAAAATCACCGTGAATGGTGAAATATTGAACACCCCGCGTGAAAAATTACTCGGTGGTGAACTGGTCAGTGTTGAAACAACCATTGAAGCACCGCGCGAGTACGAGGCACAAAATATCAAATTAAACATCGTTTATGAAGACGATGATATATTAGTAATCAATAAACCGATGGGATTAGTGGTACACCCAGGGGCTGGTAATCCAGACGGTACAGTATTGAATGCCTTGCTTCATCATTACCCCGATATAATTAACGTGCCGCGTGCAGGTATCGTGCACCGTCTTGATAAAGACACCACAGGTTTAATGGTGGTAGCAAAAACAATTCCTGCGCAAACGCACTTAGTGTCTGCACTGCAAAAGCGTGAAAACTTCACACGTGAATATGAAGCAATTTGTAATGGCACTATGACGGCAGGCGGTATGATTGAAAAGCCAATTGGCCGCCATGCAACAAAACGTACTCACATGGCTGTTCATGAAATGGGCAAACCTGCGGTGACTCATTACCGTGTTGCTGAAAAGTTTCGTGCTCACACACGCTTACGTTTACGCCTAGAAACTGGCCGTACTCACCAAATTCGTGTGCACATGGCGTATTTAAACCATCCACTGGTTGGTGATCAGTTATATGGCGGGCGCCCACGTCCACCGAAAGGCGCAACGCCTGAGCTATTTCAAATGCTGAGAGACTTTAAACGTCAGGCATTGCATGCGGTTAAATTGTCAATTGCGCACCCTATCACAGGTGAGTTAATGACATGGCAGGCACCTATTCCAGAGGATATGGCCGCTATGACAGAAGCATTGCGAGCTGATACGAAAGCCAATCCAAATATTGAGTATTAAACACTATGATTACGCCAACATGGACTGCCCCTGACACTATTGGAGCCCTCAGTACAACTCGTGAAAACGGGGTATCTAAGGCACCGTTTAATAGCTTTAATGTGGGGTTTCATGTTGGTGATGATGAGCAAGCTGTGCAGGCAAATCGCACTGCTTTAACGAGGCAATTACCAAGCCCTGCTGTGTGGTTAAATCAAGTACATAGTGCGGATGTGGTGGTGGTTGATGAACGCGTTGATATTCATTCAGTAAGTAGCGCTGATGCACTTTATACTCGCCTAAAGCAGCAACCGCTTGCCATCATGACGGCCGATTGTTTACCCGTGCTATTGTGTTCAACGTCAGGGGATGAAGTTGCTGCGGTTCATGGTGGGTGGCGCGGATTAGCGAAGGGAATTCTTGCCAATACACTGAGTAAGTTTAAGGCTGAGCCTGCTGACATCATTGCCTGGTTTGGTCCTGCTATCGGGGCTTTGCAGTTTGAAGTCGGGCAGGATGTTAAAGATTGTTTTTGCGATCAAAACCAGATTCATCAGCATGCGTTTACTGCCCAAGGTGAAAAATACTTAGCGGATATTTATTTACTTGCCAAGCAGCAACTCAGTCAGCTTGGTGTTGTGGGTATTTATGGCGCAGAGTATTGCACCTACTCACAGCCATCATTATTTTTTTCGTATCGACGAGATGGTCAAACAGGGCGAATGGCAAGCTTGATCTGGCGCAAATAATCGCACTTTTTAGTGATTAAATTTTCATCTCTTACTTGAACAAACTACATATCATACCCATTAATTAAGCAATTAGTTTTTTTAATAGGTAAACCTTCATGCGTTTAGATAGATTTACAAGTAAATTTCAATCTGCGCTTTCAGATGCGCAGTCATTAGCACTTGGGCGCGATCATCAATTTATTGAGCCCGTGCACTTAATGTATTCATTACTTCAGCAAAGTGGCTCTAGTGTTCGTGCACTCCTTGCGCAAGCTGGCGTGAGTGCAGACGAGTTAAATACAAAATTATCACAAGAAATCGAAAAGCTTTTTAAAGTAGAAGGCATTGGTGGCGACGTACAGCTATCGAATAATATGGTTTCGTTAATTAACTTATGTGATAAATATGCTCAAAAGCGTAAAGATAAATATATATCGAGTGAACTTTTTGTACTTGCTGCGTGCGATGATAAAGGCCCGCTAGGAGATATATTTAAAGCGCTCAATATCACTTCAACAAAAATTGAAACGGCCATAGAGGCTATTCGTGGCGGTCAAAAAGTGGATGACCCGAATGCGGAAGAAACTCGTCAGGCATTAAAAAAATTCACCATCGACCTTACTGAGCGTGCCGAGCAAGGTAAGCTTGATCCTGTGATTGGCCGCGATGACGAAATACGCCGTACCATTCAGGTTTTACAACGTCGTACGAAGAACAACCCCGTGTTAATTGGTGAGCCAGGCGTGGGTAAAACAGCCATTGCTGAAGGCTTAGCACAACGAATTATTAATGGTGAGGTACCCGAAGGGCTCAAGAGCAAACGCGTGTTGTCGCTTGATTTAGGGGCATTAGTTGCGGGTGCTAAGTACCGTGGTGAGTTTGAAGAGCGTTTAAAATCAGTTTTAAATGAATTAGCCAAAGAAGAGGGCCAAGTAATCCTCTTTATTGATGAAATTCATACCATGGTTGGTGCAGGTAAAACTGATGGTGCGATGGATGCAGGGAACATGTTAAAACCTGCTCTTGCACGTGGTGAGCTTCACTGTGTGGGAGCCACAACGCTTGACGAGTATCGCCAATACATTGAAAAAGATGCAGCACTTGAACGTCGCTTTCAAAAGGTATTCGTAGCAGAGCCATCGGTAGAAGACACCATCGCGATTCTTCGTGGTTTAAAAGAGCGTTACGAGCTACATCACTCTGTTGATATTACCGATCCGGCAATTGTTGCAGCGGCGCAGCTATCGCACCGTTACATTAGCGATCGTCAGTTACCCGATAAAGCGATTGATTTGATTGATGAAGCGGGCTCGTCAATTCGTTTACAAATTGACTCTAAACCAGAGTCACTTGATAAACTTGAGCGTCGTATTATTCAGTTAAAACTCGAAGATAATGCACTTGCCAAAGAAAAAGATGAAGCAAGTCAAAAGCGTCGTACTGAAATGCAAGAGCTAATAGCTGAACTTGAAGTGCAGTATCGTGAGCTTGATGAAGTATGGAATGCCGAAAAAGCCTCTTTGCAAGGCACACAAGTGATTAAAGCGGAGCTTGAACAAGCTCGTTTAGACTTAGAAGTCGCGCGCCGAGCAAGTGATTTACAACGGATGTCTGAATTACAGTATGGCCGTATTCCTGAACTTGAACGCAAGTTAGATCTTGCATCGCAAGCAGAAATGCAAGAAATGAGCTTACTTAAAAACCAAGTTGGTGAAGATGAAATTGCAGAAATTTTATCGCGCTGGACAGGTATACCCGTCTCTAAAATGCTGCAAGGCGAGCGAGAAAAACTACTGCAAATGGAAGATCAACTTCATCACAAAGTCATTGGCCAAGATGAAGCCGTGGTTGCTGTAGCGAATGCGATTCGTCGGTCACGTGCAGGGCTTGCTGATCCAAACCGCCCAATAGGTTCTTTTTTATTCTTAGGCCCAACAGGGGTAGGTAAAACAGAGCTTACTAAAGCGCTTGCAAGTTTTATGTTTGACACTGAAGATGCCATGGTGCGCATTGATATGTCTGAGTTTATGGAGAAACACTCAGTAGCACGCTTAGTGGGAGCACCGCCGGGTTACGTTGGATATGAAGAAGGTGGCTATTTAACAGAAGCTGTTCGTCGTCGTCCATACTCTGTTATTTTGCTTGATGAAGTAGAAAAAGCGCACCCCGACGTGTTCAATATACTTTTACAAGTGCTTGATGATGGCCGTTTAACTGATGGACAAGGTCGTACCGTTGATTTTAAAAATACGGTGATCATTATGACCTCAAACTTAGGATCAGACATCATCCAAGAGCAAGCTGGTTCGAACGACTATGCAACGCTAAAAGAGAAAGTGATGGGAGTGTTGGTAAGCCAATTCAGACCCGAGTTTATAAACCGGATTGATGAAACGGTGGTATTCCATCCACTTGCGAATGATCATATTAAAGAAATTGCCGATATTCAGTTAAGTAAACTGCGTGAACGCTTAACCGAAAAAGGCTATCTTCTTGAGGTAACTGATGCTGCCCTTGACCGTATAGCAGAAAGTGGTTTTGATCCTGTCTATGGTGCACGACCGTTAAAACGTGCAATTCAACACACCATAGAAAACCCGCTAGCGCAGCGCTTGCTTGGAGGTGAATACCTACCTGGCGCTATTATCCATATTGATGCAGATGAAAATGGGTTGGTTTTTTCAACTCGTTAATATCGGAAAATAAAGAAGCCGCATCAAATGATGCGGCTTTTGTGTTTGATTAAACAATTTTAATAAATCGCTTATTTAAGAAACACTAAACTTTAAACGTTAATAGCATATCGTTTACTTTGCGCGACCCCTCAACGAGGCCTGCGGCATCTTTAGCTACGTTATAGCTGAGCTTTAAGTTCTCTTCGCTGTGTCCTTTAATACTTTCAACGTTTTCACGTATATCTGCACTGACAACTTGTTGCTCTTCGGCTGCGGTAGAGATTTCGGTCGCCAAACCAGATATTTCATTTATCTGTGCGAATATACTCGCAAGCTCAGCTTGAGTATGTGTGGTTGTTTCAACACAACTATCAGCTTGTTGCTTAGTTGACTGCATTACTTTAGACCAACTAAATAATGTATCTTGAATTTCTTTAATTGAACTATGAATTTGCGCAGTGGCATTCTGTGTTCGTGAAGAAAGTGCACGCACTTCATCGGCAACGACAGCAAAACCTCGACCATGATCACCTGCACGGGCAGCTTCAATTGCGGCGTTTAAGGCAAGTAAGTTTGTTTGCTCAGCTATACCTTCAATTTCAGTCATCACTTGGCCGATTTTATCGGCTTCACTGGCTAATGAATTAGCGGTTGTTGCTGCTTGTTCAACTTGGTTAGCAAGGTCTGATACCATCGCGCTATTGTCTTCAATATGCAGTTTGATATCTGTACAGCTTTGGTATGTATCATTTACCTTTTCAGCTGTATGGTGCGTATTTGCTGATATTTCACCAATGGTTGCGCTCATTTGCGTCATTGCAGTCGCAATATCACCTAAACGCTGACCTTGTGCCGCTATACCCTGCTCAGTAAGCGATGACTGCGTATCTAAGTTTGTTGCGATATTCTTAAAGGAGTAGGTCGAGTCTTTAACGCGACCCAGCACTGTTCGTAATTTTGCAAATAGCATCTGCTGGTTATATAGCGCAATACTAAATGGGTGTGCACCGCAATACACATAGCGTGACACAGAATCAAACTCTGCACGCTGTGATTTAAGTGCTGAAGGAGTCACTATTAACTCATCATAATTAAGCGCAGCAAGCAGTAAAATAATGGCAAGTGTCGCTAATACAGTCATCAACGATGTGGTAAAACCAAGTGCAATAACCCCCGCAAGAATAATAATCAAAGACACTATTTGTCTTAGTGACACATTTTCGCGAAACGAGGCGATTGATTTGCCATCATTAATCTTTTGATACAAAGCCGTAGCGCGTGTTTTCAAGTGTTCAGAGGGTTTTGTACGCACTGATTGATAGCCGACTAATTGCCCATGTTCGTAAATGGGTGTGACAAAGGCATCAACCCAATAATAACGTCCATCTTTACAGCGGTTTTTTACCATGCCTCGCCAAGAGTGGCCTTGTTTAAGCTTTTCCCACATTTCTTTAAATGCGGCTTTAGGCATATCAGGGTGGCGCACTATGTTATGGTTTTTACCTAATAGCTCATCTTCGGTATAGCCCGCTATGTTACAAAATTCTGTGTTTACGTAGGTAATTACCCCACGTAAATCGGTTGTCGAGACAAGCTCCTGTTGTTCAGAGTATGTCACTTCTTGATTAATGATTTCTTGCCCACGACGCATATGAGTCCTTGAAATATACTTTGTTACGGTGTGCGGATTATAATCTCAGAAAAATGTAAGGGAAGAGGGGACAAGCTGATTACTGCTAAAGTTTTAGAAATTTTATTCATCCCTTGATCTAAAACAATAACTTGTCTGATAAATTATGCTTAAACTAACCCTTTTGTATTGCATGAAATGAATGTCAGAAATAATCGGTCTTGCTGATGGGGGTGATGAAGCAATTTAGCATCAATGAAGTGCCCTCAAACCAATTGTATAATAGTATTCACAATGGCAAGATGAGCTATGAGTGACGGAGCATAAAATCAAACAACTATTTACTCTTGAGTATTTATTTTTTGCCCCCATACACTTAGGATTAAAGCCACGCGGCTCGAGGAAGCATTTTTGATAAAACATAATTTAAATAAAACGCTAGAAGCGTTAACAGCACATTTTCCACACGCAATAAATGGGATTAAACGTGGCATCGAGCGAGAAGCATTAAGGATTAAACCAAATGGTGTTATCTCAAAACAGGGTCATCCACAAGGAGTGGGAAGCGCTTTAACCAATGACCATATCACCACTGATTTTTCTGAGTCTTTATTAGAATTCATTACGCCTGTTAGCACATCGGCTGAGCAAACATTAGCGCAGCTTAAAGATTTGCAAAAGTTTACCTTGTCACAGATGGATGATGAGCTGCTATGGCCTATCAGCATGCCATGCTTTATTGATAATCAAGATGACATTGTGCTGGCTCAGTTTGGTGACTCAAACATAGGGCGCATGAAAACGTTGTACCGAGAAGGATTAAAGAATCGGTATGGCAGCATGATGCAAGCTATTGCTGGTGTGCATTTTAATATCTCTTTTCCTGATGAGTTATGGCAGAGCTTGCACGCGTTGAGTGCCAGTGAGCAACCACTTAGCACGTTTATTTCAGATGGTTATCTGGGGCTTATTCGAAACTTTAAGCGTGAGCTTTGGTTAATAAGTTACTTATTTGGTGCGTCACCTGCATTATGTAGCTCATTTTTACAAGGGCGAAAAACTGATCTGCCATTTAAAAAGTTGGGCAAAGGCACATTGTACCTTGAGGTTGGCACCGCACTGCGATTAGGTAATTTAGGTTACACAAACAGCGCTCAATCATCGTTGCGAGTGATGTATAACTCGCTTGAGGAGTACGTAGCAGGTTTGAAAGCTGCCATTCATACGCCTTCAGATATCTACGGTCATATTGACGACTACACCCGTGCTGAACCAAAGCAGCTTAATAAAAATATCTTACAGATAGAAAATGAGTTTTACTCGCCAATTCGACCAAAACGTAATGCTACATCAGGCGAAACACCGACAGATGCCCTATTACGAGGGGGCATTGAGTACATAGAAGTGCGTGCACTTGATGTAAATCCATTCAGTGAAACAGGGATCGATTTACAGCAAATCCGTTTCCTCGATGTCTTTTTAACGTATTGTCTTTTAAGCGAATCTCCAACAATGGATTGGCAAGAGCAACAGTTAAGCACGCAGAACCTTGATGCGGTAGTTAATGAAGGGCGCAACCCTGAATTACAATTAACAAAACAAGGTGAAGCAGTTAGCTTGGTTGATTGGGCATCGACTATTTTTGAGAGTCTAATCCCTGTTGCGCGTTATATGGACAGTGCGTATGGCGTAAGTTACTACAGCGAAACAATTCATGAGCTGTCGAGTTGGGTAACTGAGTCAAGTAAAACGTTTTCAGGGCGTTATGTTGCAACACTTGCAAAAGAAAACCAAGATAACGGCCAGTTTGCTTTAGCACTTGCACAGCAATATAAAGAAAATCATTTAGCTGCGGATTATCAGTATTACGATCCGGCTTTTTTAAGGGAACAAGCCGTCAATTCGATTGCAAAAGAGCGTGAAGTAAAAGCAGCAGATACGCTATCTTTTACGGCCTTTTTAGATGATTACTTTGCTAAAGCTTAGCGGCTTTTAGGCATAAAAAAACGCAGCCTAGGTTGGCTGCGTCAAAGATTCTTCAGGGATGAAACAATGCTATACTGCTGCATTCATAAAGTCAGACTGACTCAATAAGAAAAAGTTCAGCGAGATATTAAAAAAAATGAAAAAAAATTTAATTATTTTATCGCTGGTCGCTTCTATGGCGGGTTGTGCCACGGCTCCACCAGAGCAACCGCATGATATTTGTAAGATTTTCGAAGAAAAACCTGATTGGTATTATGATGCACGTGATGCACAAGAAAAGTGGGGCTCGCCAAAACATGTGCTGATGAGCATGATGTATCAAGAAAGTTCATTCCGTCATGATGCCGCTCCACCGATGGAATACTTTTTATGGATCATTCCTATCGGCCGAGCAAGCTCTGCCTATGGTTACTCGCAAGCAAAAACACCTACGTGGTCAGACTATATTCGTGAAACCGGCAACAGTGGCGCTGACAGAGATGACTTTGATGATGCCATCGATTTTATGGCTTGGTTTGTTTATAAAACACATAAAGTGAATGGTGTATCAAAGTGGGATGCTTACGCACAATACCTAAATTACCACGAAGGGTGGGGCGGGTATAAGCGCGGTACCTACAAAAGCAAAAAGTGGTTAATGAGTGTAGCTAATAAAGTAAAACACCGTGCGAGCCGGTATGGTGCTCAGCTTAAACAGTGTGAAGATGAGCTTGATAAAAACTGGTTTGAGCGCTTATTTGGCTAAACACGTACAAAGATAAAAAAGCCCGTAACTACGGGCTTTTTTATTGCATTCAATTGCACTATAACATTAAATTGCACTATAACATTAAAGAGTACCCACTCTGTTACTGTTAGGTACACTTGTGCATGTGATTACTTGCCAGGAAATTGGTGAATATGCACATCGCGCTGCGGGAATGGGATAGTGATATCTGCTGCATCGAAAGCAATTTTCACTTTTTCATAGAGGCCAAAATACACAGGCCAATAGTTATCAGAATCAACCCATGCCCAAACGAGCATACCAATGTGGCTGTCACCATGTTGACTAACATGCACAACAGGTTTCTTCGCTTCTTGGTCTTTAAGCACTAATTCGTAGTCATTAAGGACATTCAGAAGTACTTCACGGGCTTTATGAACGTCATCGCCATAGCTAATACCAAATTCAATGTCGACACGGCGAGTGGCTTCCGCAAACTTATTCTTCACGCAGCCGTTTGACAGGGCCCCATTCGGGATGATTATTTTTTCATTATCGTAGGTAAGCAAAATAGTGACGAAAATCTGAATTTCAACGACTTTCCCCATGTAACCTTGTGCTTCAATAACATCGCCCACTTTAAAAGGTTTAAAGAATAAGATCAGCACACCACCTGCAAAATTAGCCAGACTGCCTTGCAATGCCATACCCACAGCTAAACCTGCAGCACCGAGCATTGCGATGAATGAGGTGGTTTCTATGCCAATCATTGAGGCGACAGAAATAAGTAATAGTATCTTCAGAATGACAGAAATAAACGACACTAGAAAGTGTGTCAGGCCTGCTTCAAACTTTACTTTATACATTGATTTTTCGGTCATCTTGGCAATTCTGCCAATTAGCCACCAACCAATAACAAGCACCAAAATCGCTAAAATAAACTTTGGTCCATACGTCATGAGTAGCTCAATTGCTTGGTTATATACTTTTTCGATCGATATTTCGTCCATTTTTGCTCCATGTAACGAGACGTTAAAATATGCAAGCCATAGTAGACGAATTAGCAGCTTAATGTGTGTTTATAGGTATGAAATAGGAAACTTCGGGGTAGAATTATGAAATAAGCTATAAAAAAAGGAGTAGCAAGCTACTCCTTATCTGTTATTCAGTTCGTTTACTGGGAATAACTTTCACCAGTTTCACCATATTCTCTTTCACTTCCAATACTTCTATTGGGTAGCCTGCTATTCGTAGGCTTAAATTCGAATCTGGGATATCTTCAAGGTATTCAACAATTAAGCCACTCAAAGTTTTAGGGCCGTCGATAGGTAATTCCCACCCCATCTCTTTATTTAGATCACGGATGTTTGCACCACCATCAACAAGCACTGTGCCATCATCTTGAGTTGTCACTTCTTCACTTGGAGTACGTGTTTGCGTTGTGGTGAAATCACCTACCACTTCTTCAAGAATGTCTTCAAGAGTTACAAGGCCTTGAATATCACCGTATTCATCAACCACTAAACCAATTCGTTCTTTTGATTGTTGGAATTTCAAAAGCTGTGTGTTCAGCGAGGTACCTTCAGGGATAAAGTAAATCTCGCGGACCGCACGCAGTAATGATGGTTTATCAAACTGCTCTTTCGTCAATAGACGAAGTGCATCACGTGAGTGAATAAAACCAACCGCATCATCAATTTGATCGCGATAAAGTAATACGCGAGTATGCTGTGCATGTGTTAGTTGGCGACTGATTAGTTTCCAATCGTCATTAATATCAATGGCGACAATTTCGTTGCGTGGGATCATGATGTCTTCGACGGTCACTTGCTCTAAATCTAAGATAGACGTCAGCATGCTTTGGTGACGTGCAGGCAATAAGGCACCCGATTCATTAACCACGGTTTTTAATTCTTCTTTACTTAAGCTGTGCTCCTCGATTTGCGCGGTCGTAATACCAAATAAACGTAACATACCATTGGTCAGCCAGTTTACCATTACAACGAACGGGAAGAGTATTTTAAGCAAGCCTTTAAGCACGATAGAGCTAGGAAACGCGACTTTTTCAGGGTAAAGAGCCGCGAGCGTTTTTGGTGTAACTTCAGCAAAAATTAACACCACTAAAGTCAGAGCACCTGTCGCAATAGCCAAGCCAACGTCACCGTATAAGCGAATACCAATAATCGTCGCAACCTGTGCTGCAGCGATATTAACTAGGTTGTTACCAATCAAGATCAGACCAATAAGTCTGTCTGGGCGACTTAAGAGTTTACTGACGCGTTTCGCTGCGCGATGGTTTTCTTTCGCAAGATGGCGTAAACGAATACGGTTAATTGACATAATTCCGGTTTCAGAACCCGAAAAATAAGCAGAAATAAGTATCAATAATCCCAATACGATAAACAGGGTACTAGTCGATATGTCGTCCAACGATGGATCCTTTTTTTATAAACCAATGCATATTAAGCTAGAGAGAGCTTGCTGAGTCAAGTTAAAACTTATTTAGTATCACTTCTTGAATGAAACGGCTGCCAAAATAAGCAAGTGATAGGATAAATGCAGCTATCATGATCGAAAATACCACGGGTTTTCCTCGCCAACCTTGGCGTAAGTGACCAAGCGTAACAACCGTGAAAATAAGCCACGCAATCAATGATAAAACCGTTTTATGGATAAACTCACTGGCAAACATACCGTCTAAGAATATAAAACCAGACAGAAGTGCGAAGGTGAGTAAAATAGTGCCTAAAGTTAATAGTTGGTAGAGCTGACGCTCGACCACCATTAGCGGGGGTAAATGGCTGTGCACAATGGCTAAATCTTTACGCTTTAAGCGCTTATCAATAAAGTAAAATTGTATAGCGTATAAAGTCGCGATAATAAGTACGCAATAAGCTAGCAAAGATAGCGAGATATGTGTCACTAAGCCTAGTTCTACATCAATGGTATGAATAATCACATGATGCGGTATAAATAGGCTAGCAAGCGTTAAAATAGCTGCAAAGCCATAAACAACAGGCAATAGCAACGTTGCAGGAAACTTAAGCGACACCGCCGTGACAGACACCACAATGACCCAGCAGGTTAAAAGTGCCACATTAACAATGCTTAAATCTTGGCCGTCTGCTCGAAAAACAGAATTCACCAGTAATAACATATGTGCAAGGATTGCTACGGTGCTTAAAATCACCGTGAGCTTTTGGCTTGGGCCTTGTTTGTGAAAAAGGCGTGAAAGCACATGCGACGTTGCTAACACATAAAACAAACTAGCAATAATAGTTAAACTAATAATCATCGTGTTTTGGCCACTTAATTTATATCAATAAATCCTTGTCTCATTGATGCCATTGTATTTTATAGCAAGGCAAAAGCATAGAGTTTGTAAAAAGAAACTCAAACAGCGCACTTGAACACTGTATTGTCGACCACCATTTACGGTATACTGCTAGGAATTGAAATTTAATATTGCCTGTATTGCAACTTAAATTGTGTTTTTTGCGCGCTTTACAGGTGAAACACGTTTTATCGGAACCTTTACATGTTTGAGAATCTCCAAGAACGCTTAGGTAAAACCTTAAAAAATATCAGTGGCCGCGGACGCTTAACTGAAGACAATATTAAAGATACATTACGTGAAGTCCGCATGGCATTTTTGGAAGCGGATGTTGCGTTACCCGTTGTTCGTGATTTTGTTAAGCAAGTTAAAGAACGCGCAGTTGGCGTTGAAGTAACTAAAAGCTTAAGTCCAGGCCAAGTGTTCATTAAAATCGTTCGTGAAGAGCTTGAAAAAGCCATGGGCGAAGCAAATGAAGAGCTAAGCCTGAATGCGCAGCCGCCAGCAGTTGTGATGATGGCGGGTTTACAAGGTGCCGGTAAAACGACCAGTGTGGGTAAACTTGCTAAGTTCTTAAAAGAACGCAAAAAGAAATCTGTGCTTGTGGTGAGTGCTGACGTATATCGTCCTGCGGCAATCAAACAGCTTGAAACTCTAGCTACTGAAGTAGGGGTTGAGTTTTTCCCAAGTGATATTTCGCAAAAGCCTGTTGATATTGCCAGTAATGCGATTGCCCACGCGAAGAAAAAGTTTATTGACGTTGTTTTAGTTGATACAGCGGGCCGTTTGCACGTTGACAGCGACATGATGGATGAAATCAAGGCACTACACAGTGCGATTAATCCTATTGAGACCTTATTTGTTGTTGACGCAATGACAGGTCAAGATGCTGCAAATACAGCAAAAGCGTTTGATGAAGCATTACCACTCAGTGGTGTGATTCTAACGAAAACTGATGGTGATGCCCGTGGTGGTGCTGCTTTATCTATTCGCCATATCACCGGTAAGCCGATTAAGTTCATGGGTGTGGGTGAGCGCACCGATGCTCTTGAACCATTCCATCCTGACCGTATAGCGTCGCGTATTCTAGGCATGGGTGATGTACTTTCATTGATCGAAGAAGTCGAAATGAAAGTCGACAAGGAGAAAGCCGCTAAAGTTGCTGAAAAAGTATTTAAAGGCGATGGCTTTACACTTGATGATTTTGCTGAGCAGCTGCGCCAAATGAAAAACATGGGCGGTATGATGTCGATGCTTGATAAATTGCCAGGTATGCAAAATTTACCCGATGCAGTAAAAGGGCAAATGGGTGATAAAACATTTGTGCAAATGGAGGCGATTATTAACTCAATGACGCCAAAAGAACGCGCCCGCCCTGAAATCATTAAAGGCTCACGTAAAAAACGTATTGCAGCGGGTTCTGGTACTCAAGTACAAGAAATCAATAAATTGCTTAAGCAATTTACGCAGATGCAAAAGATGATGAAGAAAATGAAAGGTAAAGGCGGCATGATGAAAATGATGCGCGGCATGAAAGGGATGTTACCACCAGGTATGATGGGTGGCGGACCTAAGTTTTAATTTTCAAAAAGTCCGTTTCGTGTAAAAAAGGAGCAAATAGCTCCTTTTTTAATGGATAAATTATGCCGAACTTAGGCGCAAATGTAAGATTTAACGCACAGATCAGTGTTTAATCAACTAAACTTACATTTTGCATCACTTCTTACTTGCAATGTTGCAAAAAACTCGTACAATTCCCCAGCTCCCCGTACTGGGGAGTAAATCTTATTAATGAAAACAGTCAATCTATTTAGAGGACGGTATGGTAACTATTCGTTTGCAACGTGGTGGCGCTAAAAAACGCCCTTTCTATCAAATTGTGGTTGCGGATAGCCGTTTCTCGCGTGACGGTCGCTTCATCGAGAAAGTAGGTTTCTTTAACCCAATCGCTTCTGGTCAGGAAGAAAAAGTACGTTTAGATTTATCTCGTGTTGAACACTGGGTAGGTCAAGGCGCATCTCTTTCAGATCGCGTAGCTAAATTAGTTAAAGACGCTCGTAAAGCGGCTTAATAGGCGTAAGTGTAACCATGAGTCAAGAGAACACCTCGATAATTGTTGTAGGAAAGCTCGGCGCCCCCTATGGTATAAAGGGCTGGCTTAAGGTGCATTCATTTACTGATGATCCCGAAGGGATCTTCGATTTCAGCCCATGGTTGATAGGGCAACAAGGTAAATGGCAGACCTTAGAGGTGGTCGACTGGCGTCGCCACAACAAAGGCTTTATCGCTAAAGTTGCGCAAGTAAACGATCGAGACCAAGCAATGGCTTTCACCAATGTTGAAATCTCTGTTGACGCGGCGCAACTACCAGAATTACCGCAAGGTGAATTCTATTGGCGAGATCTCATTGGCATGTCTGTTGTAACCGATAAAGGTTACGACTTAGGCACGGTTGATGACCTAATGGAGACAGGTTCAAATGATGTTTTGGTTGTGAAAGCAAACAAAAAAGATGCATTTGGCCAAGCTGAGCGTTTAATTCCTTTTTTAACAGACTCTGTTATTAAAGAAGTTAAACACGAAGCAAGAGAAATTACCGTAGACTGGGACCCAGGGTTTTAATGTCACAAACGAGTTCGTTATGGGTAGGGGTGATAAGCCTTTTCCCGGACATGTTTGATGCTATTACCACTCAAGGGGTAACAGGTCGCGCAGTTAAAAATGGTTTAATTGACTTTAACTGCTGGAATCCACGTGACTACGCTACTGATAAGCATAGAACCGTGGATGATCGTCCTTATGGGGGCGGTCCCGGCATGTTGATGATGGTTGAACCATTGAAACAAGCCATCCTTGACGCTAAAAAAGCGGCAGGCGATGGTGCAAAAGTAATTTATATGTCCCCGCAAGGGCGCAAATTAGATCAGCAAGGTGCGGCTGAATTAGCCAATTCCGATAAACTGATTTTGATTGCCGGTCGCTATGAAGGTATAGATGAGCGAATCATAGAGTCATATGTTGACGAAGAATGGTCAATAGGTGATTTTATTCTGAGTGGTGGTGAACTACCCGCTATGACATTAATTGACGCTGTTGCGCGATTAGTGCCTGGTGTACTAGGTCACAATCAGTCAGCAGAGCAAGATTCATTTTCGGATGGATTGCTTGATTGTCCTCACTATACACGGCCAGAAACATTGGATGATAAACAGGTGCCTGCTGTATTGCTCAGCGGAAACCACCAAGAAATTGCTAAATGGCGCTTAAAGCAGTCATTAGGTAGAACTTGGTTACGTCGTCCTGACTTGTTGCATAACCTAGCTCTGACTGAGGAGCAAGCGGCACTTCTTGCAGAATTCAAGCAAGAGTACCAACAAGCTTGTGGCTAGAAGACAGTTACACCTAGGAAAGTGAGAAATATAATGGCAAAAGTAAACCAAAATATTATTAAAGCGCTTGAAGAAGAGCAGCTTAAAACAGACGTACCAGCATTCGGCGCTGGTGATACAGTAGTTGTACAGGTACGTGTAAAAGAAGGTAACAAAGAGCGTCTACAGGCCTTTGAAGGTGTTGTAATCGCTAAGCGTAATCGTGGTCTTCACTCAGCTTTCACAGTTCGTAAAATCTCGAGCGGTGAAGGTGTTGAGCGTGTATTCCAAACGCACAGCCCTCTTATCGACAGCGTAACAGTTAAGCGTCGCGGTGCAGTTCGCCGTGCGAAGCTTTACTATCTACGTGAGCGTTCTGGTAAATCTGCACGTATTAGAGAAAAACTTAACTAATACGCGCTGTTTATCAACGCAAAAAAAAACGGGTTGCAGCCTTCGGGTTGCAACCCGTTTTGGTTTTAAGGGAACAATTTTTCTATTGTATTAATTCGCTTAATTAAGAGAGCAGTTTTGAAGCGATAAAACGTCATTGATAACAAGGCAAAAATGTCGTTATTTAGTCATTCTCGGCAATAGCTCCTGCATTGCTCTACCTTCTGCATCCATGCAGTCATAAATCAGACATTTTTAACGCAGGTAGCGAGAGGTTTAATCCCTCAAAATGATGAAGCATTATTGTGGATTGAAATTAGCTGGCTTCTTCTTATTTTACTTTTCACACCTCTTTCAATAATTCCCGTACAGCAATATTTGAACTGGCGTATTTCCCCTGCGTGATTAGCCCAAGGACTTTGTACTTTGCTGCTTATGCTGGTACTATATTTCGTATTAAAAGGTTTACTTTTTTGTATATTTTAGTTTACGTTTTGGGTTTGAGGTGTAGTAACAGTGGATAAGCTAGCAGAATTAAGAGCAGGGATCGATGAATGTGACGCGCAATTAGTCGCGTTATTAGCAAAGCGTAATGGTATTACAGAACAAATAGGGGCTATTAAGCAGCAAACAGGGGCGCCATTACATGCGCCCGACCGTGAAGCCGATTTGCTGGCAGCTCGTCGCCAAGAGGCAATGAGTCAAGGCGTTAACCCTGAGCTTGTTGAAGATATCCTGCGTCGTATGATGCGAGAAGCGTATCAAAATCAGCAAGGGAGCTTGGCCTGTTCTGCTCCTCAGCTATCTCCGATTGTCATTGTGGGTGGTCAAGGGGCTATGGGGCAATTATTTGCCCAACAATTTATTCGTTCTGGGTATGAAGTCCGTATTTTAGATAAACAACAGCAGGCTGATAGTGAAGCTATTTTAGCAGGCGCAAAGCTGGTGTTAGTGAGTGTGCCAATCAATGCGTTAGAACAGGTAGTAGCTGCATTACCAACGCTTGATGATGAGTGTTTATTGGTTGATATAACCTCGGTGAAGCAAAAGCCATTAAAAGCATTAATGGCAGCTCATTCAGGCCCTGTTGTTGGTTTACACCCAATGTTTGGCCCCGATATATCTCATTGGGTAAAGCAGACTGTTGTGGTATGTGAAGGACGTAATCATGAAGTTGCGCAAGGATTATTGGCACAATTACAAGTGTGGGGCTGTCAGGTAGTGGAAATGGATGCTAAAAAGCATGATGAAGCAATGCAAATTATCCAGGTCATGCGCCACTTAACGACTTTTGTTTATGGTCAGTTTTTAGCAAAACAAAGTCATACACTCGCAGAATTGAGAAGTTGTTCATCACCCATTTATCAGCTAGAGCTCATGATGGTTGGTCGTTTATTTGCGCAATCGCCAGAGCTTTACTCTGATATTATGCTTGCGCAATTTGATGATGTCGAAGCCTTATTGGCTAACTACCAAGATACGTTTGCGCAAACATTAGAAAAATTAAAAGCGGGTGATAAAGCCGCTCTTATAGATGCCTTTGCAGAAGCTAAAGCGTATTTTTCAGATGCAACGGCACATTTCTTGACACAAAGTCGTAGCTTATTGAATAAAGCGAATGATGCTAAAGTGCTTGATTAACACTGTCGCATAAGTAAAAGCGAGCACATTGTATGCTGCTCGCTATACATTGCTTATTAGTGACCGCCTAATGAGCCAGGTAATCCACCCGAATGGTGTTGAATAAGTCCCCATTGATAGAGTAATTCAGTCATATCAGACAAACTAAATAACGTCATACTTAAACCTACAACAGTCAATACGATTGTATAGGGTAGTGCCATAAAGACCATTCGTCCGTAAGAAAGCCTGAGCACGGGGGCAAGTGTCGAGGTGAGTAAAAATAAAAATGCAGCTTGACCATTTGGTGTCGCCACACTAGGCAAGTTAGTCCCTGTATTAATTGCAACGGCTAACAAATCAAATTGATCACGGCTGATTTGCCCCGCCTCTAACGCGGCAGCGACTTCATTAATATAAACTGTACCAACAAAAACATTATCGCTCACCATAGAAAGTAATCCATTCGCAATAAAGAACATCACCAATTGTAACTGCCCTTCAAATGTCAGCACCCAACTGATAACCGGCGTAAACAAATGTTGGTCGATTATTACTGCAACAATTGAAAAGAATACACACAGCAGAGCGGTAAAGGGGAGTGCTTCTTCAAATGCTTTTCCTAATTGGTGCTCTTCAATGATCCCTGCACTGGCAGTGGCAAAAATAATCACCGATAAACCAATTAACCCGACGGTTGCTAAGTGTAAAGCAAGTCCAATGATGAGCCACACCGCTATTACTGCTTGAATAGCCAAATTGACTTTGTCACGCGTTGTTCGTTTTTTCTCAAGCTTTTTAGCATGCTCAGATAATATGGTGTGAATAGGAACTGGCAATTTAGCACCGTAACCAAATGTCTTCGTTTTTTCGAGTAGAATAGTTGTCGCTACACCTGCAATCATTACAGGCAAGGTGATGGGGAGCATGCGAAAGAAAAACTCTCCGAAAAACCAGCCAGCACGTTCTGCAATAATTAAATTTTGCGGTTCACCAACCATGGTGCATACGCCCCCTAATGCAGTACCGATTGAAGCATGCATCAACAAATTGCGTAAAAATGCCCGAAATTCTTCCAATTCTTGACGATTGACAGGACGCACTTGATTATCGTCGTTTATATCATGTTCACTGCAGGAGTCTTTCCCCGAAGCAACTTTGTGGTAAATGCTGTAAAAACCCATTGCAACGGCAATAACAACCGCCATGACAGTTAGGGCATCAAGAAATGCAGATAAGAATGCAGCAGCAAGTGTAAAAGACAGCGACAGCACTGTTTTACTGCGAACTGAGACAACTAACTTAGTGAAAATATACAGTAACAGATCTTTCATAAAGTAAATGCCCGCAACCATAAAGATCAACAGTAAGATGACATCCACATTTTGAACTATTTCATGTTCGACCTGACCCGCTGAAGTCATTCCAATAAACATCGCTTCTATCGCCAGAAGTCCACCGGGTTGAAGCGGATAGCATTTTAATGCCATAGCAAGGGTAAAAATAAACTCTAGTACCAGCACCCAGCCAGCAATATAAGGGTTTAATTGAAATAAAATCGGATTTAACAATAAAAAAGCAAGAATGGTGTATTTATACCATTGTGGCGAATTCCCTAAAAAGTTTTTAAAGATTGCCGGCAGAACTCGTTGCTGCATTGCAGTACCTTATTAGATGGGATGATAACGCTAATAAGTTAATTCACTTAGCGTTAACAGTAAATATGCTGTTAGTGTAATTTTAGTATAGCTAAAGTACGATAACGATTGTTAATTATTAACTTAAGTGTGGTTTATTAATACTAGGCTAATTATTTCGTTATTATCTTTAGATTTTTATGTACACTGGATGGACTTTACTTGTTAGTTACAGAGCATCTGGTACAATCAGTGGGTTGATCGCTTTGTGCGATAGAAGTATGTGCTAACTCAAGTGGAAATTGAATGAGAATTTTTAAAGCGAAAAGTCCAGCAGGTTTTGCTGAAGAATACATTGTTGAATCTATTTGGAATGGTGACTTTCCGCCTGGCTCAATTCTTCCAGCAGAACGAGAGTTGTCAGAGTTAATAGGTGTTACACGTACCACTTTGCGTGAAGTGCTACAGCGTTTGGCGCGTGATGGCTGGTTAACGATTCAACATGGTAAACCAACTCGCGTTAATAATTTCTGGGAAACCTCAGGCCTTAACATTCTAGAGACGTTAGCACGACTAGATGAAGACAAAATGCCAGAGCTTACCGATCAACTTCTATCGGCTCGCACTAACATTAGTGCCATTTACACTCGTGCTGCAATAAAATTAGCACCTGAACGCGTGATCGAAATTTTATCGCAAAGTGAACAGCTTGAAGACAGCGCGCAAGCATTTGCAGACTACGATTACAAAGTGCATCATGAACTTGCTGTCGCAGGTAACAACAGAATCTATGTACTTATCTTAAATGGCTTTAAAGGTTTTTACTCAAAAATCGGTTGCCATTACTTCTCTGATTCGCGTACACGTGAGCTTGCTCGCCAATTTTATAAAGATTTAACCTCGCTTGCTGAGCGTCATGAACACGACGGGGCTATTTCGCTTATGCGTAAATACGGCCATCAAACGGGTGAAATCTGGCAGCAGATCCGTGGTGATATGCCAGAAGATATTATGGACTAACAGCCCTTAGTTATGCGCCTTTTTATATTTGAGAACCCAGCTTTAAGCTGGGTTTTTTGTATTTATTTAACAATAAGGTGGGTTCATAATCACCCTGCATCATAAGGTAATTCGATAGACATAGCGCATATCTTTTTTATATCAATTTTTCCGATTGCATATATCGCTTTTTTCGATTGTTCATTTGCCTGTAACCTCTTTAAACTATCTTGCTAAATATCGATACTTACTCTTGGTTTTTGTTTTTTCGGAACCATATATATGTGAGTATTGCGTAGGCAATTGGAAATAAACTCAAATATTTGGAGATAAAAATGGGTGTATTAGTTGGCCGTCAGGCACCAGACTTTACTGCAGCAGCTGTTCTTGGTAACGGTGAAATCGTTGAAAACTTCAACCTAAAAGACACTATCAAAGGTAAAAAAGCAGTTATCTTCTTTTACCCGTTAGACTTCACTTTCGTATGTCCTTCAGAGTTAATCGCTTTCGACAAGCGTTTTGAAGAGTTCCAAAAGCGTGGCGTTGAAGTAATCGGTGTTTCTATCGATTCACAATTCTCACACAACGCATGGCGTAACACTGCTGTTGCTGACGGCGGTATTGGTCAAGTTAAATATGCACTAGTTGCAGACGTTAAGCACGAAATCTGTCAAGCGTACGACGTTGAGCACCCAGAAGCAGGTGTTGCTTTCCGTGGTTCTTTCCTAATCGACGAAGAAGGTACAGTACGTCACCAAGTAGTTAACGATTTACCATTAGGCCGTAACATTGATGAAATGCTTCGCATGGTTGACGCACTAGCGTTCCACAGCGAGCACGGTGAAGTATGTCCAGCAGGTTGGACTGAAGGTAAAAAAGGTATGGATGCAAGCCCTGAAGGTGTTGCTAAATTCCTTTCTGAAAACGAAGGCGACCTATAATTTAGGCCTTTGTTGAAAGTATTAAAAAACCCGCCAATTGGCTAATGCCAGTCAGTTAAGAGCTGACTGGCATTTTCTTTTGTAAGGATACTTATTTGGTTTCCTTCTTATCACCCTTGGATAATGCCTGTCTGGTAGCCTATCGGGTAAGATAAACAACCTAAGTGTTGTCAGTAACTCATCATAATGAACAGGTAACTTACTTGCACTATGTATTGGCGTAAACATGAAGAAAGCGATTACCTGCCGCATAGATTGGCTAAAGCTTAATTGAGTAGGCAAGATATCTTCTTCTTTAGTTGCATCAAGCATGATTATGCGTATTAAGTTGTAAGCGAGTAGTAATCCCCATAACTCTTGGCGTACCATGTCTGG
>NZ_FPAZ01000029.1 GCF_900116435.1 Pseudoalteromonas lipolytica | reverse complement strand
TTATGAGCCCGCATATAAGTACGCAGTCTAACAAAATTAACGAAGGGTATTGTGCAATAGGAGGAGTCCATATAAGGTACTTTAGTGCCGAAAGTATCTGATTATGCCCTTCATACATAACCACTGACATTGACGGCTAAAGCCGTTCCAACGCTTCTTAATCACGATGTTCAATCACGGTTCTAACGTTGTTTAATCATGATGACAGTAGTGGAGAATGAGGGTTCTCTTTAATCACTCATTTCACTTCTGGCTCAAATAATTAGAGCTTAGTAGGAGGTACTTTAGTGCCGAAAGTATCTGATTATGCCCTTCATACATAACCACTGACATTGACGGCTAAAGCCGTTCCTACCCTTCTTAATCACGATGTTCAATCACAGTTCTAACGTTGTTTAATCATGATGACAAGACTGAAGGGCTCTAAAATGGGCTGCTTCACTTTACGCTAACCTAATTAGCGCGTAGTAGGAGGTACTTGAGTGCCGAAGTATCTGATTATGCCCTTCATATATAACCACAGACATTCACGGCTACGCTTGTTAATCACGATCTATTGATCAATGTAGGAGAGGAGTGCCGCCTCTAAAATGGATTACTTCAGCTCACGCTATCCGTCTCTCATTAATAACTAACGGCATCACATTGAGCTAGACGAATTACAGCGCAAATAAAAACGCCAGCATGATGCTGGCGTTTAGTATTTAGGAAGGCTTATAAATTAAGCTTTTGGACCTGCAGATTTGATTGCTTCCGAAACATCGTATTTCGCGAAGTTTTCAGTGAAGTCAGATGCAAGTTTGTTTGCATATTCTGCGTATTTTTCTTTGTCTTCCCATGTGTTGATTGGGTTAAGAAGCTTGCTATCAACACCAGGTACAGCAACAGGGACGTCTAGGTTTAATACGTCGATGTGTTGTGTTTCAACATCTGACAACTTACCTGAAACAATAGCGTCAACTACTGCACGTGTTGTTGGGATGTCAAAGCGTTTACCTGTACCGTAAGGACCACCAGTCCAACCTGTGTTTACTAGGAATACTTTAGCGCCAAATTCACGTACACGCTTCATAAGAAGCTCTGCGTATACACCTGCAGGACGAGGGAAGAAAGGCGCACCAAAACACGTTGAGAATGTTGATTCGATATCGCTAGTTGAACCGATTTCAGTTGAACCTACTTTTGCAGTGTAACCACTTAGGAAGTGATATGCTGCTGCTTCTTCTGTTAACACTGATACAGGTGGTAATACACCACTCACGTCGCATGTTAAGAAAACAACGGCTTTTGGCTCACCGGCACGGTTTTCAACTTTACGTTTCTCTACGTGCTCTAGTGGGTAAGCTGCACGGCTATTTTGAGTTAAACTTGTGTCATGGAAATCCGGTACGCGGTTTTCATCAAGCACTACATTTTCTAAGATAGTACCAAAACGGATTGCATTCCAAATAACGGGTTCGTTCTTTTGTGAAAGGTCGATACATTTAGCGTAGCAACCGCCTTCGATATTAAATACGCTACCAGGCGCCCAACCATGCTCGTCATCACCGATAAGGAAACGTGTCGGATCCGCAGATAGTGTTGTTTTACCAGTGCCAGATAAACCGAAGAACAATGCTGTGTCACCTGCTTCACCTACGTTAGCTGAACAGTGCATTGGTAATACACCTTTCGCAGGTAATAGGAAGTTCTGTACAGAGAACATTGATTTTTTCATTTCACCGGCATAACGCATACCAGCCAATAGCACTTTGCGTTGTGCAAAGTTAATGATTACTGTGCCATCGCTATTTGTGCCATCACGTTCAGGGTCACAAACAAATGAAGGAACATTCATTACCTGCCACTGAGGTAAATCAGATGCATTATAAGTTTCAGGTTCGATAAACATGTTTTTGGCAAAAATGTGATGCCATGCAGTTTCTGTTGTTACAACGACTGGTAAATAGTGCTCAGGATCAGCGCCAACTTCTAGGTGAGAGATGAAGTGGTCGTTGCTTTGTACATGAGCTTCTACACGAGCCCATAACGCATCAAACTTGTCTGCATCGAATGGGCGGTTTACGTTACCCCATTGGATTTCGTTTTCAGTGCTTGGCTCTTGAACAATAAAACGGTCTTTTGGAGAACGGCCAGTACGACGACCAGTGTTAGCAACAAATGCACCATTAGCGGCTAAAGTCCCTTCGCCACGACGAATCGCGTGTTCGACTAGTTCAGCTGCAGTAAGATCGACAAAACGAGTAGCGTTTGCAGTCATGTTTATACCTAAATTGTGTGAGATTGAACGGGATAGCTCTGGGGTTCTTGTTTTCCCTTAAGCTGAAATAATAGTAACAGAAGGATTAGGGATATTCGAGTGTCTGAAGGGGCTAAAAACACATATATTTGGTAAAAAACATGAATAATTTCAATGATACCGGTGTCATAAAATGGGGCTTTTTCATGACACCGGTATCATAAAAATTAAGAAAAAAGCCGCAACAAATGCGGCTTTTAATATAATAATACTATTAAGCGGTCATTTAGTTAAAAATTGCTTTAATATCCTGCTCGTTAAAGACGTAATCTTTTAAGCAGTAATGACAGCTAATTTTAACTTCACCTTTTTCTTTTACATCATCTAATAATGCATCTTGACCAATATTGACTAATGCTGCAATTGTCTTGTCTCTGCTACAGCCACAACGGAAATTGATACTTTGTGGTTCGAACAATTGAGGGTTATCTTCATGGTACAGTCGAGTAAGAACAGTATTAGCATCAAGATTAAGTAACTCTTCATCTTTAATGGTATTACTGATTGCTTCAAGGTGAGTGAAGTCTTCTACTGACTTATCTTTATTTACCGGTAAAACTTGTAAGAATAAGCCGGCTGCTTTTGCTGAGCCTGCGGCGATTTCAGTCGCAAACCAAAGACGGGTTTTCAATTGTTCTGATTGCTCAAAGTAGCTTTCGAGGCATTTATCTAAGGTGTCGTGTTCAAGCGGAACAATACCTTGATAACGCTCACCTTTTGTTGGCGTTATCGTGATAACCATATAACCGTTACCAATCAAGTCTTTAATAGTACTACCTTGAACTTCACCTTGCAGGCGAGCAATACCACGCATATTTTGCTTATCATCACCATTAATAACAGCATATTTCACAGGGCCATCACCTTGTAGCTGTACGGCAATTTCACCTTCAAACTTTAAGGTGGCTGTTAATAAGCAAGTTGCAACAAGCAACTCACCTAAGAGTGCCTGAACAGGAGCTGGGTAATTATGGTTGGCGATCATCTCTTGATAGGTGTTTTCAATTTGTACGAGTTCACCACGTACATCGAGTTGATCAAATATATAACGATGAAGTAAATCTTGTTGCATGTGTTACATTACCTAACTTGATTTCATTTTTAACAGTTCACGTCTTTGCTTTTTATCAGGCTTTCTATCAGGATGTGGAGCAAAGAAGCTGTTATTCTTTCTTGCGATTGCATTTGCTTCGCGCTTTTCAATACTTGCTTGAGTTTCTTGGTATAAGGTCTGTGCAATGGGGGCACTTTGACGTTTATCAAGGACCTTCACTATTGTCACTACCTTTTCGTCGACTCCTTGCAGCAGTTTTATGACTGCGCCCACCTCGACGATTTTACTGGGCTTTGTTCGTTGACCATTATAATGCACTTTACCGCCTTGCACCATGTCTCGCGCAACAGAGCGGGTTTTATAGAAACGGGCAGCCCATAACCATTTATCAAGGCGGACGTTTAATTCGTCTTGACTGTTTTTTGACTGCTGAGTGTTACCTTTTGACACAATTGTGCTCTTTTAAAGCTGCTAGAGTATAGGCAAAATTTACCATGAAACTTAATCATAAAGAAACAGTCAAAGTTTTTCCTTGCTACCCCTGTTAGTCGAAACGACCTTGTTTACAAAGTTTAATATACGTGTGCTTGTTGAATGAAAAATGAAAAGGTACTATAGGCCTGCTATAAAGCAGTAAATTAAAATAAGAAATAGAATATATGGATCAACACTTACAACAAGTTAGACAGTTTTTAAACGGCTTACCTCATGCCAAGCTAAGTGCATTAGTTGTGCTGTTAGTTGTTGTTTATATTGCCTTTTTATCCTCGAAATTGTTCTGGTTGTTGTGGCCTGAACCTGATACAAAAGCACTGCCCGCAAGTCGAACAACGATGACTGCGAAACGCATCGAAACAGTCAATTCACGACAAATTCTTGAACAACATTTATTCGGTAAAGTTGTTGTTGAAGCTAAAAAACCTGCCGCAAAGCAAACGCAAGTTATTAACAATGCCCCTGAAACTCGTTTAAGTATTAATCTAACGGGTATCGTGGCTGTTAGCCAAAACGATCAAGCTGGTTTGGCTATAATAGAGTCTCAAGGAAAACAAGAAACGTATGTTGTTGATGATGTGATTCAAGGCACTCGAGCGAAGCTCGCACAAGTCTTACCTGATCGTGTTATTTTGGATGTAAGTGGTCGCTTTGAAACATTAATGCTTGATGGGCTCGATTTTACAAAAACAGTTTCTATGCCTGTTTTGGCTGAGCAACAAGAGCCAGAATTAGAAGAAGGTCCTCAGGATATCGATGCGGACAATGAAATCAATGCGACTGAAGATCAAGAAGTCAAAGAAGCGATTATTGAAACGCGTGAAGAAGTATTAAACGACCCTGGTAAATTATTCGACTACATTCGTGTATCGCAAGCGATGGTCGACGGTGAACTGGTGGGTTATCGCTTAAGCCCTGGTAAAGACCCGGCATTATTTAAGCAGATGGGATTAATGAATAATGATTTAGCCATTGCGATTAATGGCTATCAATTAAATGATTTAAAACAGGCAATGTCAGCAATAAATGAATTACGTAATAGTACTGACGCAAGTATCACTATCGAGCGTGATGGTGAGCAAATTGATGTGCAATTTAGCCTGCAATAATTAGCTTTGGAGTTTTTATAGAATGGTTCACGCGCTACACCTCACAAAAATCAAAAAAGGGTTAGCTAAGTATGCAGCGCTTTTTTTATTAACAGGATTATCGCTCTCAGTTTCGGCTGTTGAGTATGCTGCAAACTTTAAAGGCACCGATATTAATGAGTTCATTAATATTGTGGGTAAAAATCTCAATAAAACAGTGATCATCGATCCGAACGTGCGCGGCAAAGTTAATGTGCGCAGTTATGAGTTAATGGATGAGAAGCTGTACTATCAATTTTTCTTAAATGTATTAGAAGTATACGGTTATTCAGCTGTTGAGATGGATAACGGCATTCTTAAAATTGAGAAAAGCTCTGACGCTAAAAAATCGAACGTCCCTTTAGTGACGGAAGATAACCAAGCCAGTGGCGATATGATGGTCACGCGCGTTGTGCGAGTTAAGAATGTAAGCGTACAAGAGTTAGGTCCGTTAGTTCGTCAGTTTAGCGATCAAAAAGACGGGGGGCATGTTGCTAACTTCAACGCCGCTAACGTAATGATGCTTACCGGCCACGCTGCCTCTGTAAATCGTTTAGTTGAAATCATCCGTTCAGTTGACCAAGCCGGTGATAAGCGAGTTGATATTGTTCAACTTAAGTTTGCTACAGCGGATGATGTTGTCTCTGTTGTTGACAATATTTATAAAGATAGTGGTAAAGGCAGCATCCCTGAATTTTTGATTCCGAAAGTGGTTGCCGATGGTCGTACTAACAGTGTGATTGTTAGTGGTGAGGCGCAGGCCCGTACGCGTGCTGTTGAGTTAATCAGCCGCTTAGACAATGAGCTGGAGAATCAAGGTAATACCAAGGTCATTTACTTAAATTATGCAAAAGCAGAAGATTTAGTAAAAGTATTGCAAGGTGTGAGTAAAACACTCGCTGAAGATGGCCAAGGTGGCGCAACGAAAGCTCGTTCACGCAGTCAGAACGAAACAAGTATAGAAGCGCACCCTGATTCAAACTCGTTGGTTATTACAGCCCAGCCAGATACGATGCGCTCACTTGAGCAAGTTATTGAGCGCTTAGATATTCGTCGCGCACAGGTGCTAGTTGAGGCAATTATTGTTGAGGTTCTTGAGGCCGATGGCATTAACTTTGGTTTGCAATGGATTTCAGAGCAAGGCGGAATGATGCAGTTTAACAACGGCACAACAGTGCCAGTTGGCTCATTGGCTGTTGCGGCAGAGCAAGCACGTGATAAAACGATTCAAGGGACGGTTGTTGGTACAGAAACCGGTAATGTTACAAATACCTCAGAGACACAGGAAGGTGACTTAGGGCCACTTGGTGCGTTACTCGGTGGTATTAACGGTCTTGCAATGGGTATTGTGAAAAATGACTGGGGTGCGATTATCCAAGCCGTTTCAACAGATACCAATTCAAATATTCTTGCAACGCCTTCTGTCACCACCATGGATAACGAAGAAGCGTCGATGATCGTTGGTCAAGAAGTACCAATTATCACTGGGTCACAAACGGGTTCAAATAACTCTAACCCATTCCAAACGGTTGAGCGTCAAGAAGTGGGTGTGAAACTCAAAGTAACACCACAAATTAATGATGGCTCGGCGGTTCAGTTAACGATTGAGCAAGAAGTCTCTGGCGTAAGTGGTGCAACTTCAGTCGATATCTCAGTGAATAAGCGTGCGATTAAAACCACCGTTATGGCCGATGATGGTGGCATGGTCGTGTTAGGCGGTTTAATTGATGAAGACGTACAAGAAAGTGTCTCGAAAGTTCCATTGTTAGGTGACATTCCTATTTTAGGGCACTTATTCCGTTCAACCAGTACCAGTAAGCGCAAGCGTAACTTAATTGTATTTATTCGTCCGACGATTGTTCGTGATGGTATGAGCATGAATAAGTTAAGTCATTCAAAATATAACTTCATCCGTGGTGAGCAGCATAAACAAAAAGAAGATGGGATTGATTTAATGCCATTAACTGATATGCCAATCTTACCAGAATGGAATGATGCGTTGGTATTACCGCCAACGTATGAAGAATACCTGAAACAACAAAACGCAGATGATCGTAAAGATGACTGATGCAATTACAGAGATTAATGACGAGTTAGCGCAGAGTGCGTCTATTGACCATGATGAGCTCTTAACAAGTGATGATCTTGTTAGCTTGCCTGCAAAGCGCTTACCGTTTTCATATGCGCGTCGTGCTGGTGTCTTGCTAAGTAAAAATGGTGATAATTGGACTGTTTTTTATCGCGGCGAATTAGACGTAACGGCTTTACTTGAAGTACGTCGTATTGCGGGACGTGGTTTTTCACTCGAGCAGTTGCTAGACGACAAATTTGAGCTGTTACTTGAGGCTTCTTATCAACGCGATAGTTCTGAAACACAGCAAATGATGGAAGATATTGGCAACGAAGTTGACTTATTTTCTTTAGCTGATGAACTACCGCAAACAGAAGACTTACTCGCAGGGGATGATGACGCACCTATTATTAAACTCATTAATGCCATGCTCAGTGAGGCAATTAAAGAGGGTGCTTCAGATATTCACATTGAAACCTTTGAGCAAGAGTTAGTAATTCGCTTTAGGGTAGACGGTGTCTTAAAAGAAGTTTTAAAACCAAATCGTAAACTTGCATCCTTACTCGTGTCACGTATTAAGGTTATGGCAAAGCTCGATATTGCAGAAAAGCGTATTCCACAAGATGGGCGTATAAGTTTACGTATTGCTGGACGTGCTGTTGATGTGCGTGTATCAACGATGCCATCAAGTTTTGGTGAGCGTGTTGTACTGCGTTTACTTGATAAAAATAATGCGCGCTTAAATCTTGAAGATTTGGGGATGACCGAGCGAAATCGCGAATTGTTCGCTGATCTCATCAGTAAGCCTCACGGTATTATTTTGGTAACTGGTCCCACAGGTTCTGGTAAAAGTACCACTTTGTATGCGGGTATGAGTCAAATAAACTCACGTGACCGTAATATTTTGACGGTTGAAGACCCGATTGAGTACGAAATACCGGGGATTGGTCAAACACAAGTAAACACCAAAGTAGATATGACCTTTGCGCGGGGATTGCGTGCAATTTTACGTCAAGACCCTGATGTCGTCATGGTGGGTGAGATCCGAGACCTTGAAACCGCACAAATCGGTGTGCAAGCGTCGTTAACGGGTCACTTAGTAATGTCGACTTTACATACCAATACCGCTGCGGGTGCGATTACCCGTATGGAAGATATGGGAGTAGAACCTTTCCTGTTGTCTTCTTCTTTGCTGGGTGTGTTATCACAACGTCTAGTGCGTACTTTATGCAATAGCTGTAAAGAAGGGCATGTCGCCGACGAGCGAGAGTGCCAGTTATTAGGTGTTAACCCTGCTGAGCCACCGACGATTTACCGTGCTGTAGGCTGTGAAGAGTGTAACTTTAATGGTTATCGTGGCCGTACGGGGATTCATGAATTACTGGTTGTTGATGAGGCTATTCGTGAAATGATCCACAGCGGTAAAGGCGAACAAAGTGTTGAAAAGTACATTCGTACTCGTAGCCCAAGTATTCGTCAAGATGGCTGTAGCCGTGTGTTGGCAGGCCGTACAACCTTAGAAGAAGTCTTGCGTGTAACGCGTGAGGAAGGTTAATTATGGCTGCATTTGAGTACCGCGCCCTGGATGGTAAAGGTAAAGAGAAAAAAGGCATTCTTGAAGCCGATACGGTAAAGCAAATACGTCAAACATTACGTGACCAAGGCCTGATGCCTTTAGAGGTTGTCGCTGCAGCAGAGGGTGAAAAGCAAGTTAAAGGGGCTAAAAAGTCATTATTTAGCGGTTTTTTCAAACCAAAAATATCGACCTCAGATTTAGCGCTGATTACTCGTCAACTTGCCACCTTAATTCAGTCAGCATTACCTGTCGAAGGGGCGGTAATGGCCGTCGCTGAGCAATGTGAAAAACCGCGTTTAAAACGTATGCTCATGTCTGTACGCTCAAAAGTTGTTGAAGGCTACACACTCGCAGATGGTATGAGTGAGTTTCCGCATGTATTTGATGATTTATATCGTGCCATGGTGGCTGCCGGTGAAAAATCGGGCCACTTAGATCAAGTATTAAATCGTTTAGCTGATTACACGGAACAACGTCAGCATATGCGTAGTCAAATAACACAAGCGATGGTATATCCAATCATTCTTGTTGTGTTTGCTATCGCAATTGTTTCAGTGTTATTGGGCACGGTGGTTCCCAAAATATTAAAAACATTCGAAAAGTCAAAACAAGTACTTCCTTGGACGACAGAGTGGGTTATGGCAGCCAGTAACTTTGTACAAAATTATTGGTTTATTAGTTTAATAATTATCACTGCACTCTCAGTGGGAATTAAGCATGCACTCAAACGACCAAAAATTCGTTACTGGTTTGATGAAAAAGTACTTTACTTGCCTGGTATAGGTAAAGTCGCGAGAGGGGTGAATACCGCTCGATTCGCACGCACGTTAAGTATTTTATCTTCAAGCTCCGTTCCCTTACTCGAAGGTATGCGTATCTCTGGTGGGGTATTGGTTAATGAGAAAATGAAAAAATCGGTGCAAGATGCGGCCACCCGAGTCAGTGAAGGGGCGAGCCTTCGTGCTGCTTTACAACAAACGAAACTTTTTCCACCTATGATGCTGCACATGATCGCAAGTGGCGAAAAGTCAGGTGAACTTGAGCAAATGCTTGAGCGAGCAGCAAATAATCAAGATCGTGAGTTTGAAAGCATGGTCAACGTGTCTTTAAAACTTTTAGAGCCAGCGATGATTGCATCAATGGCGGTCATTGTCTTGTTTATTGTTATGGCAATACTGCAGCCAATTATGGCAATGAATAAGGCAGTAGGACTTTAAATTAGGGAACGGTAGAGCAACAGCCAGTAGCTGTCGCTTTATAATAAATTATTGAAGAAAATTAGAGGTATTTTTGTGAACAAACAGTCAGGTTTCTCATTATTAGAAGTCATGGTGGTACTGGTTATCATCGGTATGATTATGTCAATTGTGGCACCAAACATTATGGGCCAACAAGAAGAGGCAGCGATCGACAAAGCACACCTAGATATTCAACAAATTGAAGATGCGTTGAGCCTTTATAAGCTGAAGAATAAAGCCTATCCAACCACAGAACAGGGTCTAGAAGCGCTTGTTACTAAAACGAGCATCGAGCCGGTTCCAAAACGTTTTCCAGATGGCGGTTTTATTGAAAAGTTACCTGAAGATCCATGGGGCAATCCGTACCAACTAATTAGCCCAGGAGAAATTGGTAAAATTGATATTTTTTCAATGGGTCCAGATGGCGAAGCTGGCACCGATGATGACATCGGTAACTGGGATGAAGAAAAGCAATAATGCGTAAACTCAGCCAGATGTTTACCTTTTATACACATCAAGGCTTACTATTATGGTAAGCCTTAATCGTTTACGTTTGGCTGGGCGTGCTAAGCACGCAAAAGGTTTTAGCCTCATCGAAATATTAATGGTGCTTGTGGTGATAGGGTTTGTCACTAAAATGGTGGCCTACAGTTTTGATGGTGGTGCAGAAGAAAAATTAGAAAAACAAGCGCTCAGATTACACACCACGATTAATATGGCATCTGAATTTGCCATCTTAAATCAGGTCGAGTTAGGCTTTCATTTAGATCAAAATGTATTTGAGTTTTTAGTGTTTGATGGTGAAAAGTGGGTCACCTTCGATCGTGAAAAATTGTTTGCACCTATTAAAGTAGACGAAGATTTTAAATTAACCTTGAATCTCGAAGATTTGGCATGGGCACAAGATAACTTACTTGAGCAATCGAACTGGCGTGAATTGATGAGCGGCGGTGACGAAGATAGTTTATTAGAACTTAAAAAGTTAAAGATTCCACAGGTACTGATCCTTTCTTCAGGAGAAGTCAGTGCTTTTCAGTTAGTGTATGAGCTGAAAGAGGAGCGTGAACCGCAGTATTTTATCGAAGGCGAGTTCATGGCTCCTGTTAAACTTCGTATGGAGCCAGAGTAATGACTAAGTCAGCGGGTTTCACTTTACTTGAAGTCATGGTCGCTTTGGCTATTTGTGCCATGGCGGGTATTGCTGCAATGCAGGCAACGGGTGAACACATCAATCACTTGTCGACGATTGAAGAGCAAACATATGCATCATGGGTTGCTGAAAATGTCATAGTTGAGCAGCGAACAAAAGGTGATAAGTGGGCGGGCAAAAATGGCACTAAAGGCAGTGAAACACTGGCCGGTTATGAGTGGTATTGGCGTCAAGATGTCGTTGCTACGGCAGATAAAAGCTTCGTGAAAGTCACTATTAATGTGTTTGCTGACGAAAAACTAGAATACCCCATTTATGAACTTGTTACTTATTTAAACAAAGGTGACAAGTAGTGAAGCAACGCGGGTTTACCTTACTTGAAGTTATCGTCGCAATGGGCATTTTGGCGTTTGTGGTGTTATCGACTCATCAAATCTTAGAATCAACCACCAAGGCTAAAGAAGCCTCAGATGAGACAATCGCAGAGCTTAATGGCTTTCAAACGGTATTTCGTCTTATGGACCAAGACTTTAGCCAAATGACGAAACGTCAAGTACGCAATGAGGCGGGAGACTTTCAAGAAGGTTACATTCTTGCCGGGCGTTATGTATTTGACAGTCAATATGATGGCATTGGTTTTGTGCGTGATGGGTGGATTAATCCAATAAACTTGCTGCCGCGCTCTGAGTTACAAGCTGTTGGTTATCGTGTTATCGATGATAACCTAGAGCGCATATACCGAGTATATGTTGATCAGCTCGATAATATGGAACCGCGTTCGCAAGTTATTCTAGAAGATATTGAAGATCTGAAGTTTGAATTTCTTGATGATAAAGACGAATGGCAAGAACAGTGGCAAGCCGCTGCATTACCGAAGGCTGTTGCCGTGACCATTCAAAAAATAGAACAAGAGCCTATTCGCCGAGTCTTTTTAGTGCCCGGTGAAGGTGTAGTGAGTACTCAGCCATGATGATTAAACGTTCTCAAGGTGCCGCACTTGTTATTGTTTTATTTATTGTCGCATTAGCCGCTATGCTAGCGGTCGAAATGAGTGCAAACCTGATGGTGCAAGTGCAGCGTAGTACTAATATACAAAGTCATCAGCAAGCTAAGTGGTATGCTTTTGCTGCTGAAGAATTAGCGATTAAAGCGATTAAACAAACTAAAAAAGATGACCCTGATAAAATTCATCTAGGGCAAGTCTGGGCACAGCAAGGTGGGGTTCCTTACCCTGTTGATAATGGCACGTTAAGTGGCACGATTACGGATTTGCAAGCGTGCTTGAACTTAAATGCTTTACGCACAAAACCTGTGCAACAAACCGGCTCGGCTAATAAAACGAACCCAGCGCACAAAGCATTGTTAGCTTTACTTGAGAATATTGAAGACTTACCCGCAGATGAGTCTGAAGAGGCAATGGCTGACAGCGTCTATGACTGGCTCGATGAAGACAGTATTACTTATCGCTCAGGTGCAGAAGAAGATGAGTACTTATCGCGTAAGTATCCCTACATGACTGCAAACAGCTTTTTTGCTTCAACATCAGAGTTGCGTTTAGTTAAAGGCTTCAATCCATTAGTGATGGAAAAAGTATTGCCCTTTGTGTGTGTGATACCAGACAGTGAACTTTTAGCGATTAATGTAAATACCTTGCCTAATGAAAGTGCCATTATTCTAAGCTCGCTTATTGATGGCCTCAGTTTATCAGGCGCAGAAAGTGTATTATCGTCTCGCCCTGAAGAGGGATTTGATGATATGAACGCATTTTTTGAACAAGTTAATCAACAAGGCGCACAAAACGTCGAAGCTGTTAAAGACTTGTTCACCATCAACAGTGATTATTTTAAACTACAAACGCAAGCTGAATTTGCAGAGTTGCGTTTTTCGATGACCACCTTACTCCATGCCAATAATGGTAAAGTAACGATACTGGCGCGAAAATTTGGAGGCGTACAGTGACAGAAATATTGTTGATCCGTGCGGGTCAAACATTACAAGATAGCCTTAGTTGGCTAATTTACTCACCGACAGAACAAGAAATAATTGCGAGCGGCGAAATCGCCAGTGCAGCACAATTAGGTGAGTTAACTGAAAAAGCACAAACCCGTGAAGTGGTTGCTCTTTTACCGAGTGATCAAATTCAGCTAAAAACAGTTGAATTGCCGACTAAATGGAGTCGTAAGTTAGAGCAGGCATTGCCCTATATGCTTGAAGAAGATATCGCGTGTGATGTCGACGACCTATTTATTGCGATTGCTGAGCCTACACTCATAGATGAAAAGCATGCGGTTAATATCGCCATGACCGATCGTGAGTGGTTTGAGCAGTGGCTTGCTACATTCAATGAGCATGATATTGAAGTATTTAAAGTGTTACCTGACGCATTATTACTTCCTCGAGTCGACAATGAAAATACCCTGCGTACCGTTGAACTCAATGGCCAATGGTTATGTAAATTAGGTCACTGGCATATTGCAGCTGTTGAAACAGACTGGCTAGATGGTTATTTGACCGCAATGGGCCACCCAGATGTTGCACATTTTAGTCCAGCCACTGGGTTCCCTGAATCAGTTAATCTTGAGGCAAAAACGGAGCTGTATGATTTACCGCTCGCTTTATTTGCGAAACAACTCCCTGAAATTAGTTTTAATCTACGCCAAGGTGTATATCAATTAAAGAAAAAGTCAGCCATTTGGTGGGGATACTGGCAAAAAGCCGCTATTGCCGCAGGGGTTGCATTGGTATGCAGTGTGGGGGTTAAGTCCCTTGAGTTATATAAACTAAATACTCAACTTGAGAAAACGAAGGCACAAGTTGTGACTAACTATCAGCGCGCTTTTCCTAATAAGAAAGTACGCCCACAGTTGATTCGTAGTCAAATTCGTAATGAACTCGCATTGCTCGATAGCGGAAGTACCGCTGGTTTCTTAGATTTGACTAATGACTTAGTGACTATTTTTAGTGAAGTAAAAGACTTCACGCCAGAAACTTTGCGTTATGACCAAGGCCGCAACGAGTTACGTATTCGTGCACGTGGTAAAGATTTCCAATCGTTTGGAAAAGTAAAAGCAATTTTAGAACAGCGAGGCTTAACGGTTGATCAAGGCTCACTAAATAATGATGGTGATTTTGTCGTCGGTGAAATTAAGTTGCGAGGTGCGGCATGAAAAACCAATTAATTAGTTACTGGCGTTCATTAAAAGAGCAAGAACAACAACTTGTTGTCGTCGCTGGGGTGATTTTTGTTATTTTTATCCTTGTGATGGGAATCTTTAGGCCGTTAAATGCGGCGATTGAAAAAGCAGAACAAGACACGATAAAACAACAAGAATTGCTGGCATGGGTTGATGAGAGCATTGTTAAGTTAAAGGCCAGTGGCAGTGCACGAGTAGCGAATGACCGCAGCTTAAGTCAAATTGTGAATAGCACGCGAAATCGTTATCAGATCACCATCAGTAAAATGCAACCAAATGATAATTCACTGCGTTTAACTATCGATTCTGTCGAGTTTAACAAGTTGGTTGAGTGGCTTGATGAATTAGTTAATTCACAAGGTGTACTGATTGAAAACTTAGACATTAGTAAAGACGATAAGTCTGGTTTTGTTCGTGTCAGTCGTTTGGTACTAGAGAAGTAGACGATGAAAAGAATTATTTTATTAGTCACAGTATTTGTGATGTGTTTTTTGGTGTTTACGCTTATAAAAACACCCGCTGCAATTGCACTAGATTTAGCTGCACCGCATTTACCAAAACAATTGCAACTAGGCAAAGCCAGTGGTTCGCTTTGGGATGGTCGCATAATGCAGGTACGTTTTGATGGTGAGCAACTTAATAATGTACGGTGGAAGTTATCTGGCTGGTCATTGTTGACGGGCAAACTAGTTGGTACAGTGCGCTTTGGTGATCCGCGTGATAAAACAGATATTTCGGGCCATGCTGATTTTTCGTATGGGTTGTTCAATCAAGCTGTTTTGGTAAAAAATACCACACTACGTTTGAGCGTTGAGCGTGCGATGGCGCGCTTAAAACTGCCATTGCCAATTAGTGCACAAGGGCGTGTGATTGTTGATCTCGATGAGTTCAGCTCTGGTCAGCCGTATTGTGAAACATTAATGGGTGAGATTGCCAGTCCCAATATCGATGTTCAAGGACTTAATGGTTGGTTTAGTGTTGGCCCACTGAGCGGCCGTCTTAGTTGTAAATCAGGCGATATAGCTGTCTTGGTTGACCCTGAAAATCGCTTAGGTCTTGAGGCTGATGCTGTACTAAAAGCCAATTTAGATTTTAAAGTGGCAGGGTATATAAAACCAGAAGCCAGTCTACCAAAAGAAGTGCATGACGCTGCGAAGTTTTTAGGGCGTCCAGATAGCGAAGGACGCTATCCACTTAATTTATAAACACGACTTTAATTGAAGGCATTATGCAAATTCCTGAGTTTTCAAAAGAGCAAAGCGCCTTATTAGCACGCTTTCTTGCTGAGCAAAAAGACGCGCTATCGTTAGCACAAACACACGGTTATTTATTTGCCGTTATTTGTGCGCCCGAGCCATTGGATGTTCATCAGTGGCTTGAGCAAGTTGTCCCTGGTTGTGATGGGCAAATGGATGAGCAGGTATTGTTTGCATTTATGGCGCTATATCAGCAAATCAGTGAACACGTATTTGAAACCGGATACAGCTTACCCGTAAGTTTGCAATTTAATTCTGCTCAGCAGCCGTACCTTGATATGCAAGAGTGTCAGCATTGGAGCCAAGGCTTTATGCTTGGGGCGCAGGGCTATATTGCTAAATTGTTAGCTGCGCCACAACTAGCGAGTGAATTAAAAGAAGCACTTGAGACAGCACAGCAAAGTTTGTGTTTCTTTATACTCGACTCAGCTGATATAGCATCGATTGCCAATCAGCATGGTTTAACCGAAGGGCTGTTATGTCAACAGCAGTATGAAGTGATGAATGAGTTTGCAGCAGGCTTTGCTGAGTTAATCGAAGCCGTTGCAGTAAATAGCCAGCTTTATAATGATGAAGGCTGGGGCTAAGCAAGCTCTAACACAATATCTGTGCAGCCTTTTGCACAACGAACAATGCCTTTGCCAGGCTGTTCAGTCTGTAGGTTTAAGGTAAGGACTCCTTTGCATGTTTCACAATGCATAGTGTGTCCTTTTGCCAACTTTTTTAGCATATTGCGCTGTTTAGCAAATGAATCGCTGGTTTTTTTATCAAGCGCAGAAAAATCCATTATTTATTTAACCTTTCTTCAAGTGCATCCGAAACAATATTACAAACACGCTCTAGGCGTTCACCATAGAAATATAAGTTAATATCTTTTTCACGACAATAATGTAAATGAAAGATTTGCAGTTTATCGTCATTCAAAAAAGCCTCTTCGACGTACTCACGCTCTGAACTCGATAAATTAAGCTGTGACTTAATCGTGTTCTTCGCCATATTCGCGGCGGGGCTGCGGTTAACTTGGCTAAAATCTGAAAGTACGTTCACCCCATCACCTAACAACCGTTCTCTGGGTTCTTTGATCAAAGGGTGATCAATCGTGAACAATGCTAAAATAATAAGTACTAAAATGATAAATTTTTTCATAGCACACAGAACTTTGATCTAAATAAAGAAGGAATTGGGACAAGTTTAATAAAATGGCTGATTTAAAAGCAAGAATATACGATGAAATAATTAAAAAGTTCATATTTTAGATCATTCCCTGAAATTTTTGAGAGATTGAGTATAATACTTTCGATAGGTTGGAAATTTCAGAAAACTCTGAACGAAATGAGATGCATTCTAATTTGTCGTATTGGCTTTATAACCTATTTAACTGCAAACATCAGTTTGAGTTTATTTCCTAGTGGCGTTGAGGAATTTTGATGGATAAACAAATTAAGGTTAAAAACATCCCAACGGAAGTAAAAATCCAAAAACCGGAAAACGCTTCCCATGATGATAGATTTAATCCACGCAATCGAATTTATGTAAGAGCAGTAACAGGCTTGCATCAGCTGTTAAGGCGACGAATTGGTTTCGTTGGCATGCTTGCATTTATGCTTTTACCTTGGATTAACTTCCACGGACAGCAAGCTGTGCTGTTCGATTTAGTAGGCCAAAAGTTTAATATCTTCGGCCTCACTCTGTGGCCACAAGATTTAACCATTCTTGCGTTTATTCTTATGCTTGCAGCTTTTGCGCTGTTCCTCGTCACCACATTTTATGGCCGAGTCTGGTGTGGTTACACATGTCCGCAAACTGTATGGACATTTATTTTTATTTGGTTCGAAGAAAAGTTTGAAGGCACTGCAAACCAGCGTAAGAAGTTAGATCAACGCCCCATGGACTTTGATAAGTTTTGGCGTAAAACGGCAAAACACAGCAGCTGGTGGCTGTTTTCACTGTATACAGCGTTTACCTTTGTTGGCTACTTTACACCTATACGCCAGCTACTTCCGGATGTTTTTACTTTGGATGCCACAGCCTATTCTTATGGGTGTATCGCATTGTTTGCTGTGTGTACATACGGCAATGCAGGGTGGATGCGTGAAATTATGTGTTTACATATCTGTCCTTATTCGCGTTTTCAGTCGGCCATGTTTGATAAAGACACCTTTACAGTAAGTTATGATGAATCTCGTGGCGAAAATCGTGGTCCTCGTTCACGTAAACAAGATCCGAAAGAGTTAGGACTCGGTGACTGTATCGATTGTAACTTATGCGTACAGGTGTGCCCGACAGGGATAGATATTCGCAACGGTTTGCAATATGAATGTATCAACTGTGGTGCTTGTATTGATGCTTGCGATGGTGTAATGGATAAAATGAATTACCCACGTGGGCTCATTTCATATACCACAGAGCGAAACTTAGAAACCCCTGAAAATAAAACGCATGCTTTGCGACCTAAATTGATTGGTTATCTTGTTATCCTTGTTGTGTTAACCGGGGCTCTCGTGGCAAATATTGCCATGCGTAAACCAATGGAGCTTGATATTATCCGCGACCGTAATCAGCTATACCGAGTTGACTTCAATGGCTTGGTTGAAAACACCTACACACTTAAAGTGATTAACAAAGCGCAATACGAGCAAACGTTTAATATTACAGTGGAAGGCTTAAATAACTTTGAATATATAGGCAAACAAACATTCACTGTGCCCTCAGGTGAATCTTATAACGTGCCCTTGTCATTAGTGGTTGATCCGTACGATTTGAAAAAGCCGATGACAAAATTCGAGTTTATACTTTCGGTGGAGGGGCAGCCTGATATTCAGATTTCGCAGCCTAGTAACTTCTTTAAGGCGCAATAATTCAGTACACTGAGCAAATACAATAAAAAGCGGGGTTTTCCCGCTTTTTTATATAATGGGACACTATGAGTAAATTTAGCTTTGTTGACCTCACACCCGATTCAATTTTAGACGCAGTTGAAAGTATTGGGATCTATGCTGAGTCAGGATTACTTGCTTTAAACAGCTATGAAAATCGCGTTTATCAGTTTAAAGCAGAAGACGGTTACCGATACGTTGTAAAATTCTATCGTCCTGAGCGTTGGAGCAAAGAACAAATATTAGAAGAGCATGCGTTTGCTTTTGAACTTGCTGATGCAGAAGTTCCCGTCGTTGCGCCCGTAGTAAAGGACGGGAAAAGCCTCTTTGAGCATGACGGCTATTTATTTGCGTTATTTCCCAGTGTGGGCGGGCGTATTTTCGAAGTTGATAACTTAGATCAACTCGATGTGTTAGGCCGTTTAATTGGTCGTATGCATCAAGTTGCAAAAGCATCTTCATTTAATCATCGCCCAGTGATCAGTTGTGAAGAGTACCTTCAGACAGCTAAAGTTCAGTTACAAGCAAGTAACTTGATGCCAACGTCATTAGAAAATGCTTTTTATACGATTTTGGATTTGGTTATTAAAGAAACCACAGCCCAATATAAAAATGTAGAGACAATTCGATTACATGGTGACTGCCATGCGGGCAATATTTTGTGGGCGGGTGATGCACTGATGTTTGTTGACCTCGATGACAGCAGACAAGGTCCTGCAATTCAAGACTTATGGATGATGCTCAGTGGCGATCGTAACAATCAACTGTTACAGTTAGACACCTTGGTAGCAGCGTATGAAGAGTTTTGTGATTTTGACCACAGCCAGCTGAAATTAATTGAGCCATTACGCGCGATGCGCATGGTGCATTACATGGGGTGGTTAGCAAAACGTTGGGATGATCCTGCATTCCCACGGAACTTTTCATGGTTCGCAGAAGACAAATACTGGGAGCAGCAAATACTCGCGTTAAAAGAACAGCTTGCAGCGCTACAAGAACCACCGTTAAAATTATTACCATAAATTTTTAAAAGATAAGTAAAGACGAGAAAACAATGTTCAAAAAATTAAAATTAAGTCTACTCATTCTATGTTTACCTTTTGCAGCACTGGCAGCTGACTTTGAAGCAGGTAATCAATACGAAGTACTAAACACTAAAAAGAGTGCTACACCACAAGTAACTGAGTTTTTCTCATTTTACTGTCCACACTGTTTTAAGTTTGAACCAGTGGCGAAAGCACTGGCCTCAACGCTGCCTGAAGGCACTGAGTTTGTTAAGAATCACGTTAACTTTTTAGGTGGTGTATCGAAACAAACACAAAGTAACCTAAGTTATGCTTACCTAATTGCAAAGCAACATGGTAAAGGTGAGCAAGTGGCCGACCAAATTTTTCACAGCATTCATATTCAACGTGCACCGCTGCAAAATATTAAAGACGTGAAAGCATTATTGGCGACAAATGGTATTAGCGGCGATGTGTTTGACTCTGAAATTGCTAGCATGCCTGTGATCAGTGCAGAAAAAGCGATGCAAGACAAACAGAATAAATACTCAGAGATGGGGGCGTTAACGGGTGTGCCGACCTTTATCGTGAATGATAAATATAAAATTAATATAAATACCATCAAGAGCCAAGAGCAGCTTGATGCGTTAGTAAAGTTTTTATTAGAACAATAATTTTTGGAGTGATTGAATAATGATCAAATTAGTTAAAGCTGCATTTGTGGCCGTGACGCTAGGTTTAGTTGCCACAGCGAGTGCGGCGCAATACGAAGAAGGTAAGCATTATGAAACAATTGATGCGCGAGCTTCTAAAAAGCCTGAAGTGACCGAGTTTTTTTCATTCTACTGTCCTCACTGTAATACCTTCGAGCCAATTGTTGCTGAGCTTAAGCCAATGCTTAAAGACGGCGTTAAATTTAAAAAGAATCACGTTAATTTTGTTGGTCCTCGTGATCCTGAGATCCAAACAGTGCTTGCGCAAGGTTATGCAACAGCAACAGTACTCCCAAATAGCGATGCGTTAGTTGGTGCAATTTTTGACCACATTCATGGTAAACGTGCGCGTATTAATGAGCTTGCAGATATGAAAGATATTTTCGTATCGCAAGGTGTAACCGCTGAAGATTTTGAAAAGTACTACAACAGTTTTTCAGTACGTACGATAGCAGCGAAAATGAAACGCGACCAAGAGTACTATCAACAAAAAGGAGCCTTAAAAGGCGTACCAACCTTTATTGTGAATGGTAAGTATCGTTTAATCTTAGGTGCAGACTCAGGTATTACCGATGCAAAAAGCATGGCTGAGCTAATTAATTACTTAGCAGCTAAGTAAGAGACTCGAAAATATTATGTAAAAGCTCCGCTCGCGGAGCTTTTTTGTTTGGTGAAGAAATGAAAAAACTTTTAGTGTCGAGTTGTTTACTAGGAAAGCCGGTACGCTATGACGGTCAATCACAAAACTTATTACATCCTGGATTAGAGTCACTGAAGCAGCAAGGGCGTATTGTGTCTTTTTGTCCTGAGGTTGCGGGTGGTCTACCTACACCAAGAGCGCCTGCTGAAATTAGCCAGGGTAGAGTATTAACACAGGATGCGCATGACGTCACCGCAGAGTTTAAAGCGGGTGCACAGCAAGCATTACGCGTATGCAAAGAACAAGGGATTCGGTTCGCACTACTCAAAGAGTCTAGTCCGTCATGTGGACGTAATTATATTTATGATGGAAGTCACACAGGGCAAAAGATTCGAGGAATGGGTTTAACTGCAAAGTTACTTAGTGACAATAATATACAGGTGTTCAGTGAACAACAATTGCCAGCGCTATTGGCTGCGCTGGCAAAAGTTTAAGTTATTTACGCTGTAAAAAGACGCCAGACTCAATATGATGTGTATAGGGGAATTGGTCAAAAATCGCAAAACGTTTCACTTCGTGTGTTTTGCAAAGGTGATCAAGATCTCGTTCTAATGTCTCGGGATTACAAGAGATATAGATAATGTTGTCGTAGTTCGCCACCAAATCACAGGTAAGAGTATCCATCCCCGCTCGAGGAGGGTCGACTAAAATTGTTTGGCAGTTATAGCTGTTTAGATCAATACCGTCTAAACGTGAAAAAGTACGTTCGCCTTTCATGGCTTGTGTAAACTCTTCACTCGACATACGAATGATATCTAAATTATCGACTTTGTTTTGAGCAATATTGTACTGCGCAGAATAAACCGATGACTTTGAGATCTCAGTCGCAAGCACTCGGTTAAATGAACCGGCTAGTGCAATTGAAAAGTTACCATTACCACAATACAGCTCTAGCAAATCATTATTAAGGGGCTCACACAACGCTTGTGCCCACTCCAGCATTTTAATGTTTACTTTTGCGTTTGGTTGAGTAAAGCTATTTTCTACTTGCTGATAAATGAGTTCTTTACCATTTACGTTTAATCGTTCAACGACATAGTCGTTCCCAATCACTTCTTTTTGCTTACGTGCACGACCAATAAAGTCGATTTTAAACTGGCTGCTTAATTTTGCTTTAAGCTCTTTAATCGCAATTAGCCATTCATCGTTTAAAGGTTTGTGGTAAAGCAAACTAACAAGAATTTCACCACTTAAGCTAGAGAGGTAATCAATCTGGAATAACTTGCGGCGAAGTACCTCACACCCTTTTAAGTTTTCAATCATCACCTGCATCACTTCGCCAACGAGTGGCGCGGCGGGATCAAATTCATCAACGCGAATTTTCTCTTTGCTTTGCTGATCAAACATAATGTGGAATAAATCGTCGCCCTCATGCCACACTCTAAACTCTGCACGTTGACGGTAGTGAATTGGATCAGAGCTGAACACTTCTAATGTGTTTACACCAAAGCGCCTAAACTGTGACGTGATGCGCTGCTCTTTCTCACTCAATTGTGCATCATATTGAGTTGTATCAATTTTTATAACCGCCATGGCTGATTACCTTTTATCTCTTAGCTATTTGTCGGCGCTATTGTAGGGAGCAGAGAGGATTTGTCTAGTTTTGTTATTTATTTTAGTGTCGTTTTTTTGTACAAAAAACTTAAGTTATGCGATTTTTGGCCGATAATGAGGTAACCATAAAATGGAGTCGGATCATGAAAATTGGCAACCTAGGCTATATGCCTAATACAAATCTGAATAAATACAATGGTAAACAGTCTGTGCAGCAGCCTACCATTCAAAATCGTCAAGATAGCTATCAACAACGTGGCCGCGAACTGGCTGCAAAAGTACTCGACGATAAACTTGCACAAGCACTTGGTTTACCTAAAGCAGAAGAAAAGAAAGATAAACCCCTGTTTGATTTTGATGAGATCGTTAAAAATGTACTTAATTTTGTTGGTGGTGCGCTGCGTAAAGCAAAAGCAGATGGCGCTGATGATGAAAAGTTAAAAGGCATGTTAGGCGAGGCACGCAAAGGCGTACAAATGGGAATCGATGATGCCTATGATGAACTTAAAGAATCAGGCATCTTAAATGACGATATCGAAGAGGGTATCGAAAAATCGAAAGAAGGTATCTTTAAAGGTATTGATGAGCTTGAAGAAGACTTATTTAATCCTAAACCTAATGCCGTGACGGTTAGCCAAGCACAGTACGTGAGCTTAAGTAATAATGCTGAATATACATTTACCACAGCCGAAGGTGATGAAGTCAGTATTAGCTTTGCAGATGCATATGAGAGCAAGTCCGCTAGTAGCTACAGTAAAAACGGTGACAACGAAGCGTATGTCAGTGAATCGTCACAATCACGTGACTTATCTTTTTCTATGTCAGTGAATGGCGATCTTAATGAGCAAGAGCAGCAGGCCATTAACGAGTTGATGGAAGACTTACAAGGCGTTAGCGAAACATTTTTCTCAGGCTCACTCGATGAAGCCTTTGAACAAGCTAAAGAGCTTAACTTGAGTAATGAGCAGCTAGTCGGTTTTTCGATGGATTTGAAGCAAACCAAAACAGTTGCAGCTATAAAAGGGTACGAAGAATATAAACCAACGCCAGAGAAAGAAGTTGCAGAAAAGGTCGCCCCTTTTAACGATGACTTAAAAGAAGCCTTTAATAAAGCTGGTGATATTGGTTTGCAAAATCAACTTGCCGGAATTTTGCAATGGTTAAATCAAGATAAAGAAGAAGTCAGTAAATTGGTTGATTATACCAAAGCGATGTTCGAGCAAATGAATACACTACGTTCAGCCAATGAACAGAACTAGTCTTCGCTTTCTTTTTAGATAGTCACATGGCAAACTGCTTGCCTTTCATGATCCGAGGTAAGTAGTTTGTCAGTCCATATAATGGTGTTTGATTCAGGTATTGGTGGGACAACTGTGCTTGAACAGATCCAGGCTTTGATCCCGAATGCAGATTATAGCTATTTTATGGATAATGCCTTTCTGCCTTATGGTGCGCAAACTTCGCAAACAATCATTCAACGCTTATTAGGGCTATTACACTTTATAGACACACATGCGTTGCATGTTGATATATTAGTGATTGCCTGCAATACAGCATCGGCATCTGCGTTAGACGTTATTCGACGCTATACAAGTATTGAAGTTGTGGGGGTTGTGCCTGCTATAAAGCCAGCATGTGCCATAAGTAATACGAAGCACATTGGTTTACTTGCCACGCCCGCGACTACAAAAAGCAAATACACCGAGACGTTAATTTTGACACACAGTCAAGGTACAAAAGTGAGCTTGTACGCTTCGACTAAGCTGGTGGAAATTGCAGAAACACTGTTTCATAGTAAAAAACTACTCAAAGCCGAATTCAACGAAGCAATGGCTGAACTCGCTATTGCAGATGATATTGATGTATTAGTACTCGGATGCACACACTTTCCTTTATTAGCCCATGCAATAAATAACTATTACGACAAACGCGTTAAATTGATTGACTCAGGCCGTGCAATTGCAAATCGTGTCAGTAGTATTATTACAACGCAGCAATTAAATTTAGCAACAGACAAAAAAAAGCCGCTCCACTATTATGCAACGGCTCCGATTAGTCACCAGCAATTAAGCGTAGAGCTTGTTACGCTGATTGATCAGATTCCTCACGGAAACTATTAGACTCGTTCTCTTGTTTTTGTTTTGCTTCACGTACTTTTAAAGTACGTTGTTGGAACTCACTATCATTTAATTGATTAATTGCATTGTCAGCATCTGCCTCAGCCATTTCAACAAAACCAAAGCCACGACGTTTACCAGTGTTTTTATCTTTCAATAAACGAACGTTAAAGACTTTACCTTGTTCTTCAAATAAAGCGCGTACAACACCTTCATTCGCTCGGTAAGGAAGGTTGCCAACATAAAGTGTTTTTGTTTTTACTTCAGCCTCCTCACTTGCCGTTGATGAGAGTGCTGCAATAACTAAAGCACCAATTAATAAGCCTGCACCAAATAGCAACGCAGGGTCTAAAGCTAAGCTCGAAAATGCAAACTTAACAATAACAAACCCTAATACAGCAAGAATAACAGAGAAAAGAAAAGATTTTTGATCGGGTAATTTCATTTTTGATCTACCAATAAACAGGAAATAAACATTAATTTAACATTGTGAACTTGCTATCTTAACGCGTTAAATGAACATAGCAATGAAATTTGCATTAAATTATGAATATTGGCTTAAAAAACAGCCATAATTGCGACTGTTTTTGTTATTTTCGGTAATTTTAGTTCACTTTGTGAGCGAACGATAAAAAGATCGAAAAAAAGTGTTGATCTGTTTTTGGATCTCCCTATAATGCGACCCCACTGAGACGGGAGACAGCAACGAAAGACGCTGAGCAACGTAGCAGAGAGTTAAGTAAAACTTCGGTTTTAAATCTTC
>NZ_FPAZ01000024.1 GCF_900116435.1 Pseudoalteromonas lipolytica | reverse complement strand
AGTCAAATCGGGGAGTAAAGCTGACAAGGTAAGCTTATGGGCAAATAACCTGCGGGAGCGGCTGCCATTTAATAAAGCAGTGGTTGCATTAGCGAATAAAATGGCGCGAATGGCATGGGCGATGACCGTAAAACAAGAGAGGTACAAATTTGTATAAAAACATTAACCGCAATTAAAAGACAAAAGTTCAATAGCAAAAATTGCAAAGATTGAGATTGACGGAAAACGGTTCATAGCCGTCCTATTTAAACCTGATAATACCAAAGGCTGTTAGAAGCCGTCGAGATTGATAAGGTGATAGGGGCGGATATCCATCAGGGCTAGAGCGGATAAATCTGCTCATAAAAAAGCCGAATATATGGCAGCAATGAACTTTGAAATTCTATCAATTACTGTCTTGCAATCGGAGAGAGTCCATATATGGTATTAATTCTTGTACGAAGGAAAGGCTATTGGAGCGTAATGATGAATGATACACCATAAAGAACAGGAACGTTCTTTATGGTGTATTTTATTGATAATACAGACTAATTATACTGTATTAAAATTTATAAGATGCTTGAAGGTAACCAAATCGACCGATATTGTCATAGATGGCTGAGCCTGCACCTGTACCCGTTGTGCTTCCTGGTAACCTACGGTTAAATAAGTTGTCAACACCCAGTTTAAGGCCAACACCATTTTCAAAGTTATATGCGAATGAAGCATCAGTTATAAAGTATGAGCCATAACGCATTTCACTTGATGGATTTGGGTTAGTATCTAACGACGTGTGATCATATAGTTCAACACCATCTATAAAGCGTGTGCTAAAACCAACTTTATAGTTATTGTAAGTATAATCAACGGTTAGATTACCTTGCCATGTCTCTTCACCTAAAACACCTTCATAATCAGTGTAGTTTTCTGGCTCTGCTGAGAATGGATAATCTTTTGCTTCAATTAGGTATGTACCAATGAAGCTAGTATTGAATCGACCACCTAGTGCGTCAAAGTCATATGCAAACTCAAAGTCAACACCAGAGTTTAAACTACGAGCAATGTTAAGCGCAAACCCTTTTAGTAGGGTAATTTCGCTCGTTTCAGGATCGCGAGTAATTAAATTACAGAATTGATTATCAACACCTGTAGGCGAATCAACACAACGGTCAATAATAGTTTGGAAACCGATACCACTAATTGTATCGTCAATGTCAATTTCCCAGTAATCCGCAGTTACGCTGAAGCCTTCTAACCAACTTGGTTGATAAACGATACCAGCCGTAATTGATTTTGATTCTTCAGGTTGCAAATCAGGATTACCACCGACTAAAGTTTCAAGAGTTGCGCTATCGTAGTTAGAATCGAAGTCTGCTGGAACACCTAATGCAGCACAGTTTGCAGCACGTATTGCTCTGCCCTCAGCGCTTAACTGATCCAACTCAGAAACCTTACAACTATCATCTACATTAGTAAATGACTGGCTCTGACCAGAGAATAGCTCGTCAATGTTTGGTGCTCTCATTGCTTCTGAAACAGTGAAACGTGCTCTCAACTCTGGGTTAATGGTCCAATCTAAACCTAACTTCCAGCTTGTTGCATCACCAATTGTAGAATAATCCGCATAACGAACAGCCGTGTCTAAAACGAGTGAATCGATTAAAAAGACTTCTTCTAGTAATGGAATCGATAATTCAAAGAATGCTTCAGATACATCATATCCACCATCGGTTTCACCTAGGGCATTAAAGAAAGTAGCCCCGGTTTTAGCAAATGGGTCTTCAATAGTGACGCTTGATTCGTCTCTATATTCGATACCACCGGCGAAACCAACCATACCCGCAGGTAATTCAAAAAGTGCAGAATTAGAGAATGTCGCATTAAACACAGTTTGCTCAATCTCTGAAGTTCCCACAGACGTCGTAGTTACATAGTCAATCGCTTGCTGACTAATAGCACCATCGCCCATAATATTAGCAGCTACACAGCCATCAGCACGGGCTTCTTCACTACGACAAACAATATTTCCTGCGTCATCAAAAACCGCATCTATTGCATTGGCATAATTAGCCATGATGACGTTTGCACCATTAATACGTTCTATCTCTGACTTACCATGTACCAAAGATATATCCATGCTCCAGTCTTCAGTCAAATTACCTTTGAACCCTGCTACGAATCGTGTTGTCTCACGCGTATTTTCTTCTAAGCGGCGACCGATATCATTGTACATTTTATTGACACCAATGATCGATAGACCTTCTTGATCCATTAGGGCTGCTGTATCTTCAGATAAGAAAGCATTATCACGCTTTATTAAGTTTGCACCACTGAAGAAGCGGAAGAAAGGCTGACCAATATTTTCCCCTTCGGTTTTAGAGTACTTTGCTTGGAAATATGCATTCAAGTCATCTGTAACATCATAATTAACTTTGAAATTTAAGTTAATGCGGTCAAACTTTGGCTGAATTTCCGAATATTGGCGTAAATTAATATAATCACAATCTGGGCCACCACAATATGAGCCGTCCTCAAAACTGCCTGTATTTACAGGTCCTAACGTGCTGTCTGGGTTAAATCGACCCATAATCGCACCAGTGTTAGGGTTCCAAACTGTACCCGCGTTAGAGATTAAATAATAGCCCGCATTTGGTACTACTATTTTGTCTGGAAAATCTTCACTGTCTAGCATATCTTCAGGTCTTTCCATACCTGTCACGACTTCATATGGCATCGAAGCATAAGATGTCGAAGTCCACGGGTTATCTAATGCATTTAGAGAATCCTGTGAATTGTATTCGAAAGAGATAGCCGCATTACCGCGCCCTTCTGAAAAATCTTGACCGTATGAAAAAGTAAACTTCTCATTTTCATAATTATTGTTATCCGCAAACCCTTTCGTTGCAGATACATTAAGGCCTGTTATTTCTTCTTTTAAAATGAAGTTAACAACCCCCGTTACAGCATCAGCACCATATACAGCTGACGCACCACCGGTGATAATCTCAACTCGTTCAATCCACGCACTAGGAATAGTATTTGTATCTACAGAAGATGTACCTGGGGCACTAGAAACGTGACGTTTTCCATCTACAAGTACTAACGTACGCTCACTACCCATACCACGTAAATCAAGTAAGCTTACACCGGCTGTACCAATAAATCGGCCTGAGTTAGCCAGTGAATACGTCGTTGCTAGTGCAGGTAGCTTGTTTAAAACCTCACCGATATTCATTGCACCAGTGCTTACTAAATCTTCACCTGTAATTACAGTAACTGGTGATGGAGAGATAGCCCCTTCACGAAAAATGCGCGAACCTGTAACCTCAATACGCTCAACTTTTTCTACGCCTTCATCATTTTCATCTGCCGCAATAGAGCTTGCAGAGAATAGTGAAGTTGACGCTGCACTGAAAGCAAGTGCTAAGCGAACGGCCTTCGAAACCTGATTATTTAACATTGTATTCTCCCTGGTCATATCCATATTATGACTTATTAATTTTTATTTAACCCCGCCATAGGCACTAATACCTTAATGCGGTGATTAAATACTAATATCCTAGATAACTTCTGGTCAACATGTTTTTAACTTGCGCCTTTTAAAATAAAATCAATATAAATACAAACGCAACAAAAAATAAAAAATTTAAAACAAACCAAACAATGTAAAAACAAAATTGCAACAATATATTAATAATGCATATTTAAAAAAAACATTAAAACCCCACTAGCTTAAAGGGAGACAGTCTAAAAACGCAGGAAAGAAGAGAGCATCAACCTTAAAACACATAAATCCAAAAAACAGAACAATGAACAACCACTAAGCTCATCACCTATAACGTCCTCATAAGTCAAAAAGGTTATAAGCACTGATGATTTGCTAATATAAAATACTAAAGACACAACTTTTCATAAATAAAAGTAGCTTTGATAGCCTTCGGCATAATTACCACCCGATAGACGGATCAGCTATGTACATTTACATGTCAAACTCACCACCCAATCATAAGCACTTGATTTTAATGTATTTTTAGTTTTAATGGCCAGAAAGCTAAATTTGAGACGCAGGAAAGATTTTAAATGTTCGAGATTAATGGCATATCAGTGTCAAAATATGCAGCTGCTATGCGAAATGAAATGGACGGCTACTTCATAACTGAAGCACTACCCTATTCTTAATTCAATATTGTTGAATGACAAAAGATCTAATATAAAAAGTAAAGAAGTGACATTTCTAAAAAACACCATTACAAATATAAAGTTTATTTTCATTCACGTAAAAATTAATAGTACAAAATATTAAATATAATCTTCCAAAACTTATTATAAAAACCCCTCATAAAAACACAAAAATTTAACAAACGTAAAAGCAAGCATTAAAAATAAATAAAGACATGAAACCATTGCATTCAAAGCCAATACCAAAGAGCTAGAACAATTACTTCAACCTACACTAAATTACATATGATAAAACTATGTTACAACAATGTATTTACAACACTTTCAACTCTGATATTCTTAATACCTACAATTAAAAAACCAAAAACAATTGGATTGATATGAGATATATAAAAAGTTTAGGCCTCTTACTTTTACTATTTAGCCAAATGACTTTTGCTAAAAACACCCTTGAAGACTTCTTTAACAGCAAAGATTATCAACAAGTAAAAATCTCGCCTAATGGAAAATACTTTTCGATTACATTTCAAGATGAGACACAAGTTAAGCTTGTGATTCTCGATAGAAAGACAAAAAAAGTGCTATCCAGTTATGGATTTGGTGAATATCAAAAAATAGCTAACGTCATCTGGGTAAATGATGAACGCTTCATCATGTCAGTCAAAAAAACCGTTGGTTATTTAGATACTAAAGGTGGTTCACCTTACTTCATAGCTTCAAACTTTGACGGCTCTAACCGACGGGAATTGTTAGCGTCACAAACATCGTTTTACAACATTTTAAGTATTTTACCTGACGACAAAGAAAACATATTAGTTACAAAACAACATTATGCTGATGATTTTGCAGTAAAAGTTCATAAGGTAAATGTTTATAATGGTCGTTCTAGTTATCAAGCAGATCAACCTAAAGAAGATGTCTTTGGCATGGTTGCAGATGTGTCAGGCCAACCAAGAATTGCTTTTAGTTATGTTGAAAAAGAAGAGCATGAAATGGGGAAAGGTGAACTCAACATGTTCTATAAAAAGACACCTAATTCAGACTGGGAGACATTTAACCTAGGAATCTTAAATTATAATCCTGGTGATAACCTTTCAATTATTGGCATGAACAAGTCAGGAAATTTAGCGTACTTTACTAATGACTCTACCACTAAGAACATAGCCGTATTTTCTTTTAATTTGGAAACAAATGAACTTAAGAAACTGATAGAAGACGCAGATGTTGATATTTCAACACCTATATATGGCTTTTCAGGTGAGGTTGTGGGTGTTACGTATGATCCCAATTACCCTGCATATCATTATTTCTCGGATGCAGGGGATAACGATGTTTTAAAAAGGCTAAGTGACTCATTCCACGCATATAGGCTAAGATTTACAAGTCATGCCAAAGAACAAAAGCTTTCTGTCTTTGAAGTTTCATCAGATAAATCACCCACAGAATTTTACCTTTACGACATTACCTCGAAGAAAGCGAGTTTTGTCGCTTCGATGAACGAGAAAATAAACAAAAAGGAACTAGCAACTGTAGAGCCATTCAAAATATCAGCACGAGATGGTGTCGTATTACACGGTTATATAACGATACCAAATAATAAAAAAGAACCTTACTCTGCAGTAGTAATGCTGCATGGGGGACCTCATGGTGTCAGAGATTTCTGGGGGTTTAATGCTGAAGCTCAGTATCTCGCAAGTATTGGATATGCAGTGTTGCAAGTAAACTTCAGAGGCTCTGGTGGCTATGGTAGCTCATTTTTAAAGAGTGGTTACAAAAATTGGGGTACAAAAATGCAAGATGATGTAACTGATGCCACCCACTGGGCTATAAAGCAAAAAATTATCGATAAAAATAATATCTGTATATATGGTGGGAGTTATGGTGGTTACGCAGCACTAATGGGCGCAGTAAGAGAGCCTAACTTGTACAAATGTGCTATTGGATATGTAGGCGTATACTCTATCCCTGAAATGTTTTCCAGTGGAGATATCCCAACGAGAGATTCTGGGGTGAAATTTTTAAATACTGTGCATGGTATGGACGTAGAAGATCAGAAATCTCGTTCACCTGCATATAATGTTGATAAAATTAAGGCTAAACTTTTTATAGCTCATGGCTCGGATGATATTAGGGTTCCTATGGAGCAATATGAAGCGCTAACTTCAGCCCTTGATAGAATTAATTACCCTTATGAATCAATGGTAAGAAATGAGGGGCATGGTTATCATAAGCCTAAAAATCGCACTGATTTTTACAATGCTATGACAAAGTTTTTAGATGAAAATCTTAAATAGAGTTTAAAGAACCAGAAATAAAATTAGCAAAATTTTAAGCCGTTAGTTAAATAACCTCTAACGGCTTAATGTTAAACAGAGTGTATATAATTAAGTTTATTAACCTAGTTGTGATACGCTTTGAGAAAATAAAAAAGTTCACTGCTCTTATAAATAGCGTGCATTAATTAATTTGAGCAGCTTATATTTACTAGGAAGTTTTTATAATGTTCATGCTTTTTTGTAACGCTAACTTAAATTTAAAGTCCTTTTATTAGTGATAAATACACAGAAACACAATAGAAATATTCAGTGGGAGACTCGTTTTAACTAAACAAGGGGCCCTTGCCTCTTTACTCGATAACAACGGTCCATGCAAAGTGTTCTTCATCAACGGACATTGGGTTAATACTTTTAATCTTTAATTCTAGACTCGCTTCATCGAATGCGCTGCGAATAGAGTTTTCAGTCATTGACACACGTGTTTGCTCTTCAAGCCGTTTAATTTGAAATTCAACATTAGTCTGTAATTTATCAATTGCAGTATGCGACTCTGAATTAATGTTTTGCATTATTCTTGCAACATTACTTACAACATCTTGAAACCACTGTAATGAATTATTGTCCAGTGAAAACTCATTTAGTGATTTAATGAGTTGTTTATTTTTGTTAGTAAACTCAAGCTGCTGATTTGTAAGCTTGAGATCAACCAATGTTTTTAGTTTTTCAAACAGTTCCAACTCAACCAAAGATTTAAACACTGACAGTCCTGCTGCCGAGTTTAGTGCAATTTGTGATGATGCACTGTGCATCATAAACACCGCTTGGCCACCTGGTTTTAAAACCCGGGTCACTTCTTTGAGGGATGATTCCCACGACGAATATTCGAAGCCAAATTGACTAACTAACAGATCAAAACAATCATCTTCATAAGGCAACTGTTCAAGGTTAGTCGCAAATGAAAAATTTATATCTTTAATGATTTTTTCTAATTTCACATCATTTGACTTTATCGAACTTACGTCTATGTCAGCCGCATCACAAGCATAAATATCAACCAACTTATTCTGTGAATTTGCCGCAGCTTTTAGCCAAATAGCAAGTGCCCCCTTACCGGTTGCTAAATCAAGTACCTTTAGATTTTCACTGCTTATTTCACTAAGAGTTTTCTGCCAAAAATGCAGTATTTCTTTAGGGTAACCAAACTCATTTTTAAGTTCTGCAAAACTTGAAAAACCATCTGTTGAATTCCAATATTGTTCCCAATGCATAATAAAGTCCGAATTTGATACGCACACACTCCAGCTCATATTATAAAGAATCAAAAAGCTAGATTCTATAATTAAAGTCTCTACTGTGTATTCGTATTAATAAAGAGGGGCGAAAGAGGTTATAAAATAAAAGAGCGACATATAATAATGTCGCTCTTTTCTAGTTAAACTTAAACAATATTAGAATGATTGTTTAAAGTTGAAGTACATGATACGACCGAAACCTGAGTATAGGTTGAAGTTGTAGTCACGACCATCATAAGCAAATAGAGGTGGCTCTTTACCAAATGCATTTTGAGCACCGAAGCTGATCTTAGAGTTCCAAGGCGTGTTATACGCTACTTGAAGGTCATGAGTTACCCACGTAGGAATATGACCAATACACTTACCATCTGCATCGATGTCTTCACATTGGCTATCAATAAGGTTTAAGTTCCAAGTTACATCAAAATCAGCAACTGAATAAACATTTGATAATGTTAGACGTTGTTGTGGTACACCAGGGTCTTTAACGAAGTTACGACCACCGTCCGTGCTGTAATCAAGGATGTGAGAGATGTTTAAGTTAGTTGTTAAACGACCTGCATCACCGAAATCAAAGCTTGAACGTGCTTTAAAGTCTAAACCAGAAGTTTCAAGTGTACCATCGTTACCGAAACCACGAACTACATTAGTAATACCGCCATTTGGTGCACGAGTTACTGTAAATGCTGGCGGAAGTGAGTCACCACGTAATGTTGCATCAATAATGTATTGAGAACCAAACGCACGGATACGGTTAGTAATCTCGATATCATAGTAGTCTAGCTCAAAATCGATGTTATCAGTCGCTTGATATACGATACCTAATGACATTTGCTCTGATTGCTCAGATTGTAGATCAGGGTTAGAGATAACAGTTGCATTAATTTGTGATGAACAACCAGCTGCCTCACCGATTGCCGCACATGTTAAATCATCGCTTACTGAGTCAGCAGACTCTGCTGGCTGTTGTGTAAGGTCTGGTAATGACGGTGCACGGAAACCTTTACCCCAAGAAGCACGAAGTACTAACGCATCAATTGGGTTATAACGAGCAGATACTTTTGGTGAGAAATCTGAACCATAGTCAGAATAATCATCGTAACGACCAGCGAAGTTTAGTTCAAATTGCTCAGTTACTGGTACTAGCGCTTCGAAGAATAGACCTCGAACAGAACGTGAACCACCTGCAGAGCTACCTGATGAACCACCTACTTGACCCGCTTCAGAAAGTGAATCGTAGTTATCAGCATAATCTTCTGTACGGTATTCAAAACCTACGAAACCTTGGATAGCACCAGCATCAGTTTCCATGATGTCAAATGCCGCATTCGCAAAGACTTCTTCTTGGTTAAATTTACCAGTACGAGACGTCGTTACAGTCATCGCGTTACGTACTTCTGCTGAAGCACCAAACGGGTCGTTTAACATGTAAGTACCGTCATTGATATACTGACGAGCGATACTACGAAGAATGTAACCACTACCTACGTTGTGGCTTTCGTTGATTGTTTTACGTGCGCCAGCTTCAACTGAAACACTACCAATCATACCATTAGTTCCGAATGTGATATCTTTCAACTCTGTAGAAAGGTTGTTATCACGATTACCTAGAGCAGCAAAACGGTGCCAAAAATCGAGTGGCTGTTGCTCAAGCTCTAACGAAGGATCGTAAATAGGGCTATCAGGGTTAGTTGGGTTATTTGGGCTATCCGCATCAATTTGGTCTGGGCCATATGCAGTCTCATCTAGACCTGGTGCGTAACGACCAAATGACTTAGTTTGTGCGATATTGATGTTAGAGAAAATGCTCCAGTCATCATTGATGTCAAAACGTGCTTTTACGAAAGCTGAACGGTTTTTAATTGACGCTTCATCAGCAGATACAGCTGCGAAGTTAAAACCACAACGCGCACCAATTCGGTAGAAGTTTTCGTTACCAACACCTTCACAAGTAGCTTCTGGCGAGAAGAAATCAAAGTTACTTGCACCTGGGATGTAATTACCCTCATCATCTTGTGCCATTGTTGTGAAGTTGTTTGAGTACACTGAACCACCTGGTGAATACCAAGGGAAGTCACGAGCGTAAACAATATCACGACCATTCCATGAAGCACCTGCAAGCACTGATGCATTATCAGAAGAAGCACCGAAAACTACAGAACCATTTTCACGATCGCCACCTTCATGCTCAATACGACCAGAACCTAATGTAACTTCTGCGCCGTTGTAATCTTTACGAGTGATTACGTTGATTACACCACCAATTGCATCTGAACCGTACAATGCTGATGCACCATCTGAAAGAATTTCAACACGCTCAACAGCTGCCATTGGGATGAAGTTTAAATCTTGGCTAGAACCAGTAAGTGTTGACTTAGGTAAACGACGACCGTCAACTAGAACTAATGTACGGTCAGAACCTAGACCACGTAAACTTACAGTAGTAGCACCTTGCGCAGAGCTACCAGACTGTGGACGAAACGAACCCAGACTGTTGAAAGTTGTGTTACGAAGTAGATCAGCAACTGAAGATTCACCACTAAGCTCAATTGCTTCACGGTCAATTACTGTGATTGGTAAATCAGTAGCCATATCAACACGCTTAATGCGTGAACCAGTTACTTCAATTCGCTCAACCTTTTCAGCACTTTCTTCATCTTCTGCTGCCATAGTGCTAACAGAAAAAGAAGCAGCTGAAGCTGCACCAAAAGCGATCGCTAAGCGAACAGCTTTTGAAACTTTATTATTTAACATTTGATTCTCCCTGGACCACTATACTGTGGCTATATTTTGCATAAGCTTGTTTATTATTTGTTATCGGACATGCGTCGCGACCAACAAATAATAAACAAATTAAACAAAATATCCAGAGTTTTGTTTATAAAAAATTAATAAATTGATACAAAAATTAATTAAACGCTCAAAAAAAGCACTATTTTAACATTAATAAAGCTGTGGAATTTACAACGCTTGGGCAAAAAACAATCAGAACAGCTGAATTTGACTAGAATATAGCCCCTTTGAATTAGTCCCTGAAACCTCAATAATCATGTTAACCAGTGGCAACAGCTGTTTATTAACATAAACACCATAATCGAACTTGTGATTTCCGGTATAATACTCAGCGCCTTTAAGCGTATATACGTATTCAATTACTTGACCTCGTTGTATTTGAGCATTGGGGTTATGTGCTAAATATTGCTTCGCAGCTTTGACATGAGGAGGGATATTTTTTTGATAGTCTGTTAGGTGTTGACCTAGACGTTTTCGATATACCAGTAGCGAGTCATACTCGCCTGCGTAAAGCTTTTCCACATAGTTATCAAATAGCTGCCTGATCAGCTCTTGGTTGTATTGTTCGCTAAATAAAATTTCAAAGAGTGCGACCTGAAACCTCTGAGCAAGCTCTGTCCAATCACTTCGCACTGTTTCCATTCCTTTAAACACAAGTGCTGTTTTGCCATGTTTTTCTACTCTACCTACATAGCGTTTCTTTGAACCGGTGGTTTTGCCCCTAATTGTCGGCATAAAAAATGGGCTGTAGTGAGTTTCAAACTCAATTTCTAAGAAATTTTCTAATTTATATGTTTCCTGTAATACATTTTCCCAGCGTTTGTTTATATTTCTTGCCAGCTTTGTACCAATTTCGTTACAGCTCTGAGAGTTTAATTCATCATCAAGTTTCACAAACGTGGAGTCAGTATCACCATAAATTACCTTATACCCCCACTCTTCTAGCCACTTTTTAGTAGTTTGCATAATTTCATGACCACGTAATGTAATTGAACTTGAAAGACGAGGATCGTAAAACCGACAGCCTTTCGAGCCTAAAACGCCATATAAACTATTCATGATGATCTTTATAGCCTGAGAAAGCATTGGCTGTTCATTGTCTTTAGCAAGTTGCCTCGTTGCGGCAAGTTCACGAATAAGCTCAGGTAGGTGGTGCTCTGTTCTTGAGAAAAGGGCTTGATTAAAGCCTTCAATTGCGTGATTAGGGTGTTTTAGACCCTCCACCATACCTAGTGGATCTATACAAAAAGTGCGCATTATTGATGGATATAAGCTTTTGTAATCAAGTACTAATATATTTTTATATAAACCAGGCTCCGAGGACATGACATAACCACCTGGACTATCAAAGCTAAGACCATGATCGCCTGAGTTTGGAGCTACATAACCACTGCGATGCAATAAAGGAAGATAAAGGTTAGTAAAGGCCGCAACGGATCCACCCATTCTTTCAAGCTCTAAGCCGGTTAGTTGACTTCGAACAACGGCAAAATCGAGTAACTTAAGCTTTTCGAAAATGCGTTGTACTAAAATGCAGTCTTGGCGGTTGTAGCAAGCAAGTGCGAGCTTATCTTCATTAAATTGGCGAACGATTTCGTCTAAGCGGTTATCTGAAGAAATTAGTTTTTCTTCACCTAACTCAATACTCGCCACATTCGCGAGGCTAAAGCTATCGTAGTGATATGTCGCATTTTTAAGTGTATCAATACCATCAATAACAACCCTGCCTGGGATCGTTAAACGTGTAAAATTACCAGTTCTGAGGGTCATTTTTTCATTGTTACGACCCAGAGGCAGCCCTACACCTAATGCTTCAGAACGAGCATGAAGTACTGTAAAATCAAACTCAATGACGTTCCAGCCAATAATAACGTCAGGGTCAATGACTTGCACACACTCACAGAGCTTATACAATAAGTCGATTTCATCCTCACACCATATAACATTGAAGTTAAGATCAGAGGTGTCCTCAGCTTTACCGATCATAAGAACAGCATCTATGCTCTTCCCGACTAGTCCTACTGAAAACAGCACCCCTTCTCCATCACATTCGATATCTAACGATACAGTCGTAAAAGTGGGTGTGAACTCGGTATTTTGTTTAAACTGAACGTCTGCTAATACGGGGTAAGGCTGACCTTTAATTAACCGTCCTTTGGCCCACACCGAACCTTTGATAAAACGCTCCATTAAAAACCGGTCAACCGGTCTAATATCGTCTTCGTAAACTTTGATGAAATGGGCTTTTAGCTGTTTTGCAGCGCGGTAATAATGCTTAAGTGAAGAAAAATAGCACGACACAACAGCCTGCTGCTGGAAGCTTTTTAATTGCACTGGCTTAAATTCACATGCCACATTGTGCTGTGCCAAGATTCGAGTTGCCGCAGCAACATCTTTTTCATTAATGAAAAAGAGCACTTTTTGCGGTGGGCTAATCAGCTTGACAGGTCCTTGCTCAGACAAAATCCACACCACAATGGATACGCCATGCGTACTATCAAAGCATTGTGTTGAAAGAATAAAGCCAGAAGTTAATTGCATCTATATGACCCTTTAAACCCAAATATGAAAATGCGAAATGCATAAAACAAATGCTAATCAACAAATTTACTAACAAGTCGCTTGTAGTTACTCAGTTAACTCTCTAAAATTAATTACTGTAATTATATACATACTTTAGGTTATCTGGGCATGCTTTCTGACTCATTAAAAAAAACTATTCGGCAAATTCATAAGCATGTAGCTGATAATCTCACTGATTACCGCCCACGAAGTAGTCAAAACTACTTAGTTGCTGAAATAGCCAAAACACTGGCGGGTGAATACCATAAAAGCCAACGTATCTGTGTTATAGAAGCCGGCACAGGCACGGGTAAATCGTTAGCGTATTGTTTAGGTGCGCTGCCACTCGCTATGGCAAAAAAGAAAAAGCTGGTTATTTCAACGGCGACCGTTGCCCTGCAAGAACAGCTAATTAATAAAGAGCTGCCTTTTTTCAAAGAGCATTCAGGCCTCGATATCAAGTTTGATCTTGTTAAAGGCCGACAACGATATATTTGCGCACAAAAGCTCAGCAACGCGGTCAATGGCGATAGCCAAACCCAAATGGAGTTCATGCCCACACTTTCTTCTCCCTTAAGTGATATGGAAACAAAGTGTTTAAAACAGCTGTACGATGCGTATTCAAAAAAGCAATGGCAAGGCGATCGCGATAGCTGGGCCGACACAATTCCCGATAAAGTATGGGGCCTTATTGCTTGCGATAAGCACTCATGCCAACGACAAATGCGTGCTCATCAATTATGTCCATTTCATATGGCGCGCCAGCGGTTAATGCAGATGGATGTGCTTGTTATCAACCACTCATTATTGCTTGCCGATCTTGATTTAGGCGGCGGAAAAATACTGCCTGAACCCGATAACACCATTTATGTTATTGATGAGGCGCATCACTTAGCCCATATCACTCGCGACTTTTCATCTGCCGCAGCGACCATCAAAGGCACGATAGAGTGGCTTGATAAACTGGTAAAATTTGCAGGCAAAATGGCCAACGTTTTGGTAGGCCAAAAGGCCATTGGGCAAAATTTTAAACTGAGCGACAGTATTAATGATGCGGCTAAAAACTTAAAAGTGGTGCGCGACATACTCGACAATGCCAACTTTAATTACAACAGTGATGATACCTATCGCTTTGAGCACGGTGAAATCCCAGCCTCGTTACATGCCAAAGCAAAAGACATTAGCGACGCAACGCTTGATGCTCTGCGTGCCTTGAATAAAATGCATGACACGCTCGTACAAGATGTGAGTGATGGCGATATAAAACCCTATGTTGCCGACCCTATTTTAGGGGAAAGTGGTCACTACATAAATCGTTTGGAATTATTAAATAAATTATGGTTTAGTTATGCCACAAAGGGTGAAGGTATTCCCCATGCACGCTGGATTAAACGTTTAGAATATAAAAATCATCATGATCATTTACTCAGTGATTGCCCAATTGAAGTTGGTTATTACTTAAAAGATAAACTTTGGAATCAATGCGCGGGAGCCGTACTTTGCTCTGCAACTTTAACCGCACTAGGGTCATTTGACCACTTTGCTTACGAGTGTGGCCTTGCCAAAGAAGAGGGTGTTAAATATATCAAAGTGCCGTCACCTTTTGATTACCCCAAACAAGCTATATTACATATTCCGAACACACTTATAGAACCGACAGACAAAGCATTTAGTGATCATTTAGCCGAAAAGTTACCAAGTTACCTTGATGATAAAAAAGCAAATTTAGTGCTTTTTGCCTCATATTGGCAAATGGACCATGTGGTCAAAGCACTTAGAACGAAAGGGATAGATGTCTTAGTTCAAGGTGAAATGTCGCGCGAGGCTTTACTCAAAAAACACAAAGCTAATGTCGATTTAGGGAGGGCAAGTTATTTATTTGGTACACAAAGCTTATCAGAAGGGCTCGATTTACCGGGTAAATACCTAGAAAACCTCGTCATTACTAAAATTCCTTTTGCGGTGCCAACTTCACCGATAGAAGAAGCACAGGCCGAGTTTGTGCAAAGTAAAGGGGGCAATCCATTTTTATCAATCACAGTTCCTGATGCAGCAAAGAAATTAGTTCAAAGCTGTGGTAGACTGCTTCGCAAAGAAAACGATCAAGGTCGCATTACCATTCTTGATCGCCGTTTAGTGACCAAGCGATATGGCAAAGCCATGCTCGATACCTTGCCACCTTTTAAAAGACAAATTGATTATTAATGTTTGAACTAGCTTTAGAACCAACCACATGGGCATTACTTTGCGCTGTCGCGCTGGCCGCTGGATTTATTGATGCCATTGCTGGCGGTGGAGGTATGCTTACCGTCCCCGCGTTACTGACAGCCGGACTTCCTCCCCATCTTACGCTTGGCACCAATAAATTGGCAGCCAGTTTTGGCTCATTAACAGCCAGTGTCACCTACTTTCGTAAGAAGTTATTTAGCCCTCGTTTTTGGGCTGCATCCATAATAGCAACAGCAATAGGGGCATTAATTGGTACGTTGGTTGTTGATTATTTAAGTATCGATTTTTTAAATAAATTGCTCCCTGTGGTAATCATTTTGGTTGCCTGTTACAGCTTATTTGGCAGCCTAAGCACAACAGAGCATAATGAATTACCAACACTTGATACTAAAACAAAGATTAAACAATGGTTACAAGGTTTAGGACTTGGCTTTTTTGATGGTCTTGCAGGCCCCGGTACCGGCACGTTTTGGACGGCTTCAAATAGTCTATTATATAAAATGAGCTTATTGCTTAACTGCGGCCTTGCTCGGTCAATGAACTTTGTCTCAAACTTTATTTCATTGATTACCTTTGTCGCATTAGGCCATGTTAATTTTTTATTAGGCATCACAATGGGCTTATTTTTAATGCTAGGCGCATGGCTAGGTGCGCATTCTGCGATTAAATTTGGTGGTAAAATGATACGCCCTGTCTTTAATACCGTGGTCATTATTTTGGCATTAAAGCTAATTTATGAGGCTTACTTATAAATGCATTCCCCTGCTTTTGATAAACTATGTGAACAAATTGCTCGGCTGAAACATCAAGCCACACAATTCGATCAGAGCAATTTATTTGCTAAAAACCGCTACATGCAAGCGCAACCAAGTTTATTTGATAGAGGGGTGTTTACAACAAAAAGTATGAAGCTTGCTGACTACGTGAGTGAAATTGAAGACGAGTTAAAAAGTTTACCCCCGGCAGAGCATCGCCACGCGTATCAATATGCCTTAGAGCGGATAACTCAGCAGGTACAAGCCGTCTTCAATGTAATAAAGTCGACTCCTGTTTGGGCAAAAGAAAATAAATACAGTTTTAAGCCTAAAACCAAACCTCAGGTATACAAACAAGCCGTACAAAAAATGATGCAATCGTCGCATGAACTGTATGACGAACTGAAACAGAACCATGAGTTTGAACGTCGTTTAGTACTGATGATCGAAGAAAGAAAACTCAAACTAGACGCAGCCAGCGCAGCAAAAGCAGCAGAAATAAATCAAGAGATACTAGCATTGCATGCACGCTTAGGAAGGTGTCGTAAAGCAATTTCTGCCACCGAAGACAAAATTCAACAGGTCGAAAAACAGCAGCTTAGATAATGTTTTACTATCATCCCAGTTATTCTGCGCTTAATTTACCCGCACGGCATCGCTTCCCTATTCAGAAGTACAGCTTACTAAAACAAAAATTAAGTACCTTTATAAACGACGATAAGTTTATTACACCTAATAAAGCCACAACAGCACAATTAGCGTTGTGTCACGACCCGGCTTACATTAATGCATTTTTAAATGGGACACTTGAGGAAAAAGCCATTAAGAAAATGGGCTTTCCTTGGTCAAACGAATTAGTTGAACGCACCTTACTTTCTGTCGGTGCAAGTATAAATGGCGCTGAATTCGCATTGCAGCACGGTGCCGCTTTTAATCTAGGCGGCGGTTATCATCACGCCTTTAGTGATCACGGAAGTGGTTTTTGTATTTTTAACGATTTAGCGATTGCTGCAAACCACTTAATAAACGAAGGGCTGGCTGACACTGTTCTGATTTTCGATTGTGATGTACACCAAGGAGATGGCACCGCAGAAATTGTAAGCCATCACGAACAAGTGATTAGCTGCTCAATTCATTGTGAGCAAAATTTTCCGCGCATCAAGCAACACTCTCACTACGACTTCGCACTTGAGCATGGCACCACTGACCAACACTACCTTGAAACAGTAAAACAAGCATTCCAACTAACCGTTCGACTTCATCAACCCGATATCATTTTATATAACGCCGGCGCAGATATCGCTAGCGACGATGAGTTAGGGCATTTTTTTGTTAGCCTTGATGGGGTATACCAACGTGATCACTTCATATTAAGCCAAGCAAAAGCGCAGCAAATTCCTATTTTTTCGGCTTTGGGTGGGGGCTATCAACGAAATATAAATCGCTTAGTTAATGTTCATTCTCAGCTTTTTAGAGCTGCTGTCGATTTATTTTAAAGCTTGGTATACACTGAAATGACTATCACTTTGGATTCAAACTGTATGAAATTGCATGATGATATTCATAACTATTATGAAAAACTGGTTGTCGAAGATATAGCGCAACGAGAGTTAGATTCCGTATACAATGACGATGTGATGGCCGATTTATGCTGCACAGTACTCAACCAGCTTCCCGCTCGTTACATTCGCTACGATGTCGATATGGAGTTCTATTTACCGCACAGTGAGCGAATGCTAATGGAACAACAAGTACAAACGGCTATCGATGTTGCAATCAGCCAGGTTGCAAAGAAAAAGGAATTACAGAATGGACAATGAATTAGAAGCCGCTCCTAATTATATTAAAGTGGCTGTCGACCTTATTATGCTCTTAGAACAAAACGAAGTCCCTGCAGAGGATGTGCTCGCAGCATTAGAAATAGTCAAATCAGATTACGAAAAAAAACGTGTGAAACCTGCTGAATAGAGGCCTTCTATTCAGTGCTTACTCTACACTTACAAGCCCGAATAAGGCGAGTTTATCAGGCAGTATCTGGTATGCTCGTGCTTTACTATTTTGAATGATTCATCATTATGCCAATACACAGCTTACTGCGCTTATTTTTTCTTGCCGCTATTTGGGGCGCATCATTCTTGTTTATGCGTATGGCGGCCTCAAGTTTAGGGCCTGCCGTTTTAATTGAACTACGCGTAGGGTTTGCCGCCTTAACACTCTGTGCCTTTGCCGTGTATTTTAATAAAAAGCTTGCTTTTTTTACCTACAAAAAGCACTTTTTTATTACTGGTGCACTCAATTCTGCGATTCCTTTTTTATTATTTGCGTTTGCCGCACAAACTATTAATGCCTCGACATTAGCGATTTTAAATTCAACAACCCCCATTTGGGGAGCCATTGTTGGCATAATTTGGAGTAAATCGACACCGAGTAAAAGTATGATACTGGGACTCTTACTCGGTCTCATTGGGGTTGCTATCCTAGTTAGACAAAACAGCCTAACTATCAACACCGCCACAGTAACAGCAATTATTGCATCCCGGTGTGCCTCACTTAGTTATGCTATTGCCTCGCATTACACCAAACACGCCCCCAAACTGTCAGCTTTCGATAATGCGCATGGCAGTATGTGGGCCGCAAGTATGCTCGTATTACCATTGATTTTTGTGATGCCAATAAGAGAAATGCCAAGTCAAACCGTAATGGCGGGTGTTATTGCTCTGGGTATTGTGTGTACTGCAGTGGCGTATATTCTCTTTTTTCGTCTAATTGACGAGATTGGTCCAACCTCTGCGCTCACCGTTACCTTCTTAATTCCTTTGTTTGGCATTATATGGGGCAACCTGATACTCGACGAAGAAATAGGGCCAAATACGTTACTTGGCGCTCTGTGTGTTATTGCTGGCACCATGCTTGTGACTGGGTTTATTCGTATAAAATCGCTTTTTAAACGACATACCTTGTAACAGAATCCCCTTTGCTTTTTAAAATCCAGTCTATACTCTATTGGATAAAGATACTGATAAAAGGAGAATTATGATGTCAGGCACTACGATGGTGGTATTAATTGTACTGATCTCGGTTGGTTCAGGCGTTATCTTCGATATGTATAAAAAACATTTAGAATTTAAATCGCGCACCCTAAAAGACAATAAAGAAGCGAATGAACAAGTTGCAGCGGTTACCGCTGAGCTTCTTGAGTTAAAACAACGCGTACAGACCCTCGAAGCCATAGTCACAGACTCAAGTTACAGCGTAAAACAAGAGATTAACAAGCTTTAAAACAATTAGGTTCGCATTAAGCGAGTATACTCATCAAGCACTTGCTGATAATAATCAGCATCTTGGTTTAGCATGCGTTGGTAATGTGCACATAGTTGCCCTAAGTAAGCTTGGTGATCCTTATTCGTTAATTGCCACATCCCCTGTCCTACTCGCGTTATTGGCGTTTTAGCCGATGCGCTCACGAACATTAACTCATAAAAGCGTCTATTTTCAGAAATAAGGTGCTCGGCGACTAAACCAAAATCTAATGACTGTAGGTGGCTGCGTACTTTATAGCTATGGTGCACAGGACAAACTATAAAATCGATGTGAGCAAGATGATTGTGAGCCTGAATCTGCGAAATAAACTGACACACTAAATCTCCCCCAACTCCTGCAATAATCACGAGATGACGTTTTTGGGGTGTTAAAGAAATAGTGGCCACATCTTGGCAATGTACCTGCCAATGTCCGCGTTGTTCTTCAGTTGAAAAACGCGCCAGTGTCTGTTGGAGTGACTGCATCAACTCAGGCACGATATCTACAAAGTGGATTTGATCGGCTCTATTATCTTTGAGTAACTGCATGCCTAAAAAGCCATGATCGCAGCAGCAGTCCCAAATCTCATCATACTCATTTGGGACCATTTGCGCGATCGCTGATAAACGCTTACTTAACGCCATTACTGTGTGGTTTTATAAACAAGCGCTTTTAAGCTTCTATCGCTGTCTACTTCAATAAAACCAGCGGTAGGCGCTAAACGTTCAACGAATGTAATTGCACCTTCTGTGTGCTCTGCAATCAGTGCTTTAAATGCTTGTTCAGACATTTCAGGGCTATTGGCACACAACAATAAAAGGGTGTTTTCGTTGAGCAGCTCAGGCAAACGGCGCAATATTTTTTGATAATCTTTCGTCAAAATAAAGCTGCCTTTTTGAAAGCTGGGCGGATCGACAATAATCAACTCATAAGGTGCTGACTTTTTAAGCTTACCAAATGATTTTAAAATATCATGAGGCAAGTAACTAACACCCCGTGTAAACCCATTAAGTTGGTGATTTTGTTTACCTGTTCTGAGCACGCCTTTATTCATATCCATATTAATGACTTGCTCAGCCCCCCCTTGCATTGCCGCAACGGAGAATCCGCAAGTATATGAAAATAAATTCAGTACTTTAGCCCCCTGACTATGAGCCTGTACAAACTCACGGCCACGACGCATATCAGGAAAAATACCGGTATTTTGCCTGCTCAATAAATCGACTCTAAATTTTATGTCATTTTCTTGAACAACATGCTCGTCAGGAAGTTCGCCGTGTACCACGCTATTAATCGTATTTATACCGCTACGCTGTTGATACACCAACGCAGTAATTAATTCTGGGGCATTATTTTGCGCCCATTGCCAAAGTACTTCAGTGAGTTGACCTAGTTGATCGTCAGGGATGCTCTCATACGACACTAAAAATAATGCCGGAGGGTAAAAATCAACATTAATATGGCTTAATTCAGCCACACTGTGGCCGCGGCCATGAAAAATACGGCAAAGTTCGTTAGCCGAAAGTGGCGCATCTGCTAACGCAGTTAAAATGGCTGAAAAATCGTTTGTCATAGTACTTAATTTATTAGCTGTTGTTGTAATTCATGTATTTCGTCACGCACTGAGGCTGCTTTCTCAAACTCCAGATCACTTGCGTACGCGTGCATTTTAGTCTCCAGTGCTTTAATTTGACTGGCAATCTCTTTAGCGCTTAGCACTTTTTTAGATTCTTTACGGACCAATCGAAGGTTATCTTTAGGGCCAGCCTCTTCACCAACATCCATAATATCCGTGATACTTTTCACTAACGCTTGCGGTACAATTCCATGTTCTGCGTTATGAGCTTGCTGTTTTTCACGACGACGATCAGTTTCATCAATAGCCTGACGCATTGAATTCGTTATACGATCACCGTACAGAATTGCTTTACCATTTAAATGACGAGCAGCGCGCCCTATTGTTTGTAATAAAGAACGCGTCGAACGTAAAAAGCCTTCTTTATCAGCATCGAGTATCGCAACAAGTGAAACCTCTGGCATATCAAGGCCTTCTCGTAATAAGTTAATACCCACTAACACATCGAAAACACCAGCGCGCAAATCACGTATAATCTCAACTCGCTCAACTGTGTCGATGTCAGAATGCAAATAACGAACTTTTACATCATGATCATTTAAGTAATCCGTTAAGTCTTCTGCCATACGTTTTGTTAAGGTCGTCACTAAGACACGCTCATTTACCTCAACTCGTTTGTAAATTTCAGACAATAAGTCATCAACCTGAGTACCCACAGGGCGCACTTCAATTTCAGGGTCTACTAAGCCTGTAGGACGAATAACTTGTTCAGCCACTTCACCTGCTGAGCGCGTTAGCTCAAATTCGCCTGGCGTTGCCGATACATAAATCGTTTGCGGTGCAATTGCTTCGAACTCTTCAAATCTAAGTGGCCGATTATCCAATGCCGAAGGAAGACGAAATCCATATTCAACTAAGTTCTCTTTTCGACTACGGTCACCTTTGTACATTGCACCAATTTGCGATACGGTCACATGCGACTCATCGATGATCATCAAGGCATCATCAGGTAAATAGTCAAGCAATGTAGGCGGCGGATCGCCCGGAGTACGCCCCGATAAATAACGGCTGTAGTTCTCAATACCAGAGCAATAACCAAGCTCGGTCATCATTTCTATATCGTATTGTGTTCGCTGTGCAATACGTTGCTCTTCGACAAGTTTATTTGCGCTAAGCAACTGAGCTCTGCGATCTTTTAACTCGACCTTAATATTCTCAATCGCATCAAGAATTTTCTCACGGGGTGTCACATAGTGTGTTTTTGGGTAAATAGTCGCGCGCACAATGTGCTTTTCAACAGCCCCTGTTAATGGATCAAAGATACTTAAACGCTCAATTTCATCATCAAACATTTCCACACGCACCGCGTATGTATCTGACTCAGCAGGGAAAATATCAACCACTTCACCGCGCACACGGTACGTACCACGACTAAATTCAATGTCATTACGCGTATATTGCAACTCGGCTAAGCGACGAAGCATATCACGCTGGTCGACAGTTTCGCCTACTTTGAGTAACAACATCATCTTCATGTACGAGTCAGGATCGCCCAAACCGTAAATAGCCGAAACAGATGCAACAATAATTGTGTCACGGCGTTCAAGTAACGCTTTGGTTGCACTTAAGCGCATTTGCTCAATATGCTCGTTAATAGAGGCATCTTTTTCTATAAATGTGTCACTGGCAACAACATACGCTTCAGGCTGATAGTAATCATAATATGACACGAAATATTCAACCGCATTATGAGGGAAAAACTCTTTCATCTCTCCATATAACTGCGCTGCAAGCGTCTTATTATGCGCCATGATAATCGTTGGCCGATTTAGATCATGGATTATATTTGCCATGGTAAAGGTTTTACCCGTCCCTGTAGCACCTAACAATGTTTGATGAGCAAGCCCTGCTTCAAGGCCCTCAGATAATTGAGCAATGGCCGTGGGTTGGTCACCACTTGGTTTAAATTTTGAAACCAGTTGAAAATGATCACTCATAAATGACACTCCTTCATCGCCGTTGTGCTTAATGCATTTACTTCTTTTATAAACCACTTATAAGCCACAAAAGCCGTAAACAAATTACCCACAGCTGCGCCTATAAACAAGCCTGTTAACCCTGCAATTTCACTCCCGACATAAGCAATTGGCACATAAAAGACAAATAAACGAATGATACTTAAAATCAGCGCATTCATTGGCTTATGTAAAGCATTAAATGAAGAGTTAGAGAGAATTATCACACCTTGCAAACCGTAACTTAATGGCAAGATATAAATGAAAAGTTTAATGACATCAATAACCGCCTGCTCTTTACCAAAGACATGCGCAATAAAACTAGAGGTCAAAAGCAACAGTAAATAAATGCCGAATTGCCAAATCATCACAAACTTCAACGTAGTAATATACGCTTCTTTTACACGGCCTAACTTTCCGGCTCCAAAGTTTTGACTGACAAACGGTGGCAATGTCATCGACAATGCTAAAACCACTAAACTGGCTATTGACTCAATTCGGCTACCCACACCAAATGCAGCGACGGCTTCAGGGCCATGCTTAGCCACTAACGCCGTCATCACAGCCATTGCAATGGGTGTCAACATGTTCGCCCCTGCTGCAGGTAAACCTATTTTTAAAATTTTTCTTATTGCCCCAATAATCGTTTGTTGGCCAGCGTACAAGCTCAACAAACCATTTTTAATTGCCAGTATATAAAGAATAATCACCACCGCGAAAGACCATGCAATTACACTGGCAATGGCAGCGCCTTGAATACCCAATGCCGGTATTGGGCCCAAACCAAAAATTAAAATCGGATCTAACACGGCATTAATGAGACCCGCGCCCCCCATTACTAAACTCGGCGTTTTTGTATCGCCACTTGCGCGCAAAACAGAATTACCAACCATCGGGGTAATCAAAAATACACTGCCTAAAAACCACACACTCATATAGTCGTGTATTAGCGGAAGTACTTGCTGCCCAGCTCCCAACAATTCAAAAATAGGGTTAATAAATACATACCCAATAACAGACAAGCAAAACACCAAAACCACAGAAATGAGTAAAGCAATACTGGCATCAAACCGAGCTTCATCTAATTTGTCACTCCCTAATGCTTTCGCAATTACCGCTGAAGTGCCAATACCGAGGCCAATGGCAAGACTAATAACCGTAAAGGTTACAGGAAAAGTAAAGCTCACTGCTGCAAGGGGTTCTGTACCAAGTAGACTAATAAAGAAAGTATCAACTAGGTTAAACATCATTAAGGTGATCATCCCGAAGATCATAGGGATAGTCATTTTTTTCAACGTTGGCAGGATTGGAGAGTTTAAAAGATCAGGTTTAGATTTGCTCTGCGACGTCACGGTCATGGGAATACTTTGCCTCTTTTACTGAGCTGATAAGTTTAAAGCATCCTCGCCTTGCAAGCCACGGTTAATTTTAAACAAAGAAAACTGTCACTTTTGAGGCTTTAACATAAAAACAACCACGAACATCGTTAAAAAACAAAATAAGAACATCATTAATAGCATTGTTACAATAAAATGGCAGTAACCGCTGCTTTTTTACACAACAAACCGTGTCATTTTATCGTCACGAATAACATTACTTATCAATTCAGCGTCGCTTCAGATACAAAACTTAACTGTTTGATTTTAAATAAGTAAAAAAAATATAATTAAATGCTTGAAATTGCTGCAGCGCCCTAAAATTCTAGCGCCATAGCTGTTCTTAAAGTTTAATAAACAGAGTTATCCACAGAAACCGTGGATAACTCTCTGAAAGCCGCAATTATAAAGGCTTTTGAGCTCAGTATTTATCGCAACCTATGAAAATCACGCAAGTGTCTTGTTTTAACCCTTTTGTTAGATTCTTTTAAAGAATGCCTAATTATTGTTCACACTCACCATGCAAATAAATATGACAATTCAAAATAAAGTGGCTAAAAAACAGCCTAACACACTGATAAAAAACACTTAAACCACTCTCTTATCTGTCTTTACATTCACAATTCAGGATCAATTAATGCCGTATTTAACGTTTTTTCTCAACCGACAGACCGATTTGAGACCTCTAAAATGGAAGAATTTAATGCGCAAATAAAAATGATTAGATTAAATTTTTATAGCGAGAATAAAATCTGAGATAAATGACAATTTCCTCTCTTATAAGCCAAAATTCTATACAACGAATACTTTTGACTAATTTATAATATTGCTCGTGGTCAAAAAGCATGCAAAAAATCACATGATCCAACATGAAATTTTACTTTAACCGCGAAAACATCTGTGTTTTTCAGCTACATTTTGTTCAGATCGAACATAAAAACATCGAATACACTTCTTTTTTGAATTTATGAAGTTTTTATGTTGACACTTTGCAATGCTGTCATTAATATTTCGCCCCGTTGAAAGGCATGACGCTTCCCCCTTAGCTCAGTTGGTTAGAGCGACGGACTGTTAATCCGCAGGTCCCCCGTTCGAGTCGGGGAGGGGGAGCCAAGTTTTTCGACCATAAACGTTTCCCCCTTAGCTCAGTTGGTTAGAGCGACGGACTGTTAATCCGCAGGTCCCCCGTTCGAGTCGGGGAGGGGGAGCCAAGTTTCTGTTTTTTATTGTTCCCCCTTAGCTCAGTTGGTTAGAGCGACGGACTGTTAATCCGCAGGTCCCCCGTTCGAGTCGGGGAGGGGGAGCCAACTTCCAGAATATATTAGACTTTTATCATCTTTCACATTCTGCGAATCTATTAGACTTTCTGCCTTATATATTCTAATCTATCCTGAGTTATTTCTTTTTTGCTATTTAAATAGAATTCACTGTACTTAAAGCAATCAATCAGGGAATTGATTCTTCCTTTTAGGCTTTTATAAGATAAAAAACATGGCAGGCTTTAAAAAACTAATATTTGTTCAACTTATTTCTTGGCTACTATTTGCATTGCTCGGTGGGTATTTTATTGCACTGGGGTTTGACAACGCAGTTAGCGATGCTCAGAAAAAAGCGCAATTCGTAGTGAATACTTACATAAATAGTTTAACGATGGACGAGCTTGCGCCTGAAAAAATACAAAAAGCGCTTGCCGACGGCACTACTTTCTCTAAATTTATAATACGAGATCAAGCAGGTAACCTCGTTACCATGGTTGAATCGCCACAGCCCCTGCCCCTCTTTGCAGATATTGTAAATACGAGCTTTAATTCGATTCGCCCACAATTTGCTGTTAACCAAGCTTCTGACATAAAAGTTGAATTCACAATCAACGCAAACAATCTGGCAAACCTGCTACAACAGTCCATGTTTATTGTCATTTTAGTCTCAGGCTTAATTGCTTTGTTGCCTATTATATATATGCAAAGCATGTTCAGACGCTTAAACCGAAAAGTGAGCACCACCATTGCAGATATCATCGATATCTATATCAATCAAAATCAGGTTAATGGCGATCTTGAACAAGCAATGGACACAACACGCTTGAAAAAGCTTAGTAAAGATTTAATACCTACTTTCAATCGTCTTTCGCACTTTTTACAAACCAAGCATGATGATATTGAAAACAATGCAATGAGCATTAAGCAAGAAGCGTATAAAGATGTCATTACAAATCTTGGTAATCGTAATATGTTCGTCGAATACTACGAGAAAAACATCGAAAATGCCGATAAAAGCACCTTTGGCTCTTTAGCTATGGTGCGTTGTAGTGAGCTACAAGCAATAAACCAAACTCGCGGTTATCAAAAAGGCGATGAATACGTAAAAGGTGTTGCCGATATTATTAAACATATCAGTGGTACTTACACCAATAGCCAAGTATTTCGGGTAAACAGTTCAGACTTTGCTGTTATTTTACCTAATACTCCCCTAAAAGAAGCTGAACGATTCGGTGATAACTTACAATCGCGTTTTACGCAGTATCAGCAGAACCAAGAATTAAGTTCAGTAGCAAATACAGGCATAGTTGGGTACGAAAAAGGCAAACCTTTAGGCGAACTACTGTCGATTGTTGATAACGCTATGAGCATGGCACAATCTAAGCAAGCAAATGCATGGCATGTTCAACGCGAAACAGATTTAGTAAACAATGTGAGTGCTGGCTTTGGTAATCAAAACTGGCGCAAAGTGATAAACGAAGTGATCGAGTCAAAGCGTGTTCACTTAGTTATGCAAAATATCATGCCAATTGGTAAAAGCATCAAAGCCTATGCCGAAATTCAAGTGCGCTTTAAAACAGCCGAAAATCAAATGCTTCCTACGGCGTCTTTTTTAGCGATGGCCGAAAAACTCGGTATGGCAATGGAAATTGATCGATTAATAATCGACACCACCCTTGAAAAAGTGAAGACACGCAACTTCTCACAAAAGTTTTTTGGTATAAATGTCACAGCATCCAGTGCGCATAATGATCAGTTTCTTATTTGGTTAGAACGCCGTTTGTTAAAAGATAACAATATTGCCACTAAATTAATTTTTGAAGTCAGCGAATTTGGTCTTCAACAAAATATAAAAGCAAGTAAGCGTTTTATTGATATGGTTCATCGTGTCGGTGCGCGTGTGACTGTTGAACGCTTTGGTGTAGGCTTAACTTCATTTAAATTCTTCAGAGACTTGAAGCCTGACTTTATTAAAATGGATGCAAGCTATACCCGCGGCCTTGAAGATGATAAAAACAATCAATATTTTATGCGCTTGATGGTAGATCTTGCTCACCGGATTGGGGTTAATGTTTTTGCCGAAGGTGTAGAGAGCCAGGAAGAGAAACACATTATCGAAACCCTTTGCTTAGATGGCGTGCAGGGTTATTACATAGAAAAACCAAAAGACATCTAAGATCTACGCCAATAAGACCTAATAAACCGACTGTTTATCAGGTCTTTAACGTAACTTTAACACTTCAAATACAAACAGCTTTGTTAATTTAAGCTAATCGCCTCGCATGTGTTGTGTCAGCCTCCAGAAAAAAGGATAATGACGTTGTTTTTATTCTCGTGAGGCACGCATGACAGAGTATGTCTTGTTACTGATTGGTACCGTACTAGTCAACAACTTCGTTTTAGTTCAGTTTTTAGGTTTATGCCCGTTTATGGGTGTATCAGGTAAACTCGACACTGCTATTGGTATGTCTTTAGCGACAACCTTTGTGCTAACACTCGCCTCTGTTACCAGCTATCTGGTGAATCACTATATTTTGATTCCACTCGATATCGCATTTTTACGCACCATGAGCTTTATTTTGGTGATTGCTGTCGTTGTGCAATTTACTGAGATGGTTGTTAGAAAAACCAGTCCAACTTTGTATCGTTTGCTCGGTATATTCTTGCCTCTGATCACAACAAATTGTGCAGTGTTAGGTGTTGCCCTTCTTAATATCAAAGAAGACCATTCATTCTTACAATCAGCCGTGTATGGTTTTGGCGCAGCAGTTGGTTTTTCAATGGTGTTAATTCTTTTTGCCGCATTACGCGAACGTTTAGCTGTTGCAGACGTTCCTTCACCATTTAAAGGTGCATCGATTGCGATGATCACCGCAGGTCTGATGTCGATGGCCTTTATGGGTTTTACAGGATTAGTGAAGTTTTAATATGACCTTGTTTTATGCCTTAATTGCGCTAGGTTCATTAGCGCTAATATTTGGTTTGATTTTAGGATTTGCTGCCGTACGTTTTCGGGTAGAAAGCAACCCTATCGTTGATCAAATTGACACCATATTGCCACAAACTCAATGTGGACAATGTGGCTACCCTGGTTGTCGCCCTTACGCAGAGGCGATAGCGAATGGTGACGAAATAAATAAATGCCCGCCGGGCGGCGAAGCCACGGTAAAAAAACTGGCTGATTTAATGGGGGTTGAAGCAAAACCTCTTGCTGGCGGCGAACAAGCAGAGCCAGTAAAAACCGTTGCATACATTCGAGAAGACGAATGTATTGGCTGTACTAAATGTATCCAAGCCTGCCCTGTTGATGCCATTGTTGGTGCGACCCGTCAAATGCATACCGTACTCATTGACGAATGCACTGGCTGTGATTTATGTGTTGAACCTTGCCCAGTTGACTGTATTGATATGCTGCCTGTAAAAGAAACCAAACAAACTTGGAAATGGCAATTAAATGCAATCCCTGTGACTCAGGTAGATTAGGAGCGCAGATGGAAACGTTAATAGAACAAATCAAACAAGGTAAAGTCTGGCCATTCGCTGGGGGGATTCACCCACCTGGACAAAAGCAACAATCAACATCACGTGCAATTGAGCGACTAGAGCTTCCAGATAAATTAGTTGTGTCACTAAAACAACATATTGGTGCCAACGGCAAATTAATCGTAGAAAAAGGCCAATCAGTTCTTAAAGGTCAAGCGTTAACGAAACCTAGCGGTAACTGGTCAGTACCTGTACATGCGCCTACTTCTGGTGTGATCACTGATATCTGCCCGATGCCATCTGCGCATCCATCAGCGTTGCCTGAGCTCAGCGTCATTATTGAACCAGATGGCAAAGATACATGGTGTGAACTAAACCCTGTTGATGACCCTAAAGCACTCTCACATGATGAGTTAGTCGATATTATTCATCAATCAGGTATTGCAGGGATGGGGGGAGCTGGTTTTCCCACTTACGTAAAAGCAGATACGCGAAAAAGCATTGAATTTTTAATTGTAAATGCCGTTGAGTGTGAGCCATACATCACTGCAGACGACATGTTAATGCGTGAACATGCACACGGAATTATCGCCGGTATTGAGTTAATGCAGCACTTGCTCAACCCAACACTGACAATCATAGGTATTGAAGATAATAAGCCAGAAGCTATTGCAGCAATGCAACAAGCAGCAAAACATAATGAGTCTATCATTGTTCAAACTGTCCCTACTGTTTATCCTTCTGGCGGTGAAAAACAATTGATAAAATTGCTAACAGGCAAAGAAGTACCTAGCGGCAATATTCCTGCTGACATTGGTATGTTAGTGCACAATGTAGGCACCCTGTTTGCGATTAACCAAGCGGTTTATGAAGGCAAGCCATTAATTGAACGCGTGGTCACAGTGACTGGCAATACAATCCATAAACAAGGAAATGTATGGGCGTTACTTGGCACTGAAATAAAACACTTACTAGATTGCCAAGGCTTTTCACCGGTGCCACAACAACGAGTTGTCATGGGCGGCCCTATGATGGGCTTTACCTTACCAACGGTAAGAATCGGCATTGTAAAAACCACAAACTGTATTTTAGCCCCTGATCATCAAGAGCTGGCTGAACCAGGAGACGAAAAAGCCTGTATTCGTTGTAGTGCCTGTGCTGATGCCTGCCCTGCTTCGCTATTACCCCAACAGCTGCAGTGGTTTGCTAAGTCAAAAGAATACGACAAGTTAAATGAGCATAACCTATTCGATTGCATCGAATGTGGAGCCTGCGCCTATGTCTGCCCGAGTGAAATTCCACTTGTGCAATACTACCGAGTTGCTAAAGCCGAAATCAAAGAGCAACAAGCAGAACAAATAAAAGCTGAGCGCGCCAGAGAGCGCTTTGAAGCACGCAAAGAGCGTTTAGAGCGCGAACAAGAAGAGCGACAAAACCGTCATAAACGCAAGCCCGCGACGAAGTCGAGCGATGAAAAACAAAAAGTGGCCGATGCCCTCGCCCGTGTTAAACCAAAATCTGACGATAAAGACAGTAAATCAGCTGTTGCAGCCGCAATTGCCCGTGCCAAAGCGAAAAAACAAGGCGCAGAACTGGAACCAGATAATTCTGAAGTAGCTAAAGAACGTGCTGCACGTAAAGAGCAAGCGCGTAAGTACAAAGAGCAAAAAGCGCTAGAGCAAAGTGAAGAAACCGTCGATAAAGACGATAAGAAGTCAGCTGTTGCAGCGGCTATTGCCCGTGCTAAAGCGAAAAAAGCAGCACAAGCCACTGAAGCTGATAACGCAACCGATGCAGAGCCTGAAGCCGTTGATGATAAAAAAGCGGCCGTAGCGGCGGCTATTGCCCGTGCTAAAGCGAAAAAAGCAGCACAAGCCACTGAAGCTGATAACGCAACCGATGCAGAGCCTGCAGCCGTTGATGATAAGAAAGTGGCTGTAGCGGCGGCGATTGCCCGTGCTAAAGCGAAAAAAGCAGCGCAAGCCACTGAAGCTGATAACGCAACCGATGCAAAGCCTGCAGCCGTTGACGATAAAAAAGCGGCCGTAGCAGCGGCGATTGCCCGTGCTAAAGCGAAAAAAGCAGCACAAGCCACTGAAGCTGAGAACGCAACCGATGCAGAGCCTGCAGCCGTTGATGATAAAAAAGCAGCTGTTGCAGCGGCGATTGCCCGTGCTAAAGCAAAAAAATCAGCGAAAGAGCAAGCCGAAACTGAGAGCGCAACCGATGCAGAGCCTGCAGCCGTTGACGATAAAAAAGCGGCCGTAGCAGCGGCAGTTGCCCGTGCAAAAGCGAAAAAAGCAGCGAAAGAGCACGCTGAGCAACAAGCAAAAAACGAAAGCGCAGACACCCACGGTACTGACGCTCACTCTGATGATTCAAGTACAGATGAACCTGAAGCACAGCAAATAGATAACACGCCTGAATCAAGCGAAGACAAAAAGAAAGCGGCGATTGCTCGTGCAATTGCTCGCGCTAAAGCTAAAAAGTTACAACAAGAAGGAACCGATAAGTCATGAAACTAACCATGGCCAGTTCGCCGCATAATCATAGTACCAAATCATTAAGCCGCTTAATGATCACCGTGATTGCTGCGTGTATTCCAGGTTTAATAGCCCAAGTTTACTTTTTTGGCACTGCGGTATTAATTCAGCTTGTGCTCGCGTTACTGACTGTCAGTGTCTGTGAAGCCGCTGTTCTGTTACTTCGTAAACGCAAAGTATGGCCAACATTAAGCGATGGTAGTGCTTGGCTTACAGCTGTACTATTGGCGCTTAGTATCCCACCTCTTGCCCCATGGTGGATTATCGTAATTGGTTGCCTATTTGCTATTGTCATTGTTAAACAACTTTATGGCGGGCTTGGTTTTAACTTGTTTAACCCTGCAATGGCGGCATATGTATTATTGCTTGTGTCATTTCCTGTGCAAATGACAAGCTGGCTGCCAGTAAACGATCTGCTTGCAAATCCAATTAGCTTTACACAACAACTATCCGTTATTTTTAACGGCTTTACCTCTGCTGGATTTAGTGTTGATCAGCTGCGTGTTGCAATTGATGGCACAACAATGGCAACCCCTTTAGATACGGTTAAAACCGATGTGGCTCACCACCTAACAGTGTCAGAAAGTATGAGCAAACCACTGTTTAATGATTGGTTTGGACTTGGCTGGGGCTGGGTAAACTTTGGTTTCTTATTAGGTGGTTTATACTTATTAAAAGCAAAGATAATAAACTGGCATATTCCTGTCGGCTTTTTAGCATCTCTTATACTGTGCAGTGGTATTGGTTATATTGCAGCGCCAGGCACAGAGCCAGGCGTGGTATTTCATCTATTCAGTGGTGCAACCATGTTAGGCGCATTTTTTATCGCAACTGATCCTGTTTCGGCATCAACCACCAATAAGGGCCGCTTAATTTACGGTGCCTTAATTGGTTTACTTATTTACTTAATTCGTACCTTTGGTGGTTATCCAGATGCGGTGGCATTTAGTGTTTTGTTATTAAATATGGCTGTGCCGTTAATTGATTACTATACACAACCACGTACTTACGGCCATGGAGTGAAAAAATGATACTTTCCTCAATGACTAAAAATGGTGGCATTCTTACTGTTTTTGCACTGCTTACCACAGGGGCTGTTGCACTGACACATAGCCTGACGGCTGAGCGTATAAGCGAGCAAGAAAAAAAGCAACTTGCAGAGCAATTACAGCAAGTGCTTGATGCCCATCACTATGACAATCAACTATATAAAGATTGTGTGATCATTACAGATGAACGTTTAGGACCTCGTCCTGATCAGGTTATTTACCGTGCTTACAAAAATGACGAACCCTATGCTTTAGTGATGCGCCATGTCACACCTAGTGGCTACAGCGGCGATATCAACTTACTAACAGCCGTATTTGCTAATGGCGACATTGCTGGCGTGCGTGTCACAAAGCACGAAGAAACGCCCGGTCTCGGCGATAAAGTCGAAATAAAAAAATCGGATTGGATCACCCTCTTTAAAGGCCAAAATGTGCTAGGTGACGATGACACACGTTGGGCCGTTAAAAAAGATGGCGGTCAGTTTGATCAGTTTACTGGGGCAACAATTACCCCTCGAGCGGTCGTTGGCTCAGTCAAAAATGCGGTGCTGTTCGCAAAAGCTGAGTTTGATAACCTATTTGCTGCGCCAAATTCATGCCAAGGAGCACAGTAATGAGTGAAATCAAAACCTTATTTAAAGAGGGTATGTGGGCAAACAACCCCGCCCTTGTGCAATTACTGGGCTTGTGTCCTCTGCTGGCCGTAACATCAACCATTACAAATGCGTTAGGCCTTGGTTTAGCAACCTTACTGGTATTGGTTGGTTCAAACATCACTGTCTCTATTGTGCGTAACTGGGTGCCGAAAGATATACGTATTCCCGTTTTCGTGATGATCATTGCAGGGTTTGTTACCATCGTTCAGCTGCTTATGAACGCCTACACATTTGGTCTGTATCAATCATTAGGTATTTTTATTCCACTGATTGTCACCAACTGCGCAATTATTGGCCGAGCAGAGGCATTTGCCTCTAAAAATACCGTGCCTCTTTCTGCATTCGATGGCTTAATGATGGGACTTGGCTTTATGTTGGTGCTTGTTGTGCTTGGCGCTATTCGAGAATTAATAGGTCAAGGCACGCTGTTTGATGGTGCCGACTTATTACTTGGACCATGGGCAGAAGCACTGCGCATTGAAGTCTTTAGCTTTGACAATCAGTTCTTATTAGCAATTTTACCTCCGGGCGCTTTTTTAGGGCTTGGATTATTGATTGCGGCAAAGAATGTGATTGATACAAAAATAAAATCTAAGCAAGTTGTTACTCCAGAAGTAGAAAAAGGCCCTCGAGCCCGAGTAACGAGTTTAACTTAAAGGAGAGCACGCACCGTCACTGCGTGCTTAACACTCACCATGAATAAAGAAAAACGCTACGAGATCCTGTCTCGCCTCCGCGCAGAAAACCCTCACCCAGAAACTGAGCTTGAATACTCAAGCCCTTTCGAGTTGTTGGTTGCGGTTACCCTATCAGCTCAAGCAACGGATGTTGGTGTAAATAAAGCGACCCGTAAGCTTTTTCCTGTCGCAAACACGCCCCAAGCTATTCTTGATTTAGGTCTTGAAGGCCTGCGTGATTACATAAAAACAATTGGTTTGTTTAATTCTAAAGCCAATAATGTCTATAAAATGTGTGAAATTCTGGTCAATAAACACAACGCTGAAGTACCAGAAAACCGCGAAGCCCTTGAAGCCCTACCGGGCGTGGGTAGAAAAACGGCTAACGTTGTTTTAAATACCGCTTTCGGCTGGCCTACCATTGCCGTAGACACGCATATTTTCCGTGTTTCTAACCGCACTAAGTTTGCCATGGGTAAAGACGTGGTTGCAGTTGAGCAAAAACTAGAAAAAGTCGTACCTAAAGAATTTAAGGTCGATGTACACCACTGGTTAATACTTCATGGGCGCTACGTGTGTACTGCACGTAAACCTAAATGCGGCAGCTGTATTATCGAAGACTTGTGTGAGTTTAAAGAAAAAACAGACTAGACTAAGGTCTGTTAAGAGCGAATTACGGAAGTTACCCAAAGCAGAACAAGTCAGGTGCTAGGTAGATGATTTAAATAAATTAGTTAACCAGCTTAATTACTCAGGCTAGCAACTTTCGTACACGTAAAAAGATAATTGCTTATTAAGGCAAATTTAGGTGTAATAAATAATAAGCGCTGAGCAATGCAGGGAAAGCTTACTTTACATTATCTAAGCTAACTTAACACTAGCTAGGAAAGTGAGAGCCTCCAAAAAGCCTATTTTTATATTTAAAGCCATAGTATAAACAACACCAACTCTACACACCGAGCAGGTAGCGGCTCAGTCCAACAAGCGATTATGCAACACAAACTGCGTGTTGCATAAATACGAAATGTTTTGCCTCACAAGGAGTCTAGTATGAGCCAGAAAATCGACCTTTATGATCACAACAATTATTACTACCATGGCCAGATTAAGGATAATGGAAGTATCGATCTTTATAGTCCAAACAATACCTATTATTACGGGAAGCTGAAAAGTAATGGGAATATAGAAATATACGACCCAAGTAATAATTACTTTCACGGGAAACTAAAGAGCAATGGGAACATTGATCTTTATGATCATGATAATAATTATTGGCATGGCAAAGTTAAGGCATAACAAAAAAGTCACTGCGACCAAATACTCTCCACTTCGATTTTGTGCGAGAAAATACTCGCACAAAATCAAAGCTCCGGCATTTGGCGCGCGCTTTAGGCGTTACCTTTCTTTTTATTGTCATTTATGCCAATCTTCTCTCATATTGAAAATATACCCAAATGGAGTATACTTTGTTCTATAAGACCAAAGTTTTTGCTTCTTTAACGAAAAAAGAAGCTTTATCAGACAATGACCTTATTAATGCCTGTAAGGAAATGAGCAACGGGCTTTTTGATGCTGATTTAGGTGGCAATGTTTACAAAAAGCGTATTGCATCAGGTAATAAAGGAAAAAGTGGAGGATTCCGTACTATTGTCGGTGCAGTTATAGGGGATAAGTATTTTTTCCTATATGCATTTGCTAAAAGTGATAAGGCTAATATCAACTCAAAAGAGAAATTAGCCTTAAAAGAGTTAGCAAAAGAGTTTTTAGAATTTAGTCAGGATGAGCTTAACCAATTAATTGAAGATGGCGAGCTCATTAAGGTAGGTGAATTATGAGTGACATTTTAAAAGCAGTACACAAAACAGCAAAAGGTTTGCAAAAGTCAGGTGCCATTAACAAAACCACGATGCGAAAGTTTGATGCTCTGTGTTTAACAACCGTCCATGAGTTTACACCAGAGCAAGTACGCACCCTTCGACAAAAAAATAATCTGTCCCAGCCAGTATTCGCTCGCTATTTTAATGTTAGTGATAAATTAGTCAAAAAGTGGGAACAAGGCGAGAGCAAACCTAGAGGTGCGGCACTGAAAATGCTATCTCTAGCCGAAAAAAAAGGCCTTGAGGCAATTGCGTAATCAAAAGCTAACAAGTAAATCAACAGGATTTTAAAAGCTTGGCTCGCCTCATTCTTCGGCAGTATAGCCAAGCTTTTAAACCAGTTATTTAGGCGTTAGCTATCTATGTATGTTAACTAAAGTTAGCAAATTTAGTTACTTACATTCAGAGTGTTTTTTGGTGGATTGGTTAGGTTCAACTCCCGACAATAGCGCTGTCCTTACCGTACTCATAGTTTTGGTTTTATTAGTAAATTATTTCACTAACTTACTTGTTCTACATAACGAAAACTTATATGAGGAGAGGCTTATGGATAAAATGTTAAGGCACACCAAATTTTTATTACTATCAGGTTTAATGACTGTTAGTGCGGTAGGTGCCAGTGCTGTTTCAGCTGGATTGATATCTAGGAAGGATCTAGAGATTTCAAACTCTCTGGGTCCCCACCAAAAAACATTCCCCCTATAATCTCAATAGCTAATAAGAGTCTAAGGTTACAACAGTCCGCTTCTGGCACAAAACAGTCCATCAAGTAAATGTGCTATATCTAAATTCCTTATACTTATGCTGGCCTACCATTGCCGTAGACACGCATATTTTCCGTGTTTCTAACCGCACTAAGTTTGCCATGGGTAAAGACGTCGTTGCAGTTGAGCAAAAACTAGAGAAAGTCGTACCTAAAGAATTTAAGGTCGATGTACACCACTGGTTAATACTTCATGGGCGCTACGTGTGTACTGCACGTAAACCTAAATGCGGCAGCTGTATTATTGAAGACTTATGTGAGTTTAAGGATAAAACAGAGTAATAAAGTTTGCTTTGCTAGCTTAAAAAGTGGTCGCGCTGAATGCGCGGATAATGTCGCTAATGTGTCAGTATAATCGCTAATTTGTGAGAATCTATCAGTATTGCAAACTCACCACTGCTATTTTCCATCCTGAGTTCATTCGCTAATTGTGCCAAACACAGGCTTTGACACAATTAGCTAGGCCTATTATTAAGGGTTTTGGCTCAACTGTTTTTTAATAAAGTCTCTCGTATCTTTTAAAAGCGACACTCTTGCTGGTCCGTGAACATACATCATGTGACCACCGTGATAATAGTAGTAATCAATTTTATCAGCGTTTATACCGTGTCTGTTTAAGGTGTATTCAGCATCAAAAAATGGTGTGACCATATCGTAATACCCAGAGGCAACCATAACTTTCATCTGTGGATTACTGCGAAGGGCATACGATAAATCTGGCGCAGTATTCACGTATTTTGGCTCCCAGCTTTGTCCATCAGGAGCCGTACGCCAGCGCCAATTATCAGATAATTCAGTGTCAGATGGATTTAAGTATTTTCTTTTCCACTGTACGTTTAAATCCGTGTGCATATATTTCATGAGTGCTGCTTTGTAGGCCGGTGCTATGGCTTTCGACGCATCTTGCGTAGGATTAGCGGATAGGTCGTCTCTTTCATCAAGCTTATAACGTCCATCGAGCAACCCAACGGCGACGCCCTCGTCACGCAACAACTCTTTAGCAAATCTAAACGCGTTGATGCGCAAATCAGTTCGCTCTATGTATTGTTTGCTAAGGCCTGTATAACGTTGTAATCCCTCAACAATTCGCGCTCTTTCAGCTGTGCTAAGGGTATTACCTTTAAATAATGCGGGCAGCAATTCATCAACGGCAAATTGTCGACTCGCATCAATAAACGCTTCAAAACTTCCTGATGTATCAACTTTTTTATGGTACCAAGCTGTCGCAGCTAATGTTGGTATGTAAGTAATGTAAGATATAATATTGTCGTCTACATAAGGGCTTGAGCCTTGGTAATCCAAAGCTTGGGACACAAAAATGATGCCATTTACATTAATAAGGTGTTTGTCCATGAGCACTTTAGAAACAGCTGCCGCTCTAGTCGTACCATAGCTTTCTCCTAATAAAAATATTGGCGCATTCCAGCGGTTTTCTTTCGTCAGCCACTGCGCGATAAAATCAGCAATGGCGGATGTGTCTTCATTCAACCCCCAAAAGGCTTTGCTTTCAGTTTCACCTAATGCGCGAGAGTACCCTGTGCCAACGGGATCAACAAACACCATATCAGTCACATCGAGAATCGTTTCTGGCGCATCTTTTAATTCATAAGGAGCAGCCCCTGGATGCGCTGCGTCGCTTGGCACAACAACGCGTTTAGGCCCGTAAGCGCCCATGTGTAACCAATTAGAAGATGAACCAGGGCCACCATTCCATATAAACGTAACCGGTCTGTTTTCTTTGTCGTCTGCGACAATGTAATCAAATGAAAAGACAGAGGCGGTAGGTCCTTCGTCTTTGTTCAATAAATAAGTTTCACCGGCTACAACTTTGTATTTCAGTTTTTTGCCATTAAAGGTGCCTTTGTGCTGTGTAACAAATTGAGTGGCTTCTGGTATCAGTTTCTTACTGTTGTTTGAAGCTGATACTTCCTCTGCATATGCCACGTTTATACTCAACGCGCTTAATGTAAATATGACCACTGTTTTGAAATTTTTAAAATACGCCATTCTTTACTCTCTTGGTTGTTTACTTTTGTTTTTATCTTTATCGAGTGGGAGTGCTTTTGTCACTCGTTCTTTATCGCTGAGCATTTTTCAATTAGGCAGTCATCCTCCCACGAGTCAAACTTAGAAGCGTGTAAGTCCCCTCTGTTTACACTTGGCAATGATGTAAAAAGTTACATTATCGTGTTGCTCACTCAGGGTAGCCTCTGTGGTGAATACCCTATGCCATCGGGTCCATTTCCTGTGGGCAGTTCAAATAACGTTTTGCCAGAGATTATATCAATAACAAGCACCTTATTTTTTTCATAAGCAGACAAAAACAAAGTACGATCATCAGGATGAAAAACCACACCTTTTGGCCCCGTCCCCTTCTCAAATACGATTTGATGCAATATTTCCAACGAAAAGTACACAAATCAAATAATACATCCACTTCATTTTCTGCTCCCTATTCTTAATAAGCTTAATTTTCGAATTAGGTATAATTAAGCCCCCTCTAAGGAAAATATATTTTTCTGCCTTCCTAACACAAGTGCGGCGATATAAGTTGTCTGCGTTTAGTTGTATATAATTACAGCAATCTCGCCAGAAAATAAAATATATGTGTTCAAACTCACTATTCTGTTTGCTAATACATAAAACACTTTCCTTGCTAAGGTATTACTAGTATCGAATGATTGTGAGTGATTCCAACTTGTACTCGAATTAAAAACATGAAATTGCACAAACTCTAATCTCAAAAGACTCGAAACTAATAGCACAATAATCAAAGTATTAATTTCACAAGCCACCATCCTTTCGTTATGCTGTTGAGTATTGTGAAAATTTTTATGAGAATTGCTATGTTACCTTTACTTCGTATCTTGTTAATTGAGCAAGACCCTGCCACTTTGCAAGAGCTGTCAACGAACCTTGCACGAACAATCCCTAATTTTGAGCGGAGTGATGTTGATATCGATATTATTGAGTGTAATGAGCTCAAGCAGGCATTAACATGTGTAGAAGAAGATGGTGATATTCAAGCTGTGGTACTCAGTTGGGATGTACTGAACAATAGCGAACGAACCTATAGTCGCTTTATAGAGCAGTTAAAAGGGATCCGTCTTGAGCTGCCAGTGTATGTTATTGGCGACGATACTAAAGGGTTAGAGATCGTTAACGAGTCAGAAGAAATTGAATCTTTCTTCTTTAAAGATGAAGTAATTTCGGACCCCGAAGCAATCTTAGGTTATATGATCAACGACTTTGATGACAGATCAGAAACCCCATTTTGGACAGCCTACCGTCGTTATGTCGGCGAAGCGAATGATTCATGGCACACACCCGGGCACAGTGGTGGTTCTAGCTTTAGAAATTCTCCCTACATCAAAGATTTTTATCAGTTTTATGGCCGTAATGTATTTGTTGGCGATCTGTCGGTTTCTGTTGATTCGCTTGGTTCATTGTCAGACAGCACCAATACCATTGGCCGCTCACAAGAGTCAGCTGCTGCGACATTTGAAGTTAAGCATACTTATTTTGTCACCAACGGTTCATCCACCTCGAATAAAATTATTTTGCAAACGTTGCTGCGTAAAGGCGATAAAGTGATCATCGATCGCAATTGTCATAAATCAGTACATTATGGCATTTTGCAATCAGCTAGTTTACCCATTTATTTGTCGAGTATTTTAAACCCTAAATATGGCATCTTCGCGCCCCCCTCATTAGCAGATATCAAGCAAGCGATTGAACAAAATACTGACGCAAAACTGCTTGTTCTCACCGGTTGTACCTACGATGGTCTTCTTAGTGACTTGAAACAAGTGGTTGAGTTTGCCCATCAACATGGGATTAAAGTATTTATCGACGAAGCGTGGTTTGCGTACTCGCTTTTTCACCCAAGTTTACGCTACTACTCTGCCATTCATGCAGGCGCTGACTATGTAACCCACTCTGCACATAAAGTCGTGTCGGCGTTTTCTCAGGCGTCTTATATTCACGTAAACGATCCTGATTTCGACGCCGATTTCTTCCGCGAGATCTACAGTATTTACGCCAGTACTTCACCTAAGTATCAACTTATTGCCTCGCTTGATGTGTGCCAAAAACAACTAGAGATGGAAGGCTATAAGCTACTGAATGCCTTGTTGAATCATGTCGCAGAGTTCAAGCAACAGATGGCGTCACTCAAGTATATAAAAGTACTTGGAAAAGAAGATTTTATGGAAATTTTCCCGCATTTTAGTGGCGATAACATGGGTCACGATCCACTAAAGATTCTTATTGATATTAGCGAATTGCCTTATTCATTAAAGGATATTCATAAATTCCTATTAGATGAAATTGGCCTAGAAATAGAAAAATACACGCACAGTACAATATTGGTTTTACTGACACTTGGCGGAACGCGTTCTAAGATCATTCGTCTTTACAATGCATTAAAGAAACTAGACAGCGGAAAAGTAAAACTGGCTACATCGATGAGACGTACACGCTTACCAGAGAACTTACCAGCCATAGACTTAGCATGTATTCCAAGCGATGCGTTTTACGGCGAACGCGAGTCTGTGCCTATTAGTAAGAGTAACAACCGCATTTGTGCCGGATTAGTGACTCCTTACCCGCCTGGTATTCCACTTTTAGTGCCAGGCCAGCATATCACTGATGAGCATATAGAATATCTAAAAGAATTAGCAGGACAAGGACTGACGATTCAAGGGAGTTTTGATGGCGAGATCTATGTTCTTAAAGGTAAGGTGAAAAAGTAAACAAGACTATTAATACCGTCAAGTACCTTATCACTATTCAGCAATGCCACACGGTATTGCTGAATAGTAGATTAAAAACAGCCCCACACACTACAAAATAAACGAAGCGAGAATGCAATGCTACAATTGAAGAACAAAAAAGCGCTCAGACTTATGCGCGTTGCAGCTCTTATTGTTACTCTCACTAGCATATACATTTTTGCCCCCTGGCAGTTTGCCATATATTACTTTCAGCCACTTCCCGCCAACATTCAAGCACAAACACAAGAGGCTATTGAACAAGGAGTTGATGGCATTATTGTGTATGTTCATAAACAAGGAAACCAACCTGAATATTTTGCACAAGGTTGGCATAATCGAGAGCAAAAAATCCCCGCTTATGCGACTGCGTTGTTTAAAATTGGGAGTATCCGTAAGCTGTATGACGCATCAGCTTTAACAAAGCTTGTGTCTGCAGGGCTGATTGATATCGATAAAACACTGGCTGATTATCTTCCATCGTTAGTTGGACGCATTCAAAACGCAGATAAAATCACCTTACGAATGATGGTACAGCACAGAAGTGGCATTCCCAATTACACAGATACTAATAACTTTGATTGGTCAATCGCCTACCCCGATCCGCTAGCTTTGGTGCTAGACACCCCTGCTGACTTTGATCCAGATACAGATTATGGTTATTCCAACACAAATTACCTGCTACTGCGAAAAATAATGTCTACTGTGCTGGGTTATGATCATAACCAATTTATTAAAGATGAAATTTTAACGCCATTGGGCCTAACGCATACGTTTTCATCAGTACATGAAATCAATTTAGTAGATTTGATGAGTGGTTATTACGTGGGTTATGAGAATGATTTTAAAGCACTCGAACAAGGCTATGTGGCGACAGCACAAGATGTAGGCGACTTTATTCTTGCTTTAAACAAAGGCACTTTTTTCAACAAACAAGAGCAAATTTTGTATGCATCACTTTATAAGTATGAACACACAGGTTGGGTATTAGGCTATTCAAGCATTGCTCGTTATTATAAAGATATCGATACAGTCGTTGTGCAGTTTATAAATACTAATGGCGATGATACTGTGATGCTAGCAGAAATAATTTATAATCGAATTATTGATATTTTAACAGCGCAGCAGTAGCTGCGTTATCAAAAATTTGTGAATTTTAAAGAGGATTTAAATGCGTTTATTACACACAATGCTTCGCGTTGCTGATTTAGACAAATCTATCGAATTTTACACGCAAGTATTAGGCATGAAAGAACTGCGCCGTGCAGATAATGAAGAATACCGTTACACACTTGCTTTTGTTGGTTACGGTGAAGAAAAAGACGCTACCGTGCTCGAGCTCACCTATAACTGGGATACCGACAGCTACGACTTAGGCAATGCGTATGGCCACATTGCAATTGAGTTTGATGACATTTATAAAGCCTGCGAAGATATTAAAGCCGCAGGCGGTAATGTGAGCCGTGAGCCCGGCCCAGTAAAGGGCGGCACCACTGAAATCGCTTTTGTTAAAGACCCTGATGGTTATGCAATTGAGCTAATTCAGAAAAAAGACTACAGTCAATTTTAATTGTTTTGGCTATTTCAGTCATTAAATTGACTGAAATAGCCACTTTGCAAGCGCCCGTTCAAGCTCTGTGAAATCGATTGGCTTCGCAATGTGATCGTGTATACCTATTTCCATACTTTTTTCGATATCTTCTCTCATTGCATTCGCACTCACTGCGATAATGGGTGTATTAAATCCTTCTTGCTTCAGCAGTGTTTTACTGGCCGTTAAACCATCCATCACAGGCATTTGAATATCCATTAAAATTAACGCGTAGTTATTCATTGATGCCTTATCACAGGCTATTTGGCCATTTTCAGCAAGTTCATAGCTCAAACCTAATTGCGATAAGTATTTCGTAATAACAATTTGGTTAATTGGGTTATCTTCTGCGACTAACAACGGTGTTTTTATGCTTGAAAAGTCGACCGTTATCGCCGTGTCGAGTTGACTTGTTTTTGCTTTGCTAAGCACGTGTGAGTGGGTTTTAAAACTCACCATAATAGTAAATGTAGTGCCTTCACCAAGCTTACTTTTAAGCGAAATTTCGCCGCCCATTAAATCCACTAAGCCTTTACTTATGGCAAGCCCTAAACCTGTGCCGCCATATTCACGCATGATATTACTTTGCGCTTGTACAAAGGGGTTAAACAAAACGGTTAATTTATCTTCTGCTATACCAATACCTGTATCAGTCACAGTAAATTCAACTGTTGTCGTGTGAGCATCTTTGTCAATGACATTAATTGATAGAGTAATTTCCCCTTCTTTTGTGAATTTAATCGCGTTTGACAGCAGGTTTATAAGCACTTGCTTAACGCGAATTTCATCACACTCGACGTTGACTGCTTTGAGTTGATTAATATTAAGTTGGCAAGCAATCCCCTTAGCATCGCAGCTGGGTTTAAATAACACAATGAGATCTTGGCATAGCGCGATTAAATTGCATTCTCGCGTATCAAGTTCTATTTTATTTGCTTCAATTTTTGAAAAGTCGAGTATGTCATTAATCACTGTGAGTAACACATCGCTGCAGTTATTAATTTGTCTCACAAAATCAGCTTGTTCTGAATTTAATTGGCTTTTTTTCAACAACTGTAAAAAACCAACAATCCCATTCATTGGTGTTCTAATTTCATGGCTCATATTTGCTAAAAACTGGCTTTTAACTTGCTCAGAATGCTCCGCCCTAACCTTCTCTAGCTGTAAAGAAGTGATCTGAATATCAATTGTTTCAGCCATGCTATTGAGTGACTGAGCTATATCTTTAAACTCCTGATAATGAAAGTCATCGGTTATTTTTTTGTAGTTACCACATGCAAACTCCCGACTCAGTGCAGTAATACGATTAAGTGGATTATGCAAACGTTGCGTTAACCAATGAACCAAAAACAATGACACAACTGAAAGACCTATAATTAACAAACCTCCAGCTATCGCTGTTTCCTTTACCGCATTGGTATATGCAGTTTCAGCTTCATTAATTCTAAAGTGTAATGCTGTTCGTTCATTATTAAACAGCACGTTACTAATCGACGCACTTCCTGTCAGTAACGCCGTACTTTCAACGACCCCTAAACTGTATAAAACATGATCTTGCACGGTAATTTGTACTTGTTTACCTGATTGGTAAGTAGGCTGCTCATTGTGAACAGCAAGCCACTTTAATGCTTCAGATAACGGAATAAACGACACTAATAACCCCGTTTTTCGGATTGGTTCACTTAACGAGTCTTGTTCATGTAACAGCGTTGAAGTAATTGCTATTAATGCATTTTGTTTGGTTTCTGTTTGAAAGAGCAATTCATTCAACTGCGGCTTATTAATTACTTGAATGCTATTTTGATTGTTCGAGATCTGCGCGCTATCGAGAATACTTTTTGTTAGTGCGTAATTTAGCGTTAACGATGTTATTGGGTAACCTTCAACAATAAAGCCTTGATTATCTAAAACAATTGATGCAATTATTTGTGGGTTATCTGTTACAAATTGCTGTAATTGAACCAATGCAAATTGCGAATACACCACGGTATCTGGAAGCTCAGCTATCGCTTTTGTACTACTTAATAACTGACTATTTTTTTCTAATTTGAAGATCAGTTGTTCCAAGCTTGCCGCGTTATTTCTTGCCTGCCATTGTAAGCTTGTTTTAGCTTGTTCAATCGAGTTTAAATAAAAACGCCCGATCATCAAGCCTGCCAGCACCAAAAGCGGAATAATAACCAGCAATAATACACTTGCGAATAATGCTTGGCTAAACCGTGGGCTGTTCATTGCACCTCTTCATTCGCAATTGAGCGCTCTGCGAGTCCCTGCATAAATAAACCTGCTTGTTCGGCAGTCAGCGCACCACTGCCATAACGAGAAAAGCCTTTTGTTAACACTTCCCATGCAATTATCATCGCAGCCGATGATGGCATTGGTTTGGTATGTTGCAAAGCAGCAAGCAAGGTAAGTAACGTATCATTGTTTTGCTCTAAAAGCTGCGTTAAAACTTGCGTGTTCACTGGGATATCGTGAAGTTTTTGCCAAATTAAATGCTGAAATGGTGCATGTTGCACAGCCTTTGCAAACTTAATTAAGTTGTCTTTATTAGGGCCCTGTAAACTATTATTCGGAAAAGCTAAAACAAACGTTGAGTAGTACGGCTGCATGAAGTGACCATTTAGTTTTGGTAGTGGTTGTACGGCCAACTGCTCCCCCAGTGCTTCTTTGTAAGTATTGAGGGCCCAAGCACCATTTATAATAAATGCAGCCTGTTGGTTTTGAAATGCGGCATGTGAACAGCTGTAATCACACTCTCTGTCCACGATACCTTGCTGATTTAAATCCCATACATATCGCAAAGCTAATTGCATTGCTGATGTATTCAACTGTACTTTGTCATCAACAATCAGGTCGCCTTCAAATGCGCTTAAAAATGGAATAAACCAATACATTTCCATAAAACTCCAAGTGATTAGTTTCACCTGTTCAGGCAGCATAGGTTTTAGTTTAATAATATCCTGCCAGTCATTTATTTTTTTCTTTACGTACCGAGTGTTATAAAAAAGCAGTAAATGATTACCTTGAATAATGGGAATGCCGAGTAATTGACCATTCACTCTTGTTGTATCTAAAGTGCGTTTATCTGTTGTTTCAGCTATCAGTGATTCGGGAATAACACTAAAATTAGCGTATTTGTTCAGACCCAGATGGTCAGCAGGAAAAATTACGGCATCGGTGGTTGTCGCACTATTAGCTTGAACAAGCCGTACTTTTAACGCTTTTTGGTCAACCAACACAGAATCAACCGTTAATTCTGTTTGCTCAGCCAGCTCACTTAACAGTTGATTGAAGTTATCATGCTTCATTGTATAGGCCAGCTTAATTGTCGTGGCATAACACGGGAACATTGCCAACAGCACTACCAACCCAAATACTCGCCACACGCTCGTATCTACTTAATAAACAGAAAATTATAAATTTAGTTAAGCACACTTGTTTACAATTGCCTAGCTTAATCAGGGGTTTTCTTACATCTTAACGTTGTGATCACTAAACCAACAATTGCAAAACAAATTAACCAAATAATACCATTCCGCTTAATTAAGTGGTCTATTTTGAGGCAATAAAACCGCGTTGATAACAAGGCAAAAATTTAGTTATTTAGTTGTTCTCGGCAATT
>NZ_FPAZ01000019.1:49647-88565 GCF_900116435.1 Pseudoalteromonas lipolytica | reverse complement strand
AAACATACATTACGTAGTAAGAAGCCAGACATGGTACGCCAAGAGTTATGGGGGTTACTACTCGCTTACAACTTAATACGCATAATCATGCTTGATGCAACTAAAGAAGAAGATATCTTGCCTACTCAATTAAGCTTTAGCCAATCTATGCGGCAGGTAATCGCTTTCTTCATGTTTACGCCAATACATAGTGCAAGTAAGTTACCTGTTCATTATGATGAGTTACTGACAACACTTAGGTTGTTTATCTTACCCGATAGGCTACCAGACAGGCATTATCCAAGGGTGATAAGAAGGAAACCAAATAAGTATCCTTACAAAAGAAAATGCCAGTCAGCTCTTAACTGACTGGCATTACGCATTTAAGCGGGTTTTTTTTGAGCATTTGAAAAGGCTACTTGATCACTCGTAAGTGAGCACCCTTCTTTTTCTCAGGCTTAGCAGGTGGCTCATCATCTGGCGAAATATCGTCAGGCGTTTCAACACTTTCTAATACCGGAGCAAACTCTTCTTCGTCCTCGATGAATTCTTCTGCAGTAAATACAGTCCCTTCACCATTCTCACGTGCATAAATTGCGAGCACAGCTCCCATAGGCACATACACCTGCATTGGTTGACCACCAAAGCGCGCATTAAAGCTTAGCTGTTGGTTATCCATAGCAAAGTTTGTAACTGCCGATGGGCTAATGTTTAAGACAATTTGACCGTCTTGAACAAATTGCGTTGGTACTTGTACAGCAGGAAAATCAGCGTTCACAACAAGGTGCGGTGTACACTGATTATCAACAATCCAATCAAAGAAAGCGCGTAGTAAATAAGGACGATTTGGCGTCATTATAAACGGATCTCACGCTCTGCTTCAGTCAATGAAGCTTGGAAAGATTCACGCTCAAATAAACGCAGCATGTATTCTTTAAGTTCTTTAGCTCCCGAACCTGAAAGCTCAATGCCCAGTTCAGGTAAACGCCATAATAGCGGTGCTAAATAACAATCAACTAAGCTGAATTCTTCGCTCATGAAATAAGGCGCTTCAGAGAAGATTGGTGCAATTGCAAGTAATGCTTCAGTTAGCTCTTTACGTGCTTGTGCTGCTTCACTGCTACCGCTTGTGATTTTATTCGCTAAGCTGTACCAATCAGTATCAATACGGTGCATCATTAAGCGACTACGGCCACGCATAACCGGATAAACAGGCATTAGTGGAGGATGAGGAAAACGTTCATCAAGGTATTCCATGATGATGTTTGCCTGATATAAACCAAGCTCACGATCGATCAGTGTGGGTACTGTACCGTAAGGGTTAATTTCATGAAGTGCTTCTGGCAGGTTATCCTTTTCAGCCAGGTGAATGTCAACACTTACACCTTTTTCAGCAAGTACAATGCGTACTTGATGGCTATACATACAGTTAGCACCAGAAAACAGGGTCATTACAGGGCGCTTATTGGCAGCTACGGCCATGCCTACCTCCATTATATTACAAAAACAGCAATAGGGGCTTAAGCCCCTATCACAAAATTACCTTTCAAAACGTCCAGAATTAGTGAACATCTCTCCAGTATTCTTTCTTCAGCATGAATGCCAAGATAAATAGAATCACTAAGAAACCAATTACCTTAAGACCTAACGCTTCTGACTCTAAACGTGACGGTTCGCCTACGTAAGCTAAGAAGTTAGTTAAGTCACGAGCAGCACGATCGTACTCGTCGTCACTCATTTCACCTGTACCATCTGTTTCAGTGCCAACAACCTTAGTCACTGTGTGACCATGTTCCTCGACTTCTTCAGTGATAGGTGTCGGTAAACCTTGTAGTTCTTGAAGAACGTGCGGCATACCTACCGATGGGAAAACAATGTTGTTTACACCAAACGGGCGAGATTCATCTTTATAAAATGACTTCAGATACGTATAGATCCAGTCAGTACCACGAACTCGCGCTACAAGCGTTAAGTCCGGTGGCGCTGCGCCAAACCATTTAGCTGCGTCATCTTTCGCAATTGCATTCTTGATGTGACTACCTACTTTTGAACCGTCAAAAATAAGTTGCTCTTGACCAATTTCAGTAGGAATACCGATATCGCGGAACGTACGCTCATAACGTTGATACTGCATTTGGTGACAACCAAGACAGTAGTTCATGAACAATTTAGCACCACGTTGCAAAGACGCATTGTCTTTTAGGTCAATGTTCGCGTCCATTAAAGGAACCGAAGGACCTGCTGCCATCGTCAACGTTGGCAACAATGCGAATAAACCGATAATTAGCTTTTTCATCATTTCGTCAACCTCGTTGGTAATGGCTTAGTTTTCTCGTTCTTGCTGTAAACAAATAACAATACGAAGAACATAAAGTATGTCACAGTCGTGATTTGCGATAACAGCGTTTTGAAATCAGTTTGTGGTGTTGCACCAACCCAACCTAAGATAACAAATGTTACCACGAATTGAGCAATGTTTAACTTGTGTAAGCCACAACGATAACGAATAGAACGAACCGAACCACGGTCAATCCAAGGTAGTAACGCAAGCACTACGATAGATGCACCCATCGCGATAACACCAATTAGTTTATCTGGGATAGCGCGCAGAATCGCATAGAATGGCGTGAAGTACCAAACAGGGAAAATGTGCTCAGGTGTTTTCAGTGGGTTCGCTGCTTCGAAGTTTGGCGCTTCTAAGAAGAAACCATTCATCGCAGGCATAAAGAATACAACCCAACAGAATAAGATTAAGAAACCAACCACACCCACAATATCTTTAACTGTGTAGTAAGGGTGGAACGGAATTGCATCAACAATGTCTTTCTTGTTGGTGTAATACTCGTGGAATTTAAATTTAGGCTTATCTTCTTCAGCCACAGAGCCTTTCTTACGCTTAATTTCAACACCGTCTGGGTTGTTTGAACCCACTTCGTGTAACGCAACAATGTGTAAGAACACTAAGATAACGATAACTAAAGGAAGCGCGATTACGTGTAGTGCAAAGAAGCGGTTAAGCGTCGCACCCGAAATTACGTAGTCACCACGGATCCAAAGCGTTAAATCATCACCAATAACCGGAATCGCACCGAACAGTGAAATGATTACCTGCGCACCCCAGAACGACATTTGTCCCCAAGGTAGTAAGTAACCCATGAAAGCTTCAGCCATTAGCGCTAAGAAGATGAACATACCGAACAACCACAGTAACTCACGTGGTTTTTGGTAAGAACCGTAGATCATGCCACGGAACATGTGCAGATAAACAACGATAAAGAACGCTGATGCACCTGTCGAGTGTAGGTAACGAAGTAACCAACCGTATTCAACATCACGCATGATGTATTCTACTGATGCGAATGCACCTTCAGCTGATGGTACAAAGTTCATTGTTAACCAAATGCCTGTTACGATCTGGTTAACAAGCACTAACATAGCTAATGAGCCAAAGAAGTACCAGAAGTTAAAGTTTTTAGGTGCTGGATACTGTGCAATGTGCATGTTCCAAACACGAGTCATTGGAATACGATCGTCGATCCAACCAATAATTTTACCAAACATTACGCCGCTCCTTTTTCTTCACCGACTAAAATAGTCGTGTCATCAAGGAAGGTATACGGAGGAATCTCTAGATTCAATGGTGCAGGTACAGATTGGAATACACGACCCGCCATATCAAATTTAGAACCGTGACACGGACAGAAGAAACCATCATCTGTGCCTTCAACTTTCTCACCAAAGCCACCTTGTAAGAAGCTTGGTGAACAACCTAAGTGCGTACAAATACCAACAGCAACGAAAATTTCTGGACGTTGCGAACGGTATTCGTTCGTTGATGATTCAGGTTGTTGAGGCTCTTCAGACGCTGGATCACGAAGTTGCCCCTCGTGAGCTTTCATCTGCTCAAGCATTTTTGGTGTACGATTGATAACCCAAACAGGTTTTCCTCGCCACTCAACACGAATTAATTGTCCTGGCTCAAGCTTGCTGATATCTACTTCTACAGGCGCACCCGCAGATTTAGCTCGCTCACTTGGATTCCAAGACGCAATAAAAGGAACAGCAGCCCCAGCCGCACCAACACCACCAACAACAGAGGTAGCTATGGTTAAAAAGCGACGTCGGCCATTGTCTACAGGCGCATTGCTCATCCACTTATCTCCACTATGATTCCCAACACTTGCCATATTGAGAACATCAGTTACAGCAGGTTAATTTTTAGAAATTTTAAAATAGACGCGATCATAATTAAAACCCTTGATTAAAACAAGGTTATTCACAGTCCCATGCTCGAATAAACCCCATTTAATGAATTATTAATTTGGGTAAGCTCGAGTATGAAGCCGTTGGTTATGATAACGCATATAAAAAACAATATACTGACCAAGATCAACCTCACTAAGAGGAAACAGAAATCTGCATTAGCTGTTGTTGAACTCACTCACATTACTTGCCCCCCAATTGTAGCAAAAAAATTCATCAATTAACTGATGGATTTGAGCTTATTTTGCGAAATCGTGAAGTTTTTTTAATGTAATACGAAGGAATTGCCAAGACCGGTTAAATATCGAACGAAAAAAACGGACCATACGCAGGTTACAACTTTCTCTGTTTGATCCCTATTCACATCAGTAATCGTAAATTTAGTGGTTAGTGGTTAGTGGTTAGTGGTTAGTGGTTAGTGGTTAGTGGTTAGAACAAAATAAATTACTTTAACCTCAAACACGCTTTTTATGTGTGTGATCTAACGTCTAATTTCTAACGTCTAATTTCTAACTTCTAACTTCTAACTTCTAACTTCTAACTTCTAACTTCTAACTTCTAACTTCTAATTTCTAACTTCTAATTTCTAACGTCTAATTTCTAGAAGAAATAGCTAAAAACAAAAAACCCAGCCGAAGCTGGGTTTTTGAAATTCTGATAAACGTAAATATTAACGTTTTGAGAATTGTGGACGCTTACGAGCTTTCTTAAGACCCACTTTCTTACGTTCAACTTTACGCGCATCACGAGTAACGAAGCCTGCTTTACGAAGTGTAGGACGTAATGACTCGTCAAACTCCATAAGTGCACGAGTGATACCGTGACGGATAGCACCAGCTTGACCAGTAGTACCACCACCTGAAACAGTGATGTGTAAGTCAAACTTTTCAGTCATTTCAACGTGCTCTAATGCTTGACGAACAACCATGCGAGCAGTTTCACGACCGAAGTACTCTTCTAGAGAGCGCTTGTTAATTACGATGTTACCAGTGCCTGGGCGTAAGAATACGCGAGCACTTGAACTTTTACGACGACCTGTACCGTAGTATTGATTTGCCATGATAGTGCTCCTTAAATGTCTAGAACCTGAGGCTGTTGTGCAGCATGGTTGTGCTCAGTACCCGCGTAAACTTTAAGTTTACGGTACATAGCGCGGCCTAAAGGACCACGTGGCAACATGCCTTTAACAGCTTTTTCGATGATCATTTCAGGCTTTGCAGCTTGAAGCTTGTCGAAAGTAGTAGACTTAAGACCACCTGGGAAACCAGTATGTGAGTGGTACATTTTGTCTTTTGCTTTATTACCAGTAACAGTAACTTTCTCTGCGTTGATAACGATGATGTAATCACCAGTATCTACGTGAGGAGTGTACTCAGCTTTATGCTTACCGCGTAGGCGACGAGCGATTTCAGTAGCGATGCGACCTAAAGTTTTACCTTCAGCGTCAACTACGTACCAGTCACGTTTTACTGTTTCTGGCTTAGCAACAAACGTTTTCATTTATTAAAATCCAATGTTTTTTAATTTAAAACCACAGGTAATTATTTTTAATTACCGCTCTAAGTTGAATGCTTTAACCCCTTCGAGTTTAAGACTTTGCGCCATCAATTAGAGGCTAAACTAATATCTGGCAATAGAACGCAACGTGGCAGACGCGGGAGTATACCAGCACTTAAACCACATTGCTAGATGATGGTTGTTTTTTATTCTAAGAAATCAGAAATCAGAAATCAGAAATCAGAAATCAGAAATCAGAAATAATATTTACGCACTTAATGTGAGCGATGGCTTTTTTATCAACTTATTTATAAAGAAAGCGTCATCTCAAGTGGCTAATTTCTGAAAACTCACAAAAAACAACTCAACAATGACTATGCTAAATGCTCTCGCGCTAAATATTCGAGCGACTGCATTTCTTGTAATCGGCTAATACAGCGCTTAAATTCAAAGTTTAAGTTACCTTCACTGTAAAGTTCAGTGATCGGTTTTTCTGCAGAAATAATAAGCGTCACATTGCGCTCGTAAAACTCATCAACCAATGCAATAAAACGACGTGCGGCATCGTCATTTGCTTGTCCTAATGCTTTTACATTCGAGAGTATGACGGTGTTGTATAAACGGCTGATCTCCATATAGTCGACCTGACTACGGGCTGTTTCACACAACTCGCTAAAATCAAACATCACGATACAATCAGACACTTTACGGGTTTTTATCATGCGCCCTTCTATTTCAATAGCGGTATCTAAAATGCCGGGCTCAGGTGAAAGCTTATCAAAGTATTCAAATAAGTTTGCGTCTGCTTGCGCATCGAGCGGACTATGAAAAATTTCGGCCTGCTCTAAGGTCCGTAAACGGTAATCAACCCCTGAATCAACATTTACTATTTCAGTATTTGCTTTTACTAATTCAATTGCTGGTAAGAAACGCGCACGCTGCAAGCCATTTCTATATAGCTCATCTGGAACAATATTCGACGTTGCCACAAGCACAATACCGCGCTCGAACAAGGCTTCCATCAGGCCGCCTAGCAACATTGCATCCGTGATATCTTGTACAAAAAACTCATCGAAACAAATAATATCTGTCTCCGACTTAAAGATATCAGCAACGACGTTCAGTGGATTACTGGTGTTTTTTAACTTTTTAAGCTCATCATGTACACGGTGCATAAACCGGTGAAAGTGCACACGCATTTTACGCTCAGTAGGCAGTGCTTCGTAAAATGTATCAACCAAATAGGTCTTACCTCTACCAACACCGCCCCAAAAATAAAGCCCTTTTATAGCTGGCGTGCTATCTTTAGAAAAGAGCTTGGCAAACCATCCCTTGGCGGCTGGCTTGTCAGCAGTTAAGTCATCATAGAGTCTTTGCAAATGACGAACCGCATTTTCTTGCGCTGCATCATGTACGAAGTCTTCACGTTGTAAATCTTGTTGGTATTTCTGCCAAGGAGTCATAGGTCGTTACAATAAAACACAGTTAAATTTGCACAGTATATTAACACGCATCGTATCTCAGGGTATATTAGCCCGCAGTATGATTTCACAATCAAATTAAGCATATTTTAATAAAGATTGGACTATAAATGCTTTTAAGGCATAAGTTTTAGTTATTTTTCCCAAAGGGGTGGATTTATGGGCACAATTACCTGGGTAGGTATTTTAATCATCGTTGCAATCGCAGCATTCTTTATTGGTGCATTTGTAACCAAAAAGCAATTTAAACAAGACGAGCTAGAGCATCAAGTAGAACAAGCCAACAATGCACTTGAACAATATCGTCAAGATGTTGCCGATCACCTTGCAAGCACTGGCAAACTGGTTTCAAAAATGAAAGACAACTACGATCAATTGCTCAATCATGTTGAAGAAACAAATAAGTTACTCCTAACAGATAAAAAGCAGCACCCTAATGAGCCGTTCTTTTCAAAAGAAACCACGGAGCAATTACAACATTCATTACAAGACCGCCAAAGCGATCGCTCAAACGCAGAAGCGCAGCCTGCCGACTATGTAGTAGGTGAAACAGGTCTATTTGCTGGTTCAAATAAAGTTTCAGAACATTCTAAAGCCTCTTGATGAACTTTTTTTTGACCCCATAGTCTTTAGATATAACAGCTTTATATCTAAACGAAGAAAAGGGCTGCTTATGCAGCCCTTTTTAGTTTTTGCTTTATCTCTGAAGTGGAGTAAACCCAGACTATGAAAATGAAATTATCTGTTATTAGTGCTGCTATTTTATCTACTAGCTTATTGTTAACCCCTGCAATTTCAATGGCCAAACTTCCGGTGGCTGTCAATGGTCAACAACTGCCAACGCTCGCACCAATGCTTGAACAGATCACCCCAGGCGTCGTGAGTATTCAAGTATCAGGGTCTAAAGAAGTCCGCCGTAGAGCAACCCCTTTCGATGACTTTTTTGGTGTGCCGCGTGGGGGCAGTCAAAAGCGTCAATTTAGTGGTCTTGGTTCTGGTGTGATTATCGATGCCGATGAAGGTTATGTAGTGACCAATAATCACGTTGTTGAAGATGCCGAAAAAATGGTGGTCACGCTTGAAGATGGCCGTGAGTATGAAGCAACAAAAATTGGCAGTGACAAAGAGTCTGATATTGCCTTGTTACAAATCGATGCTGAGGATTTAACCGCTTTAAAAATTGCAGATTCAGATAAGCTTCGCGTCGGTGATTTTGCTGTCGCGATTGGTAACCCGTTTGGTTTAAGCCACACTGTAACCTCTGGGATCGTAAGTGCCCTTGGCCGCAGTGGTCTAAATATAGAGGGCTATGAAGATTTCATCCAAACCGATGCTGCGATTAACCAAGGTAACTCGGGAGGCGCGCTTGTTAATCTAAACGGCGAGTTAATCGGTATTAACACCGCAATTTTAGGTGCCTCTGGCGGTAACGTGGGAATTGGCTTTGCCATTCCATCAACAATGATGAAAAACCTTGTTGATCAAATTATTGAACACGGTGAAGTACGCCGCGGCTCACTCGGTATTTCAGGCCGTCCGTTGGATGCAGGGCTTGCAAAAGCGCAAAAGCTTGATGTTAAGCAAGGTGCCTATGTCATGCAGGTAATGGATGACACCGCAGCGAGTAAAGCGGGCATAAAAGCCGGAGATGTTATTATTAGTGTTGATGGTACTGAGATCAGTGGCTTCCACGAACTACGCAGTAAAATTGCGACCCTAGGTGAAGGCAAAAAAGTGAAGCTCGGTATCTATCGTGATGGCAAAGTGAAAATAGTAAATGTCACACTTGATGGCGCCGCGACTTCTGTTTCAGCTGGTGAAGAAACACACCCTGCATTCCAAGGCGCAACGCTTGAAAACACGCAAAAGAGCGATGGGAAAGGTGTTGAAGTTGCCTCAGTAGAAGCACGTTCACCTGCCGCACGTGTGGGCTTAGAAGAAGGTGACGTGATCATGCAAGTGAACCGCCAACGTGTTGAGAATATTCGTGACATGAATAAAATTATCGAAAACACGCAAGGTAACATCGTACTCGGTGTGAAACGCGGCAGAGAGCTTGTTTTTGTTCTGATCCAGTAAACTTAATTGATAAATCATGAAAAAATAACAGCGGTGCTTGCCGCTGTTATTTTTTTTGTGCCATCATTAGGGGATTGCTCACTGATAATAAGAATATTGTGCTAAAACTATTTAAATTTATTCTTCCACCACTTTTTACCGGATTAGGGATTGCTTTTTTGGTGGTGTTATTTAGCCCCAGTTTACGCAGCGCACTTTTTCCTAATGTAAACTTACCAGCCGCGATTTCGTCTGAGCATATGAGCTTTTCTAGCGCTGTGCAAAGAGCCGCTCCTTCGGTGGTGACCATCTTTTCTGAGAGCATTTCAAACCAACCGCGATACAAACGTCAAAATACGATTCAAGAGTTAGGATCTGGCGTGATCATGTCGCAAGATGGCTACATATTAACCAATTACCATGTGATCAATAATGCGGACCAAATTATTGTGATCTTAACCGATGGCCGTCGCTTTTACGACGTTCAACTAATTGGTTTTGATACCATAACTGATTTAGCCCTCCTAAAAATAAATTCTGATCATTTACCTGTGATCCCCGTCAACGATAACTTCAAGCCCCGAGTAGGCGATGTTGTGCTCGCAATTGGTAACCCACTCAATTTAGGTCAAACAATTACCCAAGGGATTATTAGCGCCACCGGCAAGCAAAAAATCACCGACAGCCCCTACAATAACCTATTACAAATGGATGCGGCCATAAATGTGGGGAACTCAGGGGGAGCATTAGTTAACTCACGAGGCGACCTTGTGGGTATCACATCTGCGCAATTTAAAACCCGTGAAAACTTAGATATTCAAGGTATCTTCTTTGCTGTGCCCTACTCTCTTGCAAAAGATATTATGGAAAAGCTAATTAAACATGGCCGTGTCGTCCGTGGTTACCTAGGCTTTACTGGAACCGCTGTGGACAGCACCGGAAAAGATGTAAGCGACAGCTACACTCCAGTAACGGGTATGCGTATAAATAACCTAGATCCCCTTGGTCCTGCATGGCAAGCGGGTATAAAAGAGCAAGATATTGTCATTAAAATTGCCGGATTATCGGTTGCAAACCCACAGCAAGTGCTTGAGAAAATAGGCAATACAGAGCCGGGTAAAGAAATTGAATTTGAGCTGTACCGTGATGGCAAGATTCTAAAAATAATGGTCACCGTCGCAGAACTCGAAACCAAGTTATAGCAATAAAAAAGGCCTAAATAATATAGGCCTTTTTTAAACAAGCAGTGCTGCTTTTAACTCGAACGACGCTTAATATTAGCACCCAATGCACTGAGCTTATCTTCTATGCGTTGATAACCACGGTCAACGTGATAGATTCTATCAACGATTGTTTCACCTTGTGCCACAATCCCCGTCAGTATAAGACTGGCTGACGCACGTAAATCCGTTGCCATCACTTGTGCACCCGATAACCTTTCGGTATCACCACAAATCGCCGTGTTGCCCTCTAAGCGGATATTGGCTCCCATACGCTGTAACTCAGGGACATGCATAAAACGATTTTCAAATATCGTTTCGGTAATTGTTGCACTGCCCTTCGCCACGACATTAAGCGCGGTAAATTGTGCTTGCATGTCTGTTGGGAAGCCAGGATGTGGCATGGTCTTAATATTCACCGCTTTTAATTCACGGCCACGCATATCTAAGTAAATACTGTTATCGGTTACTTCTACGAATGCATTTGTCGCACGCAGTTTCTCAATAACAGGGTCAAGGCTATGGTGATCGGTGTTTTTACAAAGCACTTCACCACCGGCCATCGCAGCAGCAACCAAAAAAGTGCCCGTTTCGATACGGTCAGGTAAAATACTGTACTCGCAGCCTGACAGTGATTCGACACCTTCAACTTCAATTCGGCTCGTACCGGCTCCAGTTATCTTTGCCCCCATGGCAATTAAACAGTTAGCAAGGTCCGTGATTTCAGGCTCACGTGCTGCATTCTCAAGCACCGTTTTGCCATCAGCCAGTGTCGCTGCCATCAATAAATTTTCTGTGGCCCCTACACTTACCATTTCCATGAAAATTTCAGCACCTTTCAAACGACCGTCTACTTTGGCGTTAATGTAGCCGTTTTCTACTTTGATAACCGCCCCCATACGCTCAAGGCCTTGGATATGGATATCAACAGGACGTGCACCTATCGCACAGCCGCCAGGCAGCGATACTTGTGCTTCACCAAAACGTGCCACAAGCGGGCCAAGTGCAAGCACTGATGCACGCATTTGCTTTACTAACTCATACGGAGCGAGTGTTTTATTAACGGTTGCACCGTCGATAACCAGCGTATCTTGTTGCCATTCAACATTAGCACCTAAGGTCTTTAATAAAGCCTCTGTGGTACCAATATCGCGTAAACGAGGCACATTGCTAAAAGTACTTTTACCCTGCCCTAAAAGCGCAGCAAAAAGAATTGGAAGAGCGGCATTTTTAGCGCCAGAGATAGTAACTTCACCTGCCAGTGAGGTACCACCTTGAATAACGAATTGATCCATAAGTGGAGCCTACGACTATTGAGGTAAAATGAATTTTTGTTCGCGTTTCCATTCAGTGGGTGTGAATGCTTTAATTGACACCGCATGAATTGTACCGTCTGAGATAGTTGACATTAACGGGGCATACACCAATTGCTGTTTTTTAACGCGAGTTAAACCGTCAAAACACTCACCCACTGCAATCACTTCATAGTGGCTACCATTTGCTTTAACAATGACTTCATCTAATTTTAGTTCGTCGCGTAATAACGTTTCGACTTGGCTTGTTTCCATAAATCTCACTCAAATAAGTTTGTGACCTGTCCCAACTGCATTAACTTTTGCAATTGCTCAGGTGTATTTTGCAGTTCAAGGCGAATACCTTGCTGCTTTAATTCTGCGAAAGAGTGAATTAACCAAGCTAAGCCCGCTGTGTCAACCCTCGATACATCAGAAAGGTCAAAATACCATGTTTTATGCTTAGATTCTGGCTTAGCGTTAAGAAGGCGTTCATGGCCAATTGAATTTCGAGTCAGTTCACCACTGACTCGAAACTGGTTATCTTCAAGCTGAGTAATCGATATTTTACTCATCACCACCTTCGCCTCTAAACTGAACAGGAAGCTGGCTCTTTTGCTCAAGTAAGTCACTCACATACTCAATACCTTGCTGGCGAAGGATACCTTGCATTTCGCTTTGCTTAGCATCTAGTAAACTGATGCCCTCAGCAATCATATCGTATGCACGCCAATTTCCATCTCTGTCTTCGCGTACTTTAAAATCGATTTTAATATCAGGTTTACCTGGTTCAACAATCTTCGTTTTTACAACGACAACATCTTGGCCTTTAAACGGCTGCGCAGGTGCAAACTCGACACTTTGATTGGTGTACTGAGTAAACACACCGGCGTATGTGGCAATCAAATATTTTTGAAATACATCGATAAAGCGCTGAAGCTCTTTAATCGCTTTGGCTTTTTCTTCTTTATCTTCAATCGCACGCACTTTTGAGACATGATTACCTAATACACGCAATGCCGCGTATTTGTAATCAATGTAGGGCATTAACTCTTCTTCAACAATGGTACGAAGATACTCTTTGTCTTTCTCTATTAGTGGTTGATCGTTGGTGATTCTTGCAAAAGTGTTATCAGACACTTTACGCACCATTTTATAAGGGTCTTTTAAATCAACCTCGGGTTCAGCGGCCTGTGTATTAAACGCAAATACCACAGCCAAACAGATTAAAAATTTCTTAAACATAATTATTCACCACCCTGGTTGAATAAGAACTGACCAATCAACTCTTCTAATACTAACGCTGATTTTGTATCGGTAATAAAGTCACCATCGGCGAGCGCTCTACTTTCAACACCGAACAAATCATCCAATCCTGCATCTTGCTCATCCACAGTCACATCTTCACCCATACAACGTTGTTCAGCAGATTGCGGTGCAATAACAGGATTAATCCCCAAATACTGCTCACCCAAAATCCCTGATGTTAAGATAGAGATAGACGTTGTGTCTGAAAACTTACATAAATAATTGGCGTCAATGGCCATATTAACCACTGGCACAAACTCTTTTGGGTGAATTGAAATAGACTCAACACGTCCAATCACCACGCCCCCGACTTTAATTGGGGCACGGGCTTTTAAAGAGCCAATATTTTCAAACTTTGCATTCAGTTGGTAAGTTTCACCGTTACCACTAATGCCAGCGTTAGCCACTTTAAATGCTAATAAAGCAAACGCAGCAATACCAAGGGCTACAAAAAAGCCAACTAAAATTTCTAATTTCCGTGAATTCATCTTTATACCCTAATTAGCTGGTAAACATTACCGCTGTTAAAATAAAGTCAAAACCTAAAACTGCCAGTGACGAGTGCACAACGGTTTCTGTTGTCGCTTTGCTGATCCCCTCAGAAGTAGGAATACAGTCATAGCCTTTGTAAAGCGCAATCCACGTCACAATCATGGCAAAAACAAAACTTTTAATCATGCCATTTACAATGTCTTCTTGAAATGACACTTGTGATTGCATAATCGACCAGAAACTACCTGAGTCAACACCTAGCCAATCAACCCCCACTAAATGCGCCCCAATAATAGCGACGGCAGAAAAAATAAGAGCCAACAATGGCATGCTTATAAAACCCGCCCAAAAACGCGGTGCAATAATGCGTTTCAGTGGGTCTATCGCCATCATTTCTAAGCTTGATAATTGTTCTGTGGCTTTCATTAAACCAATTTCAGCGGTCAGCGCACTGCCTGCTCGACCTGCAAATAACAAAGCGGTGACAACAGGCCCTAACTCACGAAGCAAACTCAGCGCCACTAAGGGACCTAAACTGTCTTCGGCGCCATAGCCAACTAATACGGTGAAGCCCTGCAGCGCGAGCACCATACCGATAAATAAGCCAGATACCATGATAATGAGTAATGACTGTGACCCGACCATATACAATTGGCGGATCAGTAATGGCGTGCCTTTTTTAACGTTTGGCACACTCACCAAAGCGCCAAACAGCATTTGCGTAGAGCGACCAAGCGCAGCAAAACGCCCTAGCGTTTTGTGACCTAACCTCTGTAATAGATCAAGCATGGTGTACCCCTAACAACTCTTCTTCATACGCAGGAGCAGGATAATGAAATGGGACAGGACCATCCGACAACCCTTTTAAGAACTGCTGAACAAGCTCTGATTGATGATTTAGCATTTGCTCAGGCGAGCCTTCACCAATCACGCCTTGATCAGCAATAATAATGACATGATCAGCAATACTGAGTACCTCTGTCACATCGTGCGTCACAATTAATGAAGATAAACCTAACACTTGGTTTAATGACTTTATTAATTTAACCAACACCCCCATTGAAATTGGGTCTTGGCCAGCGAATGGCTCATCATACATGATAAGTTCGGGGTCAAGCGCAATAGAGCGCGCTAACGCCGCACGGCGTGCCATTCCTCCAGATAACTCTGAAGGCATTAAGTCTTGCGCACCACGCAAACCAACCGCTTGTAATTTCATGAGCACGACAAGGCGAATAAGATCTTCACTAAGTTGAGTATGTTCACGCAAAGGAAAAGCGATATTGTCAAATACAGACATATCGGTAAATAAAGCGCCACTTTGAAACAGCATACTCATTTTGGTTCGGGCAGCGTACAGCTCCTTGCGCGACATGCTTGGAATACTGTTGCCCTCAAATAAAATGTCACCAGAATCAGGCTTAAGTTGACCGCCAATTAAACGCAACATGGTGGTTTTACCAATGCCGCTGGGTCCCATGATAGCGGTTATTTTGCCTTTCGGAATGTTAAAACTCATATTTTTATATATGATTCTATCGCCCCGTGAAAAGGTTACATCCTTGATTTCTACTATTGATTGCGACAAGTCGCTCTCCATAACTTTTTTCACTAGTTCTGCCATTTTAAGGGTTTTTTAGTCAAGATGGAAAAAACAAATCGTAAAATTTTGTAATATTTACTATCAAATGAATCTAAGACTAATAACGTATGGCTTAACCCCCGCTTAAATTAAGATTGTAACAACACCGCCCTTAATCATTGCCAGCTCATTCTTTTACTTATACTTTCAGGTTCGGTTTTGTTACTATTTGCAGTCATCTGTTTAAGTAATATTGGCGTATCACAATGGTGACTTCTTTTGTCATTTTAATTATTGGTTTTGCAGCACTCGTTTGGAGTGCCGATCGTTTTGTTTATGGGGCAGCCGCGCTGGCAAAAAATATGGGGATCCCCACCCTAATTATCGGTTTAACGGTTGTGGCTATGGGGTCATCAGCACCTGAAATGATGGTGTCGGCATCTGCAGCACTTGCAAACAAAACAGATACCGCTGTCGGAAACGCTATTGGCTCTAATATTACCAACATTCTGCTTGTACTGGGAGTCACGGCCCTATTACGTCCTCTGTCTGTTTCTTCAATGACGCTAAAACGCGAAATGCCACTTGTGTTAATCGTATCGATTGGCGCGTGGTATGTATTTTCAGACAACTATTTTTCATTCGCCGAAGGGATTGCTTTAATACTTGCTTTTGCCGTATTTATTGCCGGATTAGTGATCATTTCATTGCGAGCAAAAAATCAAGATGACCCTTTTGTTAGTGAAGCCTGTGAAGATGTGCCCGATAATGTCAGCACGCGTTCGGCAGTATTATGGCTTGTGGTCGGCATGATTTTGCTACCAATTAGCTCACACTTTCTAGTGGGTTCGGCGGTTGATATTGCCAAATATTTTGGTCTTTCTGATCTGGTTATTGGTTTAACAATTATTGCTATTGGTACCAGTTTACCTGAGCTTGCTGCCTGTATTGCAGGTGTCTTAAAAAATGAAGACGATTTAGCACTGGGCAACATTGTTGGCTCAAATATTTTTAATTTGCTGGCTGTACTGCCACTGGCAGGTATTATTAATCCATCGGTTATCGACCCATCAGCCGCTAACCGCGATGCACTTATTATGATAGCGGCCACCATTGTGTTAATTGCCATGTCATTGAACTTAAAAGGTGCACGTCGTATCAATAGAATTGAAGGTGGCTTTTTGTTAGTCGCATTTATTGCATATCAAGGCTATATTTTCAGCCAAATAGGATAATCAATGACGCAACATAGCTTTATCGCGCAAGGCAAGCGCGTACTCGAAATTGAAGCGCAAGCATTAAAAGAAATTGATCAATACATTGACCAGCATTTCAATAATGCCTGTCAATTAATGTTCCAATGTACTGGGCGAATTATCGTTATTGGCATGGGCAAGTCAGGCCACGTAGGTAATAAAATTGCTGCCACACTCGCCAGCACAGGAACACCTGCATTTTTTGTTCACCCAGGTGAAGCAAGCCACGGTGACCTTGGTATGATTACCCGTGATGACGTGGTTATGTGCATTTCAAATTCAGGGGAAACGAGCGAAGTTGTCAGTATTATTCCTGTCATTAAGCGCATTGGCGCAAAAATGATTTCGCTAACAGGTAACCCAGACTCAACAATGGCCACGCTTTCTGACGTACATGTGTGTATTAAAGTAAGCAAAGAAGCGTGCCCACTGGGCCTTGCGCCAACAGCCAGCACAACGGCAACGCTAGTCATGGGCGATGCAATGGCTGTAGCACTGCTTGAGGCAAGAGGTTTTACAGCAGACGATTTTGCACTTTCTCACCCAGGCGGAAGCTTAGGAAAACGTTTATTGCTTTGTCTTAGTGATGTTATGCACGCCGGTGAGGCCACTCCCATTGTTAATGAATCGCAAAGTATCAAAGATGCATTAATTGAAATGTCGGCTAAAGGCCTCGGTATGACTGCAGTTGTTGGTGATGACAACACACTATCGGGACTTTTTACTGATGGTGATTTACGTCGTATTTTAGAGCAACGGGTTGATATTCACAGCACCGCAATTAGCCAAGTAATGACTCGCTCATGCACAACTGCACACGCTGATATGCTGGCCGCAGAAGCGCTTAATATTATGGAAAGTAAACGTATTAATGGTTTGATTGTAATCGACAAAAGCAACACCCCCATTGGCGCGCTTAACATGCAAGACCTTTTAAAAGCAGGAGTACTTTAAGCATGACATTTGCTGAGCTTTACCAACCAGTAAGCACAGACGTGAGTCAACGTGCTCAAAAAATAAAACTGCTTATTTGTGATATTGATGGTGTTTTTTCAGATGGCCGTATTTATTTAGGCAATCAAGGCGAAGAGCTTAAAGCTTTCAATACAAAAGATGGATTCGGCATTAAAGCCCTTATCAATAGTGGTTTTCAGGTGGCCGTTATCACGGGACGCCATTCACAAATAGTTCAGCAGCGAATGACTAGCCTTACGGTACAACATATTTATCAGGGCCAAGAGAATAAGCTCATTGCTTATCAAGAGTTAAAAGATAAACTTAGCTTAACAGATGAGCAAATTGCCTATATTGGTGACGATGGTCCAGACTTACCGGTTATGGAAAAAGTCGGATTTGCCGTTGCTGTTAATGATGCTCATCCATTAATCAAAAAACTGGCTCATTACACCACCCTGTTACCTGGTGGCTTTGGAGCTGTGCGTGAACTAACTGATTTATTAATGCTAGAAAATGGCAAACCGCTAACTAGCGATGGAACGAGCGCATGAATATAGCCCGTATTTTACTAAGTGTTGTTTTTGTTTGTAGCATGGTTTGGTTATGGTATCCGTACTTTAATCAACCGACAAACACAGTGCTCAGTGAAGACGAGATTATCGCTACACCTGATTATACCGCAATCGCATTAAAGCAAACAGCCTATGATGATCAAGGTAAAATCAGTCATAAAGTGGCCGCTGCTAAAATGGAGCTGTATCAACAGCTCGGGTTCACCTTTTTTGAGCAACCCATTTTCACCATTTACGGTGATCAGCAAGTTTGGCAAGTAAAAGCCAAAGAAGCCACGTTATATGAAAACGATCAGCTTGTATTCGAAGGGGATGTAGTTGCTAAAAACCTTACCCATAATGGCATGATCGAAGATATTAAAGCTGAGAACATTAACATCGACATTGACAAAATGACCATGTTTTCTAAGCAACCTGTCACGCTGACAGGACCGAATTTAAAAATTACCGGTAAAGGTTTAAAAGCCGATTTAAAAGCCGAAATTGTTGAGTTAACTAACCATACACGAACCATATACTATGACCAATAAACTTAAGAAATTACTCCTGATCCCAAGCTTATTGATTGCGTTTTCTGGCGCAGCTGCTGAGCAGGCTGGCACACCAATCAGCATTAGCTCTGATCGCCAAGAAGGTCAGCTAAAAAATGGCATTGGTATCTTCGAAGATAATGTCGAGATCATACATGGTAACCGTCGTATTACAGCGGATCGACTCGAAGCACATGCAGGTGAAGTTGAAGGCACGGTTGAATTAATTATTGCCACAGGAAAGCCCGCTTACTTTGAAGAAAAACAAGCTGACGGCACTATTATGAGCGCCAGTGCTGAAGAAGTTCGTTACGATGTTGCTAAACGCTTATTAACACTCGTTGGCAATGCACAAGTGACTCAAGCAGGCCAAAAAGTCAGTGCCAAGAGCATTACATACGATATGGAACAGCAACTGATAAGTGCCGAGAAAGATGAAAACTCGACCGATCGTGTACACACTATTTTAGTGCCTGTTGATAACAAAAAGAACGATGAAGGCCAGCCATGAGCACACTAAAAGCAGAGCTATTAGCTAAAAGCTATAAGGGTCGCCAAGTTGTAAAAAATGTAGGCCTTGAGGTAGAAGCTGGCAGCATTGTCGGTTTACTTGGGCCAAATGGCGCAGGTAAAACAACCACCTTTTACATGATTGTGGGATTAGTGCCCAGTGACAAAGGTAAAATAAGCATTGATGATAACGACATCACCTTATTGCCAATGCACAGCCGCGCTCGCTTAGGTATTGGCTATTTGCCACAAGAATCATCGATTTTTAGAAAACTGACTGTTTATCAAAACTTAATGGCCATTTTAGAGACCCGTAAAGATCTCAATAAACAAGGCCGCGAAGAAACACTTAACAGCTTACTTGATGAATTTAGCATTCAACACATTCGTGACAGCCAAGGTATGGCATTGTCAGGGGGTGAACGCCGTCGTGTTGAAATAGCACGCGCACTGGCCGCTGACCCTAAATTTATTTTGCTCGATGAGCCTTTTGCTGGTGTTGATCCTATTTCAGTGTTAGATATAAAGAAAATTATTGAGCACTTAAAAAATCGTGGTATTGGTGTATTAATTACTGACCACAATGTGAGAGAAACCCTTGATGTTTGTGAAAAAGCCTACATTGTTTCTCATGGGGAGCTAATTGCATCAGGTACACCTGAACATGTGTTAGCCGACCAAACTGTACGCGATGTGTATCTAGGCGAGCAATTCAGGCTTTAAATACGCCACCGACTAGAGCATCTGCTAGACTTATAACAATGACAATAAATCAAATAAATAGTTAACGGCATCGTGCTATTGTTTGATAAGACTAAAAAGGATTGTTAGGGATACATGAGGCAATCATTACAGCTGCGCATGGGCCAGCAACTTACAATGACTCCACAACTGCAACAGGCTATCCGTTTGTTGCAGCTCAGTACATTGGATCTCCAGCAAGAAATTCAAGAAGCGTTAGACTCTAACCCTTTGCTTGAAGTTGAAGAAGCAGATTATGCAGAAGAGAGTATTGGCAAGAACGAGCAAAAAGCCGAATCTGACGATACCCAACTAAGCGCGTCGGCTGACGAAGCTGCGAGCGAGTACGAGCAAGAAAGCAGTGATGCCCTCAACAAAGACACCGTAAGTGACGACTTAGCAATGGATGTTACGTGGGATGAGTACATGAGTGCTGCCCCATCAAGTTCCTCAGGTCCAATGCCTGAAGATGAATCAATTTACCAAGGCGCATCAACCGAAACTCTCCACGAATACCTAATGTGGCAGTTACAACTAACTCCATTCAGCCCAACAGACGAAGCGATTGCCGTTGCGATTGTTGAGGCAATTGATGATTCGGGTATTTTAACCGTAAGCTGCGAAGACATTGTTGAAAGCTTCAATCAAAATAACGATGAAGAAGAAATCGAACTTGATGAAGTCGAAGCTGTCTTAAAAAGAATCCAATTATTCGATCCTGTCGGTATTGGCGCCCGTAGTTTACAAGAATGTTTGTGTATTCAATTACGCCAATTCGATGCTGACACCCCCTATTTAGCTGAAACTAAAATGGTGTTATCAGAACATATTGAATTATTAGCGAGTCGTGACTATCGCACTTTGATGAAAAAGACTAAGCTTAAAGAAAGTGAGCTGAAAGAAGTCATGACATTGATCCACAGCTTAAATCCAAAGCCTGCGGATACAATTGTTAGAGAAGAATCTGAATACGTGATACCCGATGTATCCGTAAAAAAAATAAAAGGCCGTTGGGTAGTTGAACTAAACCCAGACTGCATGCCGAAAATCAGAGTGAATAGCCACTATGCGGCGATGTCACGTTCTGTAAAATCAAGCAGTGATAGCCAATTTATTCGCTCTCATTTACAAGAAGCAAAATGGTTTATTAAAAGCTTAGAAAGCCGTAATGACACGTTATTAAAAGTGACTAACTGTATTGTTCAACAACAACAGGCTTTCTTTGAACATGGTCCTGAGGCCATGAAACCCATGGTATTAAATGATGTCGCAGAAATGGTCGAAATGCATGAATCAACAATTTCGCGAGTAACAACACAAAAATACATGCATACCCCACGGGGAATTTTTGAGTTGAAATATTTCTTCTCCAGCCATGTAAGCACTGAAAATGGGGGTGAGTGTTCATCTACGGCAATTCGCGCTTTAATCAAAAAGCTAATCGCCGCAGAAAACACAGCTAAACCATTGAGTGATAGCAAAATTGCAGATATATTGGCTGAGCAAGGAATTAAAGTAGCTAGACGGACAATAGCAAAATATCGAGAGTCTCTAGCAATACCTCCGTCGAATCAGCGTAAGAGTCTGATTTAGACGTTTTACATAGAAGGAAAATGCTTATGCAACTAAATTTAACTGGTCGTCATGTAGAAATCACAGATTCATTAAGAGACTATGTAAACACCAAGTTTGCGAAACTAGAAAGGCATTTTGACCACATTAATAATGTTCATGTCATTCTAGATGTAGAAAAACTAAGCCAAAAAGCAGAAGCAACTTTACATGTAAACGGAGGCGAGTTATTTGCCTCTACTGAACACCAAGATATGTATGCAGCCATCGACTCGTTAATCGATAAACTTGATCGTCAAGTAATTAAACACAAAGAGAAATTAGCTCGACACTAAATTATGAAACTTAGTTCACTTACTAACCAGGACTGCAGCAAAGCTGCGGTCCTTTTTAATAGCAAAAAAAGAATTCTCGAATTTATCAGCGAACTGGCTCATGAGCAGCTCCCTCATTTATCTCAGCAAGATATACTCAATGCCCTATTGAACAGAGAAAAATTGGGCAGCACGGGTATTGGCCGAGGTATTGCGATTCCACATGGTCGTATGAGCGGTGCAGATCAGCCACACGCATTTGTAATTGTGAGTGAGTCACCTATAAATTTTGATGCAATTGATAATCGTCCAGTGGATATTTTTGTCGCACTCATCGTACCAGATGGTGACTGTCAGCTTCATCTAAAGACCTTATCAACAATTGCTGATAGACTTAAAGACAAAGAATTTTGTAAACAGCTACGCAGTGCTAAAACAGATAGTGATCTGTTTAAAGTCATTGCATCAGAGGCATAAATGGAATTAATTATTATCAGCGGTCGCTCTGGTTCAGGTAAATCAGTCGCTTTACGAGTACTTGAAGACTTAGGCTATTACTGCGTTGATAATATTCCTGTAAACCTGCTTCCTTCGTTAGTACGCAGTGTGTCAGATAATTACGACAAAATTGCTGTAAGTATCGATGTGCGTAACCTGCCGAAAGAACAGCAAGAATTTAACGATATTCTTGAGTATTTACCGGGCTTTGCAAAACCTACGTTGTTTTATTTAGATAGTGATGATCAAACACTGATCAAACGATTCTCTGAAACACGCCGCTTACACCCATTATCGATTGACTCGCTGCCGCTTGATTTAGCGATTAAACAAGAAAAAGTATTACTGGATGTTTTGATCACCCGTGCCGATTTTATGATTGATACGACCGATCTCAGCGTGCATCAGCTTGCCGAATCTATTCGCGAAAAAATACTGGGTAAAAAAGACAAAAAGCTCATTATTACTTTTATGTCGTTTGGCTTTAAGCACGGTATTCCAAAAGAAGCTGATTACGTATTTGATGCTCGCTTTTTACCGAATCCACACTGGGAACCGGATCTAAAACCACTGACAGGCTTAGACCAACCAGTAAAAGATTACCTTGCTAGTCACAGCATAGTGCAAAAGTTTACATGGCAAATTCAAACCTTTGTACAAACATGGCTCCCTCACCTAGAGCGAAATAATCGCAGTTATTTAACCATTGCGATTGGCTGCACAGGTGGACAACATCGCTCAGTTTACTTAGCGCAAACCATTGGTGAGAGCTTTTCGAAAAGTCACGCAAACGTGAAAATACGCCACCGCGAGCAAGATACCCAATAGGCAACGACGATGCATGCTGAAGACACTTTTTTAATCCAAAATAAGCTAGGTTTACATGCACGAGCAGCCACGGTTTTAGCACAACTTGCACTGCAATTCGATGCTAAAATAACCCTTTACCAAGACGATAAAGAAGCCGAAGGCGATAGTGTATTAGCCTTAATGTTACTCGAGAGCAGCCAAGGCAAAGAAGTCCGTGTGGTGTGTGAAGGCCCTGATGCTGACGCAGCACTCAATGCAATAGGCGAATTAATTGCACAACGCTTTCATGAACAAGAATAGCATTTGCTAAGCCTTGACTGTTTACGTTAAACTTGCATTGGGTATTTAAAATTCCTGTTAAATATCCTACTTTTATATCGCTCGCTTCTCTAAAATACATTTTTCTTAGTAAATTTATCTCAGTGCGGCGATATCCCTGCAAATACTAAATTTAGCAACTATGCTGTATTTGCTGAGTCAGATTTTAAGCTATTTTTTCAGTTGTAAGGACGCCAATGCCAGAAGCCTTTGAACAAGATTACCCGCTACAACAACTAAAACAGGTGACCAAGTCACTCAATAGTGGTCAATTTGTTCAAGTGCGCGGCATGTTAGCAAAAACAGCACCGTGTGATACCGCACTCCTTTTAGAATCATCTCCGCATAAAATTCGCCGTATGCTTTGGCAGCTGGTAGACCCTGATGTGCGTGGTGACGTATTAGAAGAGCTCTCAGAAGATGTACGTTTAGGCATTATTGCCCAAATGGAACCTGAGCACATTGCTGCCGCAACCGAAGACATGGACGACGATGATTTAGGTGAGGTTCTTCGTAGCCTACCTGATACAGTCTACCAAGACGTTGTCGGCGCCATGGACTCGCAAGATAGAGAAAGAGCCACCCAAGCCCTGTCTTATCAAGAGCGCTCAGCTGGTGCCTTGATGAACAGCGATACGGTAACCATTCGCCCAGACGTCACACTAGATGTTGTTTTACGCTATCTGCGTTTACGCGGCGATTTACCTGAAGGCACCGATGATTTATACGTCGTTGATAAACATAATTGCTTTTTAGGGGCATTATCTTTAACGACGTTGTTGACCAATCCCTCAGATAAAGTGGTTCGCGACCTGATGGATGAAGACTGTGAATCTATCTTAATATCGATGGATGAAAGCGACGTGGCACAATTATTCGAACGCCATAACTGGATTTCAGCCCCCGTTGTAGATGATAACGCGCACTTACTAGGGCGTATTACCATCGATGATATCGTTGACGTTATCCGTGAAGATGCCGAACATAGCTTATTAAGCTTAGCGGGTCTTGATGATGAAGAAGATACTTTTGCTCCCGTATTGAAAAGCTCGCAGCGCCGCTCTATTTGGCTAGGAGTCAACTTATTAACCGCTTTACTCGCTGCAATAGTCGCTAGTTTTTTCGAGAATACATTAGCTATCTTACCTATTCTTGCTGTACTAAATGGTATTGTTCCCTCAATGGGAGGCGTAGCAGGCAGCCAAACGCTTACACTTGTTATTCGTGGTATTGCTGTTGGCCATATAAACCAAACCAACCAACGCTTTTTATTACTCAAAGAGCTCGCTATCGGCGCGCTAAACGGGGTAATTTGGTCTATTTTAATCGCGGGTGTTGTCGCGCTGTGGCAGTGGGACTTTAAACTCGGTGCGGTGCTTGCCTTTGCTATGTTCATGAACTTAGTGGCAGCAGGTATTGCAGGGGCCAGTATTCCGCTTATTTTAAAGAGAATGAAAATTGACCCTGCATTAGCAGGCAGCGTAGTGCTTACGACGGTGACAGATATAGTGGGTATTTTTGCCTTTTTAGGCACTGCGACTTGGTTACTTATTTAAACTAAAAACGGCCCTTGTGGGCCGTTTTGCTTTGTATAATCTATGTTGCTCGTTGCTTATTTTTACCAACACGCGGTTTGGTGTTCGCCTTCTTAAATTGGCTAAAACCTGTGTGTCGGGTTAGTGCAGCTCGGCCTGTGCGCCCTTTCCCTTTAGCAGCCTTTTCATTGCGCCCTTCCTCAGGAACTAAACAATGAGGGCCTTTACCAATGAGATTCGCTTTACCCATTTTTTTAAGAGCTTCACGGATCATCGGCCAACCAGCCGGATCATGGTAACGCAAAATTGCCTTATGCAGACGACGCTGACGTGCCCCTTTTGGAACAGGTACTTGCTCCGTGTTATTTTTAATATTACGCAACGAGTTCATCTCGGTATGATAGATTGTCGTCGCATTCGCCATGGGTGAAGGATAAAAGTTCTGAACTTGATCAAGCTTAAAGTCATTCGATTTTAACCACAGCGCCATATTCACCATGTCTTCATCTTTGGTGCCTGGGTGAGCTGAGATGAAATACGGGATCAAATACTGCTTTTTACCTGCCTCTTTCGAGTATTTATCAAACAACTCTTTAAACTTGTCGTAAGCGCCCATACCTGGCTTCATCATTTTCGATAACGGGCCATCTTCGGTGTGTTCCGGTGCGATTTTCAAGTAACCACCAACATGGTGAGTGACCAGCTCTTTAACATAGCGAGGGTCTTCAACGGCTAAATCGTAACGCACACCCGATGCAATTAAGATCTTTTTAATCCCTTTTACATCACGTGCTTTTTTATATAACTCAATCGTCGGCGTGTGGTCGGTGTCCATATGTTTACAAATATCAGGGTAAACACACGATAAACGACGGCATGTACTTTCTGCTTTTTTACTCTTACAACGTAATTTATACATGTTCGCTGTTGGGCCGCCTAAGTCAGAGATAACCCCTGTAAACCCTGGCACCTTGTCACGAATTTGTTCAATTTCGTCAATGATAGATTGCTCCGAGCGACTTTGGATAATACGTCCTTCATGTTCAGTAATCGAACAAAATGAACACCCACCAAAACAGCCTCGCATGATATTCACGGACGTTTTGATCATCTCGTAAGCAGGAATTTTTTCATCACCATAACTTGGATGTGGAATACGTTGATATGGCAAACCAAAAACGCCATCCATCTCTTCTGTTTCAAGCGGAAAAGCCGGCGGATTAACCCAAATAGAGCGATCGCCATGGCGCTGAAATAATGCACGTGCACATCCGGGATTTGTTTCTTGGTGTAAAATACGTGATGCATGCGCATACAAAGGCTTGTTTACACTTACTTGCTCATAAGCTGGCAACTTAACATAGGTTTTTTCCCAAGGCTTAGGACGCGCAGGCTGAATTGTTATCGGCTTTGCCGCCTCAACACTTAAATCAATACCGGCTTGTTTAAATTCAGATTTACTGCAGCCAACATCATCCGCACCATACGGATTAGGGATCGGGTCAATTTTGCCAATTTTATCGATGGCTGTTGAATCACTGCCGCGCCACCCTGGTAATGGCTCTTTACGAATAACCGCGGTACCACGAATGTCTTGAATTGAATCGACACTCTCACCGGCTGCAATACGATGAGCAACCTCGACCAATGGACGCTCAGCATTACCGTAGATCAAAATATCAGCTTTGGCGTCGAACAATATGCTTCGGCGCACTTTTTCTTGCCAGTAATCATAATGCGCAATACGGCGTAAACTCGCTTCAATACCACCAATCACTAATGGCACATCTTTATACGCTTCACGACAACGCTGACTATAAACAACAACTGCACGGTCAGGACGCTTTCCCCCAACATTACCAGGTGTGTAAGCATCGTCATGACGCATACGTTTTTCGGCAGTATAACGATTGATCATTGAGTCCATATTGCCCGCAGTCACCCCAAAAAAGAGGTTTGGTTTTCCAAGTGTCATAAAAGCATCTTTAGAATTCCAATCTGGCTGGGCAATAATACCAACGCGAAAACCTTGTGATTCAAGCATGCGCCCGATAACAGCCATTCCAAAGCTTGGGTGGTCTACATAGGCATCACCACTGACAATAATGACATCACAGCTGTCCCAGCCTAGCGCATCCATTTCTGCTCGGGTGGTTGGTAAAAATGGCGCTGTGCCATAGCATTCGGCCCAATACTTAGGGTAAGAAAACAGGCCACGCTCGGCTTTTAATGCGCTCATAAAATGTACTCTGCTACCAAAAAGGGGCGAATTATACCCCACTCTTAAGGATTATTATAGAAAACAAAACGCCCTTCAAATGGAAGGGCGCTTTTAAATCGTTGAGTTTTATCAAAGCCAATTAGTGCTTAGCTTGTAAATACGTAATTAACTCTTTCTCTGGCATAGGTTTAGCGTACATAAAGCCTTGCACTTCATCGCAACCAAGTTCACTTAAATAGTCTGCTTGGGCTTGTGTTTCAACTCCTTCAGCAATCGTTTTCAACCCTAATCTTGCGCCTAAAGAAATAATTAACGCCGCAATGGCTTCACAATCTTCACCGGGAAGGTCTTTGATAAATGCCCTGTCTATTTTTAGTCGATCGAGTGGTAAGCGTTGTAAATAACTTAACGATGAAAAGCCTGTACCAAAGTCATCGATAGCAATTTCGATCCCAAAGTCTTTAAGCTCCTGCAACATCGTAATAACATTACTAAGTTCGTCCATTACAACGCTCTCGGTTACTTCAAGCTCAATAAACTTTGGTTCAACTTGGTAATTAATTAAGGTGTCTTTTACGCGCTGCGCATAACCTTTCACTTTAAATTGCGGCACCGAGACATTGACTGCAATGCTAATTGCAAAACCGAGTTGCTCCAAACGCTTTTGCTGCATGCATGCTTGCTCTAATACCCACTGACCTATTTCGACAATTAAACCCGCATCTTCAGCCATCGGCACAAATATGGCGGGTGAAATGTACTGGCCATTACCTGAGGGCCATCGCAATAAAGCTTCACATCCTATGATGTCTAATGTTTTCAAATCGAGTTGTGGCTGAAACCACACTTCGAGTTTACGCTGTTCAAAATCTTGGCGAAGCTGTCTGATAATGCCTAACCGCCATGCCATTTGCTCTTCCATGTCAGGCGTATAAGTAATAACAGCTTCCATCGACTGTTTTTTTGCTTGATTTAATGCAATATAACCGAGCTTTAGGGTTTCGATACCTGATGGCTTGAAATCCCCTTGGCAGCACATACCAATTTTAAAATTGATCGGCAAAATGTGCTCACCCGCATTGAATGGCAAGCTTAAATGCTCACATAACATCTCAATGTCACATTGCTCTTTTGGCAGTAATAAGCCAAATACATCGGCACCAATTCGCGATATCAACTCAGCTTGAGGATACTCTTGACGTAACCTGTCAACGATAGCAACGAGTATTAAATTGCCAATTTCTTGGCCTAACCCATTGTTAATATCTGAAAACTGCGCAACGTCGATCAGTAAAAAAACATAATCATTTTTACCAGGATGATAAAAACGCTCAACCTTGTTCATAAAATCATTGCGATTAGAAAGGCCGGTTAACGTATCTTTATAAGCCGCATCACGTAAACGGTTAAACAAACGCACATTATCAAGTCCCACACTCACATTGGTGAGAAATATTTCTGCAAATTGTAACTGCGACTCACTCGGGATATGTGCGGTCTCTAAGTATATAGCGGCTTGGCGATTTTTACTTTTTAGTAGGTAAGTGCTATCAATTTCAGTGTGTTGATGTGTGCCCTGCTCTAAACAGTTTTTCACCTGTAAAATGATACGCCCATTGTCTAACTGCTCAACACCTTGGCCAATAAACTCGTTGTATTCGACACAACCACCAAGCACACAGACTTGGTTATCATCGTCTAATGATCCGCATAGCAACCCTTGTGGCTCACACTCTAAAATAAATGAAAGCTGCTTTATTACCGCCATGGTAAACGCTTTGATATCTGTGAAACCTAAAATAGCTTTTGAGGCATAGAGGATGTTATTGAGTGCTCGACTTTGAAACTCCAGCTGACAAACCTGCTCATAAGAACGAATCGCCGTCACGAGCGCAGTAATAAGCTTACTGCGTGTAAGCTCTGTTTTTGTTTTATAGTCGTTGATGTCGTATTCACGAATTACTTTTTCTTCTGGTGCGTAGCCTGGTTGACCCGTGCGCAAAATAATGCGCACATTATGATTATTGAGGGACTCTCTAACTTGCTTCACAACTTGCAAGCCCGCATCATCAGATTCCATAACTACATCCAGTAATACAACGGAAATTGAATGATTATTTTTAAGCACAGAAAGTGCTTCTGCCCCAGAATACGCATGATGAAAACGCAGACCTTTATCCCAAAACTCAACGCCTGAGAGCGCCAATTTTGTTACTGAATGTATTTCTGGATCATCGTCAACAATTAAGACATCCCAAAACTCTGAGACTGTTTCGCTCAATAGCGGCTCATCATCTTGGTCACTAAACAAAAAGTCGTTAGATTCTGATGCCATTAATAATTCCTTAGACAAATCAGCGTAAAACAGTAACGATGGCTCAATTCCGGTTTACAGTGTTGCTTAAAATTCTATCACTTATTCGGCTATGATACATTAGTGATAACTTATACTGTGTAGATTATAGTCTATGATACGTATAATGTTATGAAAGCTATCAAATTATTGCCTGAGGTGGGATCATTAAATTATTCATTTTATGCCTAAAAACGCTGTTTATCAGTGCGCTAATCGCCTTGGTAATTGGCCTAATGCTGTCACAAAAATACACCGTTAATAAGTCGGTTAACGTCACAGCAGCGCCGGATGAAATAGCCAGCTTAGTGAGCGATTTCACACAATGGCCACGTTGGCAACCATGGCAAGCAGTTGATCCCAGTATTAAGTTTACTGTCGCTGAGCCAAGTAAAGGCGTTGGAGCTCATCAATTTTGGCAAAGTAAGTTTGGCTCAGGTGAAATGACAATCACCCAGTTAAGTCCAGATAAAATGACTTTCAATATTTTGTTTAATCAGGAACATATTGCCCAAGGTTCGATAAGCTATGTTGGTAAAGGCAGTGAAGTTGAGATTATCTGCACCCTACATGGTGAAGTAAATACCCCTATTATTGGCGGCTACCTCGCTTTGCTAAGCCAATATATTCTTAACAACACGGTTAAACTGGCGCTCAATAATATTAAGACCACTGCGCAGTTAGCTACTAACAACAAGGCCATTGCTCCCGATGACAGTCAAAGCGGCTCAGGCAAGAGTTAATCTTGCTAATATCATTGAAAACCAGCTTGGTTATCCCATTCATAAGTCATCGACTGTCAAAATCAACAGTCCCAGCGATGACAGCTACTCTTCACAAGGGCAGCAGCAGTTAGCGTATAAAATAAATGCAGAAGCCAGCTTACTGCAACGAGCGCAAACACGCCAAGAAATTCAATTTATTAAGCGCCAAGAGAATATTGAAACCATCATGGCAATGGCGATGGCATTTTGCCCAGATGTTACAGGCCAACAACAGCCTGATTCAGACTGGATAGAACGATTTATTAGTTTATGTGAAGACACCGCAAACATCTCGATGCAAAAACTATGGGCTAAAATACTGGCTGGTGAAACCGTCTCACCAGGCACATTTTCAATCAAGAGTTTGCAAACGCTTAAGTACATGACACAACGTGAAGCAGATGCACTGCAACGCAGCACGTCGCTATGTGGCTACAACGAAAAAGACAACAGTCACCTAATTTTGTTAGGCTTTTATAAAAAGCCATCCTTGTTTGATTTACTCAGAAAAGGTAACAAAGTCTCCCTTAATTTGGGTAAAACCCCTGTTAGTTTTCCTGACATTTTAACGTTGATGGATATCAACTTATTGTATCGTAAAGAAATAGAGTCAGCAGTATTGAAAGCTGGCCAAGAACTCTCACTAAGCTTTATGAATCAACGACTCATTTTAAAAGCTAAAAGTAATGACCTTGTATTGAGCTATTATAAGTTTACACAAACGGGGGATGAATTAAGAAAACTGATCGTCTCACCTATCAATAAGGCTTATAAGCAAATACTAACAACTTCATTAGACGATGAGTTTGAAATAAGCTGGCAAGCTACAAAATAACCTGCCAGCATACTCAATTAAAAGTGAATTTGGATACCCGCAAATGGGCCTGACGCATCTAAATCCGTATAGATATCATCAATATCATCCAATTCTAATGTCATTGAACGGTAGCCCGCTTTAACATCTAAATCGATAGCAAGATTATCAAGCAACGCATACGCAATACCGGCTTGGTAGTCTTGTACTTTGCTGTCATCAATCGCTAATAAGCTGCCTTCAAAGAAAACACTTAAACCTGTAAACGGTAAACCCACTTCTGCGCGGCCGTATACAAGAGGAACAAAACCAGAGAAATCAACACGTTCTGTTGTGTTTGGGCCACCGTCTTGCGAGGTGCCTGTCACAACAATATCACCGTCAAATTGCTTGGCGTTCACACCTAAATCAATCGACACTAAATCATTATCGAAAATTTCGTAGTAAAGAATGTAATCAACGTGAGAAAGGTCACTGACAGTGCCTACTTGCGTACCAACAACATAATCTGAACCACCAAAACTGAATGAACGGTCATCATCCAATATTGTTGAGCCATTCAGCTCAAGCTCTGTGTATTTTAATTTGATGTTAGGCACTAAAGGCACTGGGTGTTCTAGTGCTGCATAGTAGCTTGTGAAAGTCTCATCTTCAAAATTAAAACTTTGTAAATTACCGTCTTGAGCAAAGCTACCGCTATTATCTGATTGCCAGCCATCTACCCCAAGGTATAAACCTAATAGAGTGTCAGCTTGAGCTGTAGGAGCTAAACAGGCCATCGAAAGCGCGGCCGCTAAACAGTACTTTTTCATCATTTTATCCTTGCGCTAAAAGTTCGCTAAGTTCAATTAGAGCCGCATTGGCTCGAGAAATATAATTTGCCATTACCAGTGAATGATTGGCAACAAAACCAAAACCACTGCCATTTAAAATCATTGGGCTCCACACCGTTTCTTGTGTGGCTTCTAATTCACGAATAATTTGTTGTAGACTAACACGGGCATTTTTCTTTTCTAAGACATCTGCGAAATCGTATTCAACAGCCTGTAAAAAGTGTAACAGCGCCCACGTGGCTCCCCGTGATTCGTAAAATACATCATCAATTTCCCACCACGACGTTTTCACTTGGTTTTGCAATGGTGCATAAGTTGCTTGGTGGGCAGCCGTATCACCGGCCAAGTCAGTGTTTAGGCGTTCTTGACCAACACTTGCACTTAAACGCTGACTTAAACTGCCTAGGCGCTTTTCGGCTTCTTTTAGCCAACCACGTAAATTATCAGCGCGTGCATAAAATTGGCTGTCTCTGTCATTTTGGTCGGCAATTTGGCTGCGATAAACAACAAGTAAATCAATGCCTTTTTGATATTCAGCTTCAGCGCTTGGCCACGCCCATGCTTCGGAGCTGATGTTAAACTGCGGCTGCGCTTTTTTAAGTGCTTCATGCTCTGTTGATTGAGACTGAGAACGACTAAAGTCCTTACGCATTGATAATACAAGGTCACGCGTCATTTCAAGCACCCCATATTCCCATGCAGGCATATTATCCATCATGACACTCGGTGGCATAATATCGTTAGACAAGTAACCACCGGGCTTATTCAATAATGTACTAGCTACATTAATTAACGTTGTCGTAGTGGTGTACCCCGTGACAAACTTTTCGCCACGCATTTGTGCTTCTTGCTTTGCCTTACCTACAACATCCATACGGTCAGGTTCACTACTCCAGTAAACCGAAACCGCGTAAAAAATAATTAAGATAATAAGTAATGCACTGGCTATTTTTCCTTTATGCTCAGACATGGTACCTCCTAGTGATGTGAGTGCTCTTTACTTTTTTGTGATGTCTCTTTAGACATATCATGTAAAGAGACAACTTTGGCTTGAGTAAATACTCGGTTGCCATCTTTAAAATATAGCGTGAGTTTTCGTTCTTGCCCTGCTTTTAACTCATCTTCAGGGTCAAACACCATCAAATGATAACCACCGGGTTTGAATTCAATGCTGCTGTGAGCACCTATCTCTAACGAAATAACCTGTTCCATTTTCATCATGCCATCAACATGGGTATGTTGATGAATTTCAACGCGCCCTAAACCATCCAATGTTGCCTTTGTTAATGTTGTAGCCTGCTGACTCGGATTGGTAATCGTAAAATAAGCGACACTGGCCTTACTGGCAGGTAAAAATTCGCGAACTTGGGCATTGCTCACGGTTACTTCTGCAACATCGTTATGGTCATGACCGCTGTGGGCAGATGAAAAAGTACTATAAAATAAACTTGTGATAATAAAAGGGAATGCGGGCAACAGTTTCATTATGCTTTAATCCTTGTTAAGACATCAACTTACCCGCTAAATTTAGCATACTTTATTTATTAAGGCAGTTTATTCGTACCTTAAGCTGGTGATTTCTTGTTATCAGCAATCAGCCAACACAAAGCTGCAATTAATAATAAGGGCCATGCAATCACCACAGAACCAAATAAAAACGCAAGCACTACCCCGACTAAAGCAACCACACCTGCACCAATTAAGCCTATGGTAAATAAAGCAACCCCAGCAACTAGAGCAATAACAGCGACAAGTGCACCAACCACCTCAAGCCCAGCCCAGCTCATATCGGCTATTGATAAAGGCAGCTGCCATGAATCAAAGGATACAAATGCAAATGTATCTGTGCACAGTAGTAAAATTGCTAAGACAATAATAGCTAACGTTTTCATGACCAGCTCCTAATAACCTTTTACTGGCAAGCTACAATGTGCAACAAGGTAACCCACCCCAACAATGAAAGGCATATGTAAAAACAGTATGATCATGAGCAAACGCGTTGACCATACAGGAAAGCCCAATCGAGCAGCTAAACCGCTGCACACTCCAGAGATTTTCTTATTAGTTAAATCTCTAAACCAACGTGATGATGTATGATAAGTATTCATCATTTTCCTCCTAAGCCGACTGTTTCATTGTGGCTTTTAAATCGGCCAGCTCTTTGTCTATAGCATCATTTTTTTCTAACGCAGCAATTTGCGCCGCTGTCGAATTTGCAGCATCACTGTGTGTAAGCTCATAGGCTTCAACTTGCGACTCGATGTTTTCAACGCGCTGCTCTAAATAATCAAATCGCGCTAACGCATCCGCAACTTTGTTACTATGAAGCTGCTCTTTGACTTTTAAGCGTGCCGTAACCACGCGCTCTTTTTGCATGTAAGTCAGTTGCTTTGCTTTGGCATCTGCAAGCTTATTTTGCAAACGCTGACAGTCGTCTGTTAACTTCGCTAATGAGTCAGCCACTTTATCCATTTCACGTTGCTGCGCTTCAATCTCTGCGTTTAAACGCTGTTTCTCAATTAATGCTGCTTTAGCAAGATCATCTCTGTCTTTACTAAGTGCTTTTTCAGCTTTCGCTTGCCAATCAGCTTGCTTTGCTTGTTTTGCTGCAATTTCACGCTTTATTTGCTTTTCTTGAGTTAAGAATGTTGCAGCGGTTGCACGACACTCATTAAGTGCATCCTGCATTTCTTGCACGAGTAAATTAAGCAGCTTTTCAGGATCTTCTGCTTTATCGAGTGCAGCAGATAAATTAGCCTGAATAATGTCGTTTACGCGATTTAATACACCCATGTGATTCTCCTGTTGATAATTGGGTTAATACACCGAGGAGATTCCAATTCTTATGCCAACTACAAAAAATTTTAAAATAACCATTAAAATACATAAGGTTAATTAGTTTTCACGTAACTAAACACTGACTTTAAGCTGAATGGAAAATAACTAATTTGACTAAAAAACTAACTTTTAAACCAAATTTTAGGATCAAAAAAAGCCACAAAAGAGTGGCTTTTTTTGTTCCAATTTGAACATTAAATTTCTGGCACAAAGCTCAATGCTTTATCCATAACACTTAAATCGGCCGTTTTGCCATGACCATTTTCTGAAAGGTGGCGTCTAAAGCCTCGCGCGCCCGGCTGGCCTTGGAAAATACCCAACATATGGCGAGCAATATGCCAAAAATTCGCGCCTTGGCTCATCTCATCTTCAATGTAATCATACATAGCTCGCACAACCTGATGACGATTAAGAGTAAACGGGGTATCACCGTAAATTTTTTCGTCAACTTCACTTAAAATGAATGGATTACTGTATGCCTCACGACCAATCATAATGCCATCTACATAATCAAGGTGCGTAATTGTATCAGCAATCGTTTTCACGCCACCATTTAGACTCAAGTGCAGTTGCGGATAGTCTTTTTTGAGTTGATAAACTCGCGGATAATCAAGCGGCGGAATTTCACGGTTTTCTTTCGGGCTTAACCCATTTAGCCATGCCTTACGGGCATGAATAATAAAGTCATCACAGCCTACATCGTGGCTTGTTTCAATCAGAGCACATAAAAACTCATACGAATCTTGCTCGTCAATTCCGATCCGTGTTTTAACGGTCACTGGAATCGATACTTCAGCCTTCATCGCCGCGACACACTCAGCAACAAGCTTTGGCTCAGCCATTAAACACGCACCAAAACGACCGTTTTGCACGCGATCAGATGGGCATCCTACATTAAGGTTAACCTCGTCATAACCACGCTCTGCCGCTAACTTAGCACATTTAGCAAGTGCGTCAGGGTCAGACCCACCCAGCTGCAACGCAACAGGACCTTCATGTTGATTAAAGTGTAAGTAATCACCCTTACCAAATAAAATAGCACCTGTTGTCACCATTTCGGTGTAAAGCACAGCATGTTTTGTCATTTTACGATGGAATGTTCGACAATGACGATCAGTCCAATCGAGCATGGGTGCCACCGACAAACGGCGATTTAATGTCGTCGTGCTCATAGTATGGCCCCTTTAAATATCAATGCGTTCACTTGCAACTTGATTACCTAATACATTAACGCTTATTAAAGCAGTAACGGCTAAGATAATTAGCCATCACAATAAAAATAAAGTTTGCGTGATTATACCACTTAACGAAGCTGACGGCATGACTTAATCGTAGATCAGATAATGAAGAAGTGTGTAACTAACACACTTCAACTGGGAGGAAATAAAGTAATGACTAAATCTCTACTTTATTTAAGAGATTTTCTAAATTTTGGCCGGTAAGTTCAAATAGTGTAATTTCGAGTTCTTTATAATCTTCATTTTTTAGATTAACGAGCTTAGCACCCACTGCAATGCGTGCCACTTTCTCAACAGGATCGATTTCTACAATTTCAATTGATGCGTGCGTGTCATGATCTTTTGATTGCACATAATATTCACTGAAGAATGTACCATCAGCGCGCACATTCGGGTTACTGTCAGACACCGACTGCAACAGAGTGCCTTTTTTAAGATCGCTCTTGCGAAGTGAAAAGCTATATTCAGCTACATTGGCATGACCGACGATCAAGGTTACTGCACTTTCATCATTGATTTTAAAGTCATGATCTGTCACTTCGATCACTTTTAATTTGCCACTATCATAGGTCGGCTCCATGCAAGCAGCTAAACTAAAAAGCAGAAAAACAGATAAAACAACATGTTTGAGTCGCATTCTTTGTTCCTTAAATTATATTGCCTCCTTTTAAGTTAGATAATAGAAGGCAATAATTCAAAGTTTAAATGACTGAAAATGCGCTTTAATTTTTACTATACCGCAACCGTTAAGCCAAAATAATGAGCAATGCCACCCAGAATATTTGTTACCGCAACCGAAGATAAAATTAATCCCATCACACGGCTTATGATGCTTGCACCACTATCACCGATGAGTTTATGTACATGCGTTGCAAGTAACAGTAATACCAGCACTATAATCAACACCGATAACATCACTGATGACGTGATCAACTGCTCCAGCCATGTGTATTCATTGTTTCGGGTCATTAGTACTGCAGCAAGCATTGCTCCGGGGCTTGCTATTGACGGAATAGCGAGTGGAAAAATAGCCGTTTCGGTACTATTGCGGACACTTTTTATTTCACTTTCAGGCTTACTTTCACCAAAAATCATCGACAAGGCAAATATCAGTAACACAATTCCGCCGGCAATTTGAAAAGCAGACAAAGGAATCTTAATTGCGTTTAAAAGTAGTTCACCCGCGAGTACAAAAAACAATAAAACCAGTGCCGACACTCCCACCGCTTTTAATGCTACTTTTCGTTTAAACTTAGCGTCTTCGCCTCGTGTAACCGCGATAAAGACAGGCACAGTACCAATTGGATCAATGACAGCAAAAAAGAAAATGAACGCAGCAAGCAATTCACTCATACCGAAAACTCCCAAGAAAACCTGCTAGCGAATAAAAACGCTGCAACTACAATACAGTATGATAGTATATCACGGTAGCGTAAGGATAAGAGAAGATGAATACAGAATCACTCGTCAGTAAAGCAAAACAAGTATGTGATAATCGTGGTGCACGTTTTACACCTATCCGTGAAAAAGTATTCCGCCTGCTAGCGAGCGCGCAAGGTGGTGTTGGTGCTTATGACTTATTAGAACAACTCAAATTAACTGAGTCAGGAGCAAAACCAGCAACAATTTATCGCGCCTTAGACTTTTTGTCGGAACTGGGCTTTATTCACAAAATAGAAAGCACAAACTCATTTATGTTGTGCCATCATTTTGATCACATTCATCCAGTACAATTATTAATTTGTGATAGCTGCGGTTATGTAAAAGAGCTGCATTCTACTGTTATTTCGCACGAGCTTAATAACTTAGCAGCTGAAAGCGGCTTTATTGTCTCAGGACAAACAATCGAAGCACACGGAAAATGTGAAAATTGCAAAGATTAAGTGCACTGTTTTATACAGCCACTACAATTAAAGTTAGAACAGCAGCCTCGCTGCAATAACCTAAGGGAAAATAAACAATGAATGTGGAGTTCATCAACCCTTTTTTATCGTCTTTACTCAATGTATTGAGCACCATGGCTCAAACAGAATTAAAACCCGGTAAACCTAGCCTCAAAAAAGATGAGATTGCGCGCGGTGATGTCTCTGGTTTAATCGGTATGGTTGGCCCACAAACTAAAGGTTCACTTTCAATCACCTTTGATGAAAGTTTGGCCTTAACTATTATGGAAAGAATGCTGGGAGAGCGACCAGATTCAGTTAACGAAGAAGTGACTGATATGGTAGGCGAAATAACCAACATGGTCACCGGGGGCGCTAAAAACCTTCTGGGCGAAAAGGGCTATGAATTTGATATGGCAACACCGATTGTTGTATCAGGTAAAGGACACACCATTACACATAAGTGTGAAGGCGCTAAAGTACTCATTCCGTTCACCTCAGCGGACGGGAATGCCAATATAGAAGTTAGTTTTGATAAGCTATGAGTTGGCAACAAAAAACCATTCAGCTAAAGCCTCGCACACGAGGCTTTCACATCATTGATGACGAGTTACTTCGTCAACTACCTGAAATCAGCCAGTACAAAGTCGGTTTATTGCATTTGTTTATTCAGCACACTTCTGCCAGTTTAACTATTAACGAGAATGCAGATCCGACAGTGCGTATGGACATGGAAAGCCACTTCAACCACTTTGTCCCAGAAAGGCAGAGTTATTATCGCCACGATTATGAAGGTGACGATGACATGCCTGCACACATAAAAAGCAGTACATTAGGCTGCGAACTGACAATTCCAATCCATCAAGGACGCCTTCAACTCGGTACTTGGCAAGGTATTTATTTAGGTGAGCATCGCGACCAGGGCGGTTCAAGACGCATTGTTGCCACAATCCAAGGTCAACTATAAAAAAAATAAATAAACAGGCGTGACGTAGCTGAAATGTTTTTTAACTGGGAATTATTTATAAAGAATAGTTTAGAATTTGGAGCGGCACACGAGGCTCGAACTCGTGACCTCAACCTTGGCAAGGTTGCGCTCTACCAACTGAGCTAGTGCCGCATTCAAATAGTCAGTGATTTGTCCGTTGATGCACAACCAAAGGTTGCGGTAAAACGTTCTGGCAACTGA
>NZ_FPAZ01000019.1:0-48975 GCF_900116435.1 Pseudoalteromonas lipolytica | reverse complement strand
ACTGAGCTAGTGCCGCATTCAAATAGTCAGTAATTTGTCCGTTGGTGCACAACCTAAAGGTTGCGGTAAAACGTTCTGGCAACTGAGCTAGTGCCACAAATTTCAACTATAAAGTTTAGCTAAAGACACACTAACCCCGCGAGGGTTAACGTCTTAAGCGGGGCAGGATTCTACAATAATCCGATGTGTTTGCAAATGTTTTTTACAAATTAAAGAATTTTTCTTGGTAAACCTTTAATTCCATAATTGAATCTTTTATATCATCAAGGGCAAGGTGTGAACCTTTTTTGTTCACTTGAGCAAGAACCTCAGGCTTCCAGCGGCGCGCAAGCTCTTTAATAGTGCTTACATCAAGGTTGCGATAATGAAAATAGTCTTCCAATTCCGGCATGTACTTATTCATGAATCGACGATCTTGGCCGATTGAATTTCCGCACATAGGCGATGCGCCAGCAGGTACCCACTGTTTCAAAAACGCCAATGTTTGCTCAATGGCATCTTGCTCAGTGAAAGAACTGGCTTTGCAGCGGGCTGTTAAACCTGATTGACCATGTTGGGTCGTACACCACTCGTCCATGCCATCAAGTAATTCATCGCTTTGATGAATAGCAATAACAGGGCCTTCAGCCAAGATGTTTAACTCACTGTCGGTGACAACAGTGGCAATTTCGAGTATTTTATCTGTTGCTGGTTCGAGGCCAGTCATTTCCAGGTCGAGCCAGATAAGATTTGATTTATGAAAAGACATAGTTACCTTAGCGGTGCTTTCCTTTAGATCCAACGCATTTAGATATATCATATTAGTATCATCAGTCGACCTAAAGCTTTTTTTTCAAAAAGCCCGACATTTAATCAAGTTATAGGCCAAAAGTGGCAAAACAAAAGAAATTAAGTAAAGGCCAGTCTCGTCGGATTAAGGCCAATCATCAAAAACGTTTGTCTAATGCTGATAAAAAGCAAGACAAGGGCGCAGCCGTGCAATGGCAAAACGACAATTTAGGCCCTGCTGAAAATGCCGTTGTATTAAGCCGTTTTGGACAACATGCAGATATCGAAACGGACTCTGGTGATGTGCTGCGCTGTAACATTCGTCGCACTGTATCAAGCCTTGTTTGCGGGGATGAAGTGATATTTCGTCGCGCCAAAGTGAGTGAGGGTGACTTAGCCGGTGTCATCGAAGCAACTCACGAACGTCGCTCGCAGCTTACACGTCCAGATTTTTATGACGGAGTGAAAGTCGTTGCAGCTAATATCGACCAAATTTTAATGGTGTCAGCGGTATTACCTGAGTTTACTCCTAACATTATCGACCGTTATTTAGTTGCCTGTGAAGACATGGGCATAGAGCCGATTTTAGTGCTCAACAAAATCGATTTAATTGACGATGAAGGACTCGCCTATATTAATGAAATTCTCGATATTTATCGTGAACTGGGCTATCAAGTATTACTCGTCAGTAATAAAACGGGCCAAGGTATTGATGAGCTTAAACAAACGTTAATAGATAAAAACAGCATCTTTGTGGGTCAAAGTGGTGTGGGTAAATCAACATTAGTTAATACTGTTTTACCCGACGCCGCTATTTTAACTCAGGAAGTCTCTGAAAATAGTGGTCTTGGGCAACACACAACAACCGTATCACGTTTACATCACTTACCCTCTGGCGGTAACCTTATTGATTCACCAGGGATCCGTGAGTTTGGCCTATGGCATTTAGATGTTGAACGCGTAACTTGGTGCTTTAAAGAGTTCCGTGACTTTATTGGCGGCTGTCGTTTTCGTGACTGTAAACATCTAAATGATCCGGGCTGTATCATTCGCCAAGCGGTTGATGATGGAGATATTTCAGAACTTCGTTTTGACAGTTACCACCGAATTTTAGAAACTATGGCCGATGGCCGTGCGGGTGCACGCGCTCCTCGCGTATAACTATTTAGGAAATAACAAGTGAGTTTAGATAAATTCAAAATTGCCATGCAGTATGCCATGCCAAAACATTTCATTTCGCGCATGGTCGGCAAGTTAGCAGCAGCGAAAGCGGGTGGCTTAACCACGGCGTTAATCAAGCTATTCATCAAACAATATAAAATTGATATGAGTGAGGCTAAATACCCCGATCCAGCTCATTACAAAACCTTTAATGAATTTTTTACTCGCCCTTTAAAGGAAGGTATTCGCCCACTTGCAGAAGAAAAAGACATTATTGCTCACCCAGTTGATGGTGCGATTAGCCAATTAGGTGATGTGGTAGATGGTCAAATAATTCAAGCTAAAGGGCACGACTACAGCTTACAGGCATTACTAGGTGGTAACGAAGACGATACCGTGCCATTTTTGGGTGGTAAGTTCGCAACAATCTATTTAGCACCGAAAGACTATCACCGTATTCACATGCCGATTGATGGTACGCTGAGTAAAATGATTTATGTACCAGGTGATTTATTCTCAGTGAATCCGCTTACGGCGCAAAACGTCCCTAACTTATTTGCGCGTAATGAACGTGTGGTTGCAATTTTCGAAACTGACATAGGCCCACTTGCGATGGTACTGGTAGGTGCAACGATTGTAGCCAGCATCGAAACCATATGGGCAGGTACCGTTACACCACCTGCCGGTAAAGATGTATTCAGCTGGAACTACCCTACCAAAGGTGATAACGCAATCACTTTGAAAAAAGGCGAAGAAATGGGTCGCTTTAAGTTAGGGTCTACCGTGATTTTAGCCTGGGGTGCAAACCAAGCTGAGTTTTTATCTGACCAACACCCAGAAACAATCACTCGCATGGGCACACCATTTGCGACAATCAAAGACTAACCATCTTAGTTATACAAAAATTAAAAAGCAGGCTTCAAGCCTGCTTTTTGCATTCTGCGCATTCGCTATCTTTGTGAGGTGTAAAACGTAGCTGCTGTAAAGTCAGCCCATCAAATTGAATAAACTCGCTGCCCGTTTTATGGCCTAACAGTATATTAACCGCCAGTAAGCTTTGCATACTGCCCATGACTCCCAGTAATGGGCTTATTACACCCGCGTTATCACAATTTAATACTGGTTGATCATCTGTTTGCGGGAATACGCAGCCATAACAGGGGCTGTCGGAATTGCGAAAGTCAAAGCACATTAGTTGCCCTTGTGTGGCAATCGCAGCGGCTGAAATGAGCGGGATTGTGTGCGCTAAACAATAGCGATTAATTAAGTAACGAGTGGCAAAGTTATCACTGCAATCGAGTACGATGTCGGCCCCTTGTAAAACGTCTGCAAGGTTTTTTTCATCAAGTCTTTGGCAAATGGGCTCAATACTAATTTGGTTATTTAAGCTTGCTAACACTTTCGAGGCTGCCTGTGTTTTTGCTTGCCCTAAGTGATTAACTTTATACAAAATTTGTCGCTGTAAATTTGAAAGCTCGACATTGTCATTATCAACCAACGTGAGCTTACCCACACCAGCCGCAGCTAAATAAAGTAGCGCAGGTGAGCCAAGCCCACCAGCACCTACCACCGCAATATGTGCGGTCTTTAATATTTGCTGCCCCTCCAATCCCACTTCTTTAAGCATTAAATGGCGGCTGTAACGTATGCGCTCTTTATCGCTTAACGCACTCATGCTTCTGAGTCGCCTTCAACACATTGTTTGAGTTTAGCAATCGCTGAGGGGTAATCTTCGGCTTCGGTAATTGCTCGCACCACAGCCACACTGCCTACCCCGGTATTTGCCACTTGCTCTGCACGTGACACATCAATGCCACCAATGGCAACTGTTGGGTAGTCGGCCATTAACGGGACAAATTTTTCAAGCTTTTCTAGGCCTTGAATTTGCCCTGTCATGTCTTTTGTGGTGGTTGGGTAAATTGCACCAAATGCCATGTAGCTCGGGCGATAATTATGGGCGCGCAGCATTTCATAAAAACCATGGGTCGAGACGCCTAAACGCAAGCCAGCCTCTTTTATTTCAATTAAATTAGCCGTTTGTAGGTCTTCTTGGCCTAAATGAACTCCATAAGCACCGTGCTTAATCGCCAGTTGCCAATAGTCATTAATATACACCTGCGCATCGTATTTTTGACCAAGCATAACAGCACTGGCAATGGCCTCATCTAGCGTTGCATCATCTGTATTTTTCATTCGTAGCTGTACGGTTTTAACGCCTTCAGCTAAACACTTTTCTAACCAATCAACACTGTCGACCACTGCATATAAGCCGAGCTTTTTAGACTGACACTCAGCAAAACCAGCCGCCATAGTAAAATTGCTAGGGTGATCAAAGTCGAGTTCATCACCAAGCCAACTCCCCGCTTCAATCACTTGTGGGTAATCTGCTAAATTAACCGGAAAATGAGTGTGTGCAACAGGGCCAATTCCTTCACCGTAACGCACTGCCGCTTTTAAACCTTGGTTTATATACGCTTTTGCGAGAATAAATGCGTCTTTCAGTGGATAACGCTTTGCTAGGCAAGCAGCAATCACTGAGGCCATACTACACCCGGTGCCATGGCTATGCGGTGTTTGAATTTTTTCATTTCCAAGCCAGTATTCGTGTGTATCTTGCAGGCAGTAATCGATGCAATAACCACTTGGGTAGTCCCAATGACCACCTTTGATGATGACCGATTTTGCGCCATAACTTTGCAGCTTTTGCGCAGCTTCTTTTACTGCACTTGGGCCAATTAAATACACTCCGGTCAGTAACTGCGTTTCGTGGGTATTGGGTGTAACAACATCTACCCACGGTAATAAACACTCTTTAATTGCACTCACGGTATCTTCTTCTGTGAGTAAATCGCCACTGGAGGCTATCGCCACTGGGTCATAGACAACCAAAGGCGGCACTTCCCAGGTGTTTTTATAATGTTTTAAATGTTCACTTATTAACTGAATTTGCTGCACATTCGCCAACATGCCGATTTTTATCACTGTGGCGGGCATATCGGTTACTAAAGCTTGTAATTGAGATTCAATCACCTCAGTTGAAATGGGATTTAAGGCCTCAACACCTAAACTATTTTGTGCTGTTAAAGCTGTGATCACGGTGCAGCAATGCACTGAAAAGCTTTGCATCGCTTTAATATCGGCTTGAATTCCAGCCCCGCCGCCGGAATCAGATCCCGCTATGCTCCATACAACCTGATTCATGTTTTCCTCATCTTTAATTTTGATGCCAAAATGGCATGCCCATAGTAGGTGTTGATGGGCTGGCTACGTCTTTTTCGGGCATCGCTTTGGCTAAATAGCTGTATCTGCCTGCCTCAACGGCACTGCGAAATGCATGGCTCATTGTAACTGGGCACCCAGCTCCAGCGATTGCCGAATTTAATAATACCGCATCATACCCTAATTCAAGGGCTTGGCAGGCATGCGAAGGTAACCCTAATCCAGCATCAACGATTAAGGTATGACTAGGTAAACGCTCTCGGATCATTCTTAGGTTATAGGGGTTCAGTAACCCTTTACCTGTTCCAATAGGCGCCCCCCAAGGCATCAGCACTTCACAGCCTAAATCAGCAAGACGCTGGCATAACACTAAGTCATCGGTGCAGTAAGGCAGTACTTTAAAGCCCTCATCTAATAGTATTTTTGTTGCTTCGAGTAACGCAAAAGGATCGGGCTGCAAATTATATTCATCACCAATCAGCTCAAGCTTGATCCAATCAGTGGCAAAAACCTCACGGCACATTTGAGCCAGAGTAACCGCTTCTTTCACACTGTGACACCCTGCTGTATTTGGGAGCACTTTAAGCCCGGTGTTTTTTATTAACTGCCAAAAATCATCGCCGGCTTGCGCACTTTGTTGGCGCCTTAATGACACGGTAACAATATCAGCCCCAGAGGCCACAATTGATTCTGTCATTATACTGGGCGAAGGATACAATGCAGAACCGATGAGTAAGCGGCTGCGTATTTGTTCACCATAAAGAGTAAAACTATCCATGCTAACCTCCTTGAATGGGTGACAGAAGCTCAATGCTGTCACCCTCGTTAAGAGTTTTTATTTCGCATTGGCTGCGTGGTACAAAGTCGCCGTTTACAGCCACAGCAAATGGCGGCCTAGCCCCATAGTTTGCCAAAGCCTCGCTAAGCGATATTTGCTCAGCCACAACAGCTGATTGACCATTTATTACTATTTTCATTATGACCCCCTAAGTCATTAAGCTAATTGCTTCATCGACAACATAAGGCGCTAACAAATAACCATGACGATACAAGCCATTAAGGCTTATAACTCTCCCTTCTCGGGTCACCTGTGGACGGTTATCTGCAAATGCAGGACGAAGCCCTGATTGCAAACTTTCAATACGCGCTTCAGCAAAACCACTGTGAACCGTATAAGCCGCCGACAATAACTCAAGTGCTGAGCGCACGGTGACTTTACCTGTGTCGTGCGATTCAATTTCAGTCGCGCCAATCACAAACTGATGATTCGGTTTAGGTGCAATATAAATGGGGTAGCGCGGATGCATAAGGCGTACTGGCCGAGACAGGTTTACTTCTGGTGCATATAAGCGTGCCACTTCCCCCCTCACACCACGAAGGCTAGGTAAAGCTGTTTTTGCCCCTAATCCCCGACAATCAAAAACAAAGTCATAACTTTGTCCATTCACCTTATGACCTGTTAAAGTAATGTGTGAGTGCCAATTAAAGCTGACTTGACGAGCAACTAATTGGTTATAGCTCGCAGCATAGAAGGCCTGGTTATCGAGCTGGCCTTCGCAAGGTAAATACACCCCTTGGTGAAAGCGTCCAGCAAGCTCAGGCTCAAGATCTGCTATTTGCGCGCTGCTCACTGTGTCCGCTGTATGCTCGGCTAATGGTTTTAAGCGGCTAATAAAACTGTGTAAATCGCCTTTATCTTGCTGATGAGCAACTACCAAACTGCCCGCTTGCTGAAAATACACAGGCTCATCCAGTTCACTAATAATCTGCTGCCAGCGTTGAATGCTCGCCAGCCCCAGCAGCGCTATATCTTGCTCACATAATACCGACTCAGCCAGCGGTGCGAGCATAGCCGCAGCAACATTTCCGGCACTGTTTGCTGCGTGTTGATCATCTTGCTCATACACGCTGACTTGATGCACTTTAGAGAGTGCTAAAGCAGTAAGTCGTCCTGTTAAACCAAATCCCAAAATTGCTATTTTAAAAGACATAAACGTTCTAGGTGCTAGATAATTCGCGCGAGATAATCATTCTAGCGCCTCGTTTTCTAGCACCTAGCTCCTTGGTTAAATTGCTTTATGATAAATTTCAGAACCCGTTTTTTTGAACTCGTCGGATTTCGCTTTCATCTCTGCTTCAACATCGACCATCTTAATTTCGATAGCATCGCCTACATTGTTAGGGTCGATACCTCGCGCTTCTAGATCTTTCGCGTAATCACGTACTTCTTGGGTTATTTTCATCGAGCAGAATTTAGGACCGCACATAGAGCAAAAATGGGCTATTTTGCCAGACTCTTGTGGCAGAGTTTCATCATGATACTCACGGGCACGTTCAGGGTCTAAACCTAGGTTAAATTGGTCGTGCCAACGGAACTCGAAGCGCGCCTTCGATAACGCGTTATCACGCTCTTGTGCCCCTGGATGACCTTTGGCTAAATCGGCTGCGTGTGCGGCAATTTTGTAGGTGATGAGACCTTCCTTTACATCTTCTTTATTCGGTAAGCCTAAGTGCTCTTTAGGGGTGACATAACACAACATGGCACAGCCATACCACGCAATTTGTGCAGCCCCAATACCCGAGGTGAAATGGTCGTAACCCGGTGCAATATCAGTCGTTAATGGGCCAAGCGTATAAAAAGGTGCTTCTTCACAATGCTTTAGTTGCTCTTCCATGTTTTCTTTAATCATATGCATTGGCACATGACCTGGGCCTTCAATAAACACTTGTACATCATGCTTCCATGCAAGCTTAGTCAGCTCACCTAGTGTACGTAATTCGCTAAACTGTGCTTCGTCGTTGGCATCGGCAATTGAACCTGGACGCAAACCATCGCCCAATGAAAAACACACATCATATTGTTTTAAAATTTCACAAATTTCTTCAAAGTGCGTGTATAAGAAGTTTTCTTTGTGATGTGCTAAACACCACTTTGCCATGATTGAGCCGCCGCGCGATACAATACCCGTGACACGCTTTGCAGTCATTGGCACATAACGAAGTAACACACCAGCATGGATAGTAAAATAGTCGACGCCTTGCTCCGCTTGTTCAATCAAAGTATCGCGGAAAATCTCCCAAGTCAGGTCTTCGGCAACCCCATTTACTTTTTCAAGCGCTTGATAGATTGGTACGGTACCAATTGGCACGGGTGAATTACGTACGACCCATTCACGGGTTTCATGAATATAACGACCCGTTGATAAGTCCATCACCGTATCTGCGCCCCAACGAGTCGACCAAACCATTTTTTCGACCTCTTCTTCAATAGACGAAGTGACCGATGAATTACCAATATTCGCGTTCACTTTTACAAGGAAATTACGGCCAATGATCATTGGTTCGGTTTCAGGGTGGTTAATATTGTTAGGTAACACGGCTCTGCCACGGGCAATTTCATCGCGCACAAATTCAGGGGTTATAAAATCGGGGATACTGGCTCCGAATGACTCTCCCTTATGCTGTGCAGCAAGGAGCTCTTCACGAATTTTTGCACGGCCCATATTTTCACGAATAGCCACGTATTCCATTTCAGGCGTTACAATGCCTTGGCGTGCATAATGCATTTGCGTCACATTTTTACCTGCTTTCGCACGGCGTATTTTTGGGAGGTGCTCAAAGCGAATATGGTCTAAACCTTCGTCAGCCATTCGTTGCTGCGAAAACTGCGAGGTAACTGAATCAAGAATTTCCGTGTCACCACGTTTTTCTATCCACTGTTCGCGGTACTTTTCTAGCCCTTTGCGCACGTCGAGTTTAAAATCAGGATCGGTATATGGACCCGATGTATCATACACACGAATTGGCGCATTCGGCTCGAACACGGGGTTTTCTTCGGTTCCACCTATGAAAGTATCACTGAGGGTTATTTCGCGCATTCCGACACGCACGTTTTCTTGCGTGCCTTCAACATATACTTTGTGCGAATTAGGGAAAGGTTGCCCTGTTAAGTTATAAATATAATCAGATGCAGCCGCACGAATTTCGCGGCGAGACGGTTTAGTTGTAGTGTTTGACATGACTTACCTCATTGCTTTAAGGATTGTCTTGTCAGATATTGCAGGTGCAATAGAGAGTGGCAAACGCCATTGGATCGTTAGTAAGTTATTTCACTTACAATTGCAGCCTAAGCTTAGCAACTTATGCCCCATTTTTTGGCGCACAAGCGCCCTATGAGGCAGCTTGTTCCCTACGCAGGTGTTAGCCTGATCAGGTTCACGGATCCCGCTTTCGCGATCTCAGCCTTATTAAAGGCACTCCGACAAGTATAAATTCGTTGTTTTATAAAAACGTAATCAGTGTACGTTAGTTAAAAATTCGCTGCAAGCGCTTTAGTTTTAATACTAATTCGCCTTATTAAGGAGCCGTAATAATGAAAGTAAAATGGTGCGCCCCTTGCAAAGTAAGCTGCTCGCCATTTAGCGAAATGACCGCGCCTTGTTTTGGCGTCGACAGCAGTTTATTTTCAAGTTCATCAAGTTGATCACCGCACGATTTACGTGTCATACCTAGCTTTTTCACTGTTAAGGTATCTTCAACAAGCTGACCTTCACCAAAAAACTTGTTACAACCAGCAAACCCATTAACTTGCATCGCTTCAATAAAACGCATTGACGCTTTTTGCGATACGCTAATGGCTAACCCGTTAACTTTTGATAATTGCCACTGTGTATATTTTAATTGCTCACTGGTGACCTTCCCTGTCGATGAGCAGCCCATGCAAAATAGTACAAAAAGAATAGGCAAGGCTACTAACTTCATATTTTTTTACGACCAAAATTTCAATGCGATAATAATAACAACATTTAACGACTTTGATCGTTAAAAAAACATGTTTTATCTGTAAAAAAATGTTCTAAGCTAGCTCTTAATAGAACAACGGGCGTTATTTAAATAAGTTATCGACTTCTTCTGGTAAAAAAGGACGCCCTTTTTCATTGACAGAGGTGCCGATTACTAAGGCGCTTAGCATCACTTTATCATCATGTTTACGGTAAACGGTCTGCTTAAAAGCAAACTTTAAACGACTCACTCTCTGCGGCTCAACGGCCACATAAAATTCATCGCCCGGCACTAAAGATGCTTTGTAATCCATTTCACTGCGAAGCACCACTAGGTTAATTTTTTCTCGCGCAAGCTTTGCAAAGTCGACCCCTTTAGCATGTAGGAACTCATGGCGGGCATGCTCTAAGTAATTAAAGTAAACACTGTTATTAACAATTCCTTGCAGATCGCATTCATAGTCTCGCACTTTAAAGTCAACTTTAAAGGTCATAGTCGTATTCCTAATCAATTTACGTATAATTGCCTGCGTTTATATCATAAATACCTAAACAAGCTAAAGATTCACTTTTTTTAGGTATAAATACTCATTTGGCCAGTAGGCTTGCTAGAATAGCAGTCCCTAAAATGGAGTTAAGAACCGCATGAAACGACGTTTATCATTATTATCAGCTGCTATTTTGCCATTATTTGCAGCTTCATCGATTGCTTACGCTGAAGACACAGAGCTTGAAACTATTTTAGTTACGGGCGATTTCAAAAAAGAAAGTATTCAAACGTTAAGTGCTAGCGCAAGCCTTTTTTCAGACCATGAAATTAATCAGCGTGGAGCGAAATTTTTAGATGAAATGCTAGCCAGTGCAGCCAATGTAAACTTTACTTCGGGTGCATCACGCGGTCGTTTTGTGCAAATTCGTGGTGTGGGTTTACGCTCACAATTTGTTGATCCCATTAATCCATCTGTTGGCTTAGTGATTGACGGCATAAACTACTCTGGCCTAGGGGGTAGCTCACTGTTATTTGATATAGACCAAGTAGAAATATACCGTGGCCCACAAGGGACACGTTTTGGTGCAGATGCATTAGCAGGCATGATTCAAATGGAATCAGCAGCGCCAACGCTCAATCCGAGTGTAAAAGTGCAACTCGGTGCAGGTAATTATAATAGCTACGAAGCAGGCATTGCAGCAGGTACAGGTATTACTGACGATACAAGCGTACGCGCAAGTCTTTATCAACGCGAGTCTGATGGCTATGTTGAAAATATATATTTAAATAAAGATACGCAACAGCAAGATGAACTTGTTTCTCGCTTTAAACTGCACAGCCAACTTACAAATAACTTACGCACAGAGCTAAGTGTGCATTATATCGATATTAATAATGGCTATGATGCTTTCACCCTTGATAACAGCCGCTACAGTGTAGCTGATGAGCCTGGTGAAGATAATCAAGAAAGCATTGCGGTGGGTCTGGCAAATATTTATACCGGTTTTGATTGGTTTGATGTCAGTCTGAACGTATCTGGCATCGACAGCGAACTGTTATACAGCTATGACGAAGACTGGGTTTGTAACGATGAAACACAGCCACAATTGTGTGCAGCTGGCTTACATGAATGGGGCTACAGCTCAACAGACGCCTATTTACGAGACCGTAAAGACCATGCAGCAGAACTCCAATTTAACGGTAAATCTGGCGACTGGGTGGCGGGTATTTATTACCAAGGACGCGAAGTTGACTTAGAACGCCAATATACATGGTTGGCACACCCTTTTGCATCAAATTATGAAACAACTAACCTTGCAGCATATGGCCAGCTAACAACGCCTATTGGCCCTAAAACAACCTTAATCACAGGATTGCGTGTAGAACAATATAAAGGTGATTACATTGACAACAATGGTTTTATTGAAGAAACCGATGATGTGATGGTCGGTGGTAAACTTGCTCTTGAATATCAAGTCATTGACCGCACTATGATTTACACCAGTATAACTCGTGGCTACAAAGCTGGCGGTATTAACTCTGAGGCGTTAGCAAAAGCGAAAGATGAAGGCTTAAATCTTGACGCTGACTTTTTTGCTAACCACACCTCATTTGCCCCTGAATACCTTTGGAGTGGTGAGTTTGGTGTGAAAGGCAGCTCACTTGACGATAAATTCGTACTGCGCTTGGCAGCATTTTACATGTACCGTGAAGATATGCAGTTGAAATCATGGCAAGTCGAAGGGCAAAAGTTCACGGGTTATATTGATAACGCAAGCTCTGGTGAAAACTACGGGTTAGAAATAGAAGGCAGCTACCAAGCAACCGAGAATTTATTACTTACTGGGAGTGCGGGCTATTTAAATACTGAAATTAATGACTTTGTAGCCCAATCAGGCCTTGATCAAGATGGCCGCGACCAAGCACAAGCACCGAAGTATCAATATGCATTTACGGCACGCTATAACTTTACCCCTGCACTATATGCATCGATTGGTGTTGAAGGCAAAGATGATTATTACTTCTCAGATAGCCATAACTCAAAAGCACCGAGCTCTAACTTAGTGAACGCATCGTTAGGTTATGAAAGTGAAAACTGGAGCATCAATGCCTGGGCACGAAACTTATTTGATGAAGATGTACCAACCCGTGGTTTTGAGTTTGGTAACGACCCACTGGATGGTTACACCACTCACACATACACACAATTGGGTGAACCGATGGTGGCCGGTGTGACATTTATTTACGAACTGTAAGTCGTGAAGGCGCTGGTTTTAACCAGCGCTTATTATCACCTGATTTTCGCGGATGAATCTGCTTCTACATAATCATGTAACAAGGGGTTCAACCGCGAATATCACGACTCAATGAATTATTCGGTGTGAGTTAAAGGTTCCTGCATTTAAGCTCGTTCCACATCAAAGGTGATCACGTCTTTAATCTTTTGCTTGTTCGTTGCAAGCATAATTAAACGGTCAACCCCCAGCGCCACACCTGCACATTGTGGTAAGCCATGCTCAAGCGCTGCAATCAAGCGCGTATCCATCGGTACCTGTTTTAAACCATTTGCTTGGCGATATTGATTATCTTCATTAAAACGCGCGGCTTGCTCTTTTCCATCGGTAAGTTCATTGAAACCGTTAGCCAACTCCATATTTTTGAAATACAGCTCAAAACGCCCAGCAACGCGATTGTCATGCTGACAAATTTGCGCAAGTGCCGCTTGCGAAGCTGGAAAATGGTAAACAAAACATGGCTTTTCTTGGCCGATAGTTGGCTCAACCTTCATGCAAAATAACAGCTGCAACAACGTATCGCGATGCGTTTCATGCGCGGCAATATCAGCAAACCCTTGTTCGCTTGCTACGTGCTGTAACGTACTTATGTCAGCAGTTAATGGATCTATACCTAATGCATTTATAAACGCATGTTGGTAAGTTAAACGCTCAGCCGCGTCAACACCCAGTACAAGCTGCATAAGCTCGTCCATTTCATCCATAAGCGCAAATTCGTCGAAACCTGGGCGATACCATTCAAGCATGGTAAATTCAGGGTTATGATGACTACCCGCTTCTTCGTTGCGATACGCTTTACACAATTGAAAGATAGCACCCGATCCTGCCGCCAATAATCGTTTCATCGCAAACTCAGGCGAGGTTTGTAAATATAACGGCAAACCACCTGCATGACCTGGGCCCACAAACTCGGTACTAAAACTGGCTAGGTGTACATCGGTAACACTGGCCGCACTAAGAGTCGGTGTTTCAACTTCCATCACCTCACGCTCATAGAAAAATTCGCGAATACGGCGAATGATCGCAGCTCGCTCGCGTAAAGTCGCAATATCAGCGCTTGGTTGCCAAACAGCAGTGGACATACAGTCTCCAAAAAAAATCCCAGCAGAAGCTGGGATTTTATCAATTAAACTTTTTAAAGCCTATTACTTAACGCGGCTTACGTACTCACCGCTGCGAGTATCAACTTTGATCACTTCGCCAATTTGTACAAATAGAGGAACGCGTACAACCGCACCCGTACTTAATGTTGCTGGTTTACCACCCGTACCGGCTGTGTCACCTTTAAGACCTGGATCCGTTTCTGTGATTTCTAGTTCAACAAAGTTCGGTGGAGTAACAGCAATTGGGTTACCGTTCCAAAGCGTGATAGTACATACATCGTTTTCAACTAACCATTTAGCATTGTCGCCTAGTGCTTTTTCGTCAGCAGCGATTTGCTCAAATGTTTCGTTGTTCATGAAATGCCAGAATTCACCGTCAGTGTATAGATACGCTAGATCGGTATCCATTACGTCAGCACCTTCTACCGTTTCACCCGACTTAAATGTTTTTTCTAGTACTTTACCTGTGATAAGTTTACGAATACGAACACGGTTAAACGCCTGACCTTTACCTGGCTTTACCATTTCATTTTCTAGGATGCTACAAGGCTCGCCGTCTAACATAATTTTTAGGCCGCCCTTGAACTCATTGGTGCTATAATTCGCCATCGTTTCCTCTGTCTAAATAATTTCGAGTAATCTACGTGTCAATGATACAAAGAAATGAAGTAAATTTGCATAAAAACTGGCAAAAAGAATTAGCAAATGTTGTCACCTGCCCTGAACGTTTGCTAGAAATGCTAGGTTTATCAAGTGTAGTAGACGAAAAAGACCTCCAAGCTCGTAGTCTTTTTCCTGTACGTGTGCCTCTGCCTTTTATCAAAAAAATGCGTTTTGGTGATATAAACGATCCACTTTTGCTACAAGTGATGCCACGTCACCAAGAATTTTTAGCGCAAACAGGCTACGATAAAGACCCGTTAAAAGAGCAAGATAATAACCAACCGGGGTTATTACATAAGTACCGCTCTCGTGTTTTGGTCATGTTTAAAACCGGCTGTGCCGTGAATTGCCGCTATTGTTTTAGACGCCATTTTCCGTATCAAGAAAACCAATTAAATAAACGCAGCTTAATTGACGCTTTAGCCTACATAAAAGCCGATAAAAATATCAATGAGGTCATTTTAAGTGGTGGCGACCCATTAATGGCCAAAGATGATGCTGTTAACTGGTTTATGGATGAACTTGAACAATTACCACAAATAAAACGTTTGCGTATTCATAGTCGTTTGCCAGTGGTGATCCCAGCAAGAATTACCGATGAGCTGTGCGCACGATTTGCAAGTTCGCCTTTAAAAGTGGTGTTAGTGAATCACATTAATCACGCGAACGAAATTGATGCTGACTTTAAAGCTGCGATGCAAAAATTAAAAGCCGCTAACGTCACGTTATTAAACCAAGCTGTATTATTAAAGGATGTTAACGACTCGAGCCATGCTCAAATAGCCTTGAGTGAAGCATTGTTCGAGGCTGATATCTTACCCTACTACCTACATTTACTTGATAAAGTAGAAGGTGCAAGTCATTTTGATATTACTGAGCAGCGCGCACGCGAAATAGTGGCACACATGCTCGAAGCATTGCCAGGGTTTTTAGTACCCAAACTAGTTCGTGAGATCGGCGGCGAGAAAAGTAAAACGCCTATCGATCTCAACCTAGTTTAATGCTTAAACGTAAACGTTTACGTTATTACCGAGTGTCGCAGTCACCGATTTAGCGGGTGTCTGTGCAGCGCTTGTGTTCATCGCTGCGCCTTCGATAAGTGCAAGTGCCGCAGCACCATCAGCTTTTTGCTGTTTTTTAGCAAGTGATGCGCTGTAAACTTCAGCGCCTTCGCCGCCGCCACTCATCGCCGGTAAACTTGATCCTGATATATTCATAGTTCACTACCTGACTTTTTATTACAATCCACGTACTATATCGGCATTGCAGTCTAAAGCTTTAGGAAAAAAATGGATTCAATCATTGAACAGCTCAATGCTAACTTAAAAATCGTTTACCGTCAGGCACTTGATGCTGATAAAAAATTAGATGACTTACAGCAGCAAGGGCATGGCAAGTTCAAAGCCTTATTTGCAAAAGATGCCGGCTTTGATTTTGAAGCAAAACGCTTTAAGCCATATGTACTCGACGTTGCAGCCGATGTTGAGAGCCTAAGTAATGATGGCTTAGATGAAGAAAAGCTGAAAAAAACCGTAATTAAACTTCAACAGTTATTACAGCTGTTAGCGACGTTTAAGTAGATTAACACGCGTTATAAATACATACTTGAACCACCGAGGACACCAAGTCACTTCACGTGACAAAACAGATTACACTATTTCTCTGTGCCTCAGTGGTTCAAAAAAGCGTACAACGTGCTAACCAAGTTCCACATCTACAAACATCACGACTGTGCACTATTTAATGAAGGTAATAACTCATCTTCAAACCAATCAGTAATTAAACGTTTATCGTAATAATACGCTTCATCGCGACCCATTTTAATGCGATCCATAAAGCCCATATCTTTGAGTTTTACATCACTCGCTTCGCTAACCACCTTGCCGTCTTTATCTGTAACTGAGTAATTAAAATCAATACGCGGAAAATAAATAGGTTTAATGATTCGAAGTTCATTGATACCACCAAACTGGACATCTCCCGCTAAATCAAGGTCAGTTACCTCAACATTAAAAGTGTATCCTTCAGGAAGCTGCTCAGCTAATTTATTAAAATGTTTCTCAAAGTTTTTCGCTACATTTTTATGAAACGCCCCTTTCGGTGAGTTATTTCCTGGGCGCACATCTCTGTAGTCATTAAAATCATGCCACTTTACTTTTGCTTCACCTGCATGAGCAAAAGCAGGTAGAACAACAACCATAGCCAAGGCAATTTTTTTTACTGTATTCATCTTTCTCTCCACGTTACAGGTTGAGCCAATAATTAAAAAACTAGCAGTAGAGAATTAACTATAGCTTAATACTCCCTCACTTTCGTGTTACTAATATGGTACAAAATGTAACCAAAAACAAGCTACCCCGCTTTTGCTTAATTTCCAAAAATAACAATTTATTTATGAAATTTTGCACGGAATATGATGAAATAAGACTAATTCAACCTGGTATTAGTTCATGGAAAATTTATGACCATTTTAGTCACCGGCGGAGCCGGATACATCGGTTCTCACACCGTTTTAGAGTTATTACAGCAAGGCACAGAAGTTGTTGTGCTTGATAACTTAAGCAATTCATCAAATGAGTCGTTGACTCGCGTAAAGCAAATCACAGGTAAAGACGTTACTTTTTATGAAGGCGATATTCTTGATAGAGATTGCCTAGATAACATTTTCCGTGAACATACGATCGATAGCGTCATTCACTTTGCAGGCTTAAAAGCGGTTGGTGAATCGGTTATTAAACCTATTGAGTACTACCAAAACAACGTACAAGGCACGTTAACACTCGTTGATGCAATGCGCGATGCAGGTGTTTTCAAGTTAGTATTTAGCTCGTCTGCTACAGTGTATGGTGACCCAGCCAGCTTGCCTATTCGCGAAGACTTCCCCGTTGGTGGCACAACGAACCCTTATGGCACCTCTAAATTAATGGTAGAGATGATGCTGCAAGATATCGCCAAATCAGACGAGCGCTTTGCATTTGTTATTTTACGTTACTTTAACCCTGTAGGGGCTCACGAATCAGGCTTAATTGGCGAAGACCCGAATGGTATTCCAAATAACTTACTGCCTTATATTTCACAAGTAGCCGTTGGTAAGTTAGAAAAGCTGGGTGTTTTTGGTGATGACTACGACACTGTTGATGGCACAGGTGTGCGCGATTACATCCACGTTGTCGATTTAGCACTTGGCCATTTAAAAGCACTCAACCGCATTAAAAACGATACTGGTGCTCATGTATTTAACCTTGGCACAGGGAATGGTTATTCAGTGCTGCAAATGGTCACAGCCTTTGAAAAAGCCAGTGGTCAGGCTGTGCCCTATCAAATCTCACCTCGTCGAGCAGGTGACATTGCAGCGTGTTACGCAGCCCCAGAGAAAGCGCTTAACGAATTAGGTTGGCGAGCCGAGCGTGGCATCGATGAAATGATGCAAGATACGTGGCGTTGGCAAAGCAACAACCCTAATGGTTACAAATAAGTAAAGTGACTTAATCATACATGTTCAAAAAGCCGATGTTACACATCGGCTTTTTGTATCCACCGCTTAATTAAATAATCTATTTTGAGACAAGGAAGATACATCAATAACAAGGCTGTATTTTATTTAGTTGAGTTAGGTCATTTTTCCTTTATCACCCACGTTCCGAATCCATACACTCGTAAATGAGAAACTTCTAACACCCTCAAGGTCGGGGTTAGTCCTTAAAATTAACTAGGTATTATTGCGAGTAGGTGTTAGCTCAATAAGTCATTGTATCTATTAATTTATATTATAAAAACAATGACGACACTTTCCCAAGAGAGTATGTAAATTATTATTTTTTAATTGAAGAAAAATTTGATGTATCAAAATAAGAGTGGAACAGCTTCGTATAGAATAGCTATCACGCATTGATTTTAAATAACTTGAAAATGGTGGCCCCTCCCAGACTTGAACTGGGGACCTAACGATTATGAGTCGTGTGCTCTAACCAACTGAGCTAAGGGGCCATTGTATTAGCCGAAGCTAATTTTTTGTGATGCGTTTAGGATGTTAAGTCTCTAAAGCGGGTTGCAGTATAAAAACTTTTTTTAACCTTGTCACTAGCAAAACTCTTTATTTTAACAATCAGTAAACTAACTGCTCAAATAGTAAACTTTTCGGTTTTTCAGTTACCTTAAAGCATGCCACTTAGTTTGTAGCCTCCGACATTGTTCTAGATCAAATAGCAAAATGCCTAAACTCGCTAAAATGGCCTCTTAATCAATTGCGGAGTGCTGACTGTGATAAATTTACCTAGCTGGGATCAATCTCTGATCAACAAGTACAATATTTCTGGACCACGATATACCTCTTACCCGACGGCATTGTCTCTTGTTGATGGTTACAACCAACAAAGTATGATTAACGCGATTACGGCATCTAAAAGCCGCTCTTTGTCGCTGTATATCCATATCCCTTTTTGCAGCCAGCTTTGTTATTACTGTGGCTGTAATAAGGTTATTACACGTCACCAATCAAAAGCGGATATCTATTTAGATAACTTGGCAATTGAAATTGCTGAACAAGCCACCTTATTTGCTGATTACCATGTTGAACAACTTCATTTAGGCGGCGGAACCCCTACCTTTTTATCTGCGCAGCAAATGAGCCGTTTAATGGCTTTAGTTGAACACCATTTTAATTTTGCCGATGACGCTGAGCGCGGTATCGAAATTGATCCACGTTCGCTGGCGGATGGCATGCTTCCGCACTTGCGCCAACTTGGTTTTAATCGCGTATCGTTTGGTATCCAAGATTTTAACGACGAAGTGCAGCTTGCGGTTAATCGCCCGCAGAGTGTGGACTCTGTAAAAGGTTTAATTAGTGAAGCGCGTGAGCTTGGCTTTAAATCAATAAACGCCGACATGATTTATGGCTTACCGCTACAAACGCCTGAGAGCTTTAAAGAAACGATTGATCAACTTATAGCATTGAATCCTGACCGCGTATCGGTATTTAATTACGCACACTTACCAGAACGATTTGCGGCTCAGCGGAAAATTAAGGATGCGGATTTACCTTCTGCGGGCGATAAGCTCACGATGTTTAAAAATACGCTAGAACAAATGTTAGCGGCTGGCTATCAATTTATTGGTATGGACCACTTTGCTCGTAAGGATAATGAACTCGCTATTGCGCAAAATGAGGGCAAATTACATCGCAATTTTCAAGGCTATACCACGCATGGTCAATGTGATTTACTTGGTTTAGGCGTGTCGTCTATTTCGCAGATTGGTAATGCTATTTTACAGAATGAAAAAGAACTGAAGCATTATTACAAAGCAGTTCAAGAAAACGCTGGTAGTGCGTTGTGTAAAGGCATTATGCTCACCGATGATGACATTTTACGTGCCGCGGTTATTAAGCAGTTAATTTGTCAGTTTGAACTTGATATGCCGACTGTTGAACAGCAATTTAATATCGACTTTAACGAGTATTTTAGTGATGCATTACGTGCACTTGCCCCCCTACTTGCTGATGGCTTAATAAAAGTAAGCGACAATAAAATTACGGTTACAGCGAGAGGCAATTTGTTTATTCGTATTATTTGTATGTGCTTTGATGCGCACTTACAACAACAAATCAAACAAACACGTTTTTCGCGGGTTATTTGATATATCAATCATGCTCATACAAAAAAGCAGAGCTTTGAAGGCTCTGCTTTTTTATGTTGAAAGCTAGTTAAATACGACGTTTTCACTGCCTGGCGCGGCTTTAAACTCGTCTATTAACTTAACACAGTCCGCTTTAATTTCATCGCTGTGTTGCTCTTCAGCACGCCAACGCGTGGAATCCATCTTGAAGACCTCTTTTTTTGAGTACTTCTTACGTGCATCATGCGTTGGCATGTCTTTTACGACATTGTACATTTTATAAATGCCAGGGTAGCGTTCGCGTAAATCAAACTCTTCTGCGAAGCTGTATTGAGAAATAAGAACCCAAATACGTAAGCAACCTTCTGAAAATTCACACTGCTCTTCATTCATTGCACGCGCAATTAAATGAATGCTGTCCGCTAACTTAGCATTTCGAGTCGCTTTTGACGCGGCAAGCTTTTGCTCATGCTCAGCTTGTTTTTTTGCGATAAGCTTATTTTGAGCATTTACCTTGTATAGTAATTGCCCTGCATAAAAAGCCAGTCCTGCGATAATTGCCGCCCCAATAACAATGGCAATAATCAAGGTTGTGCTCATCTATCATCCTCATCTTCGTCATCGTACCATTCATTTGCTAAGTCATCAGATAGGTACTTATCGAAATCAGAGCCGCCTTCAACATCAAAGTCATCTTCAAAGTCGTCTTCGTAGTCATCATCTTCGTCTTCGATTCCTAGCAGCTCACACAATGCTTGGTGACGAGCGATACGGCTATTGAAGTACTTCGCATCTTTGCCAGTCAATAACTCGCCACGCTCATGGCGTTCAACCAACTTTAATAAACGCTCATCATTTTCTAACGCTTCAAGCTCTTGCTCTGGTGTTAGCTCTGGCTCTGACACTTTTTTCAATTCAACCATTGGTTGTAAATTACGTTTCATTTCGACTTTAGGATCAGCCTTGACCGCCACTAATGAAACCGGTTTTTTACTACCAACACGCTTATCTTGCGATTGATTGTTTGTAGCAGCTTTATCACCCTTTTGAGCATCTGGCGCATTACGTGAACCAGGCTTAGCCCCTTTGGTTTTCTTAACTCGCTGCTCTTTTAGTGCGCGCATCTCTCTAAGCTTTTCCTTACTTAGACGTACTGGACCATTTGATGGAATTTTACGCGACTTTTTCTTTCTACTCATATATTGATCATCTCACTTAAGAGGTTGTGCACAACACCTTAATGGCATTGTAATGCTGGCATAACCAGAAGAATTCGGTGTGCGGATGAGGTTGGTCAACTTGACGAACTGCGCACTTTTCATACTTATAGTACAAACGGTGGCTATTGTAACAGGACAAATAAAAAGGCGGTAGAGAAAACATCTCTACCGCCTACTAATCTGAGCGCCAATTAACTGGACACTTCTCCCTTCGACTTTTTAGTCTTTATTATTTTTATTATTATTGTTTTTCCATTTTGTTGTTATTTTTACCTTCCATGTAGCATTCCATTTTGTTTTTATTATTAAACTTCCATGAGCTTTTATTATTCTCGGTCAATCCTGACACTTTTTTGTTATTTCCTTTAGGACACTAATCAGTGTCTTCCCCTAAAGATTTGCCGCAGTCACTTTCCTTATTACATTGTCCATGTTGTTTTGCTGTCTCAGCGACAGTGGTTAATTTACCCATTAATAATTTTGTTACAACTAATTTATATAATTTTTCTTACAACGAAGAGTTTGTAACAATACCATCTTAAATAATAACAAAGACTTACACAAAATTAAGAAATAAAAATAAGACTTAGCTTACAGTTGGATATGGTCAATGTCTCACAAGAAAGTAGGAAATTACGGCATGCTGCAAATGTAAAAAAAGCAGCTTGCGCTGCTTTTTTGTAAACTGTCTAAATTATAATGCTAGTAATTTAAGCTAGCAATCAGACTTTAGTGTAAGCCACCTAAGTATTTTGAAAGTACTTCGATGTCTTTGTCTGTTAGCTTTTTAGCAATGTCTTGCATCATGCCATTTAAGTCGTTATTGCGCGTACCATCACGGAACTTTTCAAGTTGCGACTTAATGTATTCAGGATGCTGAAACGAAACTTTAGGGAATTTAGCAAGCGATGTGCCGTTACCACGCGGACCGTGACACGCTGCACAAGCTGGGATTCCACGCTCTGCATCACCGGCTTTATAAAGCTGTTGACCAACTTCAACAACATCTTTAGGTGTTACACCCTCAGACATGTTTAATGAAGAGAAGTAAGCTGCTAGGTCTTTCATATCTTGATCGCTAAGCGGCATAGCCATACCACTCATTACAGGGTCCATACGGCCCTCTTTGCCACCCGATGTCATACCTAGTTTAAACTCTTGTAGTTGTTTATAGATATAATCTGCGTGTTGACCTGCAATCTTAGGGTAGATATTAACCGGCGCATTACCGTCTGGGCCGTGACAGGCCGCACACGTTGCCGATTTTTCTTTACCTGCGTTTACATCGCCATCAAATGCTGTTGCGTTGCTTGCTGACAACGCACCAAGCAATATAGTTAAAGATAGTGCTATTTTTTTCATGGTGAATTCTCTGTTTCCGACCCTGTATCATCTACAATATGGATGTTGTGATTTCTATATTCTACACGATAATAAATTCTCTGGCACGTTTTCTGCCCACATTAAGCTTATAATTTATAGGGATTTGACTTAGATTAAGTTTCTACCTAGCAATTTTCCTTGTTCAAAGCCAAGTTAGCACGCTTAAATACGCTTTTGAATGCTGCTTTAATAGTATAAAATACGTGCCTTGAGTGGTTTTCGACCACTGACTGTTATTATTTATAAAAGATTAGGAGAGCCTGTGCTCAAATCTCGTATCAAATACAATACTGCGTCCTTTGTTACCAGCGCACCTGATATCTCTCGTTTACCTGCTGATACGGGGATTGAAGTCGCGTTCGCCGGTCGTTCAAACGCCGGTAAATCAAGTGCTCTTAACACCTTAACAGACCAAAAGTTAGCACGTACCTCAAAAACACCTGGTCGTACGCAACTTATAAACACCTTTGAGCTCGATGCCGACAAGCGCCTAATCGATTTACCGGGATACGGTTTTGCGAAAGTCCCCATTGAAATGAAAAAGAAATGGCAAAAATCATTAGGTGAATATTTACAAAAACGCCAAAGCCTTAAAGGCATTGTTGTGTTAATGGATATTCGTCACCCACTTAAAGATTTAGACCGCGACTTAATCGACTGGGCGGTCGGGAGTGAAATTCCGGTTCTTGCGTTACTCACTAAAGCCGACAAACTAAAGCAAGGTGCACGCAAAGCGCAAGTTTTACAAGTTCGTCGTGAACTAAGCAGCTTAGAGGGCGATATTACAGTTCATGCCTTTTCATCATTGAAAGGGACAGGCTTACCTGAAGTTGCTAAAAAGCTAGACGAATGGTTCTTAGGGCCTATTGAAATGCAAGAAGCAGAGTCGGAATCAGAATCGGATCAACAACCAGACGCTTAAGTTATTAAGCCAAGTAGTAGTGCTTGGATAATGACTCAATGAAATAGCCATCCTCATCAGAGCTGGCTATTTCAGCCCACTGATAATACACATTCCTCGATACTCTGGCAGCCAGTCCATGCGGCAATTTAAGGTATGGTACCGTCACGTTTTCAAATTCACGCAGTTGCAGTGGCTGACACGCAGTGACTAACCAAGTGCGCTGTAAATTATCAATACAACACAACGCGTTTCCTTGCTCTGTTTCTTCAAAGCGCCAATCTACGATAATAAAAGGCACATCGGCCACGGTGATAGCCATTTTCTCGACAGGCGTTTTTAGATAATAGCTGTCTGCTTCTTTGCAAATAACAGAGGCAAACAGCTTAACCATCGCTTCTCGTTTTATTTCACTGCCCGCGTAGAACCACACGCCATGCACATCAATGCTAATTGGCAACTGACCACAATGGGTCGGTTGCCACTTATCAAATGGTTTGTCTGGCTGTGCAAGTGCGGTTTCTAGCTCAGCAAGTGACTGCATTACTTTTCTTTATCAAGAGTCAGTGAAAATGTAACCGGAACGGCAGTAGCAATTGACGGTAAACCAGCCAGTTTTTGTAATTCAGCAATACCTTCAGTCACTTTAAAATCAGCAGCATTAATAATCACGGGCGTAAACGATGACACAGTTACATCACCCGTTGGCGACATATTAGCAAGTACATCAAGTGTTAGTTCTTTCTTATTACCATGAAAATCAAGTTCAGCTTTAAGACCTTTTAATACATGCTGCCCAGGCACGAGCTTTGATAAAGCTTGGCTTAAATCAGCTGTTAATACGGCATTAGGAAACTGGGCTGTTTCAAACAGGAGCTTAGTCATGCGCTCGTTACGGATGGGGATCAGCGTTTCAACAGACGTCAGGTCGATCACTAACTTAAATTGACCTTGCTCGTTTAAGGTTCCTGATACGTTTTTAAAATGATGAGCTTCAGCGATTGCGTTTTTCTTTATTGAAACAAAGCTTACATTGCTTTGTTCATTATTAACTTGCCAATTAGCACTCGCCAATGGGGCAACAAATAAACTTGATAATGATAAGGCTGTAATAGCCAAAGATTTAAACATAACGCATTCCTTCGAAAGTAATTAAGAATCACTTTGATGGTATCACCTGCGCTAATTTGTGCAATGAATTGTATGATAAGAACAAGAAAAAACGGCTCACTCAATAAAGAGTGAGCCGGTATAGCAAACTGGGGAGAAGCTATCAATACGTTGCATCTTTTCAGATGCATCATCAACAGGATGTCCTACAGGATGAGGACGGCGCGGACTTTAGCAAATACCCACCTAAAAATAAATTAAATATGCAGCAAAAGACCATTAATTGATAAACATATAACGAAACTCTAAAACTGTCTTTTCTTGTTAACCTTAAGTTTACAAAAAAAGTGATCGTTCAACTGGCATAAGAGGTCATTTTTAATGGATCACACGCTCACTTTGTATGATCAAAATAACTGTGTGGTGAAGATTCAAAGTGCTCGTTTTACGTTTTGGCGGGTTAAAACATGGGCGGTATTAATGTGCAGGTTATCCTCATTGCCGAATACCCAGCATTAAGCAAGATATTCGGCATAAAATCAGCAAAACTAGTGAGCTTGCTGCCAGTTATCCCCACTGTCTGCTTCAACAATAAGGGGGACATCAAGGGTCGCAGCTTCTGACATCAGCTTACAGATTTCAGCTTTGAACTCATCAACACACTCTTCTTTAATTTCAAACACTAATTCATCGTGTACTTGCATAAGTAGCTTCACTGCGCCTTCGGCTTGGGCATTTACCCACTGATGCACTTTAAGCATTGCTTTTTTAATAATATCGGCGGCAGTACCTTGCATTGGCGCGTTAATAGCAGCACGTTCTGCCGCTTTACGTCGTGCGCCATTACGCGCATTGATCTCAGGTAAATGTAAGCGTCGACCAAAAATGGTTTCTACATACCCTTTATCCGCCGCTTTTTGACGCGTCGTTTCCATGTATTCAAGTACACCTGGGAAACGCTCAAAGTACTTATCAATATAGTGCTGTGCTTCGTGGCGAGGCACATCTAATTGACGAGATAAACCAAATGCCGACATACCGTAAATTAAGCCAAAATTGACAGCTTTCGCTTTACGACGCATATCGCTGGTGACGTCCTCAAGACTAACACCAAAGACCTCTGCCGCTGTTGCACTGTGTACGTCTAAGCCATTGGCAAAGGCGGTCAGTAAGCCTTTATCTTGCGATAAATGCGCCATAATACGTAATTCAATTTGGCTGTAATCGGCAGCCACAATTTTATGGCCCGCAGCCGCAATAAATGCTTCACGGATACGACGCCCTTCTTCCGAGCGGATCGGAATATTTTGTAAGTTAGGATCTGTTGAACTTAAACGCCCTGTTGCCGTTACCGCTTGATGATACGAGGTATGTACGCGTTTGGTACGCTCATTCACCATTAATGGCAGCTTATCTGTGTAAGTTGATTTCAACTTTGATAAACCACGATGCTCAATGATTACTTTAGGCAAAGGATAATCATGCGCCAGCTCTTGCAATACTTCTTCAGCTGTAGATGGCGCCCCTTTTGGCGTTTTTTTAATTACTGGCAGTTCAAGCTTCTCAAATAAAATTGCTTGTAGTTGTTTAGGTGAGCCTAAGTTAAACTTTTCACCCGCCATGTCATATGCTTCTTGTTCAAGCTCGAGTAAACGTTCACCCAATCGCTGGCTATGGGCAGCTAACATGGTACTGTCAATCGCGACACCAGTACGCTCAATATCTGAAAGTACAGAGACAAGCGGTAACTCAATCTCTTCAAATACTGATTTAAGTTGGCTATCAGCTTCAATCTTCGGCCACAACACCTCGTGTAAGCGTAATGTAATATCAGCGTCTTCAGCAGCATATGGCGCTGCTTTTTCAAGTTCAATTTGATTAAAAGTCAGCTGCTTTTTGCCTTTTCCAGCAATCTCTTCAAAACTGATATTTTTATGCCCTAGGTATTTAAGTGCTAACGAGTCCATATCATGACGACTGCCCACACTATTAAATACATACGACTCCAACATCGTGTCGTATTTTATACCGTTTAATTCAAACCCAGCATTAGCCAGTACACTTTTATCGTATTTTAGGTTTTGCCCCACTTTCGCTTTGCGCTCGTCGGCTAAAATTGGGCCAATTTTTGCCATTACCGTGTCGAGTGTTAATTGTTCTGGCGCATCGGGATAATCGTGAGCAACCGGAATATACGCCGCTTCGCCGGCCTTAACCGCAAAGCTCATACCAACTAATTGTGCCTGCATGTAATCAAGGCTGGTTGTTTCGGTATCAAAGGCAAATAACTCAGCCTCATTTAACTGCTTAACTAGCGTATCAAGTTGTTGCTCAGTAAGAATGGTTTCGTAATGAGCATCACTCACTTGGGGCAATTCATTTTCTTCGGTTGGTACATCTAAATGTGTATCTGCGTCTTTCGGGTTATCGAGTAATTCAGCTAACCAGCGACGGAACTCGCACTCACCGTATAAAGCAATTAACTCATCTCGATTAGGCTCTTGTAACTTGAAGCTTTCTAGGTCAGATTCAACCTCTACATCACATTTTATCGTTGCCAGTTCGTAACTCAGTGGTAAATGTTCAAGCGCAGCTGCCAGCTTTTCGCCTATTTTGCCTTTGATCTCACCGGCATGATCGATTACACCTTGTAACGAGCCATACTTTTGTAACCATTTCACCGCAGTTTTAGGGCCGCAACCATCAACGCCAGGAATGTTATCAACCTTGTCGCCCATCAGCGCTAAGTAGTCGATGATCAATTCAGGGCCTACACCAAACTTTTCAACCACCGTGTCAGGGTCTGAAATACTATCGGTCATGGTATTAATAAGTGTGACGTGCTCATTCACAAGCTGCGCCATATCTTTATCACCTGTAGAGATCAACACATGGCGTTGTTGCTCAGAAGCAATGCGTGCAAATGTACCAATAACATCGTCAGCCTCGACCCCTTCAATACTAATAAGCGGAAAACCCATCGCCTTAATAATATTGTGAAGTGGTGCTATTTGTGTGCGTAAGTCATCCGGCATAGGTGGACGATTCGCTTTATATTCACTGTACATGTCATTTCTAAAGGTTTTACCTTTGGCATCAAACACCACCACCATATGCGACGGATCATATTGTTTGATTAGACTCTTAAGCATATTAACGACGCCATAAATAGCCCCTGTAGCCTCTCCTTTCGAGTTTGTTAGGTGAGGAGGTGAATGATATGCGCGGAATAAATAGGAAGAACCATCAACAAGAATAAGTGGATTTTCAGGGATCTGAGCCATGGTGAAATTGGATCCTAAATGAATAACAATAAATTGATTGTAAGCATGCCATAAGGCTATGAAGAAAACGACTGTGAATTATTGAGCAGTAACACATTCATAAATAGCAAGCTGTGGATAACTTTGTAGATAAAACCCACGAGCAATTCTCCCAAAATGTAAAAACATTTAGGAATTTTCTGTAAGCACATGTTTTGGTTTAAAAAAGATAATACGAGGTTCTTTTTTTATTATTTTTATCCGATGTGGAAAACGGTTTTAGCTACTCATGTCCATTGCTTGCTTAACGATGAATAAATATCCCTTTTCATAACCGGAGGAGTATTCTAGCACAATGGATCAAAGATCATAGCGATCCTTTATACTTTTTTGTACGTTTGTATTTTATAAAAAGGCATAAACAGCAATTTACCAAGCGTCTCGAGCAGTCGACCCAGAAAACTTTTTTATTTTGTCGACTGACACGCATAATTGATACACTAACCAAAGTTGCATTAAGGAGGAATATCTAATGAAAAAAGTGGCTGTAATTTTAGCGGGTTGCGGTGTTTACGATGGCGCAGAAATCAATGAAGCAGTATTAACTTTGCTACACATAGCCAAAGCAGGTGCACGCTATCAATGTTTTGCTCCTGACATTGAGCAACTGCATACCATTAACCACTTAACCGGTGAAGAGATGACGCCAAATCGTAATGTTTTAGTGGAAGCAGCACGTATTGCGCGTGGCGAAATAAAAGCTATCACAGAACTAAACGTGAATGAATTTGACGCACTCATCATACCCGGCGGCTTTGGTGCGGCAAAAAACTTATCTGACTTTGCTGTAAAAGGCGCAGATGCTCAAGTACAAGATGATGTACTCCATGCGTGTACTGCGTTTGTTAAAGCAAATAAAGCAGCGGGATATATGTGTATTGCACCTGCCATGCTGCCACTTATTTATGGCCAAGGCGTAAAAACAACCATTGGTAACGACCAAGATACCGCAGCGGCTATTCAACAATTAGGCGGCGATCACCAATACTGTGCCGTTGACGACATTGTTGTAGATGAACAACATAAAGTGGTTACAACCCCTGCATATATGCTTGCGCAAAGCATTTTAGAGGCTGATGCTGGGATTGAAAAATTAGTCAGTAAAGTATTAGAACTGGCATAATAACACTGTAGCGATTCAGCACATAAAGCTGATTTTTATTGCGCTGGAGCAAAAAATGGCTTTTTTTATCAAGAAAAAGCCTTTCAGAGCATTTTATAAATTGTGGCTTAGCGTTATAATCGTTCTAATTTCCGTCAGATATCGTGATTGATCACGTTCAAATCGAAGTGAGCAAGGCAAAATGAAAAAACTATCAGCTGCATTATTACTGCTAGCAACAACGGCATACGCACAAGCGTATGACAACTCTTTGACTGAAGACGCAATTAAGAAGCGTCTAGCGCCAATTGGTTCTGTATATCTAGAAGGTGATAAAGCTGCTGCGGCTGCTGAACCTACTGGTCCTCGTTCTGGCGAGCAGGTGTATCAAGCATCATGTTTCGCTTGTCACGGTACTGGCGCATTAGGCGCACCTAAATCAGCTGATGATTGGGCTCCTCGTATCGCTAAAGGCAAAGACACTTTACTTAATCACGCCTTAAATGGTTTCAATGCAATGCCTCCTAAAGGTACGTGTATGGACTGTTCTGATGAAGAAATCAGTGCTGCTATCGACTTTATGACAAGCAAATAACAGTTATAAACATAATACGAAGGGCTTAATTTATTAGGCCCTTTTTTTTATGCCTGAAATACGCACAAAAATAATAATTTAGTACTAGCAACCTTGTCTGTATAACCCCTTAATTAGCCTATCTGCTACTTGACGATCTACGAAAAAAGTGGAACTATAAAGAACAATATTTAAACAATAATAAAAACTGGTTCTAAATCATTGGAAGATTCAGCAACACACATTGATAAGCTAGTCCGTAGAAATGCTCGCTTAAAATCGCTTATACAAAAATATAAGCAATCTCATCACTTGCAACATGCTCTATTACAGTTATCAGAGCAAGCAAGCACTGTTGCCGAATTAACCCTTCTTTACCCCGCTATTCACGATATATTGCAAAGCTTTATCCCAAGTAAAAGCTTTTACGTTGTGCTGCACAACCCTGTGAACGATCTTTTAGAACTGTCGTATTTTGCAGACGAAAAAGATGGCCTTTCTGTGCCCTTAAAATACGATCAACACTTCAAAGAGGGGTTAACTGGTCATGTATTCAAACATGGTAAAACCAGCTACTTTACTAAAGAACAAACCCAACAAGCTGTTGAAAAGGGTCAATTTAAAGCTTTAGGGACCCCCGCAGAGCACTGGGTTGGCGTACCGGTCTATCGTGACAAAACCATCATTGGCGTGATGGTGGCGCAGAGCTACGATAAAGCGCAAAGCTATTCTGAGCAGCAAATTGAACTGTTAGAAGTGATGTCACTTTACCTTGCAACTGCTATAGAACGCGTTAAAAAGCGCGAACTTCTTGAGTCCGAAGTCAAAATTCGCACCCGCGCACTGACGCAAAGTAACCAGGCACTCAATGAAGAAATATTACACCGAAAAAAAGCATTAGAACGACAGCAAATACTGTTTAAGATCTCTGAGCTTGCAACACTGAGTGAAAATCTAGAAGACGTATATCAGCATGTACACAAAATAATAAAAACCATTACGTACGCAGATAACTTATATATTGCGCTGTATGACCAACAATCTCACTGGCTAAGCTTTCCTTACTGCGTTGATGAATACAGCGATAATGCCGAACCTCGGCCATTTGCTAAAGGCTACAGTGAGTTGGTACTGAGTACCGAAAAATGCCAAGTGATTGATGCAAAGCGCGCGAAAAGCCTCATAAAACTGGGTGTCATAGAAAGGCCTAGAGATATTCCGCCCGAAGAATCTGCCACCAGCTGGTTAGGAGCGCCACTAAAGACATCACAAGGGGTAATTGGCTTAATTGTTTGCCAAGCATATAACAATAAACATGAATTTAGCCAAGATGATTGTGAACTCATCACCTTCGTTTCACACCAAATCGCCAATGTAATCCAAGCCCATTTAGCTAACCAAGAACTTAAGCAAAGCCACCAAAAGCTTGAACATCGCGTTGCTGAAAAGACCAAAGAATTGCGCCAAGCCAATATGCACTTACAAATGCAAATGGAAGAGCGTAAAAAAATTGAACAACAGTTATATCACGATGCACATCATGACTCGCTCACCAGCTTACCGAATCGAAGCTTGTTCTTAACACAGCTTGAAAAAACGCTGCAGCATTATCAACGCTATCCAGAGCAACAATTTGCAGTGCTGTTTATCGACTTAGATAAATTTAAAGATATTAACGATCAATTAGGTCACCAAGCTGGGGATCAGTTTTTAATTAGTGTCGCAGAATCATTTTCTCACTGTATTCGAGAACATGATTTACTTGCACGATTAGGCGGCGATGAGTTTGTTGTTTTGCTCACCCATTTAACAGAGCCGCAGCAAGCAGAAGATGTTGCAAAACGCATTATTGAAATCATGAAGAAACCTTTCTGCATGAAAGGTCAATGTATTCAAAGCGGTGCAAGTATAGGGATTACCTACTCAAAAACGAGTTACAAGCACACCGATGAGATTATTCGTGATGCTGATGCGGCCATGTATTATGCTAAAAACGCAGGGCGCAACCGCTTTGAGTGTTTTCATCCTTTACTCAATGCGACGACCTCACAGCATGAAGCTGAGAATATGCATCACCTTGATGATTTACCAATGCATTTTAGAAGCTCAGAAATCATTACGCTTGACGAGTCAGCACATGCTGAGTCGCTATTAGAGGCGTTTGGAGAACACCCTGTACTTGGCAGTACCAGCTTTGAAGTACTCAAGAAGTTTGCCACTGATCGTATTCAGCATTTCGAAGTTGAGCTGAGTTTACTCAAACAAGCTTTTTCATTAGCCGCCCAAACAAAGTTACAAAAGGTGTTATTTCCATGCTCAGGATTAGTGCTTGAACGCATCAACTTTAAAGCGCTATGTCACCTTCTCAAAGCGCATGATGCTAAAAAGATATGTTTATTATTTAATGAACAAGAAATTCGTTATGCATCGGCTGTACAAATAGAAAACCTAAAAAGTCTTGTGGCACAAGGATTCTCGATAGGTTTGAATGAGTTTGCAAAAGATCGCTGTGAATTGAACTTACTGACCGAATTTAAGTTCGATTACTTATTATTAAGCTCAACTTTCAGTAAGCGTGTGCTACAACAAGAAAACTATCATTTACAGCTTCAAGGTGTACTGGCTATTACCCATATTCAAAATATCCAAGTCATAGCCAAAGGCCCATCGATTTTTAACTACCGTACCCTGTTAGATAAACACGGCTTATCGCTGTTTATTGGCAAACAGCATGCACTTGCGCCCTTCAATAAAGAGACGACAAGCACACACTCGACAATACCGCTTGATTTAAATATTTAAACATGTGCATTGAGCATAACGGCGTTACTTTTTAAGCATGGCACGCAAGTTAGCAACACGTGCTTGACCTTTCTCCATTCGCTCTGCTTGTGAAGAAGGCGGTTTCTTTGCTTCAAAGGCCAAATCATCCTGTGGTAACTCCTGCACAAAACGACTCAGCTCTGTATCCGATGTTTCACCAAACTGACGGCGCAGCTTAGCGTATGTCATAACCAACTCTTGCTGGGCTCTTGTGATACCTACGTAAGCAAGACGACGTTCTTCTTCAACGTTATCTTCGTCGATGCTCACTTGATGAGGTAATAACCCTTCTTCCATTCCCACCATAAATACATACGGGTATTCCAAGCCTTTTGAGGCATGCAAAGTCAAAAGTTGTACCGCATCAGATTCATCTTCTTCTTCATTGCGCTCAAGCATATCGCGCAGCGTTAACTTGCTCACCACTTCTGCTAAATTCAACGGGGGGTTATCGGCATCACCGGTCAGCATATCGGTGATCCAACGATATAACTCCGACACATTCTTCATACGCATTTCTGCGGCTTTTGCGCTAGGCGATGACTCGTAAAGATACGCTTCGTAATTAATTTGCCTGACCAGTTCTTTTACCGCTTCGAGCGTGTCACCCCGCACTGCATTATCAGACAGTTCAACCACCCAACGAGCAAACCCTGCTAACGCATTAAAGCCCCGCCCTTTTAAACGATGTGCAAGTTCAGGCTCAAAGCAGGCAGCAAATAAACTAATGTGCTTTTCGTTGGCAAGTGTGCCTAATTTTTCGAGAGTGACGGTACCTATTTCTCGTCGTGGGGTATTCACGATACGTAAAAATGCATTGTCGTCGTCTTGATTAACCAACAAGCGTAAATACGCCATGATATCTTTAATTTCTGAACGTGAGAAAAACGACATTCCGCCACTAATTTTATATGGGATACGGTTACTCATCAGCGCTTTTTCGAATACGCGCGCTTGGTGATTCCCCCGATATAAAATGGCGTAATCTTTATAGCTGGTCCGCTTCATGAACTTATGCGAAATGATCTCTGCAACAACGCGTTCAGATTCATGCTCTTCGTCACGACAGCCAATGACTTTAATCGGTTCACCATAACCTAGTTCACTGAACAGTTTTTTATCAAACTCATGCGGATTATTAGCGATAAGAATATTGGCTGCTTTAAGAATACGCCCTGCACTTCGGTAGTTTTGTTCAAGTTTAATTAAACGCAAACCCGGAAAGTCTTTACTCAATAACACCAGATTTTGTGGTTTAGCACCACGCCACGAATAAATTGATTGGTCATCATCTCCCACCACCGTAAAGCGAGCACGTTCACCCACTAATAACTTAACCAATTGATACTGGCTCGTATTCGTATCTTGATACTCATCCACCAGCAAATAACGAAAACGCTGTTGCCAACGCTCACGTGCTGTCGCATTTTGTCCCAGTAGCAAGGTGGGGATCATGATCAGATCATCAAAATCGAGGGCATTATAAGCTCGTAGTTGATTTTGATAGCGGGCATACAACTGGGCAAACAGTGCTTTTTGTGGCTCACGCGCTTCACGAATCGCCCGTTCGGGTAAAATAAGCTCGTTCTTCCAACTGCCTATCTGCATTTTTAACAGGTTTAATAAGTCTTTGTCTTTTTTTAGTTCGTCTTCTGTAAGCTCGGTTAATAATTGATTGGTATCTTGATCATCAAACAATGAGAATCCTGGCTTAAAGCCTAATGTGGTTAATTCTTTTTTGATGATCTCAAGACCTAAGGTATGAAATGTCGAAACCCATAACCCTTTAGACTCTTGCTTACCAAGCGTTTGTGCAACACGCTCGCGCATCTCTTTTGCCGCTTTATTAGTAAAGGTCACGGCTGCTATGTTACGTGCTTGATACTCACACTTTTGCACCAAGTAAGCGATTTTGTTGGTAATTACACGCGTTTTACCTGAGCCTGCGCCGGCTAATACCAAACACGGTCCACTGATATACTTTACCGCTTCATCTTGTTTTGGGTTGAGTTTCATAAGCCCCTAAGAAATTATCCAAAGACATAACTGGCAATTTTACCGTAATCACTACACTACGCCTAGCCAATAAGGTAAGATTGTTTTTTTACGTGACTCAAGGGACGAAGATGATCAACCCAGCAAAACTTGAAGAAATCGCAAAGCAAATCACTGATAACATGCCACAAGGCGTGAAAAACCTTGCCGACACCATTGAAGGTAAAACGAAGCAAGCTATTCAAAACAAACTTGCTGAGATGGACTTTGTAAGCCGTGATGAGTTTGATATTCAAAGCCAAGTACTTATTCGAACTCGTGAAAAACTCACGGAGCTAGAAGAAAAGGTTGCCTTACTTGAACAACAACTTGCTAGCAAACAAGACGAACAATAAAAAAGGTGAGCTACTTAGCTCACCTTTTTTCTATCCATTTAAGTCTTAACTTTTCTCTGCAATACGTTCGAAAACACGTTTTACCGCAGTACCGTATGTCTCTGTGGCTTCTTCTGCACAGGTCACCACGGATTCAAGGTCATTTAAATGACCATTTGCTAAACCATACACCCAACCATGAATCGTAAGTTCTTGGCCTTTCGCCCACGCATCTTGCACGATATTAGTACGGCACACGTTACGTACTTGCTCAATTACATTGAGTTCAATCAGGCTGTTTAAACGTTCTTTTTCTGGTAATGCGTTTAACTGTTCGATGTGTTTTTCTTTTACATCACCAACATGACGTAGCCAGTTATCAATTAAGCCAAAGCGTGCTTCATTTAAAACCGCTTGAACCCCCCCACAGCCATAGTGTCCAACGACCATAATGTGCTTAACTTTAAGTACTTCAACCGCGTACTGCATGACTGATAAACAGTTATGGTCAGTATGCACAACCACATTTGCAACGTTACGGTGTACAAATAACTCACCCGGTAATAAATCAACTATCTCATTAGCGGGTACACGTGAGTCCGAACAGCCAATCCACAAGTACTCGGGATTTTGTTGCATTGATAGAATTTTAAAAAACTCAGGATCACTTTCACTCGTACGCGCAGCCCAACGTCTATTATTTTCGAATAAATTTTTTAACTTTCTCATTGCGCCTCTTTACGATTTTTAATAATTAGCTTGGATCAAGATATTCCTTGGTGTGAGCTGTTTTTCACAAAACGTACTTACTGATACCTGATAGCCTTGTTGTTGCAAATATAAAGCACGATCGAGCACGAGCCAAACTTCAATTGCTCTTCTGAACACATGTCGGATGAGTTCAATGCGTTCTGTGACCCTTTTACGCTGCTTACCTATCTCTAAAAATGCATTGTAATCAATATCATCTGGTATATGTAGTGACTTTTTATCAGCTGCCCACAAACAAAACGACCTAAAAGAATCAGAAAATACCGCTTTATTCACGGAAGGCACACTCACATAGTGCTGAACACCGGTAATTGATTTACGTAATGCATCAAAACCAAGTCGCCACTCGACTTCTGTTTTTCTCACTTTATCAACCCGACTTGGTGCGGTCACGGTTTCTTGCAAGGCCAGCTTTAAATCGCGATGGGTTAGCGTCAATTGACTATGCTGTGCATGCTCACTCATTGCTTGGTAGGCATCGTCGGTAAATAAGTGATAACAACAGGGTGAAAAGCTTATCTGCTGGGTTTTGGCCCGAATTGCCTGCTGCATAAATGTTTGGTGTAAACGACCACATGCATGTAAAGCGACGGCATGTTGCTCTGTTTTAAAAAATGCATCGGTGTTATCCGTTAATACATTCGCTTGTGAAAACTGCATGGCTAATTGTTGCTGCTTAGCACTATGAGCTCCCTGCTCACACAGGTGCTCTTGTAGTTCAATACTGTGTACCGAGGGTGCGCCACTAAATGCCAGCATCCGCCCTAAGTGTCCTTTGCCTGCACACCACTCTAAAACAGGGTGTTGCTGTGAATTTTTGCTGATCGCTGCAACAAAATCTTGTAACTGCTCAAACTTGCGTCCTTTGATGCCATTACTGATCCAAAATGGAAACTCATTCCTTGGCAACTTTGTTGTGGGCAGTTCGCATAAGGCATTAAGTTCATCAACACCGTCTATAGCATCGCAAAAGTATTGATATAAAGCATGCTGGTCGGCATCAAGTTCACTCACTTGGCTGTCATCAATCGCCCATAATAAAGACGTTAATTCAGGCCATGGAATATCATCAAAGTCAAATGCCGTGCATTGCCAGTATTGGCGAGTTGAATAAAGCAGTGTATCTAAAGCAGCAAAGTGCTGGGCAAGTGTCATAACTACAAAAACGACAAAAAATAAAAGTGAGTATAACAGTTTTTAAGAGGTTTAACGCCTTCCATTGCTTATTAGACCAATGTACAAAGGAACACATGCAATGCTCAATATTATCGCTAAAATAAGCATCCAAGATAACTCTATGCCCTCGCTTTGCTGTTGATCATACATAAACCCTGAAAATGCATGATCAAATTCGTCTTGATCGATGTTGTAAAGGTCAGCGATAAGTCGCCATTTAGCCATCGACATGCCCCCCAACTTGCTGCCCGGTGGCTGAATATAGTTAGCGAGTACATCGGCTTCATAAGCAAGTTCCTGCATACTTTTGTGCGGGGCATAATCATGCTGAGTGACATTAATACTCTCATTCATATTATGCAGTGCATAACGCCATCCCTTTAAACTTGCTTGATAAAAACGCTCAACTATATCCGGTTTATTTTTAAGCATAGCCTGCGAGGTATATAAAATATCGCCATACACATTCAGGCCAAATTTTTGTGGACAAATTAATCGGTGCCCAACACCACGCAGTGTTAAAGTATACGGCTCATTAGTTACATACACTTGCACGGCATCAAGTTCGCCAGCTAACCACTGCTCTATTCCGCCTTTTTGGCTTGCAGCCATTAAACTTTGATAATCAAGCCCCGCCCTTTGCAGCATGACTAACAACTCTGCGTTTTCAAGTGAGCTAATTTTACTGAGTTTTTTACCCGCAAAATCACGCGGCTGGAAAATATCAGAGTTATTTTTAACCATCCAACAATAGGGGGAGAACTGCAGCATAGCCGCTAAGGCAACAACGGGGGCACCTTGCACACGTTGTTGCAAAATACCAGAATGCGTAATAGCAAAGTCGGCTTGACCATTTAACACCTGATCAAACGTGTTAGGGTTGTTAGGATCTGCGGGTAAAATAGTGACATCAAGTCCAGCGTCTTTATAAAAGCCTTTTTTTGCTGCCATGTAATAGCCAGCGAACTGGAATTGATGAGTCCATTTTAGTTGCAAGGTCACCTTGTCTGAGCCATTGGCACTTATGCTTAGCATTAAACAGAGTAACCCTAAGTAATAACGCATTCCTCGCACGCATCGTCCTTGCTTTACAATCGTGCAATAACTATAGGAAAAATATGCAAAAAATCAAGGCTCCTCGATGGAGCCCAGTTTATTGATTGGCAGCTTTAGCTTCACTCAACTTTTGACCTTGAGTCGTTAAAAATTGCGTGAAACATGGATTATTGGTTTCATCCTGAACATTATAACCAAGACGATTTAAATGCTCGTTAAATACGTCGTAATCACTCGGTTCGATGGCAAATGCAGCAAGTACATTACCTACAGAGCCACCATGATTGCGATAATGGAATAACGTAATATTCCAGTTACTGCCTAACGTATCTAAAAATCGCGCTAATGCACCTGGGTATTCAGGAAATTCAAAACGTAATAATCGCTCATGTAATTGCGCTGGGGCTTTTCCACCCACCATATAACGAATGTGTAATTTAGCCAATTCGTTATCTGACAGGTCACAAAATGTATAGCCATTTTCAGTGAGTACTGCTTTTAACTCATCTAGCTCTTGCTGACCTTGGCGAAGTGCAATACCCACAAATATTTGTGCTTCACCCGGTCCTGCATAACGGTAATTAAACTCTGTAATAGCTCGGCCACCTAACGAAGCACAAAATTGCTTAAAGCTGCCTTTTTCTTCTTTGATGGTGACGGCGAGTAATGCTTCGTTCTTTTCACCCAACGCAGTGCGCTCAGCAACGTAGCGTAAACGATCAAAATTTAAATTCGCGCCCGATAAAATAGCAGCAACATTTAAGCCTTTTACACCGCTTTGCTGACACCATTTTTTCAAACCCGCTGTCGATAAGGCCCCTGAAGGCTCAGCAATTGCACGAGTAGAAACAAAGATATCCTGCATAGCAGCACAAATCTCATCGCCACTCACGGTCACAACTTCATCACAAAACTTTTGTGCTAAGCGGAACGTTTCGGTGCCGATTATTTTTACCGCTACGCCATCAGCAAAACTACCAACGCGGTCAAGCTCCACAGGTTTCCCCGCCTCTAATGCTGCTTTTAAACACGCACTTTCATCCGCTTCAACACCAATTACTTTGATATCAGGTCGCAATGATTTTATGTACACAGCCATTCCCGCCAACAAGCCACCACCGCCAACAGGAATAAAAACGGCATCAAGGTCGTTTAGCTGCTGCATCAGTTCTCGCGCAACTGTGCCTTGACCAATAATGACATCGGGGTCATCAAAAGGAGGCACAAATACGCCATTGCGCTGCTCTGTTAGCGCTAACGCGTGGGCTTTTGCTGCATCAAAGTGATGACCATGTAATACAACCTCACCACCTAGCGCGCGCACTGCACTCACTTTAATTTCGGGTGTGGTTACCGGCATAACAATTGTCGCTTTGTGCCCTAAAAACGATGCACTTAACGCGACGCCTTGAGCATGGTTGCCAGCCGATGCAGTGACCACATCAGAGCCCTTTGGCAACTTACTCAACTTATGGAATGCACCGCGCAATTTAAACGAATAAACCGGTTGTTGGTCTTCACGCTTCAACCACACATGATTACCGAGCCTTGCGCTAAGTTCGGCCATTTCACTGACCTCAGTAACCTTTGCAAGCGGCTCCATATTTGCTTGGATGATAGCGCGAAAATAATCGAGCTCCTGTGAAACCATGATTAACTTAACTCCTCAAGCTTAGCTAAATCACGGACCGCCCCTTTGTCTGCACTGGTTGCCAATAATGCATACGCTTTAAGTGCCGATGATACATAACGCTCACGATCGCGTGGTTTAAAGGCCTCTTTACCACGTGCTAATTGCTTTTGCTTACGTGCTTCAAGCTCTTCATCGCTCAGGGCTAAGGTGATTTCGCGGGTGGCGATATCAATAATAATTTTATCGCCGTTCTCTACATACGCAATTGCTCCCCCGCTGGCAGCCTCAGGCGAGACATGACCAATCGACAAACCAGAGGTACCACCCGAAAAACGGCCATCAGTGATCAATGCACATTTTTCACCTAAACCTACCGATTTTAAGTAGCTGGTCGGGTACAACATCTCTTGCATACCTGGGCCCCCTTTTGGACCTTCATAGCGGATCACCACAACATCACCCGCTTTTACTTCACCATTTAATATACCTTCAACTGAATCATCCTGTGATTCGTAAACCACTGCTGGGCCTTCAAAATGCAGCATTTCTTCAACAACACCGGCACTTTTAACAATACAACCATCCAGCGCTAAATTTCCCGACAGCACCGCTAAGCCACCATCTTGACGAAACGCATTTTCAACACTGCGAATACAGCCATTTTCACGATCGTTATCCAGTTCAGGCCAACGACATTCTTGGCTCATCGCCTTTGTAGTGCGGATACCCGCTGGGCCTGCTTTATAGAACTTTTGGGCAACGGCATTGTTTGGATCTGTGGCATTCCACTTCTCAACTAACTCCGCCATCGTCATCCCAGCAACGTGATCCACAGACAAATCAACTAAACCCGCTTTACCTAGCTCACGGATAATTGCCATCATGCCACCAGCGCGGTGCACGTCTTCAATGTGATATTTGCTTGTGGCAGGTGCAACTTTACATAAAAAAGGCGTTTTGCGTGAAAGCTCATCAATATGCGACATATCAAAATCGACACCCGCTTCTTGGGCTGCGGCTAATAAATGTAACACCGTGTTTGATGAGCCACCCATTGCAATATCCACCACCATTGCATTCATAAAAGCGGTGCGATTGGCGATGGCACGTGGTAATACGTCGGCATTATCTTTTTGATAATACTCACGGCATAAATCAACGATGCGTGCGCCTGCTTCAACATATAACTGTTTACGGTCTTTATGAGTGGCAAGTGTTGTGCCGTTACCAGGCAATGCCAAACCAATTGCTTCTAATAAGCAGTTCATTGAGTTAGCCGTAAACATCCCCGAACATGAACCACACGTTGGGCACGCTGAGCGCTCTACTTTGTCTGAGTCTTCGTCGCTGACTGAGCTATCGGCACCTTTCACCATGGCATCAACTAAGTCGAGTTTAATGTCGATATCAGCAAGGCGGGTTTTACCTGCTTCCATCGGTCCACCTGACACAAAGATAACCGGAATATTTAAGCGTAATGCAGCCAGCATCATACCTGGGGTGATTTTGTCGCAGTTAGAAATACAGATCATCGCATCGGCACAATGCGCGTTAACCATGTACTCTACTGAGTCAGCAATCAGATCGCGAGAAGGTAGCGAATACAGCATACCGCCGTGGCCCATCGCAATCCCATCATCAATCGCAATGGTATTAAATTCTTTTGGTACACCACCCGCTTCAGTAATCGTTTCGGCCATTAACTCACTGAGTTGATTTAAATGAACATGCCCTGGAACAAACTGCGTGTATGAATTCACAACAGCGATAATTGGCTTACCGAAGTCCTTATCTGTCATTCCTGTTGCACGCCACAATGCACGTGCGCCTGCGCGTTTACGACCTTCTGTTGTTGTTGCACTTCGTAATTTAGCCATAGTTACCTCTGTTGTTGCAGTGGCGTGCCACTGACTTCCTCATTCCTAATTTATTTCTTACTAAAGCATAGTCTGTGCTGCTCTAGTTACCTGTTGAATTTGTCTGTGATTAAATTGCTTGCTGTTGCAGCTGACTCTCAAGCGTCACATGCTTTACATCGACCAATTTATTTAACTGCGACGTTAATAAATGAATGGGTTTATCGCTAACCACTGTCATAGTCACTCTGAATGCATCTTCTGCCATTTCTAAGTTCATTTTTGTTAGATCAAAACCGCGATGACGGGCAACGCGTAAAAAGCGCTCAACAGCGACACTTTGATTTTTGAGTGCAATCGTTAGGGTGTGTTTCATTTTACAGTCTCCGTCATCATCTCATCATTGGCTGCACCGGGTGGTACAAGCGGCCATACATTTTCTTTGTCATCGATACAGACATGTAAAATGTAAGGACCTTGACTATTCACAAGTGCATCAATCGCCGTGTCAACTTCATCCGCTCTTGTCACAGTTTGACCTGGGATACCAAACACTGCAGCGAGTTGAACAAAATCAGGGTTATCTGAAAGATTGGTCTCAGAATAACGCCCCTCGAAAAATAACTGCTGCCATTGACGTACCATGCCTAAACGCTGGTTATCTAAGATAAGTATTTTTACTGGTAAATTATTACGGCGAATTGTCGCCAGCTCTTGAATGTTCATCATGATTGAGCCATCACCCGAGACCGTAATAACAAAATCGTCTGGGCGTGCCACTTGTGCACCTATTGCCGCAGGCAAACCAAAGCCCATCGTACCCGCCCCGCCACTGCTTAAATGATTGCTGGGGTGCGAAAACTTCATATGCTGTGCAACCCACATTTGATGCTGGCCCACATCACAGCACACCACACCGGTCTTCGGCATTTTTTGGCTCAGTTGATTTAGCAGGTAAGGCGCAAATACTTTTTCACCCGGGTAGTCATAACGCCACGCATGCTCTTTCATCATACTTTCAATGTGCAAAAGCCACTCATCTGGGGTTACAAAGCAATCGAGTTGCGGTAGAGACGTTTTTAAGTCAGCGACGAGAGACGCTTTTACAGGCTTTCGTTTGCCGATTTCTGCTGCATCGATATCCAAATGAATAACTTTAGCTTTTGCGGCAAACTTACTTAGGTTGCCCGTAACTCGGTCATCAAAGCGCGCACCAATACACACTAAAACATCGCATTCTTGTACTGCTAAATTAGCCGCTTTGCCACCGTGCATACCTAGCATGCCAAGGTCGTACTCGTAATCAGGTAACACACTCCCCAACGCTTTTAACGTTGTTACCGCTGGCATGTGGGTTTTTTCTAAAAACTGCATAAGCTCGTTTTGTGCATCTGCGGCTTGTACACCGCCCCCCACATAGGCAACGGGTCGTTGTGCTTCACTTAATATTTGATTCGCAATGGCAACTTGGTTGGGGTCAAGTTTTGGCAACGTATCTTCTGCCGCTAACCAAGGATGGAATGGCACCTGTGCCATTTGAATGTCTTTAGGAATATCGACTAACACAGGACCCGGACGCCCTGTTTGCGCTAGGTGGATGGCTTCTTGCAGTATTTCAGCTAAATCTTCAGGGCGTTCAACCATGTAGCTGTGCTTTGTACAAGACAACGACATACCGAGTACATCAATCTCTTGGAATGCATCTGAGCCAATCGCTGCGGTAGGCACTTGCCCCGTTATCGCCAGTAATGGCACCGAATCCATCATCGCATCAGCCAATGCCGTGATAAGGTTGGTCGCACCCGGGCCTGACGTTGCAAAACACACTCCCAACTTACCCGTACTACGTGCAAAACCTACAGCGGCAAAGCCAGCGCCTTGTTCATGACGGGTCAAATAATGTTTGACTGGCGCGCCATACAAAGCGTCGTAAATAGGCATGATGGCACCACCCGGGTAACCAAAGACATCCTTTACGCCATGTTTGGCTAATAAATCGATTGTTAACTCTGCGCCTGTCATCTTAAATCCTCATTCCTCAGTGACATTGTGTATTTTTTGCGGTTAAAACAAAAAGCCCCCCGGACTGTTAAGTGCGGGGGGCTTTTTTAATGCTTCACTTTTCTCTAAGCACTAAGTAGCCCCCGCGGTAATAATAATCACCACGACGTTAATTAGGATTAGAGATAGTTTATTTGTAAGCATTTACTGATACCAAATTCGTGTCATTTGTTGCGGAAATCTAGCCATCCCGCTGCCTTTTTCTATTAGTACCGCGCCCAGCCCCTCAAGTCAACATAAAAATCAATTCAAAAAACATCACGAAAAACGAAATTAAAGAAATAAATATCTAATATTAACTGTATTTAAGATTAAAAATTCACATATAGCTAGCTATTGAAATTTCACACCTCGTTATAACCAATTAAATGATTGATTAATTTTTAGCTTTCATAGGTAATTTTTTTCGGGTTGTCCTCATTTTATTAAACCTCTCTGTGAAAATTAGTTTAGTATTGAAAACAACAACAGCATGAAAAGGAAAGTTATGAAATTCATACAGCGTATTAATGCCCTGTTTTTTGTTCTACTACTACTGGGCTTTAGTCAGCAAGTATTTGCTGAACCAGGACTTTGGAAAGTAGAGAAAAACGGCATTGCCTCATATTTATTCGGCACGGTGCATGTCGGTGATAAAAGTATGCAAGGACTGCCAAGCAAAGTAACCAATGCACTTGATAAGACCGATAAAGTCATCGTTGAAGTCGATATCAGTGCGATATCTCCTGTCGATATGCAACGTCGCTCATTGCCTTTTATGATGCTAAAAGACGGCAAAACATTACAGTCAGAACTCTCTGAAGCTAACTATGCCAAACTGCAAAAATACTTTGCTGATAAGTCCATAGATATTGCTATGTTTAAAAACTTAGCACCGTGGGCCGTCATGATAACCATGATGCAAATGGAGTTTCAAAAAGTGGGGTTTTCTGACCAATACGGAATTGACAAGCAAGTCCTTGCTTACGCTAAAGACCATAAAATTTCAGTGGGTGAGCTTGAAACGCTAGAACGACAAATGGAAATGTTTGAACACTTGGCAATCATGAATGATAAAATGATTGAAGAAACTTTCGCGCAACTCGCCGATGCCGACACCTATTTCTTTGGTTTAATAAACGCGTGGAAGTCGGGTGATATGGAAACACTCACTCAATTTTATAACGAAAGTTTTGATGACTCACAGTATGGTGAACTCAGTGAACAAGTGATGCTAATTGATCGCAACAACAACTGGGTTGAGCAATTATCTAAGCGTATCGGTAAAGAAAAGCTATTTATAGCAGTCGGGGCACTGCATTTGCCTGAGCAGCACGGTTTACTTAAACAGCTAGCCGATAAAGGCTTTACGGTGACACGCATTTAAATCAATTGCATGTCCAAAAAGCGCCTAAGGCGCTTTTTTTATGTCATTTTCCATCTCTAAATAATGCGCTATTCCAGCAATGTGATCGCTTGCATGGTGATTAACATAAATCACGGTACTGGTTTTTGCGCTGCAAATTTTTTTGATTAATAATAAAACCCGCTGTCTGTTTGCCTCATCAAGCCCTAAACATGGCTCATCGAGAATGAGTAAGTTAGGATGCTTAACCATCGCGCGGGCAATCAACAACAAGCGTTGATCACCAAATGACAACTGAGTAAATGAACTGTTTTGTTTATCACTTAAGCCAAGTAGTGCTAGCCAATTTTTAGCTATAGCCAGCTGTTTATCACTCGCTTTTTGATAAAGGCCAATACTGTCATAAAAACCAGAAATAATCGTATTCAACGCCGAAGTACCCACACGGTAGTCCATGTGTAACGCATTAGAAATATAACCAATATGCTGCTTTATTTGCCAAATACTTTCGCCACTCCCCCGCTGATAACCAAATACCTTGATGTCGTTGTTATAACACTGTGGGTTATCGCCAGTAATGAGGTTTAATAGGCAGGTTTTACCAGAACCGTTTTTGCCGGTTAATTGCCAATGCTCGCCTTGATTAATTTGCCAATTAAGCTTTTCAAAAATAGCTTTTCCGCCAAAGCTGACCGACACATTCGTGAGTTTAACCAGGATAGGGTCAATAAGCGGTGGTGCTTGATGGTCACTATCAGCCTCTGGTATCTCTAAATCGGTGTGTGTTAGATGCAATAGTTTAAGTAAATCATCTCGCTGTTCAGCACTTGGCTGCGCTAATTGATGAGTAACTTTACCGTCTTTTATAAACGCATAATGATCAACACAGTCTGGAATCTCAGATAAGCGATTAAGCACAAAAACCATCGTTGTTGTTTCACTTAACTTTGCTAACTGATGGTTCAATTCAGTCATCGCTGCTACATCTAAGCCATCAAAGGGCTCATCAAGTACCAATAGCTCAGGCTGACCTATTAACGCTTGGATCAGCATTAATTTACGTGTTTCACCGGTCGATAAATCACGAAACGCTTTATGTAGTTTACTTTCAAAATCAAAGGTCCCTAATAGCTGATTGAGCAGCTGATTGTCGATTTGTTGAGGGCTTCGACCTGCTAAAATGAGGTCGCTGACACGACTGAATGAAGACACCCCTTCAATAATATCGTCCTGATCTTTGTTTAATTCTTCTGCAAGTAATTGCTTTTGTCTATCTGGCGATACCAGCGCGACGCGCTCAAAACTATTTGTGTACTGGCCTTGTTCGATAGTAGCAAACCCAGCGATAACAGCCGCTATTGCCGACTTTCCGGCCCCATTTGCACCTAGTAACACCCAGTGCTGCGATGCTGATACTGTCATGCTTAAATTGTCTACACAATATACATCATTGCCCTGCCCTTTTAGGCTGGCTTTAACATTAACCAACTGCGTTTGTTGCACTTTGAACCCTCATTCCACGTTATGTTTAGTTCGACGTTACCGCATTCAATAAAAAATTAAAAACCGTTTAAACCTTTTTTAATCACCGCTGCGACTAAGGTATAAAAGGTCATTAACAGGAACATACAATGAAAAAATTACTGGGTGTAGCAGCAGTGGGCTTAATACTGACAACCTCACAAGCAATGGCAAAAGATTCACGTGAACTCAATCACACGTTTGCGATTAATAATGCCAGTCAGCTTGATATCGACTTTCCGGTGGGCAGCTTAGAAGTACAAAGCTATGACGGCAGCGAAGTACACGTCACCATTCGTATTGAGCCAAAAAATGACAAAGGCTGGTTTGGCTCAGAGATTGACTTGTCAGACATCGAACTGAACCACTCTCAACGCGCTAATCTATTAAGTTTGAAATTAGATAACGATGACATTCAACAAAATTGGTTAGTTAAAATGCCAAAATCAATGGCGATTGATGTTGAATTAGGTGTGGGTGACATTGAGATTAATGAACTGAGCAATTCGGTTGAGATTGAACTGGGTGTCGGTGCAGTGCGGATCGATAGTGCACTTGATGACTACAAACGCATTGAATTAGAGTCAGGTGTTGGTGATACCAAAATTCGTGGCTTAAAAAATGAGGCTAACACGCACCGTAAAGTGGTGAGCTCACAGTCAAGTTACCAAGGCAACGGTCAGTACAACATTGACGTAGAAGTCGGCGTTGGTGACATAAAAGTTAGACACTAACTCTTCATTTTAAACAACTTATCCCTGTTTGCCCTCTGTGAATAATGCGCCGAGGGCTTTTTGCACTGACTCGACTGAAATCGGCTTATACACATGCATATCGGCGCCTAAGTCATAAATTCGTTGCAAGTCCTCATTCGAGGTGTTGGCTGTTACGGCAAGTATCGGCGTTAATAGCGATTGTTCATTGCGGATAATATCTGTTGCCTTAAAACCATCCATAACTGGCATGTTTAAATCCATAAATATCACATCGTATTTTTTTTCAGCTGTCATACTTGTCGCAATTAAGCCATTACTCGCAATGTCATAACTAAAGTCAAACTGACTAATAATACGCCCTAAAATTGTGGCATTGAGAGGATTATCTTCAACTATTAAGCAATGCAGGTTTGTTGGTAACTGCATTGGCATTTCAGATTTGGGGGCATTTTCGAGATCCAAATGAATAACGACTTTAACCCCATGAGGCTGAACGTTTTGAAACTCAATCTTGCCATTCAGTGCTTTTACAATATGCATAACCCGTAAAAGGCCTGTTTTTAAGCCCTGAAAATGCTGTTCGCTATCATGCTCAAAGTCAAGTAGCTCAGCAGGAGGATGCTCAAAACCGGTGCCATTATCTTGCACTTCCAGAATAACCTGTTTGTGACCTTTGCAAATCGCATTCACGGCAATTCGACCTTGTTTAGGGGTGAACTTAACCGCATTATTGATAAGCTCAGAAAGCACTTGTTGTAGCCTTGCGTGATCGGTCACCACGTCTTTGTCTAATGCCTCAGACATATTCACACTGAGCGTAATATTTTTATCGTTACACGCGTACTTATAAGGCGCAATAGCTTGATTCAAGGTGGTTAGTAAGTTGCTTGAATGTGGCTTTAGCTGCCAGTCGCCTGATGATAGCTGTTGTAAATCGAGTAGCTCATCGAGCATAGCTACCAAACGGTTAACGCAGTATATGGCTTGTTGCTTCGTCAGTTGTTGATTATCGCTAATATCAAGCGCTTCTATCGACGAGGTAAGACCTTGCAAGGGGGTTCTGAACTCATGACTTGTTCGCGCAATAAACCGCTCTTTATTTTTATTAACCCGCTCTGCATACTCTTTTTGTTGTTGGTATTTCTGAATGGTATTTGCAATCAGCTTTTCCATTGGTTTAAAAATAAAAATAAGCTCTATGATTAACAACACAATAGCAGCAAGCCAAAACACCACCTCAAGTACCGAGATAATCGTGACTTTATACACCGATTCTTGCTCGAGTAATTTTACCGCTTGATCTAACTTAGTTAGCAGCGCCTCTAATTGTTCGCTCACAAAAATAGAACTGTCTATATTGCTGGAGTTAGTGCGACTATTTAATAACTGCTGAGCCTGACTTATGTAGCGCTTAACATGCGCATCAAGTTGGTTTGGAGGAGAAAAGTAATGCGCTTCGAGTGCAGAGTTTAAATGAATAAATTCGCCATTGTCTTGTTCAAGTAAAAACTGATGTCCTGACACAAATTGTTCTACAGCCTGCTGTAACAACCTACGATGTTGCTCTTTTAGACGCTCTGAATCCTGATAGATCAAGGCATTTCCATGCAGCGCTATTTTTTGTGAAAGCATCCGCTGCTTACCGGCAATGTTGATCACCTTCGCATCCCCTTTTTGCACATAAAAAAGAGTCTGCATTAGGGCAGCAGAGATGGTTATCAAAATAGCAATGGCTGATAACCCCCACCGATATCGTTGTCGGATATCCTTAACTAGCTTCAACATGTATTACTCATTTATTTTTAAGCATAATTGTAGTTCACATTTCACAATAAAGCCCACTCTAGGTGTAATGCAGATCAGTTAAGCATATTTTTATGATCACTTGACTGATCTTTTCATAGCTTCACAATCCGATATTAGAAATAGTATCGGATTTTTTT
>NZ_FPAZ01000005.1 GCF_900116435.1 Pseudoalteromonas lipolytica | reverse complement strand
AAACGAAAAAAGGGCCCGAAGGCCCTTTGTCACATAACACACTTAGGGAGTGATTAGCTGCGCTTTGCTTTACGGCGTCTTAAGCCTGCAAAACCTGCCATTAGAAGTGTTAGCCATGCAAGTGAGCCGCTTGAGCTCGACTTCGCTTCTACTTCAGGTTGTACCGTCACTTCTTGTGCAGTAACAGTTACTGAAACACCTAACTCCATCGCGTCAACACCATCGCTTACTGTTACTGTAAATTGATGCTCTCCAACGCTTAAACCAGACACTTCTGTAACTGCTGATGTCGGGCTTGCTATTACACCAGGACCTTCCCATGAGAAAGTTAACTCATCATTATCTAAATCATGTGATGCCGATGCATCAAGGGTTAGTACGCCGCCTTCCGTCATTTGTTGAGCACTTGCTTCAACTGAAACGACGGGTGCGTCATTTAAACCTTCAACCGTCAACATAAACGTCGTGCTTGCAGCATCTGATGGGTTCTCAATGTCAGAAACAACCACCGTCACTTCTGTTTCACCGTAGAAATTCTCATTGGGTGTTACGGTGACTGTATCGCCATCAACTTCAAAACTTACATTGTCTGAAATAACTGAAATTTCATTTTTCGAGTTTGTTTCATCAATATAGTGAACATCAAAGCTAATTGCTGTTTCTTCTGTGGTTACCATATCGTCAAGCGCTACAACTGTGATGTTGCTTGGTACTGTAATTTCATTAAGCTTAGTGATTGCTTCGATGCCATCAACATTTGCAATCGTGTTCAGTGCCAATGTTTGACCTGCAGCAGAAGGGAGTACTTCAGCCCATGCCGTTACTTCGAACTGAGACATTTCAGGGCCAACGTAATCCATACACACGATGTAGTCATCTTTTACTACTTCGTCGATGTTATCGTACGCAATATCAACCCCTAAATAATCACCTAATGGACCAAATGTTGATACTTGGCCTTTAAAGCCTTGCACACCGATACTACCGTGAGTACCTGTACTGCCAAAGTCGATGTTATCGTACGCATAGTAGATTTCATGCTCATTCTTACCAAAACGTGTTTCAGCATTGAAAATTAATTGGAAATCGAATGAGTTATCACGACGGTCATAAGAGTACTGACCTCTAAAGCCAAACTCGTTACCGTAGTCAGATGCATTATCCCACTCAATAATAGCCCAACCATTTGCTGTTGAAGCCAGTGAGATACCTTCAGATGCAGATAGACCTACAGAGAGAACATCTTTGGTGATAGATGATTCAGTGATAGACCAACCACGCCAAAGTGGTGCCATATTTTCGTATGGAACATTGTTGTAAGGGAAGCGTAAATGTGCCGGAACAAGGTAACGCGCACCTAGCGTATCAACCGTACCAATCCCTTTAACTTGGATGAAGTTATTCCACATATTTACTTCATCACCATTATTAAACAGGCTTACTTTATCGTATGCACCATTGAATAAAGTGTTAACTGGAATTATCCAACCACGGCCATAGTTAGCTTGACCATTTTCTTGGAAACCCGACAACATTGGGAAAATACCAAAATCAGATAAGTTAACATAACCACCTGGGTTTGAATTACCAAAACTTGGAAGGCGACACATTTCATCGGTTACATTGTTAGTAACAAGGTAATCAGGTTGAACATCTCGTGTATCTGGTTGTACACCCGAGATAACAAGTTTACCGTCAACAACTTCAGCATCCACATCTGATGTGCTTGAGATTTCAATGCGGTCAGAGTGGAAATTTAATCCTGCAGGCGCATCAATATCAAATGAGAACTCACGGTCGGCACCCGAGTTATTCGCAAGTACATTAAAGCTAACAGGAATTAAGTCACCGACTTTAGCTGCTTCAGTGCCTACGGCTACGTCAACAACATCAACACCACGTTCAATGCGAAGTGGAATAGTCCCTAGATTATCTGGATTTACGGTTGATGTGCCAGCGTCGATTGCACTGTAGTAAATACCGCCTGCATTCATGTTCATATCCCAATTGATTGTCATATCAACTGGGTTTACGCCATCACTTGCAGGAAGTGTAACGTCAAGCGTATCCGCTACATCATTACTAACAACGGCTGTTGCAATTTGAATTTTTTCGATAAAGTCAGGGTTACGTTGTTTCGCTGGGTTATAAATAACGGCCCAATATTCACCTTCTTCTGGGTTATTGATATTACAGAAGTTGTTATAAACAACGTGACCAGAGACACACAAGATTTCATCTTCAATCTGAATTTCGCCATCACCATTGTAGTCTTTACCAATGTAGACAAGCGGGTTAGCACGGTCAGAGTTTCCTTCAAGTTCAGACTCTACGCCCACAACTTCAACGACTAAGCGTTTAGAATCAGCTGGCACAGTGATGAACTTAGAATAGGTAGCCTCATCAAGTATATCAGCGGGGTCTACTTCAACCGTACGATTAGAAGCCCACGGGAAGAAATTGTCTTTATCTTTTGGTAATTCAAACGTATCTATGGTTGCTTCAACTGGCATATATGCTTGTGCAACAGGTGATGAAACAACTGGTAACTCAACGCCTTGTACAACGTAGCTGCCTTTATCAGAGTGTGCAACGGTTGTAAGGTTAGCAGGTAAATCGCCACGATCATATTTGAATACAACAGGCCAACGCGCATCAGGAATGTTCTCTTCTTCTGCTTTAAACAGTAGGTTGCTGTGCAGCTCTACTTCTGAGTTACTTGACCAATCTTGCGTTTCCATGATTGATGCTTTAACAATAATGGTTTGTGTTTCACCCGCTTTTAGAGAGAACTTATTAGGGGTAATTTCAAAGTTGATACCATTTTGTGGAATTTGCTTATTCATGTCGAAATTCCAGTTCACAACTTCTTCGTTGCTTACTGTCCATGTACCATCTTCGGTGGCAGTAATGGTACGCACCCACTGACACTCCGGCTTACATGAGAAATTAACAAGATTTGGCATGTTCAACTTATGTGGTGTACCGCCACTGTCAGGGTTTGCTGCAATAAAGTTTTCCGCAGACTCATCCATGACAAAACCGGCTTTAGCTGCATTAGCAACATTAATACGACCCGCACCAGCACGGTAAACTGACGCTTCACCGATGGTATCTTTTTCATTGTTCAAGCGATGATATTTCACCACGTTATCAGCAGTCATTGATAATGCTGATTGAATTTCAGTTGCTGACCAATCTGGGTGTACCTGGCGTAGCAATGTCATTGCACCTGCAACGTGCGGTGATGCCATTGATGTACCACTAGAACTTGAGTAATCAGTGCCGTATGGTGTGGCAACAAATGGATGTTCATCAGCGTAAGCCGCATAAATGTCAACACCTGGCGCTGCAAGGGCTGGAGCCAATACTTCACGGTTTGGATACGACGGACCACGAGAAGAGAATGGCGCTAACCAATCAGCATCTTCAGCATTAACTATACGCTCAACATTGGTTGCTTTAATGGTGATCATGTGGCCTTTTTCAGAGAAGCTATCAACCCAATCCTCTAAACCATCATTTGGGTATACACCATTCCACTGATCATAAGTAAAGTGAACACTTGGAAGTGAGTAGCCTTCAGCAACTGTCCCTTGGTCTCTATTACGGTTAAACATAATGAAACCATCTGCTCCGCCTGCTTTGATATGATCAGACTTTGCACCACGTGCATTAGCATTAGGGTCTTGAGGGTCATGGCGTTGACAAATAACGATTACGTTAGTTTCACCCTCTGCAGCACCCACAATTGGCGAGCCATCTTTGTAAAAGTCAAATGTGCCAGCTGGGTAGTCAGCAGTACAATACCCATTCGCATCTTTAACACCATTCACATCAGCATAGTCTTTAGCCCACACAACGACACCCGTGATGTCTGTTTGGTTAAGTGAGCCACCTGTTAGACCCATTTCTGACCAGCTTGGCACTTCAGAGCCCATTGATGCGTCAGCAAAGCCTGCATATTCAACCGGCGTTTCAATCACAACACTTCGACCATGCGTCGTTGCTGCAACTTGCGCAAGCCAAGGTGATGAGTTATCCAAATAGCCGAAACACTCTGCGCTGCCACACCCTTGTCCGCTGTTACCAGCCGCAGCCGCAACGTTAATACCCGCTTCACGTGCTGCTAAAAATGCAAGTTGTACTGGGTCTGTCCAGCTGTTTGAATCTGAACCACCAATTGAGAAGTTAATAACATCAACACCATCAGAAATCGCATCTTCGATACCTGCTAGTAATATTTCGCCCGGACAGCCATTCGCACCGATATCATTTGATGGGTAACACACTTGGTAAGAAATAATATTTGCATGCGGTGCCACACCCGAAATTTCTGGGAAGAGATCTTCTTTAATCACCATGCCATCTGATTTGTCACCAGCACCAACAGTGACTAATGGTACGTTTTTAACTACGTTACCCGCTGCTGTTGACGCAACGTGCGAGCCATGCCCTTGGTAATCTTCACCAATTGCAGGCCAGCCTGGGATAATTTCAGAGAACACATCGGTGATCATGTCATAAGAACGTACACCGATTAATTTATTATTACATTGGATGAACTCTGCATCGTCAACACAGTCACCTAAGAAGTTACCATCGCCGAGCGGGTTAGTGTGAACATAACCGTCGCCGCCAACTTCTGCAAAAGACGGGTGATCTGAATTAATACCGGTATCGATAATACCAACGATTTGCCCTTCACCTTTGCCTTTGATACCGCTTGGTACACTCGTACCATTCCACACTTGGTCTGCACCAATATGACGAGGGCCTTCATCAGATAAAAGGTCATAATTCTTTGAACGCATAACAGATGAAACAGAGCCTAGCTCTGACACTCTACGCGCTTCGGCTTCTGTCATTTTTACTGAGAAACCATTGATTGCTTTAGTAAACTGGCGGCGCATTTCTGTACGGCCTGTTACTGAAGCCACGCTCTGCATTACCGATTGCTGCTTAGTTAATAACTTATTTTGATAGTCGATTACAGCAGGAGAAGACGGCTTACCGTGTTCAAAAATCTTGCTTACACCTTGTTGTTGCAAGCTACGAGCAAGTGGAGATTGAATATCTCTTGCTTCTAATGCAACGGCATTGTCACGAAGTTTTACAATATAAATACTTTCGCCTGTGATGCCTTCTTCAACGAACTTTCTTGTTTGTGCATTTATTTTTACGTTCAAGCCATTGTTTTGCAACATTGTTTCTGAACTAGCGTCATGAACTTTATTTGAAAGTGCTTTTACTTCATCGAATGTAATATTAGGTGCTTGTAATTTATTTGCGTTGTTATTAGCTTCAATACCAGTCGCATAGGCTGCGCTGGCACTGTAAAGAGCCGCAGCGACAGCAATTGAGAGTGTTTTTACTTGCATAAGTAATTCCTGGATAGTTATTTGAATAATTATTTAAGTTTTATGAATATCCATTTCAAAACTTAACCGTTATTCAATCACACCCATGAAACAAATTAATCAACTTAGTTGTAGCGTTTTGTACTTAACCTTAACAAATAAATTACCAAAATAACGACAAAATCAAATTTAAGCTTATAAAACAAGCCATAACGCTAATCGAAATTTAATGAACACTCTCTAAATGTGAAAATTTCTACTTTTATTTAAGACGCAAAAAATCGACACTGTTAACAAAGATTCAAGCTTAGTTACATTTTCAACCCCATTTAAGACTAACCAAAGTGCATAAATAGATGTATTGATTCAATATTAGCCTCAATTTTTAACAACAAAGTCATGCTTTTAGCGATAGAACAATAGAACTTAGTTAAAGTGAAAAAGACATCACTCGACTGCTCGTTTTACTCACCACTTTTTCAACTTTATCTGCCTGCGGCAACATAGGTTTAAGACTAACAGTCCCCTAATTTGTTTACTTATGAATTCGAAAAGTAGCGAATACAGGAATTTATAAGTGAAGAACAAGCTATTCAAAGTGATGCATATTATTTTGGCGATGTTGAAGAACTTAGCTGCCTAGGGCAACGTTCAGTGCAATCTAGCGGTTACAATCCAACAGCGATAAATAGAGTATTGCTATTGAGCAGTTAAAACGTGAGGGGGTAAATAGAGGCGGCAATGGCTACGGGGTTGAAAGCTGTAAAAGCTTTACCAGTGACGAACAAAACTGCGATGTCGCAACGTCGTGCCCTGGTAAAGCCTATATTGTTAGCGGTTTAGCGCTTGCTTTGAAATCATTTCAGCGACACTATCCACTTGTACTGACATGCTCTCTTGGCTAGGCGGGAAAGCCTTAAAGGTTTTTACAAACTCTGAAATTTGATTACCTGCAGGGCCTAAAATCCAGCTACGGTTTTCTGCCCACTCATCGTAACCCCTTGCATCAATGAAGCGCTCAAATGGGTCCATTTTTAGGTTAATGATGTAAGGTGTAGTAAGGGCTTGTTGCGAAGATCTGAACCAATGCTCTTGCTCTGTGAAAATTAACTTCCAATCACCGTAACGCATACCGTGGAAAGTCGTTTCGGTAAAATAATAAAACTCTTTACGGTTTGTTTTACCATTATTCAACAAGATATCACTTTGATCGAAGCCATCTAAATGAACTTTATACTTTTGGCCATTAATTTTTGTACCTTTAAGCAAATTAGCTTTTAGGTCTTTATCACCGAGCCATGACATAATCGTTGGTATCCAATCTTCCATGGTCATAAACTCACCCGTGCTTACACCACTTGGAATATGGCCTGGCCATTTAACAAGCATAGGAACTCTGAAACCACCTTCCCAGCCACCAACACCTTTTTCACCATGAAACGGCTGGTTGCCACCATCAGGCCATGAGTTTGATGCAGCTCCATTGTCGGTAGAAAACATCACTATTGTATTATCAGATACTTTAAGCTCATCAAGTAAGTTAAGCAGCTCTCCTACATCATCATCCAGTTCAGCCATACCATCAGCATATAAACCAAACCCTGTTTTACCGTCATACGCTTTATTAAGGTTAGTTTGATAATGCATCCGTGTGGTGTTATGCCAAACGAAGAAAGGCTTATTTTGTTTTACTGCATCACGAATAAAACGTTTTGATTCAACAAGCACTTCTTGGTCTAAATTACGCTGACGTTCTTTACCAAATGGGCCAAGATCTTTAACCTCTTGTTTACCATTAGCAAGCGCTTTTGAATGAATGACTCCACGCATTTTTAGACCAAACTTTTCTTGTGTTTTGGCGTCTTGTGGATAATCTTGCTGTTCTGGGTATTCACCCGCATTGAGGTGGTACAAAATACCAAAAAATTCATCAAAACCATGATTTGTTGGTAAGTGTTCATCAAGGTCACCTAAATGGTTTTTACCAAACTGCCCTGTTACATACCCCTTAGATTTAAGCATCGTTGCTAACGTTGGATCTTTCTTTTGCAAACCTTGTGGTGCTCCAGGTAGACCTACCGTACTAAGACCGGTACGCATTGGGTACTGACCAGTAATAAATGCAGCACGACCAGCCGTACACGAGGCCTGTGCGTAATGATCCATAAATATCATGCCATCATTGGCAATGCTATCTATGTTAGGTGTGCTACCTCCCATCATGCCACGATGGTAAGCGCTAATATTCCACATACCAACATCATCACCCCAAATAATAAGCACATTGGGTTTATCAGCAGCGAAACTCGACATACTAATGCCAAAAAAGGTCAAACAGACCAATAAGTATTTGAACATCACTTTCTCCTTGAAAATTAACCGAAGCATTCACTTCAGCTTAAAAAATCCCTCGCTTGCAGCCACCTTATACTGCTTAATTAAGATATTCCTACAAGTGATAAGTTGTACATGTTTAATACTATTAGAGTAGTACCTATTTACATAGTTAAATCTGCGTTAACTTTGATTTAAATATAAAAAAACCCCCAGTAATTGGAATGTCCAACTATTGGGGGTCACTTGACATATAGCTCGGTTTTTAAAGCGTAATAATTTTTAAGCTTGCGGGTAATCGCGGTAAGCGCGCTCAATATTTTTCGCTTGCTTTTTTGACACGCCAATGTGCGAAAGTGCAACACGTAATCGCGCACGCGACAGGTCTGAGCCTAATATTTCCATTGCATCAAGTACCGATGTTGATGATGTTTTGCCCGTAATAGCGACAAAAATCGGCTCAAGAAAATCTTTAATCTTCAGCTCATGGAACGTTGCAACTTCTTTCGCAATGGCAAAAATCGCTGATTTTTCCCATGTACGTAAGCCTTCTAATTGCCAGATGAAGAATTGCAGTGCTTGACGTGTTGCATCTTCACCCGCTTTACCAGCCGTTAACAACGCAGGATCATAGCTTGGAATACCGCCCACGAAATGACCGGCAAGATCAACCATGTCTGATAACGTATTAATACGTGTTTTTGCTTCTGGTAATACTTTAGCGAATAACTCAGTATTAAATTTCCAATCAACAAAACGTTGCATTAATTCAGCATCTGACAAGTTTTCACGGATCCACATACCGTTTAACCAGCTAAGCTTATCCACGTCGAAAATAGGCCCACCCAGAGAAACACGTTTCATATCAAAGTGTTCAATCATCTCATCTAGCGTGAACTTTTCACGTTCATCAGGCATTGACCAACCCATGCGGCCTAAATAGTTCAATAGTGCCTCTGGCAGGTAACCCATTTCTTTGTAGTAATTGATTGAAGTTGGATTTTTACGCTTTGATAACTTTGATTTATCTGGGTTACGAAGTAACGGCAAGTGACCAAGTACAGGCGCTTCCCAACCGAAGTCTTCGTATAATTTTAATAGCTTAGGCGCTGAGTTGATCCACTCTTCACCACGGAAAATATGGCTAATTTGCATGTGGTGATCATCAACAACGTTAGCAAGGAAATACGTTGGGAAGCCATCGGCTTTCAGCAACACTTGCATGTCTACGTTTTCCCACGGGATCTCAATTTCGCCACGAAGATAGTCGTTAAACTTAAACGTGCCGTCGCTTGGGATCTTCATACGAATAACGTACGGCTTACCCGCGTCAAGATTCGCTTTGATTTCATCGTCTGATAGATTTAAACCACGACCATCATATTTAGGACGCAAACCCTCAGCCATTTGTTCTTCACGCATTTGATCTAGCTCTTCGCTAGTTGCAAAACAATAAAATGCTTTGCCTTGCTCAACTAACTGATGCGCAAACTTTTTGTATAAATCACTTCGCTCAGATTGACGGTATGGACCAAACTCACCGCCCACATCAGGACCATGATCCCAGTTTAAGCCTAACCAACGTAAGCTATCCATGATAGCTTGCTCTGATTCAGCTGTACTGCGCACTTGGTCAGTGTCTTCTATACGTAAAACAAACTCCCCACCTTGCTGTTTTGCAAAGCAGTAGTTAAATAAAGCGATGTAAGCAGTACCTAGATGCGGATCACCTGTTGGTGAAGGAGCAACACGGGTGCGAATTGTCATGGTTATATCTCTCAAAAGACAATTAAAAATTTGCCCAAATGCTAGCACAGCATGAGCTATTATCGAAGTGAAAAGCCGCTTTATGCAGCGACTTTATCTAAATAAGCAATGATATCGTTTGATTCATACAACCACGTTACTTGGCCGTTTTCTTCAATACGTAAACACGGTACTTTAATTTTTCCGCCCTGCTCTAATAGCTCTTGGCGAAAGAGTTCATTACCTTTGGCGTCACGAGTTTCCACAGATAAGCCCTGGCGTTTAATCGCACGGCGTACTTTTACGCAAAATGGGCACGCTTTGAATTGATATAGCTTAAATTGTGATGTTACTAAATCAAGCTGTGCTTGCTCTGCAGCAGGACGTTTTTTACTGCGCGGCGTAAAAATAAAATCAAAAAGTAAAATAAGGCGGCCTAACAACCAGCGGACAAACTTCATCTCACATTCTCATACTGAATAAAATAAGGTGGGCAATTTTAACACAGCACTACACGCTGCAACAGGCTCAAAATAACTCTATCGAGTCATCATTGTGTTTATTATCTTGAATATCCAATTCGCAATACGCCGTTATGCGATTACGCCCCATGTTCTTTGAATGATACAAGGCGTTATCTGCTTTTTGAACTAAGCTTGCAACCATTTCAAACTCACAAATAGGCAAAAAACCACAACTTACAGTGAGGCTACCTACTTGCGGAAATGGATACTCAGCGACACACGCACGAAATCGATTTAACACGTTGCGCGCATCACATTCGTCGGTTGCTTGAAATAAAATGGCAAACTCTTCTCCCCCATAACGAAATACATAATCTTCGAATCGGAAGTTATTTTTGAGTAATTGTGCGACCAGCAAAATGACTTCATCACCAATAACATGGCCGTAGTTATCATTCACACGTTTAAAGTGATCAATGTCGATCATTGCCAAATACCAGTGGCGGTGATTTACATCTGAGTGAGTAACTCCATGCGCCGCTTGCGCCGCGATATCAATCACTTTTTTATCAAACGTTTGACGATTAAGTAATTCTGTCAATGGGTCAAGGCGGGACTTATGCAACAATGCGAGTTGATTAGCGTAAATATTTAGCATGTAAATTGCTAACATACTACAGCGTTCGGTGAGCTCTTGATTCGACTCAATCACTAAAACCCCTACTACATTTCCCGTATAATAAACAGGTACATAAGTATAAATACAGCCATAGTTATGGCTAATGCGGATTTTATTGCGACTGACTTTATCTATTAATTCATTGACCTCGTGTTCAGAGAGCTTCTCTATCACGGTGTCTTTATTAATTAATTGTGCAGGTAGCCCTGGTTTAAAGAATTTATTGACATAAATAGCAAACCGCGAAAACTCTCCTAACCCTGCCACCGCATCGACAAGGGCCTGATCAAGCTCTGGCTCTTCTTCTTGCTGTGTTATCGTCACAACCCATTCATGTCCACAAGGGTTTGCCTGCATTGAAAAGTCCCCAGAACTATTAGTAACTTTAGTGTAGTTAAATTTATAAAAATTACTAAAAAACTATAATAAAATCATATCATCTCTGTGTATTACTTCACTGCTTGGTGCAAACACAAGTAACTGCGCAATTTGTGATGAGTGGCAGCCTTTTATTGTATCGATTTCTTGATGGTTAAAGTTAACGAGCCCCTTTGCAATACATTGACCTTCACTCGATATCACTTCAATTACATCACCTCGTTCAAATTGGCCTCTAACAGCTCTGACCCCTTTTGCTAAAAGGCTGGCTCCGCGCTCTTGGAGTGCCAAACTGGCACCATCATCGATCACCAGTTGCCCAGAACTTTTGGGGCCCGCTAATAGCCATTTTTTTCGACCATCTTTGGGGGCGGTTAATTTTAAAAACCGAGTACCTGGCAGTTTGTCAGCCATGCAATTTAAAATCACATTTTTGCCCGCACCTTTGGCAATAATCACTTCAACGCCTGCACGACGAGCAATATCAGCAGCTTGAAGTTTAGTTGCCATTCCGCCAGTTCCTAAACTTGTACCACTTCCACCAGCAAGCTCTCTGAGCTCATCGTTAATGTGTGATACTTCGTTTATGAGAGTTGCATTAACATCAGAGCGCGGGTCACCAGTAAACAACCCCTCTTGGTCGGTCAGCAGCAAAAGTTTTTCTGCATTTGCTAAAATAGCCACCAACGCAGACAAGTTATCATTATCGCCGACTTTTATTTCAGTCGTGGCTACGGCATCATTTTCGTTAATGATTGGAACCACATTATGCGCAAGCAATGCATTGAGTGTGTCGCGGGCATTTAAATAACGTTCGCGGTCTTCAACATCAGCTCGGGTAAGCAGCATCTGCCCAACATTAATACCATAGAGTGCAAATAAACTCTGCCAAGTATGAATAAGATGACCTTGGCCAATTGCTGCCAGCATTTGTTTTTCGATCAAAGAACGGCCACAGGGGGTTATTAATTGCTCACGACCCGCAGCGACAGCGCCACTGGATACTAAAACAACCTGATAACCTTGTTTTTTTAACTCACAACACTGGCGAACAAGCTCCACCATATGTGCTTTATCTAATTTGTCTGTACCGCCTGTCAGCACACTTGTGCCTAGCTTTACAACAACGACGTGTGGCCTTTGCATCTGCGTTATTAATTCTGTAAATAAAATAGAGAATTTATATATACCAGCAAACAGTTTTTGAACAAGTTAAAAAAATTCATGCTAGGATCGTTTTTTCATTTTTAACACACGAAGCGACACCTATGCCTGCCAGTTTATGCTTAATAATTGCCACTTTTTTATGGGGAAGTTCCTATATTGCGTTAAAGCATGCAATCACAATTTATGACCCCGTGTTGGTAATTTTTTTAAGGATGTTAACCACCCTTTTAATTTGTTTATGCTTGTGGCGATTTGTGATCCGCTTTGAATTTAAAAAAGGCGACTGGAAATACTTGATAGGCATGTCGCTGGCAGAGCCTTGCTTATATTACTTATTTGAAGGTCATGCGCTTGAATACACATCAGCATCGCAAGCGGGTGTTATTGTGTCTTGCTTACCGATTATTGTCGCTATTTTAGCTTTCTTAATGTTAAAAGAGTACATCAGTAAAGCCATTGTGGTTGGCTTTACACTCTGTATTGGTGGCAGTATTTTGTTAACCTTGCTTTCGCCAAGTAGCGAGCAAGCGCCAAACCCTTTACTGGGTAACTTTTTAGAGCTCATGGCCATGGTCTGCGCGGCCTTTTATACTGTCAGTGTTAAACACTTAGTAACACGTTACTCCCCGCTTACACTGATAGCCATACAAGGCTTTAGTGGCAGCCTATTCTTTGCACCCTTTTTATTCTTTATTGAACTGCCGAGCGAGAATCAACATGATTTGAGTGCCCTATTGAGTATTTTATATTTAGGCTCGTGCGTGACCTTAGGCGGCTATGGTATGTATAACTATGCCATCAGTAAAGTATCGGTCCTAACTGCCGCGGCTTACTCTAATTTGATTCCTATTTTTGCGTTAATTTTATCCGCTATCTTACTGGGAGAAGTGCTAACAACTTGGCAGTGGTTAAGTATCGGTGTGGTATTTGCGGGCGTGATTGTCAGTCAACGCCATCAAGAACTTAAAATTGACGTAGATGATGAGAGCTTGTCTGCCGACACTAATAACCTCAACTCGGTACCCGATGCCAAAGAATCAAAAGGGTAACAGGTTAATAAATACAAACCGGGTTGCATTAAAAAGGCCTGCTCGTGTTGATGAATGACACGAACACTGCGTACTTGGTAGTGCACGACTTGGCCGTTTTGTAACTGCATAGAAAACGACTCGCCCACTTTCACATTTTTTAAAAATGCAAAGTGGGTATCGTTGTGGCCAGCAATTAACACCCCATTGTCACTCGAAAGTTCACCACTGGGTAAGAAATGCACGGGAGCAAAGGCTAAGTTACGCCCCGACGCCCCCGCTAAAATAGTTAAACGTTGCTGCTGAGTAGGCCAATTTAGTTGTGCTGTGACATAACCGTCAGCGTAAAACCACGGCCTGACTTTTTCATTTGGCGTCAGCAAAGCATGTTGCCAAGCTGACTCAATCAGATGCTGGGCAAGCCACGCCTTGGCTTGCATATAACTGCCATTGAGTAGCAGTGAAATGCCAAGCAACCCCACACACAGTGGTAAGGCCTTTTTTAACGTCGCCATTGCCATAACCATGCTAACGATACCAATAACAAGCCAAACACTATAAATACACGACTTTGCCCATCTGTTTGTGGCAATGTCATTCCACTCGGCAGCCTATTTCTTAGTTGCACTGAGCGCTCAGCAATTTCGTTCCCAGCGACGTTATCAACAGCAATAAAAGCAGTAAATGGACTGAGTAAATGATGCTGAAGTGCCAATGTTTCGACTTCTGACTTTACGCTGTCTTTATCATTATAAAGCAGGAGTGACTTAATTTTCTGCCTTGCCCATAGTCTTGCTATGCCCTCACCTTGCGCCGCGTGATTCGCTGATAAGTTAATATTAAGGGGTCCTGATAGAGTCTGCCCGGTCAGGGTTACATGTTGATTTCCAGCTAACTTCACCGCAACTAACACGGGCTCAGAAAAATAAAGATCGGGTAAAGGCGATGGCCAGTACTCAAGCTCTTGGTTATCTGCATGTAAGACAAGCTCGGTTACAACTGGGTGAGCGAGTTTATCGAATAATAGCTGCATTTTAGGCTGTACTTGGCTGGCGCTACTAATAAAGGTAAACGTACCACGACCAATATCAGCAGCGCGTGTCATAAAGAAACTATTTGGTGCACTGCCAATACCAACGGTAAATAAGCGGCTATCACCTAAGTCAGCTTGAATTTGCGAAAACAACTGTGTTTCATTGCCTACACTGCCATCGGTTAAAAATACAATTTGACGCACAAAACCATCATGCTGTTTGCCATCTAACACCCGCGATAGTGCATTACTTATCTCTGTGCCACCATCGGCTTGCAAGCCATATATAAAACGCTCTGCACGGCGAATATTAAAGTCATTGGCAATCATTGCAGCCTCACTAAGAGCCGTAACGTCATTATCAAAACCAATAATATTAAAGCTATCGTTTTCATCGAGTAACGATAAAGCATAAAACAAAGCGTGCTTTGCCTGCTCCATGGACTGACCATGCATAGAACCCGACGTGTCGACTACAAAGACCATTTCACGCGGGAGGCGTGCCTGTGCGGTAAAATGATCCGCTGGCGGCACGAGCATCAATAGTCCATATTCTTCGCCATTGACGACTTCTTTAAAAAACGCAGCCTGTGAACTCTCTTTGTCGAGCGGCTTAAATGTCAGCTCAAAATCACGTGTCATAGGTACATCGCGATTAAGGGCAAGTATATAGCGCCCAAAATGTGGGTTATCAATTTGCATACCGCTCAGGTTTGCATTTATATCACTAAGCTCTAAACCAATATCCATGTTAATAGCCAAGTTTAAATGTGCATCAACCTGCTGACTATTTGTGCGTTGGTACACCGGTTTTAACCACGCAGAAGCCAGAGCGCTCTGATTCAACATTGACGATGAATTAGGTTCTGGGTTTTCGCTTGTATGAGGCTTAAGCTGAGCTGTTTTTGGCTCATAGCGGGGTGTAATCGTGGTTGGGAAACGCAGTGAAAATACCCCATCACGAAAACCAATTATCTCTTGATACTGTAAGGTGATTTCAATTTCATCGCCCGCCCCGATATTTGCAACATCGGTTGCGAAAATATTCGCCCGTTGCTGACGTACTAGGGCTGCTCGCTTGCCTTGCTGCTGCGCCTCTTTAAACTGCTGCTCAGCTTGCTGTTTGAGTGCAATATTGCCCGTAATCACACGCTCACCAATTTGCATTTGTAATGCATGTACTGCGCTTTCATCGGGCAAAGGAAATACATAACGCGCATTAACTGCAAACGGGTGTGGGTTTTGATAACGCTGCTTAACAACCACATGATTGATTAAACCTGTGAGCGTCATCGTCACATCGTTTTTGACTAAAACGCCTGATGACACTTCGCTGTGCAAGTTATCATAAAACCGTAATTGTGCACTGACATTAGCGGCTAATGCAGGATTTATAGCATATCCTAAAAGTAGGATAAAAAGGCTCACGGACAAGAGCCTTTTGGTTCGGTTACTCAACATAACATGTCACTCCATCGACAGATGAATTAGCGATTGCTTTTTGCAGTCTGTAATTGCGTGTTTTGAACAGGTCGTGTGGTTAGTGTGACTCTGCGATCAAACACGTTATCTTCATAATCATTTGAACTTGCAACACTTTGTTTCTCGCCAAATGCTGTAGCAGACAGTCGCGTGTGCGGCACACCTTGTTTAATTAAATAACTTTGCACGGCATTCACACGTTTCTTAGATAGCATTAAATTAGCAAGTTCATCACCCCGTTGGTCGGCAAAGCCGTTTAAGTCGATAGCCAAGTGCGGTTGTTCAATCAGTAACCGTGCGACTTTATCGAGCTGACTGGCAAAATGCGGGGCTATCTCACTTGACCCTGTTTTAAATTGAACGGTCATGGCCAGCAAAGTATTTAGTTGGGCTTGAAGCAATTGCTCTTTCTCATCATTTAAGCTCTCAAGTTGCTCAGTCAAAACTGCATTATTAGCAATAACCTGCTGATAATCTGCGGTGTGCTGCTGCATAACAACAAGTGCCTGGTTTTGCGCTTCGATAACACGCTCACCGGCTTCTTTTTCACCGATTAATCCTCCGGCAAATGCGCCAACAAATGCACCCACAGGGCCCCCAATCAAACCGCCAACTACAGCGCCTGCACTAAGGCCAATGGCTGTTTCTTTTGGTGTTTCTTGTTTTGCTTGGGGCGCAGCCTCAACAAATTGGCTTGTTGATAGGGCCGACGTTATAAGTGCAGCAATGATGATCTTTTTCATAATTTAATCCTTTCTTTTACATTAATTGTTTGGCAACTATTGGTTGGCGTTGCAAATGTGGTATAGCGCTATTAAAACAAGCCGAAATGGCAATAAAGGGGATCAAAAAAGGCAAACTGCTGAGCAATTGTGGCAGAAAAATGGCAATCGCATTTTTGCCAGTACGCACAGTAAAATTTTCGGTATAGTGTATTCATAGTGCTGACTATGAAGCTAAATAAGTAGGAAGAATGAAGAAAATAGCCATTGTCGAAGATGAAACAGCCATCCGCGAAAACTACACTGAAATGTTGAGCGCACAAGGCTATCAAGTCATTGGGTTTGCTGACCGAGCAAGCGCAGAGCTGTCGTTTAGCCAGTCATTGCCAGATTTGGCCATCGTAGATATTGGCTTAGCGCATGAAATTGATGGAGGGTTTTTATTATGTCAAACATTACGGTCGCTCTCGAAAACCTTGCCTATTATCTTTTTAACCGCGCGTGATAGTGAAATTGATACGGTCTGCGGCCTGCGCATGGGTGCTGATGACTACTTAACAAAAGATATCAGTATGGCGCACCTTGCCGCACGAATTGGGGCTTTATTCAGACGCTTAGATGCACTTGAACAACCGGCTAATCAAGATGCGCTACTGCATCGTGGTCTATTAAAATTAGATAGCCAGCGTATGCAAGTGTTTTGGCACGATCAGCTTGTTGACTTGACGGTGACTGAGTTTTGGATGGTGCATTCACTTGCGCAGCGTCCAGGGCATGTAAAAAGTCGCAATGAATTAATGAGCGATGCAAAAATTTATGTCGATGACAGTACGATTACTTCCCACGTTAAGCGTATCCGAAAAAAGTTTATTGCCTTAGATAATAGCTTCGATTGTATCGACACAGTGTACGGTATGGGTTATCGCTGGGAGCAAGCTTAATGCTCAGATTTGGTTTGCGCAGTAAGTTTATTTTACTGTCTTGCTTTTTGTTTTTACTGCCTTGGCTTGGCTATGAATATGTTTGGGAAATGGAAAAGTTTTTAAGGCAGGGCCAAGAAAAAACACTCGTAGGCACCACACGAGCCCTGGCAACATCGTTACATGAACGGCCAGCCTTATTCGACTCGCAAACCAATTTTTTAGACCAGGTCGTTAAAGGCCGTGATTTATATGCCTATAACCTCAGTAACCCGATTCAACTTGATGGCAAACTTGCTGATTGGCAACCCTATAGGGCACTTTTTTGGCATTACGATAAACGCTACTTACAACGTGTAAACCCCGCGCACGAAGACGCTGATTTAGCATTTAATCATATGGTTGGTAAGTACGAAAACTATTTGTATGCAGTCTTTGAGGTGCGTGATAGCTCGTTGGTGTATCGGGCTAAAAATACGCTCAGTATTACGCGCAATGATCACTTACAAATCATGTTAAAGACCCCCGAAGGTGAATTTAAGCATTACGTGATTGCTGCTCGCCAAGATGGCTGGGTTAATGCCTTTGACGCTATCAGCCGCGAGCCTGTTACAAAGATTCAAGGCTATTTTCAAAGCACAGAAACGGGCTATAACATTGAACTGCGCTTTCCATTAAGCATGCTTGGCAACAAGCTGGGATTTGCAATTGAAGATTGGGATGATGACAAAGTTGAGCCTCAACTTATGTCAACGTCTAACCTACTCAATCCCAACGACATTGGCTCGGTGCTTGTGCCTTCACCAGAGATAAACCGTATTTTAAAAGGGATGGGCCATAGCGGCAGTCGAATTTGGGTAGTCGATAGCCACCATCGCGTACTCGCACAAGCGGGGTCTATACATCACGCTGATGGTGTCTGGGCAGATGGACTCACAGATAAACCGGCAACAACATGGTGGCAACAATTTGAGCGTGATTATCTGCATCCGCTTTATTACCAAATACTAACTCGCCCTGAAAATGAGTTTATTGATACTTTGCATGATGTGGCCGCTATGCAAGGCACGCATATCGCCAGTGCATTAAACGGGAAACCCGCTTCATCGTGGCGTTTAACTCCCGATAGCAAGGCGGTGATCTTATCAGCAGCCTACCCGATTTGGATTCAAGATAAGGTCATTGGTGCAGTTATCGCAGAAGAAACCACCAATGGTGTGCGTACTCTTCGTAATAAATCGCTCGAGAAACTATTTAACGTTATTTTAGCTGTCATGCTAGTCGGTACTGTCACCTTATTCTTTTTTGCATCACGGATCTCAAGCCGTATTCGTCGTTTACGTGATAACGCTGAGCAAGCTATTGATGCACAAGGCCGAATTACAGGCAAAATAACGTATACCGATTCAAATGATGAAATTGGTGATCTCTCACGTAGTTTTGCCAATATTGTCAGCCGCTTAAGTGGTTATACCGATTACCTTGAGAATATGTCATCACGCCTTTCTCATGAATTACGTACTCCTGTTGCGGTGGTGCGCTCATCGCTTGAAAACTTACAAATGCAGCCGCAATCTGAGTTTAGTCAAAAATACCTCGCGCGCGCCAGTGAAGGCGTTGAGCGACTAGGTAAAATAATAACCACAATGAGTGAAGCAACACGCCTAGAACAAAGCATTCAAAATGTGGAAGCTGAGACGTTTGATCTCACTCAAGTGATCACTGGCTGCATGCAAGGTTACCAAATTACTTATGGCGAGAAATTATTTAATTTATCACTTTATGAATCACCACTGCCCCTGCGAGGGGCCCCGGAGTTTATTGCCCAACTTCTTGATAAACTGATTAATAATGCGCTCGAGTTTAAATCTCCTGACAGCCAAGTAACGGTGAGTTTAGCTAAAAACGAACAGCACGCTATTCTAAAAATTGTGAACCAAGGCCCTTTGTTACCAGAGGGCTTAGTAGATCATATATTTGATTCGATGGTATCAGTGAGAACTCAAGAGCATCAGCAACAACCCCATTTAGGATTAGGCTTGTATATTGTTCGTTTAATTTGTGATTACCATGAGGGACAGGTCAAGGCTGAAAATATCGCAGATGATAGCGGCGTGGTGTTCACTGTAAGTTTGCCTATAAAACAACGATGACAGCGTTACACTTGATTACAATTTAATGCTTAGTTATTCACCAATAATTCAGATTGGCGGGCTTAGTATATTGTACTATAAAAGGCAAATTTGACTCGAGGGGGCATCATGCAATCAAGGCTACAACGTGAAGAAATCGAATTCATAATGGCACTTTATAATTGTAATGATGTAACAGATAAACCCGCAGAGCCTAAAAAGCAATCAAAGAAAATACCGACTAAAAAAGTTGATACAGCGCAATATAAGTCACCAAGTTATTTGACCTAGCTTAACTTAGCTCATTACAATGCCCCACCATTGAAATTTGACCTTATGTAATGAAAAATCACTCGCCAAAAAAAGAGTTAATCTTATTGCCTGTTTTGTTTGTGGCAATCTTGTTATGTGTTGCTGGGCACTTTTTACTTCAGCCTAACTACCAAGATAGCCATACTGTAGAATATTTACTTGCTGCACTCCCTTTTGCACTGTTTGCTTTAGTCATCATTGCTTTTAAGGTTGCCAGTAAAAGCGAGAATGATGACTAATTAATTCACTATAAAACGTGATAGCCAAACCAATCGGGTTTCATCGCTTGAGAGTGCCCACTTGGTGTTAGCTTAAGGGTCAAGTTGCTATCGAGTAAATCAATAGCAAAACAATCATCTACGTCATGTAAATCATCTTTGTGCAAATGTGTCAGCCCTGCAAGCAAAGAGTCTTTAGCACGTTGCTTTGCTTCCTCACTGCTGCGCGCAACATACAATGCAAAGTCATGTTGTTCGGCAAGACTGTCTGCTCGATACGCGCCTAAATTAACAAAATAAAGCTTTTCAGGTTGCTCGTGAGCCCCTTCTATCACCTCTACTTTGTAACCATCAATGTGCTGAATATGCATGAAGCTATCCATGTGCACACTGCCTTTGTCACCCACCCACTGCGCTTTTAGCTTTGAGTAGGTGTCTTCAATTTTATCACCAACAACAAATCGAACATCGTGCATTTCGATATGACAGCCTTGTATACGACCACCAAGGTAAACTAAATAAAGCCCCATGCGCTTTCCTTTTTTTGCATCTAGGTTTTGTTGTATCTAGATTAAATTTTCTACAATAATGTTGTGTTTTTTAATTAGTTTATAAAAATCTGAGCGATTTCGTTTTGCAAGCTTTGCAGCCTCTGCGACATTGCCAGCTGCCATTTTTAGCGTATTTATTAAATAGTCACGCTCAAACTCTTTTTTAGCATCGTTTAATGATAATGGCTCTGCATTACTTACATTGCTATTGAGCGCGCTTTCAACTAGCTGTACCGCAATTACATTACCTGGGGTCAGCGCGACAACTTGTTCAATCACGTTTTGTAACTGACGAATATTACCAGGCCAGTCATAACGCACCAATGCATGCATTGCGTCATTAGCAAAACGCTTTTCATCTTGATTCATACGTTTTGCTATTACGCTTGCAAAGTGCTGTGCCAGCAAGCTTATGTCTTCCCGTCTTTCACACAAAGGAGGAAGTTTTAAGTTCACCACATTGAGTCGGTAATACAAATCTTCACGAAACAATTGGTTATTAATCGCTTCAGGTAAGTTTTTATGCGTTGCCGATACTATCCGTACATCAATAGGAATTTCTTCTTGAAATCCCACGGGACGAATTGTTTTTTCTTGCAATACACGTAATAGCTTTACTTGTAAATTCAGTGGCATATCACCTATTTCGTCAAGAAAAAGGGTACCACCTTGAGCCTGTTGAAACAAACCCTGGTGATCTTTTACCGCCCCAGTAAACGCACCTTTTTTATGACCAAATAATTCTGATTCTAACAACTCACCTGGTACAGCCCCACAGTTAATTGCAACAAAAGGCCCATCACTAACGTGACTATGCTGGTGAATCGCCTGTGCTAATAACTCCTTACCTGTGCCACTCGCCCCTGAAATTAATACATTAACATGCGTTGGCCCAAGTAACTTTACTTGCTCAAGGAGGTGCAACATGGCACCGCTGCGCGTAACTATGTTTGTTTGCGTTGGAGTTTCATCACCATGCACACCATGGATCTCGATTGCTTTGGCGAGGCTATCAAATAACTCATCTTTATCAACTGGCTTGGTAATAAACGCAAAGATCCCCTGCTTAGTTGCTTCAACTGCATCGGGGATAGAGCCATGCGCTGTCATCATAATGACTGGCATAGACGGATAGCGACTTTGCAACTGGCGGTGCAACGCCATACCGTCCATTTCATCCATACGTAAGTCGGTAATCACAGCATCAAAGGTTTGCATTTTTAATTGCTGCAGCGCAGCCAGACCACTCTCAACCGTGCTAACTTGATACCCTTTTGATTCGATTCTAATTGCGAGTAATTTCAGTAAGCTTGCATCGTCATCAACCAACAATATGCGTGGTTTTGTTATCTCAGCCATGGTTACTGCTCCTTAGTTTCTTCGCGTAACAGCAATTGTTGTTCAATTGCCGCCAGTGACGACAACGTTTTTTCCATTTTTTCTGTTAAGGCCTGCTTGGCTTGCTTGGCCTTTAGACTATGTTGAACACTTTGTTTTTGTAGCCATAAATACTGTTTTATATCATCAGGCCAATAATAAGCTTGATCACTGCTTTCGAGTAATGCCAATGCTTGTTTAGGTTCTGAGGCACTGTGTATACATAAATATTTAAATAAACTGATCAGCTCTTTTTGCCCTACATACGTCTGCTTCTGCGGCGTACTTTTAAAACCACCGCATTGCTCTGCATGCCATGCAATAACCAAACGTGCTGGCGGATACACAGGCTCGCTTTTAGGCCTTGGTTTAGGATTAGGTTGCTCCTTTGGTGTTAGCTGTGTTTTATGCTCTTTTTGTGCTGTCGATGATGTTGGCTGTGTTAAGGCACACCCGGTCAAAAATACAACGAGTACAGCGGGTATAAAACTGGCTTTATTTACGAAGCCCATATCAGTTAACTCCTTGGGTTACTTGAATTGGTAATGTCACTGTAAATCGACAGCCTTGCGGTTCATTATCAGCAATATTAAGTGTGCCTCTCAGTTGCTCAACCGTTTCTTTCACTATTGTGAGGCCAAGACCACTGCCCATTTCAGTTTGCTCTTTGGCATTTTTCCCCTGATAAAAGGCACCAAAAACAGCGGTCTTTTCAGAATCAGCAATGCCTTTACCGACATCACTGACCGTCACTTGAAGCTGAGTGTGTTTATAACGCGCTTCGACCGTGACAACGCCTTGTTCAGGTGAAAATTTCAAGGCATTGGAAATGAGTTGCACAAGCATCATTTCTAACAACTCGGAAGAAATATACATCGCTTTTGAGGGAAGTTCATTTACCCATATTAACGACTGATTTCGCGCAATTAAACGATGTTCAAAGTGACGCTCAATATTCGTTTTCATACTATTGAAGTTAAGCTCTGTGACACTCTCTTTACTGGTACGAATCGCGTTATAATTTAATAAGCTTTCAATCATCACTCGTAAACGTGCCATACTCTGTGTAATTAACTCAAGGACAGCTTGCTGCTCGCTATTAATTGGGCCAACAATTTCATCAGCGAGTAAATCAGTGCCTTCAACCATGGAGGCAAGCGGTGTTTTTAATTCGTGAGTAACATGACGTAAAAAGGTGTCTTTTTGTTGCTCTAGCATATGCAGCTGCGCTTGCACCCATTCTAATTTATTACCTAACTCAACTAGCTCCGATGAGCCTCGTACAGAAATTTTCTGCTGCCAATGACCTTGACCTAGTTTATCTATTACACTTGTTAGTTCACCTAAACGGCCACTGATCCGCCATAAAAACCCACCACTTACTAATAATGTGAGTGGAATTAATGCAATTAACCAGTTTATAAACGACGCTTGAAGCGCCTTTAATTGCTGTTGATTCTTGGTGATCCGTAATTCATTTTGATCACGTAGCCACACAGTTTGCTCTGCAATAAGTTTGCTTGCTGGGGCAAATAATTCACCATCTTGTTTTTGCTCTGCAACTAAGTGTTGCTGGGCAAAGTTGAGTACTTCTGCCAATTGCTGCCACTGCGCCACATACTCTGTCGATGGACTAAGAAAAATAAGCTCATCAATACTTTGCAGCGATGACTGCCACTTATTTTCAATTAAGGTATCGAGTGATTCACTTTTTAAAACCCAATTTTGTCTTGTTGCTCTTTCTAGGCTATTTAAATCTTGTTTTAAACTATTAAACGCCTTTGTAACTAAATAATTATCGCTGACAATTTTTTGTGTCACAGCCAATTGTTTATTCAGTGCGTTTAAAAACACGATCACAACCAACGATAAAGGCAGCAAAGACAACAAAGTGCTAAAGACAAACTGGCCAATTAAACTGGGCCGCCAATCGAGCGCATGTTTAAATTTATTCGCAACGAGACCTTGCATACTGATCCTTTTCAACGTGACAGAAGATGATTATTAGATAAATAACTTAGACACTCGCTGAATCCAGCCTATATAACAGCACTTTTTAACCAATAAATGCTTTTTTGTTGCTAATCAGCAACAATATAACTCTCTGTTTTAAAATGAATAATCCTTTAGAACCCAAAAAACGTTGCAAAAAAGACACAACTCTTTGTAAGTATTGCTGAGCAAACCACTCAGAAAATAATTAAACCATTGATATTAAACACATTTTAAAGTTGGCATTGTTTTTGTTAATACCGTAATAAGTTATAGATTTTAGGAAACAAAATGAAAACGATGGCCTGTATTTCAATCATGCTTGCCAGCTTAGTATCAATAAGCTCATACGCGCTTGATCTCAACGAGACGTTTAATGAACTTGATAAAGACAGTAATGGCGCGCTAAGTGAGTCTGAAGCATCTGAGGACGCATTGTTACATGGCAATTTTTCTCAAATTGATAGTAATGAGGATGGCCAAATTTCATTTCCAGAGTTTCAGTCGTTTATTCAATAGGAGATTGTTATGAAACAACTTATCGCTGCCTTTTCGCTGATATTTTTGGCTATCAGTGCGACCGTTTTGGCATCTCAAATGGATGTTCGTTTTACTAAGTTTGATAGCAATGCAGACAATGCAATTTCACTTTCTGAAGCTAATGAACACCCTGAGCTAATTAAGCAATTTACTGATCTTGATACAAATAATGATCAGCGATTATCTGAACAAGAGTTTGAAAAATTCAAACCTTAACCTCTTAAAGTGCTTGCCATAATCCCAGAGGGAGCGTGTAAACGGATTTAAATTTTGGGATTTAAATTATGGCAAGCACTTTTCCCAAAAAGGATTTTACTTTCTGAGGAGTTTTATTATGAAAATTGCGACACTTGCTTCATTCACTTTAATTACTATAAGCTTCAATACCTTAGCATTAGATGTTAAGCAGCGATTTGATCATTTAGACAAAGATAAAAATGGTTATTTAAGTGTTGAAGAGCTTGCATCTCAGCCACACTTACAAAAGCACATGGCTAAATGGGATACAGACAACGATCAGCAAATATCACTCCTTGAATTTAAGCACTACTTAACAAACAAGAGTTAAAGCAATGTCAAAATACACTTTCGCCAGTCTTATAATCTGTGGTTTATATAGCAGTATGGTTTTTGCAACAGAAAGTATTGGAGAAAAATTTAAACAACTCGATCGTAATGAAGATGGCTTCTTAAGCCGCTCCGAATCTGCACGAGACCCCGCTCTGTGGTCTCGTTTTAAAAGTTACGACAGCGATAAAGACAATAAGTTATCGTTTGCTGAATTTAATGAATATGCTAGCAAATAATGCTGAGGGTGCGAGTCACCCTTTTGCACGTTTTAATTACCTAATTATTTGCAGTTTACAGCAACTCTGATACTGTTTTTATAAATAAATAAAAATAAGAATAGTATGAAACTCATTATCAGCTTACTTGCAACTGCATCGATATCTTGCTTCGCTAACACCACCGTTATTTATAACGTAAATGGTTACACACCAACCTATCAAGGTCAGACACAGCAATTTTCAACCTTAGTCTTTAAAGATGGAAAAGTTGTCAAAACAGGCGATGATTCCCTTAAGGCTAGTTTTCCTGATGCGACAACGATCGATGGTAAAAAGGCAACACTGCTGCCCGGGCTTATTGATGCACATGGTCATATAATTGGGCTTGGCAATAACTTGTCACAACTGGATGTTAGAAATACCCAATCTGTCGATATGGTCGGTAAAATGTTGGCCGAATTCGCTAAAGATAAACAAGGTTGGATAATTGGCCGAGGCTGGAACCAAGAACATTGGCCTGGCGGTCAATTTCCTACGGCAGCAGATTTAGACAAATACGTAAAAGACAAGCCTGTTGTGCTGTCTCGCGTTGATGGTCATGCCGTGTGGGTCAATTCAAAAGCAATGGCGTTGGCTGGCATAACGGCGCAAACAGACACGCCCTCTGGAGGTGAAATAATTAAACTTCCTTCAGGTCAGCCATCAGGGGTGTTTATTGATAAAGCAGAAACATTAGTAACGCAACACATCCCAAAGACAGATCACGCGAGTATCAATCGCGCACTTGATAACGCCGGTAATCACCTACTCAGTTTAGGCATTACATCAGCACACGATGCAGGTATAGACTACGATACGTGGCAAGTGTATAAACAGCGTGCAGAACACAATAACCTGCCTGTTAGAATTGTTGCTATGCTCAGTGCTGGCGATCCAAAGCTCGAAACCATGCTTAAAGCTGGTCGCTATAAAGATATGAACGACATGCTCTCCATTGGCAGTGTAAAAGTCTATGCAGATGGTGCATTAGGCAGTCGAGGCGCTGCATTAATTAATGAGTACGCTGATCGCAAAAACCATCATGGCTTAATGCTCGAAACGCAAGAAAAGCTAGAACAACTTTTTACCTTAAGTTTTTCACACGGCTTTAGCGCGAATACCCATGCGATTGGCGACCAAGCTAATAAAACCGTTTTAGATGCTTATGAGAATGTCTTCAAGAAATCGGGAGGCATTTTATTACGGAACCGCATTGAACACGCGCAAATTGTGTCGCCAAACGATATTCCTCGCTTTAAAGCGTTAAAAATTATTCCTTCCATGCAGCCTGTTCATGCGACTTCTGATATGCACATGGCTGAGCAACGTCTGAACGAAACACAGTTGACGGGTGCCTATGCGTGGAAAACATTTTTATCACAAGGCTCCATTATTGCGGCAGGCTCTGATTTCCCCGTTGAACTTGCTGACCCATTCGATGGCTTATACTCAGCAATTACACGCATGGACCATAACCAACTTCCTGAAGGAGGTTGGCGTCCTGAAGAGTTACTGTCACGTGATGAAGCACTAAGAGCGTTTACATTGGGAGGCGCTTACGCTGCCCATCAAGAATTTAAAGTAGGAAGTTTAGAACAAGGAAAATGGGCGGACTTTATTTTAATCAATAAAGATTATTACACGGCGCCGCTCGCTGACGTTCACGCTATAAAAGTACAGCAAACCTGGCTGGCAGGTGAGCTTAAATATACACTTGAAGACGAAAATTAAATTACTTTTTAGCGTCAACTGTCGGTTGACGCTTTAATTTTATAATATGGTAGATATTTACGAAGGTAAGCAAGCCATTGGTAAATGCCACAGGCACGGCATCAATTGCTACACCATAAAGAGTAAATGCGATACAGCCTGCTAAGTTAAACCAACGAAGCTTCATAACATCGCTCATTGTTAAAGAAGCGACCAATAATGCAGATGCTAAATAGCCTAAATATTCCCAACTCAATTGTTCTCTCCTAGGCTTTAGGTTAGCATTAGAGTTTGTCATTTTTAGACTCACTCATTGCTCACTTTGACAATGAAAATAAAAAAGCTAACTTACTAAAAACCTTGTAAAGCCTGAGAATTAACCCGACTTTAAAATCATTACACGGGAAATGAAGGTATGAGTAACGTGAACACCTTACTAGTAAGTTAGCATAAATTCTTAGAATCTTAATGCTAGCGTCATTAAGATGTAATAAATAGGACAATTGTCCGAAGAGCGGCGTTAATGTTTCAATATCATTTTTCAAGCTACCTTGTTGATCAATTACTCACTTTTGCAGGGAGTCGTTTTCAACAAGCCAAAAAAGAAGTGCTGATCCATCAAGATCAACCACTTTCCAAACTCGTATTAGTGAGAAGTGGTACCGTTTCGTTTAGTTACGATGTCGGTAATGGTCGCCGCCTTTTGCTCGGTCAACTTGACTGTAATAATACATTAATTGGTGAGATTGAAGCTCTTAACAACCTCCCTTGTATCTACACAGTTACGTGTTTCAGTGATGTTAGTTACAATCTCATTGAGCTTAAACATTGGCGCGCACTACTTTTAGAAAAACCAGAACTGAGTTTATACACAGCACAAACAATAGCCGCTAAGTTTCAAGAGAACCAAAAAATCAACCTAGACAAATTGCTATTACCCTTAAGCTATAATATTGCTAAAGATTGTTTATTAAGAGCTGAAAATAATAACCCGACACTGCTTAGAGCCTACCCAACAGTGAATGCCGAAGCAGAACGTTTTGCCACCACCGAACGTGCCTATCGACGTGTTGTGACTGAGCTTGTAGAAAAGGGCTTAGTAAAACGCAGCAATCAAGGTTTACAAGTGGTCGACATAGACAAACTGAGTGATTACGTAGACAGTTTTTCGCAGTTGTGAGTGTAAGATAACTACACTCACATAATTATTTAGCTCAAATTTACTTTTTGAGAAGTAAATCGTGGATATTGGCTAAATCCGATTTACCTTCAATAATTTCATCAGGTGTTAAGCCTGAAAGCTCGTGAGGGAACACCAGCCACTCGTCAGACTCATGAATATAATAATCTGGCACCATGTCTACCTTTGAGTTTTTAGGCTTGTAGTAGGGGCAAGCAACGCGAATATCGCGTGGTAAGTTTAAGCGCATTAATTCAGATAACTTTTCTTTTAATGCAAAAATACTGCGGCCAGAATCAAAAACATCATCCACAATAAGCAAAGAGTCACCCGCATTTGCATTTTCAATAATATAATGCAGGCCGTGTACTTTAATTTCTTTCGATTGCTGATTGATACCGTAATACGATGATGTACGAACAGCAATGTGGTCTGTCTCTATGCCTTTGTAATCATAGTATTCTTGTACTGCAATACCAATTGGAGCGCCACCACGCCAAATACCAATGATGAAATCAGGACGAAAACCATCGTCATAAACTTGTGCCGCAACACGAAATGAATCTTCGAGAAGCTGCTGCGCAGTGATATAGCACTTATCTGACATAAATAGAAACCCCAGTGTGAATTGATCATCCAAGTGTAGTTAATGAAATATAAACTAACCACTTGATGAGAAAATGTGGGGCGAGATTTTATACTATATTGTGCGAAAAATCTTGTATCCGTTTGTAAAATTACCAAAAACGAAAAAACGCCCATAATCGGGCGTTTTTACTTATTTAGTTAGCAAACTGGTTATTACGCTTTCTCTAATAACGTTCTTGCTACTGTGCGCATCCCTTGGGTTGTTGCACCTGCAGCCCACTCGCTTGTGCTACCCATATTAAATGCTGCTGCAAGGTCAATATGAACCCACCCCTTGCCATCATTTGGCACAAAGCGAGATAAGAAACCAGCCGCATTCGATGCACCACCATAGCCACCGCCTTTTTGTGGGCGGCTGTTTGCTGTATCAGCATATGGTGAAGGGCAATTTTGTTGATGCCACTTCTCAAGCGGTAATGGCCAAGCGCCTTCCATTTCTTGCTCTGCAAAGTCTTGCACTTCACGGACAAACTCTTTATCAAGGCCAAATAGTGCGTTGTACTCTTGACCAACAGCCACCAGTGCAGCACCGGTTAGCGTTGCCGCATCAATAATTAATGGCGCACCGGTTTCACCCGCAGCCATTAAGCCATCAGCAAGCACTAGACGGCCTTCGGCATCGGTATTAACAATTTCAACTGTGGTGCCATTTTTATAGGTAAGAATATCACCTAGTTTGTATGCATGGCCTGAAATTAAGTTTTCAGCACAACATAGGAATAATTTAATGCGCTTATTAACGCCACGGTTAATCGCAAGTGCTAAACCAGCCGTTACGGTTGCTGCACCGCCCATGTCACACTTCATGCCTAGCATGCCTTCACTTGGCTTAATAGAGTAACCGCCAGAATCAAATGTAATGCCTTTACCAACAAGCGCAGCGGCCACTGGCGCCGTTTCGTCACCCGTAGGGTTATAGTCTAGCTCAAGTAGTACAGGTGGGCGCTCACTACCACGACCAACCGCATGAATACCAATCCATTGCTGCTCAAGTAATGCATCCCCTTTAATAATTTGATAGCTAACATGCTCAGGCGCTAATGACTGAATAAACTCAGCCGCTTTACCAGCAAGGCTTTCAGGGAAAATATCATCAGCGGTCCCATTGATCATTTGACGAGCCCAAGTCGCTGCTTGCGTTAAAGAAGCCAGCTCTTTGCTGTCTGTTTTTGCATTCTCGGCAAATTCAACTGCGTCTAAATTCTTTGGTGAAACAAAGCCTTGGTAAAAAGCCCACTGTGTTTCTGTGCACCAAACATCACCCGTTAGCGCAATATTTTTTAAACCTTGATTCGCTAACGTACGCGCTGCTTTCTGAACGTTTTTAAGTGTATCTTGTTCAGTTAAATGAATAGTTGCGCCTTGTTCAGTAAAAGAAAGAGAGGCTTTATCACCCCAATGTGCGGCAGCAGCCTGCTCGCTTAGTTGAACTAAAAATTTTTCCGACATGTTAGAATACTCTTTTTGCGCTAAAAATTGTTCACTGAGTTTACTACAGGCTACGTCAGTTCCCAACCGCTTGCGATAAATAACGCCTTAAATGACAACGAAGGTGCACTCTGCTTGGTTATTCACTTACAATATAGAAAAGCTCAAATAAAAACAAAATAATGAAATTTAATCCTCCATTACAATCAGCCACTTTATTAAAGCGCTATAAGCGATTTTTAGCTGATTTAGTCACGCAAGATAATCAACAATTTACAGCACACTGCGCCAATACAGGCAAAATGACAGGCTGTGCCGAGCCAGGTTTTAACGCGTTTTACTCAACCAGTGATAACCCAAAACGTAAATACCCGCAATCGTTACAACTCACCCAAAATCAACATGGGCATTTAATTTGTGTTAATACTGCAGTTGCTAATCAAGTCGTTCAAGAAGCTCTCGAAAATCATCTTATCAAGCAGCTTGATGGCTACGATACACTGCAAGCTGAAGTGAAATACGGTCAAGAGAATAGCCGCATCGATTTTTTATTAACGGCTGAAAACGCCGCTCATTGCTATGTTGAGGTTAAGTCAGTGACCTTGCTATCAGAAGAAAAGCCAGAAACTGGCCAAGGTTACTTTCCCGATGCTAAAACAGTGCGAGGACAAAAACACCTGCGCGAGTTAATAGAAATGGTGCAACAGGGGCACCGAGCTGTTTTGCTTTTTGCTGTATTACATCAAGGAATTAATACAGTCAGTGGCGCATCACATATAGATGCTAAATACAGCGAACTATTAGTACACGCCGTTGACTGTGGTGTAGAAGTATATGCTTATAAAGCAGAGATTTCAGCCAGTCACATTGTACTGGCTGAAGAAGTGCCGTTTATTGCTTAGTCATTGAGATATCAATTTCATCGATCAGATTTTGTTCTATATCTGCTTCTTTGTAGTATAACGGTCTGAGTTTTGCTGTTTGAGAATAATAACGGCTTTGATCATCAAAGTGCTCTGAACGTGAATCAGAGCTCTGTGACATGGTTAATAATCCTTTAGCAACCGGTCCATCCTCAGTAAAATTCATCACAAACATCCAGCTTGAACCATAGTTCACAGGGTAGCCTTGCGCTGATAAATTTGACGCTAAAGGTTGGCCTGTAACTGCATCCGGTAATGTTTGATAATCAGCATAAGGTATCAGAGTAGAGCGTGTTAAATTACTTCTATCGTATCTGAAAACATTAAAGCCTCCCTCAACATGCATCGGCCCAGCCCATGGAAGCTGCTCACCTGAAGCATGCCCTCCGGCCAGTGATTTTTCTACGAACTGAAGCTCAGCTAAAGTACTTGTTAATGGCACCCCATTCGCCTGCACATTTAACATAGCGTGCGCCAGTGCTTTTAATGCAACTTTATCTTGGCGTAGAGTATGAGGCGTATTAGCCGGGTCTGTAACATCAAAGTTGTTATATAAGTGTGCTGAAGGATTAAATAGATGCGCAAACTCACGGATCAATGCAGCACCTTCTGTATCTAAGTTCATAGCACCATTCCAGTTAGCAACGATATCGCAGGCAGGACTGATATCCACGTCAATACCCGCTGAAACTTGCACCGGTGTATTTCCTTGGGCAATACATTGTGAGGCTAAATCGGTAAACACCAGTTCACCTAAGTAGATGCGATTGCCAATTAATGCCTGTTCTAATTCATCAAGTGTAAATTTACCGTCTTCTCCCCCGCCTTCTTGCAATAACTTCAGACCCATTCTTGTTCTTAGTGATAAAGGCTTATGTACATCACCATACTGAGCAGCAAAACCAAGTAAAGGCTGTTTTAAGTTTGTCACCCAATAACTATCATTCGAGTTTTGTACATAGTCTGTCCGCGTAAGCTGGGGTGCTTCAGAAAAAGGCACCTTACCTTGGCTTTCAAAGAGCTTCATGTTGCCAGGCACCAAATCAAAGCCCGTTGATTCCCTCAAAGCAACGAGCTCAGGCTGCAAACGAATTGCTAGGTTAGCAGTGTCATCTAATTTAAGCACTGTGCTGTCATCAACGTAAAAAACAGTGCCCGTTTTATCTGTTGCCATCGTATTGTTGAACGACACCCCATCAAACTGAGCGAATGACGCTTTCATATCATCAAGACTCACGGCTTGGTTGAGTGCTGACCACTGCGCTACAACATCCATATTAAATTCATTGGCATCTTTTATGGTAAATGCTTGAGTGTCATTCCAGCCTAACCCTCTTTCAGCAGGCGTTTCTAGCATCAAACCATGGTGGCTGTAATAAAATGGTTTTGTAAGCTCAATCGTTGTGTTTGGCCCCACAGCAACCTCCACCGTTATCATTTTACTGGTAATAGTGTGTTGCTCACCCTCAACACCATAACTCATGCGGTCATTTTCATTTAATGCGAGCTGATAAATTAAAAAGTGACGTGCCGTCGAGAAGGTGTGCGTCCAGGCCACATGTTCATTAAAACCTATATTAATAACGCCAGGCATGCCTTGCAGGCTCCCACCCATCACATTCATGGCACCAGGGACTGTTAAGTGTGACTGCCAAAAACGCAAATTTCCTTCATGAGGAAAATGTGGATTTGCTAATAATCCGCCCTGACCGTTGGCCATCATGTCTTTACCCAGCCCCCAGCCATTTGAGCCTAAGTGCTCAAACTTCTTCTCTAACTTAAATTGCTTTGCTTGCTGATTTATATTTTTAACAAGGCTCGAAACGGCACTCGGTTCACTACCACTTGGCACAGGCAAATACTCATCACCATCACCTGGGTTTGCAAAAAATGCTAATTCTAAAAAGTTAGCTGAGCTTGCAAGTTGCACTGTCGCCATTGAATAAGCCAGCATATCTTGAGCCGTTAAGCTAATCACCCAAGGCTGAGATGCACATTCAGGCGCTAAATTTTCAGCCCCCGTATCAGTCACATATTTATTGAAGCCCTGCACAAACCCTTCAAAATGAGCACGACTTGTTTCATCTAATTCAGCATAATGTTCCGCCGCATACTCATTTACACCTAGTGCTTTATAACCAAAATCAGAGATTAAGTGTTTTGAATCGCCACTCCCCGCAACTTGATCAGGGCCATAGTATTTAGCACGCTCGCCGCGGGTTTTAATTATTTGATCCATTAATAAACACGCATGATCTTTTGCATAAGCATAGCCACTGCCAAATGCCAAGCTTTCAAGGTTTGATGCTGTAATATGTGGGACGCCATAACTTGTCCAACGAATATTGGCATCAAGCGTCTTGTTATCTGCAAAAGTAGGTATTGCGACCTTTACAACATCTTCAGGTTCGGGTGTTGTCGTAACGGGGGGCTCAACGGTTTTATTATCGTTATCTGAGTTACAACCTACAGCAAGAAATGCGGCTGCAATGCTGAACATTATTGGATGAAGTTTCATTGTGCTTCCTTTATTATGAGTATTATATCCATCAACCAGCTTGCCTTAATTAAAAGACTAAATCTTGACCCTCCACGCAAAATATTGACTTTGCGCGCCTAGTCATGCAGCTTAACTGTTGCTAATAATAATAAAAAATGAACGACTATGTTTTATGTCAATAGCCAAATCATTCGCTCCTTGGTCTATTTCTTACAAAAACAAGGGCTTGAAAAAGAACAGCTGCATGCATTACTTGCTGAGCGCCGCTGTTATCTCAATGAAACTAGCTACCGATTTCCTGTATCAGATTACGAATCGTTAATGCATTATGCTGACACCCAGCTTAAGCAAGAGCATATAGGCCTTTTGTTTGGTCAATCACTCAAAGCACAAAACTGGGGGCTATTGGGGCATGTCGCCTTGGTGAGTCAAAATCTTGAGAAAGCGCTGCAGCATGCGCAAAGATTAAATTCACTGGTAAGAAACATTGGTCGAATAGAGCTGAGAAAAGTGCAGCAGCAATGCCAACTGAGCTGGCATGCACGAAGCCCAATACGACATTACATGGTCGATGAACTGTTTAGTAGTTGGTTATCGTTTGCAAACCACTGCTGCCAGCAGAACGCTGAACTTGCGCTTGAAAAAGTAACCCTTACCAGACCCATTCCGAGCACTGCGAGTGTGCACATTTATCAGCATACTTTTAACTGCCCTATCGAATTTGGTGCCAAATCCAACAGCCTTATTTTTAATGAAAAACTACTTAATAGCCGTTTACACTCGCCAAACCCAGAGCTTGAACAACTCTTGTTATCGCAAGCGGGAGATTTAACGCCGTATGCAGATCATATTAATGAATTAAATGCCTTTATTGCCTGCCAATTCCCTGTTATTCCAAGTGTTGAGCAAGCCGCATTACAATTAGGCTTAAAGAAACGCAGCTTGCAGCGCTACCTCACTGGGCAGCAACTAAGCTTCACAAAGTTAATTGATCAGCAAAGAAAACAACACGCAAAACGCATGTTACTGCAAGGCTATTCAGTGCTTGAGATCAGCAATAAACTGGGATTTTCAGAGCAGAGTGCTTTACAACGCGCATTTAAACGCTGGTACGACACAACCCCCAAAAAGTTTCTCAATGAACACATGTTTTAAGTTGTAATATGATTTTTTGCCCATATAACTTAGCAAATTAAAAATTGCACGGGCCGTGTAAACGAATAAAACCGCCCATTCTTATTTTTAAAGTCGATAAGTTGGGGCATACAGGATTAATTAAAAATAAATTTGCCTCAAACAGAAGATTCTGCTATTTATAGCCGCCGGCTAATGCTGGGCAAAATATTAAGGATTTAGGAGAAAGTTATGCCAGACCAGAAAAGACTAGGGTTATTGGCTCAGGCCGGGTTAGAGCCGTATCAGGAACAGCCGGGTGAAGAGTATATGAATGATGCACAACGTGCTCATTTTAAAACAATTTTAGAAGCTTGGCGTAACGATTTACGTAACGAAGTAGACCGTACTAAATCGCACATGCAAGATGAAGCAGCTAACTTTCCAGATCCAGTAGACCGTGCAGCACAAGAAGAAGAGTTCTCTTTAGAGCTTCGCACTCGTGACCGCGAACGTAAACTGATCAAGAAAATTGAAAAAACAATTCAATTAATCAAAGATGATGACTTTGGTTATTGTGAATCATGTGGTATCGAAATTGGTATCCGCCGCTTAGAAGCGCGTCCAACAGCTGATTTATGTGTTGACTGTAAAACGCTTGCGGAAATTAAAGAAAAACAATCAGGACGCGGTTAATTACATACATTAATTAACCTATGTCTACCACAGCCGTTAATGCGCCTATGCGCACATACAGGGGCCGTTTTGCGCCATCACCTTCTGGGCCATTGCACTTTGGCTCATTAATAGCGGCTGTGGGCAGCTTCCTTGATGCAAAATCAAATCAAGGTAAGTGGCTAGTCAGAATAGAAGACATTGACACAACCCGTGTTGTACCCGGCGCAAGCGATGACATATTACGCACTCTAGAAGCGTATGGGCTGCACTGGGACGAAGGCGTTATCTACCAAACTAAACGCCATACTGAATACCAAGCCGTTGTTGACGCACTCATTACAAAGAACCTTGTCTACGCCTGTCATTGCACCCGTAAAGAAATCAAAGCAATGGGCGGAATATACCAAGGGTATTGCAAATCAAAACATCACCCATTAAACGATTCTGCACTGCGCTTAACTCAGCAATTTGCGACGAGTGAATATCATGACCTTATTCAAGGTCAGGTGAATATTGACAGCCGACTTGCTAAAGAAGACTACCTTATAAAACGAAGTGATGGCTTATTTGCTTATCAGCTGGTTGTCGTCGTCGATGATATTGCACAAGGAATAAGCCACGTGGTGCGTGGAGCCGATTTACTCGAGCCAACAGCAAGACAACTCAGCTTATTTAAGCAACTAGGGCAACCAGCACCTAACTACGCGCATCTACCATTGGCTGTTGCAAAGCCCGGTTTTAAATTATCAAAACAAAACTACGCACCGGCCATATCAAAACGAGCGCCAAAACCAGCATTATTTGATGCGTTTCGTTTTTTAGGTTTAAACCCAGAGCCTGCTCTATTGTCTTCAACAGTCGAAGAAATGCTTAATTGGGCAATCTCAGCCTACCGTATTGAAAACATCCCAACAGCGCTAGAAATACAAGTTAGTGAGAATCCACACGCCACTTTTTGTGATTTTCAAGTCATTACAAAATAAATTGCCAATTTTAAAGGCAGAGTAACTTAATTTTTGAGCCACGCTGGTATATGATAGCGACCCAAAGTGTGCGAATCATTAACACCATACTGTAGCGTCATATAAAACACACATTTACTGACTCAATCTCATATCGACGAAGTGAAAAAACACACGCTATACTTGATGAGTCGCAAAGTCCGCGTCGTAGGAGACAGATTATTATTTCCAAGCTTTTTCAATTTTGTCGGCAAATTATCGGCCCAAATGCCTCGACTTCAACAAATGCCGCACAAACGAGCGAGTTACCTTTGGTGATCGAGCGCAGTGAACATGGTATTTCACGCAAACAATTTAGCCCAAATGCAATCAAAGTATTATACCGCCTCAAAGAAGGTGGCTACGATGCTTACTTAGTCGGTGGTTGTATTCGAGATATATTGTTAGGCCAACAACCTAAAGACTTTGACGTAGTTACAAATGCGACGCCAGAACAAATCAAAAAACTATTTCGTAACTGTCGCCTAATTGGTCGTCGCTTTCGTTTAGCGCACATTGTGTTTGGCCGTGAAATAATTGAAGTTGCTACGATGCGCGGCCATCATGAAGCCGACGAAGAAAAAAACCACGTTAGCCAATCAAGCGAACATGGGCAACTGCTGCGAGATAATGTGTACGGTAGTATTGAAGAAGACGCCGAGCGTCGAGATTTCTCAATTAATGCGCTGTATTATTCAATTAATGATTTTTGCATCTATGACTACGCCAACGGTATTAGTGCAATAAAAGCCAAACAGGTTGAATTAATTGGCGATCCAGAAACCCGCTACCGTGAAGACCCTGTACGTATGCTGCGTGCAGTCCGTTTTGCAACAAAGTTAGGCATGACCATTGCGCCTTCGACAGAAAAGCCAATGAAAGAGCTTGCAAGCTTATTAGACCACATTCCTCCTGCACGTCTATTTGAAGAGTCACTCAAGCTGTTTTTAAATGGTAAAGCAGAAGAAAACTATATCATGTTGCGTCAGTATGGCCTTTTCAAAGCCCTATTCCCTGCCCTTGATAAAATTTTGAATGCTAACCCAGATGGACTCGAGAACGCATTTATTCTGCAAATGTTTAAAAACACAGATAAACGTATCAATGCAGAGAAAAAAGTAACCCCTGCGTTTATATTCGCTGCACTATTGTGGTTCCCGTTATTAGACATCGCTAAAAAATTACAGCAACGTGACCAACTTTCTGAGTTTGATGCATTTGCACAAGCGATGAATAAGGTACTCAGTGAAAGCGCACAACATATTGCCGTACCTAAACGGTTCACTTTAGGCGCTAGAGATATCTGGCATATTCAACAACGCCTTGATAAACGCGGTGGCCAACGCGCATACCGGTTAACGCAACAGCCTCGTTTTAAAGCTGCCTACGACTTTTTACTATTACGTGTTCAAGCTGGTGAGCAGCAACATCAAGAACTTGCTACGTGGTGGACGGCGTATTTAAGCCAAGATATAAATGGCCAAAAAGAGATGGTTAAGGCACTTGGCCATCAAGGTGGTCCTAAACGCCGCCGTCGACCTCGTAAGAAAAAAGCAGAATAAACATGAACATAGTGTATTTAGGGTTAGGCGCAAATTTAAATGCGCCACGTACACAAATTCGTAATGCTATTGCAGCATTACAAGGGCTACCAGAAATTGAGCTGGTTTGCGTATCGCATGATTACGCAAGTAAGCCAATGGGGCCACAAGATCAACCCGACTATGTCAATGCGGTTGCGTGTATTAAAACGGCTCTGCAACCAGAGCAACTACTCGATTTAACCCAAGCAGTAGAACGTGATCATGGCCGTGTACGTAAAGAAGAACGTTGGGGACCTCGCACCCTTGATATTGATATTCTATTATTTGGTGACCAAGTGATCGACACGCCTCGCCTCACCGTGCCTCATTATGGCCTCGTTGAGAGAGAGTTTGTTGTTTATCCTTTATTAGAGATAGCCCCTTCTCTTGTTTTACCGAATAACCAATCACTTGCTGATATAACAAAAACGTTGCCTTTAAACGATTTACAAAAACTCCCTCAGCAGTAATCAACCTAGGCGAAGCCTTAGAGGAAATTATGTCTAAAATCACCGTTTCAACTCTTAATAAAATGAAACACGAAAAACAAAAAATTACCGCGCTTACAGCTTACGATGCCAGCTTTGCAAAATTGTTTCATGATAATGGCGTCGAAGTGATTTTAGTCGGTGACTCACTGGGCATGGTTTTACAAGGTGGTGATGACACATTAGCAGTAACGAACAGCGAAATTGCTTACCATACACGGTGTGTCCGCGCCGGTAGCCGCGAGCTATTCATCATCGCTGACTTACCTTTTATGACCTACTCAAACCCTGCCGATGCGTGTAAAAATGCAGCCGAGTTAATGCGTGCTGGCGCCAACATGATCAAACTTGAAGGTGGCGAGTGGTTACACGACAGCATCCGCGCAATGACGCAACAAGGTATACCTGTGTGTGGTCATTTAGGTTTAACACCTCAGTCTGTGCACGTATTTGGCGGCTTTAAAATTCAAGGCCGCGAACAATCACAAGCTGATAAAATGCTTAGCGATGCTAAAGCGCTTGAAGCTGCAGGTGCACAATTATTGGTATTAGAGTGTATTCCTAGTGAATTGGCTAAGCGTATTACCGATGAATTAACTATCCCGACAATCGGAATTGGTGCTGGCAATCAAACCGACGGACAAATTTTAGTTATGCACGACCTCGTCGGCATTTCAGCTGGTTATATCCCTAAGTTTTCAAAAAACTTTTTACTTGAAACAGGGAATATGCCAGCAGCCGTGCAAAAGTATTGTGAAGATGTAAAAAGTGGTGCTTTCCCAAGTACCGAACATGAGTTTAAATAATGCAATCAATCACTGAAATAAAATCGTTACGTAGTCAAATCAAAGCTTGGCGTCAAGCTGGACTTAGCATTGCACTCGTCCCAACCATGGGCAACTTGCACCAAGGGCATTTTTCATTAGTTGAAAAAGCAAAAACGTTAGCCGATAAAGTCGTCGTCAGTATTTTTGTTAATCCTATGCAATTTGGCGCCAATGAGGATCTCGACAACTACCCGCGCACGCTCAACGAAGATAAACAAGGCCTAGCAGAACTTGAAACTGACATCGTGTTTACGCCGTCAGTTGAAACCATCTATCCAAATGGCCTTGGTGAACAAAGCTTTGTTGATGTACCTGGCGTGTCGATGGGTTATTGTGGTGGTTCACGTCCCGGCCATTTTAAAGGTGTCGCTACCGTTGTGACTAAGTTATTCAATCTTGTGCAACCTGACTTTGCCTGTTTTGGTGAAAAAGATTTTCAGCAACTGCAAGTGATTAAAACCATGACACGCGATCTCTCTATCCCTGTCGAGATTGTCGGTGTACCTACGTGCCGTGAAATATCAGGCCTTGCTATGAGCTCACGTAATGGCTATTTGTCTGATGAGCAAAAAGACACCGCAAAAGCATTATTTGCAACCCTTAACGAGACGGCTGAGCAGCTAAAACAAGGCCAAACGGATTTCGCTGAATTAGAAGCTAAAGCCAAAGCCACGCTTGAAGCCGCAGGCCTAAAACCTGATTATTACTCGATTGCCGAGCGATCAACGCTAAAAGCTGCATCAGCAGCGGATAAACAACTGGTTATTTTAGCCGCAGCCTTCTTAGGATCGGTTCGTTTAATTGATAATTTGCAAGTTACGCTGGATTAAGTTTCAACAATCTGGGTAAGATGGATTTAAAAGAATAGCCATAAACTAGGGATAAGCATGAAAAAATTACCAGCTCTTGCAGCATCATTGTTTGCATTCACCTTGTTAGCAGCTTGCTCAAGCAAGATTGATAACCCAGAAATGCAACAATGTGCCCAACAAAACTATCAATGCGAAGCCAGCTGCGAACAGCAAAGCACCGCAGATGGCTTAGTTCATAAAGTCTGTAGTAACAAGTGCATCGAAGCTTACAATCAATGTAAAGCGAATGCAGAAAAGTTAGGCGAAGTTAAATAAATTTGCCTTTCTGAGGCACTGAATTATATCAATTTACTTAATTAAACATTCTATTTTGAGTGTTATTGCGCATTGGTATGTGTCAGTTCAGTGCCTGCACCTTCCTTCTCGATTACAATTTCACTTTTTCAATTAAGCCTCTGCTAATTTTGTTCATATTTTTGTTCATCCTTTAAGCTATTCATATTAGGGCAAGCTTTCGTTCATTAAACTTCTCCATATTGGTGACGAATTAACAACTGCTACCGTGTAATTGTTTCTCACTAATTTCAAAATTTACTCTTCGCATTTAGCTGTACCAACTCAACGTCATTGAGATTATTAGTGTTTTTTTAGGTTCACTTTTTGCTGAGAGGTATGAATGAATAAACGTGATTTACGGCTAAAGGAAAAATTAATGAAACCAGAAACCCGAACTAAGCTCTTCAGCGCTGTTAAAAAGAAGACCTTCTTGGGCGTATTATTAGCCATGAGTGCAGGCCATACTTACGCAACTGAAAACCAAACTCAGCCACAAGAAACTGAAACACAGCACACCGTTGTTGAGCAAAAGCCTGCGATGATCACAATTCCACAAGAAAAACTATTTGATGTAATCACTGCTCGCGCTAAAAAGTTAGCCTCTGAGCCGTATGTCGCACCAAAAGATTTAGAACTTGAAGCATTAACCAGCATTGGTTATCAAGATTACCGTGCTATTCGCTTTCGCCCAGATCAAGCAATCTGGAAAGATCAAAGCTTATATGAAGTGCAGTTATTTCATCCCGGCTTTTTATATAAATCACCGGTGGCAATTAATACCCTAGAGCAAAATGCCGAAGTTAAAAGCTTGCCTTTTAAAACTGATTATTATCGTTACGATGCAACCGCCGCTCCGTTGGAAGCAGAAATAAGCACTGCAATTAAGAATACTCAGTTGGGTCATGCCGGTTTTCGCCTGCATTTTCCGCTCAATAATAGCGAATACAAAGATGAAGTTGCAGTATTCCAAGGTGCCTCTTATTTTCGTTTAGTGGGCCCACACCAAGTCTATGGCCTTTCAGCCCGTGGACTTGCGGTTGATACTGCTCTTAGCTCGGGCGAAGAATTTCCCGTGTTTAAAGAATTTTGGTTAGTAAAACCAGCGCCTGAAGACACCACTATCGTGCTTTATGCACTGCTTGATAGCCCATCTGTTGCTGGAGCATATCGTTTTGAGTTAACACCTTCGACAAACACTGAAGTAAAAACTCAGATGCAAATTTTTGCCCGCAAAGATATTAAAAAACTGGGTATAGCACCACTAACAAGTATGTTTTATCACGGTGAAAACAGCACCAAGTTTTTTGATGACTACCGTCCAGAAGTACATGACTCAGACGGCCTATTAATGCAATCAGCAGAGGGTCAATGGGTATGGCGAGCACTTAACAACCCTAAAAAATTAAGTGTTACATCATTTAGTTATGATAATCCGAAGGGATTTGGCCTCGCACAACGTGACCGTGATTTTAACAATTACTTAGACACAGAGGCACATTACCATAACCGCCCGAGTATGTGGATTGAGCCAATGGGTTCATGGGGGAAAGGCCGCGTTGAGCTGGTAGAGATTCCCACAGACACAGAAACTAACGACAACATTGTTAGCTACTGGGTGCCTGAGCAAGCGATGAAAGCAGGCGATAGCTTAAGTTTCAGCTATAAGCTATCAACTTTTAATGCAACCCTTGCATCTCAGGATAAAGCGAGTGTTTTAAGAACACGCATAGGCAGTGCAGCCCTGCCTGGCGAAAAGAATCCACCACCAAAAAGTCACCGTCAATTTACTGTTGACTTCAGTGGTGAAAACATCAATCAACTGTCTGCAAATTTTGCTATGAAGGCCGATTTAACACTGTCATCAGGTGAGATTAGCGATAAAACAGTTCAGCAGTTACCGAATAATCAAGGATGGCGCGTCGCGTTTAAAGTGGCGCCAGAGGGAGATAAGCCTGTCGATATGCGCTTATCGTTAAAACTACGTGACAAAGAAATCAGCGAGGTATGGAGCTATGTCTGGTATCCAAATGACGTCCAATAGCAAAACATTAACACCAACCGCAATGCCATTTAAGAAAACTCGCGTTTGGCTATTTTCATGCCTTGCGCTAGCGATTACTGCATATGGTGTGTGGATCATGTTCGATATTTTAAATTCTAATGGCATGACACCGCTTGAGTACGCATTGCTGTTTTTATTTTCAGTGACCTTCGCGTGGATCGTAACAGCCTTTTGTAGTGGCTGTATGGGCTTTATTTTACAACTGCTGCGTATTGACCCACTGACGCTTAAACGTCAAAAGCCCATTGAAATTAACGAACATGCATTAAGCCAGACTAAAACAGCTGTCGTAATGCCAATTTATAACGAAGATACCGAGCGTGTGATCGCTGGTTTTGAAGTGAGTCTTCGATCGCTCGCTAAAACGGGCCAAATGCCGAACTTCGATTTCTATTTACTTAGTGATACACAAGATCCAGAGATTGCGCGCAATGAGCTAAAAGCATGGAATGCATTAACGGCACGTTTAGGTGACTTAGCTCAGCATACTTTTTATCGTCGTCGTGAAGATAATAAACACCGTAAAGTGGGTAACCTCACTGATTTTTGTGAACGCTGGGGAAGTCAATACGAGCACATGATTGTACTTGATGCTGACAGCATCATGACAGGAAAATGCATGCTTGAGCTAACCACAAGCATGATCAGTAATCCAAAATCAGGCCTTATTCAAACGATTCCGATTCCAGTTCGCCAAGATACTTTTTTTGGTCGATTTTTACAATTCGCCTCAATTTTATACAGCCCTATGCTGGCGACAGGTTCTGCATTTTGGCAAACCAATCAAGCAAATTACTGGGGACACAACGCAATTATTCGTGTTGAAGCCTTCACGCAATGTTGCGGTCTTCCTGTATTAAAAGGCAATGCCCCTTTTGGTGGAGAGATTTTAAGTCACGATTTTGTTGAAGCATCACTGCTACACCGTTCTGGTTGGGATGTATTATTACTCAGCGATATTGAAGGCAGCTATGAAGAAGTACCGAGCAACATTCTAGACTACGCAATTCGCGACAGACGATGGGTGCAAGGTAATATTCAGCATCTCGGTTTATTGCCAAAATCAGGTTTGAAACTGATGAGTAAAATGCACTTTTTATTTGGTGCCACAGCGTATATCTCATCACTTATTTGGTTATCTATGCTGGCATTAAGTACCTTGGATGCAGTTACGCGTGCACTGAATAGTGATGTGTATTTTAACCATGCGTACCAGCTATTTCCTACTTGGCAAATTGCTAAAACTGATTTAATTGATTCACTGCTATTTATCACTGCGGTATTACTACTTTTACCAAAACTTATGGGATTGATAGTGACTTTAGTGCATCGCAATAAAGCCTTTGGTGGCAGTGTAAAATTGATCGCAGGCTCACTCATTGAGAGCGTATTTGCTATTGTAATCGCGCCACTCATGATGGTGTTTCATAGCTACTTTGTAGTGTGTGTATTTCTTGGTAAGAAAGTTAGCTGGGATGCGCAGCCTCGTGAAGGACGCATGGTGCCGTGGCAAGAAGCGATTGGGTATACTCTATTTTCAACCATCACCGCTATTATTTGGGGTGGTGTAGCTTATTACTATACCCCGACTTTCTTTTGGTGGTTATCACCTATTTTAGTTGGACTGATTTTAGCAGCCCCGATTGTACGTTACTCAAGTAGTATAGGATTAGGCATAAAAATGCGTAAATTGGGCTTATTCTTATGCCCAAGCGAAGTGCAAAACGATGACACTCTGGCAGCACTTCGTGTGCATCAGCAAGAGATTGGTCTTCCTAAAGACGAGCACGCTAATTTTAACATTCCCGCATTACCAACCGAGACCCCAACGGTGATGCCAATCCAAAGCTTTAAAGCTAAGCCTGGCAAAAAGCGCAAACAAGTTCGCCTTGCTCAGCAACGCATTAAAGCAAAACTCTTTGCTAAAAGCTAAAACGAAAAGAACCGCTCATTGAGCGGTTCTTTTATCACTGTCTGTATTGATTGTTACAGAAGACCTAGCTTTTTAAGTTCAGCCATTGCCATCTTGCCTGAAAGCGGCACATAACCATCTTTCTCAACAATTTTTTGACCATCTACTGATAACACCATTTTTAAGAACTCTGCATCAATAGGTGCAAGTGGCTTATTAGGGTGTTTGTTAACGTATACATATAAGAAACGAGAAAGTGGGTATTTGCCCGTTGCAACGTTTTCTAATGTCGCATCAACAAAGTTATCACCTTTCTTAGCAAGTGGCACAGTACGTACACCCGATGTCTTATAACCGATACCTGAGTAACCAATCGCATTCACTGACGAAGAGATTGACTGAACAACCGATGCAGAACCTGGTTGCTCATTTACATTGTTACGGAAGTCACCTTTACACAATGCTTTTTTCTTGAAATAACCGTAAGTGCCTGATACTGAGTTACGACCATAAAGTTGGATATCTTTTGCAGCCCAATCACCTGTTAAGCCTACATCACTCCAACGATTTACTTGAGCATCAGCACCACACTTGCGAGTTGAAGAGAAAATAGCATCCACTTGGTCAATACGTAAACCTTCGATTGGGTTATCTTTATGTACAAAAACCGCTAGCGCATCAATTGCAACGCGAACTTCTGTAGGCTTGTAACCATAACGTTTCTCGAAAGCTTCAATTTCTTTAGACTTCATACGTCGGCTCATAGGGCCGAAGTTTGCAGTCCCCTCTGTCAGTGCTGGAGGCGCAGTTGAAGAACCCGCTGCTTGGATTTGGATGTTTACATTTGGGTAAAAGCGTTTATATTCTTCCGCCCAAAAGGTCATCATATTGGCAAGTGTGTCAGAGCCCACAGATGAAAAGTTACCAGAAATACCACTTGTTTTTTGGTACTCAGGCATATCTTTATCAACTGCAGCTGCTTGAGCTGATACAAATGTTGTTACAGCCACACCCATTGCGGCAACGAGATTTTTAAATTTCATAGGGGTTACTCCGATTTGTTCGTCCCATTTCCTAACTGCAGTCTACTCTAAAGACACTAGATGACAGTTAGATTACCCTAAAATGACAGTTTTATGACTTTGCATTAATTTCTAAAGAGTCTGGTAAGCGAACGACTTTATCGCTGCTAAAGGCAAACGAAAATGTCGATCCTTCACCAACTTTACTCTTAATATTCAAATGACTATCGTGACGTGTAAGTACATGTTTTGTTATCGCTAAACCTAAGCCAGAGCCACCCGTTGTGCGACTACGTGCTTTATCTACTCGATAAAAACGCTCTGTTAGGCGATTAATATGTTCGCTGGCAATACCATCACCGTTATCAGTGACACTAAACGCAGCCTGATTATTTTTAAGCTGCCAATCGACCACAATTTTACCGCCAGGCTTAGTGTAATGAATGGCGTTAAATACCAAATTAGAAAATGCACTGCGTAACTCATCCTCAGCACCTTTAATATCTAAATGGCTATCGACATTAAAAATAAGCTCATGGCCTTTATCTTGATTCAGCGATTGTGCTTCTGTGTGAATATAGGTGAGTAACTTTGGCACATTCACAGGCTTGTCGTTGTCTTGACGGCGAGCGCCTTCAATGCGAGACAATGACAAGAGTTGGTTTACTAGACTGTCCATGCGTTTGCATTGTTCGAGCATCGTTGTTTGCGCTTTATTCCACATACTTGGCGGTGGCATGTTATCGCCATCAAGCATTTCTAAATAACCAGTCACGACCGTAAGTGGTGTTCTCAATTCGTGTGATACATTGGCCACAAAGTCTTTACGCATTTGCTCTAATTGCTTTAGTCGCGTGACATCACGAACAACCATCATTAACTGCGAGCTTGCATAGGGCATGACCCTAAACTCGAGTATTTGTTCATAACTGTGACCACCATCAAGCTCCAGTGGCTCATCAAAACTGGCTTGGTGCATATACTTAGCAAATTTAGGATCACGAATAAGGTTATCGAGTCGCTGTCCATGATCCGTTGGCCATTGTAAGCCCAATACTTTAAGCGCGAGTTGATTACACCAAATAATACTCAGATCTTTTTGCAACACCACAACCGCATCAGGTACCGCCTCTGCACCATCACGAAAACGGCGAATTAAATCAGCCAGTTCATTACGCTTTTTACGATTACGATGCTGTAAATGGTAGATCCCTTCAAAAACTTGCTCCCAAGCTCCCTCACCTTCAGGTGGGTTGAAGCTACGCTGATTAAGGAGCCAATCACTAAGGCGATAGAGTTGATGATAATGCCAAATCAGTAGTGCAAAGGAGCCTAAAAATAAAAGCAAAAATGGCGCACCTACAAGCACGCCAACTAATAACAAAGGTAAGAAATACATAAACAGGCGTTTTGCTAACGCCTGTTTATTGACTACTCGATACATACACTCACTTTACCTTAAGAATGTAAATTAGCTGAATATAGTCAGCCAACGCACTTATAATTTACTTGAAAAACGATAACCTGCACCACGCACAGTTTGTACGAGCCTGTCATGTCCAAGGGGTGCTATCGCTTTACGTAAACGACGAATATGTACATCAACAGTACGGTCTTCAACGTAAACGTTTGTTCCCCATACATGATCAAGTAATTGTTCACGGCTGTAAACACGTTCAGGGTGAGTCATGAAAAAATGCAGTAGTCTAAATTCAGTAGGTCCCATATCTAATTCGCTTCCCTCAGAGGTGACACGATGTGAAATAGGGTCAAGGCGTAAACCATGTACTTCAATAGCCTCTTCGAGTGAAGTCGGCGATACACGGCGGATAACCGCTTTAATACGGGCCATTAATTCTTTTGGCGAAAATGGTTTAGTAACATAATCATCAGCACCCACTTCAAGACCGCGTACTTTATCTTCTTCTTCACCGCGGGCTGTTAGCATAATAATAGGGATTTGACGTGTATATTCGCTTTGCTTAAATTTCTTCGCAATCTGAATTCCGCTTCCACCGGGTAGCATCCAGTCTAATAAAACCATATCCGGGTATGGCTCAACCATTGCTTCAATTGCAGAATCATAATCTTCGGCTTCAATTGCTTGAAAACCATTTTGCTCTAAAACAAAAACCAGCATCTCTCTGATAGGCGCTTCGTCATCGACGACTAGTACTTTACGTGACATTCCAATTTATCTCTTTCGTTAGCGAACTGGTTTCATTATTATGACTAAGTATGACATTTTTATGAAAGTCTAACGAGTAATTCAAAAAGCACCAAAAAAACTCAGTAAAAATGAATGGTTTTCCGCTTAAATATGCTTTTTTACACCTTAAAAGTCATACCTTAATGTTACAGCAAGGTGATCTTCGTCAGCTTTATTATCGAGAGAAAACTGCGTATACCACATATACATACGTGCTTGTTTCGAAAGGCTTCTCTCAACGCCGACCGATGTTCCGGTGCCAGAGTCTTTTAATTTACCAAAGTCTCCTTCTGAGTCTTGATATTGAGCAAGTAACTTATACTTATCAATTTTATAAGAGGCACTAAGCAAAAAACCACCTTCAGTATCTGAGCCTGATACTTTTTCACTTTGTTGATACATGCCCCCAACCACAAGATCACCTATTTTGCTTTGTGCAGTAAACCGCGTGATGTCGTAACCCGCAACCTGACTGTCATGTGCAACACTTACAAAATAAGGTGTGTTTTTAAGTTTGCTATCACCGTATATAAAGGCAGCAGAGATGCCTGTTTCATCATCTTGCTTTGAATTGTCTTCAGCAATATACGTCACAACAAATTGTAAGTTTCCGACTATTGGTGAGCTGTAATGTACGACATCACCTAAACGATTTTCACCATTAAACAACGCTTTAACGTCCCCATTAAAGTCATTCATTTGGTCAATCTTGCCTTGTGATATTTTAAGGGCAGTATCATGACGGCCTAAAACAATTTGACCATAACTGCCTTGTAAACCGACATACTGATTACGCGCAGAGATATTTTCTTCGGTTTTACCATCGCTATCTTGATCTGCTGCATTTACAGCAAACTCAAACTTATAAACCGCTTTCAGACCCTCACTTATTTCACCGCTGCCTTTAATTCCAATCCGCGAGCTGTAGCTTTCAACTGATGTTTTACTTCCTTCATTGGTGTCACTATTGGCAACCCCTAAATGCGCCCGACCATATATATCAACGGCTTCAGCAACACTATTAAAAGAAAGTAGGCACATTGCAAAGCTCGAAAACATAATGGCGGTTTTTTTCATGGTAGCGATCCTTAATGTAAGCAATAACTTAAAAATCGAACATAAAGCCATATTGGTCAAGTTCTAAACAGTATATTTAAGATAAACATTTCAGATCACTGATCTACTAACTTCAGCAAGTCAGGATCAGATTTTTACCAAGCCGATCTATTTCGGATCATGATCTTACTAAGTTAGTCTACTAACTCTTTGATTTAATGCTCAACACGTTACCCGCTTGTTTAAAAGTTAAACAAAAATAGGCAATGATCATCCTAAAACTAGTAAAATAATGATCCGTGCTATTTATGGTTAGTAAAACAATGATCTTAAAATAAACAGTAAGTAAAACACTGATCCGTTAAGATCGAGGCAATAAAAAACCGGCCATTAAAGCCGGTTTTTTATATTAATATCAATTACTTGATTTTAGGATCAAGTTCACCTGATAAGTATTTCAGGTGCATATCATCTAATGAGATAGGTTTGATCTTACCTGCTTGACCTGCTGTGCCAAATGCTTCGTAGCGAGCAACACAAATTTCTGTCATCGCTTTCGTTGCTTCAGCTAAATATTTACGCGGATCGAAATTCGCAGGGTTTAGTGCAAGATGACGACGAATGGCACCTGTTGATGCTAAACGTAAATCGGTATCGATATTCACCTTACGCACGCCATACTTGATACCTTCGATGATCTGCTCAACTGGCACACCATAAGTTTCAGGGATCTCACCACCGTATTGGTTAATTACTTCTAACCATTCTTGCGGCACTGAAGACGAACCATGCATAACTAAGTGCGTGTTAGGAATACGCGCGTGAATTTCTTTGATGCGATCAATCGCTAAAATATCGTCTGTTGGTGGACGCGTGAACTTGTATGCACCATGTGATGTACCACACGCAATTGCCAGTGCATCAACGTGAGTTTTACGAACGAAGTCAGCCGCTTCTTCAGGATCTGTTAGCATTTGATCTGTTGTAAGCTTGCCTTCTGCGCCTACGCCATCTTCTTCACCCGCTTCACCAGTTTCAAGAGAACCGAGTACACCTAGCTCGCCTTCAACTGATACGCCACACGCGTGCGCCATTTCAACTGTTTGACGAGTAACTTCTACGTTGTACTCATAGCTTGAAGGTGTTTTACCATCAGACATCAATGAACCATCCATCATGACTGATGAAAAGCCTAATTGAATAGAACGTTGACACACACCAGGTGACGTACCGTGGTCTTGGTGCATAACGACAGGGATATGTGGCCATTCTTCAACAGCTGCTAAAATCATATGACGAATAAAAGGGGCACCAGCATATGCACGTGCGCCAGCTGAGCCTTGTACGATCACTGGGCTGTTAGTTTTGTCAGCTGCTTCCATAATTGCACGCATTTGCTCTTGGTTATTAACGTTAAACGCTGGTACGCCATAACCATGTTCAGCTGCATGATCAAGAAGTTGTCGCATACTGATTAAAGCCATTTGGTATTCTCCAAATTGTATCGACAGTAGTTTCCTACCATCTAGTTTGAACGGATAAATTATTTTTTGATGCATCACTGCATCACGAGAAGCCATCGCTTACCGCAAAAACTGTCTATAAAATAAGGGTGAGAGGTATTTTATAAACAGCCAAACCAGCGTAATTAAATAACCACGCTGGTGTTCGTACTAATTACTTAGCACGCTCTTCTAGCATAGCAACTGCTGGTAATTTTTTCCCTTCTAAAAATTCAAGGAAAGCACCACCACCTGTTGAAATGTAAGACACTTTATCGGCAATGCCGTATTTATCAATCGCAGCAAGCGTATCACCGCCGCCCGCAATTGAGAATGCGCTTGAATTTGCGATAGCTTCAGCAATCGCACGCGTGCCATTACCAAATTGGTCAAATTCAAATACGCCAACTGGACCATTCCACACAACCGTGCCTGCTTTTGCAATAATATCTGCAAGCTGTTTCGCTGTATCTGGGCCAATATCGAAAATCATATCTTCATCGGTTACTTCATTCACATCTTTCAATGTCGCAACAGCCGATTCTGAGAACTCATTACCAACAACAACATCAGTTGGCACTGGAATTTCACCATTATTTGCTTTTGCAGCGGCACTTAATTTATTTGCTTCGTCAATTAAGTCAGCTTCAAATAAAGACTTGCCTACAGGGTGACCAGCTGCTGCGATGAAAGTATTTGCAATACCTCCACCCGTAACAAGTTGATCAACCACTGTTGATAGTGAATCAAGTACGGTTAACTTAGTCGACACTTTAGAGCCACCAACGATAGCCACTAAAGGACGCGCAGGGTTATCAAGCGCTTTACCCAAAGCGTCTAGCTCTGCGGCTAAAAGTGGGCCTGCACACGCTACATCGGCAAATAAACCAACACCGTGCGTTGATGCTTGTGCACGGTGAGCCGTACCAAATGCATCCATCACGTAAACATCACATAATGCAGCTAGCTTTTTAGATAATGCTTCATCATTTTTCTTTTCACCTACGTTAAAACGTACGTTTTCAAAAACAACCACTTCATTATCTGCCACGTCAACGCCATCAAGGTAATCTTTTTCAAGACGAACCGTTTGCTCAAGCGCATCATTTAAATAATTAACGACAGGGGCGAGTGAAAACGCTTCATCATATTCCCCTTCCGTAGGGCGGCCAAGGTGTGACATCACCATTACTTTTGCGCCTTTTTCTAACGCTAATTTAATGGTAGGTAATGCTGCACGAATACGTGCATCAGAGGTCACTTTACCTTCTTTTACAGGCACATTTAAATCTTCACGAATTAACACGCGTTTGCCGTTTAAATCTAAATCTGCCATTTTAATGACCGACATGGACTTCTCCTTTGTTAACGATACTAAATTATAGTTATAAGTTATTGGCTTACAGCCATCATCGCACGCGCTGTATCGAGCATACGATTCGCAAATCCCCACTCATTATCGCACCACACTAACAACTTTATCAGTCGTTTATGACTAACACGTGTCTGAGTGCCATCTATGATACAAGAATGTGAGTCATGATTAAAATCTACCGACACCAGCGGCTCTTCAGTGTAACTTAAAATCCCTTCAAGGCGATCTTTTGCTGCTAACTTAAGTGCTTGATTAACGTCGGCTAAATCAACATCAGTGTTTACCGTGACGCTTAAGTCCATCGCGGTGACGTTAATCGTCGGTACACGCACGGCAATGGCTTCAAAGCGGCCATGAAACTTAGGTAAAATACGTTCGATACCACGGGCAAGTTTTGTATCCACAGGAATAATAGACTGGCTTGCCGCACGGGTACGACGTAAATCGTGATGATAAGCGTCGATCACTTGTTGATCATGCATCGAGGCATGAATTGTCGTGATTGCCCCAGATTCAATAGAAAATGCATCATCTAATACTTTAATCACAGGCACAATACAGTTAGTTGTACATGAGCCATTAGAAACAATTGTATGCGCTGCTTTTAATTCATCGTCGTTGATACCATACACAATGGTTGCATCAACGTCGGCATCTGCAGGTTGCGAAAAAAGTACTTTTTTAGCCCCTGCATTTAAATGTAACTTAGCATGTTCACGCGAGTGATAAACACCCGTGCATTCAAGTACAACATCGACATCAAGGGTTTGCCAGGGCAATTCTGCCGGATTCTCTTCGGCAAATAGCGCAATAGAGTCACCTGCGACTGTTAGCGTATCTTCACCTAAATTAACAGGAAACGAAAAACGACCGTGGGATGTATCGTACTTAAGGAGATGGGCAATGCCCTTAGGGTCAGCTAATTCGTTAATAGCGACAATTTTGATTTGATCTTCAAGCCCTGATTCATAAAGGGCTCGGACAATATTACGCCCAATACGACCAAAACCATTGATTGCAAGTTTGATTGCCATGAAGAAGAAAATCCACTCTATTTGCTTGCAGATAAAGACAGCTGCCTTTTAGATGACGGTATTGTAATCGACCTTACACTTTTTTATAAGAGGGCAAGCTAAAATAAAGTGGTTTTAGGTGTTTTAGATGACGCTGGTTTTGGTAATCGACCTTACACTTTTTTATAAAAGGGCAAGATAAAATAAAGTGGTTTTAGATGTTTTAGATGACCCTGGTTTTGGTAATCGACCTTACTCTTTTTTATAAGAGGGAGCACTTAAATAAAGTGGTGTAAAGTCGTGGTGGCGATAATTGAAAAATACCGTCTTCAGCAGTCCCTAGTCTTATTCAGCTTTAATTGTTATATCCATCGACGAACTGCTTTTTTATATTCACTATATTCATGCCCAAACTTTTGCTGCATGTACCTCTCCTCTGGCACTATTTGAAATCGATTCATGTAAAGGACAAACACCACAGGCAGCATAATATTTACGATATTTCCCAAATAAATACCCCACCCGATTAATATAAGTAAAAAACCGACATACATCGGGTTTCGACTAACTTTATAGACTCCATGAGTGACAAGGCTTGCCGACTCCTCAGGCAATCTCGGATCGACCGTCGTGCCAGCAGAGTGAAACTCATAAACACCCAATAAAGAGAAAGCGACCCCAATTAACGCGGTGATCACTGCCACAGGTAACAAAACGGCAAGCGTCATACTAAAAGGTGCCAACACGTCAGCTAACACCCACATTATGGCAGCGAATATCACGACTTGAATAATTGGCGGCACTGTTAATTCTAATTTATTCATACCAATTCCGTTTGTTGTCTAACTTTGCGATGAGCATAACACATTACAGCAACTCCCCCACTTTTAAGGCTTTACCCCGACTGATTTGATGACACTGCGCTAAAAAAAGCTCGGCGGTGGCCATGGCATCGGTTAAAGCATGGTGAGAGCTGTAATGAGGTAAGCCATAGCGTTTACGGCACTCGCTTAATGTTAGGTCATCGTGGCCTATTTCATGGCCTTGCTGATGGAGACGCTTTTTTTCAATAACGAACGTATCAAGAATTAACCGCGCTTTAGCTTCTAAGCCTAGTTTACGGCACGCTTGTTTTAAAAACCCCCAATCAAGCGTCGCGTTATGAAAAACTAAAATACAGTCATCAACGTGTTGGTGAAGCTTAGCAAGAATTGCTTCAAGGCTTTCACCGCTATCGATATCTTGCTTGGCAATGCCGTGATAAATAGGGCTTTGCTCTAGGCTCTGTACGTCTTTATTAATTATGTGCTGTGCCCCACTCATTTTAATGCACTGGTCTTCTATCATCACCCATGCCACCGAGACAATTTCATGTTGGCGGGGATCAAGCCCCGTTAGTTCCATATCTATCACAACGTAACGTTCTTTATAGGCATCAGCTGCCAATAATTGTTTGCGAGCCATATAACGACTGAGCCAACGTTTAACCATCAGTTATCCTCATAAGCTGCCACGCGCAAACTTAAAAGCGGCGGCTTGCTGAGCTTGTTTAACTAAATAAAAGGCTTCTTTTAATTGATGACGTTCTAAAGAATTTAAGGTATTGGGGTTAATACAATTGCTCGGTAAGCCTTCTTCATTTATTTGTGTGCGTAAGCGCAGTTGCGTTAAGAAACGCCAACAATCTTTTAAGTTATAAACATCGTCTTTATTAAGTAAAGAATACTTCAGCAGTGCATCCAAACGCTCTTGGGTATTCGCCCGCTGAATACCCGCTTTGAGTGAATACAAACGCACTATATCGTTAATAATCACCACGCCGCGTTTTTTTAAATCAAGGTACTTGTGCTGTTTCGCATCTTTTTCTAATTTAAATTGGTTAAATAACCCAATGGGCACATGAGTATTTTTAATATCACTCGCCATAGCAGCATAAAATAAATCATTTTTAGAGATACGTTTTAATTGCTCATAAAAACGCGTGTACAGCGACGTTGAGCCCTCAATAAAGCGTAAATCAAAGTAGATTTTACAATTTAACATGGCTTCTGGAGTCGGCGATGTGATCCATTTATAAAAGCGTTCACACCACTCACGGATGCCCATTCGACACTGTGCATTACTGGCCATAATGTTACCTGGACAACGTTTAATACCGCATTCAACCAACTGCTCACACACAAACTCTCCCATGCGTTTAAAGTAGTCTTGCTGCTCTGTTGTTAAATCATCAGGTAAAAGTAAACCATTATCTTGGTCAGAATGCAGGGTTTGCTCTTCACGGGCTTGTGAGCCAAAACAAATAAAACTAAAGTGACTAGGGGCAGCGCCGTTATCTTCTTGAAATAAATGAATTAAACGCGAAGTTAACGCATCTGTTAAACCACTTAATAACTTACCGATAAGCGATATATCATCAATGTTATTCGAAAAGCCTTTTAATAAGCTGGGGATCTCTTGCGAATAGCGCTTTAAATCAATCACTGAGTGGGCTTTATATATGCGCCCAATTAATTGCACTGGGTCGCTTTTTTGCTGACGCAGTAAATCAGTACTGGTCAACATGCCTAAGGGCTTATGATATTCATCGAGCACAGGTAAATGATGAATATTGTGTTTGAGCATTAAGTGCAGCGCTGAGAACACCCGATTATTCTCAAAAATAAACTTTGGCTTACAAGTCATAATCGTGCTCACAGACTCGTGTGGGTCAACCTCATCAGCAAGCACGCGATTACGAAGATCTCGGTCTGTTACCACCCCTACTAAGCGCTCGTTCTCAGTCAACATTATTGATGAAACACCCTGCTGCTTCATTTTTTTGGCTGTTTGGCGAATACTCGCATCAGGCGAAAGAGTTACCGCTTTGCGGTTCATTAACTCTGCTATTTTCTTCTCAGACCAACTGTCGTTTTGACTCTTATAATGCGATGACAACAAACGATTCTTATGAGCACGGACAAAGTATTGCTCAAACACTTTGTACTCGCGGCGTAAATAATCAAAAGACGCTTGGTCCAGCATATAAACAATGCCTTCTTTTTGCACCGAGAGACTATTTTGAATAGCCTCCCCCGTTAGCAAAGAGGGAAAGCCAAAATAATCCCCTGCAGAGAGCTTCGTGATCACATCCCCTTTTGCATCGACTAAGTCATAATCTCCTGAGCGAATTAGAAATAATCTCGGATTGTCAGAGCATAACCATTTATTTTGGTTTTCTCGTGTGAGGTAAATAATATCGAGGTGATTAACAAAATACTCGCTTGCCGCCGAATCGAGCTGATTAAACGGGGTTTGATTAATTACAAATTGGGCGACTTCCTGTTGCTCTGCATTCATAGCTATTCTCGAAATTAAGTGTGGCTAATAACTACACTACCCCTGTTTTAAAAAAATAAAAAGCCCGACTTAAGTCGGGCTTTGGGTTTATCAAAAGTGTGTTCTTTTAATACCGGTTTGTTAGTGCGCGTGCGCTGCACTTGACCCTTTAGGGTTACGAATGCCTTCCACCATTTCTTGAATTTCAACAGGTGTTTCAGCTGTTAGTTTAAGTACGATACCTGCTACTGCAAAGTTAATAATCATACCCACTAAACCAATCCCCTCAGGTGAAATACCAAATAACCAGTTAGCTGGGCCATTTAATTCAGGGCTAACAAACTTGAAGTAAATAATGTACGCCGCGGTGAATGTAATACCTGTAACCATACCTGCGATCGCACCTTCTTTGTTCATCTTCTTAGAGAAGATACCCATGATAATCGCCGGGAAGAAACTTGCAGCCGCTAAACCGAATGCAAATGCCACCACCGACGCCACGAATCCAGGCGGGTTAATACCAAAGTACGCTGAGATAACAATGGCGACCATCGCAGCAAGTCGCGCTGCAAGTAGTTCTTGCTTATCACTAATATCTGGTTTCAAGGTACGTTTTAACAAGTCATGCGATACCGAGGTCGAAATAACCAATAACAAACCCGCGGTGGTTGACAGTGCTGCCGCAATACCACCTGCTGCAACAAGGGCTACTACCCATGCTGGTAAGTCGGCAATCTCTGGGTTAGCAAGTACCATGATGTCGCGGTCAACATTCACTTCGTTGGCGCTATTTGGATCATCAATCTTGCCAGCTGAGTAGAACATTTTGCCATCACCGTTTTTATCGTTGAAAGTGATTAGGCCTGTTCTTTCCCAATTTTTAACCCATGCAGGTGCTTCAGCATACTCTGTACCGTTACCATCTTTACCGTTAATAGTATCAATCATGTTTACACGTGCAAACGACGCAACAGCAGGTGCAGTTGTATAAACGATAGCAATAAATACTAATGTCCATGCCGCAGAGATACGCGTGTCTTTAACACGTGGAACCGTGAAGAAACGTACGATAACATGAGGTAGACCCGCAGTACCCACCATAAGCGCACCCGTGATTGCGAATACATCGATCATACTCTTAGAGCCTTCGGTGTACTGCGCAAAACCGAGTTCGGTACTCAGTCCATCTAATTTATCAAGCACGTACTGGCCAGAACCATCTGCAAGCGTGGCACCAAAACCAGTTTGTGGGAAAAAGTGACCTGTCATCATCATTGAAATGAAGATTGCTGGAACAAGGTAAGCAAATACCAGTACGCAGTACTGCGCAACTTGCGTGTAAGTAATGCCCTTCATGCCGCCAAGAACAGCATAGAAGAATACAATCACCATACCAATGTAAACACCGGTCTCAATATCCACTTCTAAGAAGCGAGAGAATACAACACCAACACCCCGCATTTGACCCGCGATGTACGTGAAACAGATAAAGATTGCACATAAAATTGCAACCACACGTGCTGTTTGTGAGTAATAACGGTCACCAATGAAATCAGGGACAGTGAACTTACCAAACTTACGTAAGTAAGGTGCTAAACACAGCGCCAGTAATACGTAACCACCCGTCCAGCCCATGAGGTAAACACCCCCATCGTAACCCGCAAACGAGATAATACCCGCCATTGAGATAAACGATGCTGCACTCATCCAGTCAGCTGCTGTTGCCATACCATTTGCAAGAGGAGGAACGCCACCACCTGCAACATAGAATTCATTAGTAGACCCTGCACGAGCCCAAATTGCGATGCCGATATAAAGCGCGAAGCTTAAACCGACGATAATAAACGTGAGTGTTTGAACATCCATTGCTTAGCTCCTATTCGTCTACGCCATATTTTTTATCTAACGTATTCATTTTGAAAACGTACACAAAAATCAAAGCTACAAAGGTGTAAATTGCGCCTTGCTGGGAGAACCAGAAGCCGAGTTTAAACCCAAAAAAACGTACTTCATTCAGTACATCTACCAATAAAATGCCAAAACCAAATGAAACGATAAACCACACTGCTAACAGTTTAAATAGCAGCGAAATGTTTTCCGCCCAGTAAGCTTTTGCTTGTTCTTCATCTTTAAAAGCCATTTTTATCCCCTTATGCATCACTTAAAAGTAATGAGTGGTATTAGTTGTCATTAACTAAGTTAGCAACGGTTCGGCATTATGGAATTGAGACCATAGTCGTAACAGTCAGTTTACGTTTACGTAAACTGTAAAGCACCTTTTGTTAATCAATAGTAAAAAACCATATTTAACAATAAGTTAACCTACAAATATAAATGAGAGAAATAACCAAAATAGTAAAAACGAATGATCTGCGACATTAGTCTAATAAAAAGGCCAAAATAAAATTAAGCATTAAATATCATGAACTTGTAAAAATTGATTTTTAACAAATCAAAATCAACACATCGAAATCAGCTTTAATTCTGGTAAGGTAGTGGTATTACAATAATGACTGAATTTGAACATGACTGCTGCGCTTATTTTTGTTGCTCTTGCCTACATTGGTGTATTGTTTTGGTTAGCAAACTGGGGGGATAAAACCACGCCTCTGGCTAAACGCATTAGCCATCACCCTTTTGTTTATTCGTTTTCATTAGGGATTTACTGTACATCGTGGACTTACTATGGCTCAGTCGGTACTGCCGCCACCAGCAGTTGGAATTACCTTCCTATTTTAATTGGTCCTGCGCTGTTATTTTTCTTTGGCCAAGGCTTTTTACGAAAACTGGTACTTGTTAGTAAAAAACAAAATATTACGACCATTGCCGATTTTATTTCTGCCCGGTATGGAAAAAGACAAACAACAGCAATCATGGTCACAGTTATTGCACTGTTGGCGACCATTCCTTATATCGCGCTGCAATTAAAAGCCCTTAGTAGTAGCTTTTTATTATTACAAAACGACAACCGTATCTCAGGGTCAATGTTAGCGCTGTCAGCAACACTAATTATGGCCATGTTTGCAATATTTTTTGGGACCCGTAAGGTCGATGTTACTGAATATCGCTCTGGGTTAATGCTGGCTGTTGCGTTCGAATCGATGGTGAAACTATTAGCTTTAGCTGCAGTGGCTGGGCTTGCCTTATACACGTTATTTAACTTAAACACCGTACAAAGCGAGCAGTTAACTGGGTCACTGTGGCAGCACTGGCATAATTTTGACTTTTTTAGCTTTAATTTTATCGGTCAATCGTTAATGGCCGCGGCGGCAATAATCTGTTTACCAAGACAATTCCATGTAACCGTTGTTGATAACCAAGATAAACGCCATCTTTATACCGCCCGCTGGGCTTTTCCGCTTTATTTATTGCTTACCGCTGCAATGATTTTTCCTATTGCCACAGCAGCAATCCACCCTGGTATCGGCAGTGGTTTTTCACCCGACAGCTTTGTGTTAGCCCTGCCTTTAATGCACGAAAATGCATTTTTAACCACCTTTGTATTTATCGGTGGATTATCGGCAGCCACCGCGATGATTGTCGTCGCGACACTCACACTCAGTACTATGATCTCAAATGATGTGGTGTTGCCATTAATGTTGCGTCGCAAATTTAAACGTAACCTCATCACCAGTAGCTACAAATCACAAATATTACTGGTGAGACGTTTTACTATTGCCGGTATTCTGATCCTGTCTTATTTTTATCAACAATGGTTTGGTCATGGCAAAGCCCTCGCCAGTATGGGCTTAGTTGCATTTTCGCTTGTATCTCAACTACTCCCTGCCATTGTCGGTGGCTTATATTGGCGTAAAGGTCATGCTTACGGGGTATATGCAGGGTTACTTGCAGGCTTTATTTGTTGGGTGTTATTCCTCATGTTACCGATTTTAGATGCCGGTAATAGCCTAAATGCAGAACTACAACAAACCCTTATTACGCGCGGAACACTCATTGCGTTGTTTGCCAATATTGGTTGCTATATTAGTTTCTCGTTAGGGGCTGATGAGCGTTTAATTGATAAAATTCAAGCAGCTGCATTTGTTAACCCCAAAGAACAAGCGGTGTTTGCACGGCGTTTAAATAAAAATGTAAAAGCCACTGTGTACGACTTTAAAGTACTGCTACAGACCTTTTTAGGTATTCAACGCAGTCAGCAAGTACTGGCGCATTTCGCTTTAACGCACAAGCTAGATGATAATAATGCCCACCCTGCCCCTGAATTTATCGCCTATTGCGAACGCGCTTTAACGGGTGTATTGGGCGCGTCATCGGCGCAAGCGCTTATTCATACTGTCGCTTCTGGTAAACGAATGGCCTTTGAAGAAGTGGTAAACTTCTTTGACGAAACAACACAAGCTCTGCAATTTAATCAAAACTTATTATTCACATCACTTGAAAACCTCAGCCATGGTATTTCGGTTGTCGACAAAGAGCTTAATTTAGTGGCGTGGAACAAGCGTTATGCCGAAATGTTTAACTACCCCGAAGGGTTCTTAGAGGTGGGTCAAGCCATTGAAGAAGTGATTCGCTACAACGCCGAACGCGGTGAATGCGGCCCCGGTGAAATAGAACGACACGTAGAAAAACGTGTACAACACCTTAAAAATGGCAGTCCACATCACTTTATTCGTCATCGCCGAAATGGCCAAGTATTTGAAATGATAGGTAACCCATTACCTGATGGCGGCTTTGTGACCAGCTTCTCTGATATTACAGCGCATATCGAAACACAAAATGCCCTTGAAGAAGTGAATATGGATCTTGAAAATCGGATTGAAGCACGCACGCAAGAAATCCGAACAATCAATAGAGATCTACAAGCACAAATAGACAGCCGCGTACAAACTGAGCAAGCACTTACTTTAGCTAAAAAAGAGGCCGAGCAAGCTAACGACAGTAAAACCCGATTTTTAGCACTCGCAAGTCACGACATACTTCAACCGCTAAATGCTGCCCGCCTGTACTTGGCGGCAATTGATGATAAAACGCTTTCAAGTAACAATTTAAATAACTTTGAAAAACTGGGGGCAAGCCTCGATTCAACTGTCCACTTAATGTCGGCACTGCTTGAAATAGCCAAGTTAGAACAAGGCGCAATGACCCCAACACCTCGCCACTTTAGCATTGATGACATTTTAGCCCCGTTGAAAAATGAATACGCCATCATGTCGAGCGAAAAAGGCCTTAAGCTTAAAGTGCGATCAACCGGTGTTATTGTACATAGCGACATCACTTACTTACGTCGTATTGTTCAAAATCTTGTTTCAAATGCTGTTAAATACACTAATAGCGGCCAAGTTTTGATTGCGTGTCGCAAACGAAAACATCATTTAAGAATCGAGGTATGGGATACGGGCCCTGGCATTTCAGAGCTAGAACAAGCGAAAATCTTTAATGACTTTTACCGCATTGAAGCGGGCGATAATAAAGGTGTAGGCCTAGGTCTTGGGGTTGTAAAAAGAATGGTCGACCTTTTATCTTTGCGTCTCGATGTAAGCTCAACACCCGGCAAAGGAAGTCGCTTTAGTATTGAAGTGCCCTACGGAGACAGTCAATTTATACAACAAAAAGAGACACCGAAAAAAGGCGTTGAGAATCGTACAGCCATGAATATTGTGGCTGTTGATGATGACCCCGAAAACCTGCATGCAATGGCAAGTTTATTACAAAAATGGCAAGCAAATTATAAGCTATTTGAAAATGTCGACACCGTACTTGCATATGCCAAAGAACATCGCGCCCCCGACGTGATTCTAATGGATTATCAGCTTGGCCATGATTGCGACGGCATTACCTTAATAAAAACACTTCGAGAGATTTGGCAAAGCCCTGTTCCTGCCATTTTAATTACCGCAGTGCGTGACGAAGCCCTAAAACAGCAAACCAAAGCCGATAATATTCACTACTTGAGCAAACCGGTGAAACCGGCAAAATTAAAAGCGCTGCTTAATCACAGCACTTAAATGACCCTATTATTAAGGCAAAGCAACGGGCTTTGCCTTAAACTTTTGAAATAACCAGCTCAGTGCCACTAAAGATAATCCCAGCCCTAAAAACGAGACGGCTCTTAACAGCCCTGTTAAATTTGCCATATCAATCAAAAATACCTTTAATACCACCAGCGCTAATAAACCAAGCCCTAGCTTTTGCACCGTAGCCAATGACTTTAAATGACCCATCACTACCACTAAAGCACCTATGATCAACCACACTAATGAATAGCTATAAAGCTCAGCATCTGAGGTAGGCTGCGCTAAGTTAATAAACTCACCTTGCCAGTTATGGCGTATTTCTGCATTAATATACAGTGCGGTGAAAGCACCCGCTAAAATATGAAATGGCTTCAGTAAACGGGAATTAATAGACCTAGTTAATTGACCTGCCCATACACATATTAATGCCGGCACTAACCACACAAGTAGTAACCAGTTAAAAACAGGCATTTGACCAATGCGTATCTGTGCAAAGAAAGGATTTAACTCCATGAATAAAGTAGCAGCGAGCAACCCTGCAAGTGTTAGTAATCCTAACCCCGCTAGTTGGTAAAGTTTTACCATTTGCTGCGTATACCGAGCACGCAGTAAATATACACACCCTAATACCCCCCAATTACACGTAAGCAAGATGTGCTCGTACACTGACAGGTTATTAAAATCAGGATAATGCCCAACCAATTGATAACTGGTCTCTGTGGTAACAAATAAAGCAATACAGTGTAAGCCTGCGCCTTCTAACCAAACCCTCAATGGCTGCTGTTGCCAAAACCTTGCAGCCCAATAAAATAACCCAGCACACAAAGGATAGACAACAATACTCCAATGAACGCCAAGCAATACTGCATCACTGTAACTTGGTGTCCAAGGTGCTAAGCTTAAGCGTACCAACAAACACGCTATTAACGCTTTTAATGGCCACATTGGTAAACGCAGTGCATGCTTATTAATATAAAAGCTAATTAATACAACCTGCATAGCTAATGCAAGCGTCAAACTACTTCCTTCAAGCAACATTGTGAGCGCTAAGCTAATGTTGCCATTGCCACCTAACCAAAAACAAAAAACCTGTAAGGGCTGCTTGTTACGCACCGCTAATTTAAATAACAGTGCACTGACCCCCAATAACACCGTACACCAGAGCGGATAAGCATTTGTAAGCGCATTATTTGGCGTAATAACATACAAGCAACCAATAATCACAAAGCTCGACAGCGAAGCTATCAGCGAGAATCCTAACCGCTGTGGATATTTGCGTGCGAACAGCAAACCATAACTAATAAACAGCGCGATAAAAAACAGCCCGACTCCGTAGTTTTGCCTAAACACAAAAAGCTGCTCGGTAAAATCAACGCTATTACGCTGGCTAATTAATAACAGCACAACACAGCCGACTGCAACCGTTAACCAACTATCCCACGCGCTGTTTTTAAGCACTAAAAACAACAGCACACTGACCATTAACAGACTACTAAGTTGCCAAGTGAGTAACGCATTATTGCTAAACATCAAAAAACCAAGCGGCGCTAAAATCGCTATAAGCAATGGATTATCGGGTAGTTGCTTAAGCTGCTTTATGAAACGCTGAGGGCGGTGTTCTATTTGAATAAACTTAAGACCCAAACGCACAATCGCAATCAGTAGCAAGATACTGAACACAGCGTATACGTTAATAAACCACAGAATATTATGTGAAGCGCTTACTGCCACTAACCAATACCAACCAAGGTGTCCAGTCCAGAGCAAATACCAAAGCCACTGACGTTTCACATAATGAGCCACCAAAGAGGCCGAAACACTCACAAAGCCAACATAGGTCAATAAACCAACAAAGTCGTTACTCCCTGTATTCACCCAGACCGGCACACTGTAAGCACCAATAATACCAATAGCCGCAAGCAGAGGACCAAAGCGCAATGCCATCCAACTGGCAGCCAACGACACCAGTGTCAAAATAGCGAAGGCAGGCAAAGGCGCTAATAATGCATAGTGGGTATAAGCCAGTAATGTTAAAGCAAAACAACTGATAAAGCCGCCACTGGCAAGCGCTGCCGGTATATAGTTATTAAAGCCTTCAAACACTATTCCTTTACGATGCAAGTACTCTGCTGCCACAATTAAACTTACCCCAAAAACAGCGCCTAAAGTTAATCGCATCGTTTCTGACAAGAGCCCTGCTTCTAGCGAATAACGGGCTAAAAAGATTCCGCCAAAAGCAAGTGCAATAGCCCCAACCCACGTCAGCCAATTAGTTTTAAACACTGTAATAAGGGACGTGATAAACTCAAACGCAGCGGCTTTCCCTAGGGTAAGCATTGGCTCATGAGACGACCCCTGAGGCTGCCTTGCTGCAGAGAGCATTGGCTCAACGTGCAACGAATCAATCGTTGCTGTTATTGTTGAATGCGAAGCTGTGTTTGTTGATTGTGATGAGGTTCTTGGTACATGCTGTTGAAATTCAGTATCCGTTTGCTGCTTATCGGGCCTTGGCTCAGCAAGCTTCTCTCTCAATAACGCGACTTCTTTTTTTAAAACAGACAGCTGAAATAAAGCAATTATTCCTGCAACAGAACCGCCGAATACCACTAAAACAAGCAATATTAATAACGCAATACCTTCATCCATACCCAATCCTTGTCTCTGCTTTAACAACATAAAAGCGTTCATTGTTTATACAATAAACACTTAGTAAGAGTAAATAAACGACCCCGTTGCATTCAAGCCAATTAAGACTGTTTAGTCACTGTGAGCTCTAGGCTCATTTTATAATCTGAGTCCGTTGTTTCATCGCGTTCAATCACCAAGGTATAATTATTTTCTTCAGTAAAGTTCATATCTATTAGTTGCAAAGTTCACTATCTGTTGGCCAATATCCAAACACCACATAGATACTATAAACTTAGTTCTCAACCACTTTCGTCTAACTCTTCTACACTATTGCTAGTATCTTCACGGTCTCATCATTTAGAGTGCAGTACATACCCACTTTATCAATATATTGCTCTGCTAGTTATCAATAAAGTTAACCACATTAATAGCGTGGCTATAGCCGCTAGGGTTAGGTTTTCTTCAATGGTCATCATACGAGGGTCGTAAGCTTTATAAATAGCGTTATAGCAATCACTGGCTTCATCATATTAAAAACTCAGTTCATACTCACCCAAGTCATAGATATGGCAGGTTGTTACGTCATCAAAGTCTACGCCCGAACGTTCAGTGTCATCAACAAATAAACGTGTGTAAGGGCTGTTATAAGAACCATTGTATAGTTACACATAGCTACTGTCGTCGTTTGAACAAGCAGCCAGTACCGAAAATAAACTTGAGACAACACTTGTTTTAAGTAGAGTGCTTTTGATGGAGTTTTTCCTTATTGTTTGTAATACCCCATTCCGACTCGAACAGTGCAAAAAAAACTCTATGCTTTACAAGTTATTACCTTCAATTACAGTTACTTACGATAAAGTCAAAAAGTGTAGAAAATGATGTAGAAAAGCACTTAATTAATCATAATTATGGACAGAAAATCACATGTATAGTGAAAGCAGCTTATTTTTACACTAAAAGTAAATAATGATTACATTTTAGGCGCTTATGCAATCAAATCAGATAAATTATTAGATAGTCAAATTTGCGCGAAAGGGATCTATTTAAGGACAAGCCACACTTAAAAGTGTGGCTTTACTACTAAATCTAATTATTCCATAACTTTGATTGTTAGCTCAAAATTATTACTCAGCCCTTTTCCATCGATAAAGCTAAATTCAACATCACCTGTTTCAGCAAATTCGCTAAACTCAAAATTCAACTTATTGCTGCCAAGAGTATATTGATGATCGTATTGCATTGTATCATTGACGAAATCAAGTAAACCAACTTGCGCATCACCCTGAGTTAAAGCAACTTTCATTGCAATACTCGATTGAGTGTACTCAAGAACGATATCATCACCTGTTTGAGCAATCGCTTCATAACAAAAACTATTGTATGTCACGGAAACTTTTTCGTTTATATTTACAACACTATATGAATCATCAAACCATGAAGTACAATAACGACCTGGGCGTAGGTTATATAGATTCATATCCATTAGTGATCCATCTGCTATATCATCATAGAGAGCCTTTTGGCTTTCCATAAGCTTACTAGAAACATTTCTAGGATAGATAAATTGTGTATAAAAATGAGAACCATTATTCTCAACGGTATGTTTCACAATCAATTCAAAAGAGACTAATTGGTCATTGAACTTTCTGACTGCTTTGAAATGAGATAAATATTTTCCCGGTGCAAGCGAGAAATTTGTTTCCCCATTTTCATCCGCTTGCAAAGTTAGTGTAGATACTTCACTGAGGGTATTACTTTGTTCATCATATAGATAGTTTTGCACTTCAAAATTTTCTACATACAAACCATTTGGCTTCATACCTTTTTCAACTTGCTGAGGAGCAATTGTGTTGATGAGTGTTCCATTTGTAGTGTAAAGAGTAAATTCTACATGGCCATTAACGACAGTTTCAACGATAGTAACATTGACTGATTTATTTTGTTCATACCATGTATCACCCACTTTCACTTTGTTCAATGTAACAGAGTAATCACCAGCCTGATCAGCTGAAAAAGTCAAAGTTAATTGCTTGTTTGCATCAAATGAAGTTCCACCTGATTTGTTTGCAAGAACGCTGTTTACTTTTACATAACCTGATTGATAACTAACATCAATTGCTGAAATAGCTTCATCAGAAGTGATTTCCATAATGTTGACTTCTGCTGATTTTTCACAATCACTGCAATCAACTGTACTAACTGTAATTTCTGGTTGAGTCGTTGTTGCTCCTCCGCCTGAATTTCCATCACCAGTTGAAGTGTTTGTACTCCCTGATGAATCAGCTCCCCCTCCGCCACAACCAGCAACAACTAAGCTAAATACAAGCAACCAAGCATAATTAAAATTAAGTTTCATCGTTTTACCTTTTACTTATTTAAGTTACTAAACTTTATCGTTAAGTCTAAAATCTGGTAGCGACGAAATTAATTCTCTGAATTCTCAAATGAACTAAATTTATTTTTACTCAAAAATCATGAGAGATGATTACAAAAAACAAATTTTAAGTTACATTTGTTATCAAACAATTAAGTTTTAAACAAAAAGTCTAGTGAAAGTATATGGATATCATGAGCTTGCTAAATAAATGGCAAAACAATTGCAAAGAAAGTGAAAAAAAATTAAAAGCGTTGGTCTACCTCCACCTTAAAGAAGTTTGCCGTTCACATTTAAATAGTTATAAACAACAAATTGATGCTACATATATATTGAATAACTTACCTACGACAACGTGTTTGTTGCATCAATCACTTTTAGAGCTTATCCCTCCTAATTACACTGTAGATCATAAAACTCAATTTAATCGCTATCTTAGTTTGTTTATACGTAATTTATTAGTTGATGAAATACGTAAAGTAACCGCGAGCAAAAGAACGCCTATTGAGTATACCGAAGAAAATTTTAATGAAGCGTCACCTGAACATTATTTAGCGCTGGACAACGCATTAAAGCTACTAGAAAAGCAACACCCTAAAAAGGCGGATATTTTTTCACAGCATTACTTCTTAGGACTCGAAGCTGAGCAGCTAGCGAGTCAACTCAACATTTCAAAATCTACTGTTTACAGAGAACTAGACGCTGCGAAAGCATTTATAAGAGTTAATATATAAAATAATAACAAAGGATTTGCTATGAAATTTCATGATGAATTAAGTGTATTTGATTATTTACTTACCCATTCCTCTACTGATTTAGAGCAAGGATTAAACAACTTAAAAAACGTACCTGAACCACTAAAGCAAAAAGTAGCACAACTCATAACTGCATATCATAAAAATAATTCGCATACTCTTTTCAGTAATATTATTTCCAATCAAGCTCATAGTCTCGACATAGATAAAAATATATTAATGCTAGAAGGCGTAATCATTCAGCACTTCAAGTTAATCCGATTGCTCGGTTCTGGCGGTATGGGGGCAGTTTACTTGGCTGAGCGCTGCGATGGGCAACTAGAACAGCAAGTAGCAATTAAAATCATTGCTCCATCAATCACTCTATTAACGTCAAAAGAGATAGCATTTAAAGAAGCACACTACCTAGCTCGATTAAATCATCCAAATATCGCAAAAATTTATGACGTTGGTACCACTGAAAATGATTTAATTTATTTAATAATGGAATATATCGAAGGGGTACCTCTAGAAAAGTTTTGCTCAGTACGTTCTAACACAGAAATACTCAAGTTATTTATTAAAGTATGTGATGCCGTAAGTTACTCTCATCAAAATCGAATCATTCATGGGGATTTAAAGCCTGATAACATACTCGTTGATAAATTAGGAGAACCTAAGCTCGTTGACTTTGGTGTAGCACATACACTAAGTGAACAAAGCAACACAATTTACTCTGCCTATATCAATGGCCTAAGCAACGAATATGCAAGCCCCGAACAGCTAGCTGGCGAACCTCTGACCACTCAAAGTGATGTCTATAGCCTAGGCAAAGTATTAAAGAGCACATTACATGAACATAACAATAAAGAGCTACATGGCATAATTAATCATACTACCTCGGATAAGAATCAGCGGTATAGAACAGCTGCTCAACTTGCTTCTGACGTAGATAATTTTATAAATGTAAAACCGATTAGCATATACAACGGTAGCCTCTATCGCAGTGAAAAGTTTATCAGGCGTAATCCAATAACTGCAATCATTGCAAGTGGCTTTGTTTTAGCGTCTATTTTATTTACAACTGTACTGTGGAAACAAAATACGCAGCTAAAAAAAGAGCAAGCGACAACTGAATATGTAGCAAACTTTATGGTTGATGTTTTTAAGTCAGCAGACCCTGCAGCTTATGATGGTCATGAAGTAAGTGCTCAAGACTTGTTACTTGGTGCAAAACAACGACTAATTAATGATGCCAATATTCTAACTAATCGACCCAAAGTAATTTTATATTTAGCGCAGTCACTAAGTGGTGTTGGCGAATACTCAGAAGCATTGGAATTGCTTGCGCTTAATCAAGCAGACTTGTATAACAACACCACTAACTTACTGAAATCTCAGATATATATTAAACTATCTAAAATCGAGTCTGCGAGAACAGCTTTAAATTCCGTTGATATAGATTTGCTATCCACTGAAGATCAAACACAGTATTACACAACTCTCGCTAATGCTTACTTTTATAGTGATGAACATGACGCTGCTTTAACAAACTTACAAATAGCTGAAAGCCTTGCAATACAAAATAAGCAGCACAGTGCGATTATTGAAATAAAAAATAAACGCACTGCAGTATTTCAAGAGCAAGGTAAATTAAAAGAACAATTAACAGAAGCAAAACAAACAATAACTTTCGCCAAAAAACATTTTGCCAGTACATCCGCAGAATACCTTCATGCGCTTTTTACACTTCAAAGTGCCTATTCTGCTAACGAAGACTTTGATAGTGCCAACGCTCTTCTTGAAGACATTTATAAAGTGCAAATAACAATCTACCCAAAAGACCATCCAACTTTGGCACTCACTTTGAACGAAATGGGGAATAACTTTTCTCGTCTAGGTGAATATGACAAAGCCATACCTCTCCATACACAAGCCATTAAAATGGTCAGTGAGCGCTACGGGAAAAAACACATAGACTATGCATACGGCTATAGTTACCTGGGCAATGCATATGGGTATCAGCAACGCTTTGACCAAGCTATTGAAGCATACAACGAAGCCCTTGAATCAAATACATTAATGTATGGGGAAGTTCATACAAACACTCTCACCGCAGCACGTAATTTAGGACTTGCCTATTCAGAGAAAGGCGATCAAATTAAAGCTAAAAAAATCCTAACAGAAACCCTAGAAAAAACTTTAACTCTGTATCCAGAAGTTTCTTACAGAACAGCATTAGTGAAAACGGCATTAGCACGCGCTTTGCTAGAATTAGAAGAGTGGCAAGATGCACAGTATCATTTAAAACATGCACTTGAGGGGTTTAGAGAAAGTGTAGGAGAAGATAGTATTCGCTTTATCCGAACAGAAAAGCGACTTGCAATCGCAAACGAAAAACTAGCAATAACCCCTAATAATTCCATGCTTTGAAAATAAAGTCTAAAACTGATAATTAGGATTAGTTAATTCTTGAAAAAAGTAAAGTCAGATACATCAAACATGCAATCTGACCTTACTTGTATTAACTAATCTTAATGGCTAACGTGTTGAGCTTTCTTGAAACACATTCGCATTTTGTACAAAATCTATTGCTTTTTAATGCTCAAATAAGAAGTAATTAAAATCCCTTCTATGGTTCTCGTCAACATTAGTCACTACACTTAAAATAGTTTAGCTAAGTAATTTAGTCTCACATTATCACTAATATAGTGACCCCTGTGATGGGGTCTTACAAACATCAAGCGCGTTTCTAAGTGCAATTAACGGTAGGCACTCTCTCGCAATGCATTGCTATTATTGATAAAGTCTTTAGCCTTATTTAAATCAAATAAAAAGTAATTAAAGTCTTTATGCTCATTTTCAACATCATTGGTCACTATGATGTTAAACGCGTCTGTGACTAATGATAAATACATGGTATTTTCGGTGTTACTCAAGTTAATCACCCCTTCCTCAGTCACTGTATATGCAATCTCAGTTTCTATACTGCTAAAGCTTTCATCTGAGTAAATAGTTATTTTATCATTACCAAATTTAAGGAATGTCATTACCCATTTACCTTTTTGGTCTCTATCCACCATATACACTTTTTTCTCTAGCAGATGGTCAATACCACTCGCAGGGGTATTTTTAGCCACAGCTTCCGCGTAGCCTTTAGCATCAACTTCACTCTCGAAATGTGGCCATACAAAACTATCAAAGGCTGCTATAACGACATTATTTGATTCGGCCAACAATCCATAACGTTTACCATAAAAGAATGAGGTATCATCACGCAAAATCACCTGATTATCTGCAAAAGCCTGATAGCTTCCATCACTAAGCACTCCATCTTGATAATAGTCAAAGGTTTGGTCAGCATTAAATTGAAAATAACCCACTTCTCCCTCACTCGAGTACTCGTAACTTACATAGTAAAGGGGTTTCTCCAAGTAATTATTAAGTGAAATTAAACCTGTTAAATTAACATAAGGAAACTGACCTATCACTTGTAATATTTCTTCAGGTAACTGAATTGGTCGATCATTCTGTTTTATAAGTTTTCGATTATTATGGCCAACTTGCGTAAAACCAGTACCAGGCATATCAGCCCACATCATCTTACGCGTGAAGTAAACAGAGTCATTAACTTGCTCAATCAAACGCCACTCACGGCGGTTATATTCCCAGCAACTAGGACTAATATCAGCATAGTAACAACCCTCTCCTCCTGTATACCGAGACAGTGAAACTTTACCATCTTGCATTGACCAATTACCTCGGGTGACGCCGACTTCATTTGCTGATAACTCAGCATCGTTATTGTAGTCATAGGTGCTTACCGTAATAAGGCGACCATCTGGCCACAACTCAAACCAAAATGCAGACAAAGCATCTGATGTATGCGCATAAACACTAGGCATGGTTTGTATATCAAAGTACTCGTTGCTCTTTATTTTACTGGCAATATTTACAAAGGCCTTGGGAGCATCATCGTTATTAAAAGCCGCAATATGAACGATTCCATCCGCAGATGTTAGTTGTCGGAAAGTAAAACTTTGGTTGTTATAATCGGTTAAAGTAATAACTAAAGACTTTTTGCCACCACTTTCCACTAACTGCCATTGTAAAGGCGTATTCCCTAACTCAACTAAAGAACCGGAACCATCTTCATGTAACATTAATGTGGCTGCATCAAGCGTTGTAGCAACTTCACCATCATTATAAGTTACACTTGGAAATGGCACTGCGAGTGGAGTTGTTGTTAGTACAAAATCAACTTGTTGATTATTTGTGAAAGCATTCGTCAAAAATTCAGATGTATCTTCATAGTCTGGCTTCTCACCGTTGGGGTAACTCACTTTACTAAAATGTTCTTCTTTCAGTATTACGCCATTTTCTGTATCTGTTAATATAGTAATTTCAACCTTATAAACAGATGATTCCATATCTATATATACTTGTTGCCCATCAATGAGTACTTGCTCCGAGCTGCTGAAATTAAAAATACCATCTGGGTTTTCCAAGGTGTACACATTGTTACTTTTTTGCCAAGTAAATGAACCTTGATTGGCGTAAGTAGTATAGTGACCTTGACCATCATTATTAAACTCAATAACTGGGTTGTAATATTCTATTCCTTCGTTTAAATAAAGCGTATTAATTCCAGAAACATTACTATTATCAACCACTTTGCCATCAGCAAGCATCTCTTCTTTTGCTTGTGTAAATACAGGCTCATCTTTTACAGCAGCAATATAATCTGTGATTTTTTGCTCATCTAAAGCAAGCTCTAGCACATTATCAACCCCTGCAGGTAAAGCAAGCGCATCATTCGACGAGGATTTATCCAAAATAACTTTGATTGCAGTAGCAACTTGGATCAACTCGTCAGCGTTTATTTCACTGCCTAAACGCTGCAGATCTTGCTCAGTCATTATTTCTGCCAGGGAGTTTTCTCTGAGCATCAATGCAGCTTTAGCAGTTGTTAAATTAGTAACATTAACTGCAAAGTCATCTGCTTGTGACAACACGCCATCATCACCCGCGCGATTCTTTAAAGTTGCAAAACTCATTAACCTAGATTGCAACAACGCCGCTTGCTGGTCATTATTACCTTGTGCTTCGATCGTAACAACTTGGCTCATATCAATGTCATCGTCCACTTTAATTATTAAGCTATACAGGCCATCTGTCGTTGTTGTCGTGGTAAATTCGTGCTCACCGAGTGTTGCCTTTACACTTGCTTCCATTAACGGAGAATCAGTTGCAATACCATCCACTGTTAGCACCACAAGTTGCTGTTTAATTTCAACATCAACATTTTTCGTCGCGCTTAAGCCTTGTTCATCTTTCACCGTTAACGTTAAAGAAATACTTTGATCTTGAGCAACACTAGGAGCAACAAAGCTTACGGTGTCTGTTTCGGTATTCTCTAAGGAAACAGCAATACCATCACTTTGCGCCCATAAATAAGTGACATCTCCTTCATCTTCTACCGATGCAGTTAAAGTGATAGTCTGTTTCTCAACCCCTTGAGCATTGTCTAAAGTTATAATCGGCGCTTGGTTTACCGGCTCTTGTGGTTGCTCAGTTTGTTCTGATTGTTGTTGATCAATTTTAAAATCATCTGATCCACAACCTGCGAGTAATGCTAACGAAATTGAAGTTGCAAGCAGTGTTTTTAGGTATTTCATTGTTTTTCCTTTTCATAGTTAATGAACTAACACCTAAATTAAATACCGCTTCTATAAATTTTCACGCCACGTAATTAACAAATAATTTTCTCATTTTCGGAAAGAGTTTTTTAATTTTCGCACCTCAATGTTAATTATTAACATGTCTATTGCAAGTAGCATTCACTTGAATATAAAGAAGATAATTTTATTCATTGTAAATTGATCGAATATTAAGGCTAAGTCAAACTGGGATCAGAGTGAAGGAATAAACACGACTCTAACCACACTTTGCTCTGCTCTATGCCTCATTGTGGTAAACAGCTTAAATCGTTTTTACTGTTTTTATGGTGAGAGGATCAGGCGATTAGAGTGTACCGAATAAACACTTCACTGTGGTTAACCTGCTGTAGCAAAGTAGCTATCAATTTATTTGCCACTATTCGAGTTGGCTGAGTAGGTTAGCTCTGCCAAAATGGTCAGTGAGCGCTACGGAAAAAACATATAGACTATGCATACGGCTATAATTACCTGGGCAATGCATATGGTTATCAGCAACGCTTTGACCAAGCTATTGAAGCATAGAACGAAGCCCTTGAATCGAATTACATTAATGTATGGGGAAGTGCATACAAATACTCTCACCGCGGCACGTAATTTAGGACTTGCCTATTCAGAGAAAGGCGATCAAATTAAAGCTAAAAAAATCCTAACAGAGACCCTAGAAAAAACTTTAACTCTGTATCCAGAAGTTTCTTACAGAACAGCATTAGTGAAAACTGCATTAGCACGCGCTTTGCTAGAATTAGAAGAGTGGCGAGATGCACAGTATCATTTAAAACATGCACTTGAGGGGTTTAGAGAAAGCGTAGGAGAAGACAGTATTCGCTTTACCCGAACAGAAAAGCAACTTGCAATCGCAAACGAAAAACTAGCAACAACCCCTGATAATTCCATGCTTTGAAAATAAAGTCTAAAACTTATAATTAGGATTAGTTAATTCTTAAAAAAGTAAGGTCAGATACATCAAACATGCAATCTGACCTTACTTATATTAACTAATCTAAATGGCTAACGTGTTGAGCTTTCTTGAAACACATTCGCATTTTGTACAAAATCTATTGCTTTTTGATGTTCAAATAAGAAGTAATTAAAATCCCTTGTATCGTTCTCGTCAACATTAGTCACTACTATATTAAATGCATCTGTCACCAATGATAAAAACAACGAATTACCCGAAATACTCATCATTCCTTCCTCCGTTACTGAGTAGTCAAGTTCAGCTTGTACAACGCTAAAGCTCTCATCGGAATATATCGTCACTTTTTCTTTATCAAACTGTAAGAAACTGATATGCCATTCACTATTATCACCTCTATCAACCATGTAAATTTTTCGGTTTAGTAAATGATCTATTGTACTAACAGGTTTATTATCAGTAACAGTGCTTATATATACTTTGGCATCAGTTTCATTACTAAATTGGGGCCAAATAGAGTCATCGAATGCTGTAATTAAAACATTACTTGATTCAGCTAATAAGCCATAACTTTTACCGTAATTAAATGATATGTTATCGCGCAAAACAGCTTGATTATCAGCAAAAAGTTGGTAGTTCCCAGTACTAAGCTGGTCATCTTGGTAGAACTCAAATGATTCATCTGTATTAAATTGGAAGTAACCCACTTCACCTTCCTGATAATAATCAAAATTTACGAAATACAAACTTTTATCAAGATATGTGTCAAAACTAACTAAGCCTTTCAAAGCAATAGGGGGTTGATAGCCTATCTGCTGCAATATTTCATCAGCTAATGGAGCAAGTATAGGTCGTTCGCTCGCTTTATTAAATTTACGATTATCAAACGTTTTTTCTCTTGGTTCTTCACCTTGATTATATGTAAATTGATGCATGTGGTTAACATATATCGTATCTTCAATTTGCTCAATTAACTTCCATTGTCTTGTATTCCATTGCCAACACGCAAAGTCATAACCAATATAATAACAACCATTATAATCATTGAGGTTGCGAGTTATAGTTAGCACGTCATTTTCAAGCTTCCAATTACCCTTAAAAACTTTACTTTCATCAGCGGATAACTCTCCGTCATTATCTGTATCAGATACACTCATGGTTACAGCTTTACCATCGGGCCAAAGTTCAAACCAGAACTCTTCCAAACTTTTGCCATCAAAGTTATAACTATAAATTCCCGGTACTGTTTCTAAACTAAATACTTCTGACTCGTTAACTAGACTCGCAAAACCTACCCTGGCGTATTTTTTATCATAAAACTCACTAACTACAGCAACTTGGATGACACCTTCATTGTCAGAAAGCTGCTTAAATATAATAGATTGATTATCATAGTCATTAAGCGTGATTTGCAATGACTTTTTTCCTTTATCATCAATTAACTGCCAATTAATTGAGGCATTAGTATCTCCAAGCTCTAAAATTTTTCCTGTACCATCATCATTTAAAGAGACCGTCATAGCACCAAGAACAACATCCTCAATCAAAATATTGGGGCCTGGTAACGAAATTGGAAACTCAGTTTGCGCTAATGTAAAGTCAACTTGCTGAGCTTGTGTAATTACTTTAAAAATAGAATCATCAATTAATTGATAATCATCATACTCACCATTTGGATAAGATATATTTGTATATTCAGTTTCACTTACGATAAAACCGTTATCAGTTGCTGATAATATTTTTAGCTCTGATTTATATAGACTTGCTTTTTGAATAACAGATTTAACTTCACCATCAATGTTAACTTCTGAAATAGATTCATTAACATAAAAACCTTCAGGATTTTCCAACGTATAAATACCATCACTGTAAGTCCACTTGAAGGTGCCATCAAATGCGTTTAAAAGGTATTGCCCTGTCCCATCATTATTAAGTTCAACAACTTGATTTATATATAAATTTCCACGACTATAGTAAAAAGTATCGATACCATTAGCATTTGGTTTTTGGACAACTTTCTCGTCTGCTAACATTTCTTCCTTAGCCTGCGTAAACTCAGGAGTTTGCTCTATATCTTTTATGTACTGAGTCATTTTTTCGTTGTTTAATGCTAGCTCCAAAACATTAGTAATACCATCTGGTAAGGATAGTGATTGATTGTTTGAAGATTTATCTAGAACAACCTTAATAGCGGTAGCAACTTTTACTAGCTCTTCTGCATTTATTTCATTACGCAACCGAATTAAATCTTGTTCTGTTTCTACTTCTTTGTATAAATTTTCTCGTGATATAAGTGCTGATTTCGCAGTTGTAAGATTAGTAACATTTACACCAAAATTCTCATCTGAAGTAAGTACTGCATCATTTCCTGCTTTAGCTTTTAAGCTTTCAAAACTCATTAATTTTGATTGAAGCAGAGCTTCTTTTTGATCATCCTTTCCTTGAGCTTCAATGGTTATTAACTGGCTCATATCTGTATCATCATCAACATTTAGTTCTAATGTATAGGTACCGTCAGAATCAGTCGTTGTCGTAAAATTATGCTCACCCATTGTTGCTTTTATTGTTGCATCCATCAAAGGGGAATCTGTAGCTACACCATTTAGTGTCAATGATACAAACTGCTGCTTAACCTCCACTTCAACATCTTGGCTCGATGTTAAGCCTTCTTCATCCTCAACAGTTAGATTGAGAGAAATTTTAATATTTTCTGTAACACTGGGTGCAACAAAACTAACCGTGTTCGTTTTTGTATTTTCTAATGACACCAATGCTCCAGAGTTTTGACTCCAAAGATAGGTCACTTCGCCTTCATCTTGAACTGACGCCGTAATTGTTATTATTTGTTTTTCTACACCCTCAGCATTATTTAAAATGATTATGGGAGCCTGATTAATAGGATCTTTTGATTTTTCTACATTATCTTTAGAATCATCTGAATTGCACCCCGCAAGTAAAATTAGCGAGATTGATGCAGCAAGAAGTGTCTTTATTTGTTTCATGTTTCCTTTCCATTGATTACGGACTAACACCCTAAAGTAAATAGGAAAAAAGCAAATAAGCACTACACGTAATTTATGAAGATAATTCTCAATTATTTGAAAATATAATTCTTGTAAAACTTAATAATTAATAACTTTTGCATAAATAGTCCTTTTCAGCGCTAAAAAATTAGCAAATAATGACGTTCACACAAATGGGATTAGAATGAGGACTATGAACACGATTTTAACAACACAATGCGATGATGATGTGGGTCTAATTGCCAAGATCACCGGTCTTTGTCATCAACATAATTTGAATATTACCCGTAATAACGAATTTGTAGACAAAGATGCCCAACGCTTTTTCATGCGCACCGAATTAAGCGGGGTTATTTCAGATGACTTTTTACCAAGCCTTGCTGAGCTACTTCCTGATGGCGCAGAGCTTGCGCTGCACAGCAGTGAAAAAACCAAAGTGGTATTGCTTGCCACCAAAGAAGCGCATTGTTTAGGGGGAGTATTACTTAAACAATTTGAAAAAGCGTTAAATATAGAGGTATTAGCTGTAATTGCTAACTATGCAGACTTAGCGCCATTGGCAGCAGGTTTTGGCGTGCCGTTTCATGTTGTTTCACACGAAGGCTTAAGCCGTGCTGAGCATGACCAAAAAGTGGGTGATTTAATTGCCAGCTACCAGCCTGATATTATCGGCCTTGCCAAATACATGCGTATTTTAAGCCCTGAGTTTGTGGCGCGCTTTGAAGGTAAAATTATTAATATTCACCATTCATTTTTACCTGCCTTTATTGGTGCAAAACCCTACCACCAAGCCTTTGAACGTGGGGTAAAAATCATTGGTGCAACCGCTCATTTTGTTAATAACGAACTCGATGAAGGGCCAATTATTTTGCAAGATGTGACGCATGTTAGTCATGCGGATACCGCAGAGATGATGGCAAAAATGGGTAAAGATGTTGAAAAAACAGTTTTTTGCAAAGCCTTACAGTTGGCCTCTGAACATAAACTGTTTATAAACGGTAATCGAACCGTGGTGTTTGCTTAAGTAATGAATGAAGAGGCTGCTCGCCTCTTTATTATTTTTATTATCTAATGACTAGTTCGATTCAATAGGATCAAGTTGAAGTTTTGAGGCAATAAGCACGGCTTGAGTACGGTTGTATACGCCAAGTTTTCTGAAAATGGCCGTAATATGTGCTTTTACTGTCGCTTCAGAGATATGTAACTCATAAGCGATTTGCTTATTTAACAAACCTTCATGCAGGTACTGCAGCACTTTATATTGTTGTGGGGTTAGTGATGCCACCTGAGCTGCAATTTCTTTGTCTTCGCCATCAACGGCTGCTACTTTATCTTTAAGCTCTGCTGGTAACCACACATCGCCTTCTAGAATATGATTAATCGCCATTGCGATATCATCCGATGATGATGATTTAGGAATAAATCCCATCGCACCGTAACCCATTACTTTCGACACAATATTAATGTCTTCACTCCCCGACACAACTGCAATAGGTAAGCTTGGGTAATCTTCGCGAATACGAATAAGGCCGTATAAATCGCCATTTCCTGGCATGTGAAGGTCTAGTAGTAAGATATCAAGATCTTCTTGTTCGCTTAGCACTTGCAATGTGGTATCGAAGTTTTCCGATTCAAATACTTCCAAATCCGTAAACTTAGTACTCAATGCCCCTTTCAGCGCTTCACGAAATAACGGATGATCATCCGCTATTAAAAACTGACTCATGGTTCACTCCTAATAAATTCGGCTGACACCTATTTCTAAGTGACAGCCGATATACTACGTTTAGAATCAACTTCTAATCAAGTTTTTAACGCGTTTTTAACGATTTAATCTATTCTCGATTAGCTCATCAACCACACTCGGATCGGCCAGTGTTGAAGTATCACCCAACTGTTGGTGCTCATTAGCGGCAATTTTACGTAAAATTCGACGCATAATCTTACCTGAACGTGTTTTTGGTAAACCTGGCGACCATTGAATCATATCTGGTGATGCAATAGGACTTAGCTCTTTACGAACCCAGTTACGCACTTCTGCGGTTAATTCATCGCTCACTGTGACGCCTTCATTTGGCGTGATATACACGTAAATACCTTGGCCTTTGATGTCGTGCGGGTAACCCACCACGGCAGCCTCAGCAACGGCTTCATGAGCAACTAACGCACTTTCAATCTCAGCCGTACCTAAGCGATGGCCCGATACATTCAGTACGTCATCAACACGCCCAGTGATCCAGTAATAACCATCTTCATCACGGCGACAACCATCCCCCGTGAAATAAACACCAGGGTAAGCAGAGAAGTAAGTTTGTTCAAAACGCTCATGGTCACCATACACGGTACGTGCTTGTGAAGGCCAGCTATCTAAAATAACCAAGTTACCGTCAACCGCACCTTCAAGTGTATTGCCTTCTGCATCATAAAGCGCAGGTGCAATACCAAAGAATGGACGAGTTGCAGAACCAGGCTTCATGTCTGTTGCACCCGGCAATGGTGTGATCATGATGCCACCCGTTTCTGTTTGCCACCAAGTATCAACAATTGGGCAATTCTCATTACCGATATGCTCGTAGTACCATGCCCATGCTTCTGGGTTAATAGGTTCACCCACAGAGCCCATAATACGCAGACTTGTGCGTTTTGATGTCGCTGTTGGCTCATCACCTTTTGCCATCAACGCGCGAATAGCGGTTGGTGCAGTGTAAAGAATAGTGACATTGTGTTTGTCGATTACTTCACCCATACGACCTGCAGTTGGGTAAGTGGGTACACCTTCAAATACCACTTGTGTACAGCCGTTAACTAATGGGCCATACGCAATATAACTGTGACCCGTGATCCAACCAACATCAGCACTACACCAGAAAATATCGTCTTCTTTTAAATCAAATACATATTCATGGGTCATTGATGCGTAAACAAGGTAGCCACCCGTGGTGTGAACAACACCTTTAGGCTGACCAGTAGAGCCCGATGTATAAAGAATGAAAAGTGGATCTTCAGCATTCATTGGCTCTGGTTCACATTCTGCCGGTAAATCTGCCACTAAATCATGCCACCATACGTCGTGGCTGTTCCACTCTACTTCACCGCCAGTTAACTGGTGAACAATCACATGCTCAACTGTGGTTACTGAATCTTGTGATACCGCTTCATCAACATTTGCTTTTAATGGCACGCAGTTACCAGCGCGACGACCTTCATCAGATGTGATCACGACTTTTGCACCTGAGTCATTAATACGGTCAGCGATTGCTGATGGAGAAAAACCACCAAACACAACAGAGTGAATCGCGCCAATACGAGCACACGCTTGCATGGCATAAACAGCCTGCGGAGTCATTGGCATATAAATCGCTACGCGGTCACCTTTTGCAACACCCAGCTTTTTAAGACCATTTGCTAATTTTGCAACTTCATCGTGCAATTGTTGGTAGGTAATATTTTCGCTTTGCTCTGGGTTGTCTCCTTCCCAGATAAGGGCTGTTTTGTTTGCTTTAGCAGCGAGATGACGGTCGATACAGTTATATGAGGCATTAAGTTGGCCATCTTCAAACCAACGAATATTGATATGGCCTTTGTCAAATGATGTGTTTTTAACTTTAGTATAAGGAGTTGACCAATCAAGACGCTTACCATGCTCTCGCCAAAATCCTTCAGGGTCATCGATAGATTGCTTGTACAGTGTATTATATTTATCGTTATCAACTAATGCGGCATTCTTGATATGCGCGGGAACTGGATAGATACTTTGTGACATTGTTGTCGTCTCCATTTTAATTACTTGCCTTCGGCCTGCTTCAAGGATCACTCAGCAACGCCCCTTAAAGTATTAGACCTTAGTTGTATATCTCGCCAAATAGCTAAAAACTTCGTAATAGCCACCTATAATCTACTCCAATATGTTGATGTAAGCGATTTATCGCTATGTAACACCTTAGTCTAATAGACCAATAGATAATTGAGAGAAGTCATTTCTTAAACAACAGTGATACAACAACACACAAATAGCTTCAACAGGAATAGACATTATGACAACAACAAAAATAACCGCTTTAAAGACCCTCACGGCATCGGCCGTGTTATGCGCACTAACAGGCACTGCAAGTGCTGCCACTTTAGGTAATACCGATATCACTTATGGCGGTTATGTAAAGCTAGATGCGATGTGGAGTGACTATTCATCAGGTGTTCCAGATGGTACCAGCATTGGTCGTGATTTTTATGTACCGAGTACAACTCCCGTGGGACCTGACGTTGACAGCGATGCAGTCTTTGATATGCATGCCCGCCAATCGCGTTTTAATTTTGGCACTGCAACAAAGTTAGACAATGGTAAAACTGTTAACACTAAAATCGAAATTGACTTTTTAGCCTCCGCACCGGGTGGTAATGAACGTGTTACCAACTCCTATGCTCCGCGTATTCGCCAAGCTTTTATCACGTATGATGGCTGGTTATTTGGTCAAGCGTGGTCAAACTTTCAAAACGTAGGCGCACTGCCAGAAACGCTAGACTTCGTAGGCCCTGCAGAAGGGACCGTTTTTGCCCGCCAATCACAAATTCGTTACTCAACGGGCAACTGGTCGTTCTCTGTTGAAAACCCAGAAAGTACAATTACGACCCAAGGTGGCGCACGCGTTGCAACGGATGATGCATCTTTACCTGATTTTACCGCGCGTTATGCTCATAAAGCAGACTGGGGTGAATTAGTTTTTACAGGTTTAGCGCGTCAACTAACCTATAAAAAGAATGGCGTCGATGCAGACGAAACATCCTTTGGTATTAGTGCATCGGGTAAAGTTAATTTTGGTCAAAACAACCTCAAATTCATGCTGACACAAGGTTCAGGCTTAGGTCGATATGTTGGTTTAAACGTAGCACATGGTGCAGTACTTAATGGTGATGAACTAGATGCCATCGACTCAACTTCAGGCTTCATTGGTTATCAACAACACTGGAATAGTCAGTGGCGTTCAACTTTCCTTTATTCATTTTTCTCAGCAGATAACAACACAGATCTGTTAGCTATTTCGGGTGATCCTACTAAAACAAGTCAAAGCTACAGCGCGAATATTTTATACTCGCCAGTAAAGAAACTCACATTTGGTGTTGAACTGAAACATGCTGAACGAGAATTAGAAAGTGGCGCTGATGGTGATATGGACCGCCTTCAATTTTCTGCAAAATACGTTTTTTAAGTATAAAAATAGTTTTACTTCCTGAGCGGCTCCGGCCGCTTTTTTTTATTAAAGCCCTCAAAAGCAAATTGCAAATCATTTTCATTTAGATTAAATTACGCATTAATTTGAATCATCATTGAACTATTTGGAAATTTGCATGTCATCAACTAAATTTTTGCGCTTGTCACAATTAAGCATAGTGACTTCAGCTCTTCTTAGTGGCTACGCTTTAGCAGAACAACCAAAAGAAGAACCTGCGATCGAAAAAATTGCTGTCTACGGTCAACATCACAAAAACTATATTACCGAACAAGCTCAATCAGCGACTAAATTGGGCTTAACCATAAAAGAAACACCTCAGTCTATCTCTGTTGTTTCTCGTGCGTTGATGGATGACTTCTCACTTGATGATTTAAACTCAGTACTTGAAAGCACCCCGGGTGTGACTGTTGAGCAAATTGAAACCGATCGCACCTACTTTAAAGCTCGCGGCTTTGAAATTACCAACTTTCAAGTTAATGGCATGGGTTTACCCCAAGATAACGGCTCTATTCAAGGCACACTTGATACCTCTATATACGATAGTGTCGAAATTGTTCGTGGTGCTAATGGCTTAATGACTGGTGCTGGTAATCCATCGGCAACGGTCAACATGGTATTAAAACGCCCAACATATCAAACACAGGTCAATGCATCAGTGTCATATGGCTCATGGGATAATAAACGTCTTGAACTTGACGCATCAACGGCTATCAACGATAACCACGCAGTGCGTGCCGTATTTACAAAGCATAAAACAGACTCTTATCTTGATCGCTACGAGCAAGATAAAACAATTTATTACTTAGCATATGAAGGCCAACTGACTAACAGCACAGTCGTAACAGCTAACTATGTTAAACAAAATAAAGACGCAGACAGCCCTCTTTGGGGTGCGTTACCACTTTATTATAGCGATGGTACTGCGACTAACTTCGATGTATCAACTAGCACTGCATCCGATTGGTCATACTGGAACAACACCACCGAGCAGTTATTTTTATCCATTGAGCAAGCAATCACTAATACTTGGTTTTTAAAAGCCAGCTATGCACACTTAGAAAATGAGCAAGACTCTGAGCTTTTCTATGTTTATGGCACGCCTGATAGAGAAACAGGTTTAGGCTTAACAGGTTACGCAAGTGAATACGATCATAAAGATAAGCACGACATTTTAGATATCTATGCAACGGGTAAATTTAATTTATTTGGTATGGAGCATGACCTATCGTTTGGTGTTAACCAAGCAGACATGGATTATAATGATAAATCTCTTTATGACCGCACCACAGGCAATGGTTTCCCTAAAATGCCTGAACTGGGTGGTTGGGACGGAGTTGCGCCAATTCCGACACTCACTGATGGTTTAACAGGAGCAGATCTGATTAGCCGTCAACGTTCAGCTTATATTTCAACACGCATTAGAGCCACCGATTCACTTAGCTTCTTAGCAGGTGTCAGCCAAGTAAATTGGGAAACTGAAGGTGAGTCATACGGGAAAGCGAAAGATAAAGACAGCGATCAAACCGTGCCCTACTACGGTGTTGTTTATGATATCAACGAGCGCTTTTCAACTTATGCAAGCTACACAGAAACATTTGTGCCGCAAACTGAGCGTGACATAAATGGTGACTATCTCAACCCTATTACTGGTAAAAGTAGTGAAGTGGGTTTAAAAGCACAATTACTTGATGACAACCTGTTTGTCACTGTTGCCTACTTTGATGCAGAGCAAGTGGGTCTTGCTGTAGCAGTACCAGGATCCTTACCGGATGATACACGCTACTATGGCGCAGACGGCATTAATAGCGATGGTTTTGAACTAGAACTTAGCGGTCAAATCAATGAAACATTGAGTGCAAGCTTTAGCTATAGCAACTTAAACATCGATGGTGATGAGCTGGTAAAAGACTACACGCCAGAGAATCAATTTAAACTTGCGCTAACTCACAAAGTGCCTGAAGTTGATGGCTTAACCTTTGGCCTAAATTATCAATGGCAAGACGATACGCAGCGCGTACAGGTTCGCGATGCTGATACTAATGCACCGCAAATAACCACTCAGCAAGATGCCTATGGTTTATTAAGCTTAATGGCCACTTACGATATTAACGACAATGTTAGTGTTAACTTAAATATTAATAACGTCACCAACGAAAAGTACCTTCATAGCCTATTCTGGGCACAAGGTTACTATGGTGCGCCACGTAGCTATGCTGTTTCATTCAACTGGCAGCTTTAATGAGTGCCAAGTTTGAAACGATAAGCTCTAAACTTTAAGAATTTAAAAGCCGCACACTGTGCGGCTTTTATGTATCGACTCGTTGCAGCTGGTTTATCCCGCGTTGACAGATTGAATCCCTTATATCCCCTTACCTTAATCCCTAAAATTGCTCACTTATAGCATTACGCTTAATTAAGTGGTCTATTTTGAGGCAATAAAACCGCGTTGATAACAAGGCAAAAATTTAGTTATTCTAAATCAAAAATTTTTAACGTAGGTAGCGACTGGTTTAATCACTCAAAATGATTAAGTATTTTTGCAAAATGGTATTAATTAAGTGAACTGGTATAGGCCCGCCCCTGTAAAATAGCCGCTACAGCCGGCGCAACTTTTCATCTATAAAAACGGCTCAGTGCGACTATTATTCACCCATAAAAAAACCGCTAACTAAGTAGCGGTCTTTTTGTGTTAAGGGCGGGTCAAATCACGCTTAACAATACACTGTAAAGGTGTTTTATAGCTCGTCTTCAGCTATCAAGCCAACATCTACACCGTCTTCAGGCTTAATAGTTGCTTGAAGTAATAGCATTTCACGTAACTTACCTTCGATCTCATCTGCGATCTCTGGGTTGTCTTTTAAGAACTTAATTGAATTTGCTTTACCTTGGCCTACTTTATTACCGTTGTAGCTATACCAAGCACCTGACTTTTCAACAATCTTATGTTTAACACCTAAGTCAATTAATTCACCGTGTTTAGAGATACCTTCACCATACATAATGATGAACTCAGCTTGTTTAAACGGCGGTGCAACTTTGTTTTTAACAATTTTAACGCGGGTTTCGTTACCCACAACTTCATCACCCTCTTTCACCGAACCAATACGACGAATATCAATACGTACCGATGCGTAGAATTTAAGTGCGTTACCACCCGTTGTTGTTTCTGGGTTACCAAACATAACACCTATTTTCATACGGATTTGGTTGATGAAAATACACAAGGTGTTCGAGCGCTTAATATTACCCGTTAATTTACGAAGGGCTTGCGACATTAAACGAGCTTGAAGACCCATGTGTGAGTCACCCATGTCGCCTTCAATTTCAGCCTTTGGTGTTAATGCAGCAACCGAGTCAACAATAACCACGTCAACCGCACTTGAACGAACAAGCATGTCACAGATTTCTAATGCTTGCTCACCAGTATCAGGCTGAGAAACAAGTAACTCATCAATGTTTACACCTAGCTTTTGTGCGTATACAGGATCGAGAGCATGCTCAGCATCAACGAATGCACACGTTTTGCCTTGCTTCTGAGCTTCAGCGATAACTTGTAGCGTTAGCGTTGTTTTACCTGATGATTCAGGGCCGTATACTTCAACGATACGTCCTGCTGGTAAACCACCTATACCTAATGCAATATCAATCCCCAGTGAACCTGTTGAGATAGCTTCAATATCAAGGGCTTTGTTGTCGCCCAATTTCATAATTGAACCTTTACCAAATTGACGTTCAATTTGTGATAAAGCAGCGTCCAACGCTTTTTGTTTGTTATCGTTCATTCTGTTCTCCAAATCCGGCTAATGCAGACAGTATACTGTATGAAATCACAGTATCAAGCTAATTTTCTGATTTTATTATCTCGATAACTTTTTCTATTGAATAAACAATAGCTTGAGCTCTAACACTGGCTCTATCACCGGTAAAAACATGTTTGCTTGGGTAATTTTTTCCTGCAAAATGCACGCAAAACCACACCAAACCAACCGGTTTATCCCGGGTTGCCCCACCGGGGCCCGCAATACCCGAAATAGCAATCGCAATATCAGCCTTTGCAGCCTTCGCAGCACCTGACGCCATTTCTAAAACAGTTTGCTCACTGACAGCGCCAAAGTTCTGTAAAGTCTCGTTACTCACACCAATTAATTCATGCTTTGCTTGGTTGCTGTATGTAACAAAAGCACGGTCAATATAATGAGAACTTCCTGGTGTATCTGTTAGCGCATAACTCACGCCCCCACCCGTGCACGATTCAGCGGTAGTGATCCATAAGCGTTTATCCGTTAAAATAGCTCCTAATTTCGCAGCAAGTGTTTTAATCTCTTGATGTAATTCCATATTCAGCCTTTGGGTAAATACATGTCGTTTGATCTTTATGCTCCACACACTATAAAACAACAAACACCGATGATGCAGCAGTATCTAAAAATAAAAGCCGAGCATCGTGATATTTTATTGTTTTATCGTATGGGTGATTTTTACGAACTCTTTTTTGATGATGCTAAACGTGCAGCTCAACTTCTTGATATTTCTCAAACTCATCGCGGTAAAGCCGGTGGCGATCCTATTCCAATGGCCGGCGTACCTTATCACGCAGTAGAAAATTACCTAGCACGCCTTGTACAAATGGGTGAATCGGTTGCTATTTGCGAACAAATAGGCGACCCAGCAACCAGCAAAGGTCCGGTAGAGCGTAAAGTCGTGCGCATTGTAACACCCGGTACTATTTCCGATGAAGCCTTACTGCAAGAGCGCCAAGATAACTTACTCACAAGTGTGTGGCAAAATAAATACGGTGTTTACGGCATAGCCTACCTCGATATTAACTCAGGCCGTTTTAATGTACTTGAAGTGAATACTGACGAAGCATTTAGCTCAACACTGCAACGCCTCGCGCCAGCCGAACTGCTTTACAGTGAAACGTTTGCCAATATTCACTTAATCGAACATATTAAAGGGGCTCGCCGTCGCCCAGAATGGGAGTTCGATTTAGACACCGCACAACACCTCTTATGCGATCAATTTGGCACCAAAGATCTAGTTGGTTTTGGGGTTGATAAAGCCCATTGCGCTCTGATTGCCGCGGGCTGTTTAATGCAATATGTAAAAGACACTCAACGCATTGCTCTGCCACATATTCGCGCTATTACCCTTGAGCAAAACGAACACGCAGTGATCTTAGATGCTGCAACCCGTAAAAACTTAGAGCTCACTGTTAACCTCTCAGGAGGCTATGAAAACACCTTGGCACAGGTGCTTGATAAAACCGCTACAGCAATGGGGTCTCGTTTATTAAAACGCCGAATTCATACCCCTGTGCGCAGTAAAGATGAGCTTAACTCACGCCTAAATGCGATTAGTGCGATCATCGATGCTCAACTGTGCGGCGAACTGCACGAATCATTAAAACAAATTGGTGATATTGAGCGAGTTATCGCGCGCCTTGCATTGTGCACAGCCAGACCTCGTGATTTAACGCGTTTACGTAGTGCATTACAAGCGCTGGCACCACTGCATGAGCTACTTAATGATGCCAGCGATCCACGCATTAACCAGATCATCGCACAGTCACAAGAATTACCAGCGCTGCAAGATCTCCTAGAACGTGCAGTCATTGAAACACCACCGGTACTTATTCGTGATGGGGGAGTTATTGCCCCAGGCTATAATAGTGAGTTAGATGAATGGCGTGCGCTTAGCCAAGGCGCAACCGATATCCTTGAAAAACTGGAAGAGCGCGAGCGTGAACGCACAGGCATCAGCACCTTAAAAATTGGCTACAACAAGGTGCATGGCTTCTTCATTGAAGTTAGCCGTGCTAATTCACACTTAGTCCCTGCTGATTATATTCGTCGTCAAACATTAAAAAATAACGAACGCTATATCATTCCTGAGTTAAAAGAGCATGAAGACAAAGTACTCGGTAGCCAATCAAAGGCGTTGGCTCTCGAAAAACAACTTTATGAACAACTATTTGAATTTATAGCACCGCATATTGAGCAGCTACAAACGATGGCTGCAGTACTGGCTGATTTAGACGTTCTTAATAATTTAGCCGAACGTGCGCAAGCACTCAACTATGCCAAACCAACACTGTGTGATAACGACAATATAAGCATAAAGCAAGGGCGTCATCCCGTTGTTGAGCAAGTAATGAAAGACCCCTTTATTGCCAACCCTGTCGAGTTAAGCAACGACCGTAAGATGTTGATCATCACGGGGCCAAACATGGGGGGTAAATCAACCTATATGCGTCAAACTGCGTTAATTGTACTCATGGCACATATTGGGTCTTATGTCCCTGCTGACAGCGCAGAAATTGGCAATATTGACCGCATTTTTACGCGTATTGGCGCAAGTGATGATTTAGCATCAGGGCGTTCAACCTTTATGGTTGAAATGACAGAGACAGCGACCATTTTAAACAATGCCACGGCGCAATCTTTGGTCTTGATGGATGAAATAGGACGCGGTACTTCAACCTATGATGGCCTGTCTCTCGCCTATGCTACGGCCGATTATTTAGCCTCAAAAATTGCCGCAAAAACCTTATTCGCCACCCATTATTTTGAGCTAACTGAACTGGCCGAGCAGCAGCAAGGATTGGTTAATGTTCACCTAGATGCGATTGAGCATAACGACACTATTGCCTTTATGCATACCGTGCTTGAAGGTGCAGCAAGTAAAAGCTTTGGTTTACAAGTTGCCGCGCTTGCCGGTGTACCAAAAGCCGTTATTCAGCAAGCAAAGCAAAAACTAAAAATGCTCGAAAATCATCAGCCTGTTACAGCCCCTGTGCAACAACAGCAAGCACTGGCGTTTGACAATGAACCCTCTGAACTTGAGCTAACTTTACAGCAGCTCGACCCAGACAGTTTAACACCAAGACAAGCACACCAGCTGTTATACCAATTAAAAGATTTACTTTAATTGCGTGCATAAAAAAAGCTGACAGTATGTCAGCTTTTTTGTGTGTTCTAGAGACCCGAAGGCCTCATACCTGAGTCAGGTATATTGTTGTCAACTCAAGTAAATTGGTCAAACAGGCTATCTGTACTTAAGCCTTCGTGTTGCAAAATATCTTTTAAACGACGTAATGCTTCCACTTGAATTTGTCTTACACGTTCACGCGTTAAGCCAATTTCACGACCGACATCTTCAAGCGTTGAAGGCTCGTAGCCAAGTAAACCGAAACGACGTGCAAGTACTTCGCGTTGTTTTGGGTTTAATTCACCAAGCCAATCAACAATGTGTTTGTTGATGTCATTATTTTGTACTTCGCCCTCAGGACCAGAGCCTTTTTCGTCAGCAATGATATCGAGTAAGGCTTTGTCGTTTTCGCCTCCAATTGGCGTATCAACCGACGTGATTTTTTCGTTTAAACGTAGCATTTTAGTCACGTCTTCAACGGGTTTATCCAGACACTCTGCAATTTCTTCTGCGGTTGGTTCGTGGTCAAGTTTTTGTGTTAGTTCGCGAGCTGTTCTTAGATAAACATTCAGTTCTTTTACAACATGAATAGGTAAACGAATTGTTCGTGTTTGATTCATTATGGCACGTTCAATCGTTTGACGGATCCACCAGGTTGCATAAGTTGAAAAACGAAAACCACGTTCTGGGTCAAATTTTTCAACAGCGCGAATCAGGCCAAGGTTACCTTCTTCGATAAGATCTAGCAGCGCAAGACCTCGGTTGTTATAGCGGCGAGCAATTTTCACCACTAAACGTAAATTACTTTCTATCATTCGTTTGCGAGAGGCTTCACAGCCTTTCAATGCTTTACGCGCAAAAAATACTTCTTCTTCTGCACTTAAAAGAGGAGAAAAACCAATTTCACCCAGGTATAACTGTGTCGCGTCTAGGTTTTTGACGACTTCGTCTTTTGTAAAAATTTCATCATCGTTGTCGACTTCTTCGAGTAACTCAGATGAATCATCTTCAACCATCGTGTCATCAAATTTATCATCAACTGTTTCAGTTGTTTTCTCAAGTTTTGCTGTGTGACCCATAAGCGTCCTCCCGAGCAAATATGTGATTGAGCTAAATCACTTTATCAATACCTTTGGCTAAGGTAGATACTTAGCAGGATTGACTGCTTGACCTCGGTAACGAATTTCAAATCTTAAAGCCGTAACCGACGAATCTGAACTGCCAATTTCTGCTATTTTCTGCCCCGCCTTTACTTCCTGTTTTTCCTTTACAAGCAACTTTGAGTTGTGTGCATAAGCACTTAGGTAATCATCATTATGTTTCAATATGATTAAATTACCGTAGCCCCTCAATGCGTTACCCGCGTATACCACAGTTCCTTGTGCAGCAGCTAAAACAGATGCCCCCTGTTTATTAGCGATTTGTAACCCTTTATAGCCATTTTCTTTTGTAGAGAAACGGCGCGTGACCTTACCCTTAGCGGGCCAGCTCCATATGACTTTTGTATTAGGATTACTATTTTTTGCACTAACTTTCTTGTTGGCTTGTTTTTGAACATACTCTCGTTGTTTTGGCTGATCAAGCTCTTTTTTTAATTTTTTGTTATTTTTTTGTATCAAAACGGTAGACTTTTTACTCGAATTCGTATATTTTTTCGTCTTTTTTTGTTTTTGTGCCGATTTTGTGAGCAAAATGCGTTGCCCAGGATAAATCGTATAAGGTGCTGGAATATCGTTTAATTTTGCTAAAGTACGAAAGTCTTTTTGAGCACTAAACGCGATTGAGTATAAAGTATCGCCTTTGTTAACCTTGTAACTTGAGCCAGAAATATTAACTTTGCGGGTAATTTGTTTTGTATGATTATCTAAACTACTAACAGGAGCGGGAGCATTACGGGAGGAGCAACCAAAGAGCAAAATACTAATAAACAAGGTAACATACACTGCTAACTGTCTGTTCATCGTAAAATGCTCCTTATAATACTAACTGTGAGTTTTAGGGGTTATCGTAGTAAAAAGTACGCAACAACAACTAAAATAACTAATCCCCAGCCAAGCGCTTCAACATATTGACGTAATTTTTGCTCCATTTTCACGCCCCCCCACTTCATTAAAGCCGACACTAAAAAGAACCGAGCCCCACGTCCAATTGCAGACGCAATTAAGAAAGGTAAAAATGCCATCTGCATTAAGCCTGCCCCAATAGTAAAAACTTTATAAGGAATAGGCGAAAACCCAGCAAGAAATACAACCCACACGCCGTATGTTTCAAACCAGCCTAGCGCAGTATCAAACTTTGCTTGCCAGCCCATTTGAGCAATTAGCGGCTCAACGACGGGCTCAAATAGCCAAAAGCCAAGCAAGTAACCTAAAATACCACCAATAACAGACGCAATAGTAGTAAAGCTGGCAAATCGCCATGCTTTATCTGGCTGAGCGAGTGACATAGGAGCTAACATCACATCTGGCGGAACAGGGAAAAAAACAGATTCAGCAAAGCTCATCCCTGCTAAATAACGCTCTGCGTGACGGTGCTTAGCCCACACAAGCGCCATATCATATAACTTAGTAAACAACTTCAAAGTGTAACGTCCTATTCAATATCACCAGGTACTAAAGGTACAAATCGTACTGGTGCAACTTTATGTTCTGTGAATGTGTCGCCATTTCTGACAACCATCATTAATTGCTGATCTTGCTCGCCCACGGGGGCTATCATCACACCGCCATCAGCAAGTTGTGCTAGTAACCCTTGCGGCATCGTTGCTGCCGCGGCAGTCACGATAATCCCTTCAAATGGTGCTTGCGATTGCCACCCTTGCCATCCATCACCATGTTTCATCGTTACATTGTATAAATCAAGCTTATGTAAACGGCGCTTTGCTTGCCACTGCAACGCTTTAATGCGTTCAACTGAACACACTTTAGTGAACGTTTTTGCAAGAATCGCGGTTTGATACCCTGATCCCGTACCAATTTCAAGTACCTTATCGCGTACTCCTGCAAGTCGCAGTAACTCTGTCATTCGCGCAACGATATAAGGCTGCGAAATTGTTTGCCCTTGACCAATAGGTAAAGCGGTATTCTGATACGCTTTATGCTGTAAAACATCATCAACAAACACATGCCGCGGGGTCGTCGCAATCGCCTCAAGTACAGCGACATCTTCTACGCCATCCCGTTTTAATAATTCAGCCAATGCCAACGCACTGCGATTATAATTAGTCAGCACTATTAATCTCCATCTTCGCTAACCAGCTATCGACGGCTTGAAGACTCTCCTTCGCTGTCATATCAACACTTAACGGTGTTACTGAGGCATACCCATTATTAATGGCGTAAAAGTCAGTCCCTTCTCCTGCGTCACTTTCAGCGCCGAGCGTGCCATACCAAAAAATATCACGCCCCCACGGGTCTTGTTGCTTGGTCATGGTTTCAGCTTTATGACGTGCGCCAAGGCGTGTTACTTTTACTCCTTTGAGCTCCGAAAGAGGAATATCTGGCACATTTAAGTTAATGATCTGATCTTTCGGTAGAGGGTGTGATGCAAGCTCTTTAATGATACCGACAGCCACTGCTGCTGCCGTTTCAAAATGATTCCCTTCTTTAGAACAGAGTGAGACAGCGATCGCTGGCAGCCCTAAGTGGCGGCCTTCGGTTGCGGCTGCAACCGTACCAGAATAGAGCGTGTCATCACCTAAGTTAGCCCCATGATTAATACCAGCCACAACTAAGTCAGGCTGCTCATCGGTTAGCTCATTCACGCCAAGGTGAACACAATCCGTAGGGGTGCCATTAATAGAAATAAAGCCATTATCTAGCGTGGTCGCACGTAACGGGTTCATTAAGGTTAATGAATTACTGGCGCCACTGCAGTTACGGTCAGGGGCAACCAGCGTCACATCGGCAATTTGCGTTAACGCATGATATAAAACGGCAATCCCTTTTGCATGCACTCCATCATCATTGCTTAATAAGATTTTCATTTACGCATCCTTTTGTTTTTGTTCTCTTGGGCTGGCGTCTTTATAGTCCACCAGCTCTCGCAAAAGCGCGGTTGCAAAGCAGCCTTTTGGTAAACCAAAACTCAGTTTTACCGTTGTCTCATCAAGTGTTTCAACAGTTAAAGACTCGGGAATTAAGCGCAGCATTCTGCGCTCATTCTTAAGCCCAAGCTCAGCTAATCCCTCTATCCAAGACTGATAAGGGAGCAACCATTGCTTTTCGGTTTCGGTTAAGCCTTTTTCGCCTTTGCCCACCATTGGTGCCGACATAACAATATCGCCAGAGGCTAAACGTGCAATATTGTCATCGCTTATATTGTCTTCAAAAAAGGCATTACTGCCGCTAAGCATAAACACTTCGCGGTGCATGGTTTTCGCAAGACCATGCTCAGCTACACGCATACTTACTATTTCATTGAACACATAAGAACGGGCCGCTGAAATCACTAAACCACGCAGCTTTTTATCGCGAATACGCTCTCCTGCAAACATCCGTTTAGCCATTTCAAGGTTATGCCCTCCATGACCAAATCGCTGTTCACCAAAGTAATTTGGCACCCCAGCACGCACTGCATTAATACGACACAAAATATCTAAAGGCTCAGTCACATTACGCAGGGTAATCGTAAATCGATTGCCCTTGTGGCAGCCTGTTCTTAATTTACGATTGTGGCGCTGCTGCGCGATAATAAAGAATTGCTCGTTATTCAGTTCACTAAATTCGATGTGCTTTTTAATCGGCACAGGCACACTAAACCACTGTGTACAGACACCGTGGCGATCTTTTAAACCCGCATAGCTTACATCACGCGGTGATACGCCCGCTTTTTCGGCAATTCGCTTGGCTATAAACGGGGTGTTTTCACCTTTTTTGACGACCTGTAAGCACACATGCTCGCCGCTACCAGTGAATTCAATACCGAGGTCTTCGTCAACCATAAAGTCTTCAGCAAACGTTTTAAAGTCGGCTTTTGATAGTGGTTTTCCGTATAAATAATTCAATTCACTCATGAATTTTGTTTACTCATAATAACCACTGCGTGGCTTGAAATGCCCTCTTTACGACCTTCAAAGCCCAGCTTTTCGGTGGTAGTGGCTTTCACATTCACTTGCGAAATATCGGCTTCTAAATCAGCAGCTAAATTTTTACGCATGGCTTGAATATGAGGCAGCATTTTTGGTGCTTGAGCTACAATGGTTACATCTGCATTGCCAAGTTCATAGCCTTGCTCTTTTGCAAGCTTAACCACATGACGCAATAATATACGGCTGTCGATGTTTTCGTATTCACTCGCAGTATCTGGGAAGTGCTTACCAATGTCGCCCATTGCCAGTGATCCTAATATAGCATCACATAATGCATGAATAGCCACATCGCCATCTGAATGCGCTAAAAAACCTTGTGGGTAATCAATTTTTTCACCACAAATAACCAACGGGCCTTCGCCGCCAAATTTGTGAACATCAAAGCCATGGCCAATTCGAATCATGGGGTTCTCTCGTTTTGTTGTTTTTGCAGTAGAAACGCTGCTAAATCTAAATCTTCTGGGGTGGTTATTTTAATGTTGTCACTGCGCCCAGCGACTAATTTTACTGGCTGCTTTGCCCACTCAATCGCCGAAGCTTCATCGGTGATAGTCACGCCGTTCTCTAGGGCATTTGAAAGTGCATCTACAAGCGCCTGATAAGGGAAAAATTGAGGGGTAAGCGCTTGCCATAAATCATCACGTGGCACAGTTTGCTCACTATGAGTACGGCCGCGTTTAATGGTATCTTTGACTTTAGAGGCTAAAATACCGCCCTCGTTAGCTGCTAGGCAATCATCGACCAAACGAGTTATATCGCTTAAACACACTAACGGTCTTGCTGCATCATGCACCAGTACCCAGTCTGGCGGGTTATCAGCAAGTGACAGCAAAGCATTAAGGACTGAGTCGGCACGCTCTGTGCCGCCCGACACTCGTTCTATGCGGCTATCGATTTGAGGTATCGCGTCAAAGTAACCATCGTCGTCACTTATTGCTACTTTTATCGTGTGAATAAAATCTAATTCAGCAAGCTTGCTAAGGGTATGCTCTAAAATGGTTTTACCCGCCAGTTCGATGTACTGTTTTGGCGCAGAATGTTGCATTCGGCTGCCAACACCGGCTGCGGGAACTATTGCAGTGATTTTCTGTTTAGTTTTCATTTTGTTGTTGGCCTGGCAATACACGAATAAACGTTTCACCAGGTTTAATCATTCCTAATTCATTACGCGCACGTTCTTCTATGCCTTCTTGGCCGAGTTTTAAATCTTTAATATCGGCTTTGAGCACTTTGTTACGTTTTAATAATTTAGCATTTGTATCTTGATGAGAGGCGACCGCTTGTTTTAGACGAGTGTAATCCTGCACACCATTATGGCCAAACCATAAACGATACTGGATAAATAAAGCCAAACATAACAAGGCGAATTGAAACACCCGCATTGAACACTCCTTCGCGGTTAAATTAAGTCAAAGGGCGTTTTAAATTACGCCAATTTATATTGCTTGCTAGTAGCATTTCTCTTAATGACAAACGCTTAGGTGTAATCCGTTTATTAAGTTGCCATTGATGGCCACAACAGGCTGCTGCCATCACTGCTTTTGACGGTTTTAATAACTGCGCTGGCGCGTGTTCTAATGACTCACCGGATAACGTAAACCAACCAAGCTCATTACAATGTACCTTATTGTCGCTTACTTGATCTAAGCTGTCTATGCGCACGGTGGTACATTGCCCGTCATTAATTAGCACGGGGACAATTAACCCACGCTTAGCATATTGACTATAAAAGTCTTCTGATGCACTTTTGCTATATACAGGCGGCGTAGTTTTTTGTTTTTCGAGCCAGCTGCCATTTTGTGAATCAAGCTGTAAAGGCGCATCACCACTGACTATCCGTATTGCTAGTCGCTCTATGTAATAAGGCAAACTTGCCAATAAGCGTCTAAGCCTTGCCGCATCGGGTTCATCGACCAAACGGGGGATTTCTCGAGCATAAAACGCATTACATAACTGTGCATACAAAGCCCGTTCGGCATCAGTTTGCCAAATTTCGGCTTGTGGCGACGGTTCGCTCTGTGGATTAGAAATAGACAATGCCCGCTCTTATAAAACAATTGCTTGACTGTTTTATAGCATAGAGCGTTAATTGAGCGCTACTTTACTGCGCCTTTTTTACCCAGTTTAGCATTACCCGTTTCTAAAAACTGCACAACCGCATCGCGTTTTTTGCCCATTAACAAACTGCCATCGGCTAAAAACATAAAGTTTTGCCAGCAACGTTTAAACACTGCAAAGCTAGTTTCAATAATATTGTCGCGCGCCATACAAAAATACACGGTGGTGTTGGCTTCCCAATCAAGGTGCGCCAAGATAGCCTCGGGGAGTTGTTCTTCGCCAGCTTCCCACGCATTTTCCCAATTAATGGTTTCGGTAAAGCTGTCTTCTTTGCCACACCAATCTGTTTTATCGAAAAAATCTGGGTGATCATGCTCGCGGCTCACCATGGTAGACCAAAGTACAGCGGCACGTTCGCTGGTCATTGGTTTGATTTGCTGCGCATCTGCTGCGTTAATTGGCATGTCTTTATGGCGAAAAACCCATGCTTTTTTGTATTCATCTAACGAAATATAATTCATAGTGTTGACAGTTTATTTAGCATTAAAAAGTGCAAAACGTAATTATACAAGAGATCAAAACATGACTACAGCAATAAAACCTCATCCTCTCAAATCAGGCATATACCAGCATTACAAAGGCCCAAAATACAAAGTAGAGTATGTCGCCACTCACAGTGAAACCGAAGAGCCACTCGTTATTTACCAAGCACTGTATGGTGAGTTTGGTATGTGGGCACGCCCACTCAGCATGTTTTTAGAAACCGTTGAGGTAAACGGCAAAACAGTCCCACGCTTTGCATACCTTTCAGACGCAGAATAACTATGGCATCATAGCATTATTAATCACTGCTCAGACCAGATAAGGTGACATCGTGCTTTTTAATTCAACCGACAACTACATTGCCAGTAACTCATTAAAACAAGCGGTTAACGCAGCCATCTTGCTCGAAAAACCTCTGCTTATAAAAGGGGAGCCCGGCACAGGTAAAACCATGTTAGCCGAGGAGCTTGCAAAAAGCTTAGACACCACGCTTATTCAATGGCATATCAAATCGACCACCAAAGCACAGCAAGGCCTATACGAATATGATGCAGTGTCACGGTTGCGCGACAGCCAGTTAGGTGATGAGCGCGTTCACGACATTAGTAACTACATTGTAAAAGGTAAATTATGGCAAGCCTTCACCTATGGAGAGCAACATAATAAACGCCCCGTATTGCTGATTGACGAAATCGACAAAGCCGATATCGAGTTTCCAAACGACTTATTGTTAGAACTCGATAAAATGGAGTTTCATGTTTATGAAACCGGTGAGCGCGTTATTGCCAAGCACCGCCCTATTGTTATTATTACCTCAAACAACGAAAAAGAGCTGCCTGATGCCTTTTTACGTCGTTGTTTTTTCCACTACATCGACTTTCCATCGAGCGACGAAATGGCGCAAATTATCGATGTACATCACCCGCATGTTAAGCAAGACTTGGTACGCGAAGCACTTGAAGTATTCTTTAACCTGCGCGATGTAAATGGCATAAAGAAAAAGCCCTCAACCAGCGAGTTACTCGATTGGTTAAAATTATTGATGGCTGAAGATATCGATGCCAAAACACTGCATGATAAAAGCCAAAAAGGCGGCCTAATGCCAATGTTTGGTGCGCTATTAAAGAACGAGCAAGACATTAGCCTCATCGAAAAACTTGCTTTTATGAGTCGTCGTTAAGATGTTAATTGCGTTTTTCTTTAAGTTACGTGAATACCGCTTACCCGTGAGTCTGCGTGAGTTACTTGATTTGATCAACGCGCTCAAGCAAGGGGTCATTTTTGCCGACGTAGACGCGTTTTATTACTTAGCGCGTACCATCATGGTCAAAGACGAAACTCACTTTGACCGGTTTGATAAAGCCTTTGCCGATTACTTTAGCGGGGTTGCTGACCTTGATTTACTCGAAAGCTTAAAACAACAGCATAACCTGCCTAACGACTGGTTGCGCAAAGAGTTTGAAAAACACTTAACAGACGAAGAAAAAGCACAGTTAAAAGCGATGGGTGGCCTCGATAAACTTATGGAAGCCCTGAAACAGCGCCTTGAAGAACAGCAAAAACGCCATGCTGGCGGCAACAAATGGGTTGGCACTGGCGGCACCTCGCCGTTTGGCGCGTATGGCTTTAACCCAGAAGGCGTGCGTATTGGTCAAGACGGTAATCGTAACCGCCGTGCTGTAAAAGTATGGGATAAACGGACATACCGCAACCTCGACAGTGACCGCGAAATTGGCTCTCGCACCATTAAGCTCGCGCTTAAAAAACTGCGTAAATTTGCCCGCACCGGGGCTAGCGACACTCTCGATTTAACCGAAACCATTCGTGCTACTGCAAAGCAAGGTGGCATGCTCGATGTAAAAATGGCACCCGAGCGCCACAATGCTGTAAAAGTGCTGATGTTGTTTGATATTGGCGGCTCAATGGATGATTACATTCATACCTGTGAAGAATTATTTAGTGCTGCACACAGCGAGTTTAAGCACCTCGAGTTTTACTATTTTCATAATTGTTTGTATGAGCATGTTTGGCAAGACAACGAGCGCCGCCACTCAAATGTGATTGATACCATGACCTTGATTAACAAGTTCACCAGTGACTACAAGGTCATTTTTGTTGGCGATGCCACCATGGGTCCTTACGAAATCGCCTACCCTGGTGGCAGTGTAGAACATTGGAATGAGGAACCCGGCAGCGCCTGGCTAAACCGCATAACAAATCACTTTGATAAAGTCGCTTGGCTCAACCCCCAACCCGTTGAGCACTGGCGTTACTATCAATCGATTGATTTTATAAAACAGTTAATGAACAACCGTATGTATCCACTCACCTTAGATGGCATAAGTAATGCGATTAGGGAATTAAGTTAGCCTAGATTGTAGGCGCGATTTTATATCGCGCAATACTAAAAATTGACTTGGGATAAACCCGCTGCTGACACACAATGATGCTGGGTTTCACTTCGTTCAGGCAAATTAGGTAAACTTCCAAACCAAAAATACCAGCGCAAAGCCCACTAAATAAACCAAACCTAGCCAGCTTAGAGTCCGAATTAAGGGGGAATGCACAATACTTGGCTCTGAGCGCACTAAACTAAAGTTAAGCCATGCAAATACTGGGGTAGTAACAAAGGCGAGAGTCATGGCAAACGTAAGCATTGGGCCAAGTGCCGATTTAAAGAATAAAATGATTGCCATACCAGAAAATGCTTGCAGTAAAAGCCACATATTTAAACTGTGTTTAGACTGTTTTACAGGCAGTAATTTGTGCGATTCATTTAAGGTTCTGGCGTAGCCGTCAAGCACGGTAAGCGTGGTGCCAAACATACATAAAAATGCGATACCCGACACCAATGGCCTTGCCCACTCTCCCATTGTAAGGGCGTACATATCAATAAGCTGTTTAGCAAACGCCACCCCACCTAATTGCACGGCTTGTACCTGTCCGTATTGCACTAATACACCTAGCGAGAAAAACACCAAAGCTAGGGCTGCTGTAAGCCAGTAGCCTAAATTAAAATCAAATAAACCTTGCTGCTTAGTAATAACTTGTTGCTGCTGCTTTTCTTTTAGCCAAAGTGAACTAATCGCTGAGATTTCAATAGGAGCTGGCATCCAGCCCATTAGCGCCACCATAAAGCCAAGCATTGCAAGCTCATACGGCGACGGGCCCACGTAGTCAACTGGAGCCATAAGACCATTATTAATTGCCACCACCAAAGCAGCCACAGTTGTAACAGTAAGCAGCACCATAATGATTTTAGACACGTTATCGAGCGCCTTAAAATGCCCCAACAACAAAATAAGTAAACAGACAGCCAAAATAATCCAACACAACAAGGTCACCGAAATGGTGACCGGCAGTGCGTAATGTAAAAGGCTGGCTGTTAAAAGTAGTACCCCTGCGGTATTCACTACTGCAGCCACAATATTTAACGCAATAAAACTGTAAAAGTAACCCGGCCCTTTTTGCTTGTAGCCCTCAACTAAACTTTGTTTAGTTGCAAGGGTGTATTCCATACCAAATCGAAAGAATGGGTACTTAAGTACATTCACAACAATAATTAGCCAAAATAGTTGCCAGCCAAATAACGAGCCAGCCTGCGTCGACGCCACCAAATGTGAGCCACCAATCGCCGCTGTGGCCATTAATATGCCAGGGCCAAGTGCATTAAGTTTAGATTGCCAATGTGATACTGCTGATTGCATATGCTTTATGTGTTTTATTCTTAGTTACAAGCAACTTACAGCGTTTTAGATGAGATTGGAAGACACTCCTCGCTTCTGAGTTCTAGGATTAAGTTGTCAGTTTATAAAACCAAAAAAGCCAAACATATTTATGTTTGGCTTTCTCTTGTTCGAGGTTTTGCGCTAAATTTTTGTGGCTAACACTTAGCGTCTAATTTATTAGCTTAAATTCATTTCTTGAATAATCTCATGGGCGATTTCCGGCGTTGTGCTCACCGGTTTTTCATGTAGTTTAGCTTTCATTTGCCCTTTACGATGTTTTAGCGATGCATCGAGTTTTTTAGCTGCATTTGCAAGTGCTGGGTACATCACTTCATCTTCTCCTTTAACTGATAAACGTGCACCTTCATAAATAGTGCTGATCTCAGCTTGATACTTGTGATGTTCTTTTGAAAGAATAATATCGAGAGATATTAACGATGGAAAATGGCTAGCAATTTTTGAGAATTTCTCGTTGATATGAGCTCTAACAGCCTCAGTAACGTCAACATGATGACCAGAAATATTAATCTTCATAGGGTATCCTTTTTTCTTGTTACCTCATAGTTAGTATTGGGGGCGATTTGAATTAACACAAGCGAAAATCAAAGATAATTAGTAATTGATTGTAACCACACATGATTTAGATCATGCTCTGCGGATAAAATATGCAAAAGCCCGTATTACACGGGCTTTATAGAAAAGTTATCAACTGCTCATTAAGTGTACGAGCAACAATAATCAGCAAAGTCAGTTACCTTTACGCGAAAGGTAACATTGGCGTCTACATTAAACGAATCTCCAGCCTTCATGGCTTGCCACTCAGTTTCGCCTGGCAGTAACACTTGCCACTCTCCCGCAAGTAACTCCATGTGCTCTTTTTGATTTGTGCCAAACTCAAATTCTCCTGGTTGCATAAAACCTAATGTTTTAGTACTGCCATCGGCAAAAAGCACAACACGGCTCGAAACTTTACCATCAAAATAGACATTCGCTTTTTTTACAACACTTACACTGTCAAACTGAGTCATACTCACTCCTGTTATGTTTTATAATCTTCTTTATTTCAGCCTGCCCGAATTTTAAGTAAGCAGCAACTGAAGATTATTCAATTAACCTCTATATGTGAGCTGATTTTTTTATTATCTTTTATAAACTGAGCAATTAAAAAAACAAATAGAGTGCCTATGTGTTCACCAAAACACTAAAAACGCCCCTACGGTATAAAGTACCCAAGTAGCAGTGATAATTATTGCTGATCTGTCGGGTACGTATCGAATCTTTTGACTGGCAGCAAAAATCCATAAAAAAGCCCGCGCAGTGCTAAGACCGCGCGGGCTTTTAAATTTTAGCGACTAAAGCTTAGAACAAAGCGTTTGCTTTGTTTACGATGTTTTCAACCGTGAAACCAAAGTGCTTGAATAACTCACCAGCAGGTGCTGACTCACCAAATGTCGTCATACCTACTACTGCGCCATTTAGGCCTACGTATTTGTACCAGTAGTCTGCAATGCCCGCTTCGATAGCTACGCGGCGTGTTACGCTTGCTGGTAATACGCTTTCTTTGTAGGCTGCGTCTTGCTCATCAAACAAGTCAGTTGAAGGCATAGAAACCACACGTACTTTTTTGCCTTGTGAACGAAGCTCTGCAGCGGCGTCTTGTGCAAGCTGTACTTCTGAGCCCGTTGCAATAAGGATAAGCTCAGGCTCACCATCGCAACTCAGTACGTAACCACCTTTTTTCACATCGCTTAACTGTTGTGCAGTACGCGTTTGTTGCTCAAGACCTTGACGTGTGAAGATCAATGACGTTGGGCCATCTTTACGCTCAATCGCTTGTTGCCATGCAATTGCAGACTCAACTTGGTCACACGGACGCCAGTTAACAAGATTAGGCGTTAAACGCATGCTTGCAATTTGCTCTACTGGTTGGTGCGTAGGGCCATCTTCACCCAGACCAATTGAATCGTGCGTGTATACAAAAATGCTTGGTTGCTTCATTAATGCAGCCATGCGTACCGCATTACGCGCGTATTCCATAAACATTAAGAATGTTGCGCCGTAAGGAATAAAGCCTTTGTGCAGTGCAATACCATTCATCATTGCCGACATACCAAACTCACGGACACCGTAGTAGATGTAGTTACCGCTTGCGTCGTCTGCTGTTACGCCTTTTGAACCATCCCAAATTGTTAAATTTGAACCAGCAAGGTCAGCTGAGCCGCCCATAAACTCTGGTAATAATGGACCAAATGCATTCAGTGCATTTTGTGAAGCTTTACGTGTTGCAGGGTTTGCAGGGTTTGCTTGCAGCTCTTCGATGTACGCTTGTGACTTTTCAGCCCAATCTGCTGGCAATTCGCCATTTGTACGACGCTTAAATTCTGCTGCTAGCTCTGGGTGTGCATTTGCGTATGCCGCAAACTTTTCGTCCCAGTTTGATTCAAGCTGTTGGCCCTTTTCTTTTGCGTCCCATTCGCTGTAGATATCAGCGGGGATTTCAAATGCTTCGCCTGTCCAGCCTAAGAACTCACGTGCCGCTTTGATCTCATCATGACCAAGTGGAGCACCATGACAGTCATGACTACCCGACTTATTAGGTGAACCGTAACCAATCACTGTTTTACAACAAATTAATGATGGCTTGTCGGTAATGCTACGTGCTTCTTCGATTGCTGCGCGGATGGCCTCTGGGTTGTGACCATCAACATCACTCACCACGTGCCAGCCATATGCTTTAAAGCGTGCAGGTGTGTCGTCGCTGAACCAACCTTCTACTTCACCGTCGATAGAGATGCCATTGTCATCCCAAAACGCAACAAGTTTACCCAGGCCTAATGTGCCCGCTAATGAACAGGCTTCGTGAGAGATACCTTCCATTAAACAGCCATCACCCATAAACGCGTAGGTAAAGTGATCAACGATGTCGTGGCCTTCACGGTTAAATTGAGCAGCAAGCGCTTTTTCAGCAATTGCCATACCTACCGCATTTGTGATCCCTTGGCCTAATGGGCCCGTAGTGGTCTCAATACCTGGTGCATAGCCATACTCTGGATGCCCTGGTGTTTTTGAATGCATTTGACGGAAGTTTTTAATTTCTTCAAGTGGTAAGTCGTAACCACTTAAATGTAGTAGAGAATAAATCAGCATCGAACCGTGGCCATTTGAAAGAATAAAGCGATCACGGTCTGCCCACTCTGGGTTCGTCGGGTTGTGCTTTAGATAATCGCGCCATAGTACTTCTGCGATATCTGCCATGCCCATAGGGGCTCCAGGGTGGCCAGAGTTGGCCTGTTGTACTGCGTCCATTGATAAGACGCGAATAGCATTTGCAAGTTCTTTGCGAGATGGCATGAATTCTCCTACCTTTAATGTATTTGCGCTGGTTGTTTGTTAAGCCCCATTCTTACTTATTGTATGGGTGCAGTGCAATTAAAAATCCGTATTAAATGGGTCTATTACCACTGTTTATTAAGAACGAAATGTTATTAGTAATTTAAAATAGACGTCTAGGCGTAAAATAACTATGCAAACATAATTGTTTTAGATAAAATACGCCCCTTAATTTTTTAGCGCTATTACCGACGTTAGTGAAGCGCAATATTTGTGAGCAGAAATACAATGGCAAAACATTTATTTACTTCTGAATCTGTATCTGAAGGTCATCCGGATAAAATCGCGGACCAAATCTCTGACGCGGTTCTAGATGCTATCTTAGAGCAAGATTCTCATGCCCGTGTTGCATGTGAGACTTACGTTAAAACTGGTATGGTTATGGTGGGTGGTGAAATCACTACTAGCGCGTGGGTTGATATCGAAGAAATTACACGTAAAACTGTACGTGAAATCGGTTACACGCATTCAGACATGGGTTTTGATGCTGACTCGTGCGCAATCCTAAACACTATCGGTAAACAATCTCCAGACATCAACCAAGGTGTTGACCGTGCACGTCCAGAAGACCAAGGCGCGGGTGACCAAGGTTTAATGTTTGGTTATGCATGTAACGAAACAGACGTTTTAATGCCTGCACCAATCACGTATTCACACCGTTTAGTTCAGCGTCAAGCGCAAGTTCGTAAAAGCGGTGAGCTTAACTGGTTACGCCCAGATGCAAAATCACAAGTAACATTTGCATATGAAAATGGTAAGCCGGTAGGTATTGATGCTGTTGTTCTTTCAACGCAACACTGTGATTCAATCTCACAAAACGACCTAGTAGAAGCGGTAATGGAAACCATCATTAAGCCGGTTCTTCCAGCAGAGCTTATCTCTAGCGCAACGAAATTCTTCATCAACCCAACTGGCCGTTTCGTTATCGGTGGTCCAATGGGTGACTGTGGTCTGACTGGCCGTAAAATCATCGTTGATACATACGGTGGTATGGCGCGTCACGGTGGTGGTGCTTTCTCTGGTAAAGATCCATCAAAAGTTGACCGTAGCGCTGCATACGCGGCACGTTACGTTGCTAAAAACATGGTTGCTGCGGGTCTTGCTGACAAGTGTGAACTTCAAGTTTCTTACGCTATCGGTGTTGCAGAGCCAACATCTATCAGCATCGAGACATTTGGTACAGGTAAATTAGAAGAAGCACGTCTAATCGAATTAGTGCGTGAGCACTTCGACCTACGTCCTTACGGCTTAATCCAAATGCTTGATCTTGAGCGTCCTATCTATCAACCGACTGCCGCTTATGGTCACTTCGGTCGTGAAGAGTTCCCTTGGGAGCGTACAGACAAAGCAGACGCACTTCGCGCAGCTGCTGGCCTGTAATAGGGTATACAGACTGAAAAAGCGCCATTTTGGCGCTTTTTTTGTGTTTAATTTTTTACTCTAAATTTTTATACCATTGCGCTTAATTAAGGGATCTACTTTAAGGCAATAAAACCGCGTTGATAACAAGGCAAAAATTTAGTTATTTAGTTGTTCTCTGCAATTGCTCCTGCATTGCTCTACCTCCTGCATCCATGCAGTCGTAAATCAGATATTATTAACGCAGATAGCGACTGGTTTCATCACTCAAAATGATTAAGTATTATTGCGATTGGTATTAATTACAGTAACGTCATTATCTTTTCATACATCGCCACCAGCCAAACCAGCGCTAAAATAACCAATGACAAGGTCACCGCTGCCGAGGCCATATCCTTTGCGCGCCCAGACAGTACATGATATTCAATCCCCACTCTGTCAGTCAGCGCTTCGATGGCCGAATTGAGTAGTTCAACAATCAACAGTAATAAATACGGAATAAACAACACGAGCCAATGAGTCAGTGACTGCGCCAGAAAAACCGATAACGGTAATAAACACACCCCTAAATAAATTTCTGAGCGAAAAGCTGACTCTTCTTTAAATGCGGCCTTAAAACCTTTAATTGAGCACCTTGTGGCTTTTAAAATACGTCCAATACCAATGCCGTTGGGTTTATTGACCAAGGGGATTTTGGGTTCTTTCATGCTGTTCCTAGTACGAATAAACTTCGCAGATAATATTCATAAATACCTAAAATGTCATCTTCGCTTTACTAAGATAAGCACTTTCCTGGCACACTTGGGGGATTTGTCCGTGAAAACGCATTCTTTTTTAGCTGTTCACGCAATGCTTGTAATGACTTAAACACACTTTTTAAAGATACTTTATTACTTAACCAATGCGGAATAGCACCGCTTGGGTCTGCATACGCTTGGTGAGTAATCAATAAGTTATTTTGCTGTTGCTCTAAGCGCCAATAAGCGGCGAGCTCTTTAATACGCACCACCCCTTTTACCAAAGGTTTAACGTAGGGCTGGCTGGTAATTTTAAGCTCGGTTTTATTATCGCTTAAGGTGTGATAGCAAGAGTAGCTCACTAAATCACGATCAGAAACCGGCCAAGGCGAGTTAAAGCGCGTATAAACGAGCGTCTCTGCGGGGCTAAGCCGCTCTATTAAGGTTACACTTTGAACATTTTCGAGCCAATTTGGCGCGTTGTCGGTATCGCTAAGTAAGGCCATAAAGTCATCTGCCTTGGTATCTTCAACAACCACAGATGCATTAATTTCGATAATGCCACTGTCATGTTTTTGATACGTGACCTTTATACCTTCTTGCTGCTTGTAAGTATGCCATTCTATTGGGGTCGCGACAGTTGAACAACTAAACCACGCTAACCCAATGAATAGCCAACGATTCACAAATTTATAACCAGTAGGGATCAGTATTGAATGAGGCATGACGACTTTGTTCCATGGCGCTCACTAAAAATTCTGACTTTTGCTCAAGCCACGTTTGAATCTTTGCTAATTCCTGATCGTCTTGTCCTGCACACAACTGCTTTAAATACTCAAGAGTACTGAGCTCGTAAATACCATGCGAAATATCTAACCAAGGAATACGAAACTCGCTTCTGTCGTCTTTATTGAATAATGCCCCCAAACAGTTACCACTTAACAGAGAGTTTTCTAGACGAGTACGCAACGATAAATAGTCTTTATCACTCAGTGCTTGTTGTTCAGGAATAAGCTCATGCATATCGTGCCAATCTTTTGCAAATAAACGCTTGGCTATATCTGCTACTGGTTTTTCTGCAGCTTGGAACTCTGCCTGCCCCCACGACTTACGCCATTGCTTTTCAATCAACCAGGTGGTCAATTGCAACAGCAAACGGTTGTAACGGGTGCTGTGAAATAACGCTTTTACATCGTCAATACTCGGCTGAAGCTCTTTTAGGTCGTTAATCACTTGAGTTAGCTCTGGTGCGCTATTAATTTTTTTATAATAGGCGTGACGTTTTGAGGTATAGGTTTTTAACTGAATGGCGTTTTCAACCCACGCCAACTCACTCAGCAACCACTTTAACTCAGTACGTAATGACTCTGTATCATCCTTACTAACAATATCATCGAACAGCCAAAAGGTGTGGCGAATTAATCGAATGCCATCTGTGACTCGTTTTAAGGTTTTTAAGCTCGGCTTGATGAAGTAACAGGCTTCATGCTTTTGTACAAAGCGAATCGCGTAATTTATCCCTGCGACCAAAGCTTGTTCTTGTGTGGCCTCTTTTTTAAGAGGCACAAACCCAATCGATTTACTTGCTTTTAGTGGGGTGTTATCAGCTAAGCCATAACCTCGTGCAGCTTTCGAATATAGCCCAAGACGCACATTACATTCGCTAACCAGTTTATCTGCAAGGGCAAATAACTCGTGGCGACTGCCTTCAATTAATTCCACTTCAAGCTCAGAGATCAGCTCAACTTTACCTGACGCTGCAATTTCACCTTTATCAAGTACAACCTCAATTTTAGCTCCACTGTTGGTTTCGATTAACCACGTGCGACGAATAAAGTTAGTACTAAAAATAGGATACAGGTTGTCAGCAATCGCATTAACTTGCATGCCATGCGGCCAAATTGTGGCATCAAAAGCCATTAAATCTGGGCGACCACCCTCTAAAGGTAAGTTATATTCTGGGCGTTGATGTAATCCACCTACAACTTCGCCAGCGAGTTTAATCGTTTGCTCGCACTGGTTATCACAGCAGCGGGTACGCAAACCAATATCCAGTGCGCGTAACTCACGACTTGGCGTATCATAGTAAGCATTTTGTAAGCTGCGTGACGGTTTATTTGTAACGGTTTTTGCAAATTGAGTAATTAATGCGGGGATCAGTGGAACAACGGCATCTGACACCAAAAACTTCAGTTCTATCTCAGTATCCATTCGTTTTGCGGAGTACATTTAAAATAAATAAGTGCTCAAAATAAACAAAGCAGCTACTTAATGCAAACTTTTTCCTGATTTTTACCCTCAAACCCTGTCTTGGATTACAATATCAGCCTTGCTATTAATAGTTGAAATCCCTACTATCTCTATACATTACGTATTTAAAAATTTGACCATTTTTGGGCAAGGTTACATTAACAAGGTAGATTGATGTTAAAACAGTGTATTTTTGGGCTGCTCTTATCAGCCGCCACTTTCATTAGCTATGCAGAAGAAGCGCCTACAAGCGACAACGGAAACACCGCATACATAGTCGACAACCTCTATACCTTTATGCATTCAGGCCCGAGTAAAAACTACCGTATTTTGGGGTCAGTTGATGCAGGTACTCAAATTACCTTGTTATCAGAAGAAGATAATGGTTATTTTAAAATTCGCGACGACAAAGACCGCGAAGGCTGGGTAGAAACGAAGTTTATCAGCGAAAACGCCGGTATCCATCAGCAATTTCAAGCTCTGAATAACGACATGACCTTGATGCAAGAGCAATTACGCCAAGCAGAAATTGAACTACCGCAATTACAAGAACAAAACAGAACCCTCACTGAGCAAAACCAAGCGCTAAGCGAACAAATTGAAAAACTAAAAAGTACCATAGAATCTGAGCGCAACGTGAAACAATTAGCCAGTGCCAAAGAAAAACGCCAACTATTAACATACGGCGGTGCTATTGCATTTATTGGTTTATTACTTGGTATTATTTTAACGATTATGCTTTCACGCCGAAAACGTTATGATGGTTGGGCGTAATAATAGCAACCCGCAATAATAGTTAATCATTTTTAGGGATTGATTAAGCGAGTGGGTATAACCCAGCAAAAAATCTTCATAAAAAAAGCACCGTTTGGTGCTTTTTTTGTTTAGATATCGAATCTTAAACCGCTATCTTGTTTTATCTTTTCGATCACCATATAGGTGTGGTGCGTACCAACACCGGGAATATCAACCAAATCACCCAAAACTTGGCGATATTCGTCCATATCAGAGACTCGCACTTTTAATAGGTAATCGTATCCGCCTGCCACCATGTCGCACTCGACCACTTGTGGAATATTTAAAATATATTCTCTGAACACTTTAAACACTGAGGTATTTGAGGTCACTAACGACACTTGCACATGAGCCAACAAACTTTGATTAAGCTTGGCTTCGCTTAACTTTGCATAATACCCCTCAATGTAGCCCTCTTGCTCTAAGCGCTTAACACGGTCAAGGCATGGACTCGGACTCAAATTGACCTGTTTTGCCAGGTTTACGTTCGATATTCTGCCATTTTTTTGCAGAGCGTCTAAAATTGCTAAATCGATACGATCTAACATGCGTAATCTATTCGGGTTAGTCATAACAGAATTTTATGCGGCTAAGTTAACGGTATGCCCTGTAAATTATCGTAAATCGAAAAATATAACCAGCATATTCTGCTGGATTTTAATTAGAATGCACGGATTATATCAATGGTAAGAAATACTTTTAGTTTATTTCTAGACTCCACATACCAGAGGGTTACATATGCTATTTAATGGCGATTTGACAACTGAATGTCCAATTAGACAAAAGATCCGCGACTTTTACCGTATAGATGAAAATGCGGTTATCGATCACATTTTGCCTTTGGCTGAAGTAGGCGTTAAAGCCCGTAGCCGAGCGTGGGAACGTGCTCGTCAAATGGTTTTAAATATCCGTCGCGACCAAGATGGTCAAAGCGGTGTCGATGCACTGTTAAACGAATTCTCACTATCGAGTGAAGAAGGCGTTGTTTTAATGTGTTTAGCAGAAGCATTACTACGTGTTCCAGATAAGGCAACGCAAGACTCGCTTATCCGTGACAAGCTTGCCAAGGGTGATTGGAGTTCGCATTTAGGTAGCAGTGACTCTTTATTCGTAAACGCCTCATCTTGGGGTCTGTTAGTAACGGGTAAAATGGTTAACTACAGCGACAAATCTAAAGAGCAACAATTTGGTGTGCTTAAGAAAACCATTGGTCGTTTAGGTGAACCGGTTATTCGTAAATCTGTGAACTTCGCGATGAAGATCATGGGTAAGCAGTTCGTAATGGGTCGTACCATTGACGAAGCAATTGAACGTGCTGCTGATAAAGAACAAAAAGGCTACGTATACTCATACGATATGCTAGGTGAAGGCGCGCGCACCATGAAAGATGCTGAGCGTTATTTCCAAAGCTACATGACAGCCATTCATGCAATTGGTAAAGCTGCAAATGGTCGCGGTCCAATAAAGAGCCCGGGTATTTCAGTGAAAATTTCTGCGATTCATCCACGTTACGAGTTCACGCATCGTGAACGTGTTATGGCTGAAATCGTACCAAAACTAAAAGAACTTGCACTTGCAGCTAAAAGCTACGATATCGGCTTTACGGTTGATGCTGAAGAAGCTGACCGTTTAGATATCTCTTTAGATATTATCGAAGCGGTATTCAGTGATGAAGAATTGGGTAACTGGCAAGGTTTCGGTTTAGCAGTTCAAGCCTACCAAAAACGCGCTATTTTCGTTGTTGAGTGGGTTGCAGACCTTGCACGCCGTGTTGGCCGCAAATTAATGGTTCGTCTTGTAAAAGGCGCATACTGGGATACCGAAATCAAAACCACACAACAAGATGGTTTAGATCACTACCCTGTATTTACCCGTAAAGCGACTACCGACGTATCATACAAAGCCTGTGCGATTAAACTGCTTGAAGCACGCGATGTTCTGTATCCGCAATTTGCAACACACAATGCTTATACAGCAGCGACGATTTTAGAAGTTGCAAAAGGCGATCACGAAGGCTTCGAATTCCAACGTTTACACGGTATGGGTGAATCACTGTTCGACCAAATCGTTGAACAAGAAAAAATTCAGTGTCGTGTATACGCACCCGTAGGTCAGCATGAAGACTTACTTGCATACTTAGTACGTCGTTTATTAGAAAACGGCGCTAACTCATCGTTTGTTAACGCGATTGTTGATACCACTCAACCAGTTGAAGCACTGTTACCTGACCCAGTTGAAACACTGCAAGGGCTGCGTAATAAGTACAACACGCAAATCAAGATGCCTATCGATTTATACGGTGACGAGCGAGCGAACTCAAAAGGCATGGATTTAACTGACATCAATGCCATTACACCATTTAAAGAAAACCTAGACACCTGGTTTGCAGAAAATCGCATTGAGTTAAATGATGTACCAGAAGGTTCAATTGCAGTTAAAAACCCTGCGAACCACAAAGAAATCATTGGTCATGTGAAACTACAATCATCTGACGAGATGACTGCGCTTCTTGAAAATGCTGAAAAAGCGTTTGAATCATGGTCACAAACACCGGTTAAAGAACGCGCTAACTTACTTCGCCGCATCGCTGATATTTTAGAGCGTCACCACGATGAACTCGTCGCTCTTTGTATTAAAGAAGCGGGTAAAGTGGCGCAAGATGGCATTGATGAAGTGCGTGAAGCCGTTGATTTCTGCCGTTATTACGCTGCTCGTGCTGAAGAGTTATCTGAAGATGAGCGTTTTGAAGCGCGTGGCGTGATCTTATGTATCAGCCCATGGAACTTCCCGCTTGCTATCTTCTTAGGCCAAGTTGCTGCTGCTATCGTAACGGGTAACACGGTGATTGCAAAACCAGCTGAGCAAACAAGTTTAATTGCGCTTCGTACAATTGACCTTATGTTATCTGTTGGCTTACCTGAGCATGTTGTACAACCTGTTATTGCACGTGGTAGCGAAGTAGGTAAGACAATTGTACCTGATGAGCGTATTCAAGCTGTGATGTTCACAGGTTCAACTGAAACAGGCACAATCATCTCGCAAACACTGGCTGCACGTAACGACATTCAAGTGCCGTTAATTGCAGAAACAGGTGGTCAAAACTGTATGATCGTTGACTCAACAGCGCTTCCTGAGCAAGTTGTTGATGATGTGATCAGCTCTGGCTTCCAAAGTGCAGGTCAACGTTGTTCTGCATTACGTGTTTTATTCTTACAAGAAGATATTGCTGATGGCATCATTGAGATGATCAAAGGCGCATTAAAAGAGCTTCATGTTGGCGACCCTTCATTACTTTCGACTGACATTGGTCCTGTAATTGACGAAAAAGCACTGAAAAACTTAAACGAACACGTTGAATACTTAAAAGGTAATGCAACACTTCATTACGAGTGTGCTATTCCTGATAACAACGAAAATGGCGCTTATTTCTTCGCACCGCGTTTATATGAAATTAAAGACCTTTCAGTACTTAAACGCGAAGTATTTGGTCCATGTGTGCACATTATTCGTTTCAAAGGCTCAGAGCTTGATAATGTGATTGATCAAATCAATGGCACAGGCTTCGGTCTAACAATGGGTATTCACTCACGTATTGAAGAGCGTTGTGAATACTTAGCAAAAATGTCTCGTGCAGGTAATGTGTACGTAAACCGTAACATGATTGGTGCAATTGTTGGTGTGCAACCATTTGGTGGTCGTGGCCTTTCAGGTACTGGCCCTAAAGCAGGTGGTCCTAACTACTTACAACGTCTTGTGAAAGAAAAAGCGTCACCTGATAACGTACAAATGACGAACCTATCACCTGATGAGCTAGACACTCACCATTATTCAGGTGCGGCTGAGCAAGTTGCTAAGCTAATGGAAAACTCATTACGCGATGAAAAAATCTGGCGTGCAACACCGTTAAACGACCGCGTTTCTGCGGTACGTCAGTTGTTAGCAAAAGTCGCTACTGTCGAAATTATCGACGAGCTTGCTGATGACTTAGCATTAACATTAGCCGATGCACGTGCGCAGCTTAACCGCCTTGAAAAGCACATGCGTAAACACACTGTATTACCTGGACCAACAGGTGAATCTAATACGCTTCACCTTGAGCCTCGTGGTTGTGTTGTGTGTTATGCCGATAAGAGTACTTCATTTAACTTCTGGGCGATTTCAATTATCACAGCACTTGCTGCGGGTAATACTGTCATCACCGTTGCATCTGAACTGTTCTACGAAGAAGCGGTTGCTTTCAAAGACAAGTTTATTTCAACAGGTATCGCCGAAGGTGTATTCCAAGTTGCTAAGCCTAACCAGTTACAAGCTATCTTGGCACACCCTCACCTTGCCGGTGCGGTTGTAGCAGCTCGCTCATCACGTTTAGGCTATTTCAGCCAACAGTTAGCACAACGTAAAGGGGCGATTCTGCCAGTGATTAGCTCTGAGTACTACGATACGCTAATCAAGCGCTTACTGACTGAAAAAACAATCAGTATCGATACAACAGCGTCAGGTGGTAATACATCACTGATGACGCTTGTTGAAGATGATGAGTAAACAGCGCATAAAAGTTAACTAACTTTGCTGTTATAAAATCTAAAAGCCCCTGTACCTAACAGGGGCTTTTTTATACCCAGATAAAATAGTCTAACATTAAGAAAAACAACCACTTTATAGACGAAAAGCTGCACCAATTTCAAAATTATCACCTTTATTATTATTTACTAGAAGACAAATTATCTGCTAGGTTAAAGGTAATGTATTTAACTTGAAGTAAAGGCCTTGAAAACTCTCCCTATTAATCAACTTAAGCCCGGTATGTTTGTACAAAGCGTTACAAAACAGACAGGCAAAATCCGCATTAAAAACCAAGGATGGGTGAAGACTCAGGGAGGTATCGATAAACTAGCTAAAGCGGGTATCTTAGAAGTCGTTATCGACCCCGATAAAACGCTCACAATGAGCAGTGACAATAAAGTGGAAGAGCAGCAAAACACTTCGCCGCCAGAGCCGCAAACCGTCGCCCATAACCCCTGGCATACATCGCATAGCGTGTCTGCAGAAATGGCCAAAGCGAATAGTTTATACAACGAAGCAAAATCACTCCAAAGCAAAGCATTTAATGATATTCGTACTGGTAATAAAATTGATATTGCGCCATTTCAAGAATTGGCCAGTGGCTTTATGGACTCCGTTTTCCGTAATCAAGATGCCCTTGCCTGCATTACCAGAATGCGCGAAAAAGACGCCTATTTACTCGAACACTCAATTAACGTTTCAATTCTTATTAGCATTTTTGCCAAACACTTAGGCATCGATAAAAGCATCATTCAAGAAATAGCGACAGGTGCCCTACTGCATGATATTGGCAAAATAAAAATACCTGATGAAATACTCAATAAGCCAGGTAAGTTAACAGACGAAGAATATCAAATCATTCAAGACCATGCCCGTTTCAGCAAAGAAATATTAGAACAATCAGGCCTCAGTGGCATCGCAGTTGAAATTGCGGGTTTCCATCATGAGCGATTAGATGGCAGCGGCTACCCATTCGGTAAGCATGGTGATGAATTAAGCCTGTACGTTCGTATGGCGTCGATTGTTGATGTATATGACGCACTCACCGCAGAGCGAGTCTATAAAGCCGGTATGGAGCCAATTAAAGCATTTAAAATTCTAAAAGATGGCTGCCCAGATAGTTTTGATGGCGACCTTGTGACGAAATTTATTCAATGTATCGGTATTCACCCTGTCGGCACCTTGGTGAAACTTGAAAGCCAAAAGCTTGCCGTGGTTACACGAAGTAACCCAAGCAGCCCATTAAAACCCGTGGTAAAAGTGTTTTATAACGCCAAGCATGCACACTATACCGAAGTGCAAGATATTGATTTAGCAAATAACCGTTGTCACGATAGCTTAGAAGCAGCAGTCAGACCCAATGACTTTAATGTCGATCTGATCCGCTTCTTCAAAAACTCAATTTTGCCATAACCACTATTTTTAAATATAAGACTGGCTACTCAGGCCAGTCTTGCAGTGCTTTTAACGTAAACTCGTAACCGTCGTAACTAAATAAACTTTGCTCAGGTGTGATTTCTATCACATTGAGTACGCCAATATTATCGCCTTCATACAATTCACGACCATTTATCTTTATCCAACGTTTAGAGGCTTCAGAGGCATAAATGTGCGCCTGATACTTAATTGTTGGGATCAAGCTTTGCAGCGAGTCAGGCAGCAGTTCGACAGGCTCTGCGTATGATGAGTTTTTAGTACTGCGCGTTATATCAGCCACATGCTTATTATCGACATCTTGGACTGCTCTCTCGAAGGCACTTTTTAAGTTATTAGGCACGTCGTTAAATTCGTCATCAACCACGGTTTGGTTGACTTGCGATGGGCTTTGATCATTTAGCGGCTTACCCAGCACCTTGTATTTGCTCATGTCAATGTCTCGACTGCTCATTTGCTGCGGTGTCATTTGTTGCATTTGCATTGGCTGCGAAAATTGCGGTTGCTGAGGCTGATAAATTGGCTGATTTTGATACACAGGCTGTTGATAAACAGGTTGCCCTTGATAACCTTGATTAGCATAAACAGGCACGGTATTAACGGGTACTTGCACCCATTGATATTGCTGCCCTTGCACAGGAACTTGCTGCATCATTTGCTGCTGAGGTGCGACTGTAACAGGCACTTGGCCCACATTATTCGCAGTATTGTTAACAGGCAGATTGGCCTGTGTATTGGCAGCTTGCGGAACGGCTGTTGCGGGTGCCTGTTCTTTTACAGGTACATTATTTGTATCTGTTGTCGCTAAAGTCTCTGTCGCTTGTGAAGAATTTTGTGTCTCTTCAGCACTGTTACTAGTAACTTGCTTTTGCGCAAAAGGTTCATTTTTTTGCAGCCATTTACCAATAGAGAAGCCTGCCATCAGCGTTAAAATAACCGCTAGTAATAACCCAAACGAAAAGGCAAGACGGCGATAACGGGTTAATTCTTGTTGTTGTTTAAGCTGCAGAGCAGCGTGGTCATGATCAATCGCTGTTTGCTCGTGTTGACCAGATTGTTTAATTGCATCTAAAAGTAATGACATAAATGATCACTCGTTATATTAGGTAAGATAAACCAATACCCATACCCAATACGGCTAAAAATGAAACAGGATAAAGCCAAACATAACTTGGCTCTTTGTTAGCAGTTGACGAAATAGGCGCACTGCTTGGCGGTAAAGCTTCAACTGCTGAGCGCATGACAAGCTCACTATCAATGCTCAGCTTTTGCTGTGAAAAAGCCCCGACTAAGCAGCGCTCACACAATAAATTAATAAGCCTTGGCACCCCTTCTGTTACTTGGTAAATCGCTTTTAAGGCATCAGCAGAAAAGAGCGCTTGTTCAGTACCTGCTTTGAGTAAACGGTGTTTAACATAAGCAAATACTTGGCCTTCGCTAAGCGGTAATAAGTGGTAACGCGCCGTAATACGTTGAGCAAGTTGTCTAAGTTCGGTGCGTTTTAATAGCTCTTGTAGCTCAGGCTGCCCAACTAACACTATTTGTAGTAACTTTTTATGATCTGTTTCTATATTCGTCAATAAGCGTAATTGCTCAAGCACATCGGGAGCCAGCAATTGTGCTTCATCGATAATTAAGATGGTATGACCGCCTGCTAAATTATTCGCCTCAAGATGCTTTTTAATCACATCTGTTAAGGTTTTTAATGTGGCATTTTCGCTGTCATAGTCAATCTTAAGTTCGTCGCAAATACTGGCAAGCAATTCAAGTTGAGACAATGCCGGGTTGTGAATTTGTGCGACTTGCGTGTTTTCAGGTAACTGCTCTTGCAGACTTCTGGTTAATGTTGTTTTACCTGTTCCCACTTCGCCGGTTAAAAGTACAAAACCGCCGGCTTCACCTAGTCCATAAGTAAGGTGCGCTAAGGCCTCTTTATGACGCTCACTAAGAAATAAATATTCAGGATTAGGGGCAATCGAAAAAGGTTTTTCTGACAAGCCAAAATAGCTTAAATACACCGTGATGTTCCTTGCGTTTAAAATCACGGCCTATAATGGCAAAAAACTACGCGACTTAAAACCTTGTTCGTACGTTATACTAAAATTACTTTAAGATAAAAAACACGGCCCCGAATAAAGCGCCTATTTTTTGGAGTTTGGGTATCGCTGGCAAATAACGTAAAATACCGAAAAGGTAAAAATAATAGGTGTACTATGCAGGTTTATTTGGTCGGTGGCGCTGTAAGAGACGCACTGTTAGGTCGTGAAGTAAAAGAACGCGACTACGTTGTCGTAGGTGCAACTCCCGAGCAACTAATTAAACAAGGCTACCAACAAGTCGGCAAAGACTTTCCTGTTTTTTTGCACCCAAAAACAAAAGAAGAATATGCACTTGCCCGAACTGAGCGGAAACAAGGCCAAGGTTATACGGGATTTATCTGCGATTTCACGCCCGATGTCACTTTAGAACAAGACTTAATCCGCCGAGACCTAACTGTTAATGCGATAGCGCAAGCCGAAGATGGCACATTAGTTGACCCTTTTGGTGGGCAAAGCGATATCGAGAACCGTTTATTACGCCATGTTTCAGATGCGTTTTCTGAAGATCCGTTACGTATTTTACGAGTCGCCCGATTTGCTGCTCGTTATCATTACTTAGGCTTTTCTATTGCGCCAGAAACAGAACGTTTGCTTATTGCGATGGTAAAAGCAGGCGAGCTTGAAACACTCACAGCGGAACGAGTTTGGTTAGAATGCGAAAAATCTCTTAGTGATGGCGCATTTGCAGAGTTTTTAAATACTCTCTTTAAAATTGGAGGCTTACATGTGATCAGCCCCACGTTAGAATCACAGTGGAGTGATGCATTGTATCAAACGATGCAAGCGCGCTTTGATTATGCCAACAAGCACTCTATTACAGACACAGCATTACTTTTTAGCCAAGTGACACTCTCGCTAACAGAATCTGATATTCACACAATCGCACAGCAGATCCGTCTACCAAATGAAGTGCGTGATGTTGCTCTTAACACTGTTGCTCATCGTTCAATATTGACTGACAAGCAGCCGGATTGTGACGCACTGCTAGGCTGTTTTAACCGACTTGATTTATGGCGTCGTCCTGAGCGTTTAAACGCCGTACTCAAGGCGTTAGAAATAAGTGAACAAAAGCCAGTGGCATGTATAACACAACTACACCAAGTGACTGAACAGGCAAGCGCTGTCGATCCACAGCAATTTATCGCCCAAGGAATTAAAGGGGCCGACATAAAAACCGCGCTTGAAAACGCGCGGCTATCTATCATTAAAAATTATTTTTCATAACGTACGAGTCGCAGAAATACATCGGATTCTTTAGCGTGAAGACTGTTTATGCCTTTATCAAACTGATAAACCCAAGCAAGGTCTGTTCGCTCTTTTCCTGATGTGCTGCTCCAGTAATTTTGCAGCTTAGTAGCAAGAAAGACACTTTCGTTAATACTCGGCTGCACGCATCGATGCTCTAAAATGCTGGCTAACTCTTTTACATTAGGCACATGCCAATCAGAAAAACCGGCAAGACGCGTATTCTTTGCACCGCGTAATGCTTCACCCCAGGTTAGCTGCTGGCTGGTGCCTTCACATGTTGCCGTTGCACTATTATAAGTTTGTCCAAAGCTACAACGTTGCCACATTAAGCCTGTTTCTACATCACTTACCGTGCCATTTTCGTTAATGACAAAGCGGCTGTCTGGGGTCGTTTGCGTTACCGCATCGTAGCAAACCTGCGCCATAGCAAATGTAGGCTGTGTTGCCAGTAAGGCAACCGATGCATAGAAAGATAGTTTACGCATATTATTCTCCCGGTGTTCTTACTAAGCGGACAAAGGCGGTTTTCCCTTTCGGGTAGGCCAAGTCGTTTGCGCTACTCATATCAATGATATATGCCTGCGACAAACTGGTACCATCCACAGCGGTTTGTGATGTCCAATACGGCATAAACGGGTTGCCATCATCGCTTAGCTGAATATTGCTTGGCTGATTTGGAAAAAACTCACTGTTGAGTAAGCTTGCTTCACCTTGTTTAGCGTAATCCAGTATTCCCAGAAGTTCGGTATAGGTGGGAACACGCCAATTAGTGCCGCCGCAAAAATCAATCGCATTCACTTCATTCACATACGTTTGTAAACCACACGCAGTGTTACTTGGGCACGTTGAGTTTGCTGCACCTTGAACACTGCCCGTTTGTACCCCGTTATTACTATTTAAATACCACGTGTAATGATTTGTTGCTGCACGGTTAGTGGTTGCCGGTGGCAGTGTGGCACTTGCCGCTTTTACTTCCCAAATTAAGCCTGTCACGTTATCGCGTACACAACTAAAGTTTACTGCGTCGTCTGGCAGCTCATCCGCAAATTCATTTAATTTTGTAAAATCAAATGCCAAGTCACCTTGGCCTACTTTATCAAGTTGATTAGCAACACTGTCACGCCCTAAATCTGCATCTTGAGCTGGGAAGTTGTCACTTTTGCAGTTAATTTTTTGCGTGTTGTTATAGCAATCGCTCATGCCCGTATCATTTATAAGGCCGAGGGGTTTAGGGCTGATACCAATCACTACCGTATCTGTATCACTGCGCGATTTACTGTCGGTGACGGTAACCTCAAAACTAAGTTCTGTGTCGGTATCAACATCAGGGGCAATGAATGTGGTGATACATTGATTTTGATTTGCAAGGGTGACTATTTCACCCGTTAGTTGTTCCCAATAGCACTGCTTGGTTGCAGTCACAATTTCACTGTTACTTGCATCAAGCGTAACGGTATCAAACTCTATAACTTGCTGATCTTCCCCAGCGTTAGCAATGATTACTTCAAGGGTTTTATTAAGCGTAAATGACTGTTCAGAGCTTGCAGAGCCCCCTTCATCATCGGTCACTGTTAGTCGCCATGTCATTGGCGTGTTTGATTCTAGCAGCGGGTGAGTAAAGCTAATCGTTTGATTATTAAAGCTATCAACGGTTAAATCTGGGCCCGAAAGCTGAGTCCATAAATAACTGTCTATCGAACCATTTTCATCAATATCGACAGACTCTTCACCACTGAGCACAATAGTATCATTGTATTTTGAGGGCAGTTCTTGCGGTGCAGTTTGCGTGATCACGGCAACAGGCAGCTGGTTATTAGAGGTAATGAATATGCTTACTTCATCACTGACTAACTGACCATCACCCGTTTGATAATTAACTTTAAGTACGAGCTCTGAGTCTCGCTTAATATCAGGGGCAGTGAGAGTTTGCTCAGCACCTTCTGCTGGGAAACCCTCTACAACAGGGCCACTTACTCGTTGCCACGTAAATGTTCCATCAGCAGGCGAGCCCTTAGCCAATAATGTAAACTCGCTTTTTTCAATAATTTGCTGATCAGCTCCAGCATTAACTGTCGCAGCGATTGGTGTTGTGTCACTCGACCCACCGCCCCCACAGGCTGTGAGTGTCGTTAATGCAACAACTACAAGAGGCACTAATCTCATGTTTACCACCTTAAAATGCAACGTTGGCTTTATAACCAACGGCCAAATAAGAAGATAACTAGCAAGTAAAGTGCCAAGAACACCCTAAATTATAAGTAACTTTCTTGATGAATACGCACAAACAATTTAGTGCCAATTTTACTGTAATCTATCTTATATTCTCGGCCATCAAGGGCTTGAATGAACAATAGACGTTTTTCTTCTGCAAAAACATCAGGGCTGGTGATGTAAACCATTTCGAGGTAACGCTCTTTTGCTTCACGACGGTTTTTTGGCAGATCTTCTTTAAACGGTTCAAGACCATTTTGTGTCACTTTTATACGTGGGTGGTTTTCGCCATTCACAATTACTAAGTCGAGTTTTTTATCTTTATGAATAATTGTGTTTCGACCACTTTTAATAAAAGAACGTTCTTGACTCATAGCCTTTTCCTACTTACTGCCACCTAATTACTTACATCTTTCTGTAAACGAGTATTGATAAATTCACTAGGGTTTAATTTCCAACGATTCAAATCTGCACTGAATTGCCAAATATCAGTATCAAGTGCATTGGCAGGCAACAATAAATCGTACCCTGTCAATTGCCTCAAATGCTGCGTACGATTAGCAAACATGGCAATCAATCCTTTGTAAAGCTGACCACTAGGGGCAGTGTAGTCCGTCTCTTCAACTAACCATTCTGATGGGCAATTGCCATTTTTGCAATGTTTTTGAACAACTTGCATAAATATATGACGTTGTTCTATTAATAATCGCCCTGCAATTCGGGGGTGAATCTGAGTTAAAAATTCATCTATGTTATTGAGTTTAATACCAACTGCGTTTAACTCAAGGTATTCTAAGCCTTGTTCCACTTTTGGGACACCACTGTGGTGAAAGTTTTCTCGTTTTAATTGCCAATGCCCAACTTTATGATGATATATAAGCAACTGATTAGTATAGGTAAAGCTATAATAAGGCTCTTGTGTTTTAAAAAAGCCGACAAATATAGCAGCAAGGCAGCTACTGACTAAAAAAATTTCCACTATACTAATCTCACCGGGACGTAGCAGGTTAAACAGCATAATGAATACAAGCCCAATGCCTCCGACCAATAAAAACTCAATACCATGTCGCGAAGCCTGTGCCCGTACCTTTAAAATCGCGTTTTTGTTATCCATACACTGAAAAGTAAAAAATAAACATTACAATTGTGACCAAAACAATCTTTCTAAGCGTTAAACAATACGGACACTTGGTTTGTTTACTCATACTTACACCTCTCTTCTCATAACAATTAAGGAACAAATGCGCTGAACTTTTAACTTTTACGCCAAATGCACAAATATATGAGATACCTGACATACGGGGCACGTACTAATTTTGTACACTACACTCAACTAATTTTCTGGTAACACGATGATGTATTCGACACAATCTGGTAAAGCGCTTTTTCCTTTTATTATTACCCTTTTGCTAGGGTTATGTATTTATTTATATTTACCTTCAAGCCAAGGCGAGCAAAGCAACTTTGGAGACCGTTCAACCCAGGTTGTCGCACATACCGTCACGGCTGAAGAAAATGCCGTTTTAATCGAAGCGATAGGCAGCGCGCGCGCGAATCAAGCGATCTTCATTCGCAGTGCACAAAACGACTATGTGACTGATATATTTTTCAATGATGGCGATTTAGTAAGTAAAGGTCAAAAACTAGTTCAGTTACAAGCACAACAAGAAGAATTAGCAGTAAAAGAATTGAGTATCAATTTACGTGAAGAAAAACGCCAACTAGACCGCTTAACCGAACTATCACGTTCGCAAGCAACCGCTAAATCGTTACTTGAAGAGCAATTGTCTCGTGTAGATGCCACCGAAGCTCAGCTTGAAAGCGCCAAAACTAAACTGGCAGAAATGACCATTAAAGCGCCTTTTTCAGGCTTATTAGGTAAGCGTGAAATCTCGATAGGTACTTATGTTAATAGCACCACCAATATTACCACTCTCGATGATATCAGTATTATAAAAGTGGACTTTAAAGTTCCTGAAAAATACCTTGCGCAACTGCAGCTAGGCATGAAAGTCATGACTCAAAATGATGCTTACCCAGGAAAAACCTTTAACGGCAAAGTCACGCACATCAGCTCACGCATTGACTCGGTTACTCGCAGTGTTGAAGTGACTGCCAGTTTTACCAATTCAAGCGGTTTATTACGCCCTGGTATGCTGTTAAACACCGCATTACAACTGAGTTCAAACCAAGCACTCATGGTGCCTGAAAAAGCGGTAATCCCTCAGCAAGATAAACACTATGTATTCAAAATTGAAGACGGGGTTGCCAATAAAGTTGAAGTACATGTAGCGGGACGTCATAACGGGTGGGTTGCCATCGATAAGGGTCTAACAGATGGTCAACAAGTCGTGACTGAAGGCATTATCAAAATTCGCACTGGCAGCAAAGTTAGTATCAAGGGCTAAACCATGAAAATTACAGATACTAGCGTTAAACGTCCGGTCTTTGCGATCGTAATAAACTTACTGTTACTTACCTTTGGTCTCGTCGCTTTTTCGATGCTACCACTGCGTGAATACCCTGATATTGAAACCCCGATTGTGAGTGTAAGCACATCGTATACTGGGGCCAGTGCAGAAATTATTGAAACCAAAATAACCCAAGTGCTCGAAAATCGTATTTCGGGTATTGAAGGGATTAAAAGCATTAATTCGTCAAGCCGTAATGGCCGCTCAAACATCACTATTGAGTTTAATATCAGTCGCGATATCGATGCCGCATCAAACGATGTGCGTGAGCGTGTAGCACGTGCGCTTGATAGCCTACCAGAACAAGTACGCCCACCTGAGGTGTCAAAATCGAACAGCGATGAAAGTCCAATCGCTTGGTTTGTCCTTAATAGTTCGACAATGGATTCGTTGCAACTTTCTGACTACGCACAGCGTTTTATTGTCGACCGTTTAGCCGTAGTTGATGGTGTGTCGAATGTACGTGTCGGTGGTGAGCGTAAGTACGCCATGAAAATTTGGCTAAACCGCAAGGCCATGGCGGCGCGCGGGATTACCAGCAGCGATATCGAGAATACCTTACGCACAGAAAACGTTGAACTGCCCGCTGGTGAGATTGAATCGATTGACCGTGATTTTACTGTGCGTACAGCACGCAGCTATAAGGATCAACGCGACTTTAGAAACTTGGTTATTAAACGGGGCGACGACGGCTACTTAGTGCGCCTAGGTGAAGTGGCCGATGTGCATTTAGAAGCCGCTGACGACGAAAGTTTATTCCGTGGTAATGGCCGTAACATGATTGGTTTAGGCATTGTAAAACAAGCAAAAGCGAATACCCTTACTGTGGTAGACAATGCCCGCGCCGAACTTGAGAAAATAAAACGTAACCTACCTGAAGGCACCACGATTCAAGACAGCTACGACTCGTCAGTGTTCATCAAAGAATCGATTAACGAAGTGTACCGCACACTCGCTATTTCAATGGCCTTGGTTGTCTTAGTTATCTACTTATTCTTGGGGAGTATTCGCGCGACTTTAGTGCCCGCAGTTACTGTCCCTGTGGCACTCGTTGGTAGCTTTATGTTCTTGCTTGCCATGGGATACTCAATCAACTTGCTTACCCTACTCGCTTTAGTGTTAGCCATTGGTTTAGTGGTCGACGATGCCATTGTAATGCTTGAAAACATTCACCGCCGTATAGAGCTTGGTGAGCCACCTTTACTTGCTGCCTTTCGTGGGGCACGTGAAGTAGGCTTTGCCATTATTGCCACCACGCTGGTGCTTATTTCAGTGTTTGTGCCACTGGTCTTTATGGATGGCCGTATTGGCGCATTGTTCACAGAATTTGCTATGGCAGTGAGTGCGGCTGTGTTTTTCTCAAGTATTACCGCGCTAACCTTGTCACCAGCGTTGTGCTCAAAGGTACTTAAAGCCTCTGAAAAAGAAAGTAAATTTAGCCAATGGATGGATAAAACATTTGCCAAAATTGAACAGGCGTATCGTAATTCACTAGCATCAAACATGAGTCGAAAATGGAGCTTGTTGCTCACCATGATCATGACAGGCGTTGCCAGCTTCATGCTATTTCAGCAAATTCCTTCGGAACTGACGCCAAAAGAAGACCGCGGTACTTTCTTTATCATGATGAGCGGCCCTGAAGGGGCAAGTTACGAAAATAACGCCGCTAATATGGCTAAAATCGAAGAGCGTTTAATGCCATATTCAGAGTCTGGTGAGTTGAGCCGTGTGCTCATTCGTGTACCTGGCTGGGGCGGCCAAGGCGGTGTTGCAATCGTTGGTATGGCCGATTGGGATAAACGAAAACGCTCAACATGGGAAGTGATCGATGAAATTAGTGGAAAAATGCAAGAAGTGACCGACATTCGAGCCTTTGCTATTATGCGCAGTGGTATTGGTGGCGGTGGCTCATCACGCCCAATTGAATTCGTATTACAAGGTAACGATTACGACCAATTAGCCGATTGGCGTGACCGCATTATTAAGCGTGCTGAGAAAAACCCAGGCCTTGTGCGCATTGACCACGACTATAAAGAGACATTCCCACAGTTTTTAATCAATATCGATAAAAACAAAGCCGCTGATTTAGGCGTGTCTGTATCCGATGTAGGCCGCACTCTTGAAACCATGCTAGGTCAACGTCGAGTGACAACCTTTATCGACCGTGGTGAAGAGTACGACGTAATTCTAAAAGGGACCAAAGAAGACTTTGCTAACCCGACGGATATCTCAAATATCTACTTAAAATCACGTAGTGGTGAACTCGTGCCGCTAGATAGCCTCATTACGCTAAAAGAAGAAGCGACTGCATCACGTTTAAATCGCTACAACCGTATGCGTGCGATTACTCTTAGCGCCAACTTAGCTGATGGCTACACCTTAGAAGAAGCACTGAACTTTTTAAATCAGGTTGCCGCTGAAGAGAACGACATTGATGGCGCCATTGATTACAAAGGTGAGTCTCAGCTGTTTTACGAAGGTGCATCAGCGATGACCTATGTGTTCATCCTTGCGCTGACAGTGACGTTCTTAGTACTTGCAGCCCAGTTTGAAAGTTTTATTCACCCACTGGTGATCATGCTAACCGTGCCACTCGGTCTAGTTGGGGCCTTATTTGGTTTATGGTACACAGACTTAACGCTAAATATTTACAGCCAGATTGGTATTGTGATGCTAATAGGTTTAAGTGCTAAAAATGGTATCTTGATTGTTGAATTTGCAAACCAGCTACGAGATAAAGGCGTTGAGTTTAACGAAGCCATTACACAAGCCGCTACGCAGCGTTTACGTCCCATCATTATGACCTCATTAACAACCGTAATGAGCTCTGTACCGCTAGTACTCGCAAGTGGTCCGGGTGCAGAAAGCCGTATGGTAATTGGTGTTGTGGTATTCACCGGCGTAATTGTGGCAACCTTACTCACCTTGTTTGTTGTGCCCGCTGCGTATACTGCCTTTGCGCGTAATACACAGTCACCAGAGTACTTACAAAGTAAACTGGAACAGCAAGCGAAAGACAAACCGTTAGAAGAAATTTAGACGCTCTGTAGCTTTTAACAAAACGCCGTCTTTACGGCGTTTTGTTTTTTCAGCTATAGTCAGCAAAACAGTGAGGGAGTAAAACATGAATAACAACATACAAATAGCCACATTGGGTGGTGGCTGCTTTTGGTGTATTGATGCCGCATTCAGACGCGTCAAAGGCGTATTAAATGTAAGCTCTGGTTATGCTGGCGGCGAGATTGAAAACCCCAGTTATCAGCAGATTTGTACGGGGTTAACCGGACACGCCGAGGTCGTACAACTGGACTTTGATAGCAGCATTATTAGCTACAATACCTTACTTGAAATGTTTTTTACGCTGCACGATGCGACACAATTAAACCGCCAAGGTAATGATGTTGGCACACAGTACCGCAGTGTCATTTATTATCATGATGAACAGCAAAAAGATGAAGCAGAGGCGATGATAGCAGCCTTACAAAAACAAATTCGTGAGCCGATTGTCACCGAGCTGAGCCCGCTTACACACTTTTACCCAGCAGAGCAATACCATCAAGATTACTATAACGAAAACCCGAACCAAGGTTATTGCAGTATTCTTATTGCCCCTAAACTTGAAAAGTTCGCTCGTTATTACGCCGATAAATTAAAATGAAAAAAGCCCGCTAAGTAGGTAGCGAGCTTTTAGACGCAGAACTAATAATTTCCTTTATTATTAGAACTGATAACGGGCACCTACAAATAAGCGACGCTCTGGCGTATTGTAGTAATAAAATTCGTCGTTGATGAAATCACCATCGAGATCTTTCCCATACGCATCAACGGCGTTATATTCTCTATCGAATAGATTTTCTACGCGAAGTGACACGGTCAGGTTATCGGTTGCTTGGTAATGGCCCACAAGGTTCCATAACGTGTATGAAGGTAAGTGTGTCAGTTTGCCATCTCGATCACCGCGATATTGCATATCAATACCAGCATCAAAGTCGCCCCATGCTTTATGTAATGACCAATTCACGCTGTGTTTAGATACATAGGTCAATGCATTACCTGTTTCAGTATCCTCTGCTGATAGGTAGGTAAAATTGAAGCTGTGATCAAAACCTAGCACTTGGTTTTTAAAGCTAAATTCAACCCCTTCGTGGCGAGCTTGATTGATATTCGTTGGTTGCCAAGCGCCGGATGCATTTGGTGCCCAGGCAATTTTGTTATCTATTTCACTGCGGAAAATAGCGATATCTAGGCTGATATCATTCACATTAAGTGATAAACCTAACTCTTGGTTATCTGATGTTTCAGGATTGAGTTCTGGGTTACCAGAGCCGGGATAATACAGATCATTAAAGGTTGGTGACTTAAAGCCGGTGCTTTGGCTTAAGCGGAATGTCGCGATATCATTTAGATGATAACCGACCGCTGCCGTATAGGTTGTTTCGTCACCAAATTGTTGGTCATCATCTTGTCGTACAGTCAGATTTGCCAGCACGTGCTCATCATCGTAGTAAGCCCCAACAAACGCAGCGAATACCTCACGACTGTCTTTTAGATAAGTGCCAGAATTAGTATTTACTTCATCTTTATACCAGTTTAAACCACCGCTAATTGTTAAACTTTGATTTAAAAAATATTGGCCGTTGTAATCGATTTGCTCACGTTCTGTCTCAAACTTATCAACCACCGTTGCACCGGTGTAGTCGATACGCGAGTCATCTGAACTGTCGCTAGAGATTGCAATATCAATCGCATGGGCGTGTTTTTCGAATGCTTTTTTCCAACCTAATGAAGCTTGGTAGTTTTCGAACTCACCTTTTTCTACTGTACTATCAGCAGGACTAAAAGAGCTATCGTATTGCGCTTCACCTTCTGAGTACTGACCCTGTAATAAAAGCTCCCCTAGTCGCTCATTTTGATAACCTAGGTTAAAACCAAGGTTTTTATTTTCATAGCCATCTTCATCAGGCGCTACACCTTGTAATACATCAAAGCCGTCTGTTTTTTCGTAACCTGCATTAACAGAAATATCGACGTCTGCAATCTGACCACCAGTAGCCACTTGGTACTCTTGGTAAGAATCTGAACCAAAGGTGACATCCAAAGTGGTATTTTGTGCTTTACGAGTAATAATATTGATCACACCCGCTAACGCATCTGAGCCATACACAGCAGCACGAGAACCCTTAATGACCTCAACGCGTTCAATACTGTTTAACGGAATATTGCTAATACTTTTATAGCCCAGCGTTGCCGAACCTGTGCGTACACCATCAATTAAAATAAGCGTATGACGTGAGCTGGCACCCCGAAGTGAAACACCTGAACTTTGCCCAAAACCACCATTAGCATTAATTTGGAAACCGGCTTGTGTTGCCAGTAAACTAGGTAAGTCGCGAACATAGCTTGCATCGATATCAGCACGGTCAATGACTGTAACGCTCGCTAAGACTTCATTAATAGATTGTTCGAATTTATTGGCAGTCACTGTGATGTGCTCGATTGATTGCTCATCCGCAGACACAGAAAAAGACAACGCAGCAGCAACCGCTACGCCTAACGTAGATTTATTTAGCATGATATCCCCTAGCCTGTGCCCACCGCACACGCAAATAGTAAGTTAATTCAAGGCCGGTCTCCGGACTCTGCATATACTGAGCATACGCATTACCGTTGCGGGGGCAGTGTTGGCATTGTTTTCTCCTTGAAAACGCACCAGCTTCCCGATTATCTTGCTGTTATTTCAGCCTTTGAAATAGCATGTATCTAAGCAGATACAGCAAGCACCTTGAAAATAGGCTGCTATTGTGATGATTTTAGGAATAAATGTCAATGGACGTCTAAACTTCTAAATAAAGCTAGATAGAAAGTAAAATAAAAAAGCCAAACACGTTTATGTTTGGCTTTAGATTAGTCACAACTTCACCGTTCTTCTAGTAGAGCTGTGTGTTCATAGTCAGACAGTGCTTTCGCAATAAAATTAATTAATCGCGGAAGTTTTTGAATTGGAATGGTTGACCTAAATCAGCAGTACGAACAACTTGCATTGCTTCTTGTAAATCATCACGCTTTTTACCCGTTACACGTAACTCTTCACCTTGAATAGCGGCTTGTACTTTAATTTTTGAGTCTTTAATCAACTTGACGATTTTCTTTGCAACGTCTTTTTCAATACCTTGCTTAAGTGCCACATCACGCATGACGTATTTACCGCTGCGCGACTCATCTCTAAGCTCTAAACTAGATACGTCTAAACCGCGCTTTGAAATTTTCGCAGCAAGAATATCGAATAATTGCATAACTTGCTGTGGTGCTTCGGCTTTTAGCTTAATGACTTTGTCGTTTAATTCGATTGATGCATCAACACCACGAAAGTCAAAACGTGTTTCTAATTCACGCTTAGCATTATCCACTGCATTCTGCGCTTCGTTCATTTCTACTTCAGAAACAATATCAAATGAAGGCATGGGGTTCTCCTAACAAGGTTTTTAAAATAAATATGCCTAGGATTATAACGTCAATTTTATAAATCTTTACATTTTTCTGCACACCGTTCAGGTGCGATACGAAAATTGTTTGATATACTGCCCATTCATTTTTTAGGCAGTTTAAAGGTTTATTGTGACTAGGCGCATATACCAAATTATATTTTTAGTCAGCATTATTGGCTTCACTATTCTTTTCGCCAAAGAAATTAAAGGCGTAAGTAACCTATTCCCACATGTTGATAAAGTCGCGCATTTTGGCATTTTCTTCATACTGGCTATGGTGATGGATAAAGCGTTTAAATTACCCCTTATAGTGCAAATATTATTGCTTGCAGGGTACGGTGCTGCCATTGAGTTTATGCAAGATATGCTGCCTTATCGTCAAGCTTCAGTTGCCGATTTTGTTGCCGATTTTATAGGTGCTTCGAGCTACTTTATTATTAAACTTGGTTTTCATTTAGGTAATAAACAGCGCAATGGCTAATATTTTAATTGTAGGTGATGGTGCTATTGGCTTGTTATTCAGTCATTTTTTATCAGCTCAACATACTGTTACCTTATTAACGCGCAAGCCCACTTTGACCACCCGTTTTTATCAACCTTCAAATGGTAAATCACAACCTATTAACGCACGCCTAATTAATCATAAAGAACTTAACCAGTTTGCCCCATTCGAGTGGGTGTTATTTACGGTGAAAGCCTTTCAGGTTGAAGCTGCATTTAAGCAACTTCAACCTTATCTAGCTGAGCACTGCCAAGTTATCTTGTCTCATAATGGCATGGGCAATGTGGATGAACTTAACGCCGCGCTTTCGGCCCATCAAGGTCTATCATTTTTAACCACTCAGCAGGCGGGGTTCAAAGCAACTCAATACAGCGTGAATCATACTGGTGACGGTGCCAGTCTTTTAGGTACGTGTAATGATGCGGCGCGCAAAGTGCTAAAGCAGATCGAGCAGCACTTTAGCAGCTTACCTAATTTTAGTGTTACCGATGATATTCATACCCTTCGTTGGCAAAAACTGTTGGTGAATATCGCAATTAATCCGCTGAGCGCTATTCATAATGTAAAAAACGGTCAACTTCGTACGCCGCACTTTAGCTCGCGAATTATTAATTTACTCAGTGAGGCGTGCTTAGTTGCTAACAAACAAGGTATTTCACTCTCATTAAGTGACGCGCTAAATAATGCCTACAGTGTAATGAGTGCAACCGCCGCAAACTTTTCATCGATGCAACAAGATATTAGCCATAATAGAGCGTCTGAGATTGACGCTATTTGTGGGTATATATGTGAGCAAGGCGCTAAGCTTGGAGTGAAAACCCCCTACAATCAAGCCATGCTTAGTATGATAAAAGCCAAATCAGCGGGGCTTTAACAACACCCCTCTTCTATTGTGGCAGCTGGAAGGTGTGCCAATTAACAGCAAATTGAAAAGTCAGCGTCTTTCGTTAGGCATTAAAAAAGCGCGAAATTCGCGCTTTTCTATACCCGTTTACTTATGGGCGATACACTTTTACGTTGCTAAAGCCTTCTTCGTGTAAAATAAGCGCTTGTAGCTGGCTCATTACCCCTTTAGCACAATATAAGTAGTATTCTTTATCTTTTGGTAAATCACCAAACTTAGTCGCTAAGCGGAAAAATGGTAAATGAATTACTTCGATACCTTCAAGCTCTAGCGGGTTAGCGTCTTCTTCTTCTGGTGAACGAATATCAACAACCACTGCGTCTTTTGGAAGATCAGAGACTGACTCTGCTTCTTTCACTTCTTGTTTTGCTTCGGTATCAATGTCGCGGACATCCATAACACGTGCATTTTCAACCACCGTATTAAGTACATCAAAATCAAATTTAGCTTCTTCAGCTAAGATGGTTTTAATTTTTGCTTTAACTGTTGGTTTTTTAGATATTACACCACAGTATTCAGGCATACTCTCTGCCATTTCTGCTGTGCCAATTTTACGTGCAATATTAATAATATCTTGCTTGTCGTGTTGAATAAGTGGGCGAATGATCAGCGTTTCGGTGACACGGTCAATCACACTTAAATTTGCCAGCGTCTGACTCGAAACTTGGCCAATACTCTCACCGGTAACAAGTGCTTGTACACCTAGTTTTTCAGCCACTTGGCTGCCAGCACGCATCATCATACGTTTAAGTACAACGCCCATTTGGCTGTTTTCAATGTTTTCGAGTATTTCCGCTACGACGGGTTCAAAATCAACAGTGACAAATTTCACTTTATGGGTTGAGCTAAACTGTTTCCAAATGTAGTAACTTGCTTGCTTCACGCCAATTTCATGCGCTGCGCCGCCTAAGTTAAAGAACAAAAAGTGAGTACGAGCCCCTTTTCTGATCATTTGATAACTAGCAACACCTGAGTCGAAACCACCTGACATCAGTGATAGCACATCTTCTTGCGTTGGTAATGGGAAACCAGCCATACCAAAATGAGTCTCTGTAACAATGTAGGCTTTTTCGTCACGCACTTCTAAACGTACTGTTACCTCTGGGTGAGATAACTTAACGCGCGCGCCCTCTACATGTTGATTTAACCCACCCCCTACATAGCGTTCAACATCACTTGATGTAAAGTCGTGCTTACCTGAGCGCTTACAACGAACACAAAATGTTTTGCCTTCAATGGTGTGGCCGATTAATTCTTTGGCTTTTTGATAGATGTCATCAAGCGATTCGAAATCAGTCTCGGTTACTTCTATAAACTGTACGATCCCAGGTATACGCTTTAAGCCATCGATGATATCAAGACGGACTTGTTCTGACTCCAAGAGACTTACAACTGAAATATTATCCCAGTTGTTTCTTACTTGCACTTTTTCGTCAACACGACGTAAAACGATCTTAATGTTATTTTCTAATAACTTGGTAAAACGCTTACGTACAGATTTACTCTTGATAGCGATTTCTGGGTGTAATTTGACGATAAATTTAAGCATAGTTCACTCTTAGACTGTGGAATTCACACGCCTTGAGACATACCAACCTCAAGGGCGCGCGATTATAACAAAAATTATAGCGTCTAGGAAATAAACTGCTTCAGACGGATTATTGTGCCGTTGGTTCAGCGTTAGCTAAAGCTAAGTACTTCGCGCGTAATTGGTTAACTTGCGCTAGGCTATGCTCAGTACAGTGGGCTTTTAATAGTAATAACACCTTTAAAATACCGTGGTAAATATCTTGTCTTGCCAATTCACCACTTAAGCGACGCGCTTTGATATAAGGTGTCCAGAAACTCACTGTCATTTTTAACATATGAGCAAGCTCTGTTACATCAGCATCTTCAATGGTGATAATATCACCCGCTCTCAACGCTAATAAAACCTCTTTGACTTGTTCAAGTAATGCCGCCTGAAATTCGATGTAATCTTTTTTAAGGGCTTCGTCTCGCGACAAAATGTCACCCAAGTTGTCATAAAAAAACTGGTATCGCCACATCAATTCAAACAAAGAGTCTAAATACCCTGCTAAGTTTTCGAGTGCATCATCATCGGGGGTTAACGGCTTGAAGTGGGTGTGCAAGTGCTCACTATATAAAGCAAATATATGACGGATGATATCTTCTTTATTTTTAAAGTGATAATACAAATTACCCGGACTAATACCCATATGTGCAGCTATATGATTGGTTGTTATGGCACGCTCACCATGGAGGTTAAATAACTCAATGCTGGTGTGTATAATTTTATCCTTAGTGCTCATATGCTGATTACTCTGTTTTTTATGATTATTAAGTACTGAAAGCCAAGCAGTATAAACAAATGCGCGGCAATAAAATACTACCTTGAAAAAATCTAACCTCAATCGGTTTACCGTTCCTTTTTAGGGACAAAAACTAGTAAGATACGCGTATTTTCTAAGCTGCATACAGACTCAAACACTGTTAATATAACAAGCAAATTTATAGATAGCTGATAGTTATGAACGTTACTGCAATATATCCGGGCACATTCGACCCGCTAACAAATGGCCACACAGACCTAATTCATCGCGCTGCAAAAATGTTCGATCACGTTATTGTTGCAATTGCGCACAATCCAAGTAAGCAACCTTGCTTTACACTTGATGAGCGTGTTGAACTGGCCAATAAAATATTAGCGCACCTTGATAATGTCAGTGTTATCGGGTTTTCTGGTTTACTGGCTGATTTAGCGCGCGAGCATAAAGCAGAAGTTCTTATTCGCGGTATTCGTGCGGTGTCAGACTTTGACTATGAATTTCAATTAGCAAACATGAACCGCCGCCTAAACCCTGATTTAGAGAGCGTGTTTTTAACGCCTGCCGAAAAAAATTCTTTTATCTCTTCAACCTTAGTGAAAGAAGTAGCACGTCATCATGGCGATGTAAGTGAATTTGTTGACCCAATAGTTGGCAAAGCATTACAGGAAAAAATACACGGATGAAATTAAAGAAGCTCATTAGCTTAAGTGCATTACTAATGATCTCTGCGCCAAGTATTGCTGGGCCATGGATAGAAAGCGATGACCCACTGCTACGCGCATCAATCGAAATGCTATTTAATCAAGGCGTTATTAAGCAACCGATTAATAGCTACCCGCTTATGTGGCAAGGAATTGCACGAGACTTAGCGTCTGTAAATACCAGCCAACTTAACGCGCAAAGCTTGTTTGCTTATCAGCATGTAAAACATGCGTTAGATAATGCGAAGCAAAAAACCAGCTCGAGTGTGCGCTTAAATTACAATAGCGAGCCTGAAACACACCAAAGCTTTGGTAAACGCCACCAGCAAAAAAGCGGTATAAATAGTTACGGCTCAATCACAGGTCAGCGTGTCAGTGCAAAAGTCAGTGTTAATTACGCCGATGAGGCACTCGATACACAGCATGTTAATTACCAAGACAGCTATTTAGCTGTGCTTGTCGGTAACTGGTCTATTAGTGCTGAACAAGTCAGTCACTGGTGGGGGCCTAGTAACGAAAATGCGCTGTTACTCTCTAATAATGCCGCGCCCATGAAAGGACTGCGTTTTAGTCGAGCTAATAGCCAGTATGTTGGCCCACATTGGTTATCGTTTGTGGGGAATTGGCAGTTAACGGGGATATATGCCAAGCAAAAACCGTATCTAAACAGCAGTGAAAAAGGTGATTATTGGGCCCTCAGATTTGCCAGTACACCACTTATGGGACTAGAAGTTGCCTTTAATACTGCCGGCTCTGACTATTTAACATCAACCGAGCGTGATGTCATTGCATTAGAAAATAACGAATCGACTCACCGTTTAACAAGTTTTGATATTAAGTACTCAACAAGTGCGTTATCGCACCCTGTGGCATTCTACGCAGAGGTAATGGGTCAAAACAAAAGTGGTTTAGCACCCAGCGATCCGTTCTACACGTTAGGCGTTGAAAGTTATTTTGGTACATCGGATAGTTTATTAAAAACGTATTTAGAGTACTCAAACACAGAACAAACATGTGAACTACATAGCGAGTGTGTCTACGGCTCAGGAAGCTATACTCAACGCCAGCGACTTGTAGGAAGCTCAATACCACAACAAAGTAAATCGGCTATCCTTGGAGCCTATTACCATACTTTAGATGGCTATGGTGGACATGCAAAGCTACGATGGATTGATAGTGAACGCCTTGATAACGAAACCATTACCAGCGTAAGCCAATTGCAACTTGAACTTGGCTACCAACAAGCACTCTTCAATGGTCTTTGGAAAGTAACAGGGCTGGTCTCAAAAGATGAGATGGGCGACGACTCAAACACGAATACAGCACTTAGAACAAGCTGGGAATACCGTTTCTAGAGCGGGTGAGGTCAGGCTAATTTGGTTTGACCTCGCATGCTTCTATAAAGCTTTACTAACCCTAAAAAATCCTTATTACAAAACAGCGCTATAAGCATCATCATGTCCATGAGATTCACTGTAATAGTGTAAAAATCCCAAAACCACCACTCACCCGTATAAGTGTAGTTAATATCATAGTACATCCCTAAAAACAGCGATGTATTCACTAAAAGCCCCGTGTAAATATACAGTTTTGCAGGCACTTCAAGAAAAGTTTTTTGGTGGGCGACTAACCAGATAACGGCCAACATCAATAAATCAGAGCCAGCCCACATGACGTATGCAAAACTCGAATCTAACATATTGTAGCCAAACGCTATATTAAGTAATGGGTCACTAGCCATGTAAGAGATAAACATAGCCAGTGCCATCCACATCACTGTTTTATCACCATTTGGCGATGAAGACTTCTTCACCATGTTATATAAAAAGGCCATTAAAAATCCCCACATGATGAAAGTAGCGAGATAAAGGCCAAAGTTTTCTTGCAGGAGTTTAAGCACTGGGCAGTCTTCTAGTCGCTTTAGAACTAAAACGTTTCGCTACTGCTGCAAACTTAAAAAAATCCTTGTTAGTGAGTAATGCGACTATCATCATAAGATCAATAATATTTACGCCGAACGAATAGATACTCCAAAGAATCCAAGGAGTACGATTTTCAACAAGTACGATATCTACAAAAATAGAAAGCATCAAAAGAGAGTTTAAAAACAAGCCTACAACGACATAATAAATGGCACAGAAAGAGTCGGCTCGCCCACAGTAAATCCAAATAAATATGGCCGCGATGGTTATAACATCAAAGTAAAACCAGTTCAGATAGATATTGCTTGATAAATTTAATACTCCACTCAAGAAGTATGAAAGCATCATTATCAAGGACAAAACGACAAGACGTTTATCTGGTTTGTTAATGTGGGTTACTAAATTGAAAAGGAATGCCATTAAAAACCCCCATTCAATGAAGGCTCCTATCAGGCTTCCTACTACATCACTGATATACATAGCTTAACTTTTTTAAGCTAACTTATGAGTTTTGAGAGAATTATGTATAAATGTTTTAAACTTATTCAATCCAAGAAAGTCACGATCAACAATCAAAGCAACAATCATAGATAAATCAACTATATTTACACCAAAAGAATAAATATCCCAAAAGAACCAAGGTTGAGTATTTCCGTAAATAAATAGGTCCAGATACATTAGCAAGAATAACGTTGTGTTAATACTTAAGCCAACTATAAGGTAAAGAAATGAAGGGGTAGTTTTTTTAAAAACGAAATAAGATGAAACCAAGAATACTATGGTCACAACATCATATAATGCCCAATCGAGGTAAGTAGCTGGGACTGGTGATAACCAAGTAAATAAAAAATCCCCTGCCATATAAGAGGTTGCCATTATGAATGAACTGAGCAACAAGGTCGTTTTTCTCTTCACTCCTAATGTATACACAAATACATTAAAAAAGAACGCCATTAACATGCCCCATACAACAAAGGCCGACAATGAAAAAACACCAAAAAGCTCAGTTAGAAACATCCATTACCCGTCATTTATTCTTCTTTCTTCTTATTTGGAAAAACAGCGCCGCCACCGCGTTGAAGATCAATACCACTTGATAGAGACAGCGCTTCGTTTGATAAAGTTACTGTATCAGATTGCAGGGTTTTATTACTAGTAGTTTGTTCCAAAGCGGGCTTTGTTTGTTGCATTTGGCTGTAAGCTTGCATTTGAAGTTGGCTATTGTTCGTAACTTGCATCAGTTAAATCCTTTAAAATTATTAGTTGTTTACAATAAGCTTACAACAGGTTGTAAGCTGAGTTAAGCGTTCTCATTCTTTTGACGCTTTTTGCAGTAAAATAACTGCTGTCTCTAACATTGCAATTAGTGATCCAACTTTTTAGAAACAACGATCATTTGGATCAATTCCCGGTGATCTTTGTAAATCTTAGGCATAAAAAAACGCACAGGGGTAACCGTGCGTTTTTCCTATCCAGGGAGTTAAGCCTCGTTTTTACACGGGATCACCGCATTATCACAAGACTTCAAAATGAATTTCGTTCTTTTAAAGTGAGCGACACACATTATTTTCATCGTGTATAAGACAAACAGCCTCATCACACTTTTTGCATAACGAGTAATACATTATGGCGTTGAGTTAATAGACATCGAGCCAAATTTTTGGCTATTGTTTATAAACTATCAGCACCACACTGTAGAATGTCTGTGCACGCTGTCACTTTGGTGCGGCAAGAATTCAGCCATCCATAGCTTTGAGCCGAAATAACAGAACCATTAATTCGGCATCAGCTTAATGTGCATTACACATCTTTATTAGCAGACTTCTTGGCATTATCGATGGCGCTCGTTACTTGTTCTAACGAGGTCCCCCCTAAAGCCTGTCGCGCTTTAATACATGCATCTATTTCTAATACAGGATATACATCTGATTCGAAAATGCTATGCACAGATTTGAATTGCTCTAAACTTAAATCTTCTAAGTTATTCCCTTCGGTAATAGCCATTTGCACTAAGGTGCCTACGATGTGGTGACCTTCTCTAAAGGGGATGCCTTTAGCCACTAAATAGTCAGCCAATTCGGTGGCGTTAGAGTGCCCCCCTTTTGCTGCGGCTAGGGTCTTTTCAGCATTAACTTTAATCCCTTTAATGCATGCTTGTGCCATATGAATACACGCAAGCCACGTTGGCATCGCATCAAACAAACCTTCTTTGTCTTCTTGCATATCTTTATTATATGCAAGTGGTAAGGCCTTTAAGGTCATCATCATGGCACTAAAAGCACCAAAAACCCGCCCTGTCTTACCCCGAATTAGCTCAAGTGCATCTGGGTTTTTCTTTTGTGGCATCAATGATGAACCCGACGTCACACCATCCGACAATTCAACAAACCCTGCTTCACCAGAATTATAGAAAATAAGATCTTCAGCCATACGAGATAAATGAATCATTGAGATAGAGGCACAGCTTAATAGCTCCACCACAAAGTCGCGATCAGACACTGCATCAAGACTGTTGCGCGTTGCAGCGGTAAAACCTAGCCCCTCGGCAAGCGTTTGCCTGTCAATTGGGTACGCCGTACCTGCCAGTGCACCACTGCCTAATGGACAAAAGTTCATACGCTTTTTCGCATCTGTTAAACGACTTTCATCACGCTCAAGCATTTCCACATACGCCATGCACCAATGACTAAAGAGCACGGGCTGCGCGCGTTGCAAATGTGTATAACCCGGTAAAATAGTACCCAGCTCACGTTCTGCTAAAGCAATAAATTCGGCCTTTAAATCAGCAATAGCGTCAAGTATATGATCCGCTGTATCGCGACACCATAAACGGAAATCTGTAGCAACTTGGTCGTTGCGGCTACGACCTGTGTGAAGTTTTTTTGCTAAGTCGCCAACTTTGTTAATTAATGCCGACTCAACATAAGAATGAATATCTTCATGCCCTGCCACAGCAACAGCCTGTGGATTAGCTTTAACCTCATCCAACAGAGTATTAAGTGCTGCGACAAGATCGTCGTATTCTTGTTGATTTAATACATCAACTTGTTTAAGCGCACCGGCCCACGCAACTGAGCCAATAATATCTTGCTCTGCAAGCTGATAATCAAAGGGAAGTGAATCGTTAAATTGCTTAAATGCTTCATCTGGACCCGTAGAAAAACGTCCGCCCCATAATGCCATTGAATTCTCTCCAAACGCTGATATTGCCCCGCTGAACGGGGCAAAATAAAATTATTTTTTCGTTAATGCAGAGATTCTGCTCGAAAGTGAGAATAAACGAATAAACCCTTCAGCATGTGATTGGTCGTATACATCATCTTCACCAAAGGTTGCAAAGTCTTCACTGTATAAGCTGTTAGGTGACTTCTTCTGTACAGCAGTTACTTGACCTTTGTACAGTTTAAGAACAATTTCACCTGTTGCCAGCTTTGAGAGTGATTCAGCAGCTGCAAGAATTGAATCTTTAAGCGGCGTAAACCAACGGCCGTCATACACTAAGTGTGAAAACTCACCACCCAGCACTTCTTTCCACTTGCGGCTTGATTTATCTAACACGAGCTCATCAACGGCTTGCAGTGCAGCCATGATTACTGTGCCCCCAGGTGTTTCATAACAACCACGCGATTTCATACCGACTAAACGGTTTTCAACAATATCTACACGGCCTACACCATGTGGCGCTGCGATATCATTTAGCTTAACTAAACAATCGTATGGTTTTAATGTCTCACCATTAACCGCAACCACTTCACCTTCTACTACGTTTAATGTCACATATTCAGGCTCGTTTGGTGCTTGCTCTGGAGAGTTAGTCCAGGTCCACACTTGATCGCTCGGTTGGCACCATGGATCTTCAAGCTCGCCACCTTCGTGCGAAATGTGCCATGCGTTTGCATCACGGCTGTAAATTTTTGTAGCAGATGCTGAACAAGGGATATTGCGCTCAGCCAAGTAATCTAGTAATGATTCACGGCTTGATAAATCCCATTCACGCCATGGCGCAATCACTTTAAGATCAGGGGCTAATGCTGCGAAACATGATTCAAAACGCACTTGGTCGTTACCTTTACCTGTGCAGCCATGCGACAGTGCATCAGCCCCCACTTTACGCGCAATCTCTACTTGTGCTTTTGCAATAATAGGGCGCGCCATCGACGTACCCAGTAAATAGGTACCTTCGTAGATAGAGCCTGTTTTTAATGTCGGATAAATATAATCACTGACCATTTCGTCTTTTAGGTCAACCACATAACACTCAGATGCACCTGAGGCGATTGCTTTGGCCTCAACGCCTTCAAGCTCTTCAGCACCTTGGCCTACATCAGCAACGAATGCGATAACTTCACAGCCGTAGTTCTCTTTTAACCACGGCACGATTGCCGATGTATCTAGACCACCAGAATAGGCTAATACGACTTTTTTGATTGAACTCATTGGTGTTCCTTAAACAAAATTTGGATTTAATAATGTGACAAGCAGTGCGTTTTGCGCATGCATACGATTTTCTGCTTGTTGAATAATTTTTGATGCAGGGCCATCCATTACCTCAGAGGTAATTTCAAATTCGCGATGAGCTGGCTGGCAATGCAACACTGTTTGCGCGCCCGTTTGATCAAGCAACGCTTGATTTAACTGGTACGGCATATATTTAGCCTTAACTTGCTCAAGTGGGGTTTTATCTCCCATAGATACCCACGTATCAGCATAGACTGCATTTGCGCCGACTGCCGCTTCAATTCTGTCACTGACCATCACAGATGCACCATTCATGGCTGCAATTTGCTCTGCTTGTTTGAGAATCTGTGAATCTGGAGAACTCCCCTTAGGGCAAACCGCCACAAAATCAGTCCCTAACGTTGCAGCAAGTAACATAAGTGAATGCGTCACGTTATTGCCTTCACCTAAATAAGCAAGCTTCAGTTTACTGACATCGCCGTGTACTTCTTGCAGCGTTAAGAAATCCGCTAATGCTTGGCATGGGTGGTATAAATCACACAGACTATTCACCACAGGCACTGACGAAAATTCAGCAAGCGTAGTTAATGTTTTATGTGCAAATACACGAGCCACAATACCGTCGGCCCAAGTAGAAATATTTAAAGCAAAATCTTTCACCGATTCACGTGCACCCATAGCCCCATTTTGTGAGTCTAAATACACAGCATGGCCACCTAATTTATTAATGCCTATATCGAATGATAAACGCGTGCGTAAGCTTGGTTTTTCGAATAATGTCACCACTGATTTGCCCGCTAACGCTTGGCTAAAATCAACAGGGTTTGCTTTAATTTTTTGCGCTAAGTCTAATAATTTAAGCGCGCCTTTTTGGTCTAATTCAAGACCCGATAAAAAGTGAGTTAACATGTAATACCTATGGTGTAATCTTTGTTCCAACGTGCTCGCCTTGCAATAAAGCGACTAAATTTTCTGGCTTTAACCAGCTTGAGATATACACACCACGTCGTAAATGTTGGGCAGCAAGAAGACTGGTCTTAACTTTGACCTCCATCCCGCCCTGAATAACTCCTTGAAGAATTAATGCATCTATTTGCTGCGTATTAAGTTGATGTAATGGTTGCTTATTTGCATCAAGTACCGCTTCTACATCAGTCATAAAAATAAGTTCTGCATCAAGCTCTTTCGCAATCGCTGCGGCCGCTTCATCTGCATTTACGTTGTACCAAAGTCCCTCTTCATCAAAACCAATAGAGCTGACTAATGGTAGACGGCCTTGTTCAATTAAGCTGGGTAAAATACTGTCGATACTGTCACAGCATTGCCCAACTTGCCCCAACGCTTTTAATTTTTGCTTAACCACAACACCGGCTTCATAAAGGCTCATACCCACAGGTTTATGACCCGAGGCAATGGCTTGACTCATTAGTTGTTTATTAGCACAGCCAGCTAACGCCCCAACGATGTATGGCATTTGTTCTTTTGGACTGATACGTAAACCTTGGTGCTTAGCACTGGCGAATCCCGCATCCATAAGCCATGCATCAACTAATGCACCCCCACCATGAACAATCACAAAGTTGGCTTGCTGTTGTGAGATTAAAACATCAAATAGGGCTTTTGCAGCATCGGCAGTATTTAATACCGCACCGCCAATTTTAATGACCCATGTTTTCATCATAACGCTCCTACTAATCCGGTATGATGAGGTATACCCATCGCTAAATTAATACATTGCAATGCTTGCCCAGCCGCCCCTTTTAACAGGTTATCAATGGCCGACATAACAATGAGCTGTTCGCCTTTTTGTTGCCACGCAATATCAACATACGGCTGTTTAGCAACGCCTTTAATACTGGGTATTTTGCTTCCAAGTAAACGAATCAACGGTTCATCGGCTAACACCTGATACGCTTCTGTTACTTGCTCTGGTGTTACACCGGGTTTTAATTGCACATAAATAGTTTCTAAAATTCCCCGCGGAAAATTCCCCAAATGCGGGGTAAATAACACAGGATGGCCTAAATGTTGTTCAATTTCAGGTGTGTGCCTGTGGTTAAATAACCCATAAGGCGCAAGTGATACTTCGCAAAAATGCGTATTAACACTCGCTTTTCTACCCGCCCCCGTGACGCCTGACACGGCATTAATAATAATTGTTTGCTCTGCTAATAAGCCGGCTTCTTTCAATGGTTTTAATGAGTTAAGTGCGGCTGTAGGATAACAGCCTGCAACCGCAACCAAATTTGCCTGACTGATTGCATCCGCATTCCACTCTGCTAGTCCATAGGCTGCTTGTGTTAAAAGCGTTGGATGCTGATGCGCAAAGCCATAGTAAGTGAGGTAATCCTCATTCCCAGCTAAACGAAAGCCGCCTGATAAATCGAATACTTTTTTACCCATTGCTAAAAATCGAGGAGCAAGGTCAACACTCACTTCATGATCTGTACATAAACACACGTAATCAGCATGCTGTTCGATGTCGGTATAAGCGGCTGCTGTTAATGGCTGTAATGGATGGTCTAAAAGCCCTAAATGCTCAGGATATAAGTCACTTAAACACTTATTTTTATCTAAGCTGCCCTCAGAGACATAACATGCCTTTAAAGTTAGTTGTGGGTGCTTGGCGACTAAACTCGCAAGCTCTGCGCCGCTATATCCACTTGCGCCAATAATCACTACATTCATTGCTTGGTTTTACCTATTTAACTTATCTATTTACACATTTAAAACTACTCGCTGTTTAGCGAATAAAAACACTATCTAAAGTAATGAAATAAGGTTATCGTCGTTTTGTGTTCATACGCTACTTTAAAGTATATTTATGCTCAAAAAGTGAATTGATATTCATAATAAATACTTTTATATTGTTATGCAATTAGATTGAATAATTATTTTTGGATTTTTTTATGTCGCTTCCCTCTTTTTTATCGATGTATCAACAATTGATTGCTGCGCCTTCAATTAGTGCAATTGAAGACTCTTTATGCATGAGCAATAAAGAGGTCATTACCTTACTTGCCAATTGGTGCGAAACCTTAGGCTTTAGCTGCGAAATTACAGAGCTTGAGCATGGCAAAGGTCGCTTTAATTTATTAGCGAGACGGGGTGAAGGTGAAGGGGGGCTGATGTTAGCGGGCCACACCGATACCGTGCCATTTGATGACAGCCGCTGGAATTATGATCCGTTTAAATTAAGCGAGCATGACAACAAGTTATTCGGTTTAGGCAGCATTGATATGAAAGGTTTTTTTGCTTTTGTACTGCAGGCCATTAGTGAGCTTGATGCAAGCCAGCAAACAGAGCCTTTATTAATTTTAGCCACAGCCGATGAAGAAACGACAATGGCGGGTGCTCAGCAAATATGTCGCCACCCTAATTTAAAGCCCGCGCGCTGTATTATTGGCGAGCCAACAGACATGACACCGGTGTTTACTCATAAAGGCCACATGAGTTCAGCGATTCGCGTTGTGGGTCGTTCGGGTCACAGCTCAGACCCTGAGCGAGGCTTAAATGCCATCGAAGTCATGCATAAAATGATTACAAAACTGTTAATCATTAAAGACGAATTAAAGAATAAATATTCAGTTGAGCACTTTGTAATACCGTACCCAACATTAAACCTAGGTCATATTCATGGCGGCGATAACGCAAACCGTATTTGTGGCTGCTGTGAAATGCACATTGATATGCGCCCACTACCCGGTTTAAGCGTACAAGAGCTGCAAGCCATTTTGATTAATGCAGCCAATGAAATAAATACTGAGTATCCAAACGCTGTCAGCGTTATTGACTTACACGACCCAATACCTGCATTCAGCGGCAGCACAGATAGCGCTTTAGTAAAACTGGCAGAAAAGGTGTCAGGCCAACCTGCGGTTGCAGTTAACTACTGCACCGAAGCGCCGTTTATTCAACAATTAGGCTGTGAAACGATTGTTATGGGGCCAGGGTCAATCAACCAAGCACATCAGCCTGATGAGTTTTTAGCCATGGAAAAAATCAAACCATCGCAACAGATCATCAGTGAAATGATTAAGGCTAGCTGTTTTCAAAAGGCATAATACCATTTTGCAATAATTTTTAATCATTTTGAGGGATTAAACCAGTCGCTAACTGCGTTAAAAATTGCTGATTTACGACTGCATAGATGCAGAAGGTAGAGCAATGCAGGAGCAATTGCCGAGAATACCTAAATAACGAAATTTTTGCATTGTTATCAACGAGCTTTTATTGCCTCAACCTTGCTCATTGAAATACGCAAATTGGTATAAAAAAAGGAGCTTTCAAGCTCCTTTTTACTTATTTATATCACCTAATCCATGTACTTACTTAAATACTTTTTAAATACAGGATCTGTTTTAGACAGTTCTTTTTGCTCTGCAAGAATATCTTTTAATATAGCCTTTGACGTAAGCGGATTCGCTAACACAACTCTAAACACCACGGTAGGCTGGTAATCGTATTGCGCAGGGGTTAAACGTGTACGCGATACAAACGAACGCCCAGCTTCACGCTGACGTTTTTGCATACTGGCCGTAAAACGGTTCAGTGAAGCATAAATATCGAGTTTAGTTTCTTCGTCAGCATTTTTAAGTTTTTCTTGAATCTGTTTAGGGACATATCGATAGGTTAATAAACACAATTCAGGTTCTGAAATCAGCTCAAAGTCTTCGTCTTGCCTAATTAATTCAGCAAAGGTACGTGCTTTAACGATACTGCGGTCAATCAGCATCTCGTAACCTTTACGACCAATGACACGTAAGCATGCATGCACCAACATTGCCATGCCTGGGCGACTACCTTCAAGCGTATGACTCCCCAAATCTTTTGAGCCTTTACGTAAAATATACTCTGCATGATGCTCAATCGCATCGGTTGCTGCTGGGTCTTTAAATAACACTAAACCAGCGCCCATTGGCACATACATCTGTTTGTGGGCATCGATTGTAATTGAATCGGCTCGCTCAACACCACTCAATAAATGGCGATAGTTTTGCGATAATAAGGTTGCTCCTCCCCATGCTGCATCAACATGGAAATGACAGCCCAATTCTTCACTTAAATCAGCCATATCATTAAGGGGGTCAATACTGCCTGTTTCCGTAGTACCCGCAACACCTACCAGCGCCATTACCTTAATGCCTGCCGCTTCCAGTTCTTGCGCTTTTTCACGCATGGCTTGAATGTCTACTTTATTGTTCTTATCGGTTTTTATTGCAATGATATTGTCGCGACCAATTCCCAATAAATCGACTGTTTTACCAAGAGAGTAATGACCTCGTTCAGAAACCAGTACAGCAAGCCCTTTATAGCCATAATGCAACATACCCGCAATTAAGCCTTGAGCTGCAATTCCTTTGTAATCGCCATCCGCTCTTAATAAACGGTTTCGTGCAATCCACAGTGCGGTAATGTTGGCAACTGTCCCCCCTGAGCAAAATGCACCGAGTGACGTTTTTGCACTATGCATCCACTTACTGTAAAACGCATCATCTTGTCCATATACAAGGTGATGCATCATACCAAGCACTTGTCGTTCAAGTGGGGTAAACGCTTTTGAGGTTTCAATTTTTACTAAGTTTTGATTCAGACCTACCATCAACTTTGATAACGGCAGTACAAAGTGCGGTAAAGCAGAAGTCATGTGGCCAATAAAGCTAGGCGCGGCTGTATGAACTGAATGCGCAACAAGTTGCTCCATAATATCTTGAGCATAGTCAGATACAAATGTGGGCTCTTCTGGAATCATTGCCGATTGAAAGTCTTTCTCTATCTCATGAAGAGGCTTCTCAATCGCAGCAATATTCTCGTTTAAGAATCCTGCAAGGTTGCTTGAAATCTCTGATTCAATTTTACTCAGTGTCGAGTCTGGTGCTTCTGGCACCGTAAAAATACGAATCAAACTTTCTTTAGAGGCGACGGCACAACGCTTTTGATCCATCCTAATACCCATTATAAGCAGCTTAAAAATGAACCCAATGCAGGAACATTGAGGTTTACATTTTGCGGCACTGTTTCTATGAAATTGGCTAACTTTACTGGAATATCATGAAAATGTCTCGCTTAAAGCCAAAAAGCCATGCTTTCGGTGACAAAAAAATGATCGATGGGTGAATTTTGTCGTAATTTTCTGCTATCAGCTGCGTATTTTTTAAGTATAATCAAGTCATAACTGCAAAGGGAACACCTATGCCGAATGGAATGCAAAGAACACGCTGGCTTATTTATGGTTTTGCCGCATTTTTTATTAGCTTATTTGGCTATATTTATTACACCTATGAATCAACACGTAGTGAGATAATGGCGAATGTTGATGCCAAATTACTCAATGCGGCAATCAGTGTTAAGCATATTTTAGGGGATGATTATCATACCCGTGTGAATGCAGGCCAAACTATTTCACCTGAGCTGTATAAAGATAAGAGCAGGGCTTTATCTGACTACGCTAAGCAAATGCAGGTAGCGTATGTATATGCGATGGTGCTGCGCGATGATACGGTATTCTTTAGTGCCTCTAGCTATACTCAAAAAGATCACAACAGTGGACGCGTGACACACTTTTTAGATGCGTACCCTGAAGCCACCGACATCAATAAAGAAGCTTTTTTTTCGACAGAACCCGTTTTTGAAATATCACAAGATCACTGGGGCAACTTTAAAAGTATCTTTGTGACCTTTGTTGACAAAAACGGCCACACTTATATTACAGGTGCAGACATTGCTATTGATGATCTCAATGAGCAACTGCAACACAGCATAACAAAAGCAACCATTACAAGCGGCTTCTTTTTCTTTATTGTTGCTTTAATCGCGTGGCTTTATTTTTTACAGCTTAAACGCTCACTCCTGACTGATGCTCGCACCGGCTTTGCCAATCATATTGCGCTCGAGAATTACATAGAAAGAACAACCAGACACCGCATGGAACTTGCTGTTATCAGTATCAATGAGCTTGAGGATATTAGTAGTTTTTATGGCACCGATGTCAGCGATAGAGTGATGGCTAATTTACTCACATATTTTCAATCCCGCATACCAAGCGAGAGCGCAACCTTTCGTTTAGCGACGAATAAAATCGCATTATTGAATATTCGCAACGCTGAGCAACGTATTGACGATATTATCAATACCTTTAATCACGCAATTCCCGTGCTAAGCGAGCCATTTATTTATATTACTTTGCATGCTGGAGTCGCCTCGTGTAACAAACTCATGCTCATAGAAAATGCACATATAGCCTTGCAACAAGCCAAGTTAAATAACCAACGTATTGTTCGCTATGAGAATGTATTTAAACAAGTTGAAGAGCAATTTAGACACAACGTCACTCTCGCTAAAGAAGTTAGAGAAGCGTTCGATAACAATCGAATCGTGCCCTACTTTCAGCCAATTTATAACACGGAACTGAAGCAAATAAGTCACTATGAAAGCTTAGCCAGAATGGCAACTGCACAAGGTCGGATTCATTGCCCTGATTACTTTATGGCTGTATTAAAGCGCTCACGCATGGACGGGTTGTTAACACGCACCATGTTTTCACGATGTATTGAGCAATTCAGAAAGACAAATGTGCGCTGGAGTATCAATATCACCGCGCAAGATATTCTCGATCCAAGTTTAAGTGAATTTCTAGAGCAGCAATTAAGGCGTTACCCAAAACCACACAATATTATTTTTGAGTTTCATGAAACTGAAGCCATTGCATACTTTAGCCAAGTGAAAGCCTTTATTAGTTTATTAAAGAATAAAGGGGCGCAAGTGATGATCAATGAATTTGGCGCGGGGTACTCAAACTTGTCTCACATTTTAAAGCTTGAAGTGGATGGCTTAAAGCTCGACAAAGACCTAGTAAGCCAAATACACAATAATGCCGATAGTTTTATGTTTATAGAGCATTTAGTGAAGTATGCTCAGCAATTAAACTTAGCGGTTATTGCTGAGCAAGTAGAAAGTGAGCAAATTGCCGATGCACTTTCACGTGCGGGTATCACACTCATGCAAGGTAATTATTTTGCCCCACCCACTCCCTACATTAACACGCAAATTTAAAGGTTTATGACTAAGCGGTGGCTCTGCTGTCCACTGGCCCAATACTTTCGCTCGAACGGCGTAATAGGCACATCGTGTTCATAGCGTTCAACTTGGCATGGATGTCCAGCCAACTCAAGGGCGCGAGCGAACTCTTTAACGTAGATATCCCAGTTACTTCTGAGCTCTAATCGGCCGCCAAGTTTAACAATAAATGGAAAAATTGCGGCCCCATGCCAGCGCCTTTGTAAGTGCTTAGCTTTTGGCCAAGGGTTTGGATAAAGCAGATAATGGTGAGTTGGCTGCCAATTTGCTGCAACCGCTAAACGCCAAAAATCATTTAAATCAGCTTGTACCAAAATATACTGGCCAGTGTCTGTTTGTTTATATTCAATATCGTGCTTATCTAAACGATGTGACGACTTGTCAATTCCAATAACAAGTGCCTCTGGGTGGCGCTTAGCAAGATTAGCGGTACTCTCTCCCACCCCACAGCATGAATCAAGAATAATTGGTCCATTGAATGCGTGAACTTTGTCATTCACTTGGTCAAATGCAGCTTGCGTGTGCGCTGCAATTGGTTTTTTAAACTCTGCACTTAAGTGCTTTAAAACAATCTCGTCTAGCTTGTCATGCAAGCCGGGTTGATTCGATACAATACTTCTCGAATTTGCATCTGTCATTAGTGTCTAAGCCCCACACCGCGTTTAATTAGCGTTAAAGCTAACGTAAATAACCCCACAATAAATAACCCTAGTACACCAAACGCGACCGATAAGTCGACATCCGACACACCTAAGAAGCCATACCTAAATGCATTAACCATATATATAATTGGGTTTACTTGCGATACCCCCTGCCAAAACTCAGGTAACAGGGTAATCGAGTAAAACACCCCACCTAAGTAGGTTAATGGCGTTAAAATGAACGTAGGTATAATACTGATGTCATCAAAGCTATTTGCGTAAATTGCATTTATTAAGCCCCCCAGAGCAAATACGGCTGAGGTTAAAATCACAGTCGCCATAATCACGAAAATATTGTGAATTTGAATATCAACAAATAGCAAAGACACGCACGTAACAATTAAGCCAACCAACATGCCTCGTGTCATACCTCCACCCATGTAGCCTAGTACAATGATGTAATTAGGCACCGGTGCCACAAGTAGCTCTTCGATACTTTTTTGGAATTTAGTGGAATAAAAGCTCGACGCCACATTAGAGTAAGAGTTAGTAATCACCGACATCATGATGAGGCCAGGTACTATAAATTCCATGTAGGAAAAACCACCCATATCACCAATGCGTGAGCCAATTAGGTTACCAAAAATAACAAAATAAAGGCTCATCGTAATTGCTGGCGGTACCAGCGTTTGCACCCAAATACGTAAAAAACGAATACACTCTTTAATCCAAATACTCTTTAGCGCTACACCATATTTAAACATTATTCGCCTCGCCCTTGTTCTAATAAACCCACAAACAACTCTTCTAATCGATTGGCCTTATTACGCATACTGAGCACTGTATTGCCTTGCTCGGTTAACGCCGTAAACACCTGATTTAGCCCCTGCGATTTAGCCACCTCAACTTCTAAGGTATGATCATCGGTTAAAGTAAACTGATAACCATCAAGGCTGATAGGGTTAACTGGCTGTTTTAAGTCAAGCACGAAGGTTTCTTTATCAAGCTTGGCAAGTAACGCTTTAATTGTGGTGTTTTCGACAATCACACCACTATCAATAATAGCGATGTTCTTACACAACAATTCCGCTTCTTCTAAATAGTGCGTGGTAAGAATAATGGTAACGCCTTGTTTATTGATTTCACGCAAGAAATCCCACATAGAGCGACGCAGTTCAATATCAACCCCCGCCGTAGGCTCATCAAGAATAAGTAACTTTGGTTCGTGCATAAGCGCACGGGCAATCATTAAACGGCGCTTCATTCCCCCCGATAACGTGCGAGCTTGTTTATCTTTTTTCTCAAATAAACCAAGTTGTTTTAGGTATTTTTCAGCACGTTCATGAGCAAGCTTTCTTGGTACGCCATAGTAGCCAGCTTGATTAACTAATATTTGGTTAAGCGTTTCAAACTGGCTAAAGTTAAACTCTTGCGGTACTAAGCCGAGCTCTGATTTTGCAGCTTCGAGATCTGTATCGATATTATGACCAAAGACTTCAACACGGCCTGCGCTTTTATTCACAAGTGATGAAATCACGCCAATTGTGGTTGATTTACCCGCCCCATTGGGACCTAACAAAGCAAAAAAGTCGCCTTGTTTTACCTGTAAATCAATCCCTTTTACGGCTTCAACGCCATTTTTATAAACCTTTTTAAGGCCTTCAATATTTAATGCGATTGTCTGTTCGCTCACTGTTTGCCCTCTCCATAACCCCAACGTTTCGTTAGAGTATGTTCAATATGTAAATGATCTAAAATACGTGCCACCATAAAATCGACCAAGTCAGAAATGTGCTCAGGTTTATGATAAAACCCGGGTGCTGCAGGCATAATGGTGACACCCAATTTTGCTAACTTGAGCATGTTTTCTAGGTGTATTTCACTAAAAGGTGTTTCGCGTGGCACCAAAATAAGCTGACCACGTTCTTTAATAACCACATCAGCAGCACGTTCCAATAAGTTATCAGATGCGCCAACGGCAATGGCCGAGACTGAGCCTGCACTGCAAGGACACACCACCATTTTTTTAGGGGCTGCCGAGCCCGATGCTACGGGGCTAAACCAATTATCTTTACCAAATACTTTTAGCTGCTCTGGGGCTGCATTGAACAGCTTACTAAGCTGCTCTGTCGCTTTGTCTTCATTACCTGAAAGCTTAATATTTGATTCGGTATCAAGTACCACACGCGCAGCGCTTGAGATCAACACGTACACTTGAAACTGTTGTTCTAATAATACTTCTAACAACCTTAAACCGTAAGGCGCGCCCGACGCGCCACTAAACGCTAGGGTTATTTTATCTTTAAATTGCATACAGTTAACTCCGTATACTGGTTAATTTTGTTCTAATACCGTGATCAAGCGCTGATGAATACCTTCAAAGCCACCATTACTCATAATCAAAATATGGTGATGGGCAGCCGCACTGTTTGCAACCAACGTAATGATTTCCTCAGTACTTGTGCTGCAGTACATACCCGCTTTGTCAGCATAGTCTTTTAATGACCAACTCAAATTTTCTGGCTCAAACAAATACACCTCATCGGCTGCACTAAGCGAGTCAATAAGCGTTTGCTGATGCACACCCATTTTCATGGTGTTCGAACGGGGCTCTAATATCGCAATAATTTTCTCATTGCCGACTTTAGCGCGCAGGCCTGCTAAAGTCGTTTTTATCGCGGTTGGGTGATGGGCAAAATCGTCATACACTTTAATGCCCTTTATATCAGCTTTGAGTTCCATACGACGCTTAGGTGAAATAAACTCAGCTAAACCTGCAATGCTCACGGGCACAGCGATACCGACATGACGCGCAGCTGCAATCGCCATAATCGCATTTTTGACATTATGTTCGCCCATGGCTTGCCACGACACAACGCCCTGTACTTCTCCCGCTAACAACACTTCAAACTCGCTGCCATCCGCTTTAAGTAAGCGATAATCCCAATCACCTGACAGCGTTTCGCTGTCACTCCAAAGGCCGCGCTCAATCACATCCTGCAGTGCTTCATCTTGGCTTGGCCAGATAACTTTGCCACTACAGGGTAATGTACGCATCAAGTGATGAAATTGTTTTTTAATCGCATTTAAATCTTCAAAAATATCAGCATGATCAAATTCAAGATTATTGAGGATTAAGGTCCGTGGTAAGTAATGCACAAACTTACTGCGTTTATCAAAAAAGGCGGTGTCATATTCATCGGCTTCAATGACAAAAAACGGCGTCTCACCAACTCGTGCTGATACCCCAAAGTTTTGCACAATGCCACCAATCAAAAAGCCCGGTTTCATACCTGCATATTCTAGCAGCCATGCCAACATACTCGCGGTTGTCGTTTTACCATGCGTGCCTGCGACAGCAAGCACCCATGAGTTTTGCAATAAATTATGCTTAAGCCATTCTGGGCCTGAGGTGTAAGGTAAGCCTTTATCGAGCACATATTCCACACAGGGGTTACCACGACTCATCGCATTGCCAATGACCACCATATCGGGCGCGGGGTCTAATTGTGTAATGTCATAACCTTGAGTTAGCGTAATGCCAAGCTCTTCCAGCTGCGTACTCATTGGGGGGTAAACATTTTGATCAGAGCCTGTCACTGTGTGACCCAACGATTTAGCGATTGCGGCAATCCCGCCCATAAAGGTGCCACAAATTCCAAGAATATGAATATGCATCTACTGTCCTGAACAAAATGAATTACGAAAAAATAAAGCGTTATAATGCCAAATATAACCTTTACTTACCATGATTAGACGGCAATAGACTTTTGCCGAATAGCAAACATAAAAAAACACCTCAAGACCGAGGTGTTTTTTAAAGTGAGTAAAACGGTTTTTACAGCATTAAAAATGCAAATAAACCGACACCAAGTAACAAGCGATAGATAACAAATGGCATCATGCCCATGCGCTCAATTACTTTTAAGAAAAAGAAAATACAGGCATAAGCCGAAACAAACGATAGACCTGCACCGAGTAAAATAGCTTGCCAATCAATCGCTTCACCTGCAGTTGCAAGTTGATATATATAATATGAACCTGCCGCAGCAATGACCGGAATCGACATTAAAAACGAAAAACGTGCTGCGCTTTGCTTATTTAAACCCAGCAATAAACCCACGGTTATCGTTATGCCAGAGCGCGACGTGCCTGGAAAGACCATTGCCAGCACTTGCGAAAAGCCCAATAGTAACGCACTAAAAAAATTTACTTGGTAGATATTTTTTACTTGTTTTGCTTTTACATCGGCATACCAAAGTAACAAGCCGAAAACGATAGTTGAAGTGGCAATCACCCACGCATTGCGTGAATAGCTCTCTACAAAGTCTTTAAATAAGTACCCAATTAATAACGCAGGAATCGTGGCAACAATGATCCACCAGCCCAAACGGCTGTCATCGGTTGCGCCTTGTGAGCCAAACGACTTAAACCAAGCCCCCAAAATATCAACCACTTCTTTACGGAAATACAGTACCACCGCACCAAGCGTACCTACGTGTACTGCAACATCAAATGCTAAACCTTGATCATGCCAGCCTAAAACTTGCGAAGGTAAAATTAAATGCGCTGAGCTCGAAATAGGTAAAAACTCAGTCAATCCTTGAATTAAGGCTAAAACAATTATCTCAATAATACTCATGGGTTAGTAAACTCCACCTTCCATAGTTTTTGTTGTGGGTTGTTATAATTTTTCCATAGCTCAGCCAGTGTTTGCTTAGCTACAGGGTGAAAAAAATCAGGGGCAATTTCTGCTAGCGGTTTTAAAACAAACGCATTTTTTGTTATTTCATCACGCGGTAATTGCGCTGGCGAATCGCAAATAATGTCATCATAAAACAATAAATCAAGGTCTAATGTTCTAGGACTAAACTTTTTATCTTCACGAGTACGACCGTTATCTAACTCTATTTGCTTCAGTAATGTACACAGCTCAGGCAGTGGCATGTCAGTATTCGCACCAAGCACTGAGTTATAAAAATTATTACCCGCAAATCCCACCGCTTCACTTTCATATACCGATGAATGAACACTATCAGGGAAATACGGCTTTAACGTCTTTAATGCTTGGCGAATATAATGCTCTTTATTTACATTCGAGCCTAAGCTGATAAAAATCTGTGCCATATTAACTTGCCTTGTGACGGGTGATTTCGACTCCCACCGTTTTAGCTTGAGGAACCGCAGCTGGTTTGCTGACACGAATTGTGACTTGGCTGGTTGTAAATTCGGTTAAAATAATCGCGGCGAGTTGTTCAACTAAGGTTTCAAGAAGTTCGACGGGTTTTGCCGTCGTGTGCGCTATAACGCGTTCACTGACTTTAGCGTAATCAAGCGCTAAGTTTATATCATCGGTTGCCGCTGCGGCTGAAATATCACACACCATTTCAATATCAAAATACAGGCTTTGTTTCGTTTCTTTTTCAAAATCATACACGCCTATAATGGTGTCTACGTGCAGTTGTGATATGTATACCTTGTCCATTGATACTCCAAGCGACATAAATATTAAAACCAATACCTATCGTATACGCGTATTAATTTCAATAATGCGCACAGAGCTGTCATAAAGTTTTAATATATAAAAATTCCCTCTACAATAACGGGTAGATGCACTGCAAAATGTAGCGTACTATCTACTCAAAAGTAGCGGCAGATGGTTTTGCCGCCAATGATAGCCCAAAAGTGCAGATTAAAAAATAAGGAAGCGCGTGTTAGAAGTTTTAATGTTAGTTTTAGCCTATTTACTGGGGTCGGTTTCCTCCGCAATCCTCGTGTCTAGGTTATTTAAACTACCAGACCCACGCAGTCACGGATCGAATAACCCCGGTGCCACCAATGTGTACCGACTTGGTGGAAAAGTCCCGGCTGTATTAGTGCTGGTGTTTGATATTTTAAAAGGCACCATCCCTGTGTGGGGCGCTTATTTCTTAAAAATCGAACCGCTGATGTTAGGTTTAATTGGCGTCGCAGCGTGTTTAGGGCATATGTACCCTGTATTTTTCAGCTTTAAAGGGGGTAAAGCCGTTGCGACGGCCTTTGGTACTTTACTACCTATTGGATTATCTTTAGGTGGATTATTAATCGCGACTTGGCTATTAATAATCGCAATAACGCGCTATTCGTCACTTGCAGCACTTATTACAGTGTCGCTTGCCCCACTTTATACATGGTGGATAAAACCACTTTATACGTTGCCAGTCACGTTTTTAACACTGTTGATTATTTTCCGTCACAGAGCAAACATAACCCGTTTATTAAGTGGTGAAGAGCCAAAAGTAGGGACTAAGAAAAAAGCCCCTGACAATAACAACGACTAAGTTACAGCGCTTCTAATGAGTCGATTGGCCAGCGCGGCTTAGTTTTCATATCAAGGCTTGCAAACTGCCCCGCTTTAAGGCGTTGCATGCCCGCGTAGGCGATCATAGCGCCGTTATCTGTACAAAATTCTGTGCGAGGATAATACACTCGACCTTTCATGCCTTGCATTACACGCTCTAATTGCGCACGTAATTGAACGTTAGCACTCACTCCACCGGCAATCACTAAGCGTTTAATACCTGTTTGTTTAAGGGCACGCTTACACTTAATAATCAACGTATCAATTACTGCAGTTTGAAATGCGTGGGCTATGTCAGCTTTAGTCTGCTCATCATCAGCACTGTCACGAATAGCAAGCGATGCAGCCGTTTTTAAACCACTGAAGCTGAAATCAAGCCCAGGTTTATCTGTCATCGGACGTGGAAACACAAACCGTTCAGGCGTGCCTTGCTCAGCTAGTTTTGCTAAACGAGGACCCCCTGGGTAATCAAGTCCTAATAACTTCGCTGTTTTATCAAATGCTTCACCTGCCGCATCATCGACAGATTCACCCAGTACTTCGTACTCACCAATCCCTGACACTTTCACCATCATTGTGTGCCCACCCGACACAAGTAGCGCAATAAACGGGAATTCAGGCTTATCTTCTTCAAGCATTGGCGCCAGTAAATGCCCTTCCATGTGGTGCACAGCGACAGCAGGAATATTCCAGCCATAAGCAAGAGAGCGACCGATAGAGGTGCCCACTAACAAAGCCCCCACTAAACCTGGCCCTGCGGTGTAAGCAATGCCGTCGATATCGTCAGGACCACAACCGGCTTGCGCAAAAGCTGCGTCGATTAATGGCAAAGTTTTACGTACATGGTCGCGTGATGCAAGCTCAGGTACCACACCACCGTAGTCTGCGTGCACTTTAACTTGGCTGTATAGTTGATGTGCTAATAAGCCTTGTTCATCATCGTAAATGGCAATACCTGTTTCATCACATGATGATTCAATACCTAAAATTCGCATCAATTACTCCGCCAAGAAAAATAAGCGCGTATTTTACAGCTAAAATACGCATTACTGAACACTAAATTGCAATACCAATGTTGGTTTGACCGTCTGAAATAGCAAGCTGCTTGAGCTCTTTTACGTTTTCTGAGGTAATTCGGCCCATTTGCTCAACAAAATCAATTAGCTCTGCAAGCACATCCATCTCGTACTGCATTAGCGGGTGTTCGCGGACTGATTTGTTATCAGCCACTTCACCTTCAACCGTTAATTGGTATTCAATAAAGCGTGCAACAGAGGCTTGTGAAATTTTGCTAATGTTTAAAAACTCTTGGTCATCTTTAGCCATCAGACCGTGCAACATTCCCAATAATGCGGTTGCAGTGTCAATAGCGGGGTAAGTGCCAAACATATCAAAGTCACTGAGCTCTGGTACATTAGGCTCAATTTTTTCAATTTGCTTTTCAAGGCTTATCTTACTTTTTGGCAGTAATATTTTTTCCCAGCATACATTCAGTGCGCTGCGAAATACCGCTGCGTCACCAAAGCCAGTTGCTTCACTAAATAAGCTGTAATTAGGCAACATACGCTCAAGAAGCGCGCCGCCTAATACCGCTTTTTGCAAATAGTTTAATTCTCTAATGCGTTGAAAATTATTCGCTTTCGTCATTCTTAACAGTCCTACAAGACCAACATATTTCAAATGTTGGGCCATTCAGTTCGCTGCATGATGGGCAAACCCAGTCTGGAGCCGATTGTTTTACTTGCCGGTAGTTTACCAATATTTCTTGTGCATGGCGCTCTTTTAATGCGTAAACAAGAATATCAACCCCCGTTTGTTCAAAGGGAATCTCTCCCATTGCACCTTGCAGAAGCTCACCTTGCAGTTGGCATTGTATTCCTGCGGTATGTAAAAGCCCTTTTATAATATTAGCTTCAAGCCCATTAGCGGCTTGGTAGATACGTACCCATGAAAAAGGTTCTGACGTAGTTGGTTGATTTAAATTATTTTTATGCAAATTTACTCTCTTTTACTTTGCAGCTTTAGCAACCTAAGCTACCCTAGCAATTGACCCTGCTACAACCTATATTGAAGGTAGCCTTATGACATTAACAACGCCTGGGCTGTTATTCCCGGCCATTTCTTTACTTTTACTTGCTTACACCAATCGCTTTTTGGTACTTGCCCAACTCATTCGAGAACTGAATGCGCGCGAAGGAGAAAGTATTCGTCCTTTGGTTGTTGCACAAATCGCCAACCTCAGAAAGCGTATTAAACTGATTCGTATAATGCAAGTTTACGGCGTGGCATCATTTCTCATGTGTACCTTGTCAATGTTCGCTTTGTTTATTGAGTTTAATACAACAGGCATCATATTATTTGGACTCAGTCTTGCTTGCTTAACTTTATCGCTTCTTACCTCTTTATATGAGATTCATATTTCATGTGATGCAATAGAAATTGAATTAAGAAATATAGAAAAAAAACCCTTAGTGGATAAGGCAGAGTAAATTTCTGCCTCTATACTTATTGTTACCTGATACGACAATAAGTGGTGCTTGTGTGGATGATTTTTTATTTTCTGAAGAACGGTTAGAAGAAAATAACGTACAAACTGAAGAACCAGAATACTGGCATATTCTTGTTGTTGATGACGAAGAAGATATTCATCAAGTTACCAAGCTTGTACTAGCTGGTTTTCAATTTGAAAATAAAAGCTTACGCTTCTACGATGCCTATTCTGCAGCAGAGGCTAAAGAGCTTTTGAAAAAAGATATCCCTTTTTCAGTGGCACTTGTTGATGTCGTCATGGAAACAAACCATGCGGGACTTGAACTTATTCAGTATATTAGGGACGACATTGATAACCACCATATCCGCCTAATTCTTCGTACCGGACAACCAGGTGAAGCACCTGAAGAATCTATTATCCGTGATTACGATATAAACGATTACAAAAACAAAACCGAATTAACAGCCATAAAAATTAAAACACTGCTCTATTCTGCACTGAGATCTCATCGTGATATCCAAATTATTGATCGCCATAAACATGGCCTCGAACAAATCATAAATGCCTCAGCTAACTTTTTAAAATGCGACAGTGTGCAAGAATTTGCATCCACTATTTTAAGCCACGTGACAAATGTGATGGGTATAAACGACACTCAAATTTATTGTGCTGCCGCGGTTAATTTACAATCATCTCCTGCAACAGACTTTCAATTATTGGCGGCTTCAGGCGTTGGGCCTATCCCCAGTCAAAATAATATTCCTGACGAAGTTAAAAGTTTATTTATTGATGCTCATGATCGTAAGTCATCACTAAAAACAAGTACCGACTACATTGGTTACTTTCCAACCAAAGCAGGCCTTGAAACTATGCTGTATGTAAATAAAGGAAGTAAATTACATGCTACCGATCATCAACTTCTTGAGTTTTATGCAAACAATATTGCACTGGCCTATGACAATCTTAAATTGCGCGAAATGGTAAAAGAATCGCAAAAGGAATTGTCCTATATTCTTGGTGAAGCAGTAGAAAAACGCTCTAAAGAAACAGGCTCACATGTTAAACGTGTCGCGTTATACAGCGAGTTACTTGCAAAACTATCAAAACTTAATCCCTTTCAGTGTGAAATCATCAAGCTTGCCTCCCCCTTACACGACATAGGAAAAATAAGTATCCCTGACAACATCTTAAATAAGCCCGGAAAATTAGATGATACAGAATGGGAAATAATGAAGACACACGCTGAAGTAGGTTATGAAATTCTAAAAAATTCAAGTAACGAGATCATGACTTGCGGTGCAATGATCTCACTTCAGCACCATGAAAAGTGGGATGGCTCTGGGTATCCACACGGTTTAGCAGGTAAAGATATTCATATCGTTGGTCGTATAACTGCGCTTGCTGACGTGTTTGACGCTCTATGCAGTGACCGTTGTTACAAAAAAGCGTGGCCACTCGATGAAGCACTTGCACTAATAAAAAATCAACGTTCGAAACATTTTGATCCAACTTTAGTCGACTTATTACTTGAAAATTTACCACTTTTCTTGGAGATTAAAGACCGTTACCCTGACTAGTTGTAACTTACCTGTAAAACAACACTTTTAAAAATGGGTACAATAATTTACTATACTCAATGTTAGGTATAATTGTTTTAACTCAATGTAAGGGCTTACTTAATAAAAAGGGACTATATAAAGTGAGATTTGAACAACTTGAACAATTCGTTGCACTCGGCGTACTCAGACACTTCCGCCAAGCTGCTGAAAAAACTCAGATAAGCACTTCAGCGTTAACTCGTAGCATTCAAACACTTGAAGATGAAGTGGGCTATGAACTCGTTACTCGCTCTACTCGTTCTGTAAAGCTAACTAAAGAAGGTGAACTTTTCCTCGAGTACGCACAACAAACTCTTAATAATTTAGAAGAAACAAAAAAACGTTTATACGAATCATTAAATGGTTGTGAAAACGAAAAGCTCGTTATTGGCTACACAACTAAAGCAAGTGCAGTTGTACCTGTGTCGTGTGGGCAATTTTTAGCACAATATCCACATGTTAAAATTGAAATGCAGTTGCAAGAACAAAGTGAGTTAATTCGCAAACTGCAACTTGGTGAAATTGATATCAGCGTTTGCTCACAAGCCATGAATAGTATTGGTAGTGATATCCATTTGCCTGATCAGCTAATTTTATTTGTATCAAAAAATCATCCAATTGCTAATAAAACAGACATTAGCAAGAAAGACTTAACAGACTACCCAATGTACAGCTGTTTTTCACAATCGAAGCCGGTTCAATCGATGCTGAACGAAGCAATTGATTCATTCAATAAATCAACCAGCGTTAAGGTCGGTAGTATTGAGCAAGTTATGGAAGGCTTGAAAAAGTCAAACCATATTGCGATTGCGAGTATTGAGCATGCCAACAGCGTTTCTTCAGACCCTGAATTGCTAGTATTAAAAACCAATAAAGGAATCGCTCACGAACAGTTAGTGATCCAAACTAATCAACAAATTAATGAAAACTCGCACGTGAGTTATTTATTAGATCTTATTGAAAAAACAGCATTATCTAGCCACAACTAAATGTACATATCAAGCTGGCTTGACTACGTTAGGCCAGCTTATACATCCTCATTGTTTTACTGCATAAAAAGCGTGCATGTAATTTTTTTTCAGATACACTTACGCACCTTTTTTTGATTGTGCATATGAATGACCGCGCAGCTTATTTCCAATACTTATTTAAATGCAATTGAACATACTGGTTATGCCATTGTTGAAAACGCAATTGATGAGCAGTTGATAAATGATTTAATTGCAGATTGTTACCGAATTAATCCCCATTTTCATGTTGCAGGTATCGGTAGGTTAAACGATCAGCAAATCGATAAAACGGTACGCAAAGATAAGACCTTTTGGTTTGATAGCTCAAGCCAAGCGCAAATAACTTATCTCGCGACCATGGAAGCAATTAAGACCCAGTTAAATAGAGAGTTTTTCTTGGGCTTGTTTGATTATGAATGCCACTATGCGAAGTACCAACAAGGTGACTTTTATAAAAAGCATTACGATGCCTTTAAAGGACGCTCAAACCGTATTTTTACAACGGTTTGCTACCTAAATAGCCCCGCGTCTGGCGGCGAGTTGGTTATTTATAAACCTAAAAGTAAAGACATTGAAGTGGTCATAAAACCGAAGGCAGGCACATTAGTCATGTTTGAAAGCGAACGCTTTATGCATGAGGTATTACCCGCAGACGATGTGCGTTATTCAATTGCTGGTTGGTTCAGAAAAAATGCCTCAATAAGCGGCATTATCGACCCACCGCGATAATCAAAACGGTAATGGCAAGGATGCTACAAGGCCAATAAAAATAACCAGCCCGACGTAATGATTATTTAGAAACGCTTTAAAACAGTGCTCTCTGTCGCGATAGTGAATAAGCGTTTGCTGGTAAAGTAAAAATCCAATCGCCGCTATTAAGCCTAACCAATAAGGCATATCAAGCTGATTGCTTATGCCAATGTAACTGAGTATCGCAATGAATAGCGCATTCAGTAAGAAAATAATATGCCTGTCAAAACGTGCAAATAAGATGGCCGTTGATTTAACACCAATCTTTAAATCATCATCACGGTCAACCATGGCGTACATGGTATCGTAAGCCACAGTCCACACGAGGTTTGCAATAAATAACAGCCACGCTTCAATTGGCACTGAGCCAATTGAGGCCATGTATGCCATTGGAATAGCCCAACTAAATGCGGCTCCTAGTACCACTTGTGGCAATTGGGTATAACGCTTCATAAACGGATAGCAAAATGCCAACGCAAGAGCCCCCAAAGAGAGCAAAATCGTCGACCACCCCAGCATTAAAACTAATCCAAATGCCACGGCAATTAACAACACAAATAAGCTCAACGCCTCACCACTGGACACTCGCCCTGCGGCTAGGGGACGCGTTGCTGTGCGCTTTACTGAACCATCAATTTTACGATCAGCAAAGTCATTGATAACGCAGCCTGCACTTCGCATTACAAACACCCCTAAACTAAACACCACAAAATTTAATAAGCTTGGTGCTCCCTGATTTGCAAGCCATAACGCCCAGTACGTTGGCCAAAGCAATAGCAAAGTACCAATCGGCTTATCTGTTCGCATAAGTTGTTTGTAATAAGGAATGTGTGCGATTTTTAATGCAGCTAGTTTCATAAGTAAATATAAGCCTCTGGCAGAAAAACTTCGGCCACTAAAAAATGGGCATTTGACAATGAAAATACACTTCGTCTTCCCCACAGTGGTTTAGACTCTTTGCCAAGCACAGCTAATAAAGTTTGAATAGTGTGCTGCTCATTAAACTCTGCCACTTCTATCTCTGTGCGAGATAAGCTTGGGTCTTGAAAAATAACATCCCCTAATGGCCGTGTTCCCATACTTAGCAACTGCTGCTTTTTTAAGGTATCATCTGCGGGTAACCAGCTTTGTGCATAAACCATTGGTTTATCATCACATAATAGTAGCACTTCGCGGTTAAGCGCTTGGCTCAACGGCGTATTTAATAAAGCTTGTTGCTCCTTTGTAAGATCAAAAGGGGCTTCATTGAGCACTTTAACCGAAAAGTGTTGGCAATGACGCTTAAGCTTGGCCGTCAATGACCCTGCTTCAAGCAACCAACCTTGCTGCTGTTGCGTTAAATGAGGATATGCCGAAGCAGGCTGCCAATGCGCAGCTAACGAAACTGGGAATGTAATCACAACGACTCAATAATTTTAAAAACCGCGTAAATGATATCACTGCAACCCGTTTCGAAAAAGTCATGATTTAATCTCTACATGGGTTAAAAAACAGAGAACAACCTGTATCTTAAGTTAATTTGGGTATAGACTAAAAACCATTGAATAGGTGGGATATTCTTAAACTATGAAAAAGTCATTGTTATCAATTTACTTGATTAGCATGCTCGTTATTGGCGCTACGACAAGTTTCTCGACACGCGCAGAATCAAATGTCGGTTACTTCGGTTTTGAGCCTGACATTATCACCAATTATATTGGCCAAGGAAATAAAAAACTGGGTTATGTACGGATCACTGTTGATCTAATGCTTAATGATATTTCTGATATTGGTGTGGTTGAGCACCATACTCCACTATTGCGTGATGCGATTGTCGAGATACTGTCAAAAGAACCTGAAGAAAATATCAAGTCGCTCACGGGCCGTGAAGAAATTAGAAAGCGCTGTACAGAAAAACTCAAAGCACTGTTAAAGCAAGAGACTGGACAAGAAATAGTACGTGAAGTGTTGTTTACTAAGTATTTATACCATTAAACGTGACGGCAAAGGCCGTCACGTTTAATAAAACTACTTACGCGACAATAATTTATCTGACATGGCGTAAGCCATACCCGCAATAAGCCCTGCTAAATGTGCCCAGTTCGCCATACTAACCGGCAACATATCCACAAAGCCTAAAATTAGCCACACCAACATAAAGCCAACAATACTGTTGCTAACAAGCGGGGGTTGTTGAGGTCGCATTACACTGTAAATCCAACAGAAACCTAGCAAACCATACACAACACCACTGAGCCCACCAAAGTTCGGACCAACTACTAAAAACTGTGCCCAATTACTGATAAATGCCGTCACTAAGAAAAGCCCAACTAAGGTTAATTTACCACTGCGTTTTTCTATGTCATTACCCAGTGTCATCCACCAAATCAGGTTAAAAATGAGGTGGATAGCGCTGAAATGAACAATCGCAGGGGTAAACCAGGTTAGCGGCTTAGCAGGGTTAAATTGCAACATACCATAAAGAGTTTCAAACCCACCCAGTAAAAACGCCACAAAAATAGCGATTGAAACTAAGGTCACAGTACGGTTTAACCAGCTCAATGCTTTAAAGCGTGCTTTTAGGTTAAGTGACTGGCCTTGATATAACAACGGCGACTCAGTACTGCCAACTTGCCACGATGCTTGAAGGTACTTTTCGTCATTTGGATTCGCGGTGAACGCTTGCCACAGTGGCTGAGCTTGATGAAAATGCTCAGGAGCAACACAAATAATCACTGTCTTACCATCGTGTGAGCGCAGTTCACCCTGCAAGCCTTTACTTTTTATGTAATCGATAAAGCCTTGCGCGGCGCGAGGATTATTAATGCTGCCCAATTCAATCATCGTTCAATGTGCTCCGGTTGTTGTGTCTGCCATGCTGTAAAGCCGCCATCCATACTGTAGACGTCTTCAAAGCCTTGCTCTACTAAATAGCTTGCTGCGCCTTGAGAACTTACGCCATGATAGCAAACGATAATAATAGGCTGATCAAACTCTTTGTTCATCATAAACTCACTGATATTAGCATTTGATAAATGCTCAGAACCAGGGATATGCCCAGCTTGAAATGAGTTAGGGTCGCGAATATCAGCAATCACCACATCATTTTTATCTAATAATGCAAACGTTTCACTGACTGAAATATGTTTATATGACATAACACTCTCTAAACTAAAAAGGCGGCCGAAAGCCGCCTTATCACACTCTACGGTATTAATCCCAGTTTAGGATTACTTTACCTGATTGGCCTGAAATCATTGTATCAAAGCCTTCTTGGAAATCATCCACTGAGAATTGATGCGTGATAATTGGATTAAGGTCAAGACCAGACTGAATTAGACTCGCCATCTTGTACCACGTTTCAAACATTTCTCGGCCATAAATACCTTTGATAATTAAGCCTTTGAAAATAACTTGATTCCAATCAACCGCCATATCTGATGGTGGAATTCCCAGCATGGCAACTTTACCACCATGATTCATGTTATTTAACATGCTGTTGAATGCAACAGGTACACCTGACATTTCAAGACCAATATCAAAGCCCTCGGTCATTCCGAGCTCTTTCATAATATCTTCTAGGTTTTCATTCGCAACGTTTACAGCGCGTGTCGCGCCCATTTTACGCGCTAAATCTAGGCGGTACTCGTTTACATCAGTAATCACTACATGACGCGCACCGACGTGCTTAGCAACCGCTGCTGCCATGATACCAATTGGACCCGCCCCGGTGATAAGGACATCTTCACCAACAAGATCAAACGACAACGCTGTGTGTACTGCATTCCCGAATGGGTCAAAGATTGATGCTAATTCATCAGAAATATTATCTGGAATTTTAAATGCATTGAATGCAGGGATCACGAGGTATTCGGCAAATGCACCTTCACGGTTCACACCCACACCTGTTGTGTTACGGCATAAATGCACGCGACCAGCGCGACAGTTACGACAGTGACCACAGGTAATATGGCCTTCACCAGAAACACGATCACCCACTTGGAAACCACGTACTTCCTGACCCATATCAACCACTTCACCCACGTATTCGTGGCCAACAACCATAGGTGTTGGAATAGTGTTTTGTGCCCATTCATCCCATTTATAAATATGGACATCTGTTCCACAAATTGCTGTTTTGCGGATTTTAATAAGCAGATCGTTATGGCCAACCTCAGGTTTTGGCGCATCGGTCATCCAGATCCCTGGTTCTGCTTTTAATTTAGATAATGCTTTCATGATTTACACTCAATTAAAAAAACCGAAGCAGGTGCTTCGGTTTAGAAAATAAAATTAGATAACACCCATTTCTTTACCAATACGGGTAAAGGCAGCAATTGCAGTGTCTAATTGCTCTTTTGTATGCGCCGCAGAAATTTGCGTACGAATACGTGCTTGGCCTTTAGGTACAACAGGGAATGAGAAACCTGTTACATAGATACCTTCAGCAAGTAACTTGTCAGCCATCATCGAAGCGACCTTCGCATCGCCAAGCATTACTGGAATAATCGCGTGGTCTTTACCTGCGCAGGTAAACCCTGCTGCTTCCATTTGCTCACGGAAGTAATGAGCGTTATCCCATAATTTAGCGCGAAGTTCGCCACCGTTACTCAACATTTCAAGTACTTTGATTGATGCTGTAACAATTGATGGAGCTAATGAATTAGAAAAAAGATATGGACGTGAACGCTGACGTAACCACTCAACAATTTCTTTTTTACCTGATGTATAACCACCTGATGCGCCGCCCAACGCCTTACCTAATGTGCCGGTAATGATATCGACACGGTCTAATACGCCACAGTATTCAGGTGTTCCTTTACCGTTTTCACCCACAAAGCCAACGGCGTGAGAATCATCAACCATAACTAATGCATCGTATTTATCAGCAAGGTCGCATACTGCTTTAAGATTACAAATAACGCCATCCATTGAAAACACACCGTCAGTGGCAATAAGCTTGGTTTTTGCCCCGGCTTCATCAGCTGCAATTAATTGCTTCTCTAAGTCGCTCATATCATTATTAGCGTAGCGGAAACGTTTTGCTTTACATAAACGAACCCCATCAATGATAGAAGCATGGTTTAACGCATCTGAGATGATGGCATCATCTGGGCCTAAAATTGTTTCAAATAAGCCTGCATTAGCATCAAAACACGATGAGTAAAGGATCGTGTCTTCTGTTTCTAGAAACTCAGAAATTTTGTGCTCTAATGTTTTATGAATATCTTGAGTACCACAGATAAAACGCACTGAAGCAACACCAAAACCATGATCGTCAAGGCCTTGTTGTGCGGCTTTTATTAGCTCTGGGCTATTTGCAAGACCTAAGTAGTTATTTGCACAGAAATTGATAACTTTATCACCTGATGCAACTTCAATTTGAGCTTGTTGCTGTGAAGTAATAACACGTTCGCTTTTGTATAAACCCTCAGCTTTTACTTCATCTATTTGTTGCTGAAGCTGAGTGAAAAACGCAGATGCTCTCATCTGAAATCTCCAAATAATCTTTTAAGTAATCAGAGCCGATTAGCTGTGACTGTGAAATTTGCGCCTATTGTAAAAGCTTAGGCGAACAATTGCACTGTTTGTAGTTCGTCGCACAACCTAAATTAGGCGCGGTAGATAGGAAAAAACTGGTCATACCTGCTGTAAGTGTAAAATCAAATTAGGTAATTCAGCTAACGAGTCGCATACATAGTGCGCATGCTGCTCCGTTGACTCTGCATAATTTTGTCCAGAGCGCACTAAAACACGCGTTGCCACATTGGCTCTTTCGCCAGCGAGTAAATCGCCAAGTTTGTCACCAACCATGATACTTTGAGCGGGATCTATGTGGTGCTCTTCAATCGCTTGCAACAACATGCCAGGCGCTGGCTTACGGCATTCACATTCTTGTAAATAGGCAGGCAACGCTTTACTTGGATGGTGTGGACAAAAATAGACATCTAGAATGTGTACGCCGTGTTTTAAAAACTCATTTTTCATCCATTCACTTAAGTGGTGAAAATCTTGCTCTGAGTAATAGCCTCGACCAATTCCAGATTGATTCGTCACGATGATAATTTCATAACCTGCATCAGTGAACTTTTTACACGCCGTAAAGACCCCTGGCACAAACTCAAAATCATCTGGCTTGTATACGTAACCATGGTCAATATTTACAACACCATCGCGGTCTAAAAATAGCACTTTACTCATCACAATTGCTCTTTTAATAAAACAAGATCAAACATTAAAGTAACCTCTTCAACACGTATCTGCGCCATTAAATCTGCACCTTTAACGCGTGTCCCCCACGGCAGCTGGTCTGCTGTTTTACCTGTTTGCTCAAGTAAGTTTTGGTGATAAACCTCAACAACATAATTTTGATATAAATAAGGCCCCGTGCGTTTTGGATTTGAGTGAGCGTATAAACCTATCACCGGTGTACCCACTGTAACGGCCATATGCGCAGGTCCTGTATCAGGCGCAAGCACTAATGAGGCACGCTTTAGCACACACAACAACTCTTTAAGCTGAGTTTTACCAACTAAGTTGAGTACAGGCACGTGACTGTGCGCAATAATTTGCTCAGCCAGTTCATTTTCAAGGGGTGTTGGCCCCCCCGTAATTACAACTGAGAATCCTTGATTATGAGCGTAATCAGCGAGCGCAGCATAACGTTCAGGAAGCCAGTTACGCTCTTTTTTACTGGCCGCAGGTGAAATAACAAAAATACGTCCTGCTAACCGCTCTGTACCGAGTAAAGTATCTGCCGTATGTTGATGAGCATCTGTTATTGGCATCTGCCAGCTAGGCTCATACTCTGGTACACCGATTGCCTTTGCAAAACCTTGGAACCCTTCAAGAACATGCGCTTCTGCTTGAGCTGCAATTCGCTTATTGATAAATAGACTATGTAATTCTTTTGAACGTGCCCAATCAAAGCCCACTTTAACTTTAGCAGGTATACAACGTGCAGCAAGATTAGCTCTGAGCGCCACCTGCATATGAAGTAACACATCAAACTTTCGCCCTTTAAAGGTTTCTTTAAGTTGTTTGTATGCTTGCTTACCCTGCTTTTTATCAAATACAACAAACTCAACACCCGGTAAATCAGCAAGCAGCATCGCTTCCACTTTACCAATAACCCAAGTGATTTTCGCATGAGGATGCGCTTTTTGAATTGCTTGCACCGCCGACACCGCGTGACATACATCACCAATAGCCGAAAGCCTTAATATACAAATATCTGAATAGGAGGTTGATTGAGTCACGTGCACCCTTAGCAACAGCAAATAATAGGCGATCTTAAATTAACCTGATGCTATTGCAAGCACTTATGCGAAAAGCTAAAAATGCGGTACTATATAGCTATTCACTGTTTATATTTTAAGTTGTTATGTTCGACACTCAGCATCTGCAAAATTCGACCCTTTTGTGCCACCCTGCATACACTCAGATGCTTACATATGACTGGTTTGATGCTCACTTTTGGCAACAACAAAATAAAATAGTTGGCGCTAAAAAAGGCCGAGCAACGGCCTGGTTTTTTAAGCATGAACAACTGACCGGTGTATTGCGTCATTATTGGCGTGGCGGACTCATAGGCAAACTATTAACAGATCAATATGTGTATGTCGGCTTAGAGCACACGCGGGTTTACAAAGAGTTTTCGTTGATGATGCACTTAACTGAGTTAGGCTTAAATGTGCCCACACCTATCGCTGCAAAAGTCACACGAAGTGGTTTTATTTATCGAGGCGATATTATCACCGAGGCAGTAAAAGGAGCACAAAGCCTCTTAGATATTTTGGTGACTCGCCCGTTAACTCATGACGAATTAAAGAATGTGGCCACAACGCTCAGTGAATTTCATAACCGTGGTGTTTATCACGCTGATTTGAATATCAATAATATTTTATTTGACGAAGCGGGTAAGGTCTTTATTATCGATTTTGACCGTGGTGAAATAAGACAGCCCGAAATTGCGTGGCAACAAGAAAATATTAAACGCCTTGCCCGTTCATTTGCCAAAGAACAAGGCCGTAATGAGATAATGCACTGGCAACAAAGTGATTGGCAGTCACTGTATTGTGACTACCAAGCATTGCTTAAGATTTAATTTTGCTGATGACGTTAGACGTCGAGCAACCATTAAGGAACTCAAGCACTTCAACTTTACCGCCATGGCGTAATACATGGTCTGCACCCGCAATTTGATCAACCGTGTAATCGCCCCCTTTCACCAGTACATCGGGGCTAATTTGCTCGATGAGCTTAGCTGGTGTGTCACTCTCTTGTGCACTACCAAATGGAATTACCCAGTCAACCGATGCAAGCGCACTGAGAACCATAGCCCGCTCTTCAAGCGGGTTTATTGGACGTTCAGGTCCTTTAAGGCGCGTGATTGATTCGTCATTATTTAAACCAACAACTAAACGATCGCCTCTGGCTTTTGCCTGCGCTAAATAGCGTACATGACCTGCGTGTAGAATATCGAAGCAGCCATTGGTAAAGACAATTTTCTCGCCATTTTGTTTTGCAAACTCGATATGCTGCAACACATCTTCAAATGGCGTTTGATAATGCTCGCCGGTTTGCTGTAAGTACTGACCCAATTTACGACTCAATTCTTCAGGAGATACCGTCGCTGCGCCTAGTTTACTTACGGCAATACCCGCTGCAAGATTAGCAATTTCAACGGCATCTTTAGGTTGCATGCCAGCGCCTAACATCACCGCTAATGTAGCAATTACAGTATCTCCGGCACCAGTAACATCACTGACTTCTAATTGCTGCGCCGCAAAGTCATGCTTCTCAGTTTGACTGATTAACGACATTCCTTGCTCTGAACGAGTCAATAACATCGCCGCAACGCCCGCATCTTCAATAAGCTGGCGCGCACTCTCGGTTAAGCTTTGCTCAGACTCAGTTTTACCACCAGCCAGCTTAAATTCATTCAAGTTTGGCGTAATATAGTCGGCACCACGATACAAATTTAGATCCGATGATTTAGGATCAACAAGAACCGTTTTACCTGCATTTTTAGCCACTTGGATCATGGCTTGAATTAAGCTTAGTGAGCCTTTGTTGTAATCAGAAAATAGTACAAAGTCATAATCATCTAACACTAACTCTAAACGATTCAAAAGCAACTGGCTGTGTTGTTCAGTAAAGGTTTCTTCTAAATCTAGGCGAACCACTTGCTGATGACGACTTATCACGCGCATTTTAGATATGGTGGGTAAATCACAGACGCTAACAAGCTGCGAATCAATTTTCTCAGAACTCAAAATGGTTTCAAGAATTTGCCCACTCTCATCTTCACCAACAAGCCCTAATAAACCGACCTTACCATCTAAACGGGCAATATTTTTAGCCACGTTTGCAGCGCCACCCGCTTTGTCTTCAAACTTACTGACTTTAACTACGGGCACCGGGGCTTCTGGTGAAATACGACCCGAGTCACCATGCCAGTAACGGTCTAGCATCACATCACCAACAACTAAAATTCGCGCTTTAGATAAGTTTTTAAGTAACGCTAAATCCATTACTGTTGCTCCGCTACAACCATATCAATGGCTTCACATAACCAGTGACCGATAAACATATGTGCTTCTTGAATGCGTGCTGTTTCATCGTTTTTAATGATAATTGGCAGCTTCGCGATATCTTTCACTTTACCGCCGTCACGGCCAGTTAAAGCCACTGTGAAAGCGCCTATTTCATTAGCCGCAGCAAGCGCAAGATTAATATTAGGGCTAGTGCCTGAAGTCGTTAAGCCAATCACTAAATCTTCAGGTTTACACAACGCCTGAACTTGGCGTTCAAACACAGTATCAAAATGATAGTCATTACTGTGCGCCGTTAAAATTGACGTGTCAGTTGTCAATGCGATTGAAGCAAGCGGCCCACGCTCTAACTTATAACGTACAACAAACTCTGCCGCTAAATGCTGCGCATCGGCGGCACTGCCACCATTACCAAACCAAATTACTTTACCACCTGCCTGCAAAGCGCTGTGGCATGCTTCAAGTAATTGCATCACCTCAGGATGATAAGTTTCCATGGTCTCAAACAGCATTTGATGACGATTTAAACTTTCTAGGTAGCTTGCCGCTACAGAATCAAGATTAGACATATAAATTCCTTAAAAAAAACGGCTAGACCTACCAGTATACTGCAACAGATAGCCAAGTATAATTCTCACCAAACACATCTTCGCCATAAGTCAGGGTGGTTTCGAGTGTATGTTCATTCAATTGACGCGTATTGCTCAGTTGAAGTTCAATGGCACTTTCATAATTTGCACTTGTTTGTCCAAATTCGTTCAAATAATTGCTTTTATTTTCGATTAAAGTCAACTTACTACGCCACAAAGAACTAAAGCTCTCATTATAAGTAAGTTCCATACTATGCACTTGGGTAGGTGGTGCATCTGCATAGACTAATGACACGCCATCTGCGTGAAAATTCAGATACCGCTGGTCTGCTGCATAATGCCCTGTAGAAAAGCCACCAACAGTATTCCCTTTTACTGGATAAATTTCATTTACATACCATAAGCTATGCATATTGGTGTATTCATATCGTAATGACATGGCATCTGTCATTTTCGGTAGGAAAAAACCGACATTGCTTACAGTGTTGCCAAATTGATAGTTTTTATGGTTTTTAGTGTCTTCACCACCGTACTCGAAATACAACTCGATCGGCATGCCCCAATTAAAGTTTACGGTACTGGTAATCGTCGCGTATTGATCACCTAGTTCATTATCTCGACCACCTTCAACCCGATCAGCATTATCATTTCCCGCAGGGTCAAAAAATGCATCAAACACATCACCTGCATCAACCTCTCGAGGACCACCACCAAATTGCATCATACGGTTGATGCCAATTTTCCAACCACTTAGGGGCTCTATACTGAAATGCGTACCAGCAAGCTTTGGCGTGCCGCTATGCAGCTCCCCTTGATATAAAATACCGTTTTCCACATGCTCTAATTCAGAATAATACAGCTCAAAGTCAAAATTCCACCAATTATGCGCAGGTTGCACCATACCTAATGAAATAGAAGGGGCTGTTTTTGCATTAGTAGAAATAATTTGAGCTGAATGTTTAAACGGTGAAAACCAATGTTCTTTATAACCAACATTCAGTTGTAAATCATCTCCAGCAAAACTTACAAAAGTATTGTAATTCACAAATTTATTTTGCTTGGCTCTGTAATCAACACCAACTTGTACTAAGGTATAATCGTTTGCACGCCAAATACCTTCAAAAAAGCCTTGGCCCCACTCATCTGAGCTTAAACCACGTTGATTAGCAATTTTCTTCGTAGTATCACCATCGACCTGAAATTTTAGACCCACACGCGTAATAGCATCTTCACGCTGATAGGGTTTAATCTTAGTGCGGATCGCTGCAGCCAAACTTGGCTCTTTATTTTCAAGTTCATTAAGTGCGTATTCTACCTCAGCCAAACGATATGGCTTCGTCATAGGTGTGCCTGAGGTTAATGCAAATAAAGTATCTAATTGATGATCAAGCTGTGCATCCATGCCAATCGGTATGTAAGCGGTGGGTGTTGCCAATAAAGGAGAAGAGCAACTGAGTAACACGCTTATAGCCGTGGCTTTTATCATTTTAAATTTCATAACTATAAAGACTAAATATAAAGTAACTGAAATACTACCAAATTAGCGGCGACGAAACACTTAAAACTCTGCAAGATAACCCTTTTTAACATTTTATATTTAGCTCGATTGGCTAACACGCTATCATAATGTTTTACACTGATAGGCTAACCAATGGCACGTATTTTATATTCTCTCATTTTATACATTCTTAGCCCGCTTATTATTTTCTACCTTTACGCTTTGCGTGGAAAAAAAAATAAAGGCTACCGTGCGCATTTTACACAGCGTTTTGGTGTTTCATCATTACAACAGCATGACGTGGTTATACATTGCGCGTCTGTTGGTGAGGTTTTAGCAGCAACGCCACTTATCAAGGCGCTGCAACAGCAAAATTCGCAGCTAAGTATTTTAGTAACCTGTAATACACCCACTGGTCGTGAGCAAATAAAGAACAACTTTAAAAATACGCTCAGTTGCTGTTATTTACCGATTGATTTCCCGTGTGCCACCAGCCGGTTTTTAAAGCGAATTAAGCCTCGCGTCCTGTGCATTCTGGAAACAGAGTTGTGGCCCAATTTAATGGCGCAATGTAAAAAACGCAATATTGAAGTACTTGTTTTAAATGCGCGGCTTTCAGCTAAGTCGCAGCTGGGTTATCAAAAGGTGATGCCTTTAACAAACGTGATTATGAACTCAATTAGCGCCCTTGCCAGTCATAACCAAGATGATGCTAACCGCTTTATTGAGTTAGGTTTAGCGCCGCAGAAGGTGCGTGTCTTTGGCTCAATTAAATTTGATATAACTCCCACGCGCGCGCAATTAGATAAAGTCGCCGCTCTTAAAAGCGAATATAACAACGCGCGCTTTATTTGGGTAGCAGGTTCAACCCACCCAATTGAACATGAGCGTGTTCTAAGTGCACATCAGCAGTTGCTCAGTGTAGTACCCGATGCCCTGTTAATTATAGCTCCGCGTCATCCTGAACAATTTGATAAAGTAGCATCACTCCTTAAACATTCAGACATGACTTTTAGTCGTCGCAGCGAGAATAATTATACGAGCCAACAAGTCGTTCTTGCCGATACCTTAGGTGAACTACAATGCCTGTATGGCGTTGCTCGCATAAGCTACATTGGCGGCAGTTTAATTGAACGAGGTGGCCATAACCCACTCGAGTCTGCGGCATTTTCAGTTGGCGTACTAGCAGGTCCTCACACGTATAATTTTGACCATATTTACCCTGAGCTTATAAACGCTGAAGGCGCTAAAACAGTTAACAATGAACAGCACCTTGCTGAAACACTTATCGCTTTAAGTGCCGATAACGAGGCCCTCGTTAAGTTAGGTCAACAAGCCGCAAAATGTGTTATTAATAATCAAGGTGCTATTCGTAGAACAGTGCAATTAATTGAGCAATTTTTAGAGAAACAACGTGAATCATAACCTGCCAAAAAGCCGTCCCGAGCTACAAATGCGCGAATGGGTATCAAGTGTCATTGTAAAATACAACTTTTGCCCATTTGCCCGTAAAGAAGTAGAAAACAACTGTATTCACTATCAAGTCAGTCCGTCAGTAACGCTAGATGATGCTGTCATGGATATGCTTGAGCAATGCATGGAACTTGACCACAATGAGCAGCGCGAAACAACTTTACTAATGTTTGAGCAAGGCTTTAGTGATTTTGACGAGTTTTTAGATTTGGTCGACCTAGCCAACGCGCTACTAGTTGCACAAGGCTTTGAAGGGAAATATCAAATCGCTAATTTTCATCCCGATTATGTGTTTGCAGATAGTGATGAGACAGATGCTGCAAATTATACAAACCGTGCTCCGTACCCGACACTTCATTTAATTCGTGAAGCGAGTATGAGCGAAGCGCTCGCCAACTACGATGAGCCTGAATCTATTCCTGAGCATAATATTAAACTTGCAAGACGCAAGGGTATCGACTTTTGGCAGCAGCTGTTAAAAAGCTGTATTGATAAAGGCTAAAGCCAGCTTTCGCTGGCTTTTAGCACCTTTAATAGGTTATTTTTTTACCCATTGACCATTCACTTCAATATAGTGACCAGGTTTTGTTTTTTCGATAGTTTTCGCGGCCGCCAATGCCTCTACTTGCGCTAAAGATAAATTGTTCTTTTTGGCAAGTTTCAAGTATTGCTCTTTACGCTTCGCATTGATTTCATCAACCACGGCTTTCGCTTCACTGTTATTGACGACTAATCCGAGATAACCAGAGCTATCTTCACCCACTAATCCTTGGTTTTTAGCCTCATCTAGGCTAATAGCCCAAGCAGAAAATGATAAACAAACAGCACTGATTAAAGTGATCACATTCAATTTTTTAAGTTGGAATTTACGCATGTTTGCTCCTTAGAATAATTCGCTGTCGTCACTGAATAACGTGTCGAGTTCTTTATCCACTTTAACGCGGATTTCGTGATCAACTTTCACATTTAAGTTGATTGTAATAGGTTCTTTTGCTGCTACCTCAACGCGGTGTGTGCAAGCACTTAACAAACCGACGGCTGTTAGCATTACTAACCATTTAGCCATTATTGCTTCCTTTTTTTGCATACTCTTTCTCAACCTTTTGAGTAATCTCATCACTTAAACGCAGTGCTCTTAATAACGTAAACACATTTTCCTCGTGATTATAGTTAAAATTAACGGCTTGCTGCTGTTTTTCATTAAAGCCTTGTAAGTTAACACCTAAGTGCAGCCACCCATCCGGTTTAAGATCAACACTGCTTTTTAATTGTTTAATATCTAAATTCTCTAACAAGCTAAGCGTGGTACTTAGTTCTTGTTGCTGTGCTTTTACCGCTTCAAAACCTGCATTGTTAGTAATCAATAATTTACCATCGCCTTGATTAACCAGTTGCCCTTGCTTAACGGCAATGCCCTGCTCATTTATAATGACAGGCAAGGTCCCTGCTAAGCGCCCAGATAAACTAATACCTGACTCCGCATCCAGCGTTACCAACTTGCTGGCGTCGATGTTTTCGAACTTAATCATTGCAGTTTGGCTTGTTGCAAGCGGGCAAAATTCATTCACAACAAATGCTCCCCCCATCACAAGACCAGTGACATTTGATGTACATGGATGATTTGCGTCAACCTGTAATAGGCCTTGTAATTTTGTAACCACAGCACCTGCACGCAGTTCATTAAGTGTAAATTTAGTTGGGGCAATATTAAGCTGACCTGAACTAAACTCCGCCTTCACCTGAGCGTTAAAGTCATTAGCGAGATAATCATTATAAAGCGCACTGAGCTTAGCAATGCGAATATCCCCGCTTGCCTGCAGTAAGTTTACGTCACCTTTTATAAGGCCCGAGATAACGCCATCGGTTAACGTCGCTAATGGCTCAAACTGCTTTAAAATAGGGTTGAGTTTTGACATAGCTTGTTCAGGTATCACCAACTCAAATGGATGAGCAACCTTAGACATATGATGTGTTATCAGCGCTTCAATACCGTCGACAAAAACATGGTGCGTTGCCTGTAATGCGCGACTTTGGGTTGCATTTGACACCACAGACAAATTCGTTAATGTCAGTTTAGGAGTCACTAGCTTAGCTAATTTACTGGCCGCACTAATATCAGCAAATAACTCTCCCACACTTAAATCACTCTTCACTGTGAGCTCATTTGTTAGTCCCGACATCTGCATATTTTTATAGGTCGCTGACTTTATTGCACTATTGAGTTTCGCTGTTACGTTCTGTGAATCACTGAGATGCACGTTTATTTTAGTTTTTAAATCAGTCACTTTCGCATCAAAAACTTGAGCTCTTTTAACGGATATATCAGCATTGAGATTACCCGCTATAGGACGAGTAAGTATATTCTCAAGCTCTACTTCACCTTTGATACTCACGCCATCCGCTAGTACATCAATAAAATCAGGCAGTGATGCCATTGAAAGTTGAAATTCAGAGTTAACGCGCCCTGCTTCAATACGAGCCTTCAACATTAGCTTATCTATCTCGTCACTGGTGAAATTTACTACAGCGTGTGAGTAAAGCGTTTTAAGGGGAGCATCTAGCGCTAATTGGGTATTTTTAAACACCAATTGGCCTTGTTTATTACTCGAAGTCAGTTCCAACTCGGGTAAAGAAAGCTGCTTTTGTTGCAGCGCAATGGGTTGTGTAAACTGCACATGCCAAGTAAGGGGGGTGTGTGCTCGTGCAAACTCTTGGTATTGCTGCTGTTCGATTTTATCTAAACAAATAGGTGAAACAACGACTTGACTCTTTAAACCACTCAAATCAGCAGTGAGCTGTTGTTGATTGAGCTGAAATTCAGCCGTTACTTGGCCACGGCTCTGTGCGCTAAAATCACAGTGTTCAATGCTTTGCTTATTTTGCTGATACTGATGTTCATGTTGATAATCGGCAGTAACTGAGCTGGCCACATTGAGTGTTATGCCATCGAACTTAATCTGTAAGTCAGTCGAAAAATGGACATTTTTTGGCAGCGCAATAAACCTTCCGGCAAGTTCATCATTAAGCATTATATTGGCGACTATCTCACCACCAGTAACCGTGACATCCGCATTAATATCGCGGCTGACTGTAAAGTGATTTAAGCGATTTTCTTGCACGGTGACTCTAACCGGCTCGGCGCTAAAACCCGACGAAATATCAAGCTGCTCAATATTTATAAGCGGTCTTTGCTTTGGAAGGTCTAAAGCAAGTTTTTTTAATTCTGTGCGCTGATTGTCGCTTTTTGATAAGGGGCTATTGATCGTAAGGTTGGCACGAGAAATTATAATTTGCTGCTTATTAGCACGTATACCCGCAACTTCTAATTGCTGACCTTGATAACTCAAACACAGCTTTTCGACCTTTAAATCAAGCTTTCTTGTTAGTGACCAATCAATACAATGCAGCTCAATGCCATTAGCACTCAGCACAGGCGTTAAGTACCATGAGGTCAGTGGTAATCTAAAAATATAGGCAAGCAGAAAAACCCCGAGCACTAAACCTAACAAGCCTGTAATAGCACGTTTAAACTTCAAAAAACTCTCCTTGCCTTTGCTCTCGCTTCTCGCTTCTCGCTTCTCGCTTCTCGCTTCTCAACCCATTATAAACAAAAAGGCTGCACTTAATAGTGCAGCCTTTTTAGTTTAACCGGTTTATATGAACCTAAGTAGATTACTTAAACTCTACCCCACGTTTTTGCGTGCGTTGCGGAACATACGCATCCACGGGCTGTCTTCTGTCCACTCATCAGGGTGCCATGAGTTCGCTACTGTACGGAATACACGCTCAGGGTGAGGCATCATAACCGTTGCACGGCCATCTGTAGACGTAATACCTGTGATACCCTCTGGCGAACCGTTCGGGTTAGCTGGGTATTGCGTTGTTGGGTTACCGTAGTTATCAACAAACTTCACAGCCACAGTGCCTGACTCAAGCGCGGCTTTTACTGCATCGCTGTTAGCAAACTCAGCATGACCTTCACCGTGAGAAACAGCGATTGGCATACGAGAACCCGCCATACCATTAAAGAATACCGATGGGTTTTCTTGTACTTCTACAAGGCTAAAACGTGCTTCAAAACGCTCTGACTTATTGGTTACAAAACGTGGCCAGTGCTCTGTGCCGGGGATCAACTCTTTCAATGTTGAAAGCATTTGACAGCCATTACACACACCTAAGCTGAATGTATCTTCGCGGTGGAAGAAGCTTTGGAACTGCTCGCGAGCCATCTCGTTAAATAAGATTGACTTAGCCCAACCTTCACCCGCACCCAATACGTCACCGTAAGAGAAACCACCACATGCCACTAAGCCTTTAAACTGCTCAAGTGTTAAACGACCTTCAAGAATGTCGCTCATGTGTACGTCTACCGCTGCAAAACCTGCGCGGTTAAATGCCGCAGCCATTTCTAAGTGAGAGTTAACACCTTGCTCACGTAAGATAGCCATTTTCGGTTTTGCACCTGTTGCAATGTAAGGTGCAGCGACGTCTTCGTTTAAGTCGAAGTTTAATTTAACGTTCAGACCTGGGTCTTTGGCATCAAATTTTGCATCAAACTCTTGCTTAGCACACTCAGGGTTATCACGACGTGCTTGCATTTGGTAAGTTGTTTCTGCCCAAATTGTACGAAGCTCTGTGCGTGTGTGATTAAGCACGACTGCATCACCGCGAGTAAATACCACACGGTCATCGGCATTTAATGCACCAATTTCATGGCTGATAGCCGCTAAGCCGTGATCAGCAAGTACCGCTTTAACTGCGTCTAAATCTGCGTTAGCAACTTGAATTACTGCACCGAGCTCTTCGTTATAAAGTGCTTCGATGTCTGACCCCGTTAAGCCAGCAAGGTCAACCGTTACGCCTGTGTGGCCAGCAAAAGCCATTTCAGCGATTGTGGTAAATAAACCACCATCAGAACGGTCGTGGTATGCAAGTAACTTGTTATCAGCAACAAGAGCTTGCATCGCTTCATAGAAACCTTTTAATAACGCAGGGTTATCAACGTCTGGGGTTACATCACCTAATTGCTTGTAAACCTGCGCAAGGCTTGATGCGCCCAGTCGGTTTTGACCCGCACCTAAATCGACTAATAATAACGATGACTCACCTTTATCAGTGCGAAGCTGTGGCGTTACTGTTTTACGTACGTCTTCAACGCGACCGAATGCAGTGATGATCAGTGATAATGGAGCTGTTACTGATTTTTGTTCACCGTTTTCATCCCACTGTGTCTTCATCGACATTGAGTCTTTACCCACAGGGATCGTTAAACCAAGTGCCGGACACAACTCTTCACCTACCGCTTTAACCGCTTCGTAAAGACCCGCATCTTCACCTGGGTGACCCGCTGCTGCCATCCAGTTTGCAGATAGCTTGATATTTTCAAGGCCACCGATGTTAGCACATGCAATGTTCGTTAATGACTCAGCCACCGCTAAACGTGCAGACGCACCATAGTTTAGAAGTGCAGCTGGCGTGCGTTCACCCAATGACATTGCTTCACCGTGGTAAGTATCATACGTCGCAGCTGTTACCGCACAGTTTGCAACTGGCACCTGCCAAGGACCGACCATTTGGTCACGTGCAACTAAGCCCGTTACCGTACGGTCACCAATGGTGATTAAGAAAGTTTTTTCTGCAATCGTTGGTAAGCGTAATAAGCGCTGTGCTGCATCAGCTGCATCAATTGCCGTGACATCTAATGGCTGCGACTGTGCTTTTTTAGACTCAACTTCGCGGTGCATTTTTGGTGCTTTACCAAGTAATACATCAAGAGGAAGGTCTACAGGATTATTACCAAAGTGGCTGTCTTCAACCGTTAAGTGACGCTCTTCAGTGGCTTCACCAATCACTGCGAATTCTGCACGTTCACGTTTACAAATTGCCTCGAAACGTGGGAAATCTTCTGGCGCAACAGCAAGTACATAGCGTTCTTGTGATTCGTTACACCAAATTTCGTGTGGTGCCATACCCGGCTCATCGTTCGGGATATCACGTAGTTGGAATTTACCACCACGGCCACCGTCGTCTACTAGCTCAGGGAATGCGTTTGATAAACCACCCGCACCCACATCGTGAATGAAAGCGATTGGGTTTGCATCACCTAATTGCCAACATTTGTCGATAACTTCCTGACAACGGCGCTCCATTTCAGGGTTTTCACGTTGAACAGAGGCAAAATCAAGATCTTCATTCGATTGGCCAGATGTCATACTTGACGCAGCACCACCACCTAGACCGATGTTCATCGCAGGACCACCTAGTGCAATAAGTTTTGCACCAACTGGGATTTCACCTTTTTGAACATGCTCAGAACGGATATTACCTAAACCACCGGCAAGCATAATTGGTTTGTGGTAACCACGTACTTCTTCACCATTATGGCTTGATACTTTTTCTTCGTATGTACGGAAATAACCAAGTAGATTAGGACGACCAAATTCGTTGTTAAATGCCGCGCCACCTAATGGACCTTCTGTCATGATATCTAGTGCAGTAACGATACGACCTGGTTTGCCGAAATCAGTTTCCCACGGTTGCTCATAACCAGGAATACGTAAGTTAGATACCGTAAAGCCAACTAAGCCCGCTTTAGGTTTAGAGCCGCGGCCTGTTGCACCCTCATCACGAATTTCACCACCAGAGCCTGTTGATGCACCTGAGAATGGTGCAATAGCTGTTGGGTGGTTATGAGTTTCAACTTTCATCAAGATTTCGATGTTTTCTTGATGGTACGCGTACTCACCCTCGTTATTAGGGAAGAAGCGACCTGCTACCGAGCCTTTCATTACCGCAGCGTTATCTTTATAAGCTGATAACACGTTTTCAGGGTTTTGCTCGTAAGTGTTCTTGATCATTTTGAACAATGATTTTGGCTGTTCGATGCCATCAATTGTCCAATCTGCATTAAAGATTTTATGACGACAATGCTCAGAGTTTGCTTGTGCAAACATAAATAATTCGATGTCGTTCGGATTACGCCCTAACTTTTGGAAGTTTTCTACCAGGTAATCAATTTCGTCATCAGCAAGTGCAAAACCTTGCTCAACATTAGCTGTCGCAAGCGCTTCACGGCCACCACCTAAAATGTCAACTGATGACATAGGACGTGGTTCATCATGACGGAACAGCTTAGCAGCATCAGCCATCTCAGCGTGTGTTGCTTCTGTCATACGGTCATGCAATAACGCAGCAACGTCTGCAAGCTGCTCAGCACTTAACTGACCTTCAACATAATATGCAATACCACGTTCTACACGGTGAACTTGGCTCAAACCACAGTTGTGTGCAATGTCAGTTGCTTTAGATGCCCAAGGCGAAATAGTACCAGGACGCGGCGTTACAAGAATTAACGACCCTGCTGGTGTATGCTCGGCAATAGTTGGACCATAAGTAAGAAGCTTCTCCAGTTTAGTGTGCTCATCAGCTGAAAGCTCAGCAGTAAGATCAGCAAAATGCATGAACTCTGCATAAACATTGGTGACTGGAAGTTGCGCCTGTTGGCAACGCGCTAAAATTTTCTGAACTCTAAAATCGGAAAGTGCTGGTGCACCACGAAGGATCAACATAGGTATTTTCATCCGGGGTTAGGGATTGAACGATATTTTAGGCGCGTATTATATACCCAAACCACCTCAAAATGCGAGTTTCAGTTGGAATTAAACGCGATTTAGGCAAGGTATTGATTGCAAAGAATGGTCACCCCCTTATTAAAATCAATTACGCCGTATAAATCGCGTTTAAACCAACCCGCAGGGCGTTCCACAAAAACTGACTCTCGGCGTTGTTGCTTTTTACAAGGGAGTACCCTTGTTGCAAAGCAACGCCTTGATATTCAGCACCTGTGAAACGCTGAATTCTGTATTTTGAGGTGGTTTGGGTATACATCCCAGCCACCTCGAAATGCGAGTTTCAGTTGGAATTAAACGCGATTTAGGCAAGGTATTGATTGCAAAGAATAGTCACCCCCTTATTAAAATCAATTACACCGTATAAATGCGAGTTTCAGTTGGAATAAAACACAATGAAAGCTGTTATAAAACTTCACGTTGATAGGCTCACCAGTCGTTATAATACAGACCCTTGTTATAGTTGATAAAATAACGATAAGGTCGCTCATAATTTTTGTTAGTACTATTCGCCAAGTGACGCAGCAACGAAGTTTTGCTATAACGGTAAAGTAATGTATTAAGGGGCATTTATTTTTTATGCAAAAGTTACTCGCTATTTTTAGCCTAGTGCTCATGTTGTGCGCGTGTGATATGCAACAGCAACCATCGCAATTAGCGCAAATCAAAGCACAAAATAAAATTAGAATTGGCACATTAGCGGGTGCGAGTAATTATTACCAAGCCCCTCAAGGCGTACAAGGTTTTGAATATGAATTGGCGCAAGAGTTTGCTGACTACGTTGGTGTTGAGCTTGAAATGGTGCCATTTTTTAATTTATCCGACATGTTTGCTCGCCTCGAAAGTGGCGATTTAGATGTGATTGCATCGGGTCTTACCTACAATACAATTCGCGCGCAGCACTACCGATTCGGCCCGACTTACCGCACAATTAGTCAAAAGCTTGTTTATAAACAAGGGCATGTTCGTCCTCGTGAGTTTGCAGATTTAACAGGTAACCTAACCGTACTCGCTAAAAGCAGCCATTCCTTAGCGCTGCAACAGCTAAAGCAACTTCATCCCAATCTAACTTGGCACGAAACAGAAGACATGGATGAGGAAGAGCTACTACAGGCGGTGATTGATAATGAAATAGATTACACGCTGGCTGATTCACACACGTTATCGTTGTTTAGACGCTATCACCCTAATTTGAGTATTGGCTTTTCAGTAACAAGAAATGACCCAATAGCTTGGCTACTCAGAAAAGATGGTGATGATTCTTTATACGCTTTGATGGTGCCTTTTTTCGGCGAGGTAAAACAAAATAATCAGTTATACGTCCTCGAAGAAAAGTATTTTGGCCATGTAAGGCAGTTCAATTATGTGAATACACTGGCATATATTGAGGCCATAAAAGAAACCTTACCCAAATACCAACCGTGGTTTGAGCAGTATGCAGGCAATATTGATTGGCGCTTGTTAGCAGCCCTCAGTTACCAAGAATCGATGTGGAACCCTAAAGCAAAATCGCCCACCGGAGTGCGTGGTATCATGATGCTTACACAAGCGACTGCGAAACAAGTGGGTGTAACAAATCGCTTGGCCCCAGAGCAAAACATCAAAGGGGGCGCCGAATATTTAGCTCAACTCATTTCATGGATCCCAGAACGTATCCCACAGCCTGATCGTACTTGGTTTGCATTAGCCTCTTACAATGTCGGGTGGGGGCATGTAAATGATGCGAGAATTATCACAGAACAAGAAGGCGCGAGCCCTGATAAATGGGCTGATGTAAAAAAACGCTTACCGCTGCTCATTAAAAAGCGTTATTATCGTCAAACTAAATACGGTTACGCGCGTGGCGATGTTGCCGTGAAGTATGTTGATAATATTCGCCGTTACTACGATGCTTTGGTTTGGTTGGATGAAAATGATGCGATTGCTAATCCAAGCACCGAAGAAAAACCCGTCATTTCGCCTGAGTTAGATGAAAATACGGCTCAACCAGCTGACACTCAACAACAAACCAGCTCTGAACAGCAAAAGCCAGATAACAACTAGCCTAAAGCCAGAGAAACCTGTTTACTTGTCATCAAATGATCATTATCTTCTAGTATTGATGGAATGGACAATGTCATGCTTTACTCTCACTTAAGGAGCACACATGTTAAAAAGAAGACGTACCACACATAAGTTCAAACGGAATGTTATCTATTCGACAGCGACTCGCCGTCGTATTATGTTACGTAATACCCACAAAAAAGTTATTTGGCGTCGTCGTTTATTCGCGATGCAATTAATGGAAGCACAGGAAACTCCTGCAACGCCAGTTGTTTAACTAGGCGTTGCGAGCAGCGAGTTTAGCCGCTTTTTTCTCTTCTCTGCGGCGTTTAAAAAATGCCGAAATTACAGCCCCACATTGCTCAGTCATTATCTCACCGGTTACTTCAACCTGATGATTAAGACGCGGTTCTTGCAGTAAGTTCATAATAGACCCGGCCGATCCTGTTTTAGCGTCTTTTGCGCCGAATACCAGACGCTTAATTCGGCTATGAACTAATAGCCCTGCACACATAGAGCAAGGCTCTAAAGTGACATATAAAGTGCAATCAATAAGCCGATAATTATTAAGTGCCTTACCTGCTTCACGAATAGCCATCATTTCGGCATGAGCAGAAGGGTCGTTATCAGTAATTGAGCGATTATACCCATACGCTATTAATTGATTGTCTTTGACTAATACCGCCCCCACAGGAATTTCATTAATGTTTCCCGCCTCATTTGCATAAGCGAGGGCTTTTTTCATCCAGTATTCGTCGCTATATTGTTCGCTCATAAATCACACAAAACTTGTAAACTGCCTGTAATTATACCTAGTTAGTCGATAAAAAGGGCGATAATTAAGACTACACTAAAAAATTAAAGTAAATTTTAATGGCTTTATCATGGCTCAATGAACCTATATTGCGCTATAATCTCGCGCTTTTTTTATTTAGCTAATAGCAATTCAACTAGGTAAATTTGTTGATTTACACTTTGCAATTGATATCAATACACGGGTAGCAAATGAAATTTCCTGGACGCCGCAGGCATAAACATTATTTTCCGGTGGAAGCCAAAGATCCACTAACAAATCAACTGAACTCAACCGAGCGGCTACAACGTAGTTATATAACGGGTATCGATCAAATAGTTGTCGATATTGAAGCGAAAGTTGATCAAGCTTTCCTCGATGAATTTCAATTGCGCCGTGGCATGTCACAGGTAATTGATAGCGACATTACCAATGCATTATATGACCGCCTAAAGCTTGACGATATGATCGATTACGAGTTCGCAGGTGGCACCATCGGTAACACGATGCATAACTACTCAACACTTGCTGATGATCGCTCTGTGTTGTTAGGTGTAATGAGTGAAAACATTAAAATTGGTAGCTATGCGTACCGTTTTTTATGTAATACATCAAGCCGGGTTGATCTAGATTATTTACAACCTGTTGATGGCCCAATTGGTCGCTGTTTTACACTGATTGATGAAACTGGTGAGCGCACCTTCGCGATAAGCGCAGGTTTAATGAATCATCTACGTCCTGAATCAATTGATAAAGAGTTAATTGAAAATTCATCCGCACTTGTGATCAGCGCGTATTTAATGCGTACCCAAGGTGATGAAACCATGACAGAAGCAACTATGCAGGCAGTTAAATATGCCAATGATGCTGACGTGCCAGTGGTATTGACTCTAGGCACTAAATTCTTAATTGAGCAAGACCCTTCATGGTGGGCCGACTTTGTTAAAAAGCATGTCGATATCTTAGCAATGAATGAAGAAGAAGGCCTTGCGATTACAGGCTTCGAAGACCCACTTCTTGCGGCAGATAAAGCACTTGATTGGACCGATTTAGTGATTTGTACTGCAGGTGAAAAAGGCTTGTTTATGGCCGGTTATGTTGACGAGCAATTTAAACGCGAAACAGAGTACCCGCTGCTACCAGGCGCTATCGCTGACTTTAATCGCTATGAATTTTCGCGTGCAATGAGAAAAGACGATTGTCAAAACCCAATCCGTGCATACAGCCACACTGCCCCATTTATGGGCGGCCCTGATAGCATTAAAAACACCAATGGCGCGGGTGATTGCGCACTCGCTGCTGTGCTACATGATTTATCTGCAAATGTGTATCACAAGCTTAATGTTGCTAATTCGGCGAAACACCAGCAACCAGCGATGACTTACTCATCACTGGCGCAAATTAGCAAGTATGCCAACCGTGCGAGTTATGAAGTTCTCGTACAGCACTCTCCGCGTCTATCGCGTGGTTTACCTGAACGTGAAGATTGTTTAGAACAAGTATACTGGGATCAGTAATACTCATTAAAAAATCGAAATATCCAGTTTCTGGGATAAACGCTCAAGGGCGGCTATCCCAGCCACTGAGTTACCGTATGAGTTTAAACGTGGTGCCCACACAGCAACTGTAAACTGATTAGGTAAAACGGCTAATATTGTGCCCGATACCCCTGATTTTCCGGGCATCCCAACACGGTAACCAAAATCTCCCGCCGCATCATATAAACCACTGGTAAACAGCAACGAATTAAGCTGCTTATTTTGTCTTGTACTCAGTACTTTATTACCCCGGGTGTCTTTACCTTGGTTTGCAAGATAATTATACGCTTTAGCGAGCTCCACACAGTTAAGCTCAATGGCACAAAAATTAAAATAAGCCCACAAAACATCATCGACTTCATTATTAAAATTACCAAATGATTTCATTAAGTGTGCCATAGCGGCATTACGATGACGAAACTCATACTCTGAATTAGCAACTTTTTTATCTATCACAACCGATGGATTGCCTGACAGTTGACGAAAAGATTCAAGCATCGAGTGCATTGGCGCTGAAAGTCGGCTGTATAAGGCATCGCAAGTCACGATGGCTCCAGCATTAATAAACGGGTTTCGGGGAATACCCTGCTCAAACTCTAGCTGAGTGAGCGAGTTAAATGCAGTACCAGAAGGCTCTTTGCCCACGCGTTGCCAAAGTTCATCACCATAACGCTGCAGTGCAAGCGTTAATGTCATCACTTTAGACACAGACTGAATGGTAAAGCGAGCACGGCAATCACCAGCGCAAAAAGTGTGACCATCGACAGTATGAATAGCAATTGCAAATTGGTTTGGTTCAACATCCGCAAGTGCAGGAATGTAGTCTGCCACTTTGCCTTGACTCAATAATGGCTGAACTTCTTTGGTAATTTCATTAAGTACGTGTTGGTAATCAGTATCTGGCATACTGTATCCTTAAAACAGAAAACCCCGCATTTGCGAGGCTTTATAGTAGAGATAACTCTGAAGTCCGAGCTCTTAATTAGCTCGTGACTCCATTAGCTCATGGCTGTTTGCAGTTTTTTCATCGCTGTTTTTTCTAGCTGGCGAACACGCTCTGCTGACACGTTATACTTTTCAGCAAGCTCTTGCAGTGTTGCTTTATCATCAGCTAACCAACGAGCACTTACGATATCTTGCGAGCGTTCATCAAGCGTTTTTAATGCACTAAATAAACGTGCATGCGACTGTTCTTGCCATTGCTGCTCTTCAATATCGTCAGCAAGGTCAGCACTGCCATCAGTTAAATATTGTACTGGCGAGTAGGTGCTTGTAGGTGCATCGTCATTGTCGTCACCAGTTAAATCAAAGCCCATATCTTGGCCACTCATACGCGATTCCATCTCACGTACTTCTTTTTCACTAACCCCTAGCTCGTTAGCAACAGTGCTAACCTCGGCTTGGTTAAACCAACCTAAACGTTTTTTGTTTTTACGTAGATTGAAGAATAGTTTACGTTGCGCTTTTGTCGTTGCAACTTTCACGATACGCCAGTTTTTTAGTACGTATTCATGAATTTCCGCTTTAATCCAATGTACAGCGAATGAAACTAAGCGTACGCCGACGCTCGGGTCAAAGCGTTTTACAGCCTTCATTAGACCGATGTTACCTTCCTGAATTAAATCAGCTTGCGGTAAACCATACCCTGAATAGCTTTTTGCAATGTGAGCTACAAAACGAAGGTGCGACATAATGAGTTGCTTCGCAGCATCAAGATCACCTTCTTCCTGAAGACGTGTCGCTAACTGCTTTTCATGCTCGGCATCAAGCATTGGAATCGTACTGACAGCTTGAAGATAGCCGTCCATACTCGCGCTTTGTTGACCTGCAGTAAGTGCCATTGCGTATAAATCTTTACTCATTTTTCACCTCAGTGATAAACATTTGAAACCATCTTAGCACTCTTTAAGCGAGAGTGCTAACTTCAATTAAAAACTTTTTTAAAGCTCAAATCAAGTGGTTTTTGTATCTATTTTTAGTCTACGCTAACACGCTGAATATGCGGTGAATTCTAGCTTTAATTGAAAGAGCGATAAATTTATTACTGCTTTTATTTAGTGCTAATAAAGCAGTGTAACAACGAATTGTTACACTTTATTGTTATACTTTATCGGGTTCTATTTCTTTTATATATCTATTTACAGACAAATACGAGCCGACAAAACCAAGCCCCGTTGCAAGTGCAACTAAAATGGCAAATTCAGATAACGTCAAACCGATTAAATTAAAACGGCTGCCATAAACTCCCGCGACTTCGCTCACCGCTGCACCTAGCCACCACATCATCAAAGCAACACAAATAAATGAAAATAGTCCACCGATAATGCCATACCAAATACCCGTCCATAAAAATGGCGCATGTATAAATGCATTGGTTGCCCCCACTAACTTCATAACTTGGATCTCTTCCTTTTTATCCATGATAGATAAACGAATCGTGTTTCCAATGATCAAAGTCACCGAGGTTAATAATAGTAAAGCAATGGTAATGACGCTCTCTTTTAATAAGCTTAACAGTGCGTTTAAGCGCTCAAGCCATGCAATATCCAGTTTACCAAAATCAACTTCACGCTCATCTTCAAGTTTTTTGAGTAACTGTTCAGCAGCATTTGGCTGACGATACCGTGCCGTCGGTGTCACAATAACAACATCGGGCAGTGGATTCGCATCTAAGTATTCTAATGCTTGTCCAAATCCTGACACCTGCTTAAATTCAACAAGCGCATCTGCTTTAGAAATAAACTCAACCTTATCGATTTCAGGGTAAAGCGCTAAACGTTTGACTAATGTTTGTGTTTGTTGCTCTGTCATAGACTCTTTAACAAACAACGAAATTTCAGCGGCATCTTCAAACCCGCTGCTTACCTGAGACACATTTTTCACGACTAAATACAAGGTCGCTGGTAACGTTAAGCTTAGCCCTAATACCGCAATAGTCATCAAGGAGGCAAGTGGCGTGCGCCACATTTCACCTAAGCTATGCACACCTTGACGGATTAAGTTAATAAAAAAGAAATACGGCGCCGCTAGAATTGATTTCTGCTGACGATCATTGTGACTGGCTCTACTTTTAAATAATAGGCTCATAGCGCTCCCTCAGCTAATGGATCCTGGATCATACGTCCATCTTTAAGGGTTAGGCTGCGATAGCGCATCCGTGCAATTAAACCAATATCATGGGTGGCAATTAACACCGTCGTACCATGATTATTAAAGTCTTCGAATAAGCGTAAAATATCCATTGAAAGTTCGGGGTCTAAATTACCGGTCGGTTCATCAGCTAACAAAATAGGCGGTGAATTTACGATAGCCCTCGCAATTCCCACGCGTTGTTGCTCGCCTCCAGATAAAGTCGCAGGGTTACATTTGGCTTTATCAAGTAAGCCCACTTTATCAAGCGCACCATGCACACGCTTTGCAATTTGTTTATGGTGTGTGCCTTCAATAATCAACGGCAAAGCGACATTATCAAATACCGAATAGCGTTCTAACAAACGATGGTTTTGAAAAATAATCCCTATATCACGGCGTACATAAGGAATTTGACGAGACTTAACAGCATTTAAATCAATATCATTAATTAGTACTTTGCCAGCCGATGGACGTTCCATCAAACTAATCAGCTTTAATAATGTACTTTTACCTGCGCCACTATGCCCAGTTAAAAAAGCCAACTCGCCTGACTCAATATGAAAACTGACTTTTTCCAGCGCACGGTGACCGCCGGGGTATGTTTTACTGACTTGCTGAAAATTTATCATTTTAGTTATCAATCATCTTGCAGCTGAAAAGGGAGCATGCTCCCTTTTTTATGAATTATACGTCGTCCTCATCTTGGCTAAACAACGCATCAATGAAGTCATTACTATTAAAAGTACGCAGGTCGTCGATTCCCTCGCCAACGCCTATGTAACGAATTGGAATATTAAACTTATCTGCCACAGCAAAGATAACCCCCCCTTTTGCTGTCCCATCCAGTTTAGACAAGGTAATACCCGTTAAGCCAACACATTCATTAAATAGTTTTACTTGGCTAATGGCATTCTGCCCCGTGCCCGCATCAATTGTTAGCATGACTTCATGCGGCGCATCTGGGTCTATTTTCTTCATTACACGCGCTATTTTTTCAAGCTCTTGCATGAGGTTATCTTTATTTTGCAAGCGCCCTGCTGTATCCGCGATTAATACGTCTACATTACGTGCTTTCGCCGCTTGAAAGGCATCAAACACAACCGATGCACTGTCTGCACCAGTATGCTGTGCAATAACAGGTATACTGTTACGCTCGCCCCACACTTGTAATTGCTCAACCGCGGCGGCACGGAAAGTATCCCCCGCAGCCAGCATGACTGATTTACCTTCATTTTGGAATTGCTTAGCAAGCTTACCAATGGTCGTGGTTTTACCCACCCCATTTACACCCACCATTAAAATAACAAATGGTTTTTTATTTTCTGGCACAGTTAATGGCTGCTCAGCTGTCTTTAACATTGCGGCCATTTCTTGCTTCATTAGCTCGTAAAGTGCATCGCCATCTTTAAGTTGTTTTCGATCGGCTGCATCTGTTAGGTTATCAATCAACTTCATGGTTGTATCGACACCTAAATCAGCCGTTAATAGCTGTGTTTCTAACTCTTCGAATAGCTCATCATCAATTTTTTTACCACTAAAAATAGAGGCAAAGCCCGAGCCAATATTAACGCGAGTTTTTAATAAACCTTTTTTAAGGCGGGCAAAAAAGCCTTCCTTTTTCGGTTTATCAGTAACTTGCTCTGTTTTTTCTTTTTCAATACGAGCTTGTTCTATACGCTCAGCTTCTGCTTTTTCTGCTGCAATACGTTCCTGTTCTAAACGTTCAGCTTCAGCTTTTTCTGCTGCAATACGCTCTTGCTCTAAACGTTCAGCTTCAGCTTTTTCTGCTGCAATGCGTGCTTGTTCTACACGTTCAGCTTCAGCTTTTTCGGCTGCAATGCGTGCTTGTTCTACACGTTCAGCTTCTGCTTTTTCTGCTGCAATACGTGCTTGTTCTACACGTTCAGCTTCAGCTTTTTCTGCTGCAATACGTGCTTGTTCTAAACGTTCAGCTTCAGCCTTTTCTGCTGCAATGCGTTCTTGTTCTACACGTTCGGCTTCAGCTTTCTCGGCTGCAACACGTGCTTGCTCTACACGTTCGGCCTCTGCTTTTTCTGCTGCAACGCGTGCTTGTTCTACACGTTCGGCTTCTGCTTTTTCTGCTGCAACGCGTGCTTGTTCTACACGTTCGGCTTCTGCTTTTTGTGCTGCAATTTGCTCTGCTTCACGCTGCGCCTGTTCAGCTGCAATACGCTCTTGCTCTAACTTCATGGCCGCTTCTTGCTCTGCAAAACGCGCTTGTTGTTCTTGACGACGTTGCTCTGCTGCTTGCTGTTCTGCAGCGATACGTTCAGTTTCAGCTTTTTCTGCCGCAGCGCGTTCCTGCTCTATGCGCATCGCTTCTGCTTTTTCTGCTGCAATACGTTCTTGTTCTACACGTTCAGCTTGTGCCTTCTCTGCTGCAATTTGATCTGCTTCACGCTGCGCCTGTTCCGCTGCAATACGTTCTTGTTCTAACTTCATGGCCGCTTCTTGCTCTGCAAGACGCGCTTGTTGTTCTTGACGACGTTGCTCTGCTGCTTGCTGTTCTGCTGCGATACGTTCAGCTTCAGCTTTTTCTGCTGCAATACGTTCCTGCTCTAAGCTCGCCGCTTGCGCTTTTTCAGCTTCAATACGCTGTTGTTCTTCTAATTGCTTTTGGTTATCAGCCTCATTTGCTGTTTGCTCTGCTTGTTGTTTTTCTGATTTGCCAAAACCAAACCAAGACAAGAATTTACTTTTTTTTGCCATACTTGCTAATAACCACTTATAAAAATCTGATAAACTTACATGAATAATAGTTTGGTGATAGTTCAGCTATGCTCAGCCAAACCGAAACGGGTACCATCTATCGCTAAGGTCGCAATACTACCATTTTTAGCGCAGTAGAAAAATGACACACCAGCTATTGCTTGCAATATTATCTGAGCTGGGGGTCAGTTACCAATAATTAGTGAGTTAAATGAGAAAAAAATCAACAGCTAACCGCCAAGTAAACGCTAGCAATAATAAATCAGCAAATGGCTTTATCCGTATTATTAGCGGACAATTTCGTGGCAGAAAACTTCCTGTTAAAGATGTACAAGGTTTACGTCCAACGACTGATCGCATTAAGGAAACCGTGTTTAACTGGTTAATGCAAGATACGCGTGATGCAGCGGTCCTTGACTGCTTCGCAGGTTCTGGCGGGTTAGGATTCGAAGCGTTGTCACGCTTTGCTAAACGTGCTGTATTTTTTGAGCTTGATAAAAGTGCTGCATCTCAACTTATACAAAATATAAGCACCCTCAAACTTGAAAATGCCACAATTAAACAGGGCGATAGCCTCGCATTATTGGCAAATAATTCGCTAGATGAGCAGTTTGATCTTGTTTTTGTTGATCCGCCATTCCGACAAAATTTAGCTGAAAAAAGTTGTTTATTACTCGAATCAAATCAATGGTTAACTGAGCAAGCGTTGATTTATGTGGAAGTTGAAAGTGAGCTAACCAGCTTCACTCCCCCAGATAACTGGCTGCTTTTAAAGGAGAAATCTGCAGGGCAGGTAATTTGTCGTTTGTATCAACGAGAGCCAAATTAATACTGTTTAGCCGCCTCAGTTTCTGTTAATATTATTCTTTACATGTGGTGTTGCTTCGGATTACAATACCGCACCATTTTTGAACCACTTGATCGTTATTCGATCAACTTGAGCAACGCTCATTATTTAGGTAGGTGAATTTTTAATGCCAGTAATTAAAGTAAGAGAGAACGAACCGTTTGACGTAGCACTTCGTCGCTTCAAGCGTTCATGTGAAAAAGCAGGTATCCTTTCAGAAGTTCGTCGTCGCGAGCACTATGAAAAGCCAACAGCTGAGCGTAAGCGTAAAAAAGCTGCTGCAGTAAAGCGTCACATGAAGAAGCTTTCTCGCGATAACGCACGTCGCGTTAAATTATACTAATCAGTATTTGGTCTTGTATAAATGAGCCTTTTATTAACGCTAAAAGATGCGCAAAAAGATGCGATGAGAGCAAAAGACAAAGACCGTCTTAAGCCAATCCGCATGGTGCTTGCTGCAATCAAGCAACGTGAAATTGACGAGCAAATCACGCTAGACGACGACGGAATTACCGCTGTTTTAGTGAAGCTTGTAAAACAACGTCGCGACTCTTACACCCAGTATATTGATGCGGGTCGTGAAGATTTAGCAGAAATTGAAGCCAATGAGATTAAAGCTCTTGAAGAATTCTTACCTCAACAATTGAGTGAAGAAGAAATCATTGCTCTTATTGACTCGGCTATTGCTGATACAAACGCAGCAGGTATGCAAGACATGGGTAAGGTAATGGGAGTAATCAAAAGCAAAGCCGAAGGTCGTGCCGATTTAGGTAAGATTTCTGGCTTAATCAAGCAACGATTAACTGCCTAACCCCCACATACAGACGTATGATTCAAGCAAACCGAGCCTAGTGCTCGGTTTCTTGTTTTTAGTCTTTCATAAAGAGAGTAATTGTGTTCAAATCTCACTTTAGAACGCAAAAATAGCGCAGGAAAAACAACAGCTATGGCCGGAAAAATCCCTCGACAATTTATTGATGATTTGCTCGCTCGAACTGATATTGTTGAGCTAATTGATTCAAAAGTTGGCCTAAAAAAAGCCGGGAAAGACTACCAAGCATGTTGCCCTTTTCACAACGAAAAAACCCCGTCATTTACTGTTTCTCAAGATAAACAGTTTTACCACTGCTTTGGTTGCGGAGCGAATGGTAATGCCATTTCGTTTGTCATGGAATACGACAAATTAGAGTTTGTTGATGCTATTGAAGAGCTGGCTAGTATTCTAAATTTAGACGTACCACGTGAGCAAGGCACTAGTTCAGGTCCACAGCGTACCGCTGAGCAAAAACGTTCCGATTACGATTTAATGCTTCATGCCGCCCGTTTTTATCAGCACCAATTAAAACACCATAGCAACTCAAAAGCGGTAATTGATTACATAAAAGGCCGTGGCCTAAGCGGTGAAACCGCTAAAAAGTTCATGATTGGTTATGCGCCAAGTGAATGGGAAGCACTGTGCCAGCAATTAGGCCGAAATAAAGAGCAAAAAGAGCAATTAATTGAGCTAAAACTCGCGTCTGAAAAGTCGCCGGGTCGCCAATTTGACTTTTTTCGTGATCGGCTCATGTTTCCTATTCGTGATAAGCGAGGCCGGGTTATTGCCTTTGGTGGTCGCGTGATGCAAGCCGATCAAGGTCCAAAATACCTTAACTCTCCTGAGACACGTATTTTCCACAAAGGTTTTGAGCTTTATGGTCTATACGAAGCTAAACAAGCACATAAGAAACTTGAACATATTTTAATTGTTGAAGGGTATATGGATGTGGTTGCCTTAGCAGAGCAAGGCATTGAATACGCTGTAGCAGCACTTGGCACAGCAACCACAGCTGAGCACATGCACACCTTGTTTAGAACCACTGATAAAGTGATATGCTGCTATGATGGTGACAGAGCGGGTCGTGATGCAGCATGGCGCGCACTCGAAAATGCCCTACCTTATCTAGCTGATGGCAAATCACTTCAATTTGTCTTTTTACCTGACGGTGAAGACCCCGACTCATTGGTACAAAAAGAAGGAAAAGAGGCATTCGAAGCACGCCTAGCAGAGGCCGATGATTTCAGCAAAGTGTTGTTCAGCAAGCTAAGCCAAGAGATTGACCTAACGAAAGACGCTGGCAAAGCAAAGTTACTCAGTGATGCCTTACCTTTAATCGAAAAAATACCGAGTGAATTTTACCAAGAAAATATACTGGAACATTTAGGCCGATTAATTGGTCGTACACGAGAGCAATTGAGTAATCGGGTTAAAACCCCGAAGCAGCAACATGCAATTGAGCGTAAATTTAAAATAACGCCGATGCGTCAAGCTATAGGTATTTTATTGCAGCATCCGAATCTAGCAACGAGCATCGCTTACATGCCTGAACTTGCTGAAATGAAAATTGCCGGCATTGAGCTATTTTTACGGATACAGCATTTAGCACGTGAACGACATGGTATTACAACCGCGCAAATCTTAGAATCGTTCCGAGATAGCGCTGAATATGATGCATTAGTGAAATTAGCAACTTGGCAGCATCAAATAAATGACGATCGTTTAGAGACAGTTTTCAAAAATACTTTTAAATTTATTGAAGACCAGTGTTTAAATTATCGACTAGAGACCCTATTAATAAAAGACAAGACCCAAGGCTTAAGCAGCGAAGAACGGCTAGAATGCCACTTACTGACGCAAGCGTTAAAAGGCAGCAACAGCTAGTCAGAATTGAATAAAGCTGTTATACTGTGCTATTCACTGCGTCTAGTTAGTTTTCGTGTCGCTTATTTTTTAAGCGAGCTGGCGCCTGTTGTATCAACTTTCAGAGTGGAAGAAAAAATCTCTATGGATCCAACTCCTCAGTCACAATTAAAGCTTCTGATTCAAAAAGGTAAAGAGCAAGGTTATTTAACTTTTGCAGAAGTTAATGATCACCTTCCACAAGACATTATCGACTCAGATCAGGTAGAAGATATCATTAGCATGATTAATGATATGGGTATCAAGGTAAGTGAAAACGCGCCTGATGCCGATGAATTAATGATGCAAGAAACAACGACAGACGAAGACGCAGCAGAAGCCGCGGCCGCTGCACTTGCGACTGTAGAAAAAGAGATCGGTCGAACGACTGACCCTGTGCGTATGTACATGCGCGAAATGGGTACTGTTGAGCTACTTACGCGTGAAGGCGAAATTGTTATCGCCAAGCGTATTGAAGAAGGTATCAACCAAGTTCAGATTTCTGTTGCTGAATACCCTGAAGCAATTACATATCTACTCGAGCAATGGGACAAGTTTGAAGCAGAAGAAATGCGCTTAAGCGACATTATTTCTGGTTTCTTTGATCCTAATAATGAAGACGAATCACAAATTTCTGCGACTCACATCGGTTCAGATCTAAATGAAGAGCAGCTCGACGACGAAGACGACGATGACGACGACGACGACGATGATGACAGCGATGATGATGCAGATGGTGACACAGGTCCAGATCCTGAAGAAGCACGTGTCCACTTCGAACATTTGCGTGAGCTTTACAATAAAGCACGCGATACATTCGAAGCAAAAGGCCGCTCACACCCTGATTCACAAGCTGCTATTTTTGAAATCGGTGAACTGTTTAAAACATTTAAACTAGTTCCTAAACAGTTTGATCGCATGGTAAACAACATGCGTGAAATGATGGATCGCGTTCGTGTACAAGAACGTCTTATCATGAAGCAAGCTGTACAAATTGCGAAGCTACCAAAGAAAAACTTTGTGAAGCACTTCGCTAACAACGAAACAGACACTGCTTGGATTGATCTTGAAATTGCTGCAAACGAGAAGTACTCAGTAGCACTTGAAGAAGTAAAACCAGAAATAATTCGTTGTATTAGCAAGTTATCTGCAATTGAAGAAAGCACTGGCTTAAGCATTGAGCGTATTAAAGATATCAACCGTCGAATGAGCATTGGTGAAGCTAAAGCGCGCCGTGCAAAGAAAGAAATGGTTGAAGCCAACTTACGTCTTGTAATTTCAATTGCGAAAAAATACACCAACCGTGGTTTACAATTCTTAGACCTTATCCAAGAGGGTAACATTGGTCTAATGAAAGCGGTTGATAAGTTCGAATATCGCCGTGGTTATAAGTTCTCTACTTATGCAACATGGTGGATCCGTCAAGCAATTACGCGTTCAATTGCTGACCAAGCGCGTACCATCCGTATTCCTGTGCACATGATTGAGACGATCAACAAGTTAAATCGTATCTCTCGTCAAATGTTACAAGAGATGGGCCGTGAGCCGAGCCCAGAAGAGTTAGCTGAGCGTATGTTAATGCCTGAAGATAAAATTCGTAAGGTACTTAAAATCGCTAAAGAGCCAATTTCGATGGAAACTCCTATCGGTGATGATGAAGATTCGCACTTAGGTGACTTCATTGAAGATACAACCATTGATTCGCCAATTGATTCTGCAACAATGGAATCTCTTCGAGGCGCAACCAATGACGTATTAGCAGGTCTAACAGCACGTGAAGCTAAAGTACTGCGTATGCGTTTCGGTATCGACATGAACACCGACCATACTTTAGAAGAAGTAGGTAAACAATTTGACGTAACACGTGAACGTATTCGTCAAATTGAAGCGAAAGCGTTACGTAAATTACGTCACCCTTCTCGCTCAGACTTACTAAAAAGCTTCTTAGATGCTAAATAAATAGCATTATTAATATATTAACTAAAAGGCCGCTGTTGCGGCCTTTTTTCTATTTGAGAGACGACCATGGCTTGGATCCAAATTCGCATAAATGCAAACGCTGATAATGCCGAGATGATCAGCGACTTACTTATGGACACTGGCAGCGCATCGGTTACTTATGTTGATGCGAAAGACACCCCTATTTATGAACCAAAACTTGGTACAGTACAACTGTGGGCTGATACCACGGTGATTGGTTTATACGATGCTAATCATGATATGGACAGCGTCGTAGCCGTACTTAAGGCTGAACCGACGCTCGCTGACAAACTCGTATACAAAATTGAGCAACTTGAAGACAAAGACTGGGAACGTGAGTGGATGGATAACTTCCACCCGATTAAGTTCGGTGAGCGCTTATGGATTTGTCCAAGCTGGCGTGATATTCCAGAACCGGATGCAGTCAATGTATTGCTTGATCCTGGTCTTGCTTTTGGCACGGGCACACATGCAACGACAGCGCTATGCTTAAAGTGGCTAGAAAGCCAAGATTTAACCGGAAAAACGGTCGTCGACTTCGGGTGTGGCTCAGGTATTTTAGGAATTGCAGCGATCAAATTAGGTGCTGAACGTATGATCGGCATCGATATTGATCCTCAAGCAATTGAGGCCAGTCGCGATAATGCTGAGCGCAATGGTGTTGCAGACAAGCTCGAAGTGTATTTACCTGAAGATCAACCTGATTTTAGTGCTGATGTGGTTGTTGCGAATATCTTAGCACAACCTCTTAAAGAGCTTCATGAAGTCATTTTGGGACTATTAAAGCCCAACGGTAAAATTGCTATGTCGGGTATTTTAGAGGAACAAGCACAATCTGTTGCCGATGTTTACGCACCGTTTTTAGCACTTGACGAGATTGCTGTTGAAGGTGAATGGACACGTGTTAGTGGTACCAAAAAGTCATAATACACATCTGAACATTTAATAGGTAAAGCCAGTATTTAACAGGCTTTACCTTATTTTTACACTCTTCAATTTGTTATCTATTTTCACGCGAATTTTTTTCTGGTTAAATAACAAACAAATCAACCCGCCCGTCAAACTGTTATCAAAAGTCAATACAAAATAGGCAAAAAAAAGTCACTTTTGTTCAATTTATAGCCTTTGATTTTTGCAAAAAAAGCCGTAAACTTAGCGCCCCTTGAAAAGAGGCCTATTGAATAACAGTGCGTATCGGTTCATACCAACTTGAGAACAACGTAATTGTCGCGCCAATGGCAGGCATTACAGACAGACCATTTAGACAACTTTGCCGTCGCTTAGGTGCGGGGCTTGCGGTATCTGAAATGCTCTCGTCAAACCCAAAAGTGTGGAAAACCGAAAAGTCGATGAACCGTATGGATCACAGCGGTGAATCGGGTATTCGCTCGGTGCAGATTGCCGGAGCCGATCCTGAGCTTATGGCACAGGCAGCACAATTCAATGTTAGCAACGGTGCACAGATCATAGATATTAATATGGGGTGCCCAGCTAAAAAAGTGAATAAGAAACTCGCAGGCTCAGCCTTATTACAGTTTCCTGAATTAGTGGAAGAGATACTCGATGCAGTTGTTAATGCTGTCGATGTCCCTGTCACCTTAAAAATCCGTACTGGATGGGATCAGGATAACCGTAATGGTGTCGAGATTGCGAAAATAGCTGAACGTTATGGCATTGCTTCTTTGGCTGTACATGGGCGTACGCGCGCATGTATGTACAAAGGTGAAGCAGAGTACGCCACGATTAGGGATATTAAACGTTCAGTGTCGATCCCTGTCGTTGCCAATGGTGATATTACATCACCAGAAAAAGCAAAACAGGTTTTGGATTATACGGGTGCAGATGCCATTATGATTGGTCGAGCCGCCCAAGGTCGCCCTTGGATATTTAGGGAGATAGACCACTATTTGCGAACTGGAGAACATTTGCCAGCACCTGAAATTGCAGAGGTGCGTAGCATTTTGATGGAGCACTTAGCAAACCTTCATCAGTTTTACGGTGAGCCAATGGGAGCGCGTATCGCTCGTAAGCATGTATCTTGGTATTTGCAAACCCATGACAGTGACGGTCAGTTTAGGCGAGTATTTAATGCGTTAGATAACCCACAGGCACAAGTCGACGCATTAGAGCAATACTTTAAAACACTAGCAGCTAACTAAGAAAGAAAGAGACATATAACGATGTTCGAACAAAACGTGACTTCTCCATTTATCACAAACCCTCATGTACAGTCACACGAGAAACCACAGCCGTTGCGTGATGCAGTGAAAAAAGCGGTTCATCACTACTTGAAGCAACTTAATGGTCAAGACGTACAAGACGTATACGACCTTGTTCTTTCTGAGCTAGAAGCACCATTACTTGAAGAAGTAATGACGTACACGCGTGGTAACCAAACTCGTGCAGCAATCTTACTAGGTATCAACCGTGGTACTTTACGTAAGAAGCTTAAAAAATATGGCATGAACTAATACCGTTATATTGAAATCGTAATCATTCTAGCGCCCTGTCGTTTTAATAGGTTACCAATCCAATACAACGCGAGTATGTGGGTCACTGCATACTCGACAAAAAAGCACCTTAGGGTGCTTTTTTTATAACCGTTAAAAACTATGCAAATTCCTCACGCTTAAAACATCGTTTTCTCAGCAATATTCAGTTAAAATACCGCCTTTCTAAGCTAGCTCAAACATTGAGGTAATCAAAACTACAATGGATACACATCGTCCAATTCGTCGCGCACTATTAAGTGTGTCAGATAAAACCGGTATCGTTGAATTTGCTCGCGCTCTTGAAGCTCAAGGCGTAGATATTTTATCAACAGGCGGTACTTGCAAATTACTTGCTGATAATGGCATTAAAGTCACTGAAGTATCTGACCATACTGGTCACCCTGAGATCATGGATGGTCGCGTAAAAACACTTCATCCAAAAATTCATGGCGGCATTCTTGCGCGTCGCGGCCAAGATGAAGATGTAATGAGCGAGAACAATATCTCTGCTATCGATATCGTTGTAGTTAACTTATACCCCTTCGCAAATACAGTTGCGAAAGAAGACTGCAGCCTTGAAGATGCAATTGAAAACATTGATATCGGCGGTCCAACAATGGTGCGTGCTGCAGCGAAAAACCACAAAGACGTGACTATCGTTGTTAATGCGAAAGACTATGACCGTGTAATCAGCGAAATGCAAAGCAACAATGGCTCAACAACGTATAAAACACGTTTTGACCTAGCGATTGCTGCGTATGAGCACACAGCACAATACGATGGTATGATTGCAAACTACTTCGGCAAAATGGTTCCTGATTATACAGAGGAAGCTGCTGAAGAGACTAAATTCCCTCGTACAATCAACATGCAATTCACTAAAAAGCAAGACATGCGCTACGGTGAAAATTCACACCAAGATGCTGCTTTCTATGTTGAAAATGACGTTGCAGAGGCATCTGTTGCAACTGCAGTACAACTTCAAGGCAAAGCATTATCATTCAATAACATCGCAGATACGGATGCTGCATTAGAGTGTGTTAAAGAATTCGACGTACCCGCCTGTGTTATCGTAAAACATGCGAACCCATGTGGTGTGTCTATCGGTGAAAATATTCTTGAAGCTTACGACCGTGCATTCAAAACTGACCCTACATCAGCATTTGGTGGCATCATTGCTTTTAATAAAGAGCTAGATGCAGACACAGCCGAAGCGATTGTTTCTCGTCAATTCGTAGAAGTTATCATTGCTCCTAAAGTATCAGAAGCCGCAGCACAGATCGTTTCAGCTAAACAAAACGTACGTTTATTAGAATGCGGTGAATGGTCTGCCAAGACAACAGGTCACGATATCAAACGTGTTAATGGTGGTATCTTAGTTCAAGACCGTGATTTAGGTATGGTAACCCAAGGTGACCTTAAAGTTGTTACTAAGCGTCAGCCTACTGAGCAAGAATTAAAAGACTTATTATTCTGCTGGAAGGTTGCAAAATTCGTTAAGTCAAACGCAATTGTTTACGCTCGTGACGGTATGACTATTGGTGTAGGCGCCGGCCAAATGAGCCGTGTTTACTCAGCGAAAATTGCAGGAATTAAAGCAGCTGATGAAAACCTTGAAGTAAAAGGCTCTGTAATGGCATCTGATGCATTCTTCCCGTTCCGTGACGGTATTGATGCAGCTCGCGACGCTGGTATCACAGCGGTTATTCAACCTGGTGGTTCAATGCGCGATGAAGAAGTTATCGCGGCAGCTGATGAAGCGGGTATGGCAATGGTATTTACTGGTATGCGCCATTTCCGCCACTAATCACATAAAGGGTTAAGCAAATTGTTTAACCCTTTTTGTTTGCTACTAATTCACGTATTCTGATTATTAATAACCCTAAAAATGAAGGAATAGATGATGAAATTTGCCGTAAAATCGCTACTTGTTGCAAGCCTAGCACTTGCATCTGCACACGCACTCAGTCACAACCATGAATCAGCGCTTACAAGTGCTGTACAATCAAGTGAACGTGACGCTAAAAACAGCGCGCGCGATACATATCGCCACCCTATTGAAACCCTTGAATTCTTTGGTTTCAAACCGACAATGACAGTGGTAGAAATTGCCCCTGGTGGTGGTTGGTACAGCGAAATCTTAGCGCCGGCTGTAAAAGGTCATGGCGTCTATTACGCGGCACATTTCCCAGCTGATTCAGAAGTCGGTTATTATCAACGTTCATTAGCGGGTTTTAAGAAAAAGATGAGCGATGATGCACGTTTTAGTGAAGTGAAACTCACTGAATTTGCTCCCATTACTCACCTTGATATTGCCCCAGCCGGCAGTGCTGACTTAGTACTCACATTTAGAAATGTACACAACTGGTACATGGGTAAAGAGAAAGAAGGCACCTTAAGTGCATTTAAAGCATTTTATAAAGCACTTAAACCTGGTGGCACACTAGGCGTTGTTGAACATCGCCTTCCTGAATCTCGTAGTGATGACGATCAGAAATCTTCAGGTTATATGAAACAAAGCTATGTGATTGATATTGCAAAACAAGCAGGCTTTGAACTGGTAGCAACTAGTGACATTAATGCAAACCCACTCGACACAGCAGATCACCCTAAAGGGGTATGGACATTGCCACCACGCTTAGCGCTTGACGAACAAGACGCTGCAAAATATAAAGCGATTGGTGAAAGTGACCGCATGACGCTGAAGTTTAAAAAACCGCTTTAAATAGGATTATTTCGCCATGAATGTACTTGTCATCGGCAGTGGCGGCCGCGAACACGCACTTGCGTTTAAGGCTGCCCAAAATAGTAAAGTAAACACGGTATTCGTTGCGCCAGGTAATGCTGGTACGGCACTAGAGCCAAAACTTGAAAACGTTGCAATCAATGTTGAAGACCTTGAAGGTCTTGTTACATTTGCAAAAGAAAACGCTGTAGAGCTCACCATTGTAGGTCCTGAAGTGCCATTGGTACTGGGTGTTGTTGATACATTCCGTGAACACGGTCTTGCTATCTTCGGCCCTACAGCTGGTGCGGCACAACTGGAAGGCTCAAAGTCATTCACGAAAGACTTTTTAGCACGACACAATATTCCAACAGCTGATTATCAAACATTTGAACAAATCGACCCTGCTCTTGCTTATTTAAAAGAAAAAGGCGCTCCAATTGTTGTTAAAGCAGACGGCTTAGCGGCAGGTAAAGGTGTTATTGTTGCAATGACTGAGAGCGAAGCTGAAGAAGCTATCCGCGACATGCTTGCAGGTAATAGCTTTGGTGAAGCGGGTAGCCGTGTGGTTATCGAAGAGTTCTTAGAAGGTGAAGAAGCGTCTTTCATCGTCATGGTTGATGGTAAAAACGTATTGCCATTCGCCACAAGCCAAGACCACAAACGTGCTTACAATCGCGATAAAGGTCCAAACACTGGCGGTATGGGTGCATACTCACCTGCCCCCGTTGTTACAGATGAAATTCACCAACGTGTTATGAATGAAGTGATCAACCCTACGGTTGAAGGTATGGCGCAAGAAGGCCACCCTTACACTGGTTTCTTGTACGCAGGTTTAATGATCACTGCAGACGGTACACCAAAAGTGATCGAGTATAACTGTCGTTTTGGTGATCCTGAAACACAACCAATGATGCTGCGTTTGAAATCAGATCTTGTTGAATTAATTGAAGCGGCTAACCGTGAAGAATTAGATAAAACAAGCATTGAATTTGATCCGCGTGCAGCAGTGGGTGTTGTTCTTGCAGCGAAAGGTTATCCTGGTGATTACCCGAAAGGTGATGCAATTAACGGTTTACTTGTTAATTACCCTGAAGGCGAAAAGGTATTCCATGCTGGCACTAAGCAAGATGGTGATGCGGTTGTAACCGCGGGTGGTCGCGTATTATGTGCAACCGCACTAGGTAATACGGTAACCGAAGCACAGCAACGCGCGTATAAACTAGTTGAGCAAATCAGCTGGGACGGTATGGAGTATCGCACCGACATCGCTTACCGTGCTATTGCACGTGAACAGCATTAAGGTCGAACCTGTACCCTTGTGAAAAAAGCGCAGTTTAACTGCGCTTTTTTAATGCTACACTGTAGTAAAGTATTAATTTGTTAAAGAACCCATTTTGAATAATAAAGCGCTGAAATATCATTTTGTTTCATTTTTTATTCTTGCAACTTTGTTTTTTATCATCACGACTTTGTCGACTCACCTTGCAAGCCCTACTCGTTATACTATTGATAAAACAGCGCCTGTATACACCCACACAGCTTACCGTATTGACGACACTGAATCATTAACCCTTAAAGAGTTCCTTTCTGAGCCAAAGAAATTAATTGAGCAACCCTTTGAGTACATAGAATGGGATTTAGCGGCAAAAGATTACTGGCTCAAGCTAGACCTGGAAAATAGACAATCGAAAGCAATTGATTTATTTATCCACTTCGACAATCCCATGGTTGACTATTTAACCCTGTTTGAATTGGATGCTGATCAAAAGCTGATCAAAAAAACGAGATTAGGCGATAAAGTTACGGGGCTTAACTTATTTCAGTACAGTACGCCTCATGCGTTACTCACATTACAGGCTAACGAACAAACAACTCTGGTTGTAAAAATTGATACGGTTGGTATCAGCAAAACACCCATCAAAATTTATGGTAAAAACGAATTTCAACACCTCATTCGCTCACAAGTGGGGATTTGGGGGATATTTATTGGCGTGCTTATCATGGCGGCCCTTTATAACTTAGTGTTATTTTTTGGTATTCGTGACCGTGTTTACCTAATTTACATTGGTTATATCATTTCAGCCTTATTACTTATGGGCTCAGTACTGGGTTTTGGTTTTTATTTATGGCCTCTTTCATGGCAACTATTTTTTAATGAACACGTCGTTTTTAGTAACTATGCCATTGCCTTTTTCACGGTCGCATTTTGCACCATGTTTTTGCGTTACCACAAAGACAACTGTCGGCTCTACAAACTCAGCATTAGCTTTTTAGCCTTACTGTTCAGTTTTAGCTTAATTAGCTTCTTTATGTTGGAGTACCATTCGTCAAAGATTTTCTTTGCCTTAATGGTGCCGCTGTATATTTTATGTATTTGCATGATTTACAAAAAGCTCGTGAGTGGCTTTCGTTGGGCAAAGTTTTATGTGATGTCATGGGTCCCGTTAATAATAGGTGCTGCTGTACAACCACTCGAATTAACGGGTTTTATCCCTTACAGTTTTGCAACTCGCCACCTATTTTTAATTGCGATTTTATGCGAGATCGTATTAATGGCAATGGCTTTGGCCGACCGTGTACGGTACCAACGAGAGAAAGCGCTGTATCATGCGACTCATTCGCAGCAAACAAAATTACTTAATCAGGCCATGTTAAAGCAAGCCTACATGAGAATGATAAATGAGCATAGAAACGCCAACTTATGCTTGTTAAAAATCGAGCAGTTTAATGCCTTAATGAGCATTTTAAATCCGACCCAAAGCAGTCATATCATTACCACAGTTGCTAAATCTTTAGAGCACCAACTTAGCAAACAAAGACAGTTTATAAGCTTAGAATCCTCACTGGATACCGCCCCAAAGGTAGCCGATTTAGGCAACGGCATACTGGCTTTTGTTTCAACCAAAATTCAACCGCAAGACGAGCTCAACGAAGAACTCAATACGCTTTGCAAACAACTGCCAAAGCAGTATCAAATATCAGGGCTAGATTTACAGCTTTATTACCGCTTCAGTATTACAGAACCTGTGGAAAATGATGGTTTTGACTCTTGGTTACAACGCGGCTATTTAGGGCTGTCACAAAAGCACCAAAATACAGATACAACCGCCCCACATATCGACATGGATTTAAGTTTAGCGGTGTCATTACAACACGCGATTCGCAGCAACTCTCTCGCCATTTACTTGCAACCCATTGTCAATTTACGCACCGGAACTATCGTGGGTGCTGAGGCGCTATTGCGCTGGCCATCAGCCGATAAGCACCTTGATATTGAGCAACTAATTTTACTTGCTGAACGCACAGGCCTTATCAACGAGCTAAGCTTATGGGTTATCGAAAAAGCATGTCAGACAGTGGCAAAACTGAATCAACAAGGCTATTACGATCACACGATTAGTGTGAATTTAAGTGCTAAAAATTTAGCCATTCCTAAATTAATCGAAAAAATCGAAAACAGTATCTTAAAGCACGGGGTTTCTGCTGCGCAGTTAAAATTTGAGTTAACTGAATTTGCACTGATAAAAAATCACACTGATATGGTGCGTTTCGTAAATGAATTAAATAAATTAGGAAGCCAAGTGATTCTTGATGACTTTGGTACAGGCTACTCTTCATTGAATTATTTAGTTAATTATTCATTTAGTACCATTAAAGTTGATAAGTCATTTATTCTCGACCTTACCAACAACGAGACACACCAAGTTATCGTTAAAACAGCCATTGATATGGCTCATAACCTGGATATGAATATCACCGTTGAAGGCATTGAGGATCAAACGACAGAACAGTTATTAATTAAAATGGGCGCCGACCAAGGACAAGGTTTTTATTACAGCAAAGCGATTCCATTCGATGAGTACCTGTCGTTAATTGCCACACATTCTAAATAGAGCATGTTACACTAGCCTTTTTTACATCTTTAGGGGCTATGTAAAGATGCAAGGCACACTTCGCAAATTAAAATCGTCGCACGCTGCACCCGTTCAATACCACCTGCCAATTGGTGATGAACTCGTTTCTTTAAATGATTACATTGGCAAAACACTGACACTGACTTTTACAGGCAATATTTTTTGTAGCAACTGCGGCAAGAAAACCAAAAAAAGTTACTCGCAAGGTCACTGCTTTGTATGCATGCGTAAGCTCGCTAGCTGTGATATGTGTATTATGAAACCAGAAACATGCCACTTTGATAAAGGGACTTGCCGCGAGCCACAATGGGGGGAAGAAAACTGCATGATCCCTCATTATGTCTATTTAGCAAACACTTCTGGATTAAAAGTCGGTATTACCCGTCACACGCAAATCCCCACTCGTTGGATTGACCAAGGCGCGACCCAAGCACTTCCTATCTTTAAAGTGCAAACTCGACTTCAATCGGGTCTTGTTGAAGTTGCTTTAGCACAGTTTATCGCCGATAAAACGAACTGGCGAAACATGTTAAAAGGCCAATCAGAAGTCATCGATTTAAAAGCTGCTGCTGCAGAACTTATTCCGCAAATAGAGCCTAAGCTCTCTGAACTTGCAGCGCTTTTTGGTGCAACAGCCATTGAAAAACTTAACGAAGACGTTGTTGAACTAGACTACCCTGTTAGCGAGTATCCGACAAAGGTTAGCTCTTTTAACTTTGATAAAAACCCTGAGGTATCTGGCGTACTTCAAGGTATTAAAGGTCAGTACCTCATTTTTGATACTGGCGTCATTAATATTCGTAAATTTACGTCTTATGAAGTCACTCTGGGTTAAGCACTCTGGGCTTTAGCAAGATAAAAGTCATACCATTGCTGCTTCGCTATGGGGCGGCAAAAGTAATACCCTTGGATGGTATCGCAGTTAAGCATTTGCAAATAGTTTAGCTGCTCTATTTTCTCCACGCCTTCAGCAACCACATGAATACTTAGACTTTTTGCAAGCGTAATTATTGCAGTTACAATCTCACTATTGCCATATTCATCCGGCACTTTGGCGATAAAACTGGCATCAATTTTCAATGTATCAATGGGTAACTTGGTTAAATAACTTAGCGCAGAATACCCCGTGCCAAAATCATCAAGCGTAATATGCACACCGAGTTTTTTTAGTGCAAGTAACTCTTGCTTCGCTTCACTAAAATGACTAATAAAGCAGCTTTCTGTTAGCTCAATTTCTAACTTGCGGGGGTCTACATCATATTGTTCAAGTAAACGCGCAACATTAGATGCCAGCAACCCCTGACGTAAATGATTGGCCGAAATATTAATCGCTAAACGGCCTGCCTCAATATCATATTGCCGCCATTTGGTTAATTCCTTACAGGCTTGCTCGATCACCCATAAATCAAGCTTAACAATTAAACCAAGCTCTTCTGCAAGGGGGATAAATTTGGCAGGCGATATCACACCTAAACTCGGCTCTTGCCAGCGTAATAATGCCTCAACGCCTAATATTTTACCGCTATTTAAATGCTGCTTAGGCTGAAAGTACAATTCGAATTCATCGCTTTCGATAGCATTTTGTAAACGACTCATCATCGCTAAACGCTCTAAAGAACGTGCATTCATCGCGGGCTTAAAGAGCTGAAATGAGTTTCGTCCGACTTCTTTAGCACGGTACATCGCTATGTCGGCATGTTTAAGCAACGTTGCACTATCAATGCCATCATCGGGGTAAACAGCCGCGCCGATTGAAGCAGTAATCGCAACCTCATGTTCATTAATTAATAGTGGCATACTGACTTGTTGTAATACTTGCTCTGCGAAGCCCAATAAAGTTTCAACACGGCTCACTTCGCACAGCAATACAAACTCATCGCCACCTAAACGCGCCAGAGTGTCTCCTTGGGGGAGAATAGATAAAATACGATCTGCAACTTGCGCTAATAAGTTATCGCCAGCATCATGCCCTAAGCTGTCATTGACTTCTTTAAAGCGGTCTAAATCAATAAACATCACAGCGAGTAGATCATCGTTTCGCTTAGCCGCACTTAATGCGATTGAAAGCCGGTCATTAAATAAGCGTCGATTAGGCAGACCGGTCAATTCATCGTAATAGGCAAGCTGTGAAATCTTTTCTTCTGCGCGCTTACGCTCCGTGATATCACTGAAAATAGCAGCGTAAAGAATTTCATCAACATTAGGGTCTTTAATTTTAATGATGGTCAACCACTCAACAAACTCTTCCCCCCCTTTTTTGCAGTTACAAATTTCTCCCTGCCAAACTCCGTCGTACTCAATGGCATGCCACATTTTCTGATAAAAAGAACGACTGTGTTTTGTAGAACTTAAAATACTCGGCCGTTTGCCGATGACTTCATGCTCAGCAAAACCTGTTAGCTTTGTGAACGCGGGGTTTACTTGAATAATCGTGCCGTCTCTTTGAGTCAGCATAATGCCATCGAGTGAAGCATCAATAATCTTATTAGCAAGGAATAAGTTACGCTGAGACTTTTGTAGTGCAATGTCGCGTTGTTCAATTGCACGCTCTAATTCACAGCAATAAGCCGATTCAATTTCAGTAATCAAATCGGCAAATGAAATAACGCCACAAATATCGGTATCTCTCACAACAAGATGACGTACATTTCGATCAGACATCAATCGGTACGCATCAAATAGGCTGCTTTCACTATCAATTTCAATCAATGGATAACTTGCATACTGCCAACAAGGATTTAGCCATTCAGTTTGAATGATCAACCCAACAATATCACGCTGCGTAATAATGCCATGAATGTCTAACGCTTGATTATAAACAAGAACGCTTTCAAGGCGCTTCGCGCGCATAATATCAACCACGCCTTCGATAGACATCGCTGAGTCCACAATTTCTAAATCGGTGCGGTATTGCTCATGAATGGGTCTAAACTGTAAATAATGATCAAGCCCTTGATTATGAACTATATCAGAAAGGCTGAGCATTCCCGCGGGCTGCTTATCGTTATCCAATACCAACAAGTGACGAATCCCATGTTGCTGAAAACGCAATGTCGCATCACTCAGCAAGCACTGACTTGGCACAGAAACAACTGGCGCCGACATCACCTCGTGAATCGCCACATCTTTAAAAACAGGGCTGGTAATGTCTACCTGCAAGCAGTCAGCTTCGGTCCAAATACCGACAATTGATTGTTCGTGTTTAACAAAAATAGCCGTTACATTATGAACATGCATCAACCGCACAGCATCAACCAGCGGAGTATGCGCAGGGCACGATACCAGCTTTTGCGAGAAAACATCACCGACCTTTTGATGGCGTCTTGGTTGATTCATAAGCAAACTTACCTAGTTTTGAAAGGAGTTAGCAATTATAATCATTTCAACCTATGTAGCTTTGATGCAGGACAATAAATGCACCAATCATTTCCCTTGATCATCTGCGCACAGCAGGAGTTGGATTACTTAAAAGATGAGAGTGATCTGGAGAGTTTCTTATTTAATTTAGATGAAAATCAAAAAAATCAGGTCATTTTAATAGCCAAAAACGGCCAGCACTTTGACTTAAATAATAACCAACTCGCCCCATTGAGTGATACAGATCTGGCAAAGCGCGTAACGCAACATTTAACTCAAGAAGGTATTTGTTGTCTCAGTAAGGTAACGAGACTGACTACGCAACAAGCATTTTCACTGCTGGAGTCTTAGGGCGCATCCACCAGCGCTTTTACATGAGCAACGGCGCTGCGACCTAATGCAGAAAGAGCGTATCCCCCTTCTAAAAAAGACACAATACCCCGGCAGTGTTGTTGCTCACACAGCTCAGCGAGCTGAGATGTTAGCCATGCATAGTCATCTTCTACAAACTTTAAGCTTGCCATATCATCTTCTAAATGAGCATCAAATCCCGCACTTATGAATAATAACTCAGGCTGAAATTCAGTCAGTTTAGGAAGCCATTGCTCAAGATAAACAGCTTTTAAATCATTACCATCACTGGCAATTGGCAAGGGGGAATTAACCAGAGTTTGATTATTTTCAACAGCCGTATTCGGATAAAAAGGATGTTGGAACAAAGAGCAAAATAATACATTTTCATCGTCTAAAAAGATGTCTTGCGTACCATTACCATGGTGGACATCAAAATCAACAATTGCAATGCGCTGAACCCCTTTACTTTGGGCATACTTAACCGCAATTGCTAAATTATTAAAGACACAAAACCCTGCAGAAGTGGTACGGTTAGCATGATGGCCAGGGGGTCTTATAGAACAAAATGCTGCATCAATGTTATCAGCAAGAATTTCATCAACCGCAAGTATGCCCGCCCCTACAGCTCGCTCAATGGCTTTCATCGAGTCGGGACATAACCATGTATCACCATCTAGTTCAGCAAGGCCTGAGCTTGGAATCGTTTGCTCAACATGCCGAACAAGGGATTCATCGTGAGCACGTAAGAAGTCATTCCGGGTGGCTTTGGGCGCTTGTAAATGAGTTACCGCAATATCAACACCGCTTGCCAGTAAGCGATCAGTGATCATATCTAATCGTGCTGGACACTCTGGATGATCTTCTATCATTTTGTGTTTACGGCACATTGGGTGTGAGATAACAGCCGTTCTCATAACATGCTCCTTGAACAATTTTCTCCGATTATAACAAAGCCGCCATGTGGCGGCTTTGCGACTTTGGTTTACTTTTTAGCCTGTAAATCGAGGTTTCTAAAGTCAAAGCTAAAGTCAGTGACCTCGGTCGAAACGGCACGCATTGTCGCGCTACTGACACGGTTATCGGGGTTCATTTGGAACTCGATATACGCATCTGCTTCAAGCAGCTTCTCATCCCATTTAACAATAAACGTATTACCCGTGTAATGCTCAAGCTGGCCTTTTAAACGTTTGGTATGAGTGAAATCAATACGTAGTTGACCATTTAATTCTTCAATTATTACATCGCCATACCAGTTATCATGCAATGTGCCTGTGTAATTAATATTAGGCAGTTTAGGTTGATAATCAGCGGGGGTTTCTGGCGTAGCGTTCGCGTAGGCCTTTTCTTTGTTCTCAAAATGCTTTTTCGCTAACTCTTCCACCCAATCTTTATCGTCAAGTTCAAGGGCATCTTCCAATACTTCGTAAGTCACAGCTGATAATGCACTGAATGCTTGCTGGTTACTTAAAATGACAATCCCAAGGTTTTTCTCTGGGAGTAACGTTACTTGCGAAACCATGCCAAGAATCCCACCACCATGGCCTAGCTTTTTAATTCCATGAAAGTCTTCAATACTCCACCCTAAGCCATAACCTCTAAATTGCTGATGATACATGTCATAGGCACTTTTTGATGCCAGTGAAGTAATGTGTGGATGCCACATTTGCTGCTGTTGTTTTTCTGTGAATAGTTGCTCACCGTTAGGCATTTTTCCGTGAGCAAGTTGTGTACGTAGCCACTGGCTCATATCGTTTACACTGGATGCTATTGCACCTGCACCACGAAAATCTTCTAAGTAATTAACGAAAAATGGGTGTAACTGACCATCCATCGGAATGTGGCCTATTGCCCAATTTTTATTGCTTTTAGGAATGCGTGAAAAACCTGCTCGTGAATTCTCCATCGCAAGGGGTTGTAGTATGTTTTTTTCGATATAATCATTCCAGCTCATGCCTGAGACGCGTGCAACGACTTCGCCTGCCGTAACAAACATTAAATTGTTATACGCATACTTACTGCGAAAACTACTTGCCGGTTTTAAATATTTTAGACCTGCGATAATCTCATCAATCGATTTATCCGTGTCAGGCCAGATCATCAAATCGCCTTGGCCTAAACCAAGGCCACTGCGATGGCTTAATAAATCGCGTATGGTCATTTCTCGGGTCACGTACGAATCGTATAAACGAAACTCAGGTAGGTGATCAATCACCTTGTCATCCCAATTTAACTTACCTTCATCAATCAGTTTTGCTAACGCGGCTGCCGTGAACGCTTTTGTATTAGAGGCGATACCAAATAACGTGTCTTTGTTCACTTTTTTACCGGTATCAAGGTTCGCAATACCAAAACCTTTAGCTAGCACTACCTTGTCATTTTCAACAATCGCAACAGCCATCCCCGGTACATCAAAACGTGCCATTGAGGTTTCAATAACTTTTTCTATTTTTTTCGTGTCGATATCGGCATAGCTGTTAAATGCACAGCTAGTTAACAGCGCAGCTGCTACGGCTAATTTACGGAATGTCATAATGTACCTTGGTGATTTTTATTGTTATGAATAGCGAACTCTTTCGCTGCTCGGGTTTTATCTGGATCATCGCGACTGTCTCGCGATAGGATAGCTTCACTGTAATGATTTGGCACGCCAGCTTCAAGTGCGCCGCGATGAACATGCTGTAGATACCAGTCGAATGGCAGTAACGCGCTGTCTAATGTATTTGCAATGTAGCAATGCGCTGTCAATTGCTCACCTTCAACCAGTTCTACACACACATCAACACAATCGTATCGTGGACCTTCAATTTCATCTAATATCGCTTTTTCAGCTAAATTTAACTGATACACCACACCATAAACTAACGCTTCAGGCTCGTCGGTTTGACGAATACTGCATTTAGCTGAGCCATCTGTGCTCACCATATCAAACGTCAGTTCGTAGCCTTTCAATACCGCTGTCCCGACACGCTTTGCTTCAGGCAGCCTAGCTAATAGACGACTTGACGACATGTTTGACCCAAATGAAAAGTTATATACTGTCATAATCACCTCACACGACTACACGAATGGCTAAGGCAATTAGCACCACACCAATGCCTCTATCAAACCAATAACCACGCTTTAAAAAAAATGCGCGAACCGATGCCTTGGAAAGCACCAGTGATAAAAATGAAAACCACAGCCAAGTAGCCACAGCCATATACACCCCATAGCTAGCTTGCACTCCAACTGGCGTATCTGGGCTAATTACAAGTGTGAATAACGACATAAAAAATAATGTCGCTTTAGGATTAAGCGCATTAGTAAAAAAGCCACGTCGAAACGCTTTGAAGTAGGATTCAGGTGCAGTTTCCGTGAGTGTTTGTTCATCAGTGTGAGCGGGCTTAGCACTGCGAATTGCGTGTACGCCTAAATAAGCTAAATATGCACCTGCCACGTATTTAAGCACCATAAATAAGCTGGGTGATTGTGACAAAATAAGCGCCACGCCTAAAACACAATAGCCAATATGCAGCAGTATTGCCGCGCCCACTCCCGCACTAGTCCAAAGCGCATTTTTACGCCCTTGTTGAATACTTTGTTTAAGCACAACAGCAAAATCAGGGCCGGGGCTTGCCACAGCAAAAAAATGCGCCACAGCAATTAATAAAAATTCATCAACATATTGCACGTGCTAACTAACCTACTTTTTGTTCATCTAAAGCAAGTAGCAAAGGATTAGCGCTATCATTAATAAAGGCTTTTATCTGCTTTTGTGCTTTTTTATATTGGCTACGTAAATGTGGTTTCAAATATTTTTTAGTTTGATTGTCTGTTTTAAAGTGCGTGACCAGTGCATGCATAAATAACGTTTGAGGCTCTGTTAATGCAGCCTGACGATTTGCATACGGATTATAACCACACCCACATCCACCTTTAAACTGATAGACCGTGTTACTCATCATAACCCCAAACCCTAAATAACACGCAAGTGCATCACTGGCCTGTGGTAAAAACTCTTTTCCACCTGGCGGTAACACGCCAACATGATGAATCAATATGGTTGCCAACGTACCAGCAAAGCTCGCCACTAAATCTTGTGGTTGGTTAATTTGATTTTGGTTAAACGACACATTAATCAAATGATTGGCAGGTACCATAAGCGTTGCACTTTCCCCTCTTAATGAGTCTTGAAACGCAAAATGAGGAAATACCTGTGGTGTTAATTGCGAGGGCGAGACCAAATTAACTGGCCACGCTTGCATGCCGGCATAATCAACAACGCGGGCAAATACCTTTTTTGCCATGTCTTCAATGCTAGACACACTGTCAGGAAAGAACTGACTATTCGGCAAAATTATTTGTGTCTGATTTAAAAAGTAATCGCTGTCAAAGTGCTCAACAGCCCACATAAACGTGTCTATTAACCATTGTTGTTCTTGTTCATCAACTAATGGGGCTGATTTAAATAGTGCTAACATAATTTACTCTTGTGAAAGTGCCCACTGCCATGCTTCGGTATTATACAAAGGCACCGTAGATAAGGCGTGATGATGGCTGCCTGTTGACTCTTTGGTTGAATAAGACAGATACAATAAAGTACGCGTTGGCGCATCATAAATGCGACGGACTTTTAACGATTTAAATAAAATACTTTTCGATGACTTAAACACCACTTCACCAGATTTACTACGATCGATACTTTGTAACTGCTGAGCCGTAATTGGTCCCGTTTGACGACACGATATCGACATATCCGATGGATCGGCAAAATCGAGGTTCGCCTCAATATGACTAATATGACAGGTTACACCGCTAATAAGTGGGTCTTGTTGTGATACAACTTTAATATCTTTAGTCGTAAATAGCCCTAAACTGACTGACGCAGCCTCATCCGAACAGCCGTTGAGCAACGCCAAAGTCGCTGCACAGGCTACATATTTCAGTAACTTCATATTAGTTATCCTTATAAAAACGCGCGTTATGCATTTACAACAATTTGCCTGCTATGTTTCAATACTATCTCAAAACATCCTCAACAACGAGCACCTAAACAATGAAAAAGTCGCTAACTGTATTGTGCTTAATGCTAACGAGTTTCACCGCCTCTGCTGGGTATTCTGTCAGTGCAGGTTTTGGCAAGAATTTCAGTCAATCATTAGAAACCGAAGAAAACCTAAAAATTGATCTCGACGATGATAGTCAATTTACATTCAGCATTGACCGAACTATTGAATCAGCACGGTATGGGCTATTTTACTCAGCAACAACATTGAATATGGAAGCACAGACTGATAAGAAAATCGAGATGCAATACCTACTATTTCAAAGTGCTGTTGAAGTGCCTCTAGGTAAAAACATCAGTGGCTTTGTCGGTGCACAAATTGGTGCAAACCATGTTAGTACCAACTTTACAGAGTCTGATACCTTTTTTACCACAGGCTTATATGCCGGTGCTGAGTACTTATTTACCGACAATGTACGTGTTTATGTTGAAAGTCGCTGGTTGGCGACTATTGTAAATAATGCAAGTAATGTGTCATGTACCTTGCCCACATCAGAAAACGAACAATGCCTTTGGCATTTCGACGGTGATGTGTTGAACCAATTTCAGACAAACATCGGTTTTAGCTACCGCTTTTAAGGAACACCCCATGCCGCATATTGTTATTGAACACTCTGAAGACTTACCAATTCTTCCGCAAGTGCTGGTTGAAAAAGTACACTTGGCAGTCTTTGATTCTGGTTTATTCGAACTATCAACCATAAAAACGCGTGCCATCGCTTATCAACACTACCAGCTAGGTGAAGGAAAAGACGGTTTTATTCACATTAGCGCATCGATAATGCAAGGTCGTACCGTTGAACAAAAGCAACTCTTGAGTGAGCAATTGCTGAATTGTTTAAGAACATACTGTCGTCGTTCGTACAGCTTAAGTGTCAACATTTCCGACATGAACCCAGACATTTACTGCAAGTGTTAAACAATTTGCTGAGTTAGAAACTCTGTTCATAAGCATTTCATTTCTATTTAAGGCAACAAATAAGCAGTAAGCACTCACCACGCTCATTGGGCAACAATGCAAAACCCAATGAGCAACTCTGTGCATATTCAGCTCTCCCTTTAAATCAAAAGAATGTGCTGTTTAAAAATGATAATAACTTGCTTGCTTAGTCATTAAGCGAACATCCTCAGTACACTTAGATTAGTGTCGTGGTTCTCACTCAATGCTTTACTCTCCCTCTAACACTATTTCAGCGCCGAATGCTCTTACTCTTAGTAGTCGCTTTTTCAAGGTGTGACTCAGTAATAAAACAAGCTAATAAACCATCAAAAGAGAGCGAATATTACATAGTTACTAGCATTTAGGTACTGGCTTTTAGGTACTGGCTTTTAGGTACTGGCTTTAGACTAATGAGTTACATAGCTACAATCTTATTCGCTTCTCTTTAAATTATCAAAAAACATAACGATTTGTTTTTATTAAACAATATTTAAAAATAGATGTAAAAAAGACATATAAGCCATCAAAAATAGAGTTTAAATGATTTGTTACCTCATTCTGTACTTGCGATAACTCATTACAGGTGCTCTTTTCGCCTTACCTTAGAAATGGATGTTGCAATGAATTAACACCTTCGAGTACATCCCTAGCACCTGATGATAGAGACAAAAAACGTAACGCACATAGAAAATTAGGAGGTAAAAATGAATAATCACTCCATAGTAAAGCGAAAGCATAAGTATCGTGAAGAGCAAAAAGGTGTACTGGCTTTAATGCTTGATTTTACGTTTATTATTTTCGTTACATTAATCTGCTCTTTATATATTTACTCACTTTGCTTTATATCTCTTAAAGCTTTGTAATACGCAATTAAAGAGAACCCGAGGTATTAACATGCTCTTTTCTAAGTTTTTAATTTACACATTACTTCTTACAAACTCATTGTTTATCACCACAGCATTGGCACACAATAACGATGAAAAAATCACCAAGTATGATGATGGCCCTTATTTATTTTATAATAACAATCACATCCAACAATTTGATGTGATTAACAGCAAGCTAGAAATTACAAACTATGCTGGCCCACTTGCTATTCCTGAGGAGTTTAAAGCGACAGACAATGACCAATATAGTGATGTAAAAAAGTTTGCTGCAATCAGTGATATCCATGGGCAATTTGCAATATTTAAAAAATTGCTCATCAACAATGGTGTAATAAACGACGCATTAAATTGGCAGTATGGTACTGGGCACCTAATCATAACTGGCGATATTTTTGACCGTGGCGACACTGTTACAGAAGCACTTTGGCTAGTATTCAAGCTTGAGCAACAAGCAGCAATTGCCGGAGGTCACGTTCATTACCTTCTCGGTAATCATGAATATCTAGTTTTGCGAAATGACCAACGCTACCTGCACCCCAAATATAAACATACCGTCTCGTTTTTTAACGATAATCTAACAGAGCAATACAGCGTGCAAAGTGTGTTAGGCCGCTGGTTAAGAAGTAAATCAACCATTATAAAATTAAATGACTTTATTTTTTTACATGGGGGCATTCATGAGGACTTTCTGAATCTAAACATGACACTTGAAAGTGCAAACCAAGCGTTTAGAGACAGCATATCTAAAAGTAAGAAGGAATTAAAAGCCAATCCTTTATGGGCTACTTTACATGGAAAAACAGGCCCTATCTGGTATCGAGGCTACTTTAGAGATGAGCAACTTAAAGATGAAGCCGTTGCTGGCGTGCTAAGAAAGTTACAAGCGAGTAAAGTAATCGTAGGCCATACTTCAATGCCATCAATCGAAACGCGTTTCGATGGTAAGGTTATCGCGATCGACAGCTCAATCAAACGAGGAAAAGAAGGTGAATTGCTCCTATGGGAAAACAACCAGTTTTTTAGAGCAACGCTTACCGGTGAAAAAAAGCCACTGTAATAAATGCAATTTAAAGCTGCAACATTAACCACCCAATGCTTAAAGGAGTGCTTAATGTTGCAGTTAACTACACCGTTAATGAGAATGGGTAATGGGTAATGGGTAATGAATAACAGGTAACTGAACAGATTAAGACGTACTTGCACTTAAGGCATTTAGTTTTAAACCCACAGTGTTAAAACCCACTTAGTCTTGTACGCGCTTAGCCTTAAGCCCTCTTGTTTTACACAGAATTTGTCCCCTATTTCGCTGCCTTGGCTATCAGATAAAGACACCGTAATTACATATACATACCTTTTCTTTTAATACTTACCGGCAAAGCTGTAAAACAGAGGCAGCAAAACTAGAGTTAGAGAAACTAGGGTATAAACTCGGCAGGTAAACGCTTGATCTCTATCTCAGGCAATAAATAAGCGGTATAGACTAACCAACGCTCATTAGGTATGTAGGTTAAACCTGATGAGCGGCTGTATGCTCGTTCAGGTAACGCAATTAAATCAAAATGACGTTGTGTTTCTAAATCATAATAGCTAATACGGTAGTCGCCTAAGCGCACTTTATAGTAATAAATACGCCCTTCATGAAAAGCATTTTCAGCAACATATAACCATGTATAGTGATGCGCTAAATTAATATCCTGTACCAGTAATTCTTCTACACCTGTGTCGTGATGCTTAACCCAAATAGCATCATTTGAGTTACTAAATAATATATCGCCTTGCGATGTCTCAATACCATAACGAGCTTTAGTATTTACAGCCTTGCCTTTAATTTGCCCATTTAAATCATAACGGTATAAATAATCACCATCCGACACCAAAAACGATTGACTGTCTGCTGAAAATCTCGGCTTAATATCAGGCTTAAATGGCAGCGTTAGCGCTTGGCTTTGCTCGACTTTGAAATCATAAAAATATAAAGACGTGCGTCCTTTGTTTTCCAAAAAGAACAAAATATAGCGGCCATCAGGTGACCACGTAGGATCGAGTATTTGCCCTGTAACATGACTAAAATCAGTAAGCTGTTTGCGAGAACTACTATCAGGGTTCACAATCCATAATTGTGAACTACCAGATTCATCAGATACATATAAAAGTTTATTCTGTTGCTCGTTATATTCAGGAAAACGAGAGCTAAAATTAGTTGAAAGCATTGAAAAAGGTGAACTTGCAACTTGCTCGTCTATTTTCAAGCGCGTGATCACTCTATCGAGATCCCACTGATGATAATACACACTGCCATCACTACTAAAGTTAGGTGAACTCATACCTGCAATTTGTGTATTTATTAAAGAGTTGTCACTTATGTCGTAAAAGTACCCATAACGCTTTCCTGCTTCCACAGCTGTAAAAGCCAGTTTATCTTTATGTGGATGCCAATCAACGCCATGAATATCAACAAAATTATCGGTAATGCGGCGGCTTTCCCCAGAAGACACATCGATTAAAAACAATGCTTTTTGATCATTTTCAACATTTCGAGTCACCACTACTTGCTGAGCATCCGGAGAAAATGACACTGATTCATCGATTACGTCACAGTGATCTGTACAGGGTATAAATGTTTCACTTAATTGATTAGCATGTAAATCAAGTAGTTTTAAGCGACTAACAGACTTACCAGATTCAGAAATTTGTTCATCAATATAAACTAATGTACGACCATCAGCACTAATGTCTAAATCAGTTCGAAACTGACGACTACACTCAGTCAGTACCACACTGGTTGCGTTCACTAAAGAGAGTTTAACAATCTCACAAAACTTATTTGTTTGATACCGATAATAATAGAGAGTCTTTGCATCAGGACTGAATACAGAGTGGCCTTTAGTGTAAGGTGAGTCAGTGAGTTGTTTTGCTGGGTGCTCAGGAAAGTGCAAATCACGTAAGTATAAGTTGGTCGGTTTGCCTAACTGTCGCCATAAATACACTAAATAATGCTGGTCGTTTGATATCGCAGGGTATATTTCTCGCCCGGGGCTTGCCGTTACGCTTTCGATACTGTTAAGGGGGAGTGAAAATGCAGTATTATCTTGATTATCAGGTTGGGTAGAAAACTGCCAATACAAAGCAACAACACTAATAACAGAAATGGCTACAAAAGCCCCCGCAAGAATCGGCCTAATCAATGATAAGCGCCTACTTTTGTTTTTTTCGTTTCCACTTAACGCACATTCAGAGGGAGGTTGAACCAGTCGATACCCTGTTTTACGCAACGTTTCTATATAAGTCTGTTCAGGGTCAAGCTCTTTAAATGCTTTACGTAAATGCCATATTGCATTGGTTAATGCTTTTTCACCAACATAAAAATTCCCCTCCCATACAATATTGATTAACTCTTCTCGGGTAATAGCTTCAGGATAACGCGCAACAAGACAAGCGAGTAATTCAATAAACTTTGGTTGTAAGATTTGCTCGCTATTATCATGGATCAGTTTGTTTTCTAGCGGGTTAATAACACAACGACCCAATTGATAAGCACGATTAGTTGTTTCCATTAACTCAAAATAACCCTCATTGTTGGTATGCAGCAGTATATAGCTTATTCAAGTTATCTTAAATCCTCCCTTTTAACCAGCTTTAAAGTTAAGAACTAGTTAATAGCAACTTCACAGTTAACCAACTGATTTTAAATAAATAGACATTCAATAGATGTTAAATAGAGACATAAACGAGTCATGGTTAGTTGTAGTTGCATTCACATTTATATAAAAGTTTTAACGTCAATACCTGACAACCAGAGTGTTGCTCGCTGTACATTTATACTTAACTGCCCTTAATTGAGCTTCACTCTGGTTTTTTAGAACTAAAAATAAACACAACATAAGTAGGAACACCCGTGAGAAATCAACTAATCAAACCGTGTGCTATCGCGCTTGCTGTAACGAGCGCTTTATGCCAGCAAGCTTATGCAAATGAAGCTGAAGAAGTTAAAATTGACCGTCAACAAACAACGAACTCTGTTAATGTTAAACCCGAAGCCAAAGAAGACGTTGAGCAAATCATTGTTACTGGTTCGCGCTTAAAGCGTGATAGTTTTTCTGTAACAACCCCCTTAGTAACGATGGACAAAGCGGCGATTGAAGACACTGGTTTATCTAATTTATCAGATATACTTGTGGATAATATGCCCGGTTTAGGTATAGATATTGGTAACACAACTAGCCAATCAAATAACTCTAATACAGGTTTATCAACTGTTGAACTTCGTAATCTAGGTGCTAATAGAACTCTTACCCTAATAGATGGTCGTCGTGTTGTAGCAAATAGTTACAGTGGTAACTATGTAAGCCTTAACACTATCCCGAGTGGTATGGTTGAACGTGTTGAAATCATTAGTGGTGGTGCCTCTGCTACTTATGGCGCTGATGCCGTAGCCGGTGTAGTTAATATTATTACCCAGTCGAAAAAAGAAGGCTTTGACTTTTCGGCTAAAACTGGCCGCACTGATGAAGGTGGAGGTAAAACCTTTACCATAGATGCAAACTACGGCAGTTCATTTGCAGAAGATCGTGGTTATATGTATGTCAGTGCAAACTGGGACCGCGATTTTGGTATTAGTTACTACGATAGAAAACGTGCCCAGATGGAAGCCGACGTATTCTATAACGAAGATGAACTATGTAATGGTGTTGGCACAACTACGGGCGACCAATGTATGCGCGATACCACACGTGCTGATTGGCGAGATAGAAGTGACGGTCTTCCTGGCGGTGTTTTCTTAGAAAGCTCAAAGAATGATACGCAGTTTTGGTATGACGGTACAAATTTACGTGATGATTGGGCTGGAAACGAAGAATTATACGGCATCAACTCAGCTCAGTATGTAATGTTAAACGTACCGAGTGATAACTTATCACTTGCTCTAAAAGCTGATTTTGATATCAATGATAGCACTACTGCATATGCGCAAGTGCAATTTAGTAAAAGTGGTTCATTTAATAACAAATCACCAGAAGACACATCAGAAGGCAGTGAGGTCGTTTATATTAACCCAACGACTGGTGAAGCAGAACCATTCTCAGCTGGTTATATTCCTATTGATAACCCTTACGTACCGCAAAGAATTATCGATAGCGACCCGTATAAAGACCGTATATATTGGGACCGAAGATTCAATGAAGTGGGCAATATTAGCACTGACAATAACCGCGAGACAATTCGAACATGGGCGGGCTTACAAGGCACTATGTTTGATGAAATGTGGGATTGGGATGTTTCTGTAGGTTATGGTCGATACAAGCAAAAACAAGTACGCGCCAATGAACTTAGCTTAGTACGTTTAGCACAAGCCCTTGATGCTGAAAAGCTAAATGATGGCACTATTCAATGTGCTGACAGTGATGCACGTGATGAAGGTTGTGTGGCTGTTAATTTATTTGGTGAAGGCTCTATCACACCTGAAATGGCTGACTGGATCCGCTCGACACCAGTACTTGAAACAACCAATGAACAACTTACCTTAATGGGTTACATTAGTGGTGATTTATTCGAATTACCAGCGGGTTATGTGTCGTCTGTTTTTGGTGGTGAATACCGTAGAGATTCGCAAGACATTAAAACATCTACAGACATGCAAACGGGCGGTATTACTTATAACTACATGCCAGAATTTTACGGTGAAATTGATGTAGTTGAGGCCTTCGCAGAGTTTGGTATTCCCCTTTTACGTGATGCTCCTTTAGCAAAAAGTTTAGACGCTGAAACATCAATACGTATCTCTAACTACGACATTGACGAAGTAGGCACTGTTGCTAGTTATAAGTTAGGGTTATTTTGGAAACCTGTTGATACACTCGCTTTACGTGCAAATTATGCACGAGCTCAACGCGCTCCTACAATTACCGAATTCATGTCACCTGAACGTGGTGATTACGATTCATACAAAGACATCTGTGATGGGGTGACAGCAACTTCTGACGATATAGGTCACAATAACTGTCGTCTAGATCCAGCTATCGCAGCTCTAATTACAGAGGATGCTAGTTTTGAACTTGATGATGACAACAGCGGTTATTCTCCATCATCTGGTAACAGTAATATAAAAGAAGAAACCGCAGATACTTATACTGCTGGCTTCACTTATTCACCAGAGAGTTTAAAAGACTTCAATTTAGCGGTTGATTATTACGATATCGCAATTGAGGATGCAATTGATGAAATAAGTAATGAGAATATTCTATATCAATGCTACGCATCAAATACTGGCTATGGTACGACTAACCCATTTTGTAATGATATTACCCGCGGTAGTGATGGACAAATCAATAAGATACAGCAGCGTGAATATAACCTTGATGAAATTAGAACTCGCGGTTATGACGTTGTAGCTACCTATAACTTTGACCTAGATGACATGGGTAATATCGCAGTCAAACTTGATTACAACCATATCATTGAACACTCTCAAACATTTTTAGGTGAAGATGGTGATTTCGTAACAACCAACTATGTTGGCTATGGACGAGGTAAAGATAAAGCTGCATTCTCGCTTTCGTGGAGCAATGAAAACTTACGTATTCGTTGGAGCTCTCAGTTCCAAGGAAGCTTCCGAGAAGATGAACAGCTAGATCGAGATTACGAAAAAGCGATTGCCAAAAATACTGAAAAGTGTGCAAATGAATCAGCTGATTGTATTAGTAACCCTGAGCCACTTGCATTTCAAAAGTTTGGCTCATTTATAAAACACAACTTAGCAGCTTCATACACTATGGAACTAGATAATAACAGCGAATTACGTTTATCAGGTGGTATTAACAACATCTTTGATAACAATGGGGCGTTTTTCCCACATGGAACAGGTAACTTCAACTCTGATTGGGGTGGTGGTAAAGGCCGCTATATGTTTATTGGAGCGCAATATAGCTTCTAAAAAAATATTTTAATGCTCCCAAGCAATCCCTGGTAAAGGCGAAGCGTAATGGCTTCGTCTTTTTTCACCATGTTTGTACCTCAATAAGGCGTGATTCTGCTCGGGCGTATTCAAATGCTAACTTGTGCCCTTGATACAACTCACTTATGCTCCCCTCGGCTGATATAATCAACAGCCTATTTCTATCATAAAATTCATCCACTAAAGCAATAAAACGCCGCGCTTCATCATCTAAAAAATGTTCTTGCAAATCTTGTTTCTCACGCTGATAACTATCTTCAATACCGTGTACTATCTGCTTACCTGTCGCACCTCGTCCCATAACGGGGACGTTAAGCAAATACACTCGTTTAAACTGCTCAGCTAAATAGATATAATCAGCCGTACTGCGTGCTCCTGAGCACAGCGCCATAAAATCAAACATAATGGCTTCTTTTGCCTTTAGCACGAAGCAAATACTTCGATTGTGAACCGTTATAGCCTGATTCTCAGTAATTGCTTGCTCTTGCGCATAAAAGCGCTCTTTTATTGCTTCATCATTATTGATAACAAAGTGTTTATTTTGTTTTCCAAAGCGAAGCCGATGATCAGTCTCGCCCGCAACACTCATCACACAGCAATGTTGTTGTAATAAATCAATAGTCGGTAAAAAACGTGCACGTTGTAGGCCATTCCAATATAGCCTCTCAGGCTGACAATTTGAGGTGGCAACCAGTACAACTTGATGCTCGAATAGCGCTTCAAAAAGCCCTGCTAAAATCATTGCATCGCCAATATCAGAGACAAAAAATTCATCAAAACAAAGTAGTTTAATTCGCGCGGCCCACTCTTTGGCTATAACAGACAGCGGATTTTTTTGTCCTTGTAATTCTCCCAAACGTGCATGCACTTGCTTCATAAAATGGTGAAAGTGCAACCGCACTTTTTCTTTGATATCGACATGATGAAAAAACACATCCATCAGCATCGACTTACCGCGTCCAACTGGGCCGTGCAGATAAAGGCCTTTAATTGGCTTTCGTCTTTTCCAGAAAGGTGTTGGCGCTGTTAGCTCAAAGGCTAAACTATCAAGCGCAGTAATGGCATTGCGCTGAGCAACATCATCACTTAAGACTCCCTGCTCTATTTGCGCATTGTAGTACTGTAAAATTTGTCCTTGCTGTACTGTCATAGGTCACTAGTATCCGCTATACTCGCCGCCATTGTAGCCGACTAAAAATGTGATCCCAATGAAATTTCCATGCCGTTTAGATAAATTTATCAGCCATATTGCAGAGTTACCTCGCAGTAAAACCAGAGCGGGTATAAAGCGTAAGTACGCTAGCGTTAATGGTGAGGTGATCACCTCGTTTGATTATTCAATAACTCAAGAAGACGATGTACGTTGGCAAGGCGAACCGTTAGTATTTTTAGGTAAACGCTACTTTATGCTCAATAAGCCCTCAGGCTATGTATGCGCAAATAAAGATGACTTACACCCAACTGTGTTTGATTTATTAGACGAACCAAACATGAGTGATTTTCATGTTGCCGGACGCTTAGATATCGATACGACAGGTCTTGTTATCATCACTAACGATGGCGATTGGTCACACAAAATTACGGCTCCTAAACACAATAAATTCAAAACGTACTTAGTTGAAACACAAGAGCCTATCGATGAAGATGCTATTTTAGCTCTGCAGCAAGGTGTGCAATTACATAACGAAAAAGAGTTAACTCGCCCAGCCATTGTTGAGCAACTTGCGAGTTACAGTTTACGTTTATCAATCTGCGAAGGTAAGTACCATCAAGTTAAGCGAATGCTTGCCGCTGTTGGCAATAAAGTCGTTGAATTGCATCGTGAAAAAATAGGCGACATTCACCTTGATGAAAACTTAAAGAGTGGTGAATATCGTCCGCTAACAGACGCTGAATTGATACTCTAAATAGGGACTTGAGTAAAAATCATGATAACGCTGTCATTTTTTCTTAATTAATGCTGATAAACATGGTAGAAGATTAAAGGGGAAATAATAAAGGAGGCTGACTGTGTTATCAGGACTAGCTTTAAAAACAAAAATCACCTTTTTTGCTATCGCTATTTTTATCGCGTTATCAGCGATAGCTTTACTAGGTTTGCAATCATTACGTCATGCCAGTGAAAGCGACAATATCGCTCGCATAAACCAACTAATGAAAAGTACTACCAACATTGTAGAACAGTTTGAGTTGATGGTTAAAAACGGTCAACTTGAAGAAGCACAAGCCAAAAAACTCGCAATCCAAGTACTTAGAGAAAATAAATATCACGACTCTGAATACGTGTATGTGGTCGACAACAACCTTGATTTTGTTGCCACACCGCATGATCCCGAGTTGCATGGTACGAGCTTTAATGACTTTAAAGATGCCAGTGGTAACAGTATTGGTCGCATGGTTGAAAAACTGGTGGGTAATACTACCAATAAAATTATTACTTATCATTGGGACTCTGTCCGTGACGGTGAAACCGTCGACTTAACCTCTGTCGTGCAAAAAACACCTCTGTTCGGTTGGTATGTTGGTACTGGTATCAGCGCAAAAGAAGTTGATGAGCGCTACTGGAGCACCGCAAAATGGTTGCTCGCTTTATCAATGCTCATTGCGATAGCTCTCACGTTTGCTATCGCTCGGTTTGGCTCATCACTCACCAATGCTTTAGGCGGTGAAATTGATGAAGTAATTGGCATTGTTAAAAACGTATCGCGTGGTAATTTGCATTCGCCTATTCGCCAAGATGCTCCTAGTGAAAGCATTATTGCCGCTATGCATTATATGCAACAAGGTTTGCGAGGCGTTGTTGGCGGTATTAAAGACGTGACCGACAGCTTACAAAATCAAAGTGTTGACAATGAATCACGTTCAATTGAACTTGATAGACTTACTCGCAGCTTAAATGAGGAAACGCAGATAGTCGCCTCTGCAATTACCGAATTAACCGCCTCAGCGCAAACCGTCGTTGAGCATGCTGAGCAAGCCGCTTATTCAGTCCAAGAAGCTGAGAATCAAGGGCAAAGTGCCAGCCATTTAACCAACGAAGCAGCCGAAACCATTGCCCTGTTAGAGAAGCAAATTGACAATGCGGGCAATAACATTCAAGTACTTGATGATGAGGTAAATAATATCGCTAACGTACTTAGCGTTATTCAAGGTATTGCGGAGCAAACAAATTTACTTGCTCTGAATGCAGCCATTGAAGCCGCCCGAGCGGGGGAGCAAGGTCGTGGTTTTGCCGTTGTCGCCGATGAAGTGCGTGGTCTTGCGCAGCGTACTCAAACCAGTACCGAAGAAATACGTAATATGATTGGGAAACTGCAATCAGCAACGCAAGACGCTAAATCATCCGTGTCGTTAAGTATTGCAACCAGTGAACAAACGGTAGAAAAGTCGACTAAAGCAAACGAAGCACTTAATCGCGTCGCCAGCTCGCTTAGTGCCATTGCTCAAATGAGTCACCAAATTGCAATTGCAGCGAAGGAGCAGCTAGATGCAGGTGAAGATACAGCAAAACGTATTGTGACCATCTCTGATACCGCAGCACAAACAGCCAATGTATCAAATCAAGCACACACTGCGACTGATTTAATTAAAGGCCTCACCACAAACTTAGAAACCGAAACAGCTAAGTTTAGCTAATGAGTACACTTAACGTGTTATTTATGTGCATTTGTCATAATGAGTTCTCAGTGTGTCAGCACATTTAAAACAACACAGTACATGACACTAAAAAGCCCAGAAAACAACTGGGCTTTTTATTATTGATTACCTAACTAAGGCCTGAACTGTACTAGGATTTAATCTGTACCAAATCAAAGTCAGCCATCCCTGGTACTATTTTTTGCAACCGTGACTCGGTAACATCTAACGAGTTCAAACACTCACAATACTCAGAGGCTTTCATTTCAAGTTGCTCTGCTTTCTTTTGGAGGGACTTATCTATTTCTTTAGATATAATATCCATACGCTGTCCCATGTCGTTGATGCGGTCTTCAATATTTCCTTCGCGAGATTTAAAGGCATCCCCTAACGAAACTAAAATAGCGCCTAATGAACCATGCACCGCTGAGTGAATTTTTTGACTGATCTCTTTAGTAAAGAAATCATCAATTTTCGATAATGATTGCGGAGCAATAAAGAAAAAGTCATCACCGCGCTTAAATTTATCCATCAACGCGCGTTCTACATATTGTAGTTGAGTTTTTAACACTTCAGGCTCTTTATCAGACATCCCTTCAACAACTTGTTCAATTGCGCTCAACCCTAAATTCACACCGTCAGTGGCCAGTTCAACTAATTCTGGCACCGTATCTCGGATACCAAGACTAAATTGCTCAACAACTTTGGTTTCTTCTGGATTTAAATCAACCCAATAACCACGAATAAACAGCTGGTTATTATTATTAATTTGCACACGAGTTTGGCCTTTATCAACAATACGAATGACATCGTCAGTAATAATTAAGCCATGACTTAGCTCGACCTCACATTGTTTTTTTTCTAACGAGGCATAACTAGAAAAGCTAGAGAATGCAATGGCCGCTGCCAATAACGAGCGAGAGAGTAACGCCATATACACCCCAAAAAGACAAAAAAGAGAGGCCGCTAGATTAGCAAATATCCAATTTTATGCAAGTAAAACGCCAAGGCCTAACGTCGCTTTCGCAATAGCTCAAACGTTCATCCATGGTAAGGCTTGGCGTTTTACTTTTTAGACTAATAAGTTAAATTGGCGAGCCCGGAGGCATGGGTAATGCCTTAAAGTTATCCGGCCATTTCCCCGTGTCTAAAAATTGCGACACCTGCTCGCTCAAAAATTGCTTAAATGCACTGTTCCCTACCGAGGCACTGCCTAGCATTGACTCTTGCTGATAACTTTTTGCAAGCTTTGCCAAGTAATAACGAAACTGCGCTTGCACCTCAGGATCAACCTCATCACTGGCAACTAAATCAGCGAACTGCTTTGCCGTTAACAGTTGTACACGCTGAGTTATTTTACCCGCTAGGCCGTCCCCCATTTTTTGCTCAAAAATTTGCTGATACGTTTGTGCTATTAACGCATCTAACCCATAAAACGCATCGCTTCTGGCGTGTTGTTGTGCCAAACGGTTAACACGTTGACTATTAAACAGTAAGCTTAAACTATGTGTCGCCGCCACTTCGGGAAGTGCCATTGCATCAAGGGTCAGTCCTGTACGACCAACAATACTCTCACGTGATTTTGACTCTCCGTACGCTTTTGGCGGAATAAGCGATAATATCGATTCAGGCAAGACAAGATTATCAGCCTTAAGCGTTTCAAGAAGCGCATTAACGGCTAATTGTTGCGTTTGTTTTGCAACCACCTGTGCACCTTTAGGTTGTGAGCCATTTCGTACTTCATATTCGTAGTTTACGCCAGCTACGAGCTTTACTGCAGCTTCAACTTGATAGCGGTGGAACAAATATAACGGCACTAACATTTCCTCTAACTGCGACAATGCAGTACCCGTTTTAATATTATGAATGCCAAAACTAGCGAGTGCTTGTTTGCGCACAGCAAGTACACGCATTAATTCATCACTGGGCGAACTGCCATTATCCCAAAGATGTCCCGTAGGGTGTGCCCCACCTTGTGCCCGAGCATCACTGTCTGAGATGAACTCAAGACCTTTACTTTTGTTTTCGGCAAGAATAGCAGCAAGCTGCTTTGTTTCATCTTGATTGCTAAAATCACTGTAGCCATATTTAACGACTTGAGTATCCCAAACGCCCATCCCAGATGCATAGCCGCGACTAACATCCAATTTACCGTGCTCATTAAAACTTAATAAAGGATGCGGGTAATCCATGACAGAGGCTCTGTCGCCAACAGACGCTGCAAAGTTGTGAGAAATACCCAGTGTGTGCCCTACTTCGTGCGCACTGAGTTGACGAATACGGTCAAGCGCCATCGCATGTAAACGCGTTGCCACTTCATTTCCTTCTAAATACGGGGCAGCTAATGCTTCTGCTAGTAAGATATCTTGACGTACACGCAATGAACCAAGAGTCACGTGGCCTTTAATTATTTCACCCGTACGTGGGTCAATCACTGAACTGCCATATGACCATCCTCGGGTTGCTCTATGCACCCATTGAATCACGTTGTAACGCACATCCATAGGGTCAGCATCATCAGGCAGCACCTTCACAATAAAGGCATTTTTGTAGCCTGCTGCTGTAAAAGCATCGTTCCACCATTTAGCCCCATCTATCAGTGCCGTTTTCACTGGCTCAGGCACACCTGGATCTAAATAATACACAATCGGCTCAACGGGCTCACTAACTGGTAAGCTTGGATCTTTTTTAGCTAAACGGTGACGCGGGATATAACGCACATACATGGTTTCATCCAGTGGTGCCGCATAATCTTTATGTTCAATACTCCAAAAACCAGCCTGCGGATGGAATTTACGCGGCGTGTAGTTATCATCGGGCAATTTAATTAAAGAGTGATGCATGTGCACTGTCAGGGCATAAGGGTGCGCACTAACTTGACGAACATACTTACCAGGGTTGCTACCTTGAAAGGTTAAAACCGCTTCAAGCTCAGTATTTTCTGGGAATGCGTTTGAGCGCGTTAAATACACCGCACTTCGATTGGCGTCTACATTAAAACTACCCTGCCCCCGAGCTGCTAAGCTGCGAGTAACGCCATGCACATCACTTAATAAGTAAGGAGTGTAATCAATTAGGGTGGCAGAATCGGATTGGGCGACAACATCAAAGCCGGCAAGAATACTTGACGCGAATGCCTCTTTTATACTTTGTTGTTCAGCGACATTGGTAGTGTTAGCGCGATAATACGTATTGAGTGCACGTAACATGACTTTATCGCCAAAACGCTCGAACTGCACAAGGTGGGTATTGCCAAGTTGCCCTCGGTCTAGACCAATATCATTCGAGCCAACGCCATACGGCAAGCTTTGTTGTAATAAAAACGGCTGCGTGAGTTTATCTACCTCAACATAGACTTTGCCGTTTTCAGTGTCGTAATAAAAGGAAAAGTAACCTGAAAAATGTGTCATTTTTTCAGTAAAATCATTTATAGACTTAATTGCTGCGTGTGCTTGGGTTATCATAGTAAGTAACACAGCTAAGAGCAGGTATCGTAGTAATGGTATTTTTTGCATAATCTTATCTTTGTTATTCGCGTTTTAAATACTGTACAGGTATTAGGCAGTATAAAGTATCGCCGATAAAAAACAGCTATTTAAGACGAAATTCAGCGCTTGCTAAGACATTCTCTCTCACACTAAAAAATGTCTAGCTACAACGTTATCAGGAAAATAGAATGCGTAGACTCCCACCGGTATTGTTAGAAGATGGCTGCCCACGAGAACTGATTTCATTGATCAGAACGGTTCTTGCGGCATGTAAAGAAATTTCATTCCGTGTTGGCCAAGGCGCCCTTTCTGGCGTATTAGGGTCAACTCTTGATGAAAATATTCAAGGTGAAACACAAAAGAAGCTTGATGTCCTTACCAACCAGCTTTTAAAAGATATCTTATTAGAATCGGGCTACGTAAAAGCCATCGCTTCTGAAGAAGAAGATTTCACTGTAGCAGGGAATCCGGACGCAAAGTATATTGTGGCGTTTGACCCGCTAGATGGTTCATCAAATACCGACATAAACTCCTTAGTTGGTACTATTTTTTCAATAATGGAAGCCCCTGAAGGTGCAGACCCAGCTGACCAAAGTATTTTCATGCAACCAGGTAAAAACCAAGTCGCGGCTGGTTATGTTTTATATGGCCCATCGACAGTACTGGCATTAACAACGGGTAAAGGCACTCGCTTTTTTACGTTAGATAAAACACACGGTACCTTTTTATTAACAGAAGACTTTGCCAGTATCCCTGAAGAGACCAGTGAGTTTGCAATTAACGCCTCTAACCAACGTCATTGGCAACCGGCTATGCAAAACTACATTACTGACTTGATTGCTGGTGATACAGGTCCTCGTGGACGCAACTTTAACATGCGCTGGATTGCCGCAATGGTCGGAGATGTTCACCGCGTGTTATGTCGAGGGGGGATTTTTACTTACCCTACTGACACAAAAGATCCCAATAAACCAAACAAATTACGTTTACTATACGAAGCAAACCCTATGGCAATGTTAATTGAACAAGCTGGCGGTATTGCTTCTACCGGCACTGAGCGCATTATGGATATCCAACCTAATGCCATTCACCAACGTGTCGCGGTGATTTTAGGTTCCAAAAACGAAGTAGAAACTTGCTTGAGTTATCATAAGTAGCGACAGCTATTAAAAATAATAAAACCGTGTTTGTTAAAGCAGCACGGTTTTTTATTTCTCACTCCCGGTTGTGCAATCACAGGGCCAACAAAAGTTACTTAATAAGTGCTAATAACGTAATCAGCGTCTCTTTACTCAGCTCGCCCATTTGCTCAGCATTACTCAACGCGAAAATAGCCCCTTCAACAGCACTTTCATCGATATCTTGGCGTGACTCTAAAACACTCGCCCATAATTCTAACTCATCAATATCAATTTCATTGCTGATCACACGCTCTAGCACATTACAAAAAGTTGCTTTTGTTAGTGTATATATAGCGCCTTGATCATCTGCGGTATTAACGATTACAGCCACAGCTTGCTCGCGTTTCTTACCAAAACTCGCAAACTGACTTAGTGCGTCTAATTTATCCATTTGCTATGCTTACCTATTAATATCAAAAAATTACTTCTAGCCAATGACCATCCTTAGTTGTTCACAGTGTAATGCGACACTGACATGTCGTGCCGACGATATAAACGCATGCTGGTGTAATGAGTTACCTGCTATTTTACCACTTGATGACGCCGCAACATCCTGTTTATGCCGTGATTGTACAATTAAAAAGATAAATCTATTTTTATCTACACTATATGAACAGCCCCTTGCACAGCAATTGGCTTTTGCAAAACCCTTTTCGCATCATGGAAACTTAATAGAAAATCTCGATTACACAATGCAGAACAACTACATGGTATTTAGCCGCTGGTTCTTTTTAAAGCGTGGTCATTGCTGTTCAAATGGCTGCACTCACTGCCCATTTACCGATAAATAACAGTAAAGTAGAGTATTTATTCAATTATTTTGCATTTAATTGCAAATAACGCATGACTGCAAGAATAAAAATACATTATAATTGGATATAAATTCACTTAATATCCCTTATTTATTGCTTAAACTATTAACTTAGTGTGTTTTTTAAGCATAATTTTACTGTAACTTTATCGGAATCAAACATGAATACCTTTAAGCCTGCTCTACTTGCCAGTGCAATTTCTGCGGTTTTAATCAATAGCAACATCGCACTCGCTGCTGATGATACTGTTGAACTTGATAAATCAATTGAAACTATTCAAATCACTGCAACGCGACGAGCAGGTTCAGTACAAGATGCGCCACTTAATATCACCGCTTTAAATGGTGATGTAATTAGCGATCAGAATATTGGCGATCTTGAAGATGTTGCACGCTGGGTACCCGGTTTAACAATTTCTGACCAAGGTGGTCGTGAAGGGTCTCCGATCATTGTACGTGGTCTTAATACAAATACCTCAGACCGTATTTCTGACAGTGGCACTGTTGCAACTTATGTTGGTGAAATACCGCTCAGCATCGATTTGCGTTTAACTGATGTTGACCGTGTAGAGGTCCTCATTGGTCCGCAGGGCACCCTGTATGGTGCAGGTACTTTAGGTGGCGCAATTCGCTATTTATTAAAGCAGCCAGAACTTGATATCACTGAAGGTAAAGTAACCGGTGATGTATTCAGCATGAATGAAAGTGATGGCACTGGCGGTGAGTTTGGTGTGGTATTTAACACCCCACTCATTGACGATAAACTCGCATTACGTGCCAGCTTGAACTATTACGATAACCCAGGTTACATTGATTACACCCACGTGGTTAAAGAGCCGGGTGTGTCTAACCCAAATCCTGACTTTAGCGACAGTAGCGACGTTAATGCGAACCTTAAAAGCGTCAGTGACGTGAACGATGAGCAAATTACCACTGCCCGCTTATCACTGCGTTGGTTAGCAACAGAAACAGTTGATGCAACGCTTAACTACTTCTATCAAAAACAAGAAAATGGCGGCAACTCAACATCGCAATACGGCTCGTTGGCTGATAGCAGTGCTTTGCAAGGCGTATCAGGTAAATACGACAATGTCGCGCGAGTGCTTGAACCTGGTGAAGAAGAAAACGATTTATTAAGCTTAGAAATAAAAGCAGATCTTGGTTTTGCTGAACTTGTTTCAGCATCTGGCTGGTCAAGCTACGAGCAGTCGGGTCAACGAGACCAAACAGATCTACTCTACGATATTTGGTCTGGCTATGCTGATTTCCCTGCATTTGTTGGTTACACGCACGATACATCAGAGCGCGATAATTTCACTCAAGAGCTGCGCCTCGTATCAAACAGCAGTAGTAACCTCAACTGGATTGTCGGCGGTTTCTACAACAAACTAGAAAGCCACTCTGATGACCGCGAGTATACGCCGGGTCTTACTGAGTACTGGGGGGGTGGCATTTTAAATGTAGAAGAAGATCTTGAATACATTCTCATTTCAGATAGTGAAACCACTGAAAAAGCTATTTTCGGTGAAATTGGCTACAGCATCACTGATCAGTTTGATGTCACTTTAGGTACGCGTTTTTATGAATATGACGTATCGACCACGTCGGGCTCTGCAACACCACTATATTCAGGCGACTTTGATTCACTTGATAACCTAGTAATGGAAAATGTCAGTGCAAGCGATAGTGGTAACTTATTTAAGTTTAATGCTAATTACACGTTTGATAATGGTATTCTTGCTTACTTTACCGTCAGTGAAGGTTTCCGTATTGGTGGTGGTAATGGGATTGCACCATGCCCAGACGTATTGCCAGAGCAACAAATCGTTTGTGCACTTCCAAACGAAGAAGATTATAAACCGGATACCACCGTTAACTACGAACTTGGTTTTAAATCATCGTGGTTGCGTAATCGCTTGCACTTTAATGCCGCGCTATTCAACGTTGATTGGAAAGATGCGCAAGTCGGCAGCAGTACTGTTAACGGCCAAGAACTTATCACGTCAAATGCAGGCTCTGCCAACTCAAAAGGTGTTGAACTGTCTACCCGTGCCATGATCGGCGACAGATGGGCTGCTTATGCAACCTACGCGTACGCTAAAGCAGAGCTAACTGAAGATACACCTTATTTATTTGGTGTTCTTGATGACAAACTTGCACACTATCAAAGCTACTATGACGGCGCAAAAGGAGACCGTTTACCGGGAGCACCTGAACATCAGTTCTCATTTGGTCTGCGTTATGAGCAAGACATCCTCGGTGATAAGTTACTTAGCGTAAACTACGGGATTACAGCCCAAAGCGATGTAATCACAAAAGTAGGTTTAAAAGCCGACGGTGAAATACTGCCAGGTTACGCTCTTAGCAATTTATCAGCAAAAATTACAGGCGATATGTGGTCAGCAACCTTATACATCGATAACCTTTTTGATAAGTATGCATTTACCTCTGTACGCCGTGATAAGTCATGGGCAGGACAGTCTCAATATGCTGAGCTAAACAAAGAGTTACCTGAGTTACAACGTGTATATGGCCACTACACAACAGCACCCCGTACTATTGGCTTAAAATTTAGTTATAACTTTGAGCTATAATTAGCCTATCTCATAAAAGCCTTGCTGGTTTACCGCAAGGCTTTTAAGATGAACCATGCTTAATAGTACTCAACACGCGCTTCGCACACATATACATCAACTTCTAGCGAATAAACAACTGGCTGAAGCCCACCAGCAGTTAGTTTTACGCCTGCAGCAAAACCCGCATGATCACGTTAGCTACTTTTTACTCAGTGAAGTAAATACAGCTGCCGGTGATTTAAATAAAGCGGTTAAGTTAATTGAAAAAGCCCTCAGTATTGAGCCTTTAAATATTTATCATTTAAACCTCGCTAAGCACCTTATATTGCGAGGGGAGATAAGTCGCGCCACTGTTCATTATAAAAGTGCAATGGCAACACAGCATTACAGTGCGTTGGAGTTAGATACACTCGCCAACATTGCAACTCGCTTAGGCTATTATGATGATGCCCTTACATTTCAACAATCAGCCTATCAACTTGATAAGCAAACACCTCAAATAAGCTATAACTTAGCAGTGGCCTTAAAAGTTCACGGCCTGTTTGGCGAAGCTAAAACACTATTAAAGCAGCTTATTACTGAACACGAGCACTATTATCAAGCCCATTATTCACTGGCCGAGTTGAACAATACCGAAGAAGCTAAGCAGCACTTAAACGTGTTACACCCCCAAGCTAAACGCGTACATACAGCGAGTGATCAACAGGCGTATTTCCATAGTCTTGCTTTAAATTATGAGCATTTAAACGACTACGAGAATGCATTTAAGTACTTTACGCACAGTAAACAAGCTATTGCGCAACAACTTAACTATCAATCACAGCAACATCGTCAGTTTTGCCAAACATTAATGAGACACAGCACACACAGTCAATTATCCCCTAGTAACTCTGACTTTGCCCCTGTGTTTGTTGTAGGGATGCCGCGCTCAGGCACCACTCTCGTTGAAAAAATACTTAACCAAAGTGATGAATTACAAGGGATTGGCGAACTGAATGATATCGCACAACTCATGCAACATGGCACACAATCAAACCGTGTTATTGATAGTGAAATGTTCGCCAAGGCTTACGCTAGCGCTGACATTCACCAAACAATAACCCACTACCAACAACGAGCCGAAAAACTCAGTAACACACTGCGCAGTTGTGATAAACAACCGTTTAATTTTTACTATATTGATTTTATTTTAGCGGCTTTTCCTCACGCCAAAATAGTGTGTATGCAACGAAATTGGCATGATTGCAGCGTAGCCAATTACAGGCAGTTATATAACCCGCAAAGTGTCTTTCACCATTACAGCTTTACATTTTACGATATTGTCGCCTTTCACCAAGACTACACCGCTTTAGCGACGCACTTTGCCACTAAGTACCCTAAACAAGTGTATTTACAGAGTTACGAGCAGTTAGTCGAAGAGCCAATTAAACAAACCCAAAAGCTCTATGCATTTTGTAACTTAAATTGGCAAGCAAGCTGTTTGGCATTTTATAAAAATAACGCAGCATCAGCGACAGCGAGTAAAAAGCAAATTCGCCAGCCACTTAACAAAAATAGTATCGGCAGCTGGCATAACTACGCTGCATTTATTGATGCGGGCCTTTTTCAATAGGTAAATCGTGACAAGCGCCCCACTCACTCCAAGAACCATCGTAAACCCGAAGGTTAGTATAACCACACTCATCCGCACACAAAGCAAGGGCACAGGCCGTCACTCCTGAGCCACAGCTAAATTGCAGCTGAGTGTGTCCATTTACATGTAAGTTGAACAATGTGTGCAGTGCATCAAGAGACTTAAGCTCCCCGTCATTCAATACATCTGACAAAGGTAAAGAACGACTACCCGGAATATGACCACTGCGCATGCCATCACGTGGCTCTGCTTGCTCGCCAGTAAAACGAGCTGTAGGCCTTGCATCTAGCGTGATAATACTCGTATCTGAAAGTGAATTTAGTACCTGATCTGCCGTGATAAAATAATCTTTACGGGGCTGTGCAACAAAGTTACCTTTTGTTGTCGGCGTATAATACTCAGAGTGAACATCAAATCCCTGAGCCAACCACTTTGCTAAACCTCCACTTAAGACTTTTACGTTATCAAAGCCCATAGCCTTAAACATCCACCATGCCCGTGCTGAACTAAATAAACCTTGGTCTTCATAAATAACAACACGTGAATTCTGATTAACTCCCGCGACTTGCATGTGTTCGGTGAATTGCTCGCTACTACACATCATACTTGGGACCGGATTACTGTTATCAGCCAGTGTATTTTTAAAATCAAAGCGCTGTGCATTCGGTAGCATAGCGGCTGGAGCGTAGCTGCCCTCCTGACCTGGGCGAACCATACCCGCATCAAAAATAACCAGATCCTTCGCTGTCAGGTTATTATTTAACCATGAGGCTGAGACTATATTTTTCATTTAATTCCTGTTTAATCATAAGTGTTTAAACGCTGCAAACGCAATTCATCAAACTTTCAAATTCTGGATGTATCTTTTATTCTAAATGTTAGAATAAAAATTAGAAAAGGTTAATTAATAGAAGTCATGTCAGTTCCTATATTTGTCATTAACATGCAAGGCAGTGAAAAGCGCTGGAAAACACTCAATAATAGACTTGCGAACTTAGGTATCAGCGCCGAGAGGTTTCCTGCGACAATTGGCAAGGAACTCACTAAAGAGCAATTAGATGAGTGGTATTCACCGCAAAACAATAAACAAAAATATCATCGTGACTTAACGCTAGGCGAAATAGGCTGCTATGTAAGCCACATGCGTATATGGCAAAAAATGGTCGATGAAAAAATTAATTATTGTTTAGTGCTTGAAGACGACCTGTTTATTGAAGAGCACCTAATATCAATCATAGAATTATCAAGTTCGCTGCATGGTTGGGATCTCATTAAGCTTTCTGACAACAGAGATTTTCCGTTTATTGATAGCAAAAGCCTTCAACATAATTTCACACTTGGTAATTATCGAAAAGCCCCAAATGGCACACAGGGATACTTAATAAGTTTACCTGGAGCAAAAAAATTACTTACTCGAAAACCCTTCTGCCGGCCTGTCGATGTGGATATGCAATTCCATAGCGAGGTAGGGCTGCAAATGCTAGGTATCAAACCCTATCCAATTTCAGAAGACAGAAGTTTTGAAAGTGATATAGTGATGGCAAATTCTGGAAGGCACTCATCACGATCCACATTCCTTAGGAACCTCAAATACAGAACTTGCATGTATTTGCAGCGAAAAGTGAAAACTGCAGAGTTAGAGAAAATAATGACCGAAAAAGAGACCTAATATTAAGTTGAACAAATATCAGGCGGTCAATTCACTCGCACAAAATAATGTGGTAGTTTTTGTTATTTACTCGAAGGATCGCGCACAACTTCAATTATCTCAGTTGTTGAGATTGATGGTGTTCGCTTTAAATAGACTACATCGCATAAATGCTTAAACTGATCAAAACGGCCCGCCCAATCATCTCCCATAACAAGAAGTTGAGCTTGGTGATCTTTGATATATTCAGCTTTAAGCTCCAATGAATGCTCAATAAATACTTCATCGACACATTTCATCGAACTAATAATTTTTAGTCTATCTGCTTCACTGTATACAGGTTTTCGTCCTTTTTTATATAAGTTAAGGTCATCAGAAGAAACCCCCACAATTAAATAATCTCCAAGCGCTTTTGCCCGTTCTAATATATTAATGTGCCCTACATGAAAAATATCAAACGTACCAAACGTTATAACACGTTTCATTTATGCTCCTCTAAATAAGAGACAATTCTCTTTGCTGAGTGTCCATCCGTCTTCCCTGCAAGCTTATAAATAATGTTTTCCCTTAATTCAACAAATTCAGCAGGTTGCTGTTCTGCAAACCCAATGATAGATTGTAATTCTTCGTAGCAGCTAGCTCGATTACAAAGCTGATGGAAATACTCAATATCGTCATCCAACCTTGCTTTCAATCTAAAAGAGAAAATTCCTTTGTAAGACCAACGTAACTTGTAAAAATCACACCAAACAACAGGTTTACCTAATGCCGCAAATTCAAAAATTGCTGATGAAGCATCCGATATCATAATGTCAGCAATGTCCAAAAAAGGGGTAAGGTCAAAATCATACTCGCTTGCTACGTACACATTATTAAACGTTGCCCATTGCTCTAGCTTTAAACGTTGCTTTTTATACCTTTGTTTAAACAAACTAAAATGATGAGGTTTTATAATTATATTGAAATCACGGTAGTGAGAGGGAAAATCATCGCTAAAACATTCAATAGAGCTGGGGTAAAAAGTAGGGGCATATAAGAGTGTTTTTTTACAAGGATCTAATCCTAAATCACTTAAATCAAGCTTTTCAAGTGTTTGATTAAATATGGGATCAAGCTTCGCATAACCAACATCGATAAAGTTACTATGTGGGTAAAGACTTTTCAAACGCGCTAACCTATGCTCACCTTCTACAAAACGCACTGTCGTTTTGTTTTGAGATACATCGTAATAACACTGCTTTGGCCCAATTCCATGCTGCATTAAAACAGTCTTTTTATTTAAAAGTTCAACTTTTTCAAAGCTATTGCCAAACACGATCCAATCTGCATTTGAGTTTTGATAAAAATTAAATGCATCATCACTGCTTGCTAACCAAATAGCATTTATTGAGTTTTTATTTATAAAGCTATGGCTAACATCTACACTTCGCCTATCTTGGTTCTTGTAAAAAACCATCGAAACTTTATGACCTTTTGATAACAATTCCTGTAAAACTGGCACATATTGAGGAATGTAATACAGGTGCAGTACGTCAAAGTATAATTGCATTTTTCACAACTTAATTACCAAAAGGGGGCTCATTGTACATAAATAGATTTTTTGTTTCAGCCATCTAACCTAAATAAAAAGAGGCTAATAACACCCTATCAAACTAAATTAGACTTTTAGAATACAGAGGGTATCAAAGTTCTTAAAACAATGAAGCATTAATCTTTCTCTGCTCTACCTAGATAATAAAACGAGTGATATTTCCCCCCCCTCGAAACAAAAAAGCCAAGTGCCCTTTTAGCAAACTTGGCTTTTATACGCTACACCGGTGCGTCACTTGCGAAAGAATACAGCTTAGCCCTGCTTAATTAAGCCGTACTCTGTATCTAAAATGGCAATCACTTCACTGCGTGGATCACTTGGAATAGTGATCTCTTGGCCAATGATCTTACTTGCAATACCCACATAAGTATCAGATACCTCAAGCATCACAGATTCTGGCAAGGTGTAGTCTTTTGCAAGCTGCTCACGCTCATCCATACGATCTTTGTTTAATAACACATCACTGTCAGGCACATTATTGATTAATAACTGACGGAAGCCTTCTTTAGAGTTTTCGATAATTTTACCATCGCGATACGCTTGCCCATCCCAAATACGTGATGAATCAGGTGTACCCACTTCGTCGATATATATAAGTTTGTCAGAACCATCAACGTCTTCAACGTAACCAAACTCAAATTTCGTATCTACAAAAATTTGGTCAAGTTTTGCAAGCTCTTCGCTGATTAATTTAAAGCCTTCAACCAGTAACTGTTCGTACTTCGCAACATCATCTTCCGACTTAAAATTAAACACTGACAAGTTATTAGTGATGTTTTCACGCGTGATATTGACATCATCCACTTCGGGGATCTCAGCTACGCCGGTAATAATTCCTTTCGTTGAAGGAGTGATAAGTACGTTATCTAGCTTTTGATTTGCTGTTAGACCTTCTGGTAAATCGATACCACAAAAGTTACGAGTACCCTTTGCGTAATCGCGCCACATGCTGCCCGTGATGTATTGGCGTGCAATTGCTTCCACTTTGACTGTACTTGCTTTGCGTACAATCCACACATAAGGGTGAGGAATATCAACGATGTGGTTACCAGCAAGGCCTGCTTTATCAAACAATTTAAACCAATGAGATGCAACTGAGTTTAACGCGATCCCCTTACCAGGCACGCCATTTAAGCCATTCTCACCTTGCCAAATACAATCAAATGCTGAAATACGGTCAGAGATAACCATAATAGCAAGCTCAGTCCCCTTTGGAACCTGATACCCTTTTTCACTAATTAAACGCGCGCTGTCCTCATCAGTTAACCAATAAACTGAACGCACTTTACCACTGTGTACCGCACCTTTGGTACGGATCGGTAAATCATCGTTTACGTCTAAAACTTTATAGCTAGTCATGCTATCTCCGATAGTATTTGGCATGCTCTTAAAAGCACATGTATGGGATTGGGGTTATGGCCGCCTATAATAATCTAGACGCTGTGAAAGCTCAATCATTGCGCTCAGATCCGCTACGAGGCTCCGCAGATAAAATCAAAAAAAATTAAAATCTCCGTAATTTTGCTGTCATAAACAATATTTAGCTATAATACGCCTCTCGCAATAGGAGGTTTTTTTGGATTACTTAACAGCTACCGCAGAAAAAAAATACTTAATGTATATTTCACAAAACTATTCGTACGCTATTTTGCGCCCATTACAGCAAGAGATCTTAGCGCGCGGTGGCCAAGTTAGGTGGTTTTTAGAGGGTAGCAACGTTAATCATGAATTCTTAAATGAAGGTGAACAGACTCTGAGTACTATAGAAGAGATTCACAACTGGCAACCTGATGTTGTTTATGCACCTTCAAATATTATTCCTACATTTATTCCAGGAATTAAAGTCGGCGTTTTTCATGGGTTTGATGCCGGAAAGCTAAACAGAAAAGGCGAGAATGATCACTTTAAAATTCGTGGTTGTTTTGACTTATATTGTACTCAAGGACCGAATACAACGGCTCCATTTAAGGCACTTGCAACAAAACATGGCTTTTTTGAAGTGAAAGAAACCGGTTGGCCAACGCTCGATCCGTTCTTTTCACAGATCGCAAATAACCCTTATAAAAACCCAAATGATCCTAGAAAAACCTTATTGATCTGCTCAACGTTTTCAAAGCGATTATCGCTAGCCCCTAAACTTTACGAACACATTAAAGCATACAGTCAGCAAGGTAAGTGGCGTATTTTAGTGCAATTCCACCCAAAAATGCCGAGTGAGTTAGTCGAGCAATATAAAGACTTACAAAACGATAATTTAACTTTCGTAGAAACCGATAACGTATTACCGCTACTACAAGCGGCAGATGTCATGCTCTGTGATACCTCCTCTATTCTGCTGATGTTTTTACTGCAAAGAAAGCCCGTGGTAACTTTTTGTAATCAAGCACCCGGTGAGCACCTGATTGATGTAACAAACCCAGATAAAGTTGAAGAAGCAATCAATTATGCGCTCACAACGCCTACTGAGCTGATGACAAAAATTGAGCACTTTTGTCAGCAGTTGCACCCCTACCAAGATGGCTTATCGAGTCAGCGTGTACTTGCAGCAAGCAATGAATTACTATTGAACAATCCAGTACTTAAGCCAAAACCACGTAACTTTATTCGTAATTTTAAAATGCGTAAAAAGTTAAATTACTGGCGATGGTAACAACGAATAGGTCGTTATGATCACGCTTTCAAATGTGCTTTTTAAATGGCACGCACAACAAGCTTCGCCCACCATTAATATTGCTTCGCTGCATATTGAGCAAGGTGAGCATGTGTTTTTACATGGCCCGAGTGGTTGTGGTAAGTCGACGCTATTGTCTTTGCTTGCGGGCGTCACCACTCCCAACCAAGGGACTATCACTCTTTTAGATAAGGCTGTTAACCAATTAAGTAATAGTAAACGCGATCGTTTTCGAGCCGATCACATTGGTTATATTTTTCAAAACTTTAATTTATTGCCGTATTTATCACCTATTGAAAACGTAATTTTAGGCTGCCAATTTTCTAAATTACGGCAAAAGCAGGCGCTTAATAACAGCCCTTCTATTAACCTTGAAGCAAGTCGTCTTTTAACAGCACTTGGTTTGACAGATGCGTTACAGCATCAGGCTGTCTCTAAACTGAGCATCGGTCAGCAACAACGTGTTGCAGCTGCACGTGCATTCATTGGCAGCCCTGAAATTATTATTGCCGATGAACCGACCTCCGCACTCGATACACAAAATCGCCAAGCATTCGTTAAATTGCTGTTTGAACAAGCTAAAGCAACGCACAGTACACTGGTATTTGTAAGCCATGACGAAACCTTGCAAGGGCTTTTTAAGCGCAGTGTTAACCTTGTTGAATTACAAGGAGGCACACATGTCGCTGCTTAAACTCGCGATTAAAAGTTTACTAAACCGCAAAGCTAGTGCCTTACTCACCTTATTTACGATTGCCATTAGCGTCATGCTCTTGATGTCAATTGAGCGAGTGCGGGTCGATGCTAAAAGTAGCTTTAGTAACACGATTTCCGGCACTGACTTAATTGTTGGTGCTCGCACCGGCGACATCCAATTATTGTTATCTTCGGTGTTTCGTATTGGCCATGCTAATAACGGGGTTAGCTGGCACAGCTATCAATACATTACGCAACAACGTGGCGTAAAATGGGCCATTCCACTGTCGTTGGGTGATAGTCACAAAGGCCTTGCAGTGCTCGGGACCAATAAAGATTATTTCAACCATTATCGGTTCGGAAAAAAGCAGCCTCTTCGTTTTGCATCAGGCCAGCAGTTTAATCACTTATTTGAAGTGGTGCTGGGTTCAGAAGTTGCCAGTTCGCTTAATTATAAATTGGGCGATAAAGTCGTTATTGCGCATGGCATGGGTAACACTAGTTTTCATAATCATGATGATAACCCATTCACGGTAGTCGGTATTTTAGAGCCAACAGGTACGCCGGTTGATAAAACTCTCCATATACCACTTGCTGCAATTGACACGATTCATGGTAAATCTCATACGCACGAAGCCGACCATGTCGAAGATGAATCTCATGAGCATGAGCATGAGCATGAGCATGAGCATGAGCATGACGAGATTAATTTGGTTGGAAATCCTAAGCAAATCACCGCTTTTTTGCTTGGCTTCGATTCACCGCTTTACACATTACAAGTTCGCCGTAATATCAACCAATATAAACCGGAGGCTTTATTAGCGATTATGCCGGGAGTCACATTGCGTGAACTGTGGGAGATGCTGTCAATTGTCGAAAAAATCTTGCTGCTGTTTTCCATCGTCGTGGTCTTAATTAGTTTACTTGGTATGCTAACTAGCCTGTTATCGAGCCTAAACCAACGCCGAAGAGAGTTGGCAATTTTGCGTTCTGTTGGCGCGAGACCGTGGCATATATTCACCTTGATCAGTGTTGAATCGATTCTCATCACTGGGTTAGGTTGCCTGCTCGGCATTGTACTGTTCTATGGCTTAATGCTACTGAGCGCAGATTACTTGCAAAGCCATGCAGGAATAAGTCTAAATATAGCGTTATTGTCATCCTATGAACTCATGCTATTAGCTGCGATAATAGCAGCAGGCTTTATTGTTGGGTTAATTCCTGCGACCCGCGCGTATTTCTACTCACTTGCAGATGGTATGAGTATTAAAATTTAAGGAATGTTATGCAGTTTTTTCAAAAGTTCGCAGTCTTAGCGACATTATTACTATGCACAGGGGCTTATGCTGGACCACCAAAGGAAATCTTCTGGGAAGATTTAATCCCTAAAGGGCACGTGCAAATTGACACGCAAGCACAAGCAAACCATGAAGGCAGCGAGCAAAACTGGGTACAACCAGACCTTGATGCTCCTGTAGTCAAAGAACTTGATGGCCAATCAGTCAGCCTTCCGGGCTTTGTCGTCCCGCTTGAAGGGGACAGTGAGGTAATTACTGAGTTTTTACTTGTGCCGTATTTTGGTGCTTGTATTCATGTACCACCTCCACCGCCTAATCAAATTGTTCATGTAACCATTAAAGGTGGCGTACCAATCGAGAGCCTATATGATGCCATTGTGGTAACAGGGGTAATAAGCACTGAGACTTGGTCCGGTGAAATAGCCCAAGTAGGCTATAAAATGAAAGCCGTCGGTGTTGCCCCGTTCGAGCTATAATTAAAAAGCACGCCAACGGGCGTGCTTTTTACTGCCTTATTAATACACGCTTATTTTTGGCAATTTGCACAAAACACGGTACTTCTTTGGCCTAATCTAATTTCTTTTAACGGCTCTTTACAGGTAACGCACGGCTCACCTTTGCGGCCATACACCAATAATTGCTGAGCAAAATAACCCGGTTTACCATCACTTTGCGCAAAATCTTTTAACGTCGTGCCGCCTTGAGTAATCGCCGCAGCTAGTGTGTCTTTAATTATAGGCACTAATTGTTGATAACGTTTTAAGGATACCTTTCCCGCTTCACGTTTGGGGTGGATCCCCGCTTTAAATAGCGACTCATTGGCGTAGATATTCCCCACACCAACAACCACGGCATTATCCATAATAAATTGCTTAACCGGTACTTTCTTGTTTCTTGATTGCTCGTATACACGCTCAGCAAAAAAATCATCAGTAAGAGGTTCTGGGCCTAGCTTGGTCAGTAAAGTATGGCATTCGCCAGGTGCTTGCCATAAACATGCCCCAAAGCGGCGCGCATCATTTAGCCTAAGCGCTTTTCCAGACTCTAAAACAAACTCGATATGGTCATGTTTTTTAAGTGGTTCATCGGCATTCACAACGCGTAAATTGCCTGACATTCCCAAATGTAATATGACACTTCCACGCTCACAACCCAGTAATAAATACTTTGCTCTGCGTTCAATCGAGGTAACTTTAAGACCTTGTAACTGATATACATCATCAGGCACTGGCCAGCGCATGCTGGCATTATGAATATTCACTTTAGTCACTACGTGGTCGAGCACATGCGGAGTAATCCCCAACCGACTTACTTCAACTTCTGGTAATTCAGGCATCTGTCATTCTCTTAAACGGATATAACGGAAATAACTGAGTGGCATCGGCGTGTTCAAGCGCAAATACACGCTGTAACTGCTTATCGAGTAGGTAGTAATTTCCTTCAATGGTATAAAGTTGATACACCGCAGGTAATTGCTCACCCGCTAACCACACTGAAGCAACATAGTTCGCTGATGTCTTCGAAAGCTTACTCACAGGTATACTTGCAAGATTGAGCTGTTGATGCTGCCACAGCTCAACTAATTGCTCTAACACTTGTTCATCCCCGTGCCATGTTGTTTCTTGTAAGGTTTGACTACGCCAAGAAGTGCCAATTCGCTCAATTTTAAGTTCGGGAAATGCCATCGCCAAAATAAAACTTTGTTCAGGTAGCAGCGCGTGCATGCCGTCCTCTGCAGGTTGAGTATTGAGCTTTTTATGTAAACCATTGAAGAAAAAAATCATCAATAGCATTGAAATAATGACCACATTATTCCACGCTTTTCTGCTCAATCGCATGTGTATCTTCCTCTACTTTCAATACGTTAAAGTGTAACTAAAATTCTGGTTAATTGGCAGTTGTAATTGATCAACAAAATTTCATGTCTGTTATGTATCAATCTGTAGAGACTTTGCTAAAATATCTGCCAAATTTAAAGGAGTTCCGTCAATGTCAATGTATGTAGTGGGCCATAAGATCCCTGATTCAGATTCAATTTGCGGTGCAATTGCGCTTGCTTACTTAAAAAACCAAATCAATGAACCGGCCATTCCAACGCGTTTAGGTGAAATATCACCTGAAACACAATTTATCTTAGATAAATTTGGCTTCGAAGCACCTGAGCTTAAACTTAGCTACGCAGGTGAAGACGTTTATATCGTTGACCATACAGAAAAAACACAAGCACCTGATGACATCGACGAAGCACGCGTTGTAGGTGTAGTCGATCACCACAAATTAGGCGACTTAACATCATCAACACCTCTTGAGTGTTGGATTCGCCCAGTGGGTTGCTCAAATACCATTATTAAAATGATGTATGATTTTTACAATGTAGAAATCCCGAAAGACATCGCAGGCATCATGTTATGCGCTATTTTAAGCGACACCGTTATCTTTAAATCACCAACATGCACCACTGCTGATATTAAGTGTGTTGAAGCACTTGCTGACATTGCCGGTATCGAAGATTTCAAAGAACTTGGCATGGAAATGTTCAAAGTAAAATCTGCAGTAGAAGGCACGCCAGCTCGCGACCTAGTTATGCGTGATTTTAAAGACTTCAACATGAACGGCAAGCTAGTCGGTATTGGTCAACTAGAAGTCATTGACCTTGCTGTTTTTGATGAGATCAAAGCAGACCTTGAAGCTGACATCGTGAAGCTAAAAGAAGAAGGCGGCCGTCACTCAGTATTACTACTATTAACAGATATCATGAAAGAAGGCTCACAAATGCTGATAAGCTCTGATGACGTTGCTGTTATTGAAGCGGCATATGATGTTAAATCTGAGAATGGCAAAGTATGGTTAGATGGTGTTTTAAGCCGTAAAAAGCAAGTTGTACCGCCACTACAAGACGCATTCGCAAAAATCTAATAGTCATTCGCGGTGCCGAATATAGATAAGTAAAAGCCGATATTAAATCGGCTTTTTTATTAACTTACTTTTCAAAGCTTTATTAAAGGTGCTTTTTCAAAAACGGCGTTATTTCAGAGAATAGCTTCTCCTGACTCTCTTGATCATCAAAGTAATGTGTGCCATCTTCTATTTCAACATACTTTATATCTAGGTGTTTTTTAGCTTTATCATAAAAATCTTTAGACTGATGATAATTAACACGTGTGTCGTTATTACCATGAATTAACAAGATTGGAGCCTTAATATGATTAATCTTTTTAATCGCAGAAACCTCTGCTAACGCACTTATGGAGGCACTATCTTTGACATCAACAATATTACCTAAATATTTTCCTTGCCTTTCAGTTTTAGTAACGAATGTTTCAAGATCAGACACGCCTGAAATACTAATCACGCACTTAAAACGATCTGGCTGTTGAAATGCAGCCGTCAATGCAACATACCCACCATAGCTAGCGCCAAAAATACATGCATTATCTTTTTTAGCTAAGCCCTGCTGGATTACCCAGTCCATCGCCTCATAAACATCTTGTTGCATGCGTTTTCCCCACTGAAAATAACCAGCTGTTTCAAACGCACTTCCAAAGCCACTTGATCCTCTAAAGTTAATCTGTAACACAGAGAATCCTAACTCAACCAAATACTGAAGCTTTTTATTGAAATACTTATAATCTCGACTGTGTGGTCCACCGTGCGGCATAACAATAAGAGGCGGATTTTCAACATTATTAGGCTTTGTAAAATACCCCGTAATCTCCATACCATCACTTGCTTTGAAACTATAATTTTGTACTGACGCGAATGATTTTCTCACCAAATAGGGGTACTTTGATAACCAAACCCCTCCTTTTTGTGTGTTTAAATCAAAATAGTAATAAGTTGGTGGCACAACATCATTAGACACTGACACTAACAACTTAGAATGATCTCGGCTTCGGCTGCTAATCGTAGCTTGCTTACCTTTAAAAAGGTTTGCTACCATTTGCTCTTGTTTTCCATCTTCTTCTGAAAAGTAGTGAGTTTGGTAATAATCATCGAAGTAAGATACACCAATAAACTCACCTTCATTATTTGTTATTCCACTATCAAGATCGTATTTATCGTCACTAAAAAGTAACTTTTCGAACTCACCAGATTCTATATCATAAAGCCACAATGCTTCACGCCCTAACTCTCTATTAGAGAGCACATAAGCCTTAGTACCATCATTTGATAAAGCTTCGATAGAAAATGTGTCATCTTCACCCCAAATTTGAGAATGAATCTTGCTTAGTTCAGACTCTTTATTTGCTCGATACCAAATGGAGGCCATAAATGTATCATCTTTTTCTGCAACTGATATCCCAAGTCTAACAACACCTTGACTATCAGCGTACCAACTATCGATTTCATGTTTATTACTTTGAATTTTATCAAATTTAGACGAACCTAAATGAACACGATAAACAACATAGCCTCTATCATTCTTATCATAAGTCGAAATGAGTGCATAATCAGTTTCATTTTTTAATGATGACACTAAGTTAAATGACTGGTATCTGTACCATCGTTCATCAGTAAAACGCGGCGATGTTAACACTTTAGTCTCTGAAGTCTCTACATTTATAGAATAAAGCCTTGAAACTCTTAAAAACTGCCCATTTACATATTCAGGATAACTTGCTGAAACGATAATGTAGCGATTACCAGACCAACGAATAAAGTCGACACGATCTTTATCTTTTTTTAGACGAGCAAGGACTTTGAAATTGATTTCAGGGAATTTAGTAACACTTATTGTTGGTCCTGAATCAGTATTATAAAGTGTGGCTATGAGTTCGCCGTTTGGTGATAGGCTAGGTTGCTCTACGATTGGAAGTGTAGCATATTCATCCCAAGGTGATGTTTTTGCATTAACAGCCAATGCCATCAATAACAATAACGTTATTATTCCTTTAATCATACTTCCTCTTCTAAATTAATCTCTTAATATAAACAGGATATTAACACAAACAACTCCAAATTAAATACAGAGGTTAATAGACAGTATGAATATTGTTCTTCTTACTTAAAAAATAACCACCTCAAAAAGAAGTGGTTATTAAACAAAATAGAAATTCTATTTCACTTTAAATTAAAGCTGCGTCGCATTACGCTGACGTAATACCTCAAATAAGCAAATACCGGTCGCAACCGATACATTTAAACTTGATACCGTGCCTGCCATGGGTATTTTAACGAGTAGGTCGCAGTGCTCGCGAGTTAGACGACGCATACCGTCACCTTCGGCTCCCATCACTATGGCCATTGGACCTGTTAAGTTAGCATCAAATAATTCGGTGTCAGTTTCACCCGCTGTGCCAACAACCCACACACCTGCGTCTTTAATTTCACGTAATGTGCGTGCAAGGTTTGTCACTTGTACTAAAGGCACTGTTTCAGCGGCACCACAGGCTACCTTACGTGCTGTGCCATTAAGCTTTGCAGACTTATCTTTAGGCACAATAATCGCGTGTACGCCTGCTGCATCCGCACTGCGTAAACACGCACCTAAATTATGCGGATCGGTTATGCCATCTAACACTAACAAGAAAGGCGTGTCTTCGCGGGCAATGATTTCGTCGAGATCTTTTTCATTGTACATTCGCGATGCTTTCACGTTAGCAATGATCCCTTGGTGCTGTTCACCATTGGCTTTGTTATCAAGTGCTTTGCGCTGCATAAATTGCACTGAAATACCGAACTTACGAGCTTCATCAATAATCGGGTTTAAACGCTTATCTTCACGCCCTTTTAGCGCATAAATTTCTAAAAAGCGCTCAGGCTCTTTTGCTAAAATAGCTTCAACTGAGTGAAAACCAAAAATTAATTCATTACTCACGTATTATTTGCTCCTCAGCTAGTACGTTTTCGGGCGTTCTTGCCCGGTCTTTTTGCCTTTTTGGTGGCTTTTTTCTTGCTCTTCTTCTTACCTGCTTTTACAACATCCGCTTGTTTGCTGTTAGGTTTTTTACGTCCTTTTGCATGAGAAGACTTGCCACGCTTTGCATTGTCTTTCTCTGAAGATTTAGGGTCTGAGCGACTATCTTCCCCTTTTTTGCCAGGGATTTTCCCTGCTTTTAACTGCGCACGAATACTCGGTTTTGCAGGTGCACTTTGCGCACGGCGTCGCGCATAGCGGTCTTGCGGCACATCACCAGCAAACACTAAATTAATTCGACGCTCATCTAAGCTGACAGACGATACCTGAACCGTCACTTTATCGCCTAAGCGATGAATCGTATGAGTTTGCTCACCAATAAGACAGTGTTTTGCATTGTCATAATGGAAGTATTCATTGCCAAGATTCGTTACGTGGATCATGCCATCTATTTGTAAGTCGTCTATGCGAACAAATAAACCAAAGTTAGTGACCGATGAAATAACCCCGCCAAATTCATCGCCAACATGGTCTTGCATAAACTCACATTTAAGCCAATCGGCGACTTCACGGGTCGCATCATCTGCGCGACGTTCAGTGGTTGAACATTGCTCGCCTAAAATATCAACTTCATCATTACTGTAAGCATACTCGCCCGACGTTTGTTGGCCTTGTGCTTTTAAAACAGCTTTAATCGCACGGTGCACAACTAAATCAGGGTAACGGCGAATTGGCGATGTAAAATGCGCGTAAGCAGGTAACGCCAAACCAAAGTGCCCAATGTTGTCTGGTTGATACACAGCCTGTTTCATCGAACGTAATAACATGGTTTGAATTAACTCGGCTTCAGGACGGTCACCTAGTTTTGCAAGTACCTGTGTTATTTCTTTTGGTGTCGGCTCATCTGACAATGTTGACTCAATGCCCAGTTCAGATAAAAAGTTTCTGAAAAAACCAAGCTTTTCAGCATCAGGTTCATCATGCACACGATAAAGTGCACTGGCCTCATGTTTTTCTAATAAACGAGCTGCCGATACATTCGCCAAAATCATGCATTCTTCAATGAGCTTATGCGCATCATTACGCACCACAGGGACGATTGATTCAATTTTTCGGTGAGCATCAAACACAAAACGCGTTTCTAGCGTTTCAAACTCAATTGCACCACGCTCTTGGCGAGCTGCTTTCAGTGCCATGTACATTTGATGTAAATCAGTTAAATGCGGCACCATTGGCGCGTATTCTTCGCACAGCCTTTCATCACCTTGCAAAATTGCATGCACTTTAGTGTAAGTAAAACGGGCATGTGAATTCATCACCGCTTCGTAAAACTTATAATTCTCTAAGGTGCCCTGCTCAGATACGGTCATCTCGGCAACCATACATAAGCGATCAACATTGGGGTTTAATGAACACAAACCATTTGACAACACCTTCGGCAACATGGGGATCACTTGCTCAGGAAAGTACACTGAATTACCGCGTTCTATCGCTTCTTTATTCAGTGGCGTGTTCATACCAACATAATGTGATACATCAGCAATCGCGACCCATAAACGCCAACCACCTGATGGTTTTCGCTCACAGTAAACGGCGTCATCAAAGTCTCGTGCATCTTCACCATCAATTGTTACTAATGGTAAATCACGTAAATCGACTCGGCCTTGCTTTGCTTGCTCATCAACAAATTCACCTAAATGGGCAACTTGCTTTTCAACGGCTTCAGGCCATACATGCGGAATATCATGGTTTCGAAGTGCTACTTCAATTTCCATACCGGGGGCTAAATGCTCACCCAATACTTCCGTTACTTTACCCACTGCATTCATGTGACGACTTGGGTTTTGCGTGATCTGAACTTGCACCATTTGATTATGACGCGCGCCATTCTCACTGCCAGGCAGTATCATGATATCTTGCGTGATTCGCGGGTCTTCGGCAACAACCACCGCAATGCCATGCTCAACAAAATAACGACCAACAATCGGGGCGCGCTCATTCGTTAACACTTTAATGATACGCGCGTCGCATTTACCACTGCCGCCTTTGCGATTGCCTTTAGCAAGCACAATGTCGCCATGCAGCACCATGTTCATCTGGTGTTTTGCGATAAACCAATCTTTATTTTCGCCTTCAACTTCTAAAAAGCCGAACCCATCACGATGGCCAACTACTTTGCCTTTCACAAGGCCTGATTCATCAATCAACGCGTAGCATTTAAATTTATTGAAATACAACTGACCGTCACGCTCCATAGCGCGCAAACGACGTTTAAACGCAATTTGGCGTTCAGTGTCATCCACGTGTAATTCGTCACAAAGTTGTGTGAAGTTTGCTGGTTTAGCGCGAGATTCTAAGTGAGTAAGTATAAACTCACGGCTAGGGACTGGGTTTTCGTACTTTTCTTGTTCTCGACTGAGATTGGGATCCTGTTTTGTCATTCACTATCTTGTTAGTTGGTTATGTTGTTATTTTAACCCATAACCACGCAATGAGACAGGCAAATGCTATGAAACTTTTAAGAAATTAACTAAATATGCCAAAAATAACACGTTGATATTCTTCGCAGTAAAGAGTATGTGGTAATATTTTCTGAAAATAACAACAACCTAACAAATTTATATGGATATTAATTTAACCCACTACCTTGCAGCAATGGCGTACAACAGCGCATACATCGCTCTTTTTATCGCGATAATCGCACTCGCTAAGCTGTCGTATAACTTAGCAACCCCCTACAACACCACAAATCAGTTAACAGATAATGCCAATACAGCATTAGGTTTATCAATTGGTGGCTATTTGGGCGCTATTACGATTATTTATGGTTTTGTACTAGCAGGACCAAGCAAAGGTCTACTGACCGACTTAATTAATGTATCGCTGTATAGTGTACTCGGCATGGTGTTATTAACATGCTCACGCTTTCTAAATGATAAGTTACTGCTGCGTTTATTCTGCAACCAAGAACAGTTAATTAATCGACAAAATGAAGCCGTTGGCTTAGTACAAGCTGCTAATTACATGGCTGCAGCCTTAATCATTGGTGGCGCTTTAACAGGTGAAGGGACGTGGTTATCAGCCATTGTATTTTACGCACTCGGACAGCTTTTGCTGATCATGTTTGCTAAAGGCTATGATCACCTCACTGCTTTTGACCTGCATGAACAGCTTGAAAAAGGCAATAAAGCTGTAGCGATGAGCTTCTCAGGTACCATGTTAGCGTTAGCAATCATTCTGTGCCATGCCCTGCTTGGTGGCTTTCATACTTGGCAACAAAGTCTTAGTTTATTTTTTATTGATGCGTTGTTTGGCTTCTTAATCTTGCCGATCGTACGTTACTTGGTTGATAAAATTATCTTCAGTAAAATCTCTCTTGACCAAGCTATGCATGACAATAATACCGCTGTTGCCGTTATCGAAAGCAGCATCGCAATAAGTGTTGCAGTGATTATCACGATCGCTATTTAAGCTTATTGGAGTAAGGATGAACATCTATAAGCTGTTTACTATCGCGTCGATTGCTTTTTTAAGCTGTTTTTTGATACGCGCAGACCTTCAAGAGCCTCTGCAAAATGGCCAATATGGCAACTTCAAAGAATATGATGGCCAAGATAAGCCCTATTTATTTAATGTTCCTGAAGATGGCCAAATGATGCGTTTCGAGATCAAAGGCCGCTTACCTTTGAACTCATGGAAAGCCATCGATATTGAAATTTTTGATCCTGAAGGTAATTACCTATTCAGTTATTCTGATGAACTATGGGCTGAAACGGGTCGAGATTCAGAAGGTAAATGGACCGAGTACCGAGAGAAAGTTCATCACGAGGTGCATTTTCCTAAGAAAGGCCAATACAGTGCTTATGTTAGTAGCAGTTTTGGCCCAAACACACGTGCAGAGCATTTTAGTTATTCGTTTCGCATCATTCCGATTAAAGGCAATAGCAACATATTATTACCCTTTATGTGGCTATCAGGAATAGTAGCGGGCATGTGCATTTTTGTGGTTCTACATCGCTTTGAAGCAGAGCGTGAAGGCTCTGATATTACATATAAGCCAATCAATAAATTAAACCCCGAAGCCATAAAAGCCATGGAAACCCGTGTCGCCGTTTGGCCTATCGTGCTGCTTTTTTTCACCCCCATTGGTCTTGCCTCTATGTATGCTTACAGCAAAAATGATGATGAACGTGATTGGCTTATGTACTCTCTTTATCACAGCAACATCACGGTAGATAAACAATTACGAGAACAGAGTATTGGCAGCCCAGGTTTTCGCTCTCGAGGCGGTTCTGGTGGAAAGTAAAACAATCCGTGAAAGCCATATTTTACTGTTTAGTATTTTTGTTGCGGGTCTATGCTCTATTATTTATGAGCTATTAATTGCCACAACAGGGGCTTATTTTTTGGGTGACAGCATCACCCAATTTTCTCTCACTATCGGCGTTTATATGGCGGCGATGGGCATCGGGTCGTATTTTTCGCGCTTTGTCCCTGATAACCCCTTATTGGTGTATTTTATAGCCTTTGAACTAGTGCTCGCATTGTTAGGCGGGCTTAGTGTTCCCCTTCTCTACTTTGCTTACGCATACTCTTTGCCGTTACAGGCAATCAGTGTCATATTAACCACATTAATCGGGGTGTTAATTGGTTTAGAAATTCCGCTTTTAAGCCGTTTGATGGAAAAGCACTACGCGTTAAAAGCCAATCTTGCCAATGTATTATCAATAGACTACTTTGGCGCCCTACTGGCGACCTTGTTATTTCCTTTTCTATTTTTGCCGTGGTTAGGTGTATTTAAAACGTCACTTAGCTTTGGCTTAATGAATCTCAGTATTGCACTGTTATTACTGTGGTATTTTGTAGACCATATAAGCCGCAACCGACGGAAAATACTCAGACTAACGCTTGTATTAGTCAGCGCAGTATTAGGATTGAGTTTATATGCCAGTCAACAACTCACACATCATTGGCAGAGCCAAATTTATGATGATCGCGTGGTTCACTCAGCACAAACGCCCTATCAGCAAATCGTTCTAACGCGCCACAAAGATGACATTCGCCTCTATTTGAATGGCGGTTTACAATTTTCTTCGATAGATGAATACCGTTATCACGAAGCGCTTATTCACCCAGCGATGGTGAGGCACGGTAATGCAAAACGCATTTTAATTTTAGGGGGCGGTGATGGTCTTGCTGCCAGAGAGCTGCTTAAATACCCACAACTAGAATCCATTACCCTTGTTGATTTAGACCCTAGCGTCGCAGAGCTTGCTCGATCTAACTACAACCTTACAGAGCTTAATCAACACTCGCTCAGTAACCCTAAAGTCACGGTGGTTCATCAGGATGCATATGTATTTATAGAACAAGATAAAACGTTGTTTGATATTATTTTTATTGATTTGCCAGATCCTAAAGCAATCAATTTAGCTCGATTATATAGCCAACAATTTTACCAACGAGTAAAACGTCGCTTACCCGACAATGGAATCGTCGTAACGCAAGCTACCAGCCCGTTTTTCGCAAAACGCGCATTCTGGTCAATTAATAATACGATGAGTGCAGCAGGCTTTGCCCATACTTTGCCTTATCACTTGAACGTTCCTTCATTTGGTGAGTGGGGGTTTGTTATGGCATGTAAACTTCAATGTGCTAATCATCAAATACTCAATGTAGATACTCGTTACTATCGGCCAGAAAATGATGCACAGCTATTTATTTTTACGCCAGATATCAGTGCAAATAACGAAAAAGTCTCGACCCTCGATGAGCCCAATGTGCTGCACTATTATTTAAAAGGCTGGAAACACTGGAACTAAACCAATGGATTAGCCCATAGGATGGTTTACAAAGCAAAGGATTACCGTTAAAAAGAGAGTTAAGCATAATAATAACAAGGGTCGCAATGCAGGCGCACAAACAAAGTCTTATGTACTTACACATTGCAGTGTTGCTATTTGGTGGAACTGCGTTGTTTGCCAAGCTCATTAACTTAAGTGCATTAGACATTACCGTATACAGAACAGGTATTGCCGGTTGTGCCTTATTGATCTTACTTTATATCCAAAAAAAGGCGATTAAACTCCACTCTCGCCGTGATTATCTTATTGCTCTATTACTCGGGGTGACAGTCGGTATTCATTGGTTAACCTACTTTGCAGGAATGCAATTAGCCGGTATTGCTGTTGGCATGATTGCCTTTTTTACTTACCCCGTGATCACTGTATTTTTAGAGCCTCTTTTTCATGGTCGTAAACCGCAACTGAAAGATATTATTAGCGCTGTAGTGGTGATGTTCGGTATTTACTTACTCATCCCAGATGCAAGCCTTGGGAATGAAGTTACGCTTGGCATTGCGATCGGTATTTTATCAGCCTTCTTTTTTGCTTTTAGAAATATTATTCATAAGCGTTACTTTAGCCAATACGGTGGCCCACAGACCATGCTTTATCAAACGTGGATTGCCTGTATTATGCTGTGCGCCTTCCTTGAAGTACCACCATTACAAGTTGATACAATTAATTGGCTGCTATTGATCACCGCTGGGATTATTTTTACAGCAGCGCCGCATTCACTTTTTGCTGCAAGTTTACAACACTTATCAGCCTCAACGGCTGGATTAATTTCTTGCTTGCAACCGCTATACGGCACGTTTTTGGCTTTTTTAATTTTGCATGAGCAACCAACAATAAGCACAATTATGGGGGGCGTTTTGGTTATAAGCGCCGCTTTTTATGAAACATGGTCAGTGACTCGGAAACACACGCAATGATAAAAGTATTCGCTCACAGAGGTGCCAGTGGTACCTACCCAGAAAATACCAAAAGTGCCATATTAGCCGCTGTAGATTTGGCTGTTGACGGTATTGAAATCGACGTACAAAGCTGCCTTGATGATTATATGATTATTCATGACACATGGCTTGACCGGACCACATCAGGTCGCGGTAAAGTGAATGCCTGCAGCAAAGCCCAAATTCAACAGTTCGATGCAGGTAATGGCGAAATAGTGCCAACGCTACAGCAAGCGATTGATTGGGTTAATGATAAAACACTGCTCAATTTAGAACTCAAACATACCTTTTCACTTGATAAGTTTGTAGAGCTTATTGAATCAAACATTAGCACTGGAAAGTTATCAAGAGATAATCTTTTAGTCTCATCCTTTGATCATCATCAACTCATGTGGCTCAAGCAAAAGTTACCCTGGGTGAAGATTGGCGCGTTAACCGCATCAATTCCTATCAATTACAGTGAGTTTGCGCAAAAGTTGCATGCCTACAGCATTCATATTGATAAAAACTTTATAAACCATGAGTTTGTTGCCGATGCCAAACAACGTGGACTTAAAGTCTATGCGTATACGGTCGATAAGGTAGAAGATATCGAGTTAATGCTTGATTATGGCGTGGATGGAATTTTTACTAATTTCCCATGCCATACACAAATGACACTGCAGTCGCTGTGACTCAAAAAGAATAAGCTATACTGTGTCGAATAACGTGGAATTAAATAAGACTAAGAAACGCCCGACATGAATCAACATAACACCTCAATGAGTAGCTATATGCGCATTTATAATTTTATCGAACAAACTTTCTTTTACACCTTAACGCGTAAAATTGTCGGTAACTTGGGGTTTGTGTTTGCCTTTCAGGTCATTACTTTAATTTGGCTTTACAGTAGCTTATCTGAACAGCAAGCAAGCACAGGGCTATTCTGGCTCATGACACTCGTTATTGTTGGCAGTTTTATTTTCACACTTTTTTATATGCGTTTTTTAATTGTGCGGCCCGTACAGGCTATGCGCGATACTTTAGCGCAAATTAATCGTCATGATGCTGACTTATCGGCAAAACTCCCACACTTTACCTTTGATGAATTTCGCGATTTAAGCGAGCAATACAATACTTTTACATCTCACCTAAGCCAGCTACTGGCCACCACATACCAAAGTGCGCAAGCCAGTGCCGATAGTAGTTCAAAAATGACAGAGTCGATGCAGCAAACAGCGAAGCTTAGCCATCAACAAATTACGTTTAGCCATACAATTACCGATGCAAGTAATCAAATTACGACAAGTTTAGAGCATATTTCTGCAAACACCGACAGTGTTCATACGGTTAACAGTGAGCACCTAAGTTTTGTACAACACTCAGCTGCGGAACTATCTACTCTGGTAAAAAAAGTGGCCATGATCAGCCAAATTCTCGGCAACTTTTCTGCGACCGTGTCGGGTTTAAAAGAAAACAGTGAAAATATTCGTGCTATTTTAAAAATGGTTGAAGAGTTTTCTGATCAAACAAATTTGTTAGCCTTAAATGCCGCCATTGAAGCTGCACGTGCCGGTGAAGCTGGACGAGGGTTTGCGGTTGTTGCTGATGAAGTTAGAACTCTTTCTGTAAAAGTGAACGATGCAACCCGTCAAATTAGCGACTTTATTAATCAAATGAATAGCTTGGTAAACGAAACAAATAAAGAGTCTGAGTTATTAATTAGCCATTCAAGTGAAGCTGAAACAGCCATTAGCAATACCTCAGCAGGGTTTAGCAACATGCTGAGTGAGTTTGAGCAAAATCAACAGCAGCTACAACAGATTGTTAGTGCTGTTCATTTACTAGAACAAACACAAACTCAAACACACCAAAGTGTCGAGCAAATTGTGGCGTTAGGTGAGCAAGCGAAACAGCAAATAGATGAATCCCTTGCTGATTGTGAGCAATCACATTTACTTAGCCAACAAACCCAACAACAGCTAAAGCGGTTTGTTTAATGGGCGCTGAAACGCTTTTAATTCTAAGCTTTCTATAACTATGATAAAGTAGCCATTCCTTGGCTACTTTTTTATTCACCGTGACAACACCTATCGATTACCAGCAACTCGCGCAGCAAATTAAGCAATGGGGTAAAGACCTTGGTTTTGCAGAAGTCGGGATCACCGATATTGATCTCACTCAGCACGAAGCCCAGCTTCAACGTTGGTTAGATTTGGGTTACCACGGCGACATGGAATACATGGCTGCGCATGGGATGAAACGTGCCCGTCCAGCAGAATTAGTGCCGGGTACTCAGCGTGTTATCTCGGTTAAAATGAACTACCTTCCACCCGATGCCAGCTTTGCTAAAAACCTCAAGCAAACCGAAAAAGCGTACATAAGTCGCTATGCGCTAGGTCGCGACTACCATAAGCTCATTCGTAATCGCCTCAAAAAATTAGGCCAAAAAATAGAACAACAAGTAGGTCAGCTAGGATTTCGCCCATTTGTGGACTCTGCGCCAGTCCTTGAACGACAATTAGCAGAAAAAGCAGGGTTAGGCTGGCGTGGAAAACACAGCCTTCTTATAAATAAAGAAGCGGGGTCGTGGTTTTTCTTAGGCGAGTTATTTGTTGATATTCCACTGCCTATCGATAACGAGAATACCTTTGAAGGCTGTGGCAAGTGTGTGGCGTGTATGACTCTGTGCCCGACAGGTGCGATTGTTGAGCCGTATGTAGTCGATGCCCGTAAATGTATCTCTTATCTCACGATTGAGCTGCAAGGCCCTATTCCTGAAGAGTACCGTTCATTACTTGGTAACCGTGTGTATGGCTGTGATGACTGTCAACTCGTGTGTCCGTGGAATCGTTATGGACAAATAACCGATGAAGCCGACTTCCATCCTCGAACGCAATTAAAAGATCAAGACTTACTCACACTCTTTGCATGGGATGAAGCCACATTCCTAAAAAACACTGAAGGCAGCCCGATTCGTCGTATTGGCCATGAACGCTGGCAAAGAAATCTAGCGGTTGGACTTGGTAATGCTGACTATAGCGACACAATTATTATCGCGCTTAAAAAGGCGCTTCAAAGTGCAACGCCACTGGTCGCAGAGCACATAGAGTGGGCGCTTTCACAACAGCAGAACAAGCGTCAGCTTAAATTACGTAAAACCGCACGTTTGATTCGTATTGTTGAAAAAGGCTTACCACGAGATGCTTAAAGCGCGGCCAGCACCGCGCGTACTCAATGAGTGTGTCATTGCTTTAATAAGACCGATAAATCGTTTTCAATCTCTTTAAATGCGGCCTTTACTCCCTGCACTGACTCTTCACGCGCTACTGAGTTTTGAATGGTTTCATCGACTTTTTGATAAATAAAGATCTCTTGGTCTTCGTCTAATCCCATTGTGGGTATTCGTTGTTCCAAATCCTCTTGTAACTGTTTAAACACCGCTTCGTTATTAATACGATTGTCATTCAAAAGCTCTATGAGCCCCTTAAACTTACTGTGTACTTTAGACACTGCGTCATTCAGTTGCTGTTGCTGTTTAACCAGTTCTTTTTTTGTAATTATCGCTTTAAGCTGCTGCTCGGTCACACTCACTAAAAAGCAAATGTGGTCACGAATACGGCCATGTTTATCGGGATCTTGTTCTGGCATATTCAAAATGAGTAAGCTAATCATTTCATAATTTACTAAAATTCGACTCGAAAATTCATGTAAACGGCCTTTGTTTTTAAGCATTTCAAATAGCTCAACAACAATGGGCGAACAAACACCTGACACTGAAAAGTGCTCTAGACCCGATGCTAAGCGAAATTCAACATTACTTTGTAAGTCAAATGCGCTTAAACAATGAAGTAATGCTTTACCCAACTCTTTTTCATCATCAATTAAACCGATATGCTCGATATAATTAACAATTTGGCCCATTTCACTACTGTTAGCCATTGCATTAAAGGCTGTTGATGTGGCGTCTTCCACTTGTTGTTCAAGCATTTCTTTTTCGATCAGTACTTGGTTTAAGTGTTGTAGCTTGAGCTTTAATTCATCATGCCCAAAAGGTTTTACAATATAATCTTCAGCCCCTACAGAATACCCTTCCATACGCTCTTCAACCGTGCCTCTGGCCGACACAAACATAACGATTATTTTTTCTGTATTCGGGTTTTCTTTTAACTTTCGGCATACTTCATAACCACTCATTTGTGGCATGCTAACATCCAGCAAGATAACTTGTGGATCAAACGCTTCAACAACATCTAAACATTCTGGACCGCTGTTGACCATTTTCAGCTCAAAATCGAGTTCTTCGAGGATCTCTTCAATTATTTCTAAGTTAAATGGTTCATCATCGACGGCTAAAATTCGCTTCAAGGCCATGTCTAGTTCTTCCGTTTTGTTAATTAAGCTTCATAGTTTGCTCTTCAGTCGCTAAATGCTGAGGCAAATCTATATTCAAAGGTAATCGCACTAAAATTGTAGCGCCCCCATATTCGTTGTTATGTGCGGAGATAGTGCCTTGGTGTAAACTCACAAACTCCCGACAAATAGCTAACCCAAGGCCTGTGCCTCCTGCGCCACTATTGGTTTTGCTACTTTGTTCAAACTTGGCAAATACTTTTTCAAGTTCACACTCTGGAATACCAATACCACGGTCAACAACCGCTACTTCAGCGATGTTATTTTGCACTGATAACTGAATATCTATCTCGCTGAACGGTTCACTGAATTTCAGCGCGTTTCCTAATAAATTGCGCATAATTTGATTGATCTGTTCTTCATCACAATCCAGAACGATATCTTGCCCAGTTTCCAGTAAACGAATCATTATATTTCGCTCAAATGCTGTGCCAGACACATCATCAATACTGGTTTTTATAATGTTGATCAGATTGTGTTTTTGAGGGTTAAATGGAAACTTGCCAACATCCAATTTAGATAAGTCGAGTAGGTTATTAAGCAGCGATAACAACCGCTCTCCACTTTGCTCTATCCGCGATAAATACTTGTTTAACTTATCTTTATTTAGATCGTCATTCGCAACTTTTTCAAGCCCAAAGCGTGCAAAACTTAAAATAGAATGCATGGGAGTTCTTAACTCATGAGACATATTAGCTAAAAACTCTGATTTACTCAGATTTGCGGCCTCGGCAACGTTTTTAGCATGCTCAAGTTGTGCAGTACGCGCTTTAACTTCTTCTTCTAGCATGTCTTTTGCTTCAAGCAGCAAGTCTTCTTTTTCTTTCAGGTGGGTAACATTTTTAAAGATAACCGCCAACGCAATTTCACCATGGTGATCTATTTCGTTAAACGAGCCTACCAGAGGAACCTCATTGCCGTTTTCTTTAAGCAGTCTTAAGTCACAGCTAAATTGACGATTTTTATTCAGGGTGCTTATTTTATCTTTAATACGGTTTATTGAAGGTGTATCAAAAAAGTCAAACACCGAGCAGTTTTCAAACTCTTTAAGCGGTTTTTCAAATAACAGTTCACAGGCATCATTGGTTTCAATAATTTTACCCGTGCGATCAAACAATATAATCGCATCGGGAGTGTGTTTAAAAATAACCCTTAACAGGCTGTCTTTTTCTATGAGAGCATCAACGGTATTTTGTAAACGCTCAACTAACTCTGCGTTGTGTCGTTTGAGTAGCTCCGTTTGCCATAATTTATGAACCGACTGTAATAGGCTATTATCATCAACGGGCTTAACCAGCACATCCTCCACCCCCTGACGAATAGCTTCAATCATCGAAACCTGTTCAGGCTTTGAGGTATACAGTAAACAACGGCAGTTAGGCTGCGTCCCTTTCAGCTTGTTAAACAACTCAAGTCCAGTGCCATCTTCAAAGGTAAAGTCGCTTATTAATAAATCAATGCTGTGTTGATTTATTATTTCAATCGCTGAAAGCTTACTCCCAGCTTTAAAGGTTTTAATGTGCGCGCCTTTTAAGTTTTGAGTAATTTTTTCTAATCGTTCTGGGAGATGGTCAACAACCAATACCGTGGGCAGCTTTAAGATGTTGTCACTACCCAGCTCTAACACCCCTTCTAATAAAGTGCTAATTTCTTTGTTTGCAAAAAATGGGTAAATAACCACTGAATTAGGCAGCAAGCGATTAATTTCACTGAAGTGCTCGAGTAAATCACTACGCTGTGCTTTGGGTGCAAGCAATAAAAAATTCTCTTGCGAAAACACCCCACTCAGTTTCTTTATAGTTTCTGTCGGCACACCATGAGAAGCCGCAACTAAATCAAATTCTTGAGTTAAAACAGTGTCATCTATCATCGAAAAGTGCAATAACTCGACTTTACAGCCAATGAGTTCCAATAACACTTTTACGCGCATTGCTAAAACACTATTACTATCGACAATTAATATTCTTCGCACAGTACACTAGGCTCAAATTAATGATAATTACCTAATTAGAGTAGTCGAAAAAAAACAAAGTCACTAAATTTACACTGCTTTTTTTATTACTTTAAGATCTAAGTGCTTACCTAAAATAACGAGGCTGTATGCTTTATCATCCATAATTGCAACTTCAGGCAGTTCTCCCCAAACCTGATAATCAAAACGATTAAACAGTTTAATGCTCGGCAGGTTATGACTAAAAATAAACGCTAGCAAAACTTTTATATTAAGCGTTTTGGCATGCTCCTCTGCAAACGCAAGCAACGTTTTGCCTAACCCCTGCCCCTGAGCGTTTGAGGTAATATATATACTAATTTCGACTGTGCCATCATACGCTGGACGCCCATAAAAAGATTTATAGCTGAGCCATGCAAGTACTTTCGAGTTTTGCTCATACACAAAAATCGGCCTTTGTTCTGTATGGGCTGCGAACCATGTTTGTCGCTCAGCCACCGTTACCTCTTCGGTATCTGCGGTTACCATACGCCCAGGAATTGTTTCGTTATAAATAGCGACAATCTGTGTTAAGTCGTGTTCTGTTGCTGTTCGAATAGTCATAAATAACTGAAATTAAATGATCACTTTCTCGCATATTAGCGTATATTCATCACAAATAACTAGCAGGAAATCATTATGAATAAATATGCTTTGTTACTCTGTGCAAGCCTTATGTCTACTCATCTTGCAGCAGAATCTCCCCCGTCAATTCAAGACCCAGTCGCAGAAACTCAATGTGATGACTTTACCAATGTAACGCTGCGTAAATTACGCTCAAAAGAAAGTGTTAATCTTTGCGAATTTAAAGGTAAGCCATTGCTCATAGTGAATACCGCAAGTAACTGTGGATTTACGCCACAGTTTGAGGGTTTAGAAGCAATTCATAAAGAATACAAAGACCGTGGTCTCGTTGTTCTTGGTTTCCCTTCTGATGACTTTTTCCAAGAAGAAGATGACGAAAAAGACACCGCAAAAGTATGCTACATTAATTACGGTGTTACCTTTACCATGTTCGCTACCAGCGCGGTGCGTGGTAGTGACGCAAACCCAATTTTTAAGCACCTAAACGAAGCAACAAGTTCACCTAATTGGAACTTTTACAAATATATTGTTTCGGCAGACCGTAAAACGGTTGAGCGTTTTAACAGTAAAACCAAACCAGAATCAAAAGCTATGCGTGACGCGATTGAAGCGCAGTTAGCTGCAAAATAAATTTAACCTTTCGTTCAGCAAATATTGAACTAAACTCATTATTTAATTTAGAAAAACACACAATGGGGAGTTATTATGGCAGTAGCCAGCGCAAGACATATACTCGTAGACAGTGAAGCACAATGTCTAGACCTTAAACAACAAATTGAACAAGGCGCAGATTTTGCAGAACTCGCGCGTACTCACTCAAATTGTCCTTCAGGCCAAGATGGCGGTGCGTTAGGTGAATTTGGTCCGGGCATGATGGTTCCAGAATTCGATAAAGTTGTTTTTTCAGCGCCAATAAATCAAGTGCAAGGGCCTGTGCAAACTCAATTTGGTTATCATCTACTTGAAGTAACTAGCCGAACAGACTAACTTCATAATGAATCGTTAAAAGCCGCTTTCGCGGCTTTTTTTTTGATAGGAAACTAATCTATGAAACTGCTTGGTTCAACAACTTCACCGTATGTCCGCCGGATACGAATGTGGGCACTGAACAATGATATTGCGCTTGAGTTTATTAATTTAGATATTTTTTCACAGCAAGATAGACACACTATGATTGCACACAATCCCGCTCGAAAAATTCCGGTATTAATTGATAATGGTTTTAGTGTATGCGATTCAAACTCAATTATTCGCTACTTATTAGAAAAGTCAGATCAACCTTTATTGAGCTGGCAGCAAGAAAACCTTTTAACCATTATTAACGCCTGCAATGATTCGCTCGTTGAAATGCTACTGTGCCAGCGCTCAGGATTTGATACAAAAGACGATAAATTGTTCTTTAATTTACAAAATGAACGAATTGCTGAAACATTGCGCTATTTAAATAGTCATTTATCTGAGCCTGCATTTAAAAGCTGTGAATACCTCAACATCAGTTTATACTGCTTGCTAGATTGGATTTGCTTTCGTGAATTAACTGATTGGAGTCAACTCGAGAATTTAGCGGACTTTTATCAACAATTCTCAGCAAAAGCAGCTGTAAAACACACAGATCCACGAAATTAATGATAAGGGTTAAGCAAATGAGCGATATCGAAATAGAATCAGAATTAGTTAACTTTGTTGAAAAAGTACGTTTAAACGAGTCTATGTGGGCACTTGGTGCCGAAGATGGTGGTTTTGTTGTGTGTGAATCAAACCAATTTAGCGACACCGATGTGTTGTTGCTATGGGGCACAGAAGACGCTGCAAAAGCACAATGTAAAGACGAGTGGAATGACTATACACCGGTAGAAATTGGTTTAGACGAATTTTTAGATGAGTGGGTTGAAGACTTAAACGAGGATGATGCGCTCGTTGGTCTAAATTGGAACGACGACCAAGTATGTGTCGAAATAGAGCCTGTAGGTCTTGCTAAGGCCCTTTGCGACTAACTATATTGACAGCAAATGGTACTGTGGTTACAGAGTGCCATTTGCTGGAAACTTTACATTTCTCAGGTATACTCTTCAAGACATCTTTATTATCAAGGTATTAGGTTGAAGTCCCATCTCGGTCGTAGGCCCTTTTCGGCCATGGAGTTACATACCCTGTATACTGGTTACATCTTTAGTGATCAGCTTTTGCCCCGTGAACAAGCAAAACACTGGCATTTTTGGCTTCCTCTTTTTGCTTATTATACTGGCGCTTACAGTGATGAAATTGGCCATCTCACCCTTGATGATATTGTCACATTGTCAGATGTGCGTTGCTTTCACTTTCATACCCACGGCAAGATAAAGTCACGCTTTGTGCCGATTCATGATGCCTTATTCGCAGCAGGGCTTGACCCATACCTAGACTTTTTAAAAGCACAAGGGCATACCCGCTTAATGTTTGACTTACCCTCTAAGTCAGGACGTTACAGTGAAAAAGTCCGTATTTGGTTTTCTGGTGAAGGTGAACGAGCTGGTTATCTACAAAAATGTGCCATTCCCAATGTTGATCAACAAGGGATGAAAACGGCTATCAGCAGTTTAAGACTCAACTTTGAACAACAAGTGCGTATTCATGCAATACAAGCTAACAGTAAAGATGCGTTTAACTATTTAATGGGCTTTAAAGAGTTTTCAGGCTCTTTATTTAACGATATGTCGTTGCTTAACGGCATTCTACAAAATGTGAGGCAAATTAATCCACATTTGCACTGGCAACGCTTCATTGAACGCCATCATTAAATTGACAAACTTTGTTACTAACTAATTATTACTGTTCAATTTAAAACCTGATAGCATGGAAGACAGCACTCAAAGTCAGTGCCTTTCTAACAACAAAAAATCAGGGATACTTATGTTCTTAAAAAGCCTATTAACTGTGAGTGTTGCACTTGCGGTTAGCTCAGCCCATGCCAATGAATATGTAATAGAAAAACTAGCAAAACCTAGCTCACAACAGGTAGAGCTGACACTTGATCCTGCTAAAGACACTTTTTCTGGCCACACTGAAATTGCCATCGAAGTACTCAAAGCAACGAACTATATTGAATTAAACGGTATTGATTACGCGGTCAGTATGGCAAAAATTCTAGGTGACGAAAATTGTGACCTAAGTGCAGACATGCTGAAAACAGGCAAAGTAAAATTTTCATGTGATGAAAAAATCCAACCTGGAAAGTATACGCTAGCGGTTGATTTTACTGCGCCTTATAACCGCCAAAGTGTGGGCTTATATAAAACGCTTGATCAAGGTACTCCCTATTTATTTACTCAATTTGAAATGAGTGATGCACGCCGTGCCTTCCCTGTTTTTGACGAACCGAGTTATAAAATTCCGTTTCAGTTAACGATTACTGCACCGACAACACAAAAAGTGTATGCCAACACGCCGGTATTAAAAACCACGGTCAATGGCGATATGACAACACACTATTTTGATAAAACGCCTCCTATTCCCTCTTATCTTGTAGCAATGGCGGTCGGTCCTTTTGAAGAGCTAGAAATTAAAGGCATGCCAATTCCTGGCAGAGTATTAACGCCACAAGGTAAGATTCATCTTGCGGATTACGCCAAAGAAAATATGCCTCGCGTTCTCAAAGCACTGGAAGATTACTTTGGTATCCCTTACGTTTATAAAAAATTAGACTCTGTTGCAGTGCCTGAGTTTCCATTCGGTGCAATGGAAAATGCTGGTCTTGTAACTTATCGTGAAGACATTCTATTAGTTGACTTAGCGACCGCGACTCGTAGCAAAAAAGAACGTAATGTATCAATCATTGCACACGAACTTGCACACCAATGGTACGGTAACCTTGTTACCATGAAGTGGTGGAATGATTTATGGCTAAATGAAGCATTTGCAAGCTGGATGGCGGCAAAAATTACGGCACAAATTAATCCTGAATTTGAATCACACTTAAATTTACCGCAAAACTATGTGATGGCATTAGATGCACGCTTAAGCACGAAACCCATTCGTAAACCGATTAAAACTGAAGCTGATATCATGGATGGCCTTGGCCTTGCTTACAGTAAAGGGAGCGCGGTACTGTCTATGGTTGAAAACTGGATAGGCGAAGATGCTTTTCAGCAAGGTATTCAAGCCTACTTGAAAAAATTCTCGTATAAAAATGCTGAAGCAGCTGACCTGTGGCAAGCATTAGGTGAAGCTTCAAATAAAGATGTGGCGAGTGTATTAAAGTCATTTATTGAGCAATCTTCTTTTCCACTTATCAAAGTAACCCAAGACGGTAAGAAAATTACCATCAGCCAGAGCCGTTTTGTGAATGCAGGTGTTGAAGCCCCTGCTCAACTGTGGAACGTGCCTGTTGCTATAAAATATGGTGCAGGTGACAAAGTAAAAACAGCTAACTTGCTGCTAAACAAAGAAACACAACAGCTAACACTTGATTTTGAACCTGAGTGGATTTACCCAGATCAAGGAGCTATGGGCTATTACCGTTGGTTACTAGACGATGCGCAGTTTAATGCCCTGCTAGATAACGCAGCTGACAAATTAACAGTCCGTGAGCGTTTGGCACTCCTTTCTGCCGCTGACTCTTTACTTGATGCCGGTGTTATTTCAGCGGCCCGCTTAATGCAAACCCTAGAAACATTTGTGAGCGATGCACACCCACTTGTAGCGAATACAGCATTGGGTTACTTAGCTTCGCAAAAACGTGTTTTTGAAGACGATAGCAACCGCGACTTATGGCCTAAGTTTATCCGTAAGAGCATTGCTCCTGCCGCGAAGCAATATGGCTTAACAGCCAAAGCTGATGAAGATGCTGCAGTATCTCAGCTACGAGCACAAGTGATCAGCCGACTAGGTTTTGATGGTGAAGATCGCAAAGTCATTGATACGGCTAAAGCACAAGCCGCACTTTACTTAAACAATCCTGAAAATGTTGACCCATATTTAGCATCAACCTACTTAAACCTTGCAGCTTATCATGGTGATGAAAAACTACTCGCGAAGTACAAAGAAACGTTCAAAACCACAAAAGATCCGCAAGTACGCACAAAAATGCTTGCTGCAATGGGTTATTTTGGTAAACCAGAGCTACAAAAAGCAGTCCTTGAGTACAGCCTAACTGATGAAGTAACGGCCTCAGATATGCGTACTTTATTAGGGGGTCTAAGTTATGGTAAAGAACGCCAAGCGTTGTTCATTGATTGGATTTATAACAACTATGATGCCATCACTAAAAACTTACCGCCATTTTTTGTACCGAACTTACCGTTTTTCACAACGGCAAGTTGTGATGCTCAAAGCTTAGCCACAACAAAAACCTTCTTCACTGATAAAATCTCTGAAGTACCAGGGTATGAGCGCTCACTCAGCAAGCTTGAAGAAAGCGTCAATGACTGCCTTTCGCTTAAAAAGCGCGAGCTGGCCTCGGTGAATAGTTTTCTTAAACGTTAACATCACAATGTAAAAAAGGGTCACACTGTGACCCTTTTTTATTACCATTACTCTTAACGAGTCCGCACTTATAGCCGTGTCTGTCATTAACTTATAATGCAATTAACCAACTTGCGTTCATTAAAATAGCGACACTATTATTGCGTTAAAATTATTGCGTTAAAATTATTGCGTTAAAATTTTATTAAATTGCTTAATAAACTGTTCTGCCGCTAACACTGAAGTAACTTTAAATGCGAGCCCATAATGAATAGGCTGAGCACTTTTATAAATACGTGTAGGAAAACGTGTCATTTCACTGCTATGGAAATAATCTTTAATGCGAGAGATGCCGTCCAATGCTTCAAAGTCGTCACTAAACACCTCAAAAACAGGCCTAATGACTAATTTAGCCTGCCCGCTTTGTTCATGCACATAAAATGCTTCTTTGGAATTAGCGGGCATAAACTCATTAATATTTTTTATTTTAAAGTTACTACGACAGCCAAGTTTTATCAGTTGTTCAGTAAGTTGTTCTGCAGAGAAAGACAAATGCGCGCCTATTTTAAAACGAGAAGTAGTAGCCACATTACAGTAATCCCTTAAAAAGCGTTACTTATTTATCACAAACAAAGGCAAGTTTCTTATTATGGTAACTCAAACGTGTTATTTTGGTTTCACAATAAGACGTTAAATCTAACCATTGAGAAACAGGCTCTGGATTCATTAAATCTCGCTTATAAACGCGATTATTAATCGCATAAATAACCGTCTGCTCATCCAACAAGGTGAAATCTTGTAATTGTGCCGGTAGACGTAAAATATCTGTTACTTGCTCAAATTGGGGTGTAAAACGCGCCAGCCAATGTTGCTTATCTTTGTGGTAGCTAAATAAGTAGCTATTCGTTTGCGCATCAAAAAGTAAGGTTCGGCCAATAGCATTCGCAACGACCTTCGGTTTAGCAGCTGCAACCGTGGTATATTGTAAGGTATGTGGTTCGCCCAAAATAAACATAACAAGGTCATTGTCGGCGCCCCATGCATGGTAACCTACAGGCTCAATCCACTCGAAGATACGCGCAGCAGATTGTTCACCCTGCAACGGATATTGCCAGAGCTTTTGCTTACCATCTTCTTCCACAACGATGGCTGATAACGCCTGCTTGTTAGGCATTAATGTGGGTGAATATTCGCTAACCGCAGAGTGCGTTAAATTTGTTGCTTGCTGAGTTGTAAAATTATAGAAATATAAATCTGTTTGCGATTGTCCATCATCGCCAAGCACCTCATGCGTGTAATAAAGCCCCTCATCAATTAAGAACGGTTGGTTATTGTAACTTTTATTATCCGTAATTCTTGTTACCTTCATACCATAAGGGGTCTCAAGATCAGCCAGTAACACTTCGCTTTTAGGCATAGCTGCGTCCGCTTGGCTGCTTAAAAACGTTCCAAATGCGCCAAAAAGGAAAGAGGTAAGTAATCTCATTATGTTCTCTCGTTTTAATTTTTATTGGCTCATGATAGCGTTATTTAATCAGGCAGTCACTTGACCTTACTATGCTCGACCTTTATAACTAGGACGTGTTCGTTTTTTATCAGTTTTTCTGATTGGTAAAAGTAACACTGCACGGCTTAACAAATAACGAGAACAACTATGTCAGCTAAACACCCTATCATCGCAATTACCGGCTCATCTGGCGCTGGCACCACCACCACCACCAATGCCATTAAGCATATTTTTAGAAGCTTAAATATAGATGCGGCCTTTATTGAAGGCGATAGCTTTCATCGTTATACACGACCAGAAATGGATAAAAAAGTGCGAGAAGCACAGCAAGAAGGCAAACATATCAGTTATTTTGGCCGTGAAGCGAATGACTTTGGTGCGCTTGAGCAACTGTTTTATCAATACGGCGAAACAGGCCAAGGTAAAATCAGACGTTACTTACATACCTTTGATGAAGCCGTTCCTTATAATCAGCTACCGGGGACTTTTACACCCTGGCAAGACTTAGAATCGAATACAGATATACTCTTTTATGAAGGCTTACACGGCGGTGCAGTAGACCAAGATCACGATGTTGCAAAGCATGTTGATTTATTGATTGGTATGGTGCCAATTATCAATCTTGAGTGGATCCAAAAACTAATCCGCGACACCTCAGAGCGAGGCCACACGCGTGAAGCGGTAATGGGTTCTATTATTCGTAGTATGGATGACTATATAAACCAAATCACCCCTCAGTTTTCTCGTACTCACATCAATTTCCAGCGCGTACCGACTGTAGACACTTCAAACCCATTTAGTGCAAAAGATATTCCCTCGCTTGATGAAAGCTTTGTGGTTATTCGCTTTAGAGGTATTGAAGATGTGGACTTCCCCTATTACTTACGCATGATAGAAGGCAGCTTTATGTCACGTATCAATACGCTAGTGGTGCCTGGAGGAAAAATGGGCTTAGCCATGGAGCTGGTACTAACACCACTCATTAAAGATATTATTCTAAAAAAACGTGCCCTTGAAAATTTAGCCCCCGTTGACTTGCCGATTTAAATGACTCGGGTACACTGCTGACTCAGCCTGGAATGATGGAGTAGTCAGCTTGAAAACGACATTAAATGTAATAGTGGGATCTAAAAATCCTGTAAAAGTGAATGCTGCTAAACATATTTTTAGCCTTTACTTTCCTGAGCACACCATTCAGTGCCAAGGTGTTCACGCACCGTCTGGCGTCCCCGACCAACCTTTAGGTGAAGATGAAACCCGCATAGGGGCAGAAAATCGCGTAAAATACTGCCAAGCGCATTACGAAGCCGATTTCTACACAGCAATGGAAGGTGGCGCAGAGCAATTCAGTTACGGCGCAGCAACGTTTGCATTCGTCGTTATTGCCAATAGCGAACAATTCAGTGTCGGTCGCAGCAGCAACTTACCTTTACTCCCTCCTTTCTTCAAGGCATTACTTGCGGGTAAAGAGTTGGGCGATGTGATGGATGAAGCTTTCAATAACGTCAATATCAAACAGCAAGGTGGTGCAATTGGCTTATTAACCAATCACAATGCAACACGCGAAAGCACCTATATACAAGCGCTTACATTGGCTATGGCACCGTTTTTACACCCTACACTTTATAACCAATAAACTTGGAATATCATGAAGTATACACATGTTTTATTTGATGCCGATGAAACCCTGTTTAGTTTTAACGCATTTGCAGGTCTTAAAGTAATGTTCGCCAATTACGGCGTAGACTTTACAGAGACAGATTATCATGACTATCAATTAACCAATAAACCACTATGGGTTGCCTATCAAAAGCATGAAATTACTGCCAATGAGCTACAGATAACCCGTTTTACCGAATGGGCAAACAAACTCAATGTGCCCGCTCAAACGCTTAATGATGCCTTTTTAGAAGCGATGGCATCTATTTGTGTGCCATTGCCCGGTGCCGTTGAGCTACTCAATAAGCTAAAGCCTCACGCAAGATTGGGTATCATTACCAATGGTTTTGCCAAACTTCAGCAAAAGCGCCTAGAGCATACAGGACTGCAAGACATGTTTGATTGGCTGGTGATTTCTGAGCTAGTGGGTAAAGCCAAACCCGCACCCGAGATTTTTCAACACACTTTTCAGTTAATGGATAATCCACCGAAAGAACAGATTTTAATGGTGGGTGACACCGCAGCCAGTGACATTCTCGGTGGCCATAATGTTGGCATTGATACCTGCTGGCTTCAGCACCCTGGCGTTGAGTTACCTGAAGGGATTACACCCACCTACCAAATAAATCAGTTATATGAACTGGAAGCTATTCTTGGTTTATAGCAACTCAAAATGATTAATACCATTCCGCTTAATTTAGTGATCTATTTTGAGGCAATAAAACCGCGTTGATAACAAGGCAAAAATTTAGTTATTTAGTTGTTCTAAATCAGAAATTTTTAACGCAGGTAGCGACTGGTTTAATCACTCAAAATGATTAAGTATTTTTGCGGAATGGTATAAGTATTTTTGCGGATTGGTAATACAAGTTATGCTTATCGTAAAGCAAAAAAATGACGCTTTAAAGCGTCATTTTTTATAACTGTAATATGCGTGCGATTAAGCTGTTGCTACTTCTAGGCCTGGTGCTGGCATCGTCACTGGCGTATCGAATGTTGCCCATTCCCATGCTGACTCAGTCGCCATAATTTTACGAAGTAACTTATTGTTTAAATCATGGCCTGACTTATAAGCCGTGATTTTACCTAGAATGTTATGGCCCGTCATAAACATGTCACCCACACAGTCTAAGATTTTGTGTTTAACAAACTCATCACTGTAACGTAAGCCGTTTGGATTCAATACTTTAAATTCATCCAAAACAACTGCGTTATCCATGCTACCACCTAAGGCTAGGTTGTTTGCATGCATATATTCAATGTCTTTCATAAAGCCAAAAGTACGCGCACGGCTGATTTCTTCAGTGAAGCTTTGTGCCGTAATATCTAAACCAATACGTTGGCGACTTTCATTGATAGCAGGATGATCAAATGCGATCTCGAAATCGATGTGAAAACCATCGTATGGTTCGATCTCAGCCCATTTATCACCTTCTTCAATACGTACTTTTTCTTTAATACGAATAAAACGCTTAGCTGCATTTACTTCTTTAATGCCGCCTTTTTGTAACAAGTAAATGAATGGTAATGCACTACCATCCATAATAGGCACTTCTGAGCTGTCTAATTCAACAATTAGATTATCAATACCCATTGCCGCTACCGCAGCAATTAGGTGCTCAGTCGTTGATAAGCGAACACCATCTTTGTTTGTTAAACAGGTACACAATTGCGTATCACCAACGGCTTCAGGTGTTGTTTCAAAATCAACAACCGGATCAAGGTCCACACGACGAAATACTATCCCAGTATTTGCGCTCGCAGGTCGGAGAGTAATAGTGACCTTCTCACCTTTATGAAGTCCAATTCCTATGGCTTTGACTACTTCTGCAATCGTACGCTGTTTAATCATAGGTTCGCTCACTTATAGTTACAGTTAGACGGCGGATTGTATCATAAATACATCCAGCTGCCAAATTTGTTTATTTATCGAACAAATTATCAGTAAAAAGCCTTAGTCAGCTTGCTTTCTTAAGAAAGCGGGGATGTCAAAATAATCGCCACCCTCTGATTTATCAGACTTTTTATTGCTCTCAGCTGTCTTTGACGAGACAGAGCTGCTTGTTGTGCTTTGCTTTACAGGCTCTTGCTTTTCAGATGTTGCTGACATGCTCACATCATCACTGCTGCCTTGACTTGCAAAGCTTGGTACATACATGCTGCTAGTCGTTTGGTTCATTGAGCTTTGTACATCAGAGCCTGATGCTTTCTTAAAGCCATTATCAACGATGCCAAACTGTGGACGACGATCGCCCCCTAAACCTGTTGCAACAACAGTTACACGTAACTCGTCGCTCATTTCTGGGTCAATTACCGCACCAACAACCACGGTTGCATTTTCAGACGCTAATGCTTTAACGTGGTTACCCACAATTTCAAATTCTTCAATCGCAATATCCATGCCCGCAGTGATATTAACAAGAATGCCTTTAGCACCTGTTAAATCAACATCTTCAAGTAATGGACTTGAAATAGCGGCTTCTGCTGCTTCTTGTGCACGGTCTGGGCCAGATGCTGACGCTGTGCCCATCATCGCAGTTCCCATCGCTGACATTACAGTACGTACGTCGGCGAAATCCACGTTGATTAGACCTGAGCGTGTGATTAATTCTGCAATGCCTTGAACAGCACCAAATAACACGTCATTTGCTTTTGCGAAGGCATCTAATAGTGTAGTCCCTTTGCCTAAAACTTTAAGCAATTTATTGTTCGGAATTGTAATAAGAGAGTCTACAATTTCTGACAATTCATTAATGCCTTGTTCAGCCGCTGCAGCACGCTTTTTACCTTCAAAATCAAACGGACGAGTAACCACTGCAACCGTTAAGATCCCTAACTCTTTTGCAATTTTTGCAACCACAGGCGCAGCCCCCGTACCTGTACCGCCACCCATACCGGCTGCGATAAAGACCATGTCAGCGCCTTCAAGGCTAGCACGGATAGTTTCAGCGTCTTCTTCTGCTGAATTACGGCCTACTTCAGGGTTTGCACCCGCACCTAAACCAGAGGTGATCTGTGTACCTAGTTGCACGGTTACATCGGCAGATGAATTACGTAATGCTTGTGCATCCGTATTTGCCGCAATAAAACGTACACCTTCAATTTGTTGTTTTACCATGTGTTCAACAGCGTTACCGCCGCCGCCGCCCACACCAATTACTTTAATGACAGCTTCTTCGCTGTGCTGTTCCATCATATCAAACATCTTTACTCTCCGACTTGAGCTTTAAAACTCACCTTGGAACCACTTCGTAATACGGTTCCACCAATTATTATCACCTTCAGCTTTCGATTTTTGTGCATTCATCGATTGCATAGTACGGCCGTATTGTAACAAACCAACCGCGGTCGCGTACGAAGGATCATCCACATAATCTGTCAAACCAACAATCCCGATTGGTTTGCCAATTCTGACTGGCATTTGGAAAATGTCTTCTGCCACTTCCATTGCCCCTGTCATTTTTGCTGTTCCGCCAGTGATGACGAGACCCGCAGCAATTTGGTCTTCTAAACCTGAGCGGCGTATTTCTTCCATAGCCAGCTCAAATAATTCTCTAAAACGCGGCTCAACAACCTCAGATAAGGTATGACGAGACATAATACGCGCAGGTCGCCCACCCACACTTGGCACTTCAATCGTGTCTTCGTTGCTCGCCATTTGGCTGCTTGCACAGGCATATTGTACTTTGAGTGACTCTGCATGTGATATAGGTGTTCTGAATATTTTTGCAATATCACCCGTTACTTGATTACCTGCAACAGGAATAACGGCTGAGTGACGAAGCGCACCATTAATATAAATGGTGATATCCATTGTACCGCCACCAATATCCAGCACCGCTACCCCTAACTCTTTTTCATCATCCGTCAGTACGGAATAACATGACGCTAATGCAGTAAAGATAAGTTGGTCCACTTCAAGACCACATCGCTCTACACATTTTTCAATATTTTTTGCCATGTCGTTTGAGCAAGTAATAATGTGGGCTCGCGCTTCCATTCTCACGCCACTCATACCCAATGGGTTTTTAATGCCTTCTTGCATATCAATGCTGTATTCTTGCGGTAATGCATGCAGCATTTTGCGCTCTGCCGAAATTGGCACTGAACGCGCAATATGAATCACATTTTCAATGTCTTCATCTGTCACCTCGGTGTTGTTAATAGCAACCACACCGCTTTCATTCTGACACTGAATATGCTTACCAGAAATACCTAAGTACACTGAACTAATGCGGCAATCGGCCATCAGTTCTGCTTCGTCAATAGCACGACGAATCGATTCAGAAACAAGGTTAAGGTCGTTTACGCCGCCTTTATCCATACCATGCGATACCTGGCTGCCTACCCCCACAATACTGAGCTTATTATCTGCGGTGATTTCACCAACGGTGGCCACTACTTTTGAGGTGCCAACGTCTAATCCAATCACTAGGTTTCTTTCTGCTGACTTAGTCATGCCTTACTCTTATTTTCTAATTGTTCTTCTTGAAGTGGCTTCCAGCTCACTGCAAGACCGGTATCGTACCGTAAATCAACAACATCAATTTGTGCATCTGCACGTTGTTCCATGCGCGGATAAACGTCAATAAAACGTTGTACACGCTTCGCTTTTTCTTTGCGGCCTAAATTCAGGCGTATGCCGTTATCAAGCCATAACTGCCACGAAAAACGCTCAGAGAGCGCTAAACTTGTCAGCTCTAAATCATTCACCCTTAGCATTGCTTGAAACTGACGAAAAGCCGTCCAAGCTTCTATTTCACTGCCTTCAGGGCCATATAGCTGCGGTAGCGTATCAGGTAATTTATCACTACTTGCTTGGAACACTTCCCCTGATTGATTCAAGAGTAAATCACTGTTCCAATGGGCTACCGCTTGGTGCTCAACCACATACACTTGTAAGGTGTCTGGCCACTGTTTTCTTACCGATGCCGTTGCGACCCATGGCAGACTTTGTACCAAGCGTTGCACATGTTTGACATCCAATTCAAAAAAACTCGATAAGTCGGCTTTTTTTATCGCACTAATAATTGCTTTTTCATCAGTGTATTGAGGCTGTCCAAGCACTGATAAATGCTTAATTTGCGCATCTTTGTTTTCAACCAACCAATCAGACACCCCTGTGGTAATCTTTACTAAAGAAAAAATGACCACCAGAAAAAAGCTCACACCAAAAATCAGCGACCAATTAAGTTGCTGTTTTAACTGTTGCGCTTTCTTCAAAAAAGGATGCATATTAAAGTGTTTGCTCCAGAATGCGAACAACTAATTGTTCAAAACTTGCACCATTGGCTTTAGCCGCCATTGGCACCAACGACTTTTCGGTCATGCCTGGGACTGTATTCACTTCTAATAAGTAAAAATTCCCCTGTTCATCACGCATTGCATCAACACGCCCCCAGCCACTCGCGCCAACCAAATCAAAGGCTTTAAGAGCCATATCTTGCAATAATTGTGTTTCTTGCTGAGATAAATCTGCAGGGCAATGGTACTGCGTGGTATTTGATTGATACTTAGCCTGATAGTCGTAAAAACCATTCGGTGTTGTCATTTCAATAACAGGCTGAACATCTTGACCTAAAACAGCAACGGTAAATTCACGACCCGTAATCCATTGCTCTACGAGTACTTGGCTGTCAAATTTAAAGGCCGCATTTAAAGCGGCATCTAACTGCTCAGCCGTATGCGCTTCAGCCATACCAATGCTTGACCCTTCATGTGATGGCTTAACCATCACCTTACCAAATTCATTTATGATTGCTTGGCTATCAAACTCATGGCGGCTATCAACAACGGTGTAAGGTGCTGTGCTTAAACCCATTGCTTTAAATAAATGCTTACAACGCACTTTATCCATAGCCAATGCAGAGCCCAATACATCACTGCCAGTATAAGGAAGTCCCATAAATTCAAGCGCACCTTGAATCGTACCATCTTCACCGCCTCGGCCATGAAGTGCGATAAATACTCGTTCAATATTGCGCTCTTTTAATTGCCAAAGAGGCTGTTCTTTAGGATCAAATGCGATGGCATCAACGCCAACACTCTGCAATGCGTTCAATACGGCTTGGCCCGATTTAAGCGAGACTTCTCGTTCAGCTGATGTACCGCCAAAAAGAACTGCTACTTTGCCAAATTTGTCGCTTGTCTGGCTCATACATTTACCTGCTTAAGTTGTTCAATAGACAAGTTGCTTGCTGCTAACTTTTTCACTAATTGGCCTATGTTACCAGCGCCTTGCGTTAAAACTAAATCATTATCTTGCATTACATCAGCAAGCACACCTGCAAGCTCTGCACTGCTTGCTACATGCAATGGCTCTTTGCCGCGTTGGCGTAAACTACGACATAAACTCTTACTGTCAGCACCGACTATGGGCTCTTCACCTGCAGCATAAACATCAAGCAGTAATAACTGATCGACATCGGCAAGTACTTTAACGAAATCTTCGTATAAATCTCGAGTACGGCTATAACGATGCGGTTGGTATACCATGACTAACCGTTTATCTGGCCAGCCTTCACGTACAGCAGCAATGGTTGCGGCCACTTCAGATGGGTGATGCCCATAATCATCGACTAACATCACATTACCGCGTTCATTTTCAAATGTGCCGTAATGTTGAAAACGACGGCCTACACCTTCAAATTTTACCAGCGCTTCTAAAATTGCATTATTTGCAATATTTTGATCTTTTGCCACCGCAATCGCAGCGGTTGCATTTAATGCATTGTGCTTGCCTGGCATATTCAAGCTAACAGCTAAGCTTTCACCGTGTTTATTCACTACATTGAATGAACAGGTATTGGCTGTCTGGCTAAAATCAACCATGCGGTAATCAGCATCGGCCGATTCACCGTAGGTGATCACTGGGCGACCAAAACGAGGAATAAGCTCTGCAGCCACCTCAGAATCTATGCAAACAACCGCTAAACCGTAAAATGGCAAGTTATGAATAAAGTCGACATAGGTGTCTTTCATTTTCTCAAAACTGCCACCATAGGTATCCATATGATCTTCTTCGATATTTGTGATCACCGACACCATCGGCTGTAAGTGTAAAAACGACGCATCACTCTCATCGGCTTCGGCAATTAAAAAATCACTTTTCCCAACCTTTGCATTACTACCCGCACTGTTTAGCAAGCCGCCAATAATAAAAGTGGGATCAAGCCCTGCTTGTGCATAAATGCTCGCAATTAAACTTGTCGTCGTGGTTTTACCATGTGTTCCAGCCACGGCAATGCCATGACGAAAGCGCATTAATTCTGCAAGCATCTCTGCACGGCGAACAATCGGAATACGCGCCGCTTTTGCTGCTTTAATTTCTGGGTTTTGATCGTTAATCGCACTTGATACCACGACCACGCTGGCATCTTTGACATTATTTTCATCATGCCCGATAAACACTTCTGCGCCGACATGAATCAAGCGTTCTGTCATGGCACTGTGTGCGATATCTGAGCCGGTAATACGGTAGCCTTCAAAAGCAAGTACTTCGGCAATGCCACCCATCCCTGCGCCACCAATACCAATAAAGTGGATGGTGTCAATTCGACGCATCGCAGGACGAGTGCTGTTTTCTTTCATCGTGCTTTCTTTCACTACTTATCTCTTCTATTTGCTAGCTGCTCACAGCACTTCGCAACATTGGCTGTGGCATCTAAAATGGCAAGCTGTTTCGCTTTACTTGCCATAGTTGAAATTTTTTCTGGTGCGTTTAAGTAAGGTGATAACACATTCACAACCGCATCTTTTGTAAACTCACTTTGCGGCATCAGCAAAGCGGCTTGCGCGGCGACTAAATACCCTGCATTAGCCGTTTGATGGTCATCCACTGCATGTGGAAACGGCACAAATAGAGCCATTCGACCCGCCGCAGCGATTTCACTTACTGTCAATGCACCAGCACGGCAAATTACCAAATCGGCCCATTGATAAGCGCTATCCATATCATCAATAAATTCAGTCACTTTGCTAAAATCAGCTAACCCTAACTGTTGATAGCTCGCGGTGACATTAGGTTCATTATTTTTACCCGTTTGGTGCCATATATTAAGCGTTGTTTGCGCTGAAAGCTCACTGAATACAGCCGGTAAAGTCTGATTCAATACTTGCGCCCCCAGCGAACCACCAACCACTAGCACATTAATCGGCGTTTGCGTTTGCTTAGCCGTTACCGTCGCAACACTAGCGCGCACTGGGTTACCAACGATTTCACACTGCCCTTTAGCAAAAGCCGAAGGAAAAGCAGCCAAAACCTTATTCGCACACTTTGCTAACCAACGGTTACTCATACCTGCCACTGCATTCTGTTCATGAATAACCAGAGGGATCCCTAAGCTTTTTGCGGCAATTCCTGTTGGGCCTGTCACATAGCCGCCCATGGCGAGTACGACATCAGGCTTTTGCGCTTTTAAAATTTTACGCGCCTGCAAAATGGCATTTATCACCATAAAAGGGGCTTTAATCAAGCGCTTTATACCGTTACCGCGCACACCTTTTACGTTAATAAAGTCAATTTCAATATTGTGTTTGGGCACAACATTGGCTTCCATTCTATCGGGTGTTCCAATCCAGCTTACTTGCCAACCTTGCTGCTTTAAAAAATCTGCAACCGCAATACCAGGGAAAATATGCCCACCGGTGCCACCAGCAACTACAAGTAATTTTTTACTCATCGTTTGCCTCCGCGTGAGGTAGCTTGCTTTGTCGCCATTTTGGTTTCAAAATCAATTCGCAAAAGTACACCTGTTGCGATGGTCATAATTAATAAACTAGAACCACCGTACGAAATAAACGGCAAGGTTAAGCCTTTGGTCGGTAAGATCCCCGCACTTGCGCCGACATTTACCATGGTTTGAAAGGCAAACCAAATACCAATCGCAAAGGCAAAATAACCTTCATACTCTTTACCGCACTTCAACGCTTTTTGACCAATAAGCAAGGCTCTAAAAACAAATATTGCAAGCACCACTAAAATACTTAACACCCCAAAAAACCCTAGCTCTTCACCTATAACAGCGAAGATAAAGTCATTGTGTGCTTCGGGAAGGTACTGTAGCTTTTGCACACTATTACCTAAGCCTTGACCAAACCAGCCACCTTGACTGTATGCCATTAGCGACTGTACTAATTGGTAACCTTTTCCGAACGGGTCTTCCCAAGGTTCAAGAAAGCCTGTAACACGTGCCATACGGTAAGGTTCAGCAATAATCAGCACGACTACCGCAGCAATCCCCGTTAATATAAGACCAAAGAATTGCCATAGTTTTGCACCCGCAAGAAAGAGCAAGCCCACCGTCGTAACAAACAGAACCACTACGGTGCCTAAGTCAGGCTGCATCAATATCAATAAAGCATACACACCAAACACGGCTAACGGCTTAAAGAAGCCTTTCAGGTTTTCTTGCACTTCTGCGCGCTTACGCACTAAGTAGCCAGCAATATAACTAAAAAAATACAGCTTAGCGGCTTCTGCTACCTGAAAACCAATGGGTCCTACTGGTATCCAGCGCTTTGCACCATTGACCTCACGACCAACTATCAATACCAGTACCAGTAAAGCTAAGCCCAGCAAGAGTAAATAAGGGTTACTGCGTTTCCACCAATCCATTGGGACATTGGTGGCTATCCAGAATAAGAAAAAGCCCATAATTAAGAACATGCTATGGCGAATAATGATGTGATAAGGATTATCAAATAAACGCTCAGCAGTAGGCATCGATGCACTGGTCACCATCACAAAGCCAACCCCAATCAACATCAACATGCAATACATCAACGGCACATCATAAAGTTGTGCAGATTGTTTAGGTGTAAGCGCGTCACGAATATCAGCAAATGCAATCATACTGCCTCCGCCAATACGCACTGGGTAAAGTCATCCCCACGCTGCATATAGTTGTTATACATATCTATGCTGGCACAAGCGGGGGCAAGCAATACGATATCGCCCTGATCACTCAGCTGTTTTGCAAGTAGCACTGCTTCATGCATGTTGCTAGTAAGGTGGCCTTTATCTGAAAGCGCCACTAATGCTTTTGCATCTTTACCAAAGCAGACCAAGGCTTTTACTTTGTCGTTCAAATACGGTTTTAGGGCATCTAAATCAGCCCCCTTCGCATCGCCACCGGCAATGACAACTAATTGCTTAGCTTGATCAGCTAGGCTTTCAATTGCGGCGATAGTCGCGCCAACATTCGTTGCTTTTGAGTCATTAAAATACTTTACACCACTAATTTCAGCGACAAACTGACACCGGTGCGCAAGTCCAGTAAAGGCACTAAATGCTTGCTGATAGTGCTCGGCTGTGATTTCAAATGGGCTTAATAACGCCATCACTGCCAATGCATTTTGTTGATTATGCGTGCCCACAACATTTAAGCTGCTTACAGGTAACAGAGGCTTACCTTGTGCTGCAAAATATTGTTCACCCTGTTGATCAACTAAAGAGTAATCGGCATTACGAAGTGCAAAGCTTAACTGCGGCTGCTTTGCAGTGTGTGTTGCCGCATCAATGGCATTCACAACACAAAGCGCTGCGCCATTATAGATACGTTGCTTCGAGTCGATATAAGCTTGATAGCTTGGGTAGCGATCTAAATGATCTTCACTGACATTGAGTACACACGCACTGTGTGCTTTTAAGCTCTGGGTGGTATCAAGCTGAAAACTGGATAACTCAAGCACAAAAACATCGTAGTCATGCGCGAATAAATCAAGTACAGCTGTGCCTATATTACCGCCAAGGCCCACTTTATAACCCGCAGCTTTGAGTACCTCAAATGCCAGCGTCACCACGGTTGATTTTCCGTTTGACCCCGTCACTGCCACAATAGGCTTATCTGTTAAGCGCGCGAAGAGCTCAACATCACCAATCACTTCCACCCCCGCAGCCATTGCTTTTGCGACTGCTGGCGTTGTTAAACTAAGCCCAGGGCTGATAATAATGATGTCGGTATTGCTAAGCGCTGCATTATCTAAATCACCAAAGTGGGTAACCAGCTCACTCGCATGCTCAGCTAGCCAATCAGCACCTGGCGGCTGCTCTCGGCTATCCACAACCTTTGGCTGAATATTCTGAGACAATAAAAAACGCACAATGCCCAGACCGGTTACACCGAGTCCGAGCACTGTTATGTGTTTATTTTTAATCTCGTTAATTACTGTCATTTACCTGATCTTCAATGTCGCAAGGCCCGCAAGCACGAGCACAATCGAAATAATCCAAAAGCGCACAATCACACGTGGTTCTGGCCATCCCTTTAACTCATAATGGTGATGAATAGGCGCCATTCTAAAAATGCGCTGCCCACGTAACTTATATGAACCGACTTGTAAAATTACCGATAAAGCTTCCATCACAAACACACCGCCCATAATAATGAGCACTAATTCTTGGCGAACTAATACCGCAATAATGCCCAGTGCGCCGCCAAGCGCAAGCGAGCCCACATCGCCCATAAATACTTGTGCTGGGTATGTGTTAAACCATAAGAAACCAAGCCCTGCACCCACAATCGCGGTGCACACCACAACCAGTTCGCTTGCCAGCGGTAAATGAGGAATATGTAAGTAGCTAGAGAAATTCACGTTACCCGTTAAATAAGCAATAATGGCCAGAGCCGACGCGACTAAAATAGTCGGAACGATTGCTAAACCGTCAAGCCCATCCGTTAGGTTTACCGCGTTAGATGTGCCGACAATAACAAAGTAAGTCATGACGATATAAAACAAGCCAAGTTGTGGCAGTACATCTTTAAAAAACGGCACTACTAACGATGTTTCAGTGCCTTGCTGCGCAGTAAAATAAAGTGCGCTTGCCACAACTAAGGCGATCACTGACTGCCAAAAGTACTTCCACTTAGCGATGAGACCTTTGGGGTCTTTACGAATTACTTTACGGTAGTCATCAATAAAGCCCACTACGCCTAATGATCCCACAACAAATAACGTTGCCCACACATATTTATTTGATAAATCAGCCCACAACAGCGTACTGGTAAAAATCGCACCAAGAATCAAAATTCCGCCCATAGTAGGCGTGCCTTTTTTAGACAGATGAGATTCCGGACCATCATGGCGAACCACTTGACCAATCTGCATTTTTTGTAAACCGCGAATAAGCTTAGGGCCATAATAAAGTGAAATAAGTAAGGCGGTTAAAATACCTAAAATCGCTCGCAGCGTCAGGTATGAAAACACATTAAAGCCGCTGTAATACTGTGTTAAATACTCTGCCAACCACACTAACATGACGTTACCCCATTGTTGCCATCTTGCTGGCTGTTAACTAAATCTGCTACCACAAGTTCCATACGAGAACTTCGCGATCCTTTCACTACAATGGTGGTCTTTTGCTGAGATTCAGCGAGCACACTTTGTAATTGTTGTAATAATTGCTCACGGCTTGAGAAATGACGATTTGGCTTTTCAAAAACATCACTGGCCGACTTACTCAATACGCCAAGGCTGTAAAGTTCATCAATGCCCTTTTGCTGAGCATACTCACCCACTTGTTGGTGATAAAAACGTGCTTCTTCACCAAGTTCGCCCATATCACCCAAGGCGAAAATACGGCGTCCGGGCATATCGCTCAATAAATCAATGGCTGCTTTAACTGACTGCACATTTGCGTTGTAAGTATCATCAATTACCGTTAGCTTATCTGATACTTTCAGTACGTTAACACGTCCCTTTACTTCGCCCATGGATGCAAGCGCAGTTGCAATACTGTCTAAACTCACACCTAATTCAGTGGTTAACGCGGTAGCGATAAGCGCATTAGCAATATTGTGCTTACCAGGCAAAGCAAGCGTTACAGGGACTTTGTGCTCTGTTGTACACAGCATAAATGAAGCGCGCGCTTGTTCATCAAGCACTATATCTTCAGCCCAATAATCTAACTGTTGTGTGGTAGAAAAACGCTTTACTGTTCGGTGAGTCAGTTTATCTAACCAATAATCAGCAAAGTCGCTATCACAATTAACAATGGCAACCCCATCCGGTTTTAAGCCATCGTAAATTTCACCCTTCGCTGTCGCTACGCCTTGTAACGAGCCAAAACCTTCTAAGTGCGACGCGGCAACATTACACACAACAGCCACATCTGGTTTTGTCATGGCAACAGTGTAAGCAATCTCACCAATATGATTAGCACCCAATTCAATCACGGCATATTCATGCTGAGGCTCAAGGCACAACAATGTTAGCGGCACACCAATATCGTTATTAAAGTTGCCTTTAGTCGAGAGCACTTCACCGTGGCCTGACAGAATTGCTGCACACATTTCTTTTACGGTCGTTTTACCAACACTGCCTGTTATTGCGATGGTTTTTGGTGAGACTTCTGCCATCACCGCCGCCCCAATATGACCCAGCGCAATGCGAGTATCTGCGACAACAAACTGCACAATATCAACGTTAACAGGGCGCGCAACAATGGCTGCAATCGCCCCTTTTTCTTTTGCTTGCGCTACAAATTTATGGCCATCAAAGTTAGGCCCTTGTAATGCTAAAAATACTTCACCCTCGCACAGTGTGCGTGTGTCGGTATTTATATTTTTCACTTTGTGATTACCACCGTGGTAATCGGTTGCTAGAACCTGTGCTAGCCAATCAAAATCCATCGGGATCATAACTGCGCCCCTTGCGATTTTTCTTTTAGTTGTTGTTGTACATATTGGCGGTCGCAGAAGTCGATACGCTGATCGCCAATAATTTGATAGTCTTCATGGCCTTTGCCTGCAATAAGAATCACATCATCGGCATTTGCTTGCTCTATTGCATAACTAATTGCACGAGCACGGTCTGCTTCGCAGTGCGCGCGCTCTGGGTGCTCAAGTCCTGCGACCACGTCAGCAATAATTGCATTTGGGTCTTCACTGCGTGGGTTATCGCTGGTGACGATAATACGATCAGCATTACCTTCAGCCGCTTTTGCCATCATTGGACGCTTGCCTTTATCGCGGTCACCGCCACAACCAAACACACAGCTCACGCCCCCGGGGACATGCTTTTGTAAAGCCTGCAATGCCAGTGCAAGTGCATCTGGTGTATGTGCATAGTCAACAATACAAGTTGGTTGACCCGGTGCGCTAAACGCTTGCATGCGCCCAGCAACCGGTTGCAATGATTTACATGCGTCTACTAACTGTGAAAGCGGGTAACCCATACCTAATAGCGTGGCCATTGCTGCTGCTAGGTTATAGAGGTTAAATTCACCAAATAATGCAGATTGCACCTCAGCGTGACCCCAGCTTGTTTCGAACGTTGCCGAAATACCGGTGTTGCTATAAACGACATCGCTAAAATAAACATAGCGTGCGCCTTTCGGTGCTAAATTTTTATGGCCATAACAAATTAGGTTATTGAAGTCGTACTTTTCTAACCACTGTTCGACTTGTGCATCGTCTTGATTAAGCACAACAGTTTCTGGATTATGATCACGCAGCAACATCAATTTGGCATCGCCATACGCATCCATTGTGCCATGATAATCTAAGTGATCACGCGACAAATTGGTAAAAACGGCGGCTTTAAACTGACAATGATCAACGCGCTGTTGCACCAGACCATGCGATGAAACTTCCATTGCAACCACATTCATGTGTTGATCACGTAGTTCAGATAAAATACGTTGTAAATCAACAGTTGATGGAGTGGTATTGGCTAAGGGTGTTAGCTGTTCAGGGTGACCATAACCCAGCGTACCAATAACCGCTACAGATTTATGACATTGCTGCGCTAAATGCGCGATCATTGCCGTCGTTGTTGATTTGCCATTGGTGCCTGTTACGCCCACTAAATCTAACTCAGCAGAGGGCTGTTGGTAGAATGCAGCAGCGAGTGCTGGCAGCTTTTTAGCTAAGTCAGACACTAAGTAAAGTGGTTCGAAATGACTTTCAAACTCACATAAGCGATCAGCAATCACAGCAACCGCACCATTTTCAATGGCTTTCTTTATAAACTGGCCGCCATCAAGCTGATGGCCTTTAATTGCCACAAATACATCACCGGGATGAACATCGCGACTATCTAGACGCAGTTGATTGACTAATAAAGAATTAGCCTCCACGTCAATATGATTAAGAATGGGTTTTAAATCACGCATCGTTATCTTTGCCTTCCACGTACGCAACCGCATCTTTGTCCGGTGCGACGTTTAAAATTCTTAAGGCATTGGAGACAATCTCTGCAAATGCAGGACCTGCCGTCGCTCCGCCATAATAAACATCTCCACCCGGTTCATTTATCATTACCACAACAGCTAAACGAGGATTGCTGGCTGGCGCTATACCTGCAAAATAACCGACATATTCGTCACCATAACCACCCACAGCGGCCTTTTTAGAGGTCCCTGTTTTACCCGCTGCACGGTAGCCATCTACGTGAACTTTTTGTGCCGTACCGCCTTTTTCAAATACACTTTCCATCATGTGAACAACGGCTTCAACATCCTTTTGTTGAAAAACACGCTCGCCTTCAGGAATTGAATCTTGCTTCAGCACAGTCAAAGGACGCATAACGCCACCCGACCCTAACATGGCATAAAAACGCGCCATTTGTGCCGTGCTTACCGCTAAGTTATAACCAAACGATAAAGCGGCAATTTCGTGATCAGACCAACGACGGTGTGGATAAAATAAGCCACTGCTTTCACCGACCATTCCGGTGCCGCTGTCACTGCCAAAGCCAACTTTTTCATAAAGGCCCACAAAATAGTCTTTCGGTACGGTTTGGCTGACCTTCGTCACACCCATATTACTTGAGTACTTTAAGATTTCTCTTAAGCTCATTTCGCCGTGATTACGCGTGTCTTGTACTAAACTGCCGCCAACGCGCATCCAGCCAGGGTAAGTATCAATAATTTCATCCGGTTGGATTGAGCCGTAGTCTAAACCAGCCAAAATGGCTAGTGGCTTAACAGTCGAACCCGGTTCAAACAAATCGGTAATAGCACGATTACGACGCTTGTGTGGTGCTGCATCTGTTAAATTATTAGGGTTGAATGAAGGGCTATTAACCATTGCCAGTACTTCACCGGTTTTTACATCTACGACCATAGCCGAGCCCGATGTTGCTTTGTAAGATAATACGGCTGACTTCACCGCTTTATAAGCAATGGCTTGAATACGTTGGTCAATACTTAAATGGATATTCTCTGGTTCTACACGCTCACGCTCATCAAGTACTTCAACCTCGCGGCCTTGGGCATCTTTACGAATAGTACGCTGGCCTTCAACACCCGTTAATTGCTGCTCGTATAACTTTTCAATTCCTTCGATACCATTTCCATCTATATTGGTAAAACCAATCACGTGCGCAGTCACTTCGCCAGCAGGATAATAACGTTTTGATTCGTCGAGTAAATGAATACCAGGCAAACGTAAATCACCAATATAATTAGCAACCGCAGGCGTTACCTGACGCTTTAAATATACAAATCGGCGTTTCGGATTATCGCGCAGGCGCGCATTGATTTTAGTTGGCTCAATACGCAGTACATCCGCCAGCTCACGCCAACGAATATCATTGCTGTAATAAGCGGCAATGCGTCTATTTAATTCTGCGGTGTTCTCTGCCAGTGCATTTTGATCTTCACCATTTTTACGCGCTTGGCGAAGCACTTTGCTGACCAACGATTTATGCAAGGCTTTGGGGTCTGCATACACACTAACCACAGGCACACTTACCGCCAGCTCTTTGCCATTGCGATCAAAGATCATACCGCGTTGTACATGTTGTTTTTCAACACGTACTGTGCGTTTATCACTTTCTGAACGCGCTTTGTCTGGTTCAATTACTTGCAAAAATGCGGCACGCGCTACCAGCGTCATAAAGACTAAAAATACAACCGAGCACACCAGCATAAAGCGCCATGTGATCAAGGTATTAGTTGGCTTTTTCCTTCTGCTTATCATTGCAGTATTACCACCTTTTCGTCTTGGCTGGTTGGCCGTTTCATTTCTAATTGCATGGTTGCAACTTCTTCGATACGTGCATGCTGTGAATAAAACTCTTCTTCTACCAACAAGTAGCGCCATTCAAGGTCTAGTTCATCACGCTCTTGCAATAACTTATCTTGTTCTATTAACTGTTGACGAGCTAAGTGAGTTACCTGCACGACACTCAAGCTCGATGCGAGAATCACAACCAACAAGGCCAAGGTCAGCTTATTAGCTCCTAGGCCTTTGAAAATCTCTAAAAATAAATTTGGTTGGCGATGTGTCGCTTTTGCTTTCATTACAACCTCTGTGCAACCCTTAGCACCGAGCTGCGCGAACGAGGATTTAATTCAATTTCTTCCTTGCTCGGCTTAATGGCTTTACCCACTGCTTTTAACGTCAGGTTTTTATTTATTTGTGCATCTGTTAAAGGCAGACCTCTGGGTATCGCCTCTCCCTTACTCTGTTTCTTAATAAACTGCTTAACAATACGATCTTCGAGTGAGTGGAACGAAATAACCACCAGCCGTCCACCCGGCTTTAATACTTCAACAGCAGCTTGAAGCGCCGTTTGAATTTCTTCGAGCTCACTGTTGATATAAATTCGAATCGCCTGAAAGGTGCGTGTTGCAGGGTGCTTATGTTTATCTTTTACTGGCACGGCTTGATCAACTAAATCAGCCAATTGTTTGGTACTCGTAATCGGTGTGTGCTCGCGAGTTTCAATAATTTTATGAGCAATACGACGACCAAATTTTTCTTCACCAAAGGTTTTGATCACATGGGTAATGTCTTCAAGTTCCGCTTCGGCTAACCACTGTGCAGCACTGCGACCACTGGTTGGGTCCATGCGCATATCAAGCGGGCCATCTTTCATGAAACTAAAACCGCGTTCTGCATCGTCTAGTTGAGGTGATGACACACCAATGTCTAATAAAATGCCATCGACTTTACCAATTAAGTCATTGTCTTCCGCCACCGTTTTTAAATTAGAAAAACGGGTATGAGCAATTGAAAAACGGGCATCATCAGCAAATTTTTCGGCAGCTTTAATAGCTTGCGGATCTTGGTCGATTGCTTGTAAGCGACCGTGATCATTTAGACGCGCTAAAATTTGTCCTGAGTGTCCACCGCGACCAAATGTGCCATCCATGTAAATACCTTCGGGCTTTATGTCCAAAGCATTTATGGTTTCTTCCATCAGTACAGAGACATGTTCAAATTGCGCTGTCATTAGCTATTTTTTGCCTTTTTTATTTGTGGTTAGAGTGAGAAATTATCGAATTCGGGATTCGCCTCAAAATCGCCTAGGCGTTCTATCTCAGTATCTTGGCGCATTTGTTCATGCCAACGATCTTCATCCCAAATCTCAAACTTATTCATCAAGCCAACCAACATGATTTTTTTTCCAAGTTCAGCATGTGCACGTAAAGACGGTGCAAGCAAAATTCGGCCATTTTTATCGAGTTGATACTCTGTAGCGTTACCAAGCAACATGCGTTGCATTCGGCGTGCACGTGGATTCATATTAGAAATTTTTAATAACCGCGCTTCAATTTCAAGCCACTCAGCCAACGGATATAACCACAAACAAGGCTCATTAAGTGCTACGGTGCAAATAACGGTGCCCTGATCTTCAGACAAGATCGCATCTCGGTACTTAGTCGGTACCGCAAAGCGTCCTTTATCATCCAAACTCAGAGAGCTCGCACCCCGAAACATAGCTTGCCTTAAAATTAGGTTGTAAATCGTTAACGATTATTACTGATCCAATTTGATCCACTAAAAACCACTTTTTACCACAGTGCTCCAGTTTAGGGCTTGACAAGCTATTTTGTCAAGTAAGCAGATCATCATAACTTGCTTGTAAAGCCAGAAAAAATAAGGCTTCAAGCAAAGCTACTGAATTACGTGGGAAAAAGTGGGAAACAAAGAAAAAAATCTTTTTTGCGGTTTTCTTGGCAAGCTATTGGGTAAAAATGGCTAATGAATGACCAATGAATAATTACAAATTAGTAGAATAAAATCGAATTCGGTAATTTTTACGCAATAACCCTGCAATAGTTACGGGTAATACCGACTTACATGAGCCATTAATTCCATAACAATCTGATATTAAATAATATTATTTATTGGTACGAAGGTTGCGACAGTGTACTTACCAATTTAATGGCAATTTTTAAGGAATGATTATGACTACCGCAACAAACAAATCGAATTCAAGCACCACAAGCAGTGCAGATACGAAAGCGGCTCAAGTAGAGGCGCCATTTACTGAAAAAGCAACCGAAGCAGCGCATCATGCCGTTGATGCTCTATCATCACGTGCAGCAAGCGCTGAACACAGTGTTCGAGAGGGAGCTACTAATTCGGCAAAAACATTGTCTGAAAAACAAGCGGTTGCGCGTGAAAAAATAAATGAATACAGCGGCAAAACACGTCAACTAGCATCTGAAAACCCATTAGCGACAGCGGGTATTGCATTTGCAGCAGGTATGCTAGTGAGCGCACTAATCCGTCGTAATAAGTAACGATTATGCCGCACTCTCACCCTACTGATGAGAAAACGCAAGAAACCACTGATCAGCAACTCCATGCTGATCAGTGGCAAGATCATCTTGCCAAACTCACTGACTACACTAAACAGCTTTACGTTGATTACCGTCAACAAATGGGGATCTGCAAAGATTTAGCTGCTGCTGAATGGCGTTTGTCAATGCGTTCACTGGCACTCACCATAATATTGATCGTCTGTTTTGCTGGGGGATTGGTGTTACTTTGGGCTGGACTATTAGCATCCATCGGTCTTGCTATATTTAGTCTAAGTGAATCAATTTGGCTGTCAGCGGTATCGCTGTTTACCATGCAAATACTTTGCTTAATTTGGCTGTGGAAAAATATTGGTTATATCAGCAGCAAAATTGGCTTTGATAAAACCATAACAAGTATTCGACAGTTACTAAACCTCAATAAGGAAAAATGATGTTTATTGATTACTTCATAAAAAAACCGCAGAAAAAGGTTAATAACTTAAGCCAGCAAATGGATTTACTCGATGAATTGAAACGCCAACATCACCAAGCATTTAATTATCGCTTAAAGCGATTCGCCGTTACTAAAGTCGGGCTTGCGAGTGCCTTTTCGGCGGGTGTAGGTTATGGGGCTTTAAAAAATGATGATCATCAGCATGGAAAACTCAAACAACTCAGTCAGTTTAGCTGGCTGTTACGACTGTTGTGATCTTTATCACAAAAAATACGCTTTTTACTTCTCATTTGTTAGTCTTTTCTTTACCGTGTAAATAAGTTTTGCGTGTTAACAGGATAACCTAATTGAAAAAACGGATTGTATTAACCGGTGGCCCCGGTGGCGGTAAAACAACAGCAATCGACTTATTACGACGCGAGTTCTCGAAACAAATTGTGGTAGTGCCTGAATCGGCAACCATGTTATTTGGCGGCGGAATAGAACGGGGTAATGCCCCTCACCTTGTAAAAGCTCACCAGCAAGCTATCTTCAGCTTACAGAAACACCTTGAACATATTCAACGTACTATGCACCCTGATCGTTTAATGCTGTGCGATCGTGGTAGCTTAGATGGTCTCGCATATTGGCCAGGTGATCAGGCGGAGTTTTTTCAATGCTTAGGGACCGATCTTCACACTGAACTTAATCAATATGATGCTGTGATTTTTTTTGAAACCGCGGCCAAGTCAGGGCAAAGTATCCACAGTAACAACCCTGTTCGTAACGAGTCTGACCAGCAAGCAATTTTGCTAGATGATAAATTACAAGCAGTATGGTCGCAGCACCCGCATTTTAACCTCGTAAAAAGCGCTGAGTCGTTTATTCAAAAAGTCATGTTTGGTATCGACACTATTCGCGACGTAATGAAAGGGTATCAGTAGCAGCTCACATGAGCTGCTACTCTGAGTACTATAATTGGCCACGATTGTGCGCTCGGCCATAGTCTATATCGGGTCCTTTTGGCACCACTTGCGTCGGATTTATCATCGTATGGCTGAAGTAATAGTGACGTTTTATGTGGTAAAAATCGACCGTCTCACTCACCTTTTCAATTTGGTATAACTCGCGTAAATAATGACTAATTGCAGGGTAACTTTCGATGGTGCGTAAATTACATTTAAAATGACCCACATAAACACTGTCAAAGCGAATTAAGGTCGTGAATAAACGCCAATCAGCCTCTGTGAGTGTGTCGCCCACTAAGTAGCGATTATGAGTCAAACGCTGTTCAATTTTATCAAGAGCGGCAAACAAATCATCAAACGCTTCGGTGTACGCTTCTTGCGTTGTTGCAAAGCCTGCACGGTACACACCGTTATTGATATTGTGATAAACAAACTCGTTTATTTCATCAATTTCAGTACGTAGCGCTGCAGGGTAAAAATCGCGTTCATTGTTAGTAAGTTCATTGAATGCACTATTAAACATCCGAATAATCTCTGCAGACTCATTACTGACAATGCGCTGGGTCTGTTTATCCCAAAGTACAGGTACCGTCACTCTGCCAGAATAATCAGCTTTGTTACGTGTATAAATTTGATGCATGTAGTCGCTATCAAATAAAGCATCACCTGTGCTGTGATTATCTTTATCGAATGTCCACCCATGCTCTAGCATGTCAGGACTCACAACCGAGACACTAATGTAGTCTTCAAGGCCTTTTAAATGGCGAAAAATCAGCGTGCGATGAGCCCATGGGCACGCTAATGAAACATACAAGTGATACCGACCTTTCTCAGCCTTGAATCCCCCATCGCCACTTGCCCCTTTGCTACCATCAGCCGTTACCCAGTTACGCAACTGCGCTGATTCACGCTTAAATTCACCTTGGTTGTTGTCTGTGTCGTACCATTTATCTTGCCACTGGCCGTTTACAAGTAATCCCACGATAACCTCCTAGAGTGTGCCAAATTTACCTTGTTGATAATCTCGTACAGCCTGATGTAACTCTGCTTGCGTCGTCATAACAAAAGGTCCCATATGAGCAATCGGCTGCTTTAGTGGTTCGCCCGCAAGCACCAAGACACCCGCCCCCGTTTGCGAATTAAATTCAATGTCACTGCCAGGCTCTAAAATTAACAAGCTCCCCGCTTTAACAGGCCCTCCCTGTTCAGTGTTAATTTCTCCCGTGTGTATATACAACATGACTTTAGTTTGCTTAAGAGGCGCGTGTTTAAATTCAGTGCCGGCAGGCAAAGTCACATCAGCTAACATGCCATTAGCGGCTAAATCTTGTAAGCTTGAAACCTGCTCTTCACTGGCAAACTGCCAACTACCTGCAAGCGCTTTTAACTCAACCCCTTGATCATTACGAGTCACCGGTGCGGGGGCTTCTGTTGTATCTTGGTAACGCGGTGCTCTGAGCTTTTCTGCACTTGGCATATTTAACCAGATTTGGAATCCATGCATGCCTTCTTTTGCATCTGCTAACGGCATTTCACTGTGGATCACACCAAAGCCAGTACTCATCCATTGCACATCTCCTGCACGAATCGCTTTTTTGTTACCCATTTGATCTTGGTGCTCAAACCCTCCTTTAATAATATAAGTGAAGGTTTCAATGCCACGATGAGGGTGTGCAGGAAAGCCCCCCATAAAATCACTGTGATCGTCAGACTTAAGCTCATCGATCATTAAAAATGGATCTAAGTATTTTCCATCAAAGCCTGGGATACGGCTAATATTGACACCATCACCATCTTGAGTGGCATGGCTATTTAATTGTTGAATCACTTTCATAACGTTACTCCCGTAAATTATATGAAATGATTGTAGACGCCAATTTAACTAACAACCATGCGTAAAATTAGCGCCAATCGTTCTATTCAGAAGAATGTTTAGTCTGCTGTGTCATCAATGTATCTGCTACAGTTGCTCCGCGCTCTCCGACTTCTTTTTCGGGGCCGACAGTACTATCAATGACCGTTTGCTGTTCAGCACTGGCATTAATTGCCGCCCCAAAAATAATGATATAAGCACTGATATAAAGCCACATCAGCATAATAACCACGCCCCCTAAAGAGCCATAGGTTTCGTTATAACGTGCAAATTGCGAGACATAAAATGAAAAACCAACCGATGCCCCGATCCATAATACAGTCGCGAGCATTGAACCCGGTGTGATCCAACGCCACTTAGCGGGGTTTCGATGAGGTGCGTAGCGGTATAAAAATGCCAATGCACCGTTAAAAATGATTGCCAGCAGCGGCCAAGTTATCAGCGTGATCATTAAATCTATTAACTCTGTTAGGCCAACCAGATTAAGCACAATAGGTAAAATACCAATAATTAATAACGCCACGAGAGCGACGATTATAGCGCCCAACGAAAATAAAAAACGGACCAGTAACGCCACAAAAAATTGCCGTTTGTTATGCTGATGGTATGTAATATTACAGGCCGTGATCAGCGCTTGGCAGCCCTTACTGCTACTCCAGACTGTTAACAATAAAGTGCCTATAGCACTCATACTCAAGACTTTTTGCGATTGCTGCGTCACTTCACTCACTTGCAGTAAAATAATATCGCGACTACTGGCAGGTAAAATTGCAATCACTTTAGATAATTGCTCATGAATGTCCGTTGGTGAAGCAAAGTAGGCATAAATAGACACAATGGCAGCCAGTGCAGGAAAGATTGCTAGCAGTGCATAAAATGCGACACCTGCCGCAACAAACGATAAATTATCTTGTGATAAATTATGATATACCCGTTTGCTTATATCCCACCAACCTCGTAATGGGATTTCCAGCGGCGAGCGAGCCTGAAAACCGCGATTGCCCTGAGACATATTCTTCCTCACTTTCTACTTAGCTTAAGGTGTCGTTGCAAACTACTTGCCACTAATAATGGCGCCTAACTTGCATTGAGCTACGCTTATAACTGCCCGGCTATAATCCATGGAGTGGTGCAATGAATTTTTATTTATATCTTACTAATCAAGTAACTAATTTAATCACACCCATACTATCAACCACGACATCGACGCCAATTGAAAGCCTTACGTGGTACGATTTAAATTTACAAGTTACGCAGTTTTTACACACTGCTTGGCAAATGTTACCGGCTCTCACACTCGGTATTGTCGCCATTATTATTTGCTACTTACTGGCTCGCCCTTTGTCATATGTACTGATTAAACCACTGGGCTTTGTGAGTGAAAGTAAGCTTTTACATGTCGTTACACGGCGCTTTTTTAGCATCGTTATTATTTTGTTTGGGGTGTACTTATTTTTACGTCTTGCAGGGCTGACCAGTTTTGCCATCGCTATCATGAGTGGTACAGGATTGGTGGGCTTGATCCTTGGCTTCGCATTTCGTGATATCGCCGAGAACTTTATCTCGAGTATGCTACTAAGCGTACAGCGACCGTTTCGGATTGACGATGTTATAGAAGTAGATGGCCGCTTAGGGGTAGTAAAAAAAGTCACAGCTCGCGCCACTACTTTGGTGGATTTTGATGGTAATCATATTCAAATACCGAATGCTACCGTCTATAAAAATGTCATTAAAAACCTTACTGCGAACCCCAAAATGCGCGGCCATTTTACAGTAGGCATTGGCTACGATAATGACATTCGCTATGCTCAGCAATTAGCCATGCAAGTCGTAAGTCAAAACCCTGCCGTTATTAATGATCCCCCCAGTCAGGTTCTCATTGAATCGCTTGGATCTGCCACGCTTAATTTAACCATTTATTTTTGGGTAAACAGCAGTGAACATAGCACGGTTAAAGTAGCATCTCAGCTAATGCGAATGTTAGTAAACACCTATTTAGCAGAAAAAATTAGTATGCCAGATGATGCTCGCGAACGAATTATTTTAAATACCGATGCCGAGCACACCAGTCATCACACCACTTTGCCCCCACAAACATCAAACACTCTCGACGACCATAGCTTGGATGATATAAGTAGTGATGCAGATGATATTCGTGAACAAGCCGATCAATCTCGCGATCCTGAGCAAGGCAGTAATATTATTTAATATTTATCCTGTAAATTAAATACATCTATTAAATCAAGATTGAACTGTGTTAGCTGTATGTATTATTGCGGACATGCAGCAATTTTGATTACCTGTTAACTTTTGTAATTGTCTTTCAATTAAGATAAAAAGAAACAACTGAAACCCACTATTAAAATAATCTCAGTGATTTAGGTATCGTTATGACAATAGATAGACGACGTTTTTTAAAATCTGCCGCAGCTATTACCGCCGCGACAGTCGTGACTGGCTGTGCGAAAAGCCAACAAGGTGATAATCAAAGCACACCACTTGCGTCACAAGGTAAAAGCGTAATGGGCTTAGCTGTGCCTGCGATGGATGTGGTACGTGTTGGTTTTATTGGCGTTGGTCAACGTGGTAGCGGCCATGTAAAACACCTTTGCCACATTGAAGGTGTTGAAATTAAAGCTATCTGTGACACAGATCAGCTCATGCTCGAGAAATCAATTAACTATGTTGTTGAAAAAGGCTTACCTAAACCAACTGCTTACACGGGTTCTGATAAAGCTTATTTAGACATGCTGGCTCGCAATGACATCGACATCGTGATCATTTCAACACCTTGGCGTTGGCACACACCAATGAGTGTTGAAACCATGGAAAGTGGTAAACATGCCTTTGTTGAAGTACCCGCAGCAACCACTATGGAAGAGTGCTGGCAACTAGTAAACACTGCTGAGCGCACTCAAAAGAACTGCATGATGATGGAAAACGTTAACTACGGCCGTGACGAGTTAATGGTTCTAAACATGGTTCGTAAAGGCGTATTTGGCGAGTTACTGCATGGTGAAGCCGCTTATATTCATGACCTGCGTTGGCAAATGAAAGAAATTGACCGCAGTACCGGCTCGTGGCGTACTTACTGGCATACAAAAGTAAACGGTAACTTATACCCCACTCATGGCTTAGGCCCCGTTTCTCAATATATGAACATCAACCGGGGTGATCGCTTTGATTTCGTAACATCAGTCAGCTCACCTGCACTTGGCCGTGCAGCCTACGCAGAACGTGAATTTCCTGCAGGCCACGAACGTCGTTCACTGAAATTTACTGCTGGCGACATGAACACCAGCATTATTAAAACAGTGAAAGGCCGAAGCATTATGGTTCAGCACGACACCACAAGCCCACGCCCGTACAGCCGCCATAACCTAATTCAAGGTACTAATGGGACATTTGCAGGTTTTCCTAACCGCATTGCCCTAGAAGATGTACCACCAGCCATTGCAAAAATCTACCAGCAGCAATATGAAGCTGAAGTAGCAGCATGGGAAAGTGCGGGCTCACAAGGCCGTAAACCACATATGCAAAATTTCCATCGCTGGGATCACGATATGGAAAAATGGCGTGCAGAGTTTGATCATCCATTATGGCAACGTATGGGTGAAGAAGCCGTTCGCAACGGTGGTCACGGCGGCATGGATTTCATAATGTTATGGCGCATGATTTACTGCTTGCGTAACAATGAACCACTGGATCAAGATGTTTACGATGCTGCAGCCTGGTCATCTATCTTTCCACAAAGTATGGCATCGGTTGCAGACAGAAGTAACAGCAAAACGATACCAGACTTTACCCGTGGCGCTTGGCAAACAGGTAAGCCACTCGGGATTGTGTCTTAACACTTCCTCTCCATGGAACACTAAAAAGCCCGCCCTTTGCCCTGCGGGCTTTTTTATTTTAGATGTTGAGAGAAGCTTTAAACACGAAAAAGCCCGCAACTTGGCCTAATGCAGATCAGTTAAGGAAAAACCAATAAAATAAAGGGTTACAGCGATGATTTATAAAAATCTTACTGTAGCCCTTTTGCTATATGGTCTTTAGCTAATTTTATCCCCACCTGCTTTAAGCAGCTTTAACTGAATAATATTCACATATTTATTCAAAAAACTGCTTAACTGACTGGCATTACGCAACTTGGCCGGGCATTTCGATTTGTTCTAAACCTTACTGAGCATGAGCTGCAGCACGGAAAATCGTGTTAGTGAGCAATACATTCATGCCTTCAAGGTAGGCGCGATACGTCGGTGATTGTGTAAAGCCTATCACCATGCCTTTACCTAGTGGTTGATGAACAAGGAGCGGCTTGTAAGCTAGCTGAGCTTTGTTTTGCTGCCACAAATAACCACTCGCCAGTACATCGTCTTTACCTGTGAACCACGCTAAGTTTTTGCCTGAGTTAAGTTTAATTGGCGTGTAAATATCATTACCGTAAGCCACCGCCACTAAATTTTTATCGACGCCTGCGGTTAACCAATGCTCTTGGTCTACTTCAACATTAGCAAGTACACCGGCTACATAGTCTGGCGAGGTGTGTGGTTCGATGCTCGCTGCTTTTAAATCATCACGAGAAGCGAATAACTGCCCTGCCACTTTACTGCTTTTATCATCGCTGCTGTCGGCTTTTTCTTCTCGGTAGGCTTGCTCGCGCTTAACATCTAATAAGCCGTAATCAGCATGGGTGGTAAAGCGGTTTGCATTACCGAGTGCAATCAACACGCCACCAGCTTCAACCCAACTTTTTAAATTAGCCGCGCCCGATTTACCTAATGCTTGCTCGTAATTACCTTCCGGTAAAATCAACACTTGGTAATCACTTAAATCAGCCCATGCAAGCATTGGTGTACGAATAGCCGTTACCGGATAGCCGAGCTGTCTTTCTATAACAAAACGGGTGTTACCAGCGCTTAGCTCACTGGTAGGTACATCCCATGCAATCGCCACTTTTGGCGCCACCATTGGTACTGTTTTATTACTACCAAAGCTGGGGCCATCAATTACCCAGCTTGAATCAACACCATCGACTATTGCACCTGTTTGCTCTGCAATTTGACTAATTTTAGTCAGTAAGTCTTTATCGTTTAAGCGCTTTTCAATCACTAAACTGCCCGCTGGGTAGTTAGTTTTATCACCTAATACAAATGCTTGGTCAGCACTTTTAAGCTTAACGCCTGCTTGCAGCGCTGCGGTTAAAAAGCGTGCAGCGGCCGTGTCGCCCCAAGCAACAATATAAGCCACTGAGGCTTCTGGGTTATTCACTTTACCAATCAGTGTGTCGTTAGCCTGAACCACTTTACTGTCAGCGCTCACAGCCTTACTACAGCTATCGCTATCAACATTAAACATCATTGGCAGCGACCAGCCTGTGACATCATAAATTTCGTCGCCTAGGTTACGAGCACGGCGTCTTTCTTGTTCTTTTACAAAGGCTTCAGCCATATCAACTTGGTCTGTAAATGTGGTACGAACAAATACACCACGCGGCTGCGCTGTATCAATAAAGTAGCTACCCGCTTTATATTTAACACCGCATGCTTTGAAATCTTCATTTGCTTGTTGAACTTCTACGCCGTGTTCAGCCATTAACGTAGCAAGTTTATGCGTTCCTTCACGGTTACTTTGGTTCGGTAAAATATACACACGTTCTTTACTCTTCTTACCTGAATCAATTGCATCAACTTGATATTGGTAAAAGTCATTAAGTAGCTTCTCACGTTGATTAGCTGCACCTTCGGCGGTAGAAATTGATGCCACAAACTGACGCTTCACTGTATTAAAATAAGTGAGAAGTTCACCAGTGTTTTTTTCAAAAACATGGCCGCGAGCAGAGCCTACTTCGTAGGTTGATGCTGACGCACCATAAAATACAGGCCAACTATCACCGTACCCAGGATAAAAAGCATCAAAAATTTCGCGGGTAAAATAATCAAAGCCAAACTCATCAAAATATTTAGCATGATTTTGGCCAATGGCATCCATATTGGCTATTTGCGTTTTTGTCATATGGGGATTGAATGGCTGAGCAGCCGGCGCAAAATAATATGATTGATCGCCGCCCATTTCATGAATATCAACCACCACTTGAGGTTTATATTTATTAATTGCAGCTACTCTACCCTTTGTTTCAGGCTGAGTAAGTGCTAACCAATCACGATTCATATCGAACAGATAATGATTAACTCGACCTCGAGGCCAAGGCTCATTATGCTCTGCACTTAAACGGTCTGCGCTGTGCTCTAATCCGACAGTGGCATAATAGCGAGAAACAAAGCGCTCACGGCCATCAGGGTTTTGTAGGGGATCAATAAATACAACGGTATTCTCTAATATTTTACTGTTAATGGTATCGTTCGGTGCCGCTAATAAATGGTAAGCGGTGAACAGTGCCGCATCGGTCGAGCTAATTTCATTACCGTGTACTGCATACTGCAGCCACACTGAAGTGGGTAAGTTTTTGATGAGTGACTTTGCATCTTTCGCAGATGTACTTCGCGGGTCTGCCAGCGATTGCGTGTTTTTTGCAAGGGTTTCTAATGAGCGAATATGCTCAGCGGTGCCAACAACCGCATAAACAAGCTCACGACCTTCCCAGCTGTTTGCATACTTAAAAACTTTAATACGCTCAGGAGCGGCTTGCTCAAGGGCTGTTAAATAACGACGCATATCGTTGTAATTAGTAATGCGCTCACCTACATCATAACCAAGAACCTGCTTAAATGTAGGTATATCCGTGTTGTAAACCGTGCCTGGCCACATAGTCTCTGTATTGTTGATACTTGCTGCGGCACTCAGGCTGACAGACATAGCCATAATACACAGTGAGACGGCTTTGATTGCTCCCTTCGCAAACATATAAATTCCACCCATTTAAAAAATCTGAATAAACAGTTACTAACATATAAAACTATTGAAAATAAGGGAATTAAAAGCGTTAGAAAGGTATAAATTAGGGTTAACTGGGAAATAACACCCCTTGTCAGCGAGAGTCATAAGAGCAAGGGGCATTAGGTGTCATTTTCTGTTTTATGCTTTCGCTTTTAAGAAATCATAAAGTTCGTCTTTCAGCGCAGCTCTTTGGTGTTTCTTTTCATGCATTTCACTGTCATCAATCGGAGAACTATTAAGCTCAAGCTCTCTAATTTCTTTATCCATGTCATCGTATCGTTGCATGGTATTTTTAAAATGGGCATCGCTTTTGGCAAGGTTGTGGATTAATTCATTAAACTCTGGGAATTCATTCAATAACGAGTGTTTTTCGCCTAGCATGGGCAGCTCCTTTGGCTAGAATTAAAGTTCAAATTCACTGTATCATTCTGTGAAACAGAGTCAACGTAGCAACCTTGTTCAAGATCAATAATGATGGCGATTAGGGAATGATTATACTTGGTTAAAAATTGCTTGTGATTTAGAAAGCAAAAAGCCCACAGTTTTCACTGTGGGCTTTCATTAATTTGGTGAGTCAGCCAGTAAGCCGGGTTCTGTCGTGGATAATCATTCGTCTAGGCCATAAATCGCTCTATGGCTCAAGCAACCTACCCGGTTCTCACGTGGGCCACGCGTTCATTATTTAAAATGATAGAACCCTATTTGGTCTTGCTCCGGGTGGAGTTTACCTTGCAACCAACTGTTACCAGTGGCCCGGTGCGCTCTTACCGCACCCTTTCACCCTTACCAACCGAAGTTGGCGGTCTCCTCTCTGCTGCACTTGTCGTAGGCTCGCGCCCCCCAGCCGTTAGCTGGCACCCTGCCCTGTGGAGCCCGGACTTTCCTCCCCCTGCGCATTTTCGTTGCAGGCAGCGATTATCTCGGCTGACTCGGCGCGCAGTATACCTGAGCATGCAGCCGAGTGCAGTAAAGAATTAGTCTTTTTCGTCAATAATTGCTTTATAAAGCGCGTTTTTCTTTAAACCGAAATACTCTGCAACCACGCCACAGGCTTTTTTAAGTGGCATTTCGGCTTCGAGTAAGCCAAGCATACGGCGGGCATCTTCTGGGATATCATCGCTTTGCTTCGCTTTACCCGGCAGCATTAATACTATTTCGCCGCGCTGCTTTGTTGGATCATTCGTTAAAAACTGCTTTAGCTCAGCAACGCTGCCATTGAAAAAAGTTTCGAATGTTTTGGTCAATTCTTTGGCAAATACCACCGGTTGGTCTGAGCCTAATGCGGCTTCTAAATCATCAAGGCTTGCCATGATGCGGTGGGTACTTTCGTACATAATGCTCGTGATACCTGAATTAACAGCCTCAATAAAAAAAGTTTGTCTGGCTTTACTTTTTGCAGGTGTAAAACCGATAAACTGAAAGCGGTCGGTCGGCAAACCAGAACAACACACTGCCGTAATGGCTGCACATGCACCAGGTACTGGTGTAACATGTGCACCTTGCTCACGACACAAGTTTACCACGGCATAACCCGGGTCACTGATCAGTGGCGTGCCCGCATCTGAAACCAACGCGATATTCATTCCTTGCTCTAGCCAATCGACGATTTGCTGGGCTTTTTGTTTTTCATTGTGATCATGCAAAGCAAAGGTTTTTGCTTTGATATTAAAGTGGCTTAGCAACTTTCCTGTGTGACGAGTATCTTCAGCGGCTATTAAGTCAACCTCAGATAGGGTTTGTATGGCACGCTGGCTGATGTCATCAAAGTTGCCAATTGGTGTGGCTACAATGTAAAGAGTGCCGATTTTATCTGAATTCTCCTCATTTAACATTGAGGTCTCCTGCGTCAGTCAGTAATATAAGCAAATCGCGTTAACGTATTGGGAAATCATTGTGCGACTTAAACTTGTTAGTCTATTAATTGTATTGTCGGGGTTATCGGCTTGTAGCACAACCGAAAAACCATCAAATACGGCAGAAAATCAGTCGGGGCAAGCAAACACAGCCCTATCACAACTAACCGATGCGCAATCAATGTACCAAGCAGCGTTAAATCGCCAAGGTGCCGATAAAATTCAATTACTTTATACCGCTCGCGATGCAGCAATTACTGAGCAGCGCTGGTCATTGCTTGAAACAATCTGTTTTGAGCTCGAGAGCACACCAAGCGTAGATCAAATTCAAAACAAGCTTTACATTGCTTTAGCACAAGAGAAACAAGGTAAAAGTGATCGCGCATTAGAGCAACTACAGTTGCTCGAATCACAACTCACCTTGCCAGAGCATAAAGCATGGCATCAATATTTAACGGCTCGCGTTTATGCATCACAAGGCATGCCTAAACAAGCAATGCCTTATTACTTTGCAGCATCAACCATTAGCAACGAAAATAATTTCACGGTTGCTGATTTAAATAAAGACTTATGGGCAAGCCTTACTCAACTATCTTCTTATGCGCTTGAGCGCTTTAATCGCGGCTCGGTGGTACAACAAGGTTGGGTTAATCTGGCGCTTTATCACCAAGTGTATTTAGGGGCGCCGGTTGAATTACATCAAGCGATGAATAACTGGATGCGACGCTATCCAGGTCACCCTGCAGCAGAGATTTTACCTAAGAAAGTCACTGAGCTTGTGCAAGTTGAGCCTCTTAATGTCAATCGTTTAGCGGTGCTTATTCCACTATCAGGCGCTAACGAACGCTTAGGCGACGCATTAAAAGCGGGTGTACTTGCCGCACTTGATACTCATCCACTTGAACAAACACTGTTTATTGATGAATCACTTTCTGCCGCTGAAATCAGCTTAAAACTCAGTGAATTTAAAGCTGACTTTGTGATTGGCCCATTGCTTAAAAGTAATATTGAAAAGCTAAGCACAGCACAAACGCTGATTGATTACCCTGTTATGCATCTTAATAGTTTTGAGGGTGAGCGTATCTCACAGCAGCATTTTTTCTTTGCATTAAGCCCTGAACACGAAATACAACAAGCATTAGAGCGCTTTTTAACCGCTGGTTACCAAAAGCCAATGCTACTTGCTCCAAACAACAGTAACGGCCAGCGCCTCGTTGAGTACTTTAACCAACAATGGCAACGTTACAGTGAAGTGAAACCACAAGTTGGTTTTTACGCAGGTAAAGATGACATGCCAAAAACTATCACGGGCTTGTTAGAAGTGGACCAAAGTAAAGAGCGGATCCAAGTGGTTAAGTCGCTCTTTAAGCAAGAAGTCGAAAGTGAAACTCGCTCGCGTAGCGATATTGATGTTATTTATATTTTAGGTGATGCAACTGAAACTCGCCTCATCAAACCGTACTTAGATGTTAATGTAAGTACTTTCGCAGATCGTATTCCGCTATACGCAAGCTCTAAAAGCCATAGCAAACAAATAGACAGTACCGATAAAGGTGATCTAGAAGGGCTGTATTTTACTGAACTACCTTGGATGCTTGACGGTCAGATAAAGCAGCATAACTTGCGTCAGCAATACGAACGCTTATGGCCTGAAAATACAGATATAAGTCAGCGCTTATTTGCCATGGCATATGATGCAACCAGCCTATTAGGTGATGTTAAGCAACTAAGTATGATTCAAGGAAAACGTTTTGCTGGCATCAGTGGCGAATTAAGTATTGAAACGAATGGGTATGTTACCCGTACGTTAGATTGGGCGCAGTACAAAAACAAACAAATCATTGCCGTTGAATTAGCAACAGAGCAACCGATTCCGTTATTTATGCAATCGGCAACAGGGATTAATTCGGCTGATTAAGTAACGACAGCACAAGGATGAAAGCATGTCGTGGTTTAAACAATTGTGGCACAATAGCCGCGAAAAAGGCCTGTACTATGAACAACAGGCTGAGCAGTATTTAAAGCAATATGGCCTAACAGCCATTGGGCGTAATTATTTATGCCAATATGGTGAGCTTGATCTCATTATGCGCGAAGGGCAAACCTTGGTGTTTGTTGAAGTGAAATTTAGAAAAAACAAACTTCGCGGTGGTGCAAATTACGCGCTCAGTAAGCAAAAACAGCAACGGCTTAGACGAACGATCGCCCATTACCTTGCTGAAAAAAAATTATCAAATCAGGCTATGCGAATTGATTATGTTGCCATAACAGGTGAACTAAATAGCGAAATAAACTGGTTTAAAAATGTGTACTAACGCCGCTTGGCGTCGGCTTAATTGGTAGGTTATGCAAGATACAATAAAAAAGATTTTCACCGAGAATATTCAAGTTCAAATTGCGGCTGGCGAGGTGCTCCCAAGCGCCCTTGAATCAGCGGCATTTACCATTGCACAAAGCCTTATCAATGGTAATAAATTGTTATGCTGTGGTACCGCGAGTTGCCATATGCTTGCACAACATATGGCTGGTTTATTAATTAACTTTTACGAAACTGAGCGTCCGTGTCTACCTGCAGTAGCCTTGGCACAGGAGCAAGTTAACTTAGGTCCCAACAACAATATTGATGATCACGAAACCTTTGCAAGGCAAATCCGTGCTTTCGCACAACAAGGTGACTTACTGCTAGCTATCGCCGTCAATGGTAATGAAAAGCAAATAATTTCTGCCGTAGAAGCGGCGTTAACTCGCGATATGAAAGTGATTGTGTTAGTAGGTGACGATGGGGGTGAATTAGTTGGCTTGCTTGGCCCTAACGATGTTGAAATCCGCGTGCCATCAAAACGCCCTAGCCGCATTGTTGAATCTCATTTAGTGAACTTGCACTGCCTGAGCGAGCTTATCGATTTAACCTTATTCCCACAGGAAGAAAATTAATGTTTAAACAGTCTCTTATTGTACTTGGTACCATTTTATTGCTGCAAGGCTGTGCAGCTGCAGTTGTTGCTGGTACCGCAGGTGCTGTCACTGCGGCCAATGACCGTCGTACTATTGGCTCGCAAATTGACGATAATAATATCGAAATAAAAAGCTCTATCGCACTGAGTGAAAACGAGCGCATACATAAATACGCGAATGTGAATGTTGTGAGCGTTAATGGCATTGTGCTGATGATCGGCCAAGTCGCCAACCAAGAAATGAAAGACGAAGCGCAACGAGCAATCGAAGGTGTTGACGGTATTCGTAAAATTCATAATCAAATTCGCATCAGCTCAAATATAGGCATGAGTACGCAAACTCACGATTCGTGGTTAACCTCAAAAGTTAAAACGCAGCTTATTACCGCAGAGAACATCAGTGCCAATAACATTAAAGTTGTCACAGAGAATGGCGAGGTATTTTTAATGGGCTTAGTGAGCGATACAGAGGCTAATTTAGCGGTTGATGTTGCCCGTAACATCTCAGGTGTAGAGCGTGTCATTAAGGTGTTTGAGTATTTATAGTTAATCACTCAATATTCATTAATAAAAAACCCGCATTTAAGCGTAATGCAGATCAGTTAAGCATATTTTTATGATCACTTGACTGATCTTTTCATAGCTTCACAATCCGATATTAGAAATAGTATCGGATTTTTTTATGTCTCTAATTCAACACTTCGATGATATGTCCTCCTTTTTAGATGATGTACATACACTCGACAAACTTAAGCAGGTTCTTGACCCAGATATTCTTGAACAAGCATTTGAACATGCGGGAGTTGCCACTGTTCGCAGAAGGCGGTTACCGCTAGAAGCTATTATGTGGTCTGTAATTGGAATGAGTTTATTCCGAAACGAAACTGTGTGGGATATTGCTAACAGACTCGACATATCCTTGCCT